>CAWEAI010000006.1:0-199996 GCA_963806925.1 uncultured Actinomycetota bacterium | reverse complement strand
TTCAAGTTACTGATCCGGCGCCGTTAGCACCGCCACGGAAAGTGCGGTGTTCCTAGGGGAGCGACCGCTGCAGTCACGGGGCGAACTTGGATAGTGATCCTACAGATGAAGTTGCGGTGGACCTGGACCACGCGATGGCCCAGACGTCAAGGTATATGTCCCGGAGCTCGTCCGTGCCGTCGGACGAGCCGGGCCGGGCTGACCACGGCTCGAATCGCCCACGACCAAGTCGAGGCAGTGATCGTCAACACGATGGAACGCTCCGACGAACGCCCCGAAATGGTCGACGCGGTCGATGGTTGCCGAGGTCGGGATGAGTGAGTCCGCGGTCGCTCGGATCGGCGAGCCTATACACCACGCTCGATCGCCACCGGTACGCCGTCAACGATCACTCGACCGACACCTGGTGACGACGGACGCCTCGATCCACGAGACTCCGCACCCAGCGTCGACAGTTGCCCATCCCCGTTCGTCCATTTGCAAGATCGTTGATGATGTCAACTGGTAGCAGTCAGACTCGGCGGAGCGGGCCAGTGCTTGGAATGCTCTACGGAAGACCGGTGACACGGATGCCGGAGTGCGCTTTGTCTTTTGCGGTTGATCGAGATTAGGACCGCGGTCAGCGGCTCCAACTGGCGTGCGAGCCGTAGTTTGCCGGCGTCGATGCCGACCCGGCTGGTGATCGACACGGCGAGGTCCATCGCGACCTGCTTGGCCTCCACCACGTCGCCGACGACCAGGACGTCCTCGTCGAGGTAGTCATGCTCACCCCACAACAGAACCGCGGACACATTGTGGAAGGCGCCGACCACGGTGGCCTCGGGGGCCATCCTCTGGGCCGACTCGGCCGCCGAACCCTCTCCGGCGTCGACGACCCTCCCGAACGCGCCGCGCTTGTCGAAGGCCAGCGGGTTCACGCAGGAGATCACGGTCTTGCCGGATAGAAGGAGGCTGGCGACCAGTTCGTCATGACCGTCGTAGGGCACCGCGGGGACCACCACGTCGGCAGACGCCACCGCATCCGCATTCGCCAGGCCAGTCACCGTTCCAGCGGCGGACACGCCCGCGAGCCGCTCGGTCACTTCGGCCGCGACCGTTCGTGCCTTCTCTGCTGCTCGCGAGCCCAGGATGACGCCATGCCCGTGCTTGTCGAATCGATAGCCCAGACCCTTGCCCTACGCTCCGGTGCCGCCGATCACTGCGATGCGGTATTCCATCAAATCTTTCCTTTGGTTGTGCCCTCCAACAGCCGCTCGGCGGGCAGGCCGAGCTCGTGAAGGTCCTGGATCGTGTCGAGGTCGGCGCGGACGCTGACCGGTGCGTGGCGAAGGGATTCCCAGCCAGCTGCGAGAAAACGCTGCGCGGACTGCGGGCCGAACAGCATCGGCGACTGCTGGCCCGGGCGGATAGAGACTGCCGTCGTCCCACACTCGGTCAGATCGGCCACGTGCTGAGGGCTGGCGGCTCTCGAGACGTGGTGTACCACTTCTGCGAGGTCGTCCTGGTTCAGGCGCGGGAGGTCTGACACGAGCACCAGCACCGCTCGGAGGGGGTCCGAGCCGGACAGCTCTCTTAGGGCATGGTCCAATGCCGAATTAAGGTCCAGGTGGGTATCGCAGATCACCCGGCCTCCGAGCCCTACGGTCAAGCGGCGAACGCTTGGATCGGCCGTGACCACCACCATCGAGTCGCCGCCGACGCAGGCCGCGACGGTGCGCAGGGTGTGCTCGACGAGTCGCAGCGCTACCATCTGCCGGCGGCGAGAGGTGACGGCGACGCGTGACTTCGCCAGCGTGAGCCGCTTCACGGGCACCAGGATAAGTGGATGTGTCACGACGTGCGCTTGCCGTAGGTCGTGGTGCGTTCGCGAACCGGGCGGTCGATGCCCGCGCCGATCTCGCCGAGCTCGGCGACCGTCTTCGCGGAGCCGTGCTCGGAGCCGGCCATCCGGGAGATGGTCTCCTCCATCAGGGTCCCGCCGAGGTCGTTGGCGCCGGCGGCGAGCATGGCGCGGGTGCCGTCGACACCGAGCTTGACCCAGGACGTCTGGATGTTGCGGATCCGGCCGTGCAGCAGGATGCGGGCCATCGCGTGCACGGCGAGGTTGTCGCGCATGGTGGGGCCGGGACGGGCGACGCCCGCGAGGTAGATCGGGGCCGAGGTGTGCACGAACGGCAGCGGCACAAACTCGGTGAAGCCACCGGTGTCATCCTGGATCCGGGAGAGGACCCGGAGGTGGCCGACCCAGTGCCGGGGGTTGTCAACGTGGCCGTACATCATCGTGCTGGTCGTCGGGACGCCCAAGCGGTGGGCGGTCGAGACGATCTCGATCCAGGTCCGGGCGGGAAGTTTGCCCTTGGTGAGAACCCAGCGGACCTCGTCGTCGAGGATCTCAGCGGCTGTGCCGGGCAGCGAGCCTAGGCCGGCCTCACGGGCCTTGATCAAGAAGTCCTCGATCGACAGTCCGGTGCGCGCAGTCCCGTTGACGATCTCCATCGGGGAGAAGGCGTGCACGTGCATCTCGGGGACGCGCTGTTTCACGGCCGCAACCAGGTCGAAGTAGGCCGTCGAGGGCAGCTCGGGGTCGATCCCTCCCTGCATGCACACCTCGGTCGCGCCGAGCTCCCAGGCTTCCTGCGCCCGGTCGGCGACGTCGTCGTAGGACAGTGAATATGCGTCGGCGTCGGTGCGGCGTTGTGCGAAGGCGCAGAAGCGGCAGCCGACATAGCAGACGTTGGTGAAGTTGATGTTCCTGTTGACGACGTAGGTGACCTCGTCTCCGACCGCCTCACGACGCAGCTCGTCGGCCAGCCGCACCACCTCGTCCAGCAGCGGACCCTCGGCGGTCATCAGCGTCAGGGCGTGCTCGTCCGAGAGGTTGCCCGGGTCGGCCTCGGCCGCGGCCATCGCCACGCGACCCTCGGCGTGCAGGACCGCGGGAGCGCCATCGACCAGCGAGGTCGTGGCGGCCGCGTCCTTGACGGACTCCCAGTCGCCGTACACGTCGGAGAAATCCGAACGGCGGTCATCGGTGCGCCCGCCTGCAGGGCCGGCGTCGTCGATGGTCGCATGGAGGTCTGTACGCCCGGTGCCGGTCTGCAGTGCCGCCAAGCCGCCGTCGGGCTCCTGCCACGGCAGTCCCGTGGGTCGCACGCCGGGCCGCGCCATTCCGTCCTCGGTGGCGAGGGCGGCGACGTGACCCGAGATGCGCGGGTCGAGCCAGGGCTCGCCGCGCCGGACATACTCCGGGTGAACGGTCAACCGTGCCTGCAGGTCGAGGCCGCACTCCGCCGTGATCGAGCGGAGCCGCTCGAGCGAGGGCCACGGGCGCTCGGGGTTGACGTGGTCGGGGGTGAGTGGCGACACGCCGCCCCAGTCGTCGACGCCGGCGTCGAGGAGGGCCCGGCACTCGGCGGAACCCGCGGCGTGGTCGACGAGGTTGGGCGGTGCCTGGACCCTCGCCTTCGGGCCGAGGACGAGGCGGGTCACCGCGATAGCCGCGCGAAGCTCGTCCAGGCCGAGGTCGTCGACGTGCCGCATGGCGGTGTCGGGCTTGGCCCGGAAGTTCTGCACGATGACCTCCTGCACCGCGCCGTAGGCCCGCGCGGTCGCGCGGAGCGCGAAGATCGTCTCGGCGCGCTCGGTGAGCGTCTCTCCGATGCCGACGAGCAGGCCGGTGGTGAACGGGATCGAGAGACGGCCGGCGTCCTCCAGTACCCGCAGGCGGACCGCGGGGTCCTTGTCGGGGGAGCCGAAGTGTGCTTCACCACGCGTCTCGAACAACCGCCTCGACGTCGTCTCGAGCATCATTCCCATCGAGGGCGACACCGCCTTGAGGCGGTTCATCTCTTCCCACGACATCACGCCGGGGTTGAGATGGGGGAGCAGGCCCGTCTCCTCGAGCACCCGGATTGCCATCGCGCGGACGTAGTCGAGGGTCGAGTCGTAGCCCTGCTCGTCCAGCCACACCCTCGCCTCGCGCCAGCGGTCCTCTGGCCGGTCACCGAGGGTGAAGAGAGCCTCCAGGCACCCGAGAGCGGCCCCCTGAGCGGCAATCGCGACGATCTCGTCGGGGGAGAGGTAGGGAGCTCGGCCGGCGCGCTGGGCATGGCCGGGAGTCTCGACGAACGTGCAGTAGTGGCACTTGTCGCGGCACAGCCGGGTGATCGGGATGAAGACCTTGGGGGAGTACGTCACCACGCCCGGGCGGCCGGCAGCGACCAGTCCGGCGTCCCGCACCCGTGCGGCGGCTGAGGTCAGCCGGTCCAGTTCGGGTCCCGCCGCGGCGAGCAGTGCCGTGGCCTCGGGCACGTCGAGGGCCGCCCCGCGCTCGGCGCGCGCCACGGCTCGGCGCACCTGGTGCGGGGTGGGCGTATCGGACCGGTCCGGGTTCACCTGGCCGCCCCGACCCCGGGTCCGGCCGTCACGGCTCCCACCGTCCAGGTGTCCTTGCCGTCGACCAGCGCCTGCAGGTCGCCAGTGCCGCGTTCGGCATACGCACTGGACGATTGCTCGCGCGCAAGGTCGTCGTATGTCGGTCGGGAGACGGCCCTGAAGACCCCGATCGGGGCCCGGGACAACGCGTCCGAGTCGGTCAGTCGACTCAGCGCGAAGGCCGCGGTCGGGTCGTCGGCCCGCTCGTCGTGTATCACGACGGCGGCCTCGTTCGCCGGCGTGACGTCGTCGACGCGCACCGAGCCGTCGGCATTGCGGAAGACGCCGAGGCGCCCCCCTGCGCCGAACCGCACCGGCTCGCCGTGGGTCAGCGGCACGATGCTCTCGGCCTCGCGGTCCTTCAGCTCGTCAAAGGCACCGTCGTTGAAGATCGGACAGTTCTGGAAGATCTCCACCAGGGCCGTCCCCCGATGGGCGGCCGCCGCCGACAGAACTGATCGGAGGTGGGAGCGGTCGGAGTCGATGGTGCGAGCCACGAACGTCGCCTCCGCCCCCAGCGCCAAGGACACGGGGTTGAACGGGTGGTCCACCGAGCCCATCGGGGTCGACTTGGTGACCTTCCCGACCTCGGAGGTGGGGGAGTACTGCCCCTTGGTCAAGCCGTAGATCCGGTTGTTGAACAGCAGGATGGTGATGTTGACGTTGCGGCGCATGGCGTGGATCAGGTGGTTGCCGCCGATCGACAGGGCATCGCCGTCGCCGGTGACGACCCAGACGCTCAGGTCGGGTCGTGCGGTGGCCAAGCCGGTGGCGATCGCCGGCGCCCTGCCGTGGATCGAGTGCATCCCGTATGTGTCGAGGTAGTAGGGGAAGCGCGACGAGCAGCCGATGCCCGAGACGAAGGTGATGTTCTCCCGGCGCAGTCCCAGGTCGGGCAGGAAGCCCTGCACGGCCTTCAGGACGGCGTAGTCGCCGCAGCCCGGACACCACCGCACCTCTTGGTCCGACGTGAATTCCTTGCCGGTCTGGGGCTCGTCAGCGGACGGCACCAGTGAGTTGCCGAGCAGCGGGGTGGGCAGGTCGACGGTCGTCATCGGAGGTCCTCCGGGAGGGCTGGATCGAGCGATGGCTCGAGGAGTGCGAGATGGCTGCGGAACTCGTGCTCGAGCTGCTCGGCCCCGAACGGCATCCCGCGGACCGTCGTTAGCCGCTGCACGTCGACGAGGAAGCGGTCGCGCAGCAGCGTGGCGAGCTGGCCGAGGTTCATCTCCGGACAGACCACGCGGTCGTACGCCGCCAGGATCGCGCCGAGGTTGCGCGGGAACGGGTTGATGTGGCGCAGGTGCACCTGCGCGACGTCCTGGCCGCCCTTGCGGATTCGACGGCAGCCGGCCCCGATCGGGCCGTAGGTGGATCCCCACCCGATGACGAGGAGCCGCGCCCTGTCCGACGGGTCGTCGACCACGAGGTCCGGGATCGAGGCGGCGACCGCGTCGACCTTGGCCTGACGGACCCGCACCATCAGGTCGTGATTGTCGGGGTCGTAGGAGATGACCCCGGTCAGGTTCTGCTTCTCGATGCCGCCGATCCGGTGCTCGAGGCCCGGCACGCCAGGCGGCGCCCACGGGCGGGCCAGGGTGTCCGGGTCCCGGGCGTAGGGCAGGAAGGGTTGCCCGTCCTCGGGGAGCGAGGCGAATTCCGGCTCGATCAACGGCAGGTCGGCGACCGTCGGCAACCGCCACGGCTCGGATCCGTTGGCGAGGTAGCCGTCGGAGAGCAGCATGACCGGGGTCCGGTAGGTGACGGCGATCCGGGCCGCCTCGATCGCTGCGTCGAAGCAGTCGGCCGGCGACTGGGGAGCGACCACAGGCAGGGGCGCCTCGCCGTTGCGGCCGTACATCGCCTGGAGCAGGTCGGATTGCTCGGTCTTGGTCGGCAGCCCGGTCGAGGGCCCGCCTCGCTGCACGTCCACGACCACGAGTGGCAGCTCGAGCATCACGGCGAGGCCGACGGTCTCGGCTTTGAGCGCCACGCCCGGGCCGGAGGTGGTCGTCACGCCGAGGTGACCGCCGTACGACGCCCCGAGCGCGGCCCCGATGCCTGCGATCTCGTCCTCCGCCTGGAACGTCGTGACGCCGAAGTTCTTGAGCTTGCTGAGCTCGTGCAGGATGTCGGAGGCCGGGGTGATCGGGTAGGCGCCGAGGAAGACGGGTAGGCCGGAGAGCCGACCAGCCGTGACCAGGCCGTAGGACAGCGCCGTGTTGCCGGTGACGTTGCGATAGCGACCGGCGTCCGCGGCGGCCGGCTTCACCGTGTAGGACACGGCGAAGGTCTCGGTCGTCTCGCCGAAGTTCCACCCGGTGTTGAGGGCCGCAACGTTCGCGTCGCGGACGTCGGGCCGGGAGCCGAACTTGGCGTCGAGGTAGGCGATGGTGCCTGTCACATCGCGGCCGTAGAGCCACGAGACCAGGCCGAGCGCGAACATGTTCTTGGCGCGGGCGGCGTCCTTGCGGGACAGCCCGAACTGCTTGACCGACGCGATCGTCATGCCGGTCAGGTCGAGCGCGTGCAAGGCCAGCGCCGCGAGCGAGTCGTCCTCGAGGGGGTTGGTGGCATAGCCGAGCTTGGCGAGGTTGCGCGTGGTGAAGTCGTGGGTGTCGACGATCAGGGTCGCCCCCGGGCGTAGGTCACCGACGTTGGCCTTGAGGGCGGCCGGGTTCATCGCCACCAGCACATCGGGCCGGTCCCCGGGTGTGAGGATGTCGTGGTCAGCGAAGTGCAGCTGGAAGCTGCTGACCCCGGCCATCGTGCCCTGGGGAGCGCGGATCTCCGCGGGGAAGTTGGGCAGCGTCGACAGGTCGTTGCCGAAGACCGCGGCCTCCTGCGTGAACCGGTCGCCGGTCAGCTGCATGCCGTCGCCGGAGTCGCCCGCGAAGCGGATCACCACGCGGCTGATCTCCTGGACGGGCCTGGGGCCGAGATTGGACGTCATGGGAACCCCCTATTGCTGATAATGGTTACAAGGTATGGTGACCTGAGTCACGGGTCAAGTCGCCCGGACACGGGACCCGACCAGCACGCGAGGTGACGCGATGACCAGCCCCACCACCAATTCATTGACGATCGAGCAGCGCCTCCAGCGCGTGGAGGATCGGCAGGCGATCAAGGAACTCGGCATCCTCTACGGCTTCGTGATGGACGAGCGCGACGAGGCCGGGATCCGGCAGATCTTCACCGAGGACGCCACCCTCGACTCGCAGGACGGCGTCTTCCAGGCCGCCGGTATGGCGAACATCGTCGAGACCTACCTCGGTCGCTTCGCGGCGCTGGGCCCGACGAACCACTACTCGCACGGGCATGTCGTGAAGTTCCGCGACGACGACCCCCACTCGGCGTACGGCCTGCTCGCCGGCCATGCCGAAGTCCAGCGCAACGGCGTCGGGATGCAGGTGGCACTGCGCTACAAGGACGACTACCGTCGCGAAGGTGGTGCCTGGAAGTTCTCCGCGCGACTGATGTCCTACATGTACTACCTGCCCTCGAGCGAATACGCCGACGGCTTCGGCGCGGCGGACAGCATGCGGGCGTATGGCGACCGCCGGCCCTCGGACTGGCCCGAAGCGCTCTATGCGCCCTCAGGTTCGGCGTGGTTGCAGACCTACCTGTGAGCGCCCTCTGGCAACGAGTGCCAACGCGCGGGCTCAGTCGTCGTGGATCGTGCGCCCGGGGACGTAGGCGACGATGGCGACGAGCATGAGGACCGACAGTCCCAGCATGACGGCGTAGCCCGCCGCGAGACTCCCGGTCAGGTCGCGCAGGACGCCGAGCACGATCGGCCCGAGGGCACCGGCGAGGAAGGCGACCAGGAAGACCATCGCGCCCAGCCGGGCCCCGTCGGCCTGGGTC
Organism: uncultured Actinomycetota bacterium; assembly: GCA_963806925.1. Taxonomy (GTDB): domain Bacteria; phylum Actinomycetota; class Actinomycetes; order Propionibacteriales; family Nocardioidaceae; genus Nocardioides. The sequence goes on along the minus strand of CAWEAI010000006.1, from coordinate 191,695 downwards.
GTCGTCGCATCGACGATGAGCACCAGCCCCAAGGTGGAGCCGCCTCCCACGCCGGCGCCGAAGAGCATCATCGACGGGATCGCCAGCCCGATCGGGTCATACAGGAGCATGGTGATGCCCACGATCGTCGAGCTGACCACGAAGGCCAGCAACGGCCTGCGGTCGCGTGTGTGGTCGGTCAGTGCCGGGAGGGTCAGCATCGTCGCGAGCTGGATGACCTGGAAGAGCACGAAGAGGTTGGCGGCCTCCTGGCTGGTCTTGCCCAGTGACGCGTAGAAGGGGGTGATCCAGGCCAGCCCGCTGAAGCCGATGATCATCTGCGAGGTCGTGAAGAGGGTGACGAGCCAGGCCGTCCGCGAGCGCCACGGCATCCGGTGATCGACGCGGACGGCCGGGTCGGGCGTGCCGGCGGTCGACGCCCGCAGGCGACCGCTCAAGAGCATCCAGCCCACCGCCGTTGCCGTGGCGATCGCACCCCACGTCGCCAGCGACGCGCGCCAGCCTCCTAGGAGGTGCTCCAGAGGCACGGTCGTCCCGGCCGCGATCGCGACGCCGATCGCCAGCCCGGCGGAGTAGATGCCGGTGGTGAAGCCCCGGATCCGGGGGAGGTGGTGGCCGATCAGGGACGGCATCAGGGCGGACGCTCCACCCATCGCTGCTCCAGCCGCGGCGACCGAGACGAACAGCACGGCCGGCCCCCACGGCAGCAGTCGGACCAGGCCCGCGGCACCCAGGAGGAGCATCAGCCAGCCCATCGCACGCTCGGCGCCCCAGCGGGCACCGAGCTTCTGCCCCACGGGCGAGCACAGCCCCATGAACACGATGGCCAGCGAGGTGAGCAGGCCCGACGCGGTGCTGTTGAGCCGTAGGTCGACGTTGATGTCCTCGAGCAATGGCGGGATCGATCCCATGCTGGCGCGCAGATTGAGGCCGATCACGGCCACCATCACCACGATGACCCAGGCCGGAAGGCCCCGGGTGGTGCGGTCGGGCTCGGTCTTCGCGGACGTCGTCGCCGGTGCCGGGGGCGGTACCGGCGATGACGTCACGACGCCGTCGGTTCGAGTCTCGGGGTCGCGGACTCGACGATCGCGGAGCGGAACTCGAGCATGCGTCTGCCCATCCCGAGCAGCACGACGCCGACGAGCACACCCTCGCGGTGGAACCCGACCGCCGCGTCGCCGCAGAGCTCTCCGTCGAGGACCCGCACGTCGGACAGCCCGAGATGGGGCATGCCGAACGACTGCAATCGCACGCCGTACTGCTCGCTCCAGAACGTCGGGAGCGGGGCGAACCCGACGGGCGCGCCCTCGCCCGACAACCCGGCGAGCAGCGAGGCGGCCGCGTGCGCCGCCATGTCCGTCGGCATCGTCCAGTGCTCGACGCGGACCGGCTCTTCGGAGAAGCCGGCGATCGGGAATCGTGCCACGTCGCCGACGACGACCACGGCGGGCATCGGCATGCCGTCACGCAGTGGGTGCAGGTCGGTGTCGCACAGGACTCCGTTGCGCAGGTCGAGACCCTGGCCGTCGAGCCACTCGACATTGGCGGAGGAGCCGACGGCCTCGACGACGACGTCCGCCGGCACGCGGGCGCCGCTGTCGAGCACGACCTCGATGTGCTCCCCCGCGTCCTCGATCGCGCTGACGGTGCGCCCCAGTGCGAACCGGACGCCCCGTGCCTCGTGGCGACGCTGCACCTCGCGGCCGACCAAGATGCCGACCGGGCGTTCGAGCGGCGTCGAAAGCGGTTCGACGACAGTGACGTCGCAGGCGAGCGTGGCGGCCGTGGCAGCGACCTCGCAACCGATGAAGCCGGCGCCGATGACGACCACGCGGGCGCCGGGGCGAAGCTTGGGGGCGAGCCGGGTTGCGTCCTCGAGGGTACGGATGGTGTGGCGCCAGGCAAGGTCGGCGTCAAGGCCGAGACGCCTGGCGCGGACGCCCGTGGCGACGACCAGCCCGTCGTACTCGATCGTCTTGCCATCAGCCAGGGCGAGGGTGTGCCCGTCGAGATCGACCCCGCTCACGCGGGTGCCCAGCCGCCACTCGACGTCATCGGTGCTGGACCGCTGACGGAACGGCAGCTTGTCGTGCGGCATCGTCCCGCGAAGCACCTCCTTGGAAAGGGGCGGGCGGTTGTACGGCGCGTGCGGCTCGTCGCCGATCGCGATGATGCGGCCAGTGTGGCCCGCCCCGCGTAGGCGTTCGCAGACGCGGAGACCGGCCAGACCGGCGCCGACGACGGCGATGGTGGAGGTGGTCGACGTATTGGTCATGATGGTTCCGCTCCTAGAACTATGCATATGATTATCAGTACTTCGGTCGCAGTTGGCAAGGTCGGCGACGCCCGAGGAGAAAGCCGCCCATCACCGCGGGCGCGCCAGGCAACCAGATGACCCGGACGACGTGCGCCGTGGGCGGCCGTCAAACGAGCTGCCCGACGACGGCCCCACGGTCCGCCGCATGGACACCGCGGCCGACCGGTGCGCCGAGTTCCCGTTCGTCGTGAGTCCCGGACCTCAGCGGGTAGCGGCTGCCCGGCCGGCGCGGTAGCCGAAGACCATCGCCGGCCCGAGAGTGCCGCCCGCACCGCCGTAGACCATGCCGGTCGGGCCCGCCATCGCGTTGCCAGCGGCGTAGAGGCCGGGGATCACGACGCTGTCGACGTCCAGGACCTCTCCGTCGACGGTAGTGAGGGGGCCGCCCTTGGTCCCGAGGGTGGAGCTGTGAAGCTCGACGGCGTAGTAGGGGCCAGTGGTCAGCGGGCCGAGAGTGGCTTCGGGGCCGGGGTAGCGGGCGCGGTCGCCGCACCAGCCGTCGTACGCACTGCCACCTCGCCCGAAGTCGTCGTCGTGGCCGGAGCGAACGAGCTCGTTGAAGTGCTGGACGGTCTCGTCGAGCTCATGGGCCGGTATGCCGATGGCCTCGGCGAGATCCACGAGCGAGTCGGCGCGCTGGATGAAGTCGGGCACCGGGGCGCCGGGGGCGTTGCCGAAACAGCCGTGCCGCTGTACGAAGTCCTCGTCGAAGACCAGCCAGCAGGGCAGGTTGACGTAACGGAAGCTGGTCGGGTCGAAGGCGTGAAGCGCTCCGCCGAGGGCGTTGTAGTTGGCCGCCTCGTTGGTGAAGCGCTGGCCACGGGAGTTGACGATGATCGAGCCCGGCAGTGTGCGCTCGCGCAACACGAGGTAGACGTTGTTGCCACCACCGGGGCGCTCGCCCGGCAGCCTGATGACCGGGACCCACCAGGCCTCGCGCATGTTGCCGAGCTGCGCACCGATGCGCATGGCCATCTTCAGGCCGTCACCGGTGTTGGTCGGTACGCCAGCAGGCAGCTCCATCGGTCCGCGGAGGAACGCGCGGACCAGCTCTTCGTCGTACTCGAAACCACCGGTGGCGATGATGACCGCCTTGGTCCGCACGGTGTGGGTGCCGGAGAGGCCGGAGACCTCGACGCCGGTGACGGCGCCGTCGGTGGACATGACCAGCCGGGCGGCGGCGGTCGAGACCACGGGCGTGACGCCCTTCTCGAGGCAACCCGCGAGCAGGCTGCCGACCAGAGCGCGGCCGAGGCCCTCGAGCCCGGCCTGCTCGCGACGGGCGATCTCGTCGGGGTCGACGACCCCGGTGCCGCCACCGGTCGGCGTGTCGGTGACGTTCATGCGCCGGACCGTTCCGACGACCCGTTCCGACCAGCCTGGGATGTCGTGGAAGGAGAACAGCTTCGGCTCGATCGAGCGGCCGCCGCCGGGCTTGCCACCCGGGTGCTCGGGGTGGTAGTCGGGGAAGCCGGGCACGAGCTGGAAGTGCGCTGGGGTCTCGGCCTCGAGCCAGTCGAGCAGATCGCCAGCGCTGTCGACGAAGGACTCGGCCATCTCGGTCCTGATCATCCCGTGCGAAAGCGAAGCCAGGTAGTCCAGCCCTTCCTGCCGGGAGTCCTCGACGCCGGCCTCCCGGGCGTAGCGGTTGTCGGGCAGCCACACGACCGCGCTCGACAGTGCGGTCGTGCCGCCTACCTTGTCGCCCTTCTCGAACAGGCCGACACGAGCACCCGCGTGGGCAGCGGCCAAGGCCGCCGTCAGGCCGGCCGCACCCGTGCCGAGGACGACGACGTCGTACTCGTCCGAGGACGACATGTCAGGTGGACGGCTCGTCGGCGGGGGTCGTACCCGGAGGCAGGATTCGCTTGCCCGGTGTGAAGGTCGCCGGGATCGACTGCCAGCCGTTGTTGGTGCCCTGGTGCGGGTAAGGCTCCAGCTTGTCGACGTCGACGACGTAGTCGCCCATCCGGTTGAGGATCTGGGTGAGCAGCTCCTTGGCCATCGCGCGCCCGAGGTGGGAGCCGGCGCAGCGGTGCACGCCGATGCCGAAGGCCATGTGCCGGTTGGGCCAGCGCTCGATGTCGACCACGTCGGGGTCCTCGAACAGCTCGGGGTCACGGTTGGCCGACGCCCAGGCGAGCAGGACGCGGTCGCCTTGCTTCATCGGGCAGCCCTCGAACTCGGTGTCGTGCGTGACCGTGCGAGCCAGGCCCTGTGTCGGGGAGAAGAAGCGCAGGAACTCCTCGATCGCGCGGTCCATCTTCTCGGGATGGTCGCGCAGGTCGTCGCGGACCTCGGGGTTCGCGTGCAACCAGACGACGGTGTTGCTGACCAACGAGGCGGTGGTGCCGACGCCGCCCGACAGGAGCAGGTCAACGATCGCGAAGACCTCGTCGGAGGTGACGAGGCGCTCATCGACCTGCTGCTGGACCAGGTAGCTGATGATGTCGTCCTGAGGGTCCGCCGTGCGCTCGGCGATGACGCGGCGGGTGATGTCGGCGAGGAACGGCAGATCGACATCGACGGCCTGGTGGTATTCGTCCGTGCCCGGCACGGCGACGAGCAGCGCGTGGAACGCGAACGCGTAGCGCTTCCAGTGCTCGACGGGCAGGCCGAGCCAGTCGACGGTGACGATCGCGGGCACACCGATGACCGAGGTCATGTCGGCCGCACCGACCTCGATGATGTCGTCGATGAAGGCGGTGACGAAGTGCTTGACGATCCGCTCCATGCGGTCGATGGCTGCCGGCGCGGTGATCGGGTTGATCAATTTGCGCCACTTGCGGAAGTTGGGCGGGTCGATCTCGATCGGGATGTGGAACGGCGCAGGGGTCTTGGGGATGACCACCGACAACCCCTCACCGCCATAGCTGTTGCGCTCCGAGGAGAACGTCGCATCGTCACGCGCCGCCTCGAAGAGCGGCTTGTAGCCCGACAGGATCCAGTATCCGCCGTACGCCTCGGAGAAGGCGATCGGATTCTCGCTGCGCAGGGCGCGGTAGGAGGCCACCGGGTCCGCCGAGTGCTCCGGGGAGTTGTGGTCGAAGTGGACGACGGGGCAGCGGCCGGTGCGCTCGGCGGTCTCGGTCATGGAGATACCTCTTCAGTCAGTGCTGCGGTTCGATGCGGGTGTTCGGTGCTCTTCCGCTGAATGTGATCATGGTTATACTCGATTCGCTCGCTGTCAATCGCGTCACCCGGCGCAGGCACACTCCCAGCAGCTCGTCGGAGTTGTGTATCTCCGCCGTTCTTATCAGTTCCCAGTGGTCATCAGTAGGAGGAAGCCATGCAGGTCAAGGTCGACGACGAACGCTGCCAGGGTCACGGCCTGTGCCGGATCAGCGCGCCTGACCTCTTCTTCGCCCGTGAGGAGGACGGCAATGCCTACGTCAAGGACGAGACTGTCCCCGCCGGCCGCGAGGACGACGCCGAACTCGCGGCCGACAGCTGCCCCGAGCTCGCGATCGAGGTCGGCTGACGGTGGCACCCTCGGTGCCGGGCCTGTTGAGTTTGGGTGCCGGGTCGGCATACGCCGATGACCGCCTGGACTCCGTCACCGCAATGGCCGAGAGCGGCCGCGTCTCCTACATCGGCTTCGACTGCCTCGCCGAGCGCACGATGGCGCTCGCTCAGCAGCGTCGGCGGATGGACCCGTCGGCAGGCCAGGACCGACGGATCACAGCCCTCGTCCCGCTGTTGCGGGGCTACCTCGAGGCGGGCGGTCGGGTCGTCGGCAACTTCGGTGCTGCCAACCCCGACGCGGCGCGCGACGACTTCGCCCGTGCGCTCAAGGAGGTGGGCCTCCCCGACGTCCGCATCGGCGTCATCCACGGCGACGACGTCCGCGCCGTAGTGCACGAGATCGACGCAGCGCTCCCTGAGCTCGGCACGACCGTCCGCGCGCTCGGCGACCGACTCGTGTCCGCGAACGCGTACATCGGTGCCGGCGGCATCGTCGACTGCCTCGAGCAGGAGGCGCAGATCGTGCTCGGCGGCCGGCTCGCCGATCCGTCGCTCTTTGTCGGTCCGATCTGCCACGAGCTCGGCTGGTCGCTCGACGACTGGGACCGGGTCGGGCAGGCCACCATGGTCGGTCACCTGCTCGAGTGCGGCGTGCATTCGACCGGTGGCAACTACGAGGACCCGCCCTTCCGCGTTGTCGCCGACCCCTGGAACCTCGGGTTCCCGATCGGCGAGGTGTCCGACGGCTCCGTCGTCGTCACCAAGCTTCCTGGCACCGGCGGCGCTGTCGACGCGATGACGATGAAGACGCAGCTCTACTACGAGATCCACGACCCGGCGTCCTACCTGACCCCCGACGTAACAGCCGACTTCACCGACGTCCGCGTCGAGGACCTCGGCAACGATCGGGTGCGTATCAGCGGTGCCCGCGGTCGCGTTTGGCCCGACACCCTCAAGGTGCTCGTCGGCGTCGACCAGGGTTGGAAGGCCACCGGTGAGATGTCGTACGGCGGACCCGGGTGCGTCGAGCGCGCCCGTCGCGCGGAGGAGATCGTGCGCAGGCGACTCGAACCGCTGATGTCGCAGATCGACGACATGCGCGTCGACCTGCAGGGCGTGGACTCCCTCTTCGGAGACCGGATGCCCGGCGGCTACCCGAGCGAGGTGCGGCTGCGGCTCGCGGTGCGCACCCGCTCGCTCGACATCGCCCGCACGGCCGCTCACGAGACCGAGCTTCTGTACTTCGGGCCCGCTGGGGGCGGCGGCAACGTCACCTCGGTCGTGCCGGCGCTCGGCGTCACGCCGGCATACGTCCCTCGCGCGCTGGTGCCCGTGCGTACGGAGGTCGGGTCGTGACCACTCTGCGCGAGATCGCCGCCAGTCGGTCCGGTGACAAGGGCGATGTCAGCAACATCTGTGTCTTCACCTACGACTCGGCCGACTACCCGCTGCTGGTCGAGCAGATCACCGCCGACCGCGTGCGCGAGCACTTCGGAGTGCTGGTGGGGGGCACGGTCGTGCGCTACGAGCTGCCGCACGTGCACGGCCTCAACTTCGTGCTCGACCGAGCGCTGGGTGGTGGCGTCTCGATGACGCTGCGCGCCGACCCACACGGCAAGTCGTTCCAGAGCCTCGTGCTGGACCTGACGGTGGACCTTCCGGAGGAGACGCCATGACCGACCTTCCCGACGCCACCATGACGACGTACGTCGACGGGTCCTGGCTGGTCGGCACGGGGCAGCCGTTCGTGTCCGTCAGCCCGGGCGCCGGCGTCGAGATCGCGTCGTGGGCCGGGACCGGTCTCGATCAGGCCGGAGCGGCGATCGATGCGGCACGGAGGTCCTTCGATGCCGGCGTCTGGCGGCACCGTTCGCCCGACGAGCGTGCCGAGGTGCTGCTACGACTCGCCGACCTGATGGAGAAGCACCACGAGGAGCTCGCCCAACTGATCACGGCTGAGGTCGGCTCGCCGATCTCGCTCGCCCGGACGCTGCAGACGTCGACCCCTGTGGTGAACTTCCGCTGGGCAGCAGAGCGGGCCGTCGCCGGACCGCGCGGTGGCTATCGTGAGCAGCTGACGCCGAGCGGTCCGCCCATGCCGATCTGAGAGCGTGCTGTTGCGGGAGCCGATCGGCGTCGTCGCGGCCATCACGCCGTTCAACTACCCCATCAACATGGTCGCCTGGAAGGTCGGCCCTGCGCTGGCCGCGGGGTGCTCCGTCGTGCTCCTGCCTTCGCCGCGGGGCACCCTCTGCACGCTGGCGTTCGTGCGGCTCGCCGAGGAGGCGGGCGTGCCAGCCGGCGTGCTGAACCTCGTCACGGGAGGACCCGACATCGGTGAGCTGCTGTCGTCGCACCCGTCCGTGGACATGGTCACATTCACCGGCTCCAACGCGGTGGGCGAGGCCGTGATGAGGGCGGCTGCACCGACCAACAAGAAGGTCGTGCTCGAGCTCGGTGGCAAGTCGCCGACGGTCGTGCTTCCCGGTGCCGACCTCGATCGAGCCGTCGGTCCGTCGATGCTGCGATTCTGTCGCAACGCCGGTCAGGGCTGCGGAGCGACGACCCGCATCTTGGTGCACCGCAACGACGTCGACGCGTTCGTGAAGAGGGCGATCGCGTTCCTCGAGACCCACGTACCGATAGGCGACCCGACCGACGACAGGATCGAGGTCGGCCCGCTCATCACGGCCGAGCATCGGTCCCGGGTGGAGGACTACCTGTCCAGAGCCGTGTCCGGTGGTGCTTGTGTGCTGACTGGTGGCACGCGGCCCGACCTTCCTGGGTTCTTCCTGCTGCCCGCGCTGGTCACAGACGTCTCGGCCGACGACGAGATCTGCCAGGACGAGCTGTTCGCACCGGTTGCCGTCCTGCTGGTCTACGACACCGTCGACGAGGCGGTCACGATCGCCAACAACTCGCGCTACGGGCTCAATGCGCTGGTCTGGGGTGAGCACGACCAGGCCGTCGAGGTCGCTGGTCGGCTCGAGAGCGGGACGGTCGCGATCAACGGCGGGGGCCCCGGTCGCCCGGACGTGCCGTGGGTCGGCGCCAAGCAGTCCGGTGTCGGCACGGAGATGGGCGAGGACGGCTTCGCCGAGTTCTTCACCGTCAAGCACCTGCAGTGGCCGGTGGGATGATCCCCGGCGTCCTGGGCCGCGACGTGCGGTGGCTCGTCGAGACTTGGGCACGTCGTACGCCTGACGCGCCGTTCCTGGTGTGGGCGCCCCACGACCTGCCCTCGACCACCTGGACGCGGGGGGAGTTCGCCCGTGACGTCGATGCGTTCGCCCGGGGACTGTGGGCCGCAGGGCTGCGACCGGGCGACCGGTTCGCGCTCGTGCTGCCCAACTCCCCGGACTTCCTGGTCGCGTGGTCGGCCGTGACGTCGCTCGGGGCCGTCGCGGTCTGCCTCAACCCGCGGCTATCACGTGACGAACTGGCCTATGCGCTCGGGCACAGCGGGTCGGCGATGGCGCTGACCACGCTGGAGCGGGCTGATGACGTCTCGGTCGCAGCGCCGGACGCGCGGATCCTCACCGATCTCTCGCTCGCCTCGTCGCAGCTGCCACCCGTCACGTCGGTCGTCGTCTGGTCCGACCCTGCCAGCATCCAGTACACCTCCGGCACCACCGCCCGACCCAAGGCTGTCGTCTGGTCGCAGGCCAACTGCCTGTGGGCCGGCCAGCTCGGTGCGGCCCACCAGGGCCTCGAGCCGCACGACGTCAACCTCGTCCACCTGCCGCTGTTCCACACCAACGCACTGTCCTACTCCTTCTTGGCCTCACTGTGGTCCGGCGGCACCGTCGTGCTGCAACCGGGCTTCTCGGCCTCCCGCTTCTGGGACACCGCCGTCACCCACGGCGCGACCTGGACCTCAGTCGTGTCCTTCTGCCTCCGGGCGCTCGCCGGTCGGGAGGTGCCAGCGCGGCATGCGTTCCGCGGGTGGGGCAGCAGCGCCGTCGTCGACGCTTCCCCGGCGACCGGCGGCGTGCCGGTGATCGGCTGGTTCGGCATGACTGAGACCGTCTCGCACCCGATCGTGAGCGACCGGCTACACCCGGGACGCGCCGGCTCGATGGGTCGGACGTCGGCGGCATACGGCGTGCGCGTTGTCGATCCGTCAGGACAGTCCTGCGAGCCCGGTCAGACCGGCGAGCTGCTGGTCCGCGGCGAGCGGGGCGTCTCGCTCTTCGCGGGCTACTGGCGTGCGCCCGAGCTGACGGCCGAGGCGTTCGACGACGGCTGGTTCCGCACCGGCGACCGCGTGCGATACGACCCCGACGGGTCGCTGTGGTTCGTCGAACGCGACAAGGACGTGCTGAAGGTCGGCGGCGAGAACATCGGGGCGCCCGAGATCGAGCGGGTGCTTCTCGGCGCACAGGGCGTCCGCGAGGCAGTGGTCGTCGGCCGTCCTGACGAGATGCTCGGGGAGGTGCCGGTGGCCTTCGTGCTCGCGGATGCGTCGTACTCGGCGTCCGCGGCCCGCGCCCGGTGCGAGGACCTCCTGACAGACTTCAAGCGACCGCGCGAGATCAGGGTGGTCGACGAGCTGCCCCGCTCGACCCTCGACAAGGTGGCCAAGGCCGTCCTGCGGGAACAACTGGTCGAGGAGGTGGCCGCGGATGCCTGAGGTGTCGTCCACTGGTCCGCTGGCAGGCGTGCGGGTGCTCGAGCTGGCCGGGATCGGTCCGGGGCCGCACAGCGTGATGCTTCTCGCCGACATGGGCGCAACGGTCACCCGCGTCGACCGTCCGGGGCCGGCGAATCCGGACTACACGCCCAACTCGGTGCTCGAGCGCGGTCGCACCGTCGGTGACGCTGGACCTCAAGACGCCCGCTGGCGTCACGGCCCTGCTCGACCTCGTCGAGGAGTCCGACGTGCTCGTCGAGAGCAACCGCCCCGGTGTCACCGAGCGTCTCGGCGTCGGTCCCGCCGAGTGCCTCGCCCGCAATCCAGCGCTCGTCTACGGTCGCCTCACCGCGTTCGGTCAGGACGGCCCGCTCGCTCAGGTGGTCGGCCATGACATCAACTACATCGGCTACACGGGCGCCCTGTGGGCTATGGGGCGTGAGGGAGAGCGGCCGGTGGCCCCGCTCAACCTCGTCGGCGACTTCGGCGGGGGAGCGGCCTCGCTCGCCTTCGGCGTGGTCTGCGCCCTGCTCGAGGCACGTGCGACGGGCCGCGGGTGCGTCGTCGATGCCAACGTGCTCGACGGCACCGCTTCGTTGATGGGCCTGATCCACGGACTGCGGGCCGTCGGCCGTTGGACCGACGAGCGTGCATCCAACCTGCTCGACACAGGCTGTCCCTACTACGACCTCTACACCTGCGCCGACGGCGGCTGGATGGCGGTCGGGGCCATCGAGAAGAGATTCTTCGTCAACGCCCTGGGCGTCCTGGGACTGCCCGACCTGGCTCCGGCGCACCAGGACCGGTCGTTGTGGCCGCGTTGCGCTCTGCCCTGACCGACGTCTTCGCCACCCGCTCGCGCGCGGAGTGGAAGGAACTCTTCGACGGCGTCGAAGTCTGCGTGACTCCGGTGCTCGACCTCGACGAGGCACAGATCTCACCCCCATGCCGTGGCCCGCGGTGCCTACGTGCCCATCCCCGGCTCGTCCTACCTCCAGCCCGCCCCGACGCCGCGGTTCGGATGATCCGCGCCAAAACGGATTGACGTAGTCCGGTTATGGCCTTACTGTGGTATGACTCACACGGTCCGTCGGGCCGGCGCAGCAGGAGGTGGCAGTGTCCGATCTCATCGATCTCGAGCTGGAGCGGGTCCAGGAGGAGTTCTTCGAGCGCGGTTGGACCGACGGGCTGCCGGTGCTGCCGCCGACGCCGACCGCCGTGCGCGCCATGATGTCGACCGTCGACGGGCAAGCGGACGACGTGATCGGCTCGATCCCGCGTCGACGCCGCTCGGTCACCCTCGAGCAGGCGGCGATCAACTCGGTGATGGCCGGCTGCCGACCCGACTACTTCCCGATCGTCGTCGCCGCCGTCGGGGCTACCGTCGATCCGGCCTTCAACGCGCACGCCGCATTCACGAGCACCGGTGGCGCAGCCACCTGCGTCGTCGTCAGTGGTCCGCTGGCCCACGAGGTCGGGATGAACGCGTCGCACAACGCGCTCGGTGCGGGCAACCGCGCCAACGCGACCATCGGGCGGGCCGTGCGGCTGGTCGCCCGCAACATCTTCGGCGCCTCGACGGGCGACATGGACGCCACCTCGATGGGTAACCCGGGCAAGTACACGCTGTGCTTCGCCGAGCAGGACCCGCCGGCCCCGTGGGAGCCGCTGCGGGTCCAGCTCGGCTTCGAGTCGGGCGACACCACGGTGACGGTGATGGCCACCGAGTCGCCGCGCCAGATCGCCAACCACCTCTCCGAAGTCCCCGAGGACGTGCTTGCGAACGTTCGTCTCGTCCATCCGCACGCCGTCCGGCTTCCCGGTTGGCAAGGGCGGCCAGGGGTTCGTTGTCATGTGCCCCGAGCACGCTGACGCGGTGCGCGTCGGCGGTTGGACCCAGCTGGAGGCGCGGGAGTTCCTCGCGCAGGAGAGCCGCGTCAGCCCGGACTGGTTGAGGAGCAACGGCGTGCCGCTGGAGGTGGCGAGCGCCCACGACATGACTCCGGGCGACGACGGGCTGCTGCCGTCGTTGACCGGCGACCGACGGGGTGTTCCTCGTGACCGCCGGCGGGCCGGGCCCGGGTGGTCGGCCTACATCCCGAGCTTCGCCCCGACCCAGCACATCAAAGCGGTCACCCGCCGAGTGCGGACCGCCGGCGAGGTGCCGCCCGACTGTGGGCCCGACGCCTGCGAGATCGACCTGTCCGCCATGTCCGGCCTCGCCCGCGCTTCGAGCTAGGAGTCAGCTGATGTCCCAGATCATCCAGGTCCACCGCCCCGTGGTGGAGACCCTGCCCGCCGAGCCGGTCGCCCTGGCCCCGAGGGCCGCGGTAGCCCGCGGTGCCCGGCTGGTCCTGATCGACAACGGTAAGCCCCGCGCACGCGACCTGCTCATCCACCTCGGGGAGGAGCTGCGAGCGCAGCTGTCCCTGGGCGCGGTGGAGCTGGTCAGCAAGCCGTCGGCAGCGTCGCCCATCGAGGACGACCACGCGCGCGAGCTCGCTGGCCGTTCCGACCTGGCTGTCACCGGCCTCGGCGACTGTGGCGCCTGCAGTGCCTGCTCGCTCCAGGACGCGCTGCTCCTCGAACGGTTCGGGACACCGGCCACGGTGCTGATCACGGACGTGTTCATCTCGCACGTGGCGAGGTTCTCGGGCAACCTCGGCGCCCCGGGCTACCACCACCTCGTCGTGCCCCACCCCGTGGCGACGAAGAGCGACGCGCAGCTGCACCAGCTGGCCGCCTCGGTCTCCGATGCCGCGCGGACCCAGCTCTGCGAAGGCCTGCTCGCCCCTGTCGGCTGACTCCGCCCTGCCGACGGGCGTCGTCACCTACGCTGGCGGCGTGCACACAGGTGGCCCGCTGCGGGCACGCTCTCGCTCGGACGCCACTCGCAACCGGGTGCGCGTGGTCGACGCAGCGGTCGAGGTCTTCGCCGAGCGCGGCGTGGAGGCGACGGTCGCGGAGGTGGCAGCACGAGCCGGGGTCGGCAATGCGACGGTCTTCCGCAACTTCCCGACGAAGGACGACCTCATCGGCGCTGTGACCTCGCGCTGGTTCGCGGACTGGCGGCTCTTCCTCGAGGCGTCGCTCACGGACGACGGGCGTGTGGACGTGCTGCACCGTTTGGTCCGCGAGCTCTTCGAGCGTCTGCGCACCGACCGCCTGGCCCTCGACCTCCTGCGGCTCACCGTGGCGAGCGAGGAGCTCGCGCAGATGCGCTCCGCCGTGTCGGTTCTTTTCGGCCAGGCCATCGACCGTGGCGTCCGGGCAGGGCTGGTGGGCGCGTCGGTCACCTACGACGACCTCTCGGTCCTGGTCCTCGGGATCGCCGGTCGTCTCGCCGATCGTGACGACGCCGATCCGGACCAGTGGTTGCGGTACGCCGACTACGTCTGGTCCGCCGTCTCTCGCTCGGACTGACCCGGGCGTCCTACGCGCGGATGACCCGGTCGACGGAGGTGATGTCCGCGACGGCGGGGACGATGTCGCGTCCGAGGTCGTCGAGGTACTCGACCACCTGGTCGCCCGTCATGTGCGGCCACTGGGCACGCACCAGGATCGGGTCGATCGGGACGACGGCGGCCATCTCCGCGATCTGTGCCACGCACTCGTCCGGGGTGCCGATGAAGGTCTCCTTGCGTGCCACCTCGCGGAACTCCGAGGAGAGCTCGTCAGCGCTGCGGGTGGCGAGCTGGCGGTTGGCGTACGTCAGCAGTCGCTCCTTGGCCATGAACTCGAAGCGGGCAAAGGCCGCGTCGGTCGTCGCTGCAGGGATGATCTCGCGGCGGAGCGGGTGCTTGATCTGCGGTCGTCCGACGCGGGTGCGCTCGTCCTCGTACAGGGAGAGCAGTCGGACCATCTCCGGGCCGCGGGTCTCCGGGGTGATCGGCCAACCGTCGCCGAGGCGGGCGGAACGGCGGACTCCGTGGTCCTTCATCGCGCCGATCCAGATCGGTGGGTGCGGGTCCTGGTAGGGCTGGATGTGGGTGTGACCTTCAAGGAGCGACCAGAACTTCCCCTGGAAGGACACGACGTCCTCGGTCCACATCTGCTTCATGATGCCGATCGACTCCTCGAACATCGCAAATCGCTGGGAGAAGTCCACGCCGAGGGCGGTGAACTCGTCCTCGCGATAGCCGGCGCCGGCGCCGAGGACGAACCGCCCCCGGGCGAGGATGTCGAGCGTCGCCAGGTCCTCGGCCAGCATCACCGGGTGGTAGAGCGGAATCTGGAGCACGGTCGTCGCGAGAGTGACGTGCTCGTCGAGCTCGGCCGCGACGCCGGGCCAGGGTCGGGATCGGCTGCAGCCACCGCAGGTCGCCGTACAGGAAGTGCTGGCCCATCGTGATGTGAGACATGCCGTTGCGCTGGGCCGCCTCGACCTGCCGCAGCAGCAGGTCGAGGTGGTCGCGGGGTGAGACCGTCGATGAGACGTCGCCGAGGATGACACCGATCTTCATAAGTCCCTATCATATGCATGAATTACGTCATTCGAGTAGGAGTCAACCATGCCTGGTCAGCCGTCCGATCAGCACCGCGGCTGTCCCGTCGTCGCATTCGACCACAACTCACCGGAGCACTCCGCCGACCCGGTGGGCTCGTACAAACGTCTGCGCGAGAAGGCGCCGATCGCGTGGACCGAGGCGCAGGGCGGGTTCTGGGTCCTGAGTGACTACCCGTCGGTGTTCGACGCGGCCCGTACCGACGAGGTGTTCTCGTCAGCACGCAGCGACGACGGTGGCACCGGTCTCAACAACGTGATTCCCAAGGCGCCGACCCGGCTGCACATCCCGGTGGAGCTTGACCCACCGGAGCACCGCGCCTATCGCAAGGTGCTCAACCCGGTCACCTCGCCTGCGGCGATAGCGAAGGTCCAGGCCATGATCGACGGCTGGACGACCTGGTTCATCGACCAGGTGATCGAGGCCGGCGAGTGCGACTTCGCCAGCGTGATCGGCGTGCCCGCCGTGGTGACCCTCGACTGGCTCGGGCTCGACGTCGCCGACTGGCAGCGCTACTCACGCGCCCTGCACTCCGTACTCGCCGACTCGCCGGGCAGCGCCGCCCACACCCGCTCCGTCACGGTCGACATCCCCTGGATGGAGGAGCGGATCATGGAGGCGATCGCCGACCGGCGTGTAGAGCCCCGCGACGACCTCATGACCCACCTGATGGCCCAGGACGTGGACGGCGAGCCGATCACCGACGATGGCGTCTACTCCCTGGTCGAGCTGCTCATCAGCGGCGGCGTGGGGACGACCGCGTCGCTCGTCAGCCAGACCTTGGTGCACCTGGCTCGGCACCCGGACCAGCGGCGGACGCTGGTCGAGCATCCGGAGATGTTGGAGCGTGCCGTAGAGGAATTCCTCCGCGCCTTCTCGCCGACGCAGGCACTCGCACGCACCGTCGTCAGGACGCTGACTTCCATGGCTGCTCGATGAAGAAGGGCGACCGGGTGCTCCTCGCCTGGAGCTCGGCCAACCGCGACGAGACGCAGTTCGAGGGCGCCGACGAGGTGAGGCTAGACCGCTGGCCCAACCGGCACACCGCGTTCGGCATGGGCGTTCATCGGTGTGCCGGCGCCCACCTCGGGCGCGCGATGGCCCGCTCGGTGATCGGACAGGTGCTCGAGCGGATGCCCGACTACGAGATCGACCTCAACCGGCTCGAGGCCTACGCCCGGCAAGGAGTCAATGCAGGTTTCCAGCGAATCCCGGCGACGTTCACGCCCGGGGAACGGCGGGGATCGGACGTGCGGGGCATCGGGTGAGCGACGTCGGCAGCTTCAGATACGACGAGCGCCTCGACCCCGAGATCGCGGTTGTGCTCGGTAGCACGCCCCACTTCGACCTCGACGACGTCGTGGCTGCGCGCTCCCGGCGGCGGGTGCTCGCCGAGGAGACCCGCGCCTTGGCGGCGCCGCGCGACGACGTCACGGTCGAGCAGCTGACGATCGACGGCGCCGTCCCCGTGGTCGTTCGGGTCACGCGTCCGCGCGACCCAGACCCCGGCCGTGGGCGGCTGCTCTGGGTGCATGGCGGAGGTCACGTGCTGGGGGACGCTGCCCAGGACGACTGGCTGATGGCCGAGGTGGTGTCGGACACCGGTGCGACGGCTGTTGCCGTCGACTGGCGGCGTGCGCCGGAGGATCCGTTCCCGGCCGCACTCGACGACTGCTACGAGGCACTGCGGTGGCTCACGGACGACGAGCACGGCACCGGGCCGCTCGTCGTCGGCGGCGCCAGCTCCGGGGGAGGGCTGGCGGCCGGTCTGGCCATCTGGGCGCGAGACCGCGGGGAGGTGGCTATCGACGCGCAGCTGTTGATCTACCCGATGCTCGATGACCGGGGCATCACGGTGTCAAGCCGCGCGGTCATCGATCCGCGGGTGTGGAGCCGCGAGGTCAACCAGCGGGCCTGGGCGTCCTACCTCGGTGGGCGCAGTGACGTGCCCGTCTATGCGGCGCCCGCCCGGGCCGAGGACCTTTCCGGGCTACCCATGACCTGGCTCGCCACCGCCGAGCTCGATCTGTTCGTCGACGAGAACGTGGCCTACGCGAGCGGGCTCATGGCAGCGGGCGTCTCGACCGAGCTGCACGTCTATCCGGGAGCAGTCCACGGCTTCGATCTGTTCGCTCCGAGCGCGGCGGTGACGCAGCGTCTCGTCGCGGAGCGCCGGGCAGCATTCCGCCGGTTCCTGGCCCCGTCGGCATGAGCGAGATCAGTTCTGTCTGTTGCTTGCGCATGGTGCGACCTACCTTTATGGTGTGTATCACATGCGAATCATGCGCATGATATTCATAAGTATCAAGGAGTTACGGATGATCGGACGTTCCCAGCGCCGGCTGGCCACCATGGCCATGGCGACGGCGGCAGTGCTCTCGGTAGCAGCGTGTGGTAGCTCGGGAGGTAGCGACTCGGCCTCCGGTGACGGTCTGCCGGAGGAGGTCAAGATCGTCGCGACCATCCCGCTGACGGGCCCTGCGGCCTTCGCCGGTCTCTCTGCGCAGAAGGGCCACGAGATGGCCCTCAAGGAGATCAACGATCAAGCCTTCCTCGGGGACGGCACCACTCTCGAGATCGCCTTCGAGGATACCAAGGGCGAGACCCAGACGGCCGCAAGCTCTCTCAGCCAGGCGATCGCCGACAAGAGTGTGAGTGCAGTGCTCGGCTCGGTCTCTTCGCAGGACGCGGTCGCCCAGTCGCCGCTCGCCCAGAAGCAGGGCATGCCCATCATGTACACGCAGGCCGGCTCAGACGGTGTCGTGATCGGCGACTACACCTATCGCGCGACCACCATGATGCCCGACTACTACCCGTTGCTCTCGCAGGTCATCGAGGAGAACGGCTGGAAGTCCATCGGCATCATCTACACAAACATCGCCCCGACGTTGGAGCAGATCGGTACCGACACCATCCCGACCATGGCCGAAGAACTCGGCATGACGGTCACCAAGTCCGTCGCCACCACGGCCACGACGCAGGACTACAGTGCAGCGATCAAGCAGGTGCTCGACACCGACCCCGACGTCGTCTCGATCCTCCAGATCGGTGCCTCCAACGTGACGGCAATGACGCAGCTGCGCCAGGCCGGGTACACGGGCAAGGTGCTGGGCAACGCGGGTGCAAGTGCCGGCAACCTGACTCCCGCCGGGCCCGACGGTGCCGGCATGATCTGGGCCGCCAACTTCAACTACCAGCAGGACATCGCGTCCAGCCAGGAGTTCGTCGAGGCTTACAACGCGGAGTACGACGAGGACCCGCTCAACTACGCCGCCGAGGCCTACGACGCCGTCTGGTTCCTCGCCCAGTCGATCAAGGAGGCCGACTCCTCCGACCGCACCGCCATCAAGGACGCGCATGGCGACCATCGCCGAGCAGCCGTTCGACGGCGCGCAGGGTGAGGGGCTGAGCCTGGGAGGACGGCACGATCGTGACGCCCGGCGTCGCGATCGAGTGGAACGGCACTAGCGAGGACCTGCTGTACGCCGCAGAGTAGGTCCCGCCAGCTCCTCGGTACGGCGGGCGCCACGCGCCCGCCGTACTTCCGCACTCCGACATTCCGGAACCGATCCGACACGAAGGGAGCGATCGTGCAGGACATCCTGACCGCAGTCAGTCTGGGCTCGATCTACTTGCTCTTTGCTCTCGGCATGAGTCTCACGTGGGGCACGATCGACGTCCTCAACTTCTCCCACGGGTCGATCTTCATGTTCTCGACCTTCTCGGCCTACCTGGTGCTCGAACGGGTCGAGCTGTCGATCTTCGCGGTCGTGGCGATCGGTGTCGCCGTTGGCGCGCTACTGTCGCTGATGATCCAGGTCGTGGCGTTCGAGCAGATCCTCAAGCGCGCGAGGACCAAGCGTTCCGCCGAGATGCAGATCCTCATCGGCGGCATCGGCATCGCGACGATCCCGCTGGCCATCGCCCAGGAGCACACCCGCAGCAACCCGTTCGGCCTTCGGGCGTCGACCTTCGACGTCACCGTTTGGCAGTTCGCCGGACTGCGCATCACCAACATCTCCGCGTTCACCATCCTGCTCGGTCTCGCGCTCTGGCTCGCGACCGCGCTGTGGCTGCGCCGCTCGCGCCAGGGCCTCGCCCTGCGCGCCATCGGCGTCGACTCCGAGACCGCCAGCCTGATGGGCATCGACCGCAGGCGCCTCGCGCTGGTCACGATGGCCGTCTCGGGTGCCATGGCCGGTCTCGCCGGCGTGATGTTCACCTACTCCCTCGGTGCGATCACGCCCGAGAGCGGCGACACCCTGCTGGTCAAGGCGTTCGCGATCATCGTCCTCGGTGGCGTGGGCAGCATGGCCGGCGTCGCGTTCGGCGCCTTTGCGCTGGCCCTGGCCGAGGTCTACGTGCTGACCTACACCAGCGGGTCGTGGGTCGACGCCGTCTCCTTCGGGTCTGATCTTCATCGTGTTGCTCGTCCGCCCGTCTGGCGTCTTCGGACGCAAGGAGGTCCGCAGGACATGATCGACTTCTTCGACTCCAACTTGGTGCTGGTCCAGGCGACCCTCATCGGGCTGGTCCTGGCGCTGTCGGTCCAGGTGCCGCTCCGGATGGGCGTCTTCTCCTTCGCTGGCGCCGGCAGCTACGGCATCGGCGCCTACGGGTGCGCACTGCTCGTCATCCACCAGGAAATGTCGGCACCCCTCGCGATTGCCATCACGGTGCTCATCACCAGCACCATCGGCTTCGTGCTCGGCCTGATGATCTACCGTCTCAACGGACTCTACCTCGCCATGGCGACGGTGGCCTTCGACCTCATCATCGGTGTAATCGCCCTCAACGGCGGCGAGCTCACCGGATCGTCGACCGGCCTCTACGGCGTGATCAGCGACTTCAGCACCAGCTCGATGCTCCTCCTCACCGCCGTGGTGCTGCTGCTCGTCATCATCAGCGAGCTTGGCCGCACAGGACGGCGGGTCCAAGCAGTCCGCGACGACCCCGACCTCGCCGGCTCCGCCGGCATCAACGTGCGCCGCTACCGCATCACCGCGTTCGTGATCAGCGGTGCCCTGGGCGGTCTCGCCGGCTCGATGAACGTGCTGATCCGGACCACCATCGGCCCGCTCGACATCGGCTTCGGCCTGATCGTGCTGGCGCTGACGATGATCATCGTCGGCGGGGCGCTCTCGTGGAAGGGTGCCGTGATCGGCGCCATCATCTTCACCTGGTTGCCCGACTTGCTCATCGTGATCGGCGAGTGGCAGGAGCTGATCTACGGCATCCTGGTCGCGCTCGCCGCCATCTTCTTGCCGCGCGGCATCCACGGTCTCGGTGTGGACGCGTCGCGCTGGGCCCAGCGCCGGCGTCGCACGATCGACGACTCGGCCGACGCACCGCCGGACGAGCTGCCGCTCGATCGTCGACGGCGACGGCGACGGTGGCGAGCCGTCGCGGGGCAGTGAGCGTCCGACCGGTACGACCAACACAGCGAGCGTGGAAGCATGAGCGAGAGCATCGAGACCCCGGCCGCAACCGAGACCTCGGCCGCGACCGGCGGCCACGACCCCGCCCCGGGTGTCGAACCGGTCCTGGAGATCAAGGACGTCGCCGTGCACTACGGCGGCGTCAAGGCGGTCGACGGCGTCACCATGACTCTCAAGCCGGGCCTGATCTACGGCATCATCGGGCCCAACGGTTCCGGCAAGAGCACGCTGATCGGCGCGATCACCCGGCTGACCAGCCTCACTCGCGGCGACGTCGCGTTCGACGGCTCGTCCTACGTCGGGGTCCGGCCGCACAAGGTCGCCGCGCTCGGGATGGCGCGCACGTTCCAGACGGTCCGGCTGCTGCCCGACCTCAACGTCCGCGAGAACATCCAGCTCGGTGCCGACGCTCGACTCGAGGACGGTGCCGCCGCTGACGCTGCAAAGCCCGGTCTGCTCGAGCGGCTCAAGCCGGGCAGGCCCTCGCCGGCGGTTGCCGACGCGGTGTCGCGCACCAACCTGGGCGGGTTCGAGTCGCACTACCCGTCAGAGCTGTCCTACGGCACGCAGCGACGGGTCGAGATCGCCCGGGCGATGGCGATGAATCCGCGCCTGCTGCTGCTCGACGAGCCGACCGCCGGCATGAACCAGGCCGAGCGGGCCGAGATCTCAGCGCTGCTGCAGTCGATGCGCAACGACCGGCTGTGCCAGCTCTTGGTCGAGCACGACGTGCAGATGATGATCGACACCTGCGACTATGTCTTTGCCATGGCTTCCGGTCGGTTGATCGCACAGGGCCACCCGCGCGACGTCGTCCAAGACCCGGCCGTCCAGGAGGCCTACCTCGGAAGGAAGTGGCGACACCATGCTTGAAGTGACAGATCTCCACGTCAGCTACGGCAAGATCGACGCTGTCCAAGGCGTCAGCCTGAGCGCCAGCCCTGGCCGGATCACGCTCGTCCTCGGGGCCAACGGAGCCGGCAAGAGCACGACGATCAAGGGCATCGCCGGCCTCGAGCCGCCTCGCTCAGGTTCCGTCGTGCTCGACGGTCGTGACATCACGGGCGCGGCCCCGCACAAGGTCGTGCTCAGCGGCATCGCCCTCGTGCCCGAGGGTCGCCGCGTCTTCGCGCCGCTCTCGGTCCTGGAGAACCTGCGGCTCGGCGGCTACACCGCCACCAAGGCGGCGTTCGACGAGACGCTCGAGAAGGTCTACGAGATGTTCCCGATCCTCGCCGACCGGCGCGTCCGGTGCAGCCGGCCTGCTCAGTGGAGGCGAGCAGCAGATGCTCGCCTTCGGTCGAGCGCTGATGTCGCAGCCCAAGATCATGCTGATGGACGAGCCCTCGATGGGCCTGGCGCCGGTAGTGACCGACACGATCATGGCCAAGGTGCGTCAGATGGCCGACTCCGGCATCGGCGTGCTCATGGTCGAGCAGAACGCCGAGTCCGGCATGGACATCGCCGACGACGTGGTGGCCATCGCCCGCGGTGAGGTCGTATGGCACGGGCCGGCCGCCGAAGCGCGCAACAGCGCATCGGTGCTCCGAGCGTTCCTCGGTGAGGCAGCCCTCGCCGGCGGCGAGTGACCGTCCAGCAGTCGAGGTCAGTCCGTTGCTGATTGGTCGACCCGACGGACTCTCATCCGAAGTAGCGCTGGTCCCAGGGGATGGTCTCGCCCATGAGCTGGGGAAACTTGCGCTCGGCGTAGCGCTCGTAGGCCTCGATGTGCTCGCGCATCCGCGCCTCCGACGCCGCCGGGTCGCGGGACTCGAGCGCCACCAGGATCTCCTCGTGGGCCTTGAGTATCGCCTGTCGGCGGTAGCTCGGGGTAGTCGATACCGATCCGAGTGCCGTCCATGATCCCGAGCAGCGACTCGATCATGTAGCCGAACAGCGTGTTGCCCGACCCCCACGCGATGATGTCGTGGAAGCGCTTGTTGGCGTCGAGGAACGAGTACTGGTCGTCGAGCTCGCCCCGCATCTGCTCCACGGTGCCGCGCAGCTCGGTGAGCGAGTCGTCGGACATCCGGGTCGCGGCGAGGCCGCTGGTCATCGGCTCGAGCGCCGAGCGGACCTCGACGATGTTGCGGAAGGGCGCCGACTGCAGCTGCATCAGCAGCACGAGGGTGCTGCCGAGGTGAGCCGCGTCGGGGTTCTGCAGGACCGGGCCACCGCGGGGGCCGGGCTTGAGCGAGATGACGCCCTGGAACTCCAGCAGCCGCAGCGCCTCGCGCAGCGTGCCGCGCCCGGTCTGGTACTTCTCCAGCATGGTGCGCTCCGGCTCGAGCAGGTCGCCGGGTCCGAGGTTGGCGCGGATCGCGTCCTGGACGATCCGTTGCGCGACGAGCATGGCCGCCTTGGGTGGCCGCTGCGCGGCTCCGGTGTTCATCGTGGGAACCGCCTTCGAGAGTCCGCAAAAAGTTGCTAAACATTAACACCGATGTTCGCGACACATCGTTACCCCACGAGACACGCGTGACGTCCATCGACCGAAAGGCCAGACCATGACCGTGAGCCCCATCCCGACGGCCAGTCGCGAGGATCGAATCGAGCTCGCGCGAGAGATCGGGGCGCTCGTGCGCGACTGGGGAAAGCGCGAGGTCCGACCGAGCGTCGTCACCCGCGAAGCGGCCGGTGCCTTCCCCCGTGACCTCTACCGACAGATGGGTGAGCTGGGGTTCTTCGGTTGCTGCCTGCCCGAGTCCCTGGGCGGCACCGGTGCCGGCTTCCGCGCGCTGGCAGCCGTGTCGGAGAACCTGGCCTGGGTCTACCCGCCGCTCTCGGCCTCGATGAACCTCCAGGCCGCGACGGTCCCGCTGACGATTGCCAACTGGGGCAGCGCCGGAGCAGCGGTCGACCTGGGTCCCCGGCCTGATCGCGGGTGAGCTGCTGGGCTGCAACGCGATGACCGAGCCGGACGGGGGATCGGACTTCCTGGGCGCGATGCGGACCCGGGCGGTGCGTGACGGGCGACGACTATGTCCTCGAACGGCGCCAAGATGTGGATCACCAACGCCAACGTCGCCGACGTGGCTGTGATCTATGCGAAGACGGACCCCTCGGCCGGTCACCGTGGGGTCTCCGCGTTCCTTGTGCCGACCCGCACTCCCGGGTTCGAGGCAACCCGGGTGCCCTGCCGTGGGCTGGGAAAGCTGATGCCCACGAACTCGGTGGCCCTGACCGACGTGCGGGTGCCGAAGGAAGCGCTCCTCGGTGAGGAGGGACAGGGGTTCGTGGTCGCGATGAACGCCATGGACTTCGGCCGGCTGACCGTCGCAGCCCGTTCGGTGGGGCTGGCCCAGGCCTGCCTCGATGGCGCCCTCTCGTATGCCGACCAGCGCACCGCCTTCGGCGAGAAGATCGGCTCCTTCCAGATGGTCAAGAGGCAGCTCGCCGACATGACCGTCGAGGTCGCTGCGGCTCGCGCCCTCGTCGACGCCGCGGCCGAGAGGTACGACGAGGGCGACTTCGCGACCCGCGAGAGCTCGATCGCGAAGTACTTTGCCGGCGAGGTCTGCAACCGCGCCGCCCAGGCCACGGCCGAGATCTTCGGCGGCGCCGCCTTCATGGACGAGCTCCCCATCGGTCTCTACCTCAACTTCGCGAAGCTCTGGCAGACCGGCGAGGGCTCGGCGAACATCCAGGCTGTGCTGATCGCCGACGACGCGCTGGGATGGAAGAAGATGGACCGGCACCGCACGGTGCTGTCCCCCGCGATCGCCACCGACCTGACAGCTGGTCCCCCACAGACGGAAGGCACCTGATGAGCGACGTCCTGGTCGAAGAGCGTGGCACCGCGCTCTGGATCCGGCTCAACCGTCCCGAGAGGCGCAACGCCTACGACGCCTCGATGGCCGAGGCCATCACCGAGGCGCTCGAGGGAGCCTCGACCTACCACTCGGTGGTGATCACCGGCACGGACGGCTCGTTCTGCGCCGGCGGTGCGCTGACCAATTTGAGCCAGCCCGACATGTCGTCGATGCGCGGGCTCTATAAGGGCTCCCTGAGACTCTTCGACGCGATCCGCACATGTCCTCGCCCCGTCATTGCCGCGGTCAACGGCGCCGCGGCGGGCGGGGGCAACGAGCTGGTCGTGGCGTGCGACCTCGCCATCGCCGGTCGTTCGGCGACGTTCGGACAGACCGGTCCGCGGGTTGGATCCTCACCCGTCACCGGCGCGACCAACGTGATGGGCGTCCAGATCGGCGAGAAGCGCGCCAAGGAGCTGTCGATGCTCTGCCGGCGCTACTCCGCCGAGCGCGCTCTGGAGATGGGTCTCATCAACGAGGTCGTCGACGACGCGGCGCTGGAGGAGACCGTCGAGGCGTGGTGTGCCGAGTTGGCCGCGCTCAGTCCGCGCTATCTCGAGATCACCAAGATCAGCTCCAACCTGTGGTGGAACGCCGCACGCGACTCCTTCTCCACCGGTCTCGGGATGCTGGTCCAGGCGGTCGGCAGCGACGACATGCGCGAGGGTGCCGCGTCGTTCATAGAGAAGCGCAAGCCAGCTTTTCCTGCCCCTGAGTAGTTCCTCGACCGCGGGTCGGGGTGCCGGCATGCTCAGACGACGCTTTGGGGTGCCTGCCTCCACGGAGCGAGGACGGCGTTGGGGTCGGCATACTCCGCTGGAAGGTCGTCGATCATCGCCAGGGCCGACCCCATCCGGCCATAGCCCGACGAACGTCGCGATCTGGAAACAGAGGTCCATCTGCTCCTCGTCGGTGAAGTGCTCGGCCAGGTCGGCGAAGGTCGCGTCCGAGACCGCCAGGTGGTCGGTCGCCATCTTGTCGGCGAACGCAAGCGCTGCGCGCTCGGCCGGTGTCAGGTCGGGGGCCTCGCTGGGCGTCTCGAGCGAGCAGACCAGGTCCTCGGTGATGCCGTCATCGATGCCCGTCGGCGTAGCGGATCGCCATGCAGCTGCGGCACTGGTTGTGGAACGAGATCCGCAGCCGGACCAGCTCGATCAGACGGCGGGGGAGCACCGTCGCCTCGCGCAGCGCCGTCATGAACGTCATGTAGGGGCCGGCGATCGCCGGGGCATTGGCGTAGACCTGCTGACGCAGTGGAGCCTGGTCCCCGAACAGGGGCACGTAGAGGTCGGGGATGGCGCGCGGGATGCGAGACATGGCAATTCCTGATGATCATAGGGGTCGTTGGGCCGCAATATTCACCTTCTTCGGCCCGTTGGCAACCCCTTCGCGGACTCGCGACGATCAGCGGCCCTGCCAGCGCGGAGCGCGTTTCTCCTTGAAGGCAGTGGCGCCCTCGCGTGCGTCCTCGGAGGAGCGGACCGGGCAGGGTGATCTCACGCTGCTTGTCGAACATCTCGGCTCGGCTCCACTCGTCGGACTCGACGATGACCCGCTTGGTGGCGCGTACGGCGAGTGGCCCGTTGGCCGCGATCGCCCGACCGAGCTCGAGGGCGGCCTCCAGCGCGCCGCCCTTCGGGGTCAGTCGGTTGACCAGGGAGACCTCGTGGGCGCGGGTGGCCGGGATCAGGTCACCGGTCAGTGACCACTCCATGGCCAGGTGGTAGGGAATGCGCCGGGGGAGTCGCATCAGTCCGCCGCCGGCCGCGACGAGGCCGCGCCTGACCTCGGGCAGTCCGAACTTCGCGTCCTCGGCGGCGACGATCATGTCGCAGGCGAGGGCGATCTCGAAGCCGCCGGCGAGGGCGTAGCCCTCGACCGCGGCGATGAGCGGCTTGGCCGGGGGTCCCTCGACGATCCCCGCGAACCCGCGGCCCGGGATCGAGGGCTTCTCGCCGGCGAGGAAGGCCTTGAGGTCCATGCCGGCGCAGAACGTGCCGCCCACCCCGGTGATGATCCCCGAGACCAGGCTCGGGTCCCCGTCGAGGCGGTCCATGGCCGCGCCGATGGCCTCGGCCGTCGCGGTGTTGATCGCGTTGCGGGCCTCGGGCCGGTTGATGGAGACGACCAGCACCCCGTCGACGACCTCGGTCAGGACCGGGTCGGAGGAGGTCGAGGAGGGCGTCGAGCTCATCTCGGCGCCATCCGGATCGCGCCGTCGAGCCGGATCGTCTCGCCGTTGAGCATCGCGTTGTCGATCACGTGCAGGGCGGTCGAGGCGAACTCCTCGGGTCGGCCGAGGCGGGCCGGGTGCGGCACCTGGGCGGCGAGACCGTCGCGGATCTCGTCGGAGAAGCGGGCCAGGATCGGGGTGTCGAAGATGCCCGGGGCCAGGGTGCAGACCCGGATCAGCGCGCGGGAGAGGTCGCGGGCCGCGACGAGGGTCATGCCGACCACGCCGGCCTTGGCCGAGGCGTAGGGGATCTGGCCGATCTGGCCCTCCCAGGCCGCGACCGAGGCGGTGAGCACAGCGACCCCGCGCTCGCCGTCGATCGGGGTCGTTGGCGGCCATGCGGGCCGCGGCCAGACGCAGCACGTTGAAGGTGCCGACCAGGTTGATATCGACGATCTCCCGGTAGAGGTCGTAGTCGCCCGGGCTGCCGTCCTTGTTGACCAGTCGCACGGTGCCGCCACGGCCCGCGCAGTGCACAAGTGCCCGCAACGGCGCCCGGTCCGTGGCGACGTCGAGGGCACGGTCGACGGCTTCAGCGTCGCGCACGTCGGCAGGGGAGAAGGTGGCCAGTTCGCCAAGTCGCTCGGCCAGGGCCATGCCGGAGGAGGACTCAAGGTCGACGATCGTTGTCGGCACACCGCGCTCGACCAGAGCGGTGACCGTGGCGAGCCCGAGACCGGAGGCGCCACCGGTCACGAGCGCTGACGCGTTGTCGAGGTTCATGTCGGTTCCTTAGCGAGAGTCAGGCGAGGGCGCCGGGTCATCGGAGGATCTCGATGATGGTGGCGTTGGCCATGCCACCGGCCTCGCACATCGACTGCAGGCCGTAGCGGCCGCCGGTCTGCTCGAGGTGGTTGATCAGCGTGGTCATCAGCCGAATGCCCGAGGCGCCGAGCGGGTGGCCCAGGGCGATGGCGCCACCGCAAGGGTTGAGCTTCTCGGGTGCGATGGGGAACTCGGCCAGCCAGGCGAGCGGTACGGACGCGAACGCCTCGTTGATCTCGACCGCGTCCATCTCCTCGATCGTCAGGCCGGCTCGCTCGAGCACCTTGGTCGTCGCGGGGATGGGTCCGGTGAGCATGATGGTGGGGTCGTCGCCCACGACCGCCGAGGCGACGATCCGGGCACGGGGACGCAGTCCGAGTGCGGCAGCACGCTCGGCGCTCATCACCAGCATCGCGCCGGCGCCGTCGGTGATCTGCGAGGCGTTGCCGGCGGTGACCTTCCAGTCGATCTGGGGCAACCTGGCCTCGGTCTCGGGCGTGCCGAACACGGCGCGCAGCCCACCGAGCTTCTCGACCGTCGTGCCGGGGCGGATCGTCTCGTCCACCCGGACGACAGTCCCGTCGGCGACGGTGATCGGGACGATCTCGTTGTCGAATCCTCCCGACTGCGGCAGTGGCAGCAGCGCGGGCGTGCGAAGCGAGCGGAGTACTCGTCCAACTGCAGGCGGGTCAGTCCCCACTTCTCGGCCACCAGCTCGGCAGCGACCCCCTGCGGGACGAGGTCGGGATAGAGGGCGTGCACGCCGGGGCCCTGAGGGTCCTGGTCGAGCCTGGCCGACGCCCATCGGGACGCGGCTCATCGACTCGATGCCGCCGGCGACCACGACGTCGTACGTTCCAGCGACGATGCCTGCGGCGGCGAACTCGAGGGCCTGCTGGCCCGAGCCGCACTTGCGCTCGATGGTCACCGACGGGACGTGCGCCGGGTAGCCCGCGGCCAGCCACGCCCAGCGTCCAGGATTGCCCGACTGCTCGCCGGCCTGGCCGACGCAACCGACCATGAAGTCCTCGACGATGCCAGGGTCGATCCCCGTGCGTTGCAGGAGACCGGTCAGAGTCTGGGCGAGCAGGTCGACGCTGTGAACCGACGACAGGGCTCCGCCCGCCTTGCCGCGTCCCATGGGGGAGCGGACGGCATCGACGATGACGGCTTCAGGCATGCGAACCTCCAGTGTGGACCAATTGATGATCATCAACAGAATACGTGGACCGGCTCTTGCGGGGAAGGCGCCGAGCAGTAATCATGCTTACCAATATCATGTTTTGGGTCACATCGACGAGAGGCGACGACAGCATGAGCGGGCTCGGCACCGAGAACCTCGAAAAACTCAAGGGCACCCACCTCGAGAAGGACGCACAGGAGGAGCTGCTCACCACGCAGACCGAGTGCAGCTTCGTCTTCCTGAACAAGCGAGGGCTGGCCGACGGGCGTCGTCATGAGCTTCATCTGGCTGGACGGACGGTTCTGGCTCACCGCCGTCGAGGGTCGCGCCCACGTCAAGGGTGCCGACGCTGACGAGAGAGTTACGGTGATCGTGTCCAGCGCAGGCAGCGGGCTGCCGGGTCGTCGGATGGTCTCCTCGCGTGGCCGGGTCACGGTCCACCGTGACCGCCATACCATCGACTGGTTCCTCGGCGAGTTCACCCGCCGAATCCAGCCCGACGGGTGCGGACGAGTGGCGCAAGCTGCTGGACAGCCCCAACCGGGTCGTGTTCGAGGTCACCCCCGAGGCCAAGCCGGTCAGTCACGACCAGCGCAAGATCCCGGGCAACGGCCGCGGCCTCGCCCAGGACCCGGAGCCCGCCACGGCGCAGGACGGCTGATGGTGCAGCACCTGATGGTCGTCCTCAGCAATGCGAGGTCGGACCAGGAGGACGAGTTCAATCTCTGGTATGACGAGCACCTGCGCGACACCATCGACAAGCTCGACGGTTTCGCAGCCGCGCAGCGCTTCGAGCTCGCAACGCTGCCCGGCGCGCCCGAGGTGCCTTACCGCTACCTTGCGATCTACGATGTCGAGGACGACCGCCTCGAGCAGGCCTACGAGCAGTTCCTCCACGGACGCCGGGAGAGGGCGGAGGCGGCCGAGGCCGGTCGCGAGCCCATGATCAAGGTGTCCGAGACGCTCGACCCGAGCGCGTTCCTCGTCGGCTTCTTCTCCCAGCTCGGCGTCAAGGTCGCGAGCCGCCGACTCGACAGCGGTCGGTCGGCATGATGGGGACGACCCGCAGGCTCGAGGGGCGCGTCGCCGCAGTCGTCGGGGCGGCTCCGGCATGGGTCGCGCGGCAGCCCTGCGCCTCGCCGACGAGGGCGCGCACACCTACGTCGCCGACCTCTCCGAGGAGTCGGCCAACGCCGTCGCCGACGAGATCGCCGCGGCCGGCGGCACCGCCGAGGGCGTGCGAGCTGGACGCTACGGCCACCGACGACCTGCGCGCGTTCTACGCACGCATCGACGCCAGCCACGGCAGGTTGCACGTGCTGCACAACCAGGTCGGGATGCCCGGTGCCGGCGGGCTTGACGTGTCGGAGGCCGACTTCGACAGGGCCATCGACGTCAACGTGAAGTCAGCCTTCTACGTCGCCTCCCTCGGCTACGAGCTGGTCAAGAAGGCCGACCGGCTCGGCTCGATCTCCATGACCTCGAGCACCGCCGCGCTGGTCGGCTCCCCGTTCAGCCCGCTCTACTCGATGACCAAGGGTGCGCTTACGGCATACACCCGGGCGCTCGCGCTGGTCGGCGGCCCGGACGGCGTCCGGGTGAACTGCATCTGTCCCGGTCCGGTGGACACCCCGATGCTGCCGACGTTCTTCGGCCGCGACCCAGGTGCCGACATGGCCGACCTGATGGGCGGCTTCATTGCGCTCATCCCCCTGCAGAGGGCGGCAACGCCGGCGGAGATCGCTGGCGTGGTCGCCTTCCTCGCCAGTGACGACGCCGGTTTCGTGACCGGCGTGACCATCCCAGTTGACGGAGGACAAACAGCGCGATGACCACTCACCAGAACACCACCACCGACCTCGGAGCCCTCGGGGCGCGCAGTGCCCGGCTCTACTACGCCTACGCCCGCGCCGTTGACGAGGGCGACCTCGACACGCTGCGCGCCATCTGCACTGACGACATCCGAATCACCCGCGGCACCCATCCGACCGAGGACGGTGTCGAGGCCTTCCTCGACGTCTACCGCGCCCACAACGCATTGCAGATCCCGGTCTGCAAGCACGTGGTCACCAATGTGCTCGCCGAACCGGCCGAGGCAGGTCGCAGTGGGGGCGACATCGTGACCCATGCCTACTTCGAGGCGACGATGCTCGAGGAGGAGGGCACTCGAGTCGTGATCGGCGTATACGACGACGTGCACCGCGAGGTCGACGGCGAGCTCAAGCTGGCGCACAAGGTGATCCGGGTGGAGCGCGTGCTGCACCTCCCGGTCTCCTCGGGGGCCCACGTCCACGTCGGGAAGTGAGGATGATCGTCACCGACGACGCGGCCATGCTCCTGGCCAGGAGCACACTGCTCTACCACCTCTATGCGCAGGCGGTCGACGACAACGACCTCGACGGCCTGCGTGCACTCGCGACCGACGACGTCCACATCACCCGCGGTGGGGTCGAGGAACCGGGCGGGATCGAGGCCTTCCTCGACGTCTATCGTGCCCATATCGCGCTCGGCATCGACGTCTGCCAGCACGCCGTGACCAACGTGCTCGCGTCGCGTGATGGCGACACGATCGCGACCCGTGCCTACTTCCAGGCACGGCTCTTCGAGCCGGACCGCACCCGGGTGCTCGTGGGGGAGTATGCCGACACGCACGTCGAGCGTGACGGCACGCTGCTGATCGCGCACAAGCAGATCCTCGTCAAGAAGGTGCTTGTGCAACCGGTGGCCCAGGACCTGTTCACCTACGCCGGTCACGACGAGTCAAGGGCCT
This sequence comes from uncultured Actinomycetota bacterium, assembly GCA_963806925.1. GTDB lineage: Bacteria > Actinomycetota > Actinomycetes > Propionibacteriales > Nocardioidaceae > Nocardioides. The sequence continues at coordinate 160,571 of CAWEAI010000006.1, read as the reverse complement.
CCTGATGACTCTCGATGCCCCTGTCTTCCCCTCGCTCATCGACCCCGAGGTCCAGGCCGACCCCGTCGCGCACTACGCGCGACTGCGCCGCGAGGCTCCGGTGCTTCGCGACCCGCGGATGGGTGCCTACGTCGTCACGACGTACGACGCCGTCTGGTCGGCCTACCGCGACACGAGGTTCTCGACCCGCGGCTACCAGGCCACCCTCGAGACGATCCACGGGCGCACGGTGCTGTCCCTCGACGGGCTCGAGCACGCCAAGAACCGCGCGCTGCTGACCCCGCACTTCCGTGGCCGGGCGCTCGAGGAGCTGGAGGTGCATGTCCGCCGCTCAGCCGCCCGGGTCCTCGGCGAGATCATCCCGCGCCGGGCGGCCTCGCTGGGCGCCGAGCTTGAGGCGGCCATACGCGGGGAGGGACAGGTCGACCTGGCGGCACGCTTCTCGCGCCGGTTCCCGGTGTCGGTGATCGCAGAGATGCTCGGATTGCCCGACTCCGACCACGACCAGTTCAGCGAGTGGTATTCCCACCTGATGGCGTTCGTGACCAACTACGCCGCCGATCCTGACGTGGACGCTCGCGGCATCGCTGTCAAGCAGCACCTGGCCGACTACCTTCTCCCGCTGATCGCCGAGCGCCGTGCCCACCCCGGTGGAACGGATCTGATCTCGGCGATCGTCGAGTCGGAGGTCGACGGCTACCGGATGGACGATGACGAGGTGCGCGGCTACGCGAGCCTGCTGCTCACCGCCGGTGGGGACACCACCGACCGGGCGTTCTCGAGCCTGTGCCGCAACCTGCTGATGAACGACATGTGGGGCATCGTGCGGGACGACCGCTCGCTGGTGACCGCGGCCATCGCCGAGACGTTGCGGTTCTCACCGCCAGCCCAGATGACCACCAGGTTGGCGGAGGAGGACGTCGAGCTCGCCGGGGTCGTCATCCCCCAAGGCAGCATCGTCTACCTCGTCGGCGCCTCGGCCAACCGAGACGCGTCGCGCTACGTCCAGCCCGACACCTTCAGGATCGATCGCGACGACCTGGCCCACGACCGCGCGTTCAGCGGGGCCGCGAACCACATGTCCTTCGGGTCCGGTCGGCACTTCTGCATCGGCGCGATGCTGGCCCGCACCGAGATGGACATCGCGCTCAACCTGCTCCTCGACACCCTGCCCCATCTGCGGCTGGCGCCTGGCGCGCCCACCCACGACGTCGGCCTCCGCTCGCGCGGTCCGCACAGCGTCGTCGTCCAGCTGGACTCCTGATCCCGACCGCCCCACCACCGCCGACGAACGGACCCGATTGATGGCGATCGCCGCCCTGCCACTGCCCTCGCTGGTCGACCCCGAGGTCTTCGCCGACCCGCACGCCTTCTACACGCGGTTGCGCGACGAGGCTCCCGTCCACTGGGACGAGGGGGTGCAGGCATTCCTGGTGTCGTCCTACGACGGGGTCTCCACTCTCTACCGCGACCCCCGCTTCAGCACTCGCGGCTACCAGACCACCTCCGACGTGGTCCACGGCCGCACCGTGCTGTCCATGGAGGGCCGCGAGCACGCAAAGAACCGCGCGATGCTGACTCCGCACTTCCGGGGCAAGGGCCTCGAGGGGCTGATGGACAAGATCCACGGGTCGGCAGCGCGGATCCTGGCTGAGGTCGTGCCGGTGCGCGCCGCCACCCTCGCCGAAGAACTGGCCGCAACAGCTGACGACCGAGGCCAGGTCGACCTGGTCACCCGGTTCTCGCACCGCTACCCCGTCGCGGTGATCGCTGACATGCTCGGCCTGCCCGAGCGCGACCACGACATGTTCATCCACTGGTACATGGAGCTGATGCTGGTCGTCAGCAACTTCGCGGGCGACCCCGCGGTCCACCAGCGGGGACTCGACGCCCGCGACCAGCTGCGCGACTACCTGATGCCGATGATCGCGGGGCGTCGTACTCGCCCCGGGCAACGACCTGATCTCCGCGATCGTGATGTCGGAGGTCGACGGCTACTCGATGTCGGACGACGAGGTGCGAGCCTACTCCAGCCTGCTCCTCACTGCGGGCGGCGAGACGACCGACAAGGGGTTCTCGAGCCTGTGCCGCAACCTGCTCGTCAACGACCTCTGGGGAACGGTCCGCGACGACCGCAGCCTGGTCGTCCCCGCCATCGCCGAGACGCTGCGCTTCTCTCCGCCGAGCCAGATCACCACCCGGATGACCGACGAGGACGTCGAGCTGGGTCGGGGTGCGCATCCCCGCCGACAGCACGATCTTCCCGATCGCGGCATCGGCCAACCGGGACTCCACCCGCTTCGAGCGAGCCTCGGAGTTCCTGCTGCCGCGCGCCGACCTCAAGAGCGAGCACGCCTTCACCGCGGCCGCCGACCATCTCGCCTTCGGCATGGGACGACACTTCTGCCTCGGTGCCATGCTGGCGAAGACGGAGATGGAGGTCGGTCTCAACCTGCTCCTCGACACATTCCCCGACCTGCGCCTGGTCGATGGCGCCCCGGTCCGCGACGTCGGGCTGCGGACCCGCGGGCCGGAGAGCCTGATCGTGACGCTCCGATGACCACGCGCACCGGCCGGACGGATGGCAAGGTCATCATCGTGACAGGGGGCGCCAGCGGCCTCGGCGCGGCCTACTGCCTCGCCCTCGCCGCAGAGGGCGCCCACGTCGTGGTCGCCGACCGTGACGAGCAGGGCGCAGCCCGGACGGCGGAGCAGATCGGGAGCCGGTGTGCACCAGCCATGCTCGACGTCGTCGACGAGGATGACTGGATCCGCGTAGTGGCGTCGACGATCCAGAAGCATGGTCGCCTGGACGGCCTCGTCAACAATGCCGGCGTTGTCATCCACAGCGCCCTCGTCGACACGACGGTCGAGCAGTTCCGTGCGGTCACCGAGGTCAACATTCTCGGCACCTTCCTCGGCATCCGCTCCGTCGCTACGGCCATGCGCGACAGCGGTGGCGGTTCGATCGTCAACGTGTCGAGCACGGCCGGCCTGACCGGCATACCCGGCATCCCCGGCTACACCGCAAGCAAGTGGGCTGTGCGGGGCATGGCGCGCTCAGCCGCCACCGAGCTGGCGCCCTGGGGGATCCGCGTCAACGTCGTCGCCCCGGGAACCGTCCTGACCCCGATGGTCCAGCGCTCCGGCCGGCCGCCCCGCAACCTGCAGGAGAGGTATGCCGACGTCTCCGAGCTGACGCCGTTGGTCGTCTTCCTGATGTCCGACGAGTCCACCTACTGCACCGGCACGGACTTTGTCGCCGACGGCGGCGAGACGGCCAGCTCACGGCTGCCCGCGCCCGGCGCCCCGCCTCCGTCCCTCTCCGGTTGAGCAACGAGCAGCTCGACGACCGCCCCACCTCGGACCGTCACACGTCGGCGTAACTCGTCCAGGTGCGGAGCGTCTCGGGGTAGTCGCCGGGGGCGGGGTCGCCGCCGACGGGGCGGATGCGCAGGTGGTCGGAGAAGCTGGTGGCCATGTCCTCGAACGGCACGTTGTACATGAAAGACAGCTCACGGGCGGTGAAGACCCAGCGATCATCGACGCGGGCGTAGGTGTCGTCATAGCGATACGCCGCCATCAACAAGTGCTCGCCGAGGGCGAGCTCGGCCTGGCCGGTGAGCAGGCCGGTGGCGGTGCCGGCACCCGTGTCGACGGCGATGACGTGGCTGTTGGGGATGTGCAGGGTGGTGACGTAGCGGTCCATCATCGCGGCGTAGAAGTCGCGCAGTACGTCATGGCCGGAGTAGGTGGCACCGGCCCGGGTGAATGACCCGTCGGCGGCGAAGCATCGCACCACCGTGGCGAGGTCGTGGTCGTCGACCGCCACGGAATAGAGCGCACCGAGGGAACGGATCGCGTCCTTGTCGGCAAGGGCGCGAACCTGGAGTGCGGTCTCCTCGAGTGACGTGGCGAGGGACGTGCTGGTGGCCGGGTCGAGCTCCATGGTGGTCTCCTAGCGAAGGCGATAATGAGGCGCATGATTGTCAGAGAAGGCGCTTCGATGTTAGCGTCGCCACTCGGCACCCGCCAGTCCCGCAGCGGCGGACCGGGCATGGATCAGGAGGCGTCATGAGCACCACACTCGACGAGAGCGCACGCGAGGACATCGCGTCCCCGAGCTCCCCGGAGGGCGCCCGTGGCGTCGTGGTGACCGGTGGCGCACAGGGACTCGGACGTGGGATCGCGGACTGCCTCGCCGCTGCTGGTCACGCCGTCGTCGTCGTCGACCTCTCCTCGACGGCGACCGACGTCGCCGCCGGGCTCGGCCCGGGCCACGGCGCCGTCGTGGGTGACGTCACCGACCCCGAGGTCGTCCGACAGGCGTGCACGGAGGCCGCCCGGCTGGGCGGGGGATTATGCGCCGCCGTCTTCAACGCCGGTGTCGCCTCACCGGGTGACACGGCCGACTACCCGCTCAGCGAGTGGGACCGCGTCCTGGACGTCAACCTACGTGGCGTCTTCGTCGGCGCTCAGGCTGCTCGGCCCTTCCTCGAGGCCGGCGGCAGCATGGTGATGCTTTCCTCGATCGCGGCTTCGCAGGGCTTCGCCGCCCGAGCTTCCTACTGCGCGTCCAAGGCCGGCGTGGACGGGCTCGTCCGCTCGCTGTCGATGGAATGGGGCCCGGCTGGCATCCGCGTCAACGCGGTGGCCCCCGGCACCATCGAGACCGAGATGCAGAAGCAGATGATCGCAACCGGTCGGCTCTCCAACGAGAGCGCCCTGCAGCGGGTCCCGCTAGGCCGGATCGGGCACCCCCACGACATCGGCAATGCCGTCACGTTCCTGGTCTCGCCGGAGGCCGGCTACATCTCCGGTGTGATCCTCCCCGTCGACGGAGGATGGGCCGGCGGTGGCCTGCCCGCCGTCGTACCCACCTGAATAATTCATCCCTGCCCCGGCCCAGCGCCGGACCACCACCAGCCAGCCACAGCGGAAGAGGCACCACACATGGTCAAGATGGGTCTGCTCCTCAGCGACGTCCCCAAGTCGGTCACCCCCGCCCAGCAGTTCAAGGACGTGCTCCGGATCGTGGAGGCCGCTCAGGCCAACGGGTTCACCTACATCGCCATCGGCCAGCACTTCCTGTACGGCGAGCTGCGGTGGCTGCAGCCCGTGCCGCTCCTGGCCCGCCTCGCTGCCGAGGTCGGGCCTGACGTCAAGCTCGTCACCCAGATCATGATCGCGCCGCTCTACCACCCGGTGATGCTGGCCGAGGAGATCGCGACGCTCGACGTCGTCACCGAGGGACGGCTGATCTTCGGAGCAGGCCTCGGCTACCGGCCCGAGGAGTTCGACTACCTCGACATCCCCTTCAAGCAGCGTGCCGGCCGGTTCGACGAGTCCCTTGAGCTGATGAAGCGGCTGTGGACCGAGGACGAGGTCACCCACCACGGGAAGTACTTCCACCTCGACGACGTCAGGCCTCACCTCCGTCCCGTGCAGGAGCCGCACCCGCCGATCTGGATCGGCGCACACGCGATCCCCGGGGTCGAGCGCTGCGCCAAGTACGGCGACGCCTACGCCTGCCCGCCCGAGACTCCGATGCACGAGATCGCCGAGCGCCACCAGATCGTCATGGATGGCTTCGCTGCCCGGGGCAAGGAGTTCGCCCCACAGCCACTGCGTCGCAACTGCCTGGTCGCGGACACCCGCGAGGAGGCGATCGTCGAGTTCGCCCGGGTCGCGCAGGGGCGCTACCTCACCTATGCCAACAAGGGCCTCGACGTGATGAAGGACAAGGACCTCGAGAACGAGTTCGCCAAGGCAGTGTCCGGGCACGCGGTCATCGGGACGCCGGACGACGTGGTGGCCCAGCTGACCGACTACGTCAACAAGCTGCCGGTCGACCCGCTGCTGCTGCGCCCGCAGTGGCCGACGATGAGCGGCGACGAGACGATCGCCGCGATCAACCGGCTGGGCAAGGACGTAGTCCCCGCGCATGCTGGCGCTCGAGCCCCGCACCACGATCGACGAGGCAGCGTTCGCGAAGCCCGGCGAGGCGTGAGCATGGCCGGCGCCCAGTACTACACCGACCTCCGACCGGCCTTCCCGGACCCGGAGACCTGGACCCTCGCCGCCGTCCTGCGCCACCATGCCGCCGAACGACCCGACGCGGTCTGCCTGGACACCCCCGAGGAGGGTCTGACCTGGACGTACGCCGAGGCGCTCGACTTCTCCGAGCGGGTGGCCAGCAGCCTCTACTCCGCAGGCGCGCAGCAGGGCGACCGGGTCGTGCTGATGGCCGTGAACTCGTCGCGCTTCGTGCGGACCTGGTGGGGCACGGCACTCGGCGGGCTCGTCGAGGTCCCGATCAACACCAACTACGAGGGCGAGTTCCTCCGCCACCAGCTCGACGTCGCGCAGGCCAGGTTCGCCGTGATCGACGACGTCATGGCGGAGCGCTGGGTCGCGGTTGCCGAGCACGCCCGGGGCATCGAGAAGTTCTGGGTCATCGACTCCGGTGCCGGGCATCCACGACAAGGCCGTCGAGCTGCTGCGCGAGCACGGCTGGCAGGCCGCGGCGTGGGACGAGCTGGAGGCGGCCGAGAAGACGCGTGCTTCCCGACGCCCCGCCCACAGGACCTCGGTGCGATCTTCTACACCTCCGGCACGACCGGCCCTTCCAAGGGCGTCGCGATGCCGCACTCGCAGCTCTACTTCTTCGCCCAGATCGTGGTCTCGCTGACCCGTCTCACCCCCGAAGACGTCTACCTGACGACGACGCCGTTGTTCCACGGCAACGCGACCTTCATGGCGGTCTACCCGGTGATCGTGGCCGGAGGTCGGGCCGTCATCCGGTCGAAGTTCAGCGCCAGTCGCTGGATCGATCACGTCCGCGACTCGGGCGTCACGGTGACCAACTTCGTCGGGCGTGATGATGGACTTCACCTGGAAGCAGGCACCCCGTGAGGACGACCTCGACAACGTGCTGCGATGCATCTACGCCGCCCCGACGGCGAGCACCTACGCCGAGGAGTTCAAGGCGCGCTACGGAATCGAGGCTCTCGTCGACGCGTTCGGGCTGACCGAGACCAGCGCGCCCATCATGTCGCCGTACGGCGTCGATCGACCGGCCGGTGCGGCGGGACTGCAGAATCGTGAGTGGTTCGACATCCGCCTCGTCGACCCCGAGACCGATCGCGAGGTCGCGGTCGGCGAGGTCGGCGAGCTCGTCGTCCGGCCGGTGCACCCGTGGACCTGCTCGAACGGCTACTACAACATGCCGGAGAAGACCGTCGAGGCCTGGCGCAACCTGTGGTTCCACACCGGTGACGCGCTGCGCAAGGACGAGGACGGCTGGTTCTACTTCATCGACCGCTACAAGGACGCCCTGCGTCGGCGCGGCGAGAACATCAGCTCCTACGAGGTCGAGCAGGCCGTCCTCGGCCACCCGGCCGTCGTCGAGTGCGCCGTCATCGGCGTGCCCGCCGACCAGGAGGCAGGCGAGGACGAGGTGCTCGCGGTGGTCGTCACCAGCGAGCCCGTCGAGGCCGCCGAGATCCTGGCGTGGTGCGAGGGTCGGATCCCGGCGTTCGCCATCCCGCGCTACCTGAGGATCGTCGACGCGCTGCCCAAGACGCCCTCCGAGAAGGTCCGCAAGGCGGTCCTGCGCGACGACGGCATCACCGGCGACACCTACGACAAGACACTGGCCGAGAAGGCCTGAGGAGCACCACATGGACTACACGACCGACCCCGTCCACGACGACATTCGCAAAGCAGTCCGCACGCTCTGCGAGCGCTTCACGGACGACTACTGGGCCGAGCGGGACGAGAAGCACGAGTTCCCCTGGGACTTTTACCGCGCGGTCGCCGACGGCGGCTGGCTCGGTCTCACCATCCCGGAGGAGTACGGCGGGGGCGGGCTCGGCGTGACCGAGGCGGCGATCGTGGAGCGGGAGATCGCGGCGTCCGGCGCCGGCATGGGCGGCTGCTCGTCGGTCCACATCGGGATCTTCGGATTCGAGTCGATCATCCACCACGCCAGCGAGGATTTGAAACAGCGCTTCCTGCCGCGGGTGCCGCAGGGCGACCTGCAGATCTCCTTCGCGGTCACCGAGCCCGACTCCGGCACCGACACCACCGCCCTCACGACGTTCGCGACCAAGGTTGACGGTGGCTGGTCGATCTCGGGCAAGAAGGTCTGGATCTCCAACGCCCAGCAGGCCGAGCGGATGATCCTGCTCGCCCGCACCACGCCGAAGGGCGAGTGCGCCAGGAAGACCGACGGCCTCACCGTGTTCTTCGCCGAGATGGACCGGGAGAAGGTGACCATCCGCCGGATCCCCAAGATGGGCCGCAACTCGGTGGACAGCAACGAGCTCTTCATCGACGAGCTCTTCGTGGCCGACGAGGACGTCGTGGGCGAGGTGGGCCAGGGCTTCAAGGTGATTCTCACCGGGCTCAACGCCGAGCGGGTGATCGCAGCCAACGCAATGCTTGGGATCGGCGAGGCCGCGCTGCGTCGTGGCACCCGCTACGCCAAGGAGAGGGTGGTCTTCGGACGCCCGATCGGCCAGAACCAAGGTCTGTCGTTCCAGCTGGCCGAGGCCAAGATCCGAATCGAGGCCGCCGACGCAGTGCTCCAGAAGGCCGCGTGGATGGTCGACCAAGAGCTGCCGTGCGGCGCCGAGGCCAACTACGCCAAGTGGCTGTGCGCCGAGGCTGGCTACTACTCGGCCGACGTGGCGCTGCAGGTGCACGGCGGTATGGGCTACAGCAAGGAGTACCACGTCGAGCGCTACTTCCGGGAGGCCCGCCTGATGCGGATCGCCCCGATCAGCCAGGAGATGGTCCTCAACTACGTAGCGGAGCACGTCCTCGGACTGCCCCGCAGTTACTGAGGTCCCCCCGTGAAGCCCTACCGCTCCATCCTCTTCGTGCCCGGGCATCGTCCCACGTGGGCCGACAAGGCCGTCGCCTCCGGTGCCGACTGCGTGGTGCTCGACCTCGAGGACTCCGTGCCGGCCGAGGCGAAGGTCGCGGCGCGCGCCACAGTCGCTGAGTCGATCTCCCGGCTCCGCACGACCGACACGGGGGTCGGGATCTTGGTGCGGGTCAACCCGCTCGCCACCCGGCTCACCGGCGGTGACCTGGAGGCCGTGGTCGTCCCCGGCCTCGACGGGGTGTTCGCACCGAAGATCGAGACCGCGACCGACGTCCTGCAGTACGACGCCCTGCTGGACCACTTCGAGGAGCGCAATGGTGTCACCGGGCTGGAGTACATCGTGCCGGTCGAGACCGTGGCCGCGATCCAGAACTGTCGCGAGGTGGCCCACGCCTCGCCGCGAGTCGGCGCGATGATCGGCCCCAGCGCCGAGCATGCCGACATCGCCCGAGCTGTCGGGCTACGAGTGGACCCCCGAGGGCCTCGAGACGCTCTACCTGCGCAGCCGGGTGCTGCTGGCTTGCCGTGAGGCCGGGATCCACGCGCTCACCGGGCTGTGGGAGGACCTCGAGAACATCGATGGTCTTCGTGAGTTCGCGCTGCGCGGTCGTCAGCTCGGCTTCCGCGGCATGATCGCGATCCATCCCAGGCACGTAGAGACGGTCAACGACGTCTTCACCCCGTCCGCTGAGGACGTTGCCCTCTACGTCGGCATGGTGGCGGCTTACGAGGCCGCGGCCGCCGAGGGCATCGGTGCTCTGCGCTACCGCGGACTTCACATCGACAAGGCCCACTACGACAAAGCGGTGGAGTGGCTCCAGCGCGCGGCAGCACTGGGTGCCACTACCGGACCACCCCGACAAAACAGGAGAAGAGACAGCATGACGATGCGTGGACTGTGGTTCGAGGAGTTTGAAGTGGGCGCGCACTACAAGCACGCGCTAACCCGCACCATCACCGAGATGGACAACATCATGTTCACCTCGCTCACGATGAACCTCCAGCCGTTGCACCTGGACGAGGAGTTCTCGAAGAAGAGCATCCACGGCCAGCGGGTGTTGAACTCCCTGTTCACCGTCGCGCTGATCGGTGCCTTCCACGTGCCCGAGCTGACCATGGGTACGACGCTGGGCAACCTCGGCTACGACAAGATCAAGTTCCCCCACCCAGTCTTCCACGGGGACACGCTGCGCGCCGAGACGACCATCGTCGACAAGCGCGCGTCCAAGACCCGCACCGACTCCGGGATCGTCTGGTTCGAGCATCTCGGGCTCAACCAGCGCGACGAAGTGGTCGTCGAGATGACGCGCGTCGGCCTGATGGCCACTCGCCCCACGGATGAAGTAGATGAAGGAGCAACCGCGTGACCGCGACCGCCGACGCAGGCATCGATCAGAACTGGGTGCCCGTCGACCCGCACCCTCCTCATCGGCGGCCGCATGGTCGACCCCGCCGGCGAGCAGTGGGACGTCTACAACCCCGCCACCGAGGAGGTCATCGCGACCGTCGGTGGCGCGTCGCCCGAGCAGGTCGACGCCGCCGTGTCTGCCGCCCGCGAAGCCTTCCCGGCGTGGGCCGCGCTGACGGGCGAGGAGCGCTCGCGCCACATCCACGCCTTCGCCGACGTGCTCGAGAAGGCCGCCGACCGGCTGCTGCCCTCGATCGTCAACGAGGTCGGCACGCCGGTCGCACTCGCGGAGTACCTCCAGGTCAAGATGGCCGTCGACGAGCACCTGCGCTGGGCCGCCGAGGCCGCCAAGGTCGACCGCACCGTGCACCTCGGGGGCTTCGACAAGCCGCACCCGACCGAGAGCGACGTGGTGCACCAGCCGGTCGGCGTGGTCGCCGCGATCACCGGCTACAACTACCCGCTCAACCTCGCGATCTTCAAGTTCGGCGCGGCCCTCGCGGCCGGCTGCACCGTCGTGCTGTTCCCGTCGCCGCGCACCCCGCTCACCACGCTGCTGCTCGGCGAGCTGATCCAGGAGTCCGGACTCCCGCCGGGCGTCATGAACGTGATCGTCGGCGGCACCGAGGTCGGCGTAGCAGCTCTCCTCGCACCGCGGCGTCGACCGCGTCTCGTTCACCGGCTCCGACGGCGTCGGCTCGAAGATCATGGCCCAGGCGGCCGAGAACCTCGTCGGCGTCACGCTCGAGCTCGGCGGCAAGTCGCCCAGCATCGTGACCGACAACGTCGACGTCGCCAAGATCGCCGTCGAGATGCACCTGCGCTGGGCCCGCAACGGCGGCCAGGGCTGCGCCGCGCTCGCGCGTCTGCTCGTGCACGAGAAGCAGTACGACGAGTTCCTCGAGGCCGGCGCGGCCGCGTTCGACCAGATGGTCGTCGGCGACCCGTGGGACCGCGCGACCAACATCGGCCCGATGATCCGCGCCGACCACCAGGCCCGCGTCCAGGGCTTCATCGACGGCTCGGTCGCCGAGGGCGGCACCAAGCTGCTCGAGGTCACCAAGCCGCTGCCCGAGAAGGGCTGGTTCGTCAACCCGGTGCTGCTCGGCGACCTGCCGCACTCCGCGCGTGCCGTGCAGGAGGAGATCTTCGGCCCGGTCGCCGTGATCGTGCCGTTCAAGGACACCGAGGAGGCCATCCGCCTGGCCAACGACACGGCGTACGGCCTCGCGGCCAACGTCTGGTGCGACGACCTCGTCGAGGCCCGCCGGATCGCCGAGCAGGTCCGCGCCGGCACGGTGTGGATCAACGGCGGCGGCGCGATGCGCCCCGACGCCCCCTTCGGCGGCTACGGCCGCTCCGGCATCGGCCGCGAGCTCGGCGAGTGGGGCATGAAGGAGTACCTCGAGGTCAAGCACATCCAGTGGCGGCTCTGATGACGGCTCGTCGCGCGGGCCCCGCTCGTCGGGGGTCAAGGTGCTCGAGCTCGGCTCGATGTACGCCGCGCCGACCTGCGGTCGGATGCTGCGCGACTTCGGCGCCGAGGTGATCAAGGTCGAGGACCCGACCTCCGGCGACTACGCCCGGCAGTGGACGCCGATGAAGAACGGCCAGTCGTTCGGCTTCGCTCGGCTCAACTCCGGCAAGCGCTCGGTCGCGCTCGACCTGCGCACCGAGCAGGGCCACGACCTCGTACGCCGGCTCGCCACCGAGGTCGACGTGATCATCGAGAACTTCCGGCCGGGTCGGATGGACGAGTGGGGGCTGGGCTACGCCGCGCTCTCCGAGATCAACCCGCGGCTGGTGATGACCAGCGTCTCCGGCTTCGGCCAGTTCGGGCCCGACAACGGCAAGCCCGGCTTCGGCACGGTCGCCGAGACGGGCAGCGGCTTCGCCTACATCAACGGCTGGCCCGAGACCCCGCCGACCTCGCCGCCGTTCGGCTTCGCCGACTCGATCGCCGGCATCTCCGCGGCGATGGGTACGGCGATGTCGCTCTACCGCCGCGAGCGCGACGGGCCAGGGCGACCAGGTCGACATCGCGCTCTACGAGCCGCTGATGTTCATCGTCGGCGACATGATCATGAACTACTCCGGCACCGGGTTCGTACAGGGCCGGGTCGGCAACGGCACCGGCTCGGCGTCGCCGCGAGGCGTCTACCAGGCCGTCCGACGGCAAGTGGCTCTCGATCGCGGCATCCAACCAGGGCATCGCCAAGCGGCTCTTCGCCGCGATGGACCGACCCGAGCTGATCGAGGACCCGCGCTACGCGACCAACGCCGTCCGGATGGAGCACAACGACGAGCTGCAGGTCATCGTGACGGCCTGGGTCGCCGAGCGGCCGCGCGACGAGATCCTCAAGCAGCTCGACTCCTTCGAGGTCGTCTGCTCGCAGGTCAACGACGCCAGTGACATCGTCAAGGACGAGCACTACCTCGAGCGGACGCTGGTCGAGCTGACCGGAGTCGACGCCCTCGGCAAGGTCCTGATGCCCGGGTCGGTCGTGCACGATGTCCGACTGGCGTGGGCCGTCGTACGACGGGGTGCCGGGCGATCGGCGAGCACACCGACGAGGTCCTCACCGAGCTGCTCGGCCTCAGCGACGACGACCTGGCAGGCTACGCCGCCGCGGGGGTCATTGCACGCGGCTGACACCGGCGCGGGCGCGAGCCCCACCCGATCCTCCCCAGGAGCCGTTCACCACCACAAGAGAGTGGTCATGAACGACAGCTGCAGCAAGATCTGGCACAGCAAGCTGTTCATCGGTGGGAGGTCAGTCGAGCCCAGCTCGGACGCGCGCATCGACATCGTGCCCCCGAGCACGGGGGACCGCTCGGCGGCATCCCAGAGCCCAGCCGGCCGTGTCGACGCGGCGGTCGCCGCCGCCCGCAGGGCCTTCGACGAGGGCCCTTGGCCGCGGTTATCGGCCAGTAAGCGCGCCGAAGAGGCGATCTAGATAGCACTGCAATGCTTTTGAAGACCGACTTTTCGCGGACCTGTCGGGGCGGCCGAATCGACGTGGAGCGAGGCCCAGGAGGGGGTGGGACCTCAGAGTGGGGAAGCTCAGAGAGGGAAGCCGACCGACGCCCGGCCCTCGGCGTCGAAGCTCAGCTCGGAGAGCCCGTCCCGGGGCGGCTCCTCGATGCGCAGCGAGACAGAGGCTTTCTGCTGGCTCCACTTGACGACGTCGAGGAGCAGTTCTGCGATCTCGGCCTCGGTGAACACCCGTCGGACGTCTGCTCGCAGTAAGGGAGCCGAGGACGGGTCCAGGATCATCGCGTCGGTCAGCCGCAGCGCGACCTTGGCGCGCTCGCCGAGGTCGCTCGTCTCATAGCTGTCGATCTTCGCCGCCGTCTCCTCGGAGAGATCGTCGGCGTCGATGTTGCGCACCGATCGGCACAGGCGGCAGTCGTGCACGCGGGCGCAGCGGAGCCGGACCAGTTCGGTGAGGGCGGGGTCGAGCACATGCTGGCGCATCTGGGCGGCGGCGAAGTCGGCGACGGCGTAGTCGATGGGCGTGCCGTACTTCGGCTTCGAGGAGTCCGTCGGGAGCGGGATGCGAGAGCTCATGCGAGCACCGCCCCTGCAACCAGGTCGAGCCGGGTCGTCAGGTCGACCGCCCACACGATATTGCTGAGCTCGTGGACCTCGATCGGCGTGAGGTGCTCGAGCAGCGCATCCACCAGCGCGTCCTCCATGGTCGACACCGAGAAGACGAACTGCTCGACGTAGTCGAGCACCGCGCGATCGCGCTCCGAGAATGTGGCCGCGTCGCGCCAGTCGTCGTACGACGAGGACAGCCCGAGCAGCGACTGGACCCGGTCGCGGACGAGCTCGAGGGTGCGCGGATCCACGGACGCCGCGGCGACGCACTCGACGTGGGCCAGTGCGCCGACGGGCTCGGGGGAGTGGCGCGCGAGGGCGGCGCGGGCGGGCCTCACGGCTGGCCCCCGTCGACGGTGAGGATCGAGCCGGTGGTGTAGGACGACAGGTCGCTCGCAAGGTAAAGCGCCGCGCCGACGATCTCGTCGGGCTCCCCGCCGCGCTGGGCGGCGAAGGTCGACGAACGACGAGCGAACGCCTCGGCGTCCCAGGCCTTGCTGACGTCGGTCAGGAACGTGCCGGCCATGATCGCGTTGACGCGGACCGAGGGGCCAAAGGCATGGGCGAAGCCGATCGTGATCGCGTTGAGCCCGGCCTTGGCTGCGGCGTACGGGAGGATGTGCGGCTTCGGGTGGACGGCCCCGGCGCTGGAGATATTGATGATCGAGCCGCCCTCGCCCTGAACCATACGGCTGCCGACCAACGCCGTCAGTCGGAACGGGCCCTTCAGGTTGACCTCGAGCACCTTGTCGAACAACGCCTCGCTGACGTCCTCGACCCTGTCGTAGAGGGGAGACATCCCCGCGTTGTTGATAAGGACGTCGATGCGACCGAACTCGTCGTACACGCGGTCGACGAGCCCGTCCAGCGCATCCCACCTGCCTACGTGGGTGCCGATGCCGAGGGCCCGACGTCCGGTCTCGGCACTCACCTCCGCCGCGAACTCCTCGCAGGCCTCGCCGTTGCGGCTGGCGATGACGACGTCCGCGCCCGCACGAGCGAGTCCGAGGGTCATTGCTCGTCCAAGACCCCGGCTGCCACCCGTCACGACGGCGACCTTGCCGTCGAGGTTGAACCCCGCTGTGCTGATGTCGGTCATCCGTGCGTCTCCTCGCGAATGTATGCCAATCCGTACTTGACTGACCGTAATCTATCAGTATGGTGATCATAGTTATCATCCATACCCTGCGCTCTGAGTGCAGAGATCGAAGGTTCCTGACGTGACGGGCTTCCAACTGACCTCAGAGCAGATCGAACTGCGCGAGCTGGCCGGAAAGGTCGCTCGCGAGGTGTACGCACCTCAGGCGGCCGAGTGGGACCTTAACCGCACCCCGCTTCCCGAGGCCGAGGTCAAGCGTCTGGCGGACCTGGGGTTCCTCGGCATCGTGTTCCCCGAGGAGTACGGCGGGCAGGGCGGGACGCTCTACGACGCGCTGATCGTGATCGAGGAATTGGCAAAGGAGTGCCGTCCGGCAGCCTTCCAGGTGTTCGAGGCCAGTGTCGGCCCGATCCGGGTGATCGAGTTCTTCGGTACCGAGGAGCAGAAGCGCAACTTCATCCCACGAGCCGCCCTCGGTGAGGTGACGATGGCGATTGGCATCTCCGAGCCCGACGCCGGATCCGCAGCCACGGACATGAAGACCCGGGCGCGCCGCGAGGGTGACGAGTACGTCATCAACGGCGCAAAGCGCTGGATCTCCAACGGGGGCCACGCAGATCACTACTTGGTCTACTGCAGGCTCAACGACGAGCCCGGTGCCAAGGGGATCGGCGCCATCATCGTCCCCGCCGATACCCCCGGGTTCTCCGCCGGCGCCTCCGAGAAGCTGATGGGTTTCCGGGGCATCCCCAGTGCGGACCTCTACTTCGACGAGGTCCGGGTCCCCGCCGACAACCTGGTGATCGACGCAGGCGGCTTCAACAAGCTCTTCGGCGTCTTCTCGATCGAGCGACTCGGCAACGCCACCATGAGCCTGGCCATCGGACAGACCTCTCTTGACCGCACCGTCGACTACGTCCAGTCCCGCGAGCAGTTCGGCCGCCCGCTGGTCGAGTTCCAGAACGTGCAGATGACGATCGCCTCGATGGCCACCGCAGGTCGAGGCCGCTCGCCTCCTCATCCAGCGCGCGGCGACCAACGCAGGTTCCGGCCTGCCGGTTCCCTACGAGGTGTCGGTTGCCAAGTGCTTCGCCAACGAGATGGCTAAGCGCGTCTCCGACTGGGCCATGCAACTGCACGGCGGCAACGGCTACACCGAGGAGTACGGCATCGAGCGACTCCACCGCGACGCGCACGGTTGGGCCATTGCCGGTGGCACGCCCGCCATCCAGCGGGTGAGAATCGCCTCGGAGCTGACCGGCCGGTCCTTCAACCAGCGACCGGAGAATGCCCAATGACCGGATTGTTCGAGCTCCCCCAGGAGTACCTCGACCTGCAGGAGGAGGCGCGAGCGCTTGCCCTGGCCTGCGAGGACATCGCCGATCGTGCCGACGAGGCGGATCACTTCGACGACGACGTCCGCACCCGTCTCAGGGAGTCCGGTCTCGCCGCCGTCGTGGTCGCCGCCGAATATGGCGGGCGGTTCGAGAAGGTCGACTCACTGGCCGTGACCGTCGTGCGTGAGCAGTTGGCCGCAGTGAGCGGGCATCTCGACTCGATGTTCGCGATGCAGGGCATCGGCAGCTTCCCGGTGTCTGCGGCCGGGTCCGATGCCGTACGCGAGCAGTGGCTACCGAAGGTCGCCTCCCTCGAGGCCATCGGCGCGCTGGGACTCACCGAGCCAGACGTCGGCTCGGACCTGCGGGCCATCACAACCCGGGTCGAGGAGATCGACGGCGAGCTGGTCCTCAACGGCCACAAGTCGTTCATCACCAATGCCGGTGACGCCAGCTTCTACAGCATCCTGGCCCGGGAGGGTGAGGCGTACTCCCTCGTCCTCGTGCCGGCCGACGCCGCCGGCGTCACCGTCACCCATCCCCACCAGATCATCGCCCCACATGTGCTGGGCGATGTGGTCCTCAAGGACGTCCGCGTGCCCCTCGACCACCGCCTGGGCGCTGCAGGCGTCGGGTTCAAGATGATGCTGTCTACCCTGGCCACGTTCCGGGTGTCCGTCGCCGGAGCCGCGGTGGGTGTCGCCCAGGCCGCCCTGGAGGAGGCTCTGAAGCACGCCGCGGGTCGCGAGCAGTTCGGCAAGCCGCTCGCCGAGCTCGGGCGGCATCCCGGCCACCCTGGCGACGTGCTGGGTCGAGATCGAGATGGCCCGCGCCATGGCCTACAGCGCCGCGGCGGCGGCGGCGCGTGACCCGCTGTCGGGTCTGCACCTCTCGTCGATCGCCAAGGTGGGTGCGACAGAGATGGCCGGTCGAGTCGTCGACCGCTCGGTCCAGGTCATGGGCCGTTTCGGTCTTGTGCGCGGAGACAAGATGGAGCGGCTCTACCGGGAGGCTCGGCCCATGCGTATCTACGAAGGATCCACCGAGGTCATCCTGGACTCCCTCGCCAGGAAGCTGGTCAAGGACCGTCCCCGGAGCGCCGACTTGTGATCGTCGACTGCCACATGCACGTCTGGCCCGACCACATCGCCGAGGCCATGCACTCCCAGACCCCCGCCGGCATGCCCCTGCGCTTCGACGGCAAGCTCTCCGGACTGCTGAAGTCCATGGACGCCTCGGGCATCGACATGGGCCTTGCGCTCGGGGTCGGCATCAAGGCGTCGACCGTCGAGCGGACCAACGAGTTCATCGGCTCTGTTCCCCGGGACCGACTGGTGCCCTTCGGAACGGTGCATCCCGACCTGTCGATCGAGGAGAACATCAGGAGCCTCCGCGACAACGGCATCGTCGGTGTCAAGCTCCACCCGCTCTTCCAGACACTCTCCCTCGACGATCCTCGCGTCCACGACATCCTGCGGGCACTGGGGGAGGAAGGGATGGCGGTGGTCACCCACGTCGGTGCCGGTGAGGACCCGGTGTCGAACGCCCGGGGTGCGCCGGCGCTCCTGCGCCGGGTCGCCGACGAGATTCCCGAGGTCTCCCTGATCGCCTGTCACTTCGGCGGCTATCACCGCCTCGAAGAGGCCCAGGAGTACGTGGTGGGCTCGCGGGTCCACCTCGAGACGTCGTGGCCCCCCACGGTCGCCGAGCTGGACCCGGAGCCCATCGTCGACCTCATCCGTCGACACGGTGCCGACCGGGTCGTCTTCGGTTCCGACTGGCCGATGGCCGACCCCGCTGCCGAGATCGCAGCGATCCGCGCCCTCGGCCTCACCCGCGACGAGGAGGACGGCATCCTGGGCGACAACCTCGCCCGGTTGCTCGGACTCTTCTGATCCTGACCAGCAAGCACACGCAGCCCGTCGGGTCGCGTGCCCTGACGACGAAAGGGTCCTCCATGTCGAAGACCGTGAGACTCGGCGCCGGCATGGCGTTCTGGGGCGACAGCGTCCGGCCAGCGATCGAGATGGTCGAGCGAGGCGACATCGACTACCTCTGCTGTGACCACCTCGCCGAGCTGACCATGTCGATCCTGGCCAAGCAACGCGCCGGCAACCCCGAACGCGGCTACACCCGGGACATCCTGGACCTGCTGCGCGAAGCCCTGCCGACCTGCGTCGACAAGGGCGTCAAGGTCATCAGCAACGCCGGAGGCGCCAACCCGCGCGCGGCAGCGGCCAAGGTGGTCGAGCTCTGTAAGGAGCTCGGGCTCTCGGGGGTCCGGGTGGCCGTGGTCTCGGGTGACGACATCGAGGCCGACATCGACAAGCTGATGGCCGACGGGGTGGACTTCGTCAACCTCGACACCGGCGAACCCCTCTCCACCGTGCGCGAGCGGCTGACCCACGCTGCCGTCTACACCGGGGCGGAGGGCATCGTGGATGCCCTGGACCAAGGGGCGGACGTCGTGATCTGCGGCAGGGTCACCGACATCGCGCTCTACCTCGGCCCCCTCATCCACGAGTTCGGGTGGGCCACCGACGACTGGGGCCGGCTCGGGATGGCAACCGTCGTCGCACATGCGATCGAGTGCGGCGGGCAGGCGACCGGCGGCCTGTACGCCGGCGGCTGGGCCAACGTGGAGGGTCTCGAGGAGCTGGGCTACCCCATAGCCGAGGTGGCCGAGGACGGCACTGCAGTCCTCACCAAGACACCGAGCACGGGCGGCCGGGTCGACATCGGGACCGTCAGCGAGCAGCTGGTCTACGAGATCCTCGACCCGGCGAACTACCTCACCGCCGACGTCACCGCTGACTTTTCCCAGGTGCGGCTGGAGGAAGTCGGGGAGGACCGGGTGCGGATCACGGGAGGCACCGGTCGACCCGCTCCTGCGACCCTGAAGGTGAACATGGGCTACCGGGCGGGCTTCATCGGGGAGGCCCAGTTCACTTATACGTGGCCCGACGCGTGGGCGAAGGCGCAGCGGGGGATCGCGTTCCTCAAGAAGCGCCTCGAACGAGCCGACTTCAAGCACGGCGACGAGATCGTCGAGTACATCGGTCACACCTCGATGTGGGGTGACCGTGTCGCAGCACCTGAGGATCCCGAGACGCCGGAGATCGTGGTCCGCTACGCCGCACGCTGCCCCGACGAGACCGAGGCCCGCAAGGTGTTCACCGAAAGCGTCCCGCTCTACAACAACGGGCCTGCGGGCGTCGCCGGCGTCGGCACCCGCCCGCCGTCGAAGGAGCTCTACGCGATCTGGCCATGCCTGATTCCGAGGGAGCACGTCACCCAGTCGGTCGAGATGTTGGAGGTCTGAGATGCGCGTCGTCGACATCGCCCACGGTCGTTCGGGCGACAAGGGAGACACCTGCAACGTGGGACTGGTGGCCCACGATGACGCCGGCTACGAGATCCTGCGCCGTGAGCTGACCGAGGCGCGTGTCGCCGCCCACTACGGCTCCCTGGTGAAGGGCACCGTGACCCGCTACGAGCTGCCGGGGATCAAGGCCCTGAACTTCGTCCTCACCGGTGCCCTCGACGGCGGCGGCACCATGTCCCTGCGGTCGGACCACCTCGGGAAGGTCATGTACGCCTGGCTGCTGAGGATGGAGATCGGCTCGGAGTCCGCACGATGAGCGAGCCACACGTCCTCGAGTCCAGGCGCGGGTCCCTCGCCCTTCTGACCCTCAATCGTCCCGACGATCGCAACCCGCTCGATCCGGGGATGGCATCGGCCCTGCGCGACGCGGTCGTCGCAGCCATGGAGGACGACGACGTCAGGTCCGTGGGCATCGCCGCCAACGGACCTGCCTTCTGCGCAGGCGGTGACTTGCGACAGATGAGAGAGCTCGCCGCGTCGCCGGGGGAGCAGGCGTATGCCTGGCCGGCCGCCATCGTGGAGCTGCACCAGCTGGCCCTCAAGGCCCCCAAGCCGCTCGTCGCGGTGGTCGACGGCCCCGCCGTCGCCGGAGGGATGGGGCTTGCGGCCATGTGCGACGTCATCCTGGCCACTAACCGGGCGCGCTTCGCCCTGCCCGAGGTGCGGATGGGGCTCTTCCCGATGATCATCGTGGCACCCCTGGCGCGTTCGCTGCCGCGCAAGCTGTTGCTCGACCTGATGCTGACGGGGCGCTCCATCGACGCCGACGAGGCCCGGCAGGCCGGGTTCGTCAACCGCGTCTGCGACGGCGAGGTCGAGCTCATGGCCGCCCTCGACCAGTACGCCTCGTGGTTCGCCGAGACGAGTCCCAGTGCCGTTCGCCTGGGGCGTCGGGCCTTCGACATCCTGGCTGACATGCCCGCCTCCCAGGCTCTGGACGCCGCGCAGTTCCTCAACGTGACCTTCTTCCTCGGCAGCGACCTGGCCGAAGGGGCGTCGGCGTTCCTCGACAAGAGACCACCGCGCTGGGTGACCGCGCAGGATCACGAGGAGAACAATGTCTGAGGCCTTCATTGTGGGCGCCGTCCGCAGCCCGGTCGGCAAGCGCGGCGGATCGCTTGCGGAGGTCCACCCCGCCGACCTCGGCGCTCACGTGCTCCGCGAACTGGTCCACCGGACGGCGGTCGACCCCGTGGCGATCGACGACGTCCTGTGGGGCTGCGTGAGCCAGATCGGGCCGCAGGCCCTGAACGTCGGGCGCACCACCGTCCTGTCGGCAGGGTTTCCCGAGTCCGTGCCCGCGACAACGATCGACCGGCAGTGCGGGTCGTCCCAGCAGGCTCTTCACTTCGCCGCGCAGGCGGTGATGTCGGGCACGCAGGACCTGGTCGTGGCCGGAGGAGTCGAGTCGATGAGCCAGATCCCGATCGGGTCGACGACCCGGGTCGGGAAGGAGTTCGGCATGACCCACCCTCGCGACGGTCAGGGTTGGAAGCAGCGCTACGGCGGCGAGGAGATCTCCCAGTTCAGGGGAGCCGAGCTGATCGCAGAGCGATGGGGCCTCAGTCGCGAGGCGATGGAGGATTTCGCGCTGGAGAGCCACCGGAGGGCGATCGACGCCACGCAGCGGGGGCTCTTCGCCGAGGAGATCGCGCCGTTCGACGGACTCCACCACGACGAGGGCCCGCGCCCCGGCGGAACCCCGGAGAAGCTCGCCTCCCTGTCCGCGCTGCGTGAGGACGGCCGGCTGACAGCCGCCCTGGCCAGCCCGGTGTCGGACGGTGCCGCTGCGGTGCTGGTCGCCTCGTCGGACGCCGTGCAGCGACACGGCCTGACCCCGCTCGTGCGAGTCCACACGCTGGTGGTCGCGGGATCCGATCCGGTGACGATGCTGACCGGGCCGATCCCCGCGACCCAGATGCTGGTGAAGCGATCCGGCGTGGCGCTGGAGGACATCGGCACCTTCGAGGTCAACGAGGCTTTCGCCAGCGTGGCGATGGCCTGGCTCAAGGAGACCGGAGCGGACCCCGGACGCACCAATCCCCAGGGTGGAGCGATCGCGCTCGGCCACCCGCTGGGTGCGACCGGTGCCCGCCTGCTGACCACACTTGTGCACCGCATGCGCCGTGACGGGCAGCGCTACGGCATGCAGACGATGTGCGAGGGCGGCGGCATGGCCAACGCCACCCTGTTCGAGCTGGTCTGAGTGTCCCGCCGCGACGACGCGGCCACCGAGCACGCGAAGCGGGTGCGACCAGGTCCGGGTCGACCGTCCGGCCATGGCCCTGGCCATGGCCAAGCCCAAGCCCATGGCTCCCTAATCGCGTGCCTGGCGTTCGCGGCCATGACAGGGTCGGTGGTCGCCGGCCTCGGCAGTCCGATCGTGCTCGAGGTCTCCGTCGAACGGGACGTCTCGATCGCTGCCGCCCAGTGGACCCTGATCATCACCCTGCTGGTCGGGGTTGTCGTCACCCCCGTGCTCTCCAGGCTCGCCGACGGTGTCCGACGTCGTGGGGTGCTCGTCGCGGCCCTAGCCGTGACCGCTGCCGGCTGCGCCTTGGGGGCGCTGGTCCCGACCTTCTCCGGCTTGCTGGCCGGCCGTGCACTCCAGGGATTCGGCTACGCGATGGTGCCCCTGACGGTCAGCATCGCGCGTGAGCACCTGCACGGGCTCGCGCTCTACCGCACCCTCGCGATCCTGTCGACGAGCATTGCGGTGGGTGTCGGGGTGGGCAACCCGGTGATGGGGTTGTGCGTGAAGTTCTACGACTACCGCGCCGCCTTCGCCTTCGCGTTCCTGGTCTCGGCCGCCGGGGGGATCTGGGTCTGGCGTCGAGTGCCGGCGGGGACGGTGCCCGAGTCGGCAGCACGCGTGCCACCGGCGAGGTTCGACGTCCCCGGTGCTGTCCTGCTCGGAGCAGGTCTGGGCAGCACGCTGCTCGCGATCGCACGCGGGCAGGTGTGGGGCTGGACCTCGTGGCAGGTGCTTCTGCTCGGACTCGGTGGACTGGCGCTGCTGCTGGCCTGGACCGTGGTGGAGCTGCGCGTACCGGAGCCCTTGGTCGACCTGCGGCTCTCCTGTGCCCGAGGCGTCCTGGGCGTCAACCTCGCGGCTGTCCTGCTCGGTGTCGCCGTCTTCGGTGGAGTCGCGGTGGTGATCCTCCTGGTCCAGCGACCCGTGCAGGATGGCGTGGGGCTCGGGCAGTCGGTGTTCGTCACCGGACTGCTCATGCTGCCGATGGCGCTCGCCAGCCTGTTCTCGCCGCCGGTCGCTCGGTGGCTGGAGGCCCGGACGGACATGCGCTACATCCTCCCCCTGGGGGCCGTGGTCGTCGCCGCGTCGTTCGGCACGTTCGCCATCCTGCACGACAGCCTCTGGCAGATCGCCCTGATGATGGGGCTCATGGGGACGGGGATCGGCGTGGCCTACTCGGCCATGCCCGCGCTGATCATCGCGCGCACGCCGGCAGGGCGCACCGCCAGCGCCACGGGAGTCAACCAGGTGCTGCGCCTGATGGGTGGGAGCGTCGGTGCCGCCGCCGTGACGGCGGTGCTCGCTGCCTACACGCCGACCGAAATGCTTAATCCCGTCGAGGACGGCTACGTCGCCGGTGCCCTCCTGGCAGCCGGCACCGGACTGGTGGCGGCAGTGATGGGCTACGTGCTGGTGCCGGCGGGAGTCCGGCCGGCCGCAGCCCGAGACGACGTGTTGACAGTCACAGGCACCGAGGTTACGTTCCGTCCTAACCATAATCATCAATAGCATTGATCTGCGGCGAGCGGCGAGGAGATGGTTTGCGATGGCCTCCACCCCTGAGGCGTTGATGCCCGACCAGGAGATCAGCGCCTTCTTCAGCGCGGACCCAACGACGATCGCGTGGCCCTACGAGATGTACGAGCGGTGGCGTCGCGGCACCGGTGTCGTGCGATGGCAGGGCGGTCCGGCCACCTTGGTCACGCACTACGCCGACGTCAAGGACGTCATGGTGGGGGCCTACCCAATCCACCAGAACGCCTACCGCTTCGGCGAGCTCGCGGAGGGCACCATCGAGCGGCTGCCGCAGGAGCAGCACGACGTCTTCTTCAAGGTGCTCGACTTCGAGAGCCACTTCCTGAGCCGCAAGGACGGCCAGGAGCACCACCGGCTACGCCGGATCGCCGCGCGCGCCTTCACCGCCCGCCGGATCGAGACCCTACGCGCGTCGGTCCAGCAGCACGTCGACGACCTCATCGACGACATGGCCGGCGAGTCGGTCGTCGACCTCAAGGCCGAGCTGGCCAACAAGCTGCCGGTGCGCGTCATCGTCGACCTGATCGGGGTCCCGCAGTCGGACCGCGAGCTGATCTGGGAGTGGTCCGAGGCAGTGGGCCGCCTCTTCTCGCTCGACGAGCGGAGCCTGCGTGAGGCCGACGAGGCCATCGACGCCTTCCGGGACTACGTCGGGCGCACCGTCCAGCGGGTCCGCGAGACGGGCGAGGGGCCCGATCTCGCCATGGCGATGCTCGACTCTCGCGAGGAGGAGGTCCTCACCGAGGACGAGCTGGTCGCGATGTACCTGCTGATCCTCTTCGGTGGCAGCGAGACGACCACGAACCTGCTCGGCAACGGATTCCTCGCACTCCAGCGGCACCGCGAGCAGTGGGAGCTACTCAAGGAGCAGCCGGACCTCGTCCGAGGGGCGCTGGACGAGATGATGCGCTACGACTCGCCTCACCACTACCTGCCCCGCGTGGTCGCCGAGGACTTCGACCTGCACGGCACGAGCCTCCGCAAGGGTCAGACCGCGATCATCGTGATGGGCGCGGCCAACCGTGACGACTCGGTCTTCGAGCAGCCGGACAGGTTCGACGTCACCCGGGCGAACAAGCGCGACCACCTGTCGTTCGCCTTCGGAGCCCACCACTGTCTGGGAGCCGCCCTGGCCCGGCTGGAGGGCGAGGTCGTCTTCACCACGCTGCTCGAGCGGTTCCCGGACGCCCGGTTGCTCGACCACGAGCCGACGTACGCCGGGAGCGCCATGCTGCGCGCCGTCCAGCACCTGCCGACGGACCTCGGGAGGCGGGCCTGAGATGGACTATCGCCTTGCCGCCCAGCCGGCAGTGCTGGCCCACCGGTGGCACCGGGTGGCATTCGTGCACCGCGGGAGGAAGGTCAGCTTCGACGCCCTCGACCAGCGGGCGTCCAGCTTCGCCACCGGCGCCTTCGAGGCGGGCCTGACGCCGGGGGACCGGGTCCTGGTGCTGGCACCCAACTCGCCTGAGTTCTTCGAGGTGCTCATCGGGTGCGCGCGCGCCGGGCTGGTCGCCGTTCCCGTCAACTGGAGGCTGTCTGCCGACGAGGCACGCGCGATCGCCACCGACTCCGGGGCCCGCGCGCTGGTCGCCGACTCGCAGTTCGACGAGCTCGCAGCAGCCCTCGCGGAGGGCCTGGACCTCCGACTCACCCTGTTGCTGGGTGGCTCGTACGAGACGTGGCTGGGCCGCCACCTTGGCGAGGCCCGTGCCGTCGACGCCGCCGTGCTCGCCGCGGACGCCGTGGTGCTGCAGGTGTACACCTCGGGCACCAGTGGTCGTCCCAAGGGTGTGCTCCTCACCAACCGCAACCTCGCCGCGAAGGTCCCGAAGGTGACTCCGCGCTGGAGGCTCACCGACGAGAGCACCAGCCTCCTGGCCACGCCGCTCTTTCACGTCGGCGCGATCAGCTGGGGGCTGGCCGGGCTGCACGCCGGAGCGACCACCGTCCTCGCCGGCGACGCGACCCCGACGACAGTGCTCGGCCACCTCGTCGACGACAGGGTCAGCCACACGTTCCTGGTGCCGACGATGATCCGACGCCTGTGCGAGTCCGTAGGCCCCGAGCAGACGTTCCCCGACCTGCGCGCCATCGTGCACGGCGCCTCGCCGATCAGTGCCGAGGAGCAGCGTGAGGCGGTCCGGGTGTTCGGCCCGGTGCTGCACCACGTCTACGGCCTGTCCGAGACGACGGGTGCAGTGAGCGAGCTCGCTCCGGGTCCCGCCCCGCCCACAGGCTCCGCCCGCCCGGGGTCCGTCGGTCGGCCGTACCCGTGGATCGAGCTCGAGATCCGCGACGCAGTGACCGGGGCCCCGCACGACGTGGGCACGGTCGGAGAGGTCTGGACGCGATCGGAGCAGAACACCCCCGGCTACTTCGGCCTGCCCGAGGAGAGCGCCGCACTGCTCACCGAGGACGGATGGCTGCGCACCGGCGACGGTGGCTGGCTGGACGACGACGGCCACCTCTTCCTCACCGACCGGGTCAAGGACATGGTGATCAGCGGCGGGGAGAACGTCTATCCGGCTGAGGTGGAGGCGGTCCTCCGCCACCACCCCCACGTGGCCGAGGTGGCGGCATTCGGCGTACCCGACAGCCGGTGGGGCGAGGTCGTGGCCATCGCCGTCGTCCCCCGCGCCGGGTGCACCCCTGCTCTGGCCGATCTCGTCGCGTTCACCGAGGGCAGGCTCGCCGCCTACAAGCGACCACGCTCGGTGATGCTCGTCGACGAACTGCCACGCAACCCGACCGGCAAGGTGCTGCGTCGCCACCTCAAGGAGCAGCACGGATGACCGCACACCCGTCCCAGCCGGTCCGCATCCTGGGGTTCGTGAACCACATCGCCCCCGCAGCCGACATCGAGGACGAGATCGCCCGGGCCTTCGAATGGGGGGTCGACGTCATCGTCGCACAAGGGACGGGCAGCGACTGGGGGCCCTACTGGCTGGGCTCGGGGGACCAGGTGTCGGCCAACCAGGCCGCCAACGTGGAGCCGTACGTGCGGGCGGCCGTCGCGCACGGTGTGCCGTTCATTTTCTCCTTCGGCATCGCCGGCGGCGACCCCCACCTGGAGACGTGCCTGTGCAGTTTCGACGAGATGGTCGCGCGCAACGGCTGGGACCTCGAGCTCGGGATCCTCGGCTCGGAGCTCGACCGTGATGTCCTCGCGGCAGCGGTCACGGAGGGCCCTCCGA
This sequence comes from uncultured Actinomycetota bacterium, assembly GCA_963806925.1. Lineage (GTDB taxonomy): Bacteria > Actinomycetota > Actinomycetes > Propionibacteriales > Nocardioidaceae > Nocardioides. The sequence goes on along the minus strand of CAWEAI010000006.1, from coordinate 133,858 downwards.
TCGTGCCCGTCTCCGCCGGGACGGGTCACCGCGATCTGACGCTGCAGGACGTGGCCGCAGTGGACCGGGTCGTGGCTCTCGTCGGTCCAGAGCCGATCATCGAGCTCCTCGGACGGGCGGTCGACGGGGTGATCACCGGTCGCGCGCTCGACATCGGCCTCTTCATGGCGCTTCCCATCGCTCGGGGCATCCCTGTCGCCGTCGCCGCGCACGCGGGCAAGATGCTCGAGTGCGGTGGGCTCGCCCTCGAGCCCGGCGACTCCGGTCGTGCCATCTGGGCCAGCCTCGACGAGCACGGCTTCGAGGTACGCTCCCCGTCGCGGCACGCCCGCCCGTCAGTGCGCTCTCTCGTCTCGCACACCTTCTACGAACGCTCCCACCCGACGCTGGAGGAGAACCCCGGCGGCGTGCTCGACCTCTCGGGAGCGACCTACGTCGAGACGACCGAGGGTGTCCGGTGCGAGGGGGCGGTCTGGCACGAACGTCCCTACACGGTCCTGCTCGAGGGAGCACGCCGCGAGGGATTCCGGGCGATCGCCCTGCTGGGGGTCCGCGAGCCGGAGCTGCTCGGGCAGGTTCGCGCCTGGTCCGACCAGGCTGAGCAGGCCGTGCTCACCAACCCCCGGTTCGCCGATGCCGCGGCTGCCGGTCGGCTCCGCATCAGCACCCGGATCTTCGGGCTCGATGCGGTGCTCGGAGCGCTCGAACCCAACGTCTCCGTCACGGGTCACGAGGCAGGTGTCCTCGTCGACGTGGTGGCCGACACCGAGGAGCTGGCCAAGGAAGCCGCCTACTTCGCCTTCATCCGGCTCTTCATCGGGCCGTACCCGGGGCGCAAGACCACTGCGGGCAACGCCGCGGCGCCGATCATGCCGGTGGTGATCCCAGTCTCCGAGGTCTTCACCTTCTCGATCTACCACCTGCTGCCCCTCGAGGATCCCGTCGCGCCGTTCCGGCTCGGCGTCGAGCGCTTCCCCCGGGCCGGCGACGTGTCTGCAGCAGAGGAGTCCCAGCGTGCGGCTGTATGAGTGTGCGGACATCATCCGCAGCAAGAACGCCGGGCCGTTCACTCTCACGATCGACCTGTTCTTCGGCGACGAGGAGCGCTACGGGCTGGCCCGGTCCTCGACGCTGCTGACCCCCGAAGGGGTCGCTGCGGCCTACGGTGTCGACAAGGCCACCGTCAAGGGCGTGTGGTGGGACGATCGGATCCGGGCCGCCAAGGTCTCCCTCCTGCGCTGGTCCTCGAGCGACGACCCGTTCTGCTCGGACCTCTTCGGTGCCCATCTACACACCCCCTTGGCCCACTGTGAGCTCGCCCCGTCACTCACCTCTGGAGATCCGTCATGAAGCTCGGCATTCTGCTCACGTCCGTCTACGACGCCAGCGTCGACGCCCGGCGGCAGCGCGAGGAACACGAGGAGCTCGTACGGACCGCGGAGGAGCTCGGGTTCGACCTGATGGTCGCGGGTCAGCACTTCCTGGGATCCGAGCTGCGCTACTTCCAGCCCGTGCCCTGGCTCACCCACATGGCGCAGGTGGCTCCCTCGATGGATGTCGCCACGGGGATCGTGCTGCTGTCCATGGTCAACCCGGTCGACATCGCCGAGAGCATGGCGACGCTGGACGTGCTGACCGACGGCCGGGCGACCTTCGGGGTCGGCCTGGGATACAGCGCCCACGAGTTCGACGCCTTCGGGGTCGAGCCGGGAACCCGGGTGGCCCGCTTCGAGGAGGCGCTCGAGCTGGTCAAGGCGCTCTGGAGCGGTGACGTCGTCGACTTCGAGGGGCGCTTCACCACGGTGCGAGGTGCGCGTCCCTCGGTGCGACCTCTCGGCGACGGCATGCCTGTCTGGGTCGGTGGACAGGCCGCGGGGGCGGTCAAGCGCGCGGCCCGGATGGGAGACGCCTGGTACGCCCCGCCCTTCCCGACCCACACCGAGCTGGGTGAGCTGCGCAGGCTGTTCATCGACACTCGCGCCGAGCACGGCCTGTCGACCGACGGGGACTTCCCGCTGCGGCGCGAGGTCCTCATCGCGACCGATCGCGACGCCGGCATGGAGGCGGCCCTCGAGCGATACCGGGCCAGGTACGAGACCTACAAGAAGTGGGGCCTGGCTGGTGAGAACACGCCGGTCGACGGCGTAGGTCTGCGCGCCGACATCGAGGAGCGGTTCATCCTCGGCTCGCCTCGCGAGGTCGCCGACGGGTTGGCCGGGCTCCAGCAGGACCTCGGCATGACGCACTTCGTCTACAAGCCCCACTGGCCGGGGCTGCCCCATCGCGAGGCCATGAAGCAGCTCGAGGACTTCGGGACCAAGGTCCTGCCGGAGCTCCGCGGATGAAGCTGCATGCCGGTCAGGTCGCCGTCGTCACCGGAGCTGCGAGTGGAATCGGTCGCGCACTCGCCGACGCCTTCGGTGGCCTGGGCCTGACGGTGATCGCGGTCGACGTCGAGGCGGCCGCCCTGGAGACGGTCGTCGTCCAGCTGGTCGCGGCCGGAGCAACGGCCGAGGGGCACGTGGTGGACGTACGCGCTCCGGAGGGCCTGGACTCGCTGGCCGAGCACGTCATCGCGACCTGGGGGCGCATCGACGTCCTGTGCAACAACGCGGGCGTGGTGAGTCCGCGCCTGCCTGTGTGGCACCAGTCCTTCGCCGACCTGCGGTGGACCACTGAGGTCAACTTCTACGGGGTCGCCAACGGCATCCGGGCCGTCGTGCCGCACATGGTGCAGGCACGGCGCGGACACGTGGTCAACACCGCCTCGCTGGCGGGGCTGTCCACCATCCCGGGTGGAGGCAACGGCGTCTACTCCGCCACCAAGCACGCCGTCGTGGGGCTGTCGGAGACCCTGGCCGTGGAGCTGGCCGTCGAGGCACCCGAGGTGGGCGTCACGGTGCTCTGCCCCGGCCCCGTGCCGAGCAGGATCCACGATGCCGTGCGCAACCGCCCTGCCGAGCTCGCCGATGGACCCGGGTCGGAAGCTGGACCGAGCGATCCGGAACTGCCCAAGCCGGACTTCGGCCTGGAGCTCGCCAAGGTGCCGGCAGCGGAGGTGGCCGCCCAGGTGATCGCGGCCATCGAGGCTCGGCGCCGATACGTCGTAACTGCACCGGACATCCTGCCGCTCGCCCGCCGACGAGTGACGGAGCTGTTCGCAGACCTGGACCGCTGAACCGGAGGTCGACGATGCGCTGGTCTGCTCCCTTATGAAGCCCAAGGAGGCTACGGACCTCATCGAGCCCGAGCGGACGGCGCTCGCCTTCGCCGACCTCATGGCCACCGATCACCCCCAGGTCTCGGACGAGACCTTTGCGAGTCTCGACGCGCACTCCACGCCGCAGGAGGTCATGGACCTGTGCTTCCAGGTCGTGACCTTCGTTGGCTACGGCCGCATGGGCTCGGCCCTTGCGATGACCGACGACCTCCCACAGGAGTATGCCGACCCCGACCCCGACGCCGTGCTGGCTCCGTCGAGCCAGGCTCCGGTCAGCTTCCAGTGACGACGAGGCATCCCACGCCGCGCCGGCGCATCACTTGGCCGTGATGCCGCCGTCCACGGGGATCGTCACGCCCGTGATGTAGGACGACAGGTCGCTGGCGAGGAAGAGCGCCACTCCGGCGATCTCGCTCGGGTCCGCGGCACGGCCCATCGGGATGGTGGCGAAGAACGCCTGCTTGCGGCGCTCGATCTCCTCGGGGTCGTCGATGCGGAAGAACGCGGGCAGGCCCGGGGTCTCCACCGACCCGGGCGCGATCGCGTTGACCCGGATCCCGTCGGCGGCGAAGGCCAGTGCCATCGACCGGACCAGGGCTATCACGCCGCCCTTGGTGAAGGAGTACATCGGGCTGTAGGGCGAGCCGATCAGCCCCGACGTGGAGCTGGTGAAGATGACCGAGGCGTTGCCGGAGGCCTTCAGCGCATCGGTGAGGTAGCCGCTGAGGAAGAACGAGGCTCGCCCGTTGATCTCCAGGCCGGTGTTCCACTCCTCCTCAGTCAGCTCCAGCCCGGCGGCACCGGGGATCCCGACGTTGTTGTAGAGGATGTCGACCTTGCCGTGGTCGGCCATCACCTGGTCGGCGAAGGCCTTGAGGGCCTCGAGGTCGCGGACATCGACGACGGCGTACGTGGCGCTGCCGCCCGCGGACTCGATCGCGGACACCGTCTCCTTCGCCGCGTCCTCGTTCATGTCGACCACGATGACGTGGGCGCCTTCGCCGGCGAACCGCTCGGCCGCTGCGCGGCCCATGCCGGATGCTCCGGCGGTGATGACTGCGAGCTTGTCCTTGAGAAGCACGTGACTCTCCGTTGGTTGTCGTGGGGGTTGGTCTCAGTGGGTGACGAGCTGCTGGGCCAGGGCGTGCGCCTGCCGGGTGGCGAAGACGAGGCGTCGTGGCGCGTAGGCATCGCCGAGGAGGTGGACGTCGGGCAGGTCGCCGGCGAGCTTGTCGTAGAGGGTGGCGTCGGAGACGCTGCCGCAGGCGAGCACGAACGAGTCGAAATCGCCGTGCGTGCGGCTCTTCCAGGAGTAGACGTTGCGGGCGTCGAGGGTGTGCTCGCCGATCGCCACCACCTCCTCGTTGAAGACGAAGGACACGTCGCGCTCGTCGAGACGCCCGAGGATGCCACCGAGGATGTAGCGACCGAGCAGTGGTGCCGGCTGGGCGGTCGCATAGAAGACTGTGACCTCGTGCCCGGAACTCGCGAGCGTGTCGGCCACCGAGAGGGGCGGCACGTGGTCGTCCTGGGCGATGACGGCGACCCGCCTCCCCGGAAAAACCCGGCCCGCGAGGACGTCGCGGATGTCGAGCACGTGGTCGGCGTCGATACCGTCGATGGCCGGTGAGCGTGGTCCTGCGCCGGTGGCGATCGCCACCACGTCAGCGCCGGCCGCCCGTACGTCGGCGGCCGTGCCACGTGTGCTGAGGGCCACGGTCACGTCGAGTTGCTCGAGGCGCCTGGTCTGCCACGCCAGGTACTCGCCGTACATCTCGTGCCGGGGAGCCATCGGGGCGTAGCGCAGCTGGCCCCCGAGCTCGTCCGCTGCCTCCCACAGCTCGACGTCGAGGCCACCCTCCTTGGCCAGGGCCGCCAGCTCCATGCCGGCAGGGCCGCCGCCGACGACCAGCAGTCGCCGGCCACGGGTGCTGACGGGCCACGCGCCCTCGACCTCGTGACTGGCCTCGGGGTTGACCGCACAGCCGAAGGGCAGGCCCTCGACGTAGCGTCGGCTGATGCACTCGTTGCCACCCACGCACGGCCGGATGTCGGCCAGCCGCCCCTCGCGCGCCTTGAGGAGCAGCTCGCCGTCGGCGATGTGCGCCCGTGCCATCCCCACGATGTCGGCACTCCCGGAGGCGAGCACCTGCTCGGCGACCTCCGGACTGTTGATCCTGCCGGTGTGCACCACGGGCAGGGAGATGGCCCTCTTCAGCTCAGCGGCGAGGTCGGCGAACTGGGCGGGGGCGAAGTAGGTCGGCTGGATGTAGCTGGGGTTGCCCCACGGGCTGCCCACCACGCCGTGCACGTAGTCGATCAGCCCGGTGGACTCGAAGTACTGGGCGAGCTCGATGCCGCCGTCAACACCGTAGCCGCCGGGGACCTCCTCACGGATGTTGAGCCGGATCCCGAGGGTCAGGTCGGTCCCGATCACGTCACGTATCGCTCGCATGGTCTCCACGGCGAAGCGGCAGCGGTTCTCCAGGGACCCGCCGTACTCGTCGGTGCGATGGTTGGTGAGGGGGGACAGGAACCACTCGTGCAGGTCGTCGTGGTTGAGGTGCAGCTCGATCCCGTCGGCGCGACCCTCCATCGACAGGCGGGCGGACTCGGCGTACTCCCGGACGAAGGCGTTGATGTCGGACGTGTCCATGACGTGCGGCATCAGGTTGATGGTGGGTGAGCTCATCACCGGGGAGGCGCCGTGCGGCATCCCGCCCTGGTGGACCATCTGCACCGACACGGTGGCGCCGTGGGCGCGCAGCGCGTCGGAGAACTGCTGGACGCGCTCGACGAAGAAGGGCAGCCGGAAGAAGCCCAGGGTCGCAGCGCCGACACCGGTCGGCTCGAAGCCCGGGATGAGGTGGTTCCTGACATGCGTCGAGAGGCTGGCGACCCACGCGACCCCCTCGTTGCGCACCCGCTTCTCGAAGTAGGCGATGTTGCGGAGGGCATCGTCGTCCGAACCGAAGATGTTGCCGATGGCCGAGGCGTGCGGCGGCAGCATCACCCGGTTGCGCAGCTCCATCTGCCCGACCTTGATGGGGGAGAAGAGATGCGGGAGGCCGCTCGTGCGGGAGGTCGCGTCCGTCATGTGTGCCTCGTCAGGTGCCCTGGAACGTGGTGTGAGGGCCTTTCTAGCATGTTGATGCGTATGATTACTAGCATTTTTGGTCACGGGTCGCTCGGCGCCCCACGTGCCAGCTGCCGATCGCGGCCATCACCCAGACGGCCGAGCTGACCAGGAGCGATCTCCGGAACCCCACCTCTCCCGGGGCGCCGCCGATGGCGATCATCAGTGCCACGCTGGAGGCGCTGCCTAACGTGAAGCCGAGGTAGCGCAGCACCTGGTTGAGGGCGATGGCGCTGCCAGTCTCGCGACGGGGCAGGTGGGGGATCATCAGGGGCGCGAGGGAGGAGAAGGTGAAGCCGCTGCCCATGCCCGCCAGTGCCATCCACCCCAGCACCCACGAGATGTCGTCGTGCCAGACGATGAGTCCGAGGTCGGCGCACAGGAAGAGGACGCACCCGGCCGGCAGCAGGACCTGGTCGCCCACGCGGCGGGCAACCGCACGCGCGAACCGGTTGCCCAGCACGCTTGCGATGGAGTACGGCACGAGCGTGAGTCCTGCCACGATCGGGGGTTCTCCGAGGCCCCAGCCGGGAGCCTGGACCAGCACCATCATCAAGGTCAGGAGGCTGTACATCCCGAACCCGGCGGCCAGCGCCACCAGGTTGGGCCCCATCAGGCCGGGGCGAAGCGCGAGCCGAAGGTCCATGAGCGGGTCGGCACTCTTCAATGTGTGACGTACGAACACCGCCAGAAACAGGGCGCCCACGATGGACAGCACGACCGTGGGTGGTGACAGCCAGCCCCACGTCTGGCCACGGCTCACCCCAAGCAGGACTCCCAGCATCCCGATCGAGACCAGGGCTGCCCCCCGCCAATCCACCCGGGCGCTCGCTTCCCCGCGGTTCGAGGGTACGACGGCAACGACAAGGACCAGGGAAAGTGTTGTCAGGGCTGCCCCCGCGAGGAACGCAGCGGGCAGGCCCCACGCATCTGCGACCTGAGCAGTGAACGGATAGCCGAGGCCTGCCCCGGCGACTGTCGTGACGGACAGGAAGCCGATGGTCGCGGGTATTCGGTCTGCGGGGACGACATCGCGAGCGACGGCCAGCGCTAGAGGCACGAGGGCGAGCCCCACGCCCTGTAGGGCGCGTCCGGTCACCAGTGTCGCAAGGCCGGCCGGGATCGCGGCCACCACGGTGCCGACCAGCACCAGGGCGAGTCCTGCGATGATGGTCGGCTTCCGCAGTCGGCCGCTGCCCAAACGGCCGACGATGGGCGTGCTCACTGCGCCTGCCAGCAGCGCCGCGGTGAGCGTCCACTGGGCGTCCTCGAGCCGGACATCGAGATCTGTGGCGATCAATGGCACGAGGGGTGCGCCGAGGCTGCTCACGAGAGCTGTGATGGTGGTGACGAGGGCCAGGGTGGGGACCAGCAGAAAGGGGGGGCGCTGCGCGCTCTCTCCGGGCCTCGCGTCCCTGGGCTCGACGTCACGCACGCTCATCGGCCTCCGTCCGGCGGGCACGCCGACGGTCCGGTTGCGGGTGGGCCCATTTAGTATCATGATCATCATTAATCGATCGGAGAGGCGAGCGCAAGTCACGGGGAGCAAGCGGTTGGACTCCCCCGTTTGTTGAGCCAATCCATGATGATGATTATATTGTAGGGTGGTTCTATGAGCTCCGAGAACATCGTCGTCCTCGACGGCGCACGCACCCCCGTCGGCAGTTTCGGCGGCATGTTCAAGGACGTGCCCGGCTTCGAGCTCGGAGCGACTGCCACACGCGAGGCACTCGCCCGCGCCGGCGTCGATGGCAGCGACATATCCGAGGTCGTGATGGGCTGCATAGGCCAAGTGGGGCCCGACGCCTACAATGCTCGCCGGGTCGCCGTGACCGCTGGTCTCCCCAAGAACGTGCCGGCGTACACCGTCAACCGCCTCTGCGGCTCCGGCCTCCAGGCGGTCTGGTCGGCCGCAATGGAGATGCGCTGGAACGACCTGGATTTCACCGTCGCCGGTGGGAACGAGTCGATGACCCGCATGCCCTTCTATGACTTCGATGCGCGCAACGGCTACCGCCTCGGCAGCCGCGAGCTGATCGACGGCACCGTCATGATGCTCACCGATCCGTTCCATGGCATCCACATGGGTGTCACTGCGGAGAACGTCGCGGACAAGTACGGTGTGTCGCGGGAGGAGCAGGACGAGTTCGCCCTGGAGTCCCAGCGCCGCGCCGCGACCCCAGAGGCGCAGGCGGCGTTCGCCGAGGAGATCGTCGAGGTCGAGGTGATTGGCCGCAAGCCGTTCACTGCCTCGGTCGACGAGCACCCCAAGCAGGACACGACCATCGAGACGCTCGCCGGTCTCCGACCTGCGTTTGCCAAGGGCGGCACCGTGACTGCCGGCAACGCCTCGGGCATCAATGACGGCGCGGGCGCGCTCGTGCTTGCGCGTGAGTCCGCCGCGGCTGAGCGTGGACTGAACGGCCTGGTGACGATCGAGGCCGTTGCCACGGCGGCCATGGAGCCCGAGCTCATGGGCTATGCCCCGGTTCCCGCCCTCCAGAGCCTGTTCGAGAAGACCGGCACGACTCCGTCCGACATCGGTACCATCGAGCTCAACGAGGCCTTCGCCTCCCAGGCTGTCGCGGTCATCCGCGACGCCGGACTGGACCCCGCTCGGGTCAACCCCTACGGCGGTGCCATCGCACTGGGACACCCGGTGGGTGCGACCGGGGCGATCCTCACCCTGCGCGCCGCCAAGGACATGGTGCGTCGCGACCTCGAGCTCGGCATCGTCACCATGTGCATCGGCGGTGGGCAAGCACTGGCCGCCCTGTTCAGGAGGGTCTGACGTGGCCGCGGTGACCTACGGGGTCGCCGACGGCGTCGCCCACCTCGAGCTCAACCGCCCCGAGGCGGCGAACTCTCTCGACCTCGACCTCGCCCGCGGCCTGCAGGCCGCGGTGGACCGGGCAGCCGGGGATGAGGCCGTACGAGCCGTCCTGCTCACCGGTGCCGGAGAGCGGTTCTGTGTAGGCGGGGACGTCGGCTCCTTCGTGGCTGCGGCCGACCCCGCGGCCTACCTCCACGGGCTGGCGACCGAGGCCGATGCCGCCGCACGGTCCCTGACCGACTTGGCGAAGCCAGTGGTGGCCGCTGTCCACGGGGCGGTGGCGGGTGCCGGGCTCGCGATCATGCTCAGCTGCGACCTGGTGGTGTCTGCGCCGGCGACGAAGTTCGTCTTCGCCTACCCCTCGATCGGCCTCACCCCTGACTGCGGCGTCTCTTGGCTGCTGCCGCGCGCGATCGGCCAACAGCGCGCACTGTCGTTCGCGCTCAGCGGTCAGGTGCTGGCCGCCGACAAGGCACTCAGCTGGGGCATGGTGAGCGAGCTCGCCAACGACCACCTGGGTCGTGGGCGGGAGGTGGCGACCTCACTTGCCAGCGGTCCGGCCGGAGCGCTCGGTGCCACCCGACGCCTCCTGCGAATCGGCTGGGACATGGACCGTGAGGCCGTAGGCGCCCGGGAGGCGTCCACCATCAGCGAGCGGGTGACCATGGACGAGGCGCGGCCGCTTATCGATCAATTTCTCGCGAGAAGCAACACGTAGCCCTGCCACACGCCAGGGTCCCATCGAGATCAGGAGTCACGCATGAGCATCACCGACCAGACCATCGCTGTCCTCGGCGGCACCGGACCTCAGGGCCGAGGCCTGGCCAGGCGCTTCGCGGCGGCGGGTCTGAAGGTGGTGATCGGCAGCCGTACGGCGGAGCGAGCCGAGGCTGCGGCTGAAGCCCTGGCCGACGTGGGCTTCGTGAGTGGGGCGGCCAACGCCGACGCCGCCGCCATCGGTGACGTCGTGCTCGTCGTCGTGCCGTGGGACGGCCACAAAGAGCTGCTCGAGCCGCTCGTATCCGCGCTGGCGGGCAAGGTCGTCGTCGACTGCGTCAACCCGCTCGGTTTCGACAAGCAGGGCGCGTTCGCCCTGGCGGTCGAGGAGGGGTCGGCCACGCAGCAGGCGGCCGCGATCCTGACCGAGTCCCGGGTGGTGGGCGCGTTCCACAACGTTTCCGCGGTGCTACTGGAGGACCCTGAGGTGGCTTCGATCGAGACCGACGTGCTGGTCCTGGGCGACGACCGTGAGGCGACTGAATTGGTGCAGGCGCTGGCCGACGTGGTGCCGGGCATGCGTGGCGTCTACGCCGGTCGGCTGCGCAATGCTCACCAGGTCGAGGCACTCACGGCCAATCTCATCAGCATCAATCGTCGCTACAAGGCGCACGCCGGCGTCCGGGTCACGGACGTCTGACGGACGCCGTGCAGCGGGCGACCGCTGCTCGCGAAACCGGCTCTTCACAGTTGAGGTGTAGCGGCGTGTGATGTCGTCGGCGCCCATGATGGCGCGTGGGTGGCCGGGTAGACGTCGAGGTCGCCCGATGATGGAAGTTCTGACGCTCGCCATCTGGAAGACCTCGACTTGCCTCACGCTACCTTCGCTTGCCCTGACCTGACCACGTTCGCCCGCCTTGATGACCTCGGTCTCGAGGTCACCGGCCAACGCCTCGAGCCCGACCGTGCCGTGCTCGCCTGCCGGATCCTCGAGGCGGATCAGTGGTGTCGACGTTGCGGCTGCGAGGGCGTGCCGCGTGACACCGTGACCCGCGAACTCGCACACGAGCCGCTGGGCTGGCGCCCGACGACGTTGCTGGGCACGGTGCGTCGCTACCGGTGTAGGGGTTGTCGACATGTGTGGCGCCAAGACACCAGCCGGGCGGCCGAGCCGCGGGCGAAGCTGTCTCGTCGTGGGCTGCGGTGGGCGCTCGAGGCGATCGTGCGCCAGCACCTCACGGTGGCCCGGGTCGCCGAAGGTCTCGGGGTCGCATGGAACACCGCCAACGACGCGGTCCTCGCCGAGGGCAAGCGGGTCCTGATCGATGACCCCGCCCGGCTCGACGGCGTCACCGCGATCGGCGTCGACGAGCACGTGTGGAGGCACACCCGGCGCGGCGACAAGTACGTCACGGTGATCATCGACCTCACGCCTATCCGTGACAGCACCGGCCCAGCACGGCTGCTGGACATGGTCGAGGGCCGCTCCAAGCAGGCGTTCAAGACCTGGCTGGCTGAGCGACCGCAGGCTTGGCGCGACCGTGTGGAGGTGGTCGCGATGGATGGGTTCGCCGGTTTCAAGACCGCCACCACCGAAGAGCTGCCCGACGCCGTCGCGGTGATGGATCCCTTCCACGTCGTCCGGTTGGCCGGCGACGCGCTGGACCGGTGCCGACGCCGGGTCCAACAGGCCATCCGTGGCCACCGCGGCCGCAAGGACGACCCGCTCTACCGGGCGCGCCGGACGCTGCACACCGGAGCCGACCTCCTCACCGAGAAGCAGAAGGACCGGCTTGACGCGCTGTTCGTCGGCGATGATCACGCTGAGGTTGAGGTGACCTGGTGGATCTACCAGCGCATGGTCGCCGCCTACCGCGAGCCCGACCGGAAGAAGGGCCGTGCGTTGATGGTCAAGCTGATCGAGTCGATCAGCCACGGCGTTCCGGCCGCGCTGAGCGAGCTCGTGACGTTGGGGCGGACGCTGAAGAAGCGCGCGGACCCTGTGCGTAGGCTGAGGTGTTGGCCTACTTCGACCGGCCAGGCACGTCCAACGGACCGACCGGGGCGATCAACGGAAGGCTCGAGCACCTCAGCGGCTCAGCGCTCGGGTTCCGCAACCTCACCAACTACATCGCCAGATCACTGCTCGAGTCCGGAGGCTTCAGGCCCCAACTACACCGTGGATTGTGAAGAGCCGCGAAACCTCCCGTGCCCTGGCACGAGCGGAGCGTGGCGCGGCTTTGGGTCTCTACGGGACGACGGCGATGCTGGCGGCGCGTGGAGAGGAGTGGGACCGGTCACGTGCGGTGGCCTCGCGGGTGCGTGACGCGGGGCTGGTCGAGGCAGGGCGCCCCCGGCACGATCACGTACTCACCCAAGGTCTTCATTCCCGGCACCTGGCTGTGCCGGGACCGGTGCCACTAATGCACGGTGGTGACCACTCCGGGGCAACTGGAGCGCGCCGGACAGGCGCCCTACTTCTCCATCGAAGAGGTCGTCGAGATCGCGCACAGGGGTGCGGAGCTGGGGTGCGAGGAGGCGTTGTTCAAGCTAGGCGATCGTCCCCACAACTGATCTTGGCTACAAGGCGGCTGCTGGAAGGAAGGCCATGACTACTGGAGCTCGCGGGAGGGATCGGCCTTTCGCGTGGGGCGGCGAGAGCCTTGCTTCGCTGCGCAATGGGCGGGAGTTCCCGACCGTCGGCTCCCACGACGCCCCGGTGTCGCGCGTCGCCACGGCTCAATTCTTCGCTACGGGTCCGTTTGCGCGCACGCCTGAGTGGTCGTCAGCCAAGCGGATCGCGTCGATCCATGCCAAGGAGGTCGGGGCATCCACGACGGTGTGCGGCCTACCGACATGGTCATGGTCGGTCTTGTGGGAGGTTCCTTTCAGTGCCGACCGCCTACAAGGGGCGTGCCCGGGTATGTCGGATGCTCGCTGATTGAAGGGCCTGAGGTCGACCGCTTCGTTAGGAACTGGTGCGGTCAGGTCCGACCAAGCACGCGACGTCGCGGTAGAAGGGGACCATGAGATGCACGGGTGGTAGAGGTGCCGGTTGAGCCCTGCTTACGTGGTCGAGCCGCGTGCGACCACGAGCAACTCGTCCTTGGGTGCGACGAGATGGCGCAAGAGCCACCCGTCGCGCGTGGTGCCGTGCGGCACGCAGGTTCTTGAACGTGACCGCCAACTCGATTCCAGCTCTCATGGAGTGTGGTCGAGGGCAGTTGACCGGGGGCAGGACAACACGATCGTTTAGGCATCGCCCTCTGGCAGCGCGGGAGCATGGAAAATGCTCCGAACCCTCCTGCTGAGTAGCACTGTTCGAAGCGTACGAACTCGCACCTCAGCTCATGTCATGACCGGAGGGATCCTACGTCTGCCGACTCGTTCCCCTAGGGGTGATGACAGCCCCACTCGTCCATCCCAACCGCTGAGCGGTAGCGAATAGCGACTGGAATGCCAGGGCGAGCTGCGAAGCGTTCAGAAGGCCGTCCTCACCCACAACCCGCTCGGCCACCTCGTCGCGGACAAGGTCAACGAGCGCCAACAGCGCTTCATCGTCGCTCGTGGACGCGTCGGGTCGGTCGAGCAGGGCTCGCAAACGCACCTCGTCGACCGTCGCTTCCTCCGCCTCGAAAGCCCACTTGTCTGGTTCGATGACAAACATCGCTCCACGTCCGCTCATACCATCATTCTACGCCGCGACCAACGCCGGCGGGACTGCTGCACGGATAGGGAACATCCGAATCTGCGTCGATGTGTCCGACGTCGGCGCGCTCAACTCGTAGCAGCGCACTCAACAGAAGGTCAAGTCCACGGTCGTGGTGGATGAAGGGGCCACCGCGTGATCCGGTGGTTGCACTCTAGGCAGTGAGTGCGGCGGGTGTCAGGTCCTCCTGTTCGGTGGTGGTCTCGTCGGTGTTGATCAAGGCGATCCGGGAGGGGGCTAGGACGTCGAGTCCGAGGTAGCGGCGGCCTTCGATCCAGTCGTCGTGCTGTTCGGCGAGGACGGCTCCGATGAGGCGGATCGCGGAGGTTCTGTCGGGGAAGATCCCGACGACGTCGGTGCGGCGGCGGATCTCGCGGTTGAGCCGTTCGTTAGGGTTGTTGGACCAGATCTGGCGCCAGATCTCCTTGGGGAAAGCGGTGAAGGCGAGGATGTCGGCGCCGGCGGCGTCGAGGTGGTCGCGGACCTCGGGGAGCTTGTCAGCGACGGTGTCGAGGAGCTTGTCGAACTGGGCGTGCACGGCCTTGGCGTCGGGCTGGTCGTAGACGCTGTGCAACAGCGCCTTCACTCCGGGCCAGGCGTGCTTGGGACAGATCGCCATCAGGTTGGCGGCGTAGTGGGTACGGCACCGTTGCCACGACGCGCCGCCCATCGTGGCCCCGACAGCGGCGACGAGCCCGGCGTGGGCATCGGAGGTGACGAGCTTGACCCCGGACAGGCCGCGGGCGTTCAGGCCACGGAACAGCGTCAACCAGCCAGCCTCGGACTCCGCGGAGCAGATGTCCACGCCGAGGATCTCGCGGTGCCCGTCGGCGTTGACACCGGTCGCGACCAGGACGTGGGTGTTGACCACCCGGCCGCCCTCGCGGACCTTCATCGTCAGCGCGTCCGCGGCCATGAACGTGTACGGGCCGGCGTCGAGTGGGCGGGTGCGGAAGTCCTCGACGTGGGCGTCGAGCTCCAGCCCTCATCAACTGGCCATCACGCTGACTTGAGACTTGGACAGGCGGGTGATGCCCAACGTTTCGACGAGCTTCTCCATCCGCCGTGTCGAGACTCCCAGCAGGTAGCAGGTAGCAGGTCGCGACGACCGTCGTCAGCGCCCGCTCGGCACGGCGGCGCCGCTCGAGGAGCCAGTCGGGGAAGTAGGACCCCTCACGCAGCTTGGGGATCGCGACCTCCATCGTGCCGGTGCGGGTGTCGAAGTCGCGGGTCCGGTAGCCGTTGCGGGAGTTGGTCCGCTCCGGAGACCGCTCGCCGTAGAGCGCGCCGCAGATCGCGTCGGCCTCGGCCGACATCAACGCCTGCACGAACGTCGACAACATCGTGCGGAGCAAGACGGGCTCGGCGCGCTGCAGGTGCTCGGCCATGAACGCGGGAAGGTCAATAGAGTTGGGGTCGACGGTCATCGTGGTGACTCCTTCAGTTGTGCTTTCGCAGGTCTTTTGAAGATCACGCGGTGGCCGTCGCTATGTCAGGACGCCACGCTTACAGCGGGCCCGTCGTACACCACGCCCGTGGACTCAACTTCAACAGAAACTCAACAGAAACTCCGTGATCGCGCACGCTCACGCGGTGCGGATCGTGATTGAGCGTGATCAGAAGTAATGTTGCGGCACGGGCGTTCTCGCAGGTCAGGACGCTGGAAGGGCGCATCAGCGGTCAGATCACTCGTCATGACTAGGTCGTCAGTTCGATTCTGACAGGCGGCTCTGACTCCCCCGGGGACCCGAGACCCCGGGGGAGTCTTCTGCGTGCGGGCGGGGCCAGTCCGACGCAAGGTCCACACGTGTTCGAGAGCTGCGACGGCGAGGACCACGAACCCGCCAGAGCGCCGGCGTCTTGGCCGTCGTAGGGTCACGCGCGGCGTAGGCGCGCACCGTGCGTCGTTGGCTCTGCCGAGCGCCGCTGCGATCCGCCGTTACTCACGACTGTGCCGCGAGAGCGGGCGTGAACAGCAGGTACCCGTGATGCCTCGAAACGCGATGGCGGCGCACTGCACCGACGCGACGAGTCATCTCGGTCGTCGTGCGCCGAGTGTGCCGGGTGTGCCGGGTGTGCCGAGCCACTGTGCGCACATGGAGATCGTGGGCGCGGTGCGGTGGGGCGCAGGGCGAACGCCGTGCCTTGGCCGAGGACGGTGTTGAGGAGGAACAGCGCTGGCCGTCAGCCTCGCGAGCTGGCCTCTTCTGGTGGGGTCACGCCGGGTCGGCGGTGATGGCGCGGATCGCTTCGTCGCGAGCGCCGATGACGTGGTCGACCGCGACGTCGCGGGCGTGGTTGGGGTCACCGGCCGCGACGGCATCGACGATGCGTCGATGCTCGATGAGGGCTCGCTCGCGGCGCGCCTGGGTGCGGTTGGTGTAGACGCGGTAACGCTGCATCTGGTTGGCGACCTGCTCATGCAGGCGGATGGCCCACGAGTTGCCTGCGATCTCGTTGACGCACGCATGGATGGCCTTCCCCGCGTTGAGGGCGTCATCGGGAAAGTTCACAAGTGCAGCGTTGCGTTGAACGAGTGCGTCGAGGGTGGTCAGGTCGTCCGGGGTGGCGACCTTGCAGGCTTGGGACGCCATCAGACCCTCGAGAGAGGCTCGCACCTCGTAGAGCTCTGCGATGTCCTTCGCGTCAAGTTTCGGGACGACCACTCCACCCGTGGGGAGCTGCTCGAGAAGGCTCTCCGCGAGGAGCTTGCGCACCGCCTCTCGCAACGGGGTGCGGCTGACCTCCAGCTCGGCCGCGAGTGCGGGTTCGTAGAGGCGAGTACCCGGTCCCAGCTCGAGCTCGAGAATGCGGCGCTTCAGCTCCAGGTAGACGAAATGTGCTCCGGACGCCCGAACTCCTCTGCCCTCGGTCATGCCGAGACGGTACCAGCAGTGTGCACCTGTGCACTTGCATACAAGTATGCATGTGGCTTAGTGTCACTCATCACACCTCAGTCGGCGGTCCCGTCGACCGTCACCTCACGGAAGCGAATGCGCCTCATGAAGACATCCACGACTGCCCGCAAACGGCTCACCGCCGTCTCCGTGACGACCGTGCTGGCCCTGGGCGGACTCAGCGCCTGCGGCTCCTCGTCGGGCTCCGAGAGCGACGGCGACAACGGCCCCCTGAGCCGAAGCGCGAGCATCGACGCACCTTCGGACCCGGGCAGCGGCTACGACCAGACCGCTCGAGCGCTCGAGAAGGCGCTCACCGACGAGGACCTGGCCGGTCGCGTCCAGGTCACCAACACCCCCGGCGCCGGAGGTACCGTCGCGCTGTCGCAGTACGTCCAGGGCGACGACCCTGCCGACCTGATGATCGGCGGCCTCTCGCTGGTCGGAGCAGTCATCACCAACAAGGCCGCCGACAAGCTCTCGGACGCGACCCCCATCGCGCGACTGATCGGCGAGTACGAGGTCATCGTGGTCCCGGGTGACTCGGAGTTCGACACCCTTGAGGACTTCCTCGCCGCAGTCGCCGACGACCCGGGGGCCAACCCGATCGCCATCGGGAACCAGGGCGGCGTCGACCACATGTGGGGCGGCACGCTCGTCAAGGCCGCGGGCGTCGAGCCGACCGACGTCAACTTCGTCACCTTCGACGGTGGCGCCGAGGTGACCGCCGCCCTGCTCGGCAGCCAGGTCTCGGCCGGCATCTCCGGCTACGCCGAGTTCGCCCAGCAGATCGAGGCCGGTGAGCTCAAGCCGCTTGCCGTCTCGTCGCCGGAACCGCTGGAGATCGCTCCTGACGTGCCGACGATCGGTGACGCCGGATACCCGGACGCCGAGCTGGTCAACTGGCGCGGCATCTTCGCCCCGCCCGGCATCAGCGACGAAGACCGCCAGTCGTTGTCCGACACGTTCGCAGAGCTCAACGACTCCGACGCGTGGGTCGAGCAGCGCGACGCCAACGGTTGGTCCGACCAGTACCTCGACAGCGACGAGTTCGCGGAGCAGCTGACCACCGAAGAGGCCGACGCCCAGACGCTCCTCGAGGAGCTGGGCCTGGCATGAACGCCGTGAAGAGCAAGGGGGAGCTCGGTTTCGCCGGGCTCCTCCTCGCCCTCGGGGTCTACATCCTGATCGAGACGACCACGATCGAGATCCCGAAGGCGGCCAGCAACGTCGGACCGAGATTCTTCCCCTACGCGGTCGGAGCGCTGATGACCGCGGCGGCGGTCGCGGTCATCGTGAACGTCTTTCGCGGCGGGCACGCCGAGCCGGAGGAGGGCGAGCTCATCGACCCCTCCCAGCCGTTCAACGCCCGTCGTGTGGCCATGTTCATCGCCGCGGTCATCGCGTTCGGCGTCCTGGTCGACCCGCTCGGCTACGTGCCCGCGACAGCAATCAGCTTCTTCATCGTCGCGTTCGCTCTCGGAGCACGGCACTACGTGCGGCTGGCGGTCGGTTCCCTGATCGTCGCGCTCACCATCTATGTCGCATTCACTCGAGGCCTGGGCATCTACCTTCCCCCCGGCCTCCTCGACGGAATCCTGTGAGGAGCCCATGGACGGCATCCAGGGCCTGATCGACGGCTTTGCTGTCGCGGCCACGCCGGAGAACCTTCTCTGGGCGTTCATCGGCGTCCTCGCCGGCACCCTCGTCGGCGTGCTGCCCGGCATCGGCCCAGCACTGACGATCGCGCTGTTGCTCCCTGTGACCTACACGTTGGAGCCGGAGGCTGCGCTCATCATGTTCGCCGGTGTCTACTACGGCGCCCAGTTCGGCGGCTCCACGACCTCCATCCTCCTCAACACCCCCGGCGAGTCCGGGTCGATGATGACGGCCATCGAAGGCAACAAGATGGCCCGGTCCGGCCGCGCGGCATCCGCGCTGGCCACTGCCGCCATCGGCTCCTTCGTCGCCGGGACCATCGCCACCCTCGCCCTGGCCTTCGCCGCGCCGTACGTCGTCGACATCGCGATCAAGCTCGGCCCACGCGACTACCTGGCCCTGATGGTCGTCGCCTTCATGACCGTGGGTGCGCTGCTGGGCGGTTCGGTCGCACGCGGGTTCGCCGCGGTCGCGGTCGGGCTCGC
Source organism: uncultured Actinomycetota bacterium (assembly GCA_963806925.1). GTDB lineage: Bacteria > Actinomycetota > Actinomycetes > Propionibacteriales > Nocardioidaceae > Nocardioides. Next base: position 115,202 of record CAWEAI010000006.1, on the reverse strand, counting down.
CATCGGCCTCATCGGGCTGGACGGACAGAGCGGCGCCGCGCGCTTCACCTTCGGCATTCCCCGCCTCCTCGACGGCATCGACACCGTCGTCATCATCGTGGCGCTCTTCGCGGTGAGTGAAGCCATCTACCTCGCCGCCAAGATGCGTCCCGGCAAGCCCGGCATCATGAAGCTCGATGGCCAAGCCTGGATGACCCGCGAGGACTGGAAGCGATCCTGGCCCGCCTGGCTGCGCGGCACTGCCATCGGCTGGCCGCTGGGCGCCATCCCGGTCGGCGGGTCCGAGATCCCGACCTTCCTCTCCTACGCCACCGAACGGAAGCTGTCCAAGCATCCCGAGGAGTTCGGCCACGGCGCCATCGAAGGCGTCGCCGGCCCGGAGGCCACCAACAACGCCAACGCCGCCGGCGCGCTGATGCCGCTGCTCACCCTGGGCCTGCCGACATCGGCCACCGCTGCGGTCATCCTCGTCGCGTTCCAGCAGTACGGCATCCAGCCCGGCCCGCTGCTCCTGACCAACGAGCCTGACCTGGTCTGGGGTCTGGTGGCCGCGCTGCTCATCGGCAACGCCATGCTGCTCGTCCTCAACCTGCCACTGGTGGGCCTGTGGGCGAAGGTCCTCAACATCCCCACGCCCTACCTGTACGCAGGCATCACCACGTTCTCGCTGCTGGGCGCCTACAGCATCAACGGCTCCGTGTTCGACGTCTTCGTCCTGCTCGCCGTGGGTATCGTCGGCTACTTCATGAAGCAGTACGGCTACCCGATCGCACCGCTCATCATCGGCGCCATCCTCGGTCCGTTGGCCGAGACCCAGCTGCGGAGGGCGCTGGCGATCTCCGACGGCGACCCCGTCGCGCTGATCTCGACCCCGTTCACCGTCGCTGCCTACACGCTGGTGGTGCTGGTCATCGCTGTGCCACGGCTCATGCGCCGCTGGGAGCACAAGACTGCCGAGGAAGTCGGCGTACTGGACGAGCTCGAGCGACTGGAGCACCACTCATGACCTTCACCACGATCGTCGTCGGATACACGCCCTCGGCACGTTCCGCGGCAGCCTTGTGCAGGGCCATCGAGGAGGCCCAGCACCACGGTGCCAGGCTCGTGGTGGTCAACGGCGCCACGGGCGACCGCTACACCGACCCGTCGTTCGCCTCATCCGACGACCTTGCCGCGGTGAGGGCCCTGCTCGAGGACAGCGGCGTGAGCCATGAGGTGCACCAACCCGTGCGCGGCCACGACGGAGCGGACGAGGTCCTGACGGCCGCCGAGGAGCTCGACGCCGACCTCATCGTCATCGGTATCGGCCGCCGATCCGCCGTGGGCAAGCTGCTGATGGGCAGCACGGCACAGCGGATCCTCATCGGCGCCGACTGCGACGTGCTGGCGGTGAAGGAATGACACCCCGGGTGATCGACGCCGACGACCTGCGCGCATTCGGCACCGGTGTGCTGCGCCAGCACGGCGTGTCCGCGGACGATGCCGAACCTGGTGTCCGACAGCCTCGTGCAGGCCGAGCTGTGGGGCCACTCGTCCCACGGCATGCTTCGCCTGCCCTGGTACGTCGAGCGGCTGCGTAGCGGTGCGATGGTGGCTGTCGACCGACCCGAAGGTGGTCAGCGACACCGGTTCGGTCGTCGTCCTCGACGGCCACGACGGCATCGGGCAGGTCCTCACCGAGCGGGCCACCACCATCGGCGTCGAGCGTGCCCAGCGACACGGCATCTCCGGTGTCGCGGTCCGCAACAGCAACCACTTCGGCATGGCCGCCTACTTCACCCGCAAGGCCGCGGAGTCCGGCTGCGTCGGGATGCTCTTCACCAACGCCAGCCCGGCCATGGCGCCCTGGGGCGGTCGCCGCAAGACCATCGGCACCAACCCCTGGTCCATCGCCGCCCCCGCCGGCCGGCACGGCGTCGCCGTCATCGACCTCGCCAACACCGCCGTCGCGCGCGGCAAGCTCTACCTCGCCGCCGAACGCGGCCAGACCATCCCCGATGGGTGGGCCGCCGACCCCGAAGGCGTCGCCGACCACCGACCCCGCGGCCGGCATCGAGGGCCTCATCCTCCCCATGGCCGGACCCAAGGGCTACGTCATCGCCTTCATGATGGACGTCCTGGCCGGCGTCCTGACCGGCAGCAGCTTCGGCGACCAGGTCGTCGGCCCGTACGACCCCGAGCGGCCCAGCGGCTGCGGTCACCTCGTGCTCACCATCGACATCGCCGCCATGGCGCCGCTGAGCCGAGTTCGAGGAGCGCATGGAGGCGCTCGTCGACGCCACCAAGGCCGTGGACCGCGCGGTCGGCGTCGAGGAGATCTTCTTCCCCGGCGAGCTCGAGGACCGCTCCCACGCGGTCCGTAGCAGCACCGGCATCCCCGTCGCCGACAACACGTGGGACAGCCTCACGACGCTCGCACGATCAGACTGACACCCCCCTGCCCCACCTCAAGGACAGCACCCGCGACGCCGGGCACGAGCTCCCGAAGGAGCCGCCTCATGATCAGCCTCATCGTCAACCTCCAGGTCCGACCCGACCACCTCGAGCCGTTCCTCACCGCGATCACCGAGAACGCCGAACGCTCGTTCACCGACGAGCCCGGCTGCGTCTACTTCGACGTCTCCCAAGACACCGACGACGACCACCACTTCGTCTTCTACGAGCTCTACCTCGACCAGGCGGCCCTCGACGCCCACCGCACCGCACCACACTTCGCCATCTGGCGAGCAGCTGCCGCGGACCACGTCGTCCCGGGCAGCCAGGTCAACGTCATCGCCCACCGACTCCTCCACCACGCCGAGCGAACCGGCGAGTGAACACATGAAGCTTCTCGTCCTCCCCGGAGACGGCATCGGGCCGGAGATCACCGAGGCCACCCTCCGCGTCCTCGCGACCGTCAACGCCTCCCACGACCTCGGTCTGCGAGATCGAGCAGCGCGACATCGGCCTCACGTCACTCACCGAGAACGGGACCACCCTGGAGGCCGACATCCTCGACCGCGTCCGCGAGGTCGACGGCGTCGTCCTCGGCCCGGTGTCGCACTACGACTACCCGCCCCGCGCCGAAGGCGGCATCAACCCCTCGGCCGAGCTCCGCACGCGTGTTCAACCTGTACTCCAACGTCCGGCCGTGCCGCTCGCGTGAGGACCTCAGCATCCTGCGCCACCCCATGGACATCGTCATCGTCCGCGAGAACACCGAGGGCTTCTACTCCGACCGCAACATGTTCGCCGGCAGCGGCGAGTTCATGCCGGACCAGGACTCTGCCTTCTCCATCCGCAAGATCACCGCCAAGGCGTCAGCGGCGGTCGCCCGGACGGCGTTCGAGCTCGCCAGCCAGCGCAGCAGGAAGGTCACCGCCGTCCACAAGGCCAACGTCCTCAAGCTGTCCGACGGCCTGTTCCTGCGCGAGGTGCGCAAGGTCGCCGCCGAGTTCCCGGACGTCGAGCTCGAGGAGCTCATCGTCGACGCCACGGCCGCGCTGCTCATCCGCCGCCCGCACACCTTCGACGTGCTGGTCACCACCAACATGTTCGGCGACATCCTCTCCGACGAGGCCTCGGAGCTCTCCGGAAGCCTCGGCCTCGGCGGCGCCATCAACGCCGGCGAGGAGCGTGTGCGTCGCCCAGGCCCAGCACGGCTCCGCCCCGGACATCGCAGGGCAGAACGTCGCCAACCCGACGTCGCTCATCCTGTCCGCTGCGATGCTCCTCGACTGGCTCGGACGCCGGCACGACCGGCACGAGTACGTCGCCGCCGCCGCCGCCATCCACACGGCCGTGGACACGGTGCTGGACCAGCCCGAGCGCCGTACCCGCGACCTCGGCGGCACCGCCGGCACCGCCGATTTCACCACCGCGGTCGTTGACGCGCTCGCCACCGCCTGACCACCCACGAGACACGAAGGACCGCATCCCATGTGCGAGCAGCCCACGAGCCCCAGCTTCCTCATCCGCCCCGACCAGGTCGACACGTTCGACCGCGGCGGCGGCGTCGTCACCATCCCGTACGTCGGGAAGTGGAACAGCGAGCAGAACCTCGTCACCACCGGCCAGACGGTGTTCCAGGTCGGGCGAGGCCTGCCCCTGCACAGCCACAACGTCGAGGAGTCCGTCCTCATCCTCGAGGGCGAGGCCACCGCCCAGATCGGTGAGGACCACTTCGACCTCGAGGTCGGGGACGCCTCGTGGGTCCCGGCCGGTGTGCCGCACCGCTTCTTCAACCGCGGCGAGACCCCGATGCGGATCTACTGGGTCTACGGCGGCCGATACGTCACCCGCACCATGACCGAGACCGGGGAGACCTTCGAGCACCTCTCCGAGAGCGACACGGGCGCCCGCGACAGGTGATCGCCGCGTCTCACCCTCTCGCCGGCAACAGCCGGGCCATCACCCCTCTGACACAGGAGAACGACCAGCCATGAGCATCACCACCGTCAACCCCGCCACCGGCCAGCCGCTGGTGACCTACGAGGTGCACTCCGACGCCGACCTCGACGAGCTGCTCGAGGCCGGCTTCGAGGCGACCCGCGCGTGGGGACGGGTGGCCGTAGCCGGCCGCGCGGGCGTGGTGCAGGCGCTTGCCGAGCGTCTGCGCGAGGGCAAGGACGCCTACGCGGGGCTGATCACCCAGGAGATGGGCAAGGTGCTTGCCGAGTCGGTCGGAGAGATCGAGAAGTCCGCTGTGACCGCAGACTTCTACGCTGCCAACGCCCAGCGCATCCTCGCCGACCAGCGCGTCGACATCGACGGTGTCGATGCGTGGGTCGCCTACGAGCCGATGGGCCTCGTGCTCGCGGTGATGCCGTGGAACTTCCCGTTCTGGCAGGCCATGCGTTTCGCGATCCCGGCCATCACGGCAGGTAACGGGGTCGTCCTCAAGCACTCGCCCAATGTCACGGGGAGCGCGCTGGCCATCCAGCAGGTCTTCGAGGCCGCCGGGCTGCCCGTGGGTGTCTTCACCACGATCGTGGTCGAGGAGGCACGCGTCCCGCAGGTCAGCGACCGGCTCATCGCCGACGATCGGATCGTCGCCGTCACGCTCACCGGGAGCAACCGGGCAGGTGAGGCCGTCGGAGCCGCAGCCGGTCGGGCAGTCAAACCGGCCGTGCTGGAGCTCGGCGGCAGTGACGCGTACGTCGTCCTCGCGGACGCCGACGTCGAGAAGGCAGCCGCTACGGCCGTGCGGGCCCGGTTCAACAATGCCGGCCAGAGCTGCGTCTGCGCCAAGCGGTTCATCGTGGAGGCTCCGGTCGCCGACGAGTTCACTCGCCTGTTCCTGGCAGGGGTGGAAGCGCTGAACGTGGGGGACCCGCTCGACCCCGCCTCGCAGATGGGCCCCCTGGCACGCGCAGACCTGCGCGACGGCATCCTGCGCCAGGTGGAGGAGTCGATCGCCGCCGGAGGAACCCTGCTGGCGGGTGGCAGTGTCGTGCCGGGTGCGGGCTTCTACGTCCAGCCCACCGTGCTGGCCGTGGATGGTCCCGGCGTTCCCGCGTTCGACGAGGAGACGTTCGGCCCGCTCGCGACCATCACGGTGGCGCGCGACGAGGCCGACGCCGTCAGGCTGGCGAACGCCTCCGACTTCGGCCTCGGCCTCAGTGTCTGGACGGGGGACCGGGCAAGGGGAGCGGCCTTCGCACGCGAAGTGACCACCGGAGCCGCCTTCATCAACGCCATGGTCGCCTCGGATGCTCGCATCCCGTTCGGTGGAACCAAGCGAAGCGGATACGGCCGCGAGCTCTCGGACGTGGGGCTCCGCGAGTTCGTCAACACACGCACGTACTGGTCCGTGGCCTGACGCCTCGCCTCGCGGGACGGTTCTCGCGCCCCGAGCGCCGCTGCATCCGTGTCGTGTCGTGTGCTACGTGCGTCGTTTGAGCCGGTCGTGCATGCCGTCCATCGCGCGAACGCCTGGCAGATGGGCCTTGGCGATCTTCGCGACCACCGTGTAGTTGGTGTCGACGACATTGGCGATCGGTGTGAGCGCGGTCTGGGACACCAGCTGGTAGGCGTCCATCATCGAGAGCCCGGTGAGCTCCTGGACCCAGCGGGTCATCTCACTGTGCGCGATGCGGAAGGCGTCCTCGAGCGGCCGGGCCGAGCCGGTGGTCATCACATAGGTGTCGTCCTCCAGCCGGGGCCATGGCGTAGGTGCAGCCTTGAGCAGGTCGACCACCAGCACGGTGTCCATGGCGCACTCGACCGCGACACCGCACGTCTCGCCCTCGCCCTGGCGAGCATGCCCATCCCCGAGACTGAACAGGGCGCCCTCCACGTTGACACCCAGGTAGCAGGTGGTGCCCACGCGCATCTCGGGTGTGTCCATGTTGCCGCCCCAGCTGCCTGGGGTCAGCGAGGAGCGGACCTCGCCGAGCGGAGGCGCCACGCCGACAGTTCCGTGCATCGGGTCGAGGGGCAGATCGACGGTGAACGCGGAGTCGAGGGCGTCGTAGGTCACCACCCCCGCGGCCGTGTCGATCTCGTAGACCCAGGTGCGCTCCGGGAGTGGGTCGTGCAGCATCGCGGTGAACCCGGTCGCGGTGAGGGACCCGAAGAGCGGGACGGTCGAGGAGACGCCGCGGGCACCGCGGGGGATGATCTCCAGGAAGTGCACGGCCAGGGTGTCCCCGGGCTCGGCCCCTTCGACGTAGAAGGGACCCGTCTGCGGATTGAGGTAGCGCGGGTCGCACACCTGCGACACCAGGTCGCTCGTCGAGCGCACCCGCCCCGCGAAGCAGTCCAGCGTCCAGGTCGAGATGACGGTGCCCGGCCGCACGCTGACCAGCGGCGCGAAGCCACCGAAGGTGTAGGGCAAGGAGGCGGGATCACCCTCGGCGTCAGGCTCGAACCGCACCCGGTCCGGCACGCTCACACCTGCTCGCGCTCGTGCGTCTCCTCCATCACGGTACGCCCGATCGAGTGGTAGACCTCAGGGTTCCTCGCGCGCAGGAACAGCACGCCGATCAGCCCGAGAGCGAAGGTGGCGACCACGATCCACGGGATGGCCTTGAAGAACGGCGACCCGGCCGCGAGCCCGCCCGCGAACTCCAGGTTGTCGATGAGCAGGTAGACGACGAACAGCATGCCCAGTCCACCCAGCGCGGGGATGACCCCGGTGGTGAGGATGTTGCCCTGCTGCGCCTTCTTGACGTGGAAGTACCAGATCACCGCGAGCGAGGTGATGGTCTGGACGATCAGGATCGCCATCGTGCCGAGCACAGCGAGCAGTCCGTACTGGTAGATGAACGCACCCATCAGCGGGTCTGACCCCTCGCTGGCCAGGAAGTAGAACCCGAGCGTGAGCACCACCGTGATGCCCGTCTGGGTCAGCGACGCGATGTGGGGGGTGTGGTGGACGCTGTGCGTACGTCCGAGCGTGTTCTTGACCCCCGGGAGCTCGCGACTGATGGCGAAGATGTAGCGGGAGGCCGCGTTGTGGAACGCGAGTGCACAGGCGAAGGACCCGACGATGATGAGGCCCACGTAGATGTCACCGACGAAGCTGCCCCCGAGCTTGTCCTCCGCAAGACCGACCCACACGTTCAGGTCGCCCGCGGCAGACATCTCGATGGTCTTCTCGCGGCCGTTCCCGGCGATCATCATCCAGGACACGAACGTGTAGAAGGTGCCGAGACCGACGACGGCCAGCAGGGTCGCCAGGGGAACGATCTTGCGCGGGTTGCGTGACTCCTCGCCGTAGACGGCGGTGGTCTCGAAGCCCACCCACGACCAGAACGCGAAGAACAGGCCGATGGCCGCACTGCCGGCCGCGATGTCCTGCAGACCGACGCCGCCACCCTCCGGCAGCGCCGTGAAGGCGTTGAGCGGGTTGACCGCCTCCGGGAGGAGCCCGTCCGGGCCACCGCCGGAGAACAGCACGGCGAAGGCCATCAACCCGAGGAGCGTGATCTCCGCGATGAGCGTGACGCCGAGGAAGGCAGCAGCGATGTTGATGTCGAAGTAGCCGAAGACCGCGACGATGACGATGCCGATCAGCGCGAGCACCAGCCAGTTGGCGTCCCATCCGAACCAGCGCTCGAGCCCGAAGTTGGAGAAGTAGGCGACGATGCCGATCAGCGAGCCTTCGAAGACGATGTACGCCATGGTGGCGAGGGCGCCGGATGCCATCCCCCACACCTGGCCCAGCCCGTGGGTGATGAACCCGTAGAAGGCGCCGGCCGTGGTGATGTGACGAGCCATCGCCACGAAGCCGACCGTGAACAGTGTCAGCACGACCGTGGCGACGAAGTAGCCGGCAGGCGCCCCGAGGCCGTTGCCGTAGCCGACGGCGATCGGCACGTTCCCGGTCATGGCGGTGATCGGGGCCGCGTTGGCGACGGCCATGAAGAGCACGCCGGCCAGACCGACGGCTCCGACCTTCAGCTGGTGATGGTGACCGTCGCCAGTGGCCTGCCGGCCACCGGCGGACTCGCGGGCGCTGCTCGACGTCTTGTCACTCGTGGACACGTGTGTCTCCTCATGCCGGGGTCGTGTGGAACGAACCAGAACGGACCAAAGGCGACGGGACCCGAGCCACCACCCAACGTTGTCCTTGAGTGATCCAAGTCGCTTGCGTCGGATGATAGAGAGCACTTCGGGACTGTGACAAGGGCTCGCGGCTCCGTCATCCCGAACGCCTTCGCGACTGTTGACCAGGCCGGAACAACGGTGCTACAAACCATTGACGCATCAAAGGTATCCTTCGGTATTTTTTCGCCGCGCTGCTCGAGGAGGAAGTCCCATGACGTTCGACTACGGGGACATCTCGTTCGAGTCCAAGGACGAGGTCCTTGCCAAGGCGCGCGAATACTGGAACCCGGGCAAGACCGACTTCTGGGTCGAGACCGGCGTTCCGCTGGTGATCGACCGTCGTGAGGGCTACTTCCTCTACGACATGTCCGGCAAGCGATTGATGGACGTGCACCTCAACGGCGGTACCTACAGCCTGGGGCACCGCAACCCGGAGGTCTCCAGCGCGGTCGCCGCAGCTATGTCGCACTTCGACATCGGCAACCACCACTTCCCCGCCATCACGCGCACGGCTCTCGCCGAAGCGCTGGTGCGGACCGCTCCGCAGGGACTGACCAAGGTCGTCTACGGCAGCGGCGGTGGCGAGGCCATCGACATCGCGCTCAAGACCGCGCGGCACACCACGAAGCGACGCAAGATCGTCTCGATCGTCAAGGCCTACCACGGCCACACCGGACTCGCGGTGGGCACGGGCGACGACCGGTTCAGCAAGCTGTTCCTCTCCGACCGTCCCGACGAGTTCATCCAGGTGCCGTTCAACGACCTCGAAGCCATGGAGCAGGCGCTGCTGGCACAGGACGTGGCCGCGGTGATCATGGAGACCATCCCTGCGACCTACGGCTTCCCGCTTCCGGACCCCGGCTACCTGGAGACCGTGAAGCGGCTCTGCGAGCAGCACGGAGCGCTCTACATCGCCGACGAGGTCCAGACCGGGCTGATGCGCACCGGCGAGCTGTGGGGGATCACCAAGCACGCCATCACCCCCGACATCCTGGTCACCGGCAAGGGTCTCTCCGGTGGGATGTACCCCATCTCGGCGGTGCTGCTCTCCGAGCAGGCGGCCGGCTGGCTGACCGAGGACGGCTTCGGTCACATCTCGACCTTCGGAGGCGCCGAGCTCGGATGCGTCGCCGCCCTCAAGACGCTCGAGGTGTGCAACCGTCCCGAGACCCGGTCGATGGTGCACTACATCAGCGAGCTGATCGGCAGCGGGCTGCGTGAGATCCAGGCCGACTTCCCCGACTGGTTCGTGGGCATCCGGCAGAACGGCGTCGTGATGGGGCTGGAGTTCGCCCACCCGGAGGGAGCGAAGTTCGTCATGCGGCACCTCTACGCCAACGGCGTCTGGGCGATCTTCTCGACGCTGGACCCCCGCGTGCTGCAGTACAAGCCCGGCATCCTGCTCACGCCCGAGCTCTGTGAGGAGCTGCTGGACCGCACCGAGGTGGCGATCCGCAGGTCGTGGGACGAGGTCCGCAGGATCGGACGCCGCGGCGAGCGGGTGGTCGCGTGAGCGCCCGGTCCGGCGACGGCCCCGACGTGCTTGCAGTCGAGCCGCGTGGCGTGCCGCGAGCGCGGCAGATGCTGGAACGGGCTCGGTGGGCGGCCCGCTCGTTCGCGACCTACGACCACGCTTCGGTGATGCGCATCCTGGAGGCGGTGACGCAGGTCGCCGAGCAGCGGGCAGAGCACTACGCGCAGTGGGCCGTGCGCGAGACCGGGTTCGGCGTGGTCGCCGACAAGGTCGTCAAGAACAGGCTGTGCTCGCGGGGGATCCTGGACGCCTATCGCGACCACGACTACGTCTCGCCGAGGCTGGACCCTGGAGGTCGGAAGCTCCTCGAGCTGCCGAGGCCGGCCGGTGTGGTGCTCGCGCTGACCCCGTCGACCAACCCGGTGTCCACCGTCTACTTCAAGGTCATCCTCGCGCTGATGACGCGCAACGCCGTGGTGGTCAGCCCGCACCCCTTCGCCAAGGAGTGCTGCGCAGACGCGGCCCGGATGCTCGCGGAGGCAGCCGTCGCGGCAGGCGCCCCGGACGGGGTCGTGCAGGTCGTCGAGGAGCCGTCAGTGCCGCTGATCGAGGCATTGATGACCGACGAGCGCACCGACGTCATCCTCGCCACCGGCGGAAGTGCGGTCGTCCGGGCCGCCTACTCCTCCAGCAACCCCGCGATCGGCGTCGGCCCCGGGAACGTGCCAGTCCTGGTCGATGCCACCGCCGACCTGGCGAGGGCGGCCAGGAAGCTCGTCGACAGCAAGGCCTTCGACAACTCGCTGCTCTGCACGAACGAGAGCGTCCTCATCGTCGAGGAGTCCGTTGCTGACGGGTTCCTCGCGATGATGTCGCGCCACGGGGCTCACCTCCTGTCCGGCGCGGACGTCGACTCCGTGCGGGACACGGTGTTCCCGGAGGGTCGCTTCGACACCTCACTGGTGGGCGCGGACGCAGCCACGATCGCCGGGAAGGCCGGGGTCCGTGTGCCGGCGGGCACGCGCATCCTCGTCGCACCGTTCGACCTGGTCCTGGACGAGGAGCCACTGGCCCACGAGAAGCTCTGCCCGGTCCTCGGTGTCGTCCGCGTGCCCACGGCGCAGCGCGGGATCCGTGCGGCGGCGGCGGTGCTGCGGATCGGCGGCGCCGGCCACTCGGCGGTCATCCACAGCACGGACCCGCGCACGGTGATGGATTATGCGGCGGCGGTGGATGTCCTGCGGGTAGCGGTCAACGAGGGCGGCAGCGCCGGCAGCGCCGGGTTCGACACCGATCTCGCCCCCAGCATGACGATCGGCACCGGGTTCGCGGGGCGCAGCTCACTGGGGGAGAACCTCCAACCCAAGCACCTGGTCGACTACGCCCGGATCGCCTACAGCAGCGACCCGTCCGAGGTGATGCCCTCGTTCGAGGGGCTCACCCCGCTGGCCGCACCCCGCGTCGCGGTGCCGGCCTACCCGGTCGCCAGCAACCTGGTCCCGGTCGACGACCCGTCGCGGACCTCGGCCTCGCAGTTCGCGACCACGTCCACCTCTCCCGATGACGACACGATCGGGCTCCGTGACGAGCTCCGCCGTCTCATCATCGAGGAGCTCCAGTCGATCATCAGGAGCTGACCCGACATGGCCCAGGCAGAGCTCAGGTCCTTCATCTTCTTGGACCAGCTCCAACCCCAGACGATGTGCTACCTCGGCACGTGGGTGAAGGGATCGCTGCCGCGTGCCGACATGGCTGCCCAGATCATCGAGGTGGCGCCGGGGCTCGACATCGAACCGCTGACCGACGTGGCGTTGAAGAACACCGACGTCCGCGCGGGGATCCTGGTGGTGGAGCGCCAGTTCGGTTACCTGGAGATCCACTCGCGCTCGATCGAGGCCGTGAGGTCGGCCAGTTCCGCGGTGCTCGAGGCACTCGGCGTCTCGGCGGCCGACGCCACCCGGCCGACTGTCCTGGCGTCGCGGATCGTGTCCAGGCTCGACGCCCAGCACGCGTTCCTCATCAACCGCAACAAGCTGGGCTCGATGGCCCTGAGCGGTGAGTCCCTGTTCGTCCTGGAGATGCAGCCGGCGTCGTACGCGATCCTCGCGACCAACGAGGCCGAGAAGGCCGCGGACATCAAGGTCGTCGACTACCGGATGATCGGAGCGACCGGGCGGGTCTACCTCACCGGCGACGAAGCCGACGTACGCGCAGCCGCCGAGGCCGCAGAGCAAGCGCTGGCGCGCGCATGAGCGGCTCCCACCGGACCCCGGCGACCCTCAGCTCGGACGAGCTCCGCGCGGCGGTCCGCGCCGTGCTCCGCGACGTCCTTCCCGCCGAGCTCGTGCGAGGTGGGACTCCCGGGGGCAACGAGTCGTGGGAGCCCGTGACGCTGCGCAACGACGGCGACCTCGATGCACTGATCCGCCGGCTGGCCGCGCTGTGCGAGGACCCGGGCAAGCGCGCCGCGCTGCGCGACGGCCGGCACGGCTTCCGGCTGGCCGCGGGTGGCCTCGGCGCAGGTCGCGGCGAGGGGCCGGGTCCCTCCGGCACCAGCGCCGGGATCCTGAGGGTCGACCGTGGGGCGGTCACCGAACGCATGGTCGTCAGGGCTGCGGCCGACGGGGTCCGACTCGTGGTCGGACCGAAGGCAGTGCTGACCCCCCTGGCCCGGGACAAGGCTCGCGTCCTGGGTGTCCAGATCGAGAAGGAGAGCTGATGCTCAAGGCAACGGTGGTCGGCAGCGTGTGGTCGACCAAGAAGGTGGACGGCCTACCCCAGGGGGCCCTCCTGGAGGTCGAGATGGAGGGTGGCGACCGGATCGTGGCTCTCGACGTGCTCGGCACCGGCATCGGTGAGCGTGTCCTCGTCGCCACGGGTTCCGTGGCCGCCGCCTACTTCCCCCCACCGCACCCGCCCGTGGATGCGCTGGTCATCGGTTCCATCGACGAGACCGTCGACTGAGGAAAGAGAGAACACCATGGCAAACCAGGCGATCGGCATGATCGAGACCAAGGGCTACGTGGCAGGCCTCGCGGCCGCGGACGCGATGGTCAAGGCCGCCAACGTCACGATCGTGGGACGTGAACAGGTCGGCGCCGGCCTGATGGCCGTCACGATCGTCGGCGACGTGGGTGCGGTCAAGGCCGCCACCGAAGCGGGAGCAGAGACGGCGGGACAGGTGGGCGAGCTCGTCTCCGTCCACGTGATCCCGCGGCCGCACGCCGAGCTCAACAAGCACTTCAGCACCGGTTCCGAGGCCTCGGCGTGACCGAGCTGCGGGTCTACCTGCTCGTGGAGGACCTGCAGCGCCAGTTCGCGGCCTACATGAGTACTCCGACGAGGGCTCGCGGCTATCCTCCGTTCGAAGGTCAGCACTCGCTGATCGTCGAGGTGGCCCCGGGCCTCGCGATCGAACGGGTCATCGACCTCGCGCTGCGCGCCGTGCCGGCGGTGGAGCCGGGCATCCTCTTCGTCGAGCGGCAGTTCGGCGTCCTCGAGGTGCACGGGTCGGTCCTCGACGACGTACAGCAGGCCGGGCTGGCCATCCTGGCGGGGCTCGACGCATCTCCGCAGGACCAGCTCAAGCCGCGGGTGCTCTACACCGACGTCATCGAGGACGTCACCGACCAGCATGCGGTGATCATCAACCGCAATCGGCAGGCGTCGATGCTGATGCCCGGCGAGACACTGCTGGTGTGTGAGATGACGCCCGCGCTCTTCGCCACGGTCGCCGCCAACGAGGCGGAGAAGGTCTCGCCCGGCGTGACGCTGGTGGACGTGTCGATGATCGGTGCTGCGGGCCGGCTCTACCTGAGCGGCACCACCGCCGACGTGGTGCGGGCACGGGAAGCGATCGAACGGGTGCTCAGTGGCATCGAGGGACGCGAACAGTGACGTGCGTGGTGAGGGTGGACCCGTGAGCGGCCAGTCACACGACCTGTCCGACGACGCCGTCGCCGATCGGCTCGAGTCGGTGGCGCGCCGCGCTCTGGCCGAGTACGGCGTCGGACCGGACGCGCAGCTCACCCTGCTGAACGTGTCCGAGAACGCGACCTTCGCAGTCGACGACCCAGCGACCGGACAGCGAACGGTCCTGCGCGTCCACCGGCACGGCTACCACGACGAGGGCGCCATCCTGTCCGAGCTCGCCTGGGTCGACGCCCTGCGAGACGACACCGGCATCAGGACCCCGCAGGTCCTCAGGGCCGTCGACGGGCGACGGGTGCTGGCGCTGAAGGAGGCCGGACATCGCGATCCGCGCCACGTCGTGCACTTCGAGTTCCTGCCGGGAGCTGAGCCCGAGCCCAGCAGCGAGGGACTCACCCCGTCCTTCGAGCTGCTCGGCGCGATCACGGCGCGGATGCACGAGCACGCCCTGCACTGGCGCCGGCCCTCGTCGTTCACGCGGTTCTCGTGGGACCACGACGCGGCCTTCGGCCGCGACCCGCGCTGGGGTCGCTGGCAGGACGGCATGGCGGTCGGCCCGGACGAGTCCGAGGTCCTTGGTCGGTTGGACGCGACCCTCGAACGGCGGCTGGCGCGGTTCGGTGCCGGCGCGGACCGGTTCGGTCTGGTCCACGCGGATCTCCGGCTGGCCAACCTCCTGCAGGACGGGGAGAGGACCTATGTCATCGACTTCGACGACTGCGGCTGGGGCTGGTTCCTCTACGACTTCGGTGCCGCCGTGAGCTTCTTCGAGCACGACCCGCGCATTCCCGAGCTGGCGGACGCGTGGGTGCAGGGCTACCGGAGCGTACGCACGCTGCCGGCGGAGGACGAGGCCGAGCTGGCGACGTTCGTGATGATGCGACGTCTGCTGCTGGTGGCCTGGATCGGCTCGCACACCGGGACCCAGCTCGCACAGGAGATGGGCGCTGACTTCACCGCGGGCAGCTGTGAGCTGGCCGAGGGGTACCTCGCCCGCTTCGGGTGAGGCCGCACCGACAACGAGGAGGAGCAGATGTTCACCACTGTGGAAGGTCGTTCGGTGATCGTCACCGGCGGCAGCAAAGGCATCGGCAAGGGCATCGCGCGGGTCTTCGCGCAGCACGGGGCGAACGTGCTGATCGCCGCACGCGACGAGACGACGCTGCGTACGGCCGTCGAAGAGCTCTCGAGCCAGGGACCGGGACGCATCGAGTCGGTGGTCGCCGACGTGGCCAGGGTCGACGACTGCCGCCGACTGGCAGCGGTTGCCGTCGAGCGGTTCGGAGGGATCGACGTCCTGTGCGCGAACGCGGGTGTCTTCCCCGAGAAGTCCCTGGCGGAGATGACCGAGGACGACGTCGACGCGGTCCTCGCCTGCAACCTCAAGGGCACGATCTTCGCCGTCCAGGCCTGCCTGCCCGCGCTCGAGGCCAGCGGACGGGGACGTGTGGTCGTCACCTCGTCGATCACCGGGCCCATCACCGGCTATCCCGGGTGGTCACACTACGGAGCCAGCAAGGCAGCCCAGCTCGGCTTCCTGCGGACCGCGGCGATCGAGCTCGCACCCCAGCGGGTGACCGTCAACGCGGTGCTGCCCGGGAACATCGCGACCGAGGGCCTCGACGAGATGGGTGAGGACTACATTCGCGGCATGGAGGCCACGATCCCCCAGCACCGACTCGGCACGGTCGAGGACATCGGCCATGCTGCCCTCTTCTTCGCCAGCGACGAGGCGGGCTACATCACCGGCCAGACGCTGGTGGTCGACGGCGGGCAGGTGCTCCCGGAGAGCCCGGCGGCGCTGGAGGGCATCTGAGCCGTGCCGGAGGACGTCGTGACGAGGATCGGCCGTGCGGGTGAGCGCGTGCGCCGCCTGCTCCTGAGCCAGATCGAGGAGGGTTCGCTCCGCCCGGGTGAGCGACTTGCCGCAGAACGGGACCTGGCCACCCAGCTCGGGGTCAGTCGCTCGACCGTGCGGCAGGCGCTCGCGGTGCTGGAGTCCGCGGGTGAGGTGCGCAGGGTCCCCGGACGTGGGGGTGGCACCTTCGTGCGTGGGCGCAAGGTGGAGCGGGACCTCTCGAAGGTCGTCGGTGTCCCCGCGCTGCTGCGGGCCCAGGGGATGACGTCGGGATCGAGGATCCTCAGCACCGGTCTGGTCGCTGCTGACGAGGAGACCGCGGCGGCACTGGGACTGGGCGCGAAGTCCTTCGTCGTGGACGTCGTTCGGATCCGCCTCGCCGATGGCAGCCCGATCTCGCTCGAGCACGTACGGCTGCCCACCGAACGCTTTCCCAGACTGCTGGAGCTCCCTCTGGGCGGTTCCCTCTACGACCTGCTCGCAGAGCACTACGACACGGCGCCCGGGGAGGCGGAGGAACGCATCGAGGTCTCCCGCGCGAATGCCGACGAGGCGTCCATCCTCGCCACGGACGAAGGCGCCCCCCTGCTCTCGATCCGCCGGACGACCCGGGACACGGACGGAGTGGTCTTCGAGTACTCGCACGACCTCTTCAGGGCCGACCGGACGACGATCACGGTGCGGACCCCGGCCACCGTCCGTGACGATCGGGAGCCCTCGAGGGTCGTCTCGCTGCGGACGTGGGCGCAGAGGTGAACGCCCCTCACTCGGTGCTGGTGGTCGCCAACTCCAGCGATCCCGACGCTGGATACGTCGGTGAACGTCTGGTGGAGCGTGGTCTGGCGTTGTCGCAGGCCTGGCGCGAGGCCGGCCTCCCGAGCGCGGTACCGACCGGGACCTCCGCGGTCCTCCTGCTCGGGTCCGAGTGGTCGGTGGCGCACCCCGTCCACCCGGAGGTCCTCGAGGCGGAGTGTGCACTGGTGCGTTCAGCCGGCGAGCTGGCGGTGCCGGTGCTCGGGCTCTGCTACGGCGCTCAGGTGCTGGCGCACACGTACGGCGGTCGCGTGAGCGTCGCGGCGGAGCCGGAGGTGGGGCTCGTGGACGTCGAGACCACCGACGAGCAGCTGGTGCCCCCAGGTCCGTGGTGGGCGTTCCACAGCGACGTGATCGACCTTCCGTCGCACGCGCGACTCCTGGCTGCCAACGGGTGCGGGGTCCAGGCCTTCGAGGTGCCCGGAGCGCTGGGCGTGCAGTTCCACCCCGAGGTGCGTCCCACGGTCCTGGAGGAGTGGCTGCGCAGGTTACCGATGATGGCTGCCAGGGCGGGGGCATCGAGCGCGGAGCTGGTGGGGACCGCGGTGGGCCGCGAGGCAGACGCCCGCGCTGCGGCTCGTGCGCTGGTCGACGGCTTCCTCGCACGGTTCTGCGTCGACCTGCCGATCCCGCACGTCTAGCCCGCCTACGACGTCGAGGCCAGTGTCTGCAGGAGCCCGTGGGCCACCGCGTACCGGTGCCCGAGGGTGCCCGCGACGACGCCACGACCGACCGCCGTACCCATCGGCAGTGCTCCGGTGAGCGCCGCGAGCACCTCGTCGTCGCCCGCACAGCCGCCGACCACCACGACCGTCCTCGGTGTTGCGTCGAGGGAGCGCAGGGCTCGCACGACATTGCCACCGATCAGCTCCTCCTTGAGCCGCAGCCGCAGCGCACGCCACTCCCCGGGGGCCATCGCGCGGGTGAAGGCCAGCATCCCGGCGGGGCCGTGGACGACGAGTGACCCGATCGTCTCCGGAGGCGCCGGACGATCGAGGAAGCCTCGGCCACCATCCTCCGCGAGCAGGATCTGCGGGGCCTCCACCCGGTGGGCCGGGCCGCGCTTGACCCACTCGGCAGCCGCCCTCGAGCTACCCGTGAGGGACGCGACGCATGCCGTGAGCAAGTCTCCCGAGCCGGCAGCGACGACCGCCCCGTCCGCGGAGACCACATCGATGGTGCCGGCGCCCAGGTCCACCACCACGGCGTCAGTCGACGCCGCAGGCGTCGACAACGCACCGGCTCGAGCAGCGGAGGCCTCGGACGACGCCGTCTCGACGGGGAGTCCGAGGAGCCTGGCCAACGACCCCGACGGGTCGGTCCATCCGGTCTCTGCGTGCATCGCCGCCACCGCGACCGGACGCGCCGAGGCCGCGGAGCGCCGGGACAGCACTGCAGCAGTGACCGCACCCAGGTCGACGGTCCAGAGGTCGTCGACGGTGCGAGCCACCAGCTCCGGTGGCAGGGCGTAGGCGTCCGCCGCACCCACCCGTCCCGCCCGCACGGCCTCGTGACCGGCGAGGAACGGCAACCGCGACCCTGCCACCTCGATCCACCCTGCCGGTGTCGTGGGCCGCTGAGGAGGCCGTGCGTCCAGCACGACGACCGCGTTGCGGGCGTCGACGAGGTGCGCAGCCAGCGCAGCAGCACCGGCGACCTCCTCGGCGGCGAGCCCCAGCGCGGCAACCACCTTGAGAGGGTCTGTGAGCACCTGCAGGGGACGTCCGTCCGCACGCACCTCCACCGCCACCAGGGCCGAGGAGAGCACTGCCTCGGGCGACACCCCGTCCATGACCGGGATGCCGGTCGGCAACCGGTTGGCCACCAGCACCGCCTCGTCATCCGCCATGAGGATGGCCGCGAGTCGGCCGCTCCCGGCGAGGGACGCGAGCGTCTCGGCGACCTCCTGGTAGCGCGCACCACGCGGCACCACCACGACGACCGGGTCGTCGCCGCTCGCAGGGGAGCCGAAAAGCACGGGCCTGCCGGAGGCGAATCCCGATCCTCCTGCGGTGGGGGCGTCCGTCACCACCGCGCGGAGGCGCCCCGTCGGTGGATGCTCCTCCCGCATCGATCCGGTGGCCGTCTCGACCGGCCGCAACGGCGTGGCCACCGCCCGGGCGACGCGATGACCCGTGCGGCGCTCGAGCCGTCGGACGAGGCCGACCGCACCGGCGAGGCTCTCCGGCGTCCCCTTGGCGCGACGCGTGGGTGCCCGGTCGGCCCCCAGCACCTCGACCCCGTCACGCGTCACCCGAGCAAGCACGACCTCGGTCGTGGCGTTGCCGACGTCGATGCCGGCCGCGATCGTCACGCCAGCAGTCCCCGGCGCGCGTACACCGCCGCCGCCTCCCGCACGAGTTCCGCACACAGTGGAGCAGGTACTGACTCCAGACGCTCGGCCAGGGCGGCAAGATCAGCGCCCGTCGCCCGTCTGGGTCGCAACGACTCATACAGGGCGAGCACCTCCTCCTCCGAGAGCAGCGCGAGCTCGGCGGCGCGGGCGAAGTTCGCCGCGAGCTGTGGATTGGAGTGCTGCTCGGCCACCGCGGCCTGGGCCCGCAGCGTGTCGGGGTGGATCCGTACGTCGTCGGCGCCGAGCTCGTCGGCCGAGAGGCGGTCGAGGTCCAGCTGGTCGGAGTCCCGGCCGGAGAAGGCCTTGGTCACCAGGTCACCGCCAGCTCTTCGTTGCCGCACGTCAGGTCCACACAGCGGCGCTCCAGGGCGATCAGCGAGATGACACTCGTGTGGTAGCGCGCCTCGATCGCCTCGTCGGTGTACGGGTTGCGCGCTGGGACGGGAGTCGCGCCCTTGGCGTGCCGTGCGGCGTTGGTGCCCAGCAACCGGTAGAGGTCAGAGGTGATGACCGGAGCCATGCTGTAGAGCTCGAGGTTGGCCAGTGGCGGCAGGTCGCGCCGGTGGATCAGAGCGGTGCCCTTGCCCTGCAGGCCGATCCCGATGCCGGAGCCCGACAGCCTGGCGGCGGTGAGTCCCACCATCCCGAGGTCCAGGGTGGCGTTGATGCGGACCACCCGCGCCTGGCAGCCCTCCTCCTCCAGACCGGCGAGAAGCTCGCGCAACACGTCGACCACCAGCATTCCGGAGAGGGTCCGCCACACGGTGCGTCCGACGCCGGGGGAGACCCCGATGACCACCTCGCGTGGATCGCTGCCCTGCGCTGCCTCGCCGACGGGGTGGAGCACGTCACTGACGCACTCCGCCTGGTCCGCCCGGAGGTCCTCGACCCCGCGTGCCTGCCGGATCGAGTCGATCTCCACCTGCCGTGCGGGGCTGGGCTCGTAGCCGGTCCCGGGGCCGGCGTAGTCGTTGGGGTCGGTGACGAGACTCAGCACGTTCATCGACTCGTCGAAGATCGCGGCCGTCTGCAGGTGGTCGCCATGCACGCGCGCCGCCAGCATCTCCAGGACCCGGCCCGCAGCGACGTCATAGCCGCACTCGTGGAGCGCGCCGGCCACCTCCAGTGAGCCGATGCGCGAGCTGCGGATCGTGTGTGCGGCGCCGAGCACCACCATCGGATCGGGGTCGCCCAGGTCCTTCGAACCGACCGCGTCCACGGCCAGGTCGACGTGCTCGTCCGAGAAGTCCGCCAGCCCCAACCAGCGGTAGACGTCTCGGCACGCTTCGGCAGCCTCGCGCCGGAGTCGGCCGATCGTGTCCGGGGACGCCGTGCGCAACCCGCCGTCCACCCCCCAGTCGCGCTGCATGGCCAGCCAGTCGTCGATGTCCTCGGCATTCCACTGAGAGGGGCCGAACATGTTGTCGTAGCGCTGGATGCTGCCGAACCCGCTGCACACGAAGTCACTCCCGGCGAGCAGGATGGGGAGGGTCCGAGAGGTGCGTCGCACGTCGGACTCGGACATGAGTGCGTCGTTGCCGGTGCAGGCCTCGAGGTTGCGGGCCATCACCATGACGTTCTCCGCCATCAGCTCACGCACCCCACCAGGGACCGAGCCGGCGACGCTGGCGCCGTCGATGCCTCCGTTCTGCACACCTTGAACGCCGAGGGCACGCGCAAGCGACACGCACCTCGACTCCAGGTAGAGCATCGAGCACTTCTCCGCGCCGCCCATCAGGACCTCGGCGCCGGCGCCCGAGGACACCCTCATCTTCACGCCTCGGCTGGCGTAGGCCGCGGCCAGGATCGCCTTGCTGTAAGGCGTGTCGTCGCCGTCCACGAACACCGACTCGGTGCCGTAGAGGCTGACGGTCTCGGCGTAGGACACCAGCCCACGGATGCCCATCTCGAGCTCCATGGCCTCCTCCACCGAGCACTGCACGAGCACGCCCGCAGATGCGACAGCGGCACCCACCGTCACCGCCACCGCGTTGGACGGGGCGTCGCCGAGCACCGGCACGGTCGTCTCGATCTCGCGGAAACCGAACGCGGCTGCAGTGGCCGCGTCAGCGGCGAGCAGCAGTGGGTCGTCCAGGCGGTTGGTGACATGGGCCTGGTTGCTGGGGGTCCGGCGGGCCCGTAGCTTCGTCATGGCCATGGTGAGCTCCGCCGGTCGCAGGAGCGCCACGACACGGGCGAGCTTCGCCGGTGTCGTGCCAGCCACGAGTCGGACCACCTCGCTGCGGGGGACACCCGGATCCACGAAGAGGCGAGCGAGCGCCACGTCCTCCAGCCCCATCGCCTCGGCGGCGACCGACAGGTCGAGCCCATGAGTGGCGATGAGAGCGTCGAGGGTGTCGAAGTCCTCGACGTCTCGCCCGTCCATCTGCACGACTCGACCGTCACGGACCTCCAGGGACGGAGCCGGGTCGTAGGGGCTGGACATCGCCACCAGCCCCAGCTCGACGTCCTCGTGCGCGAAGCCGTCGAGGTTGACCCGTTGCTGGTCCATGAACCTCACTCGCCCCACGGGCCGCTCGGTCAACGCCACACCGCCTCGGCGAAGACGTCCAGGGCCGCCTGCGCGCACGAGGCGTCCTGGTCGGCGCTCCCACCGCTGACACCGATCCCTGCCACGACCGACGGTTGCTCGCCGGCCGACCAGCAGGGCAGTCCGCCGGCGAAGACGACGTACCTTCCGCCGCCGTTGGCGTGCATGCCCTGGAGGGCGCCACCCGGTGTCGTGAGGGGGCCGAGCTCGGCGGTGGAGATCCGGTGAGCCACTGCGGTGAACGCCTTGTCGATCGCGAGGGTGGGGCCGGCGATCTCCGCCCCGTCCATGCGTTGGAAGTGGACCAGGTGGCCGCCCTGATCGACGACCGCGGCCGAGACCAGCGCGCCCAGCGCCGTGGCGCGGTCGATCGCTGCCTGGGTCATGCGTGCGGCGTGGCCGAGTTCGATCACGTGCCGGACGCTACCGCCCCGCCACCGTCTCGTGTAGGGACTGGTGGCTCGGGTGTCACACTGGAGGGCGTCGGTGCCAGCCACGACGTCCTGTCCGACTCCGTCCAGCAGGGGACCATGCCACTCAAGATCGCAGGACTGCAGACTGCCGGCACGCTCGGCGACATCGGCGCCAACCTCCGCGAGCTCGAGGCCGCTGCGGCCGAGGCGGCCGGTCAGGGCGCCGAGCTGCTCATCACCCCGGAGATGTTTGTCACCGGTTATGCCGTCGGGGATGAGCTGCCACGGCTTGCCGCCGTCGACTTCGTCGGTCCGGTCCAGGCGCTGGCGGCGCGACTGGGCATCGCCATCGTGCTCGGCGCGCCGGAGGCCACCGGACACGGGATCCACAACGCCGCCTACTTCATCGACGATGACGGTGTCCTTCGCAGCTGTTACCGCAAGGCGCACCTGTTCGGTGAGCTCGACCGCCGCCAGTTCATCGCCGGCGACGATCTCTACGCGCTGACGGAGTTCCGGGACGTGCGAGTCGCGACGATGATCTGTTACGACGTCGAGTTTCCGGAGACGGTGCGCGCTGCTGCCCTCGCGGGCGCCCACCTCATCGCGGTGCCCACCGCTCAGATGGAGCCGTTCGTCTTCGTCGCCGAGCAGCTCGTGCGGACTCGCGCCTGGGAGAACCAGGTCTACGTCGCCTACATCGACCACGACGGAGCCGAGGACGGCCTCGCCTATGTGGGGCGCAGCAGCATCGTCGGTCCCGATGCCACTGTCCTCGATGCCGTCGAGCACGGCACCAGACTCATCTATGCGACCGTCGATCCGGCAGTCGTCGACGTGCAGCAGGAGGCGAACCCCTATCTGGGGGACCGTCGTCCACTTCTCTACCCTCATGACTGAGACCTTCCTCCGGTCCCGTCCCTCGACGCCGAGCACCGCCCAGACCTCACGTGTGATCAAGATCGCCTCACAGTCTGACGCAGGATTCCGTCGCCGATTGCGGTTGCTTCTGGCGAATCAGTGACAATCGAGTTCTGTTTCCGCTGAACCTGTGCCGTCCGGGCGAGGAGAGTCCCTTGAGTGCATCACTGGCCGAGTCGTCCACGACGAGCGACGTCGACGTGGTCGTCGTCGGCGCAGGTGTCACCGGCCTGACTGCGGCCCGGCGGCTGCACGCTGCCGGCAAGCGCGTGGTCGTGCTGGAGGCACGCGAGAGAGTCGGTGGTCGTCTGCTCACCGACCTCGTCGACGGCGTACGTCTTGAGGTGGGGGGTCAGTGGGTCTCGCCCGACCAGACGGCGCTGCTGGGCCTTCTCGACGAGCTCGGGCTTCCCACCTATCCGCGCCACCGCAGCGGAGAGTCCGTCTACATCGGCCTCGATGGCGAGCGTCGCACCTTCACCGGTGACGCGTTCCCCGTGTCGGCCCACACCGCGGCAGAGGTGGAGCGGCTCACCGACGAGCTGAACCGTCTCTCCGCCCTGATGGACCCGCTGGAGCCGTGGACCCACCCGGACGCGGCTGAGCTCGACAGCATGTCGTTCGCCCAGTGGCTGACCGGACAGACCGACGACGACGAGGCCCGGGACAACATCGCGCTCTACGTCGGAGCGGCCATGCTGACCAAGCCGACGCATGCGTTCTCCGCGCTGACGGCCGTCCTCATGGCCGCCAGCGCTGGGGGCTTCAGCAACCTGGTGGATCCCGACTACATCCTCGACCGCCGCGTCGCGGGCGGTCTGCAGGAGGTCCCGCTGCGCCTCGCCGCCGACCTCGGCGCGGCCGTCCGACTCGGGTCGCCGGTGCACACCGTCTCGTGGCACGCCGAGGGTGCCACCGTCACCACCGGGTCCGCGTCCTTCAGCGCCCGCCACGTGCTCCTCGCCGTTCCCCCGACGCTGGTCGGGCGGATCACCTTCTCCCCGGCGCTCCCGGCGATGCAGGCGCAGATGCGCCAGCACCAGTCGTTCGGGCTCGTCATCAAGGTGCACGCCACCTACGCCACGCCGTTCTGGCGCGAGGACGGCCTGTCGGGAACGGCGTTCAGTCCCTACGCCCTGGTCCACGAGGCCTACGACAACACCAACGAGGACATCGACGGTGAGACCCGCGGCACCCTCGTGGGGTTCATCTCCGACGTCCGGGCCGACGCCGTCCTCGAGCTCTCCGCCGACGACCGCCGGGAGCGGGTGCTGGAGTCCCTGCGCGCCTACTACGGCGACGCAGCGCTCGACCCGGTGTCCTACTACGAGAGTCCGTGGATGGACGACGAGTGGACCGCCGGCGCCTACGCCACCAGCTTCGACACGGGCTCGCTCACGCGCTACGGCAAGCACCTGCGCAGCGACGTCGGTCCGCTGTCGTTCAGCAGCAGCGACGTGGCCGGCCTCGGCTTCCAGCACGTGGACGGCGCGATCCGGATGGGGGAGGCGGCCGCCGAGCGCATGCTCGCCGAAGCCACCTGACGGCTGCCCGGCAGCAGGGTCAGTCGCCTCGGCGCCCACCCCGCGAGGGGTCCCTACGCGCTCAGGGCCGCGGCCACGTGACGACGAGTGGCTCGACGCTCGCTCTTCGCGGCGTACATCGCGGCGTCAGCCTCCAGGAGGGCGGCGGGGAACCCACGCAGGACACTGATCGGCGCCCACCCGACGGAACCGGCCACGCCCGCGGCATCCAGCTCGCCGTAGAGGCGGCGCACGAAGTGCTCCGCCATCGCCTCGGTGCAGTCGACCAGGAGCAGGCCGAACTCGTCTCCACCCAGGCGTGCGACGACGTCGCCCTCGCGGACGCTGGCGCGCAGCACGGCACCTGCTCGCCGGATGTAGTCGTCGCCGGCCTCGTGGCCCTGCTCGTCGTTGATGACCTTGAGCATGTCCAGGTCGATCATGGCGACCACCGTCGGGTCACCCAGACGCGCGAAGCGCTCGTTGTGATGGGCGACGAGTCGTTCCCACCCACGTCGATTGGTCAGGCCCGTCAGGATGTCGGTCTCGGCGTCACGTCGCGCAGCCGCGATCTCCGTGGCGGAGAGGTCGCGCTCCCGGTTGGCCGCCAGGACCATCGTGAGGAGCTGGCCCAGCAGCTGCAGGATCGGGCCGGCCGCCACGAAGGCGGGGTCCTCGGTGCGGATGTGGGGGTCGATGCCGCAGATCGCTCCGAACAGCGTCCCGTCGGGCTCGCGGACGGGTGCCCCGGCGTACGACCCGATCGTGGCAGCGGCGTTGACCCCGGCGGCGGCGTAGACCGGGACGGCCTGGGCATCAGGAGCCACACCCGGCCCGGTTCCCGCCGCCATGTGGATGCAGAAGCTGTCCTGCCACGGGTGGGACTCGCCCTGGGCCAGGCCGTAGCCGTTGTCGGAGTCGAGGTAGAGGTAGGTCTGCCGGTCGTTCTCCACCCGGGTCACCGACCAGAACGCCAGCGGAAGGGCCTCGCGCAGATAGCTCAGCACGTCGAGCGCCGCGTCGTCGAAGGACATCGCCGGAGAGAGCATGGGAACGCTGAGCATGGTGTGATCCTTCACGTCAGGGACAGACCCGCGCCCGTGCGAATCTCTTCCTCACGGTAGGTGTTCGCGGATCGGGTGGCAGCGCTTTCGCAAAGTTCGCGTGTGACGCCCGGGCAGCCGCGGTACGGTGCGCGGGCCCCGAGCCGACCGTCACGATGGGTCACCGATGAGCCGATTCCTCTGCCTCACCCTCACCGCACTGCTGGCGCTGGCCGGAGTCGCGACGACGGCCGACGCCGTGTCGCTACGAGCGCCCACGCTCTCGGTCAGTCCCGGAGACGGTGCCTACACTGCCGGGCAGCAGCTCACCCTGAGGGGCAGCTTCGGCCCCGGCAGGCGCACGGTCCACATCCAGAGCAACATGCTTCGCCCCGGCGACGTGTGGCGCGACATCGCCGGCACGACGGGGCGCACGACCGCCTCGGGAAGGTTCACCCTGCGGATGCCGGCCCCGGCCATGTACGGCATCGCGCTGCGGGTCGTCTCCGGCTCGCGTGCGACGCCGATGTTCGTCTCCCACGTCCTGCACCAGCAGCTGAGCCTCACCGTGACCGGGGGTGACGACCGTCTCGGCGAGGGGGAAGCGCTGGTCGGCACCCCGATGACGTTGCGGGCCCAGTCGTTGTCGCTCCCGTCGCTGACCGGCCGGCCCGTCGCCCTGCAGCGTCGAGTCGACGGCAGCCGCTGGGCCGCGGTCGCGGACGGCCAGCTCGACGCATCGGGCGCCGCATCCTGGACGATCACGCCCGCCGGTGCCGGTGAGGAGGTGTACCGCGCGGTCGCCGGGGACTGGACGGGCAACGGGGACCAGGTCGGCTGGTTCCCCTCCTTCCCCGAGTATGTGAGTGTGCTCGCCTCGGCGCCCAGGACGTCGACGTACGAGCTCCGCACCCCGGCTGCCCCGGCGCGCGGGCAGCTGGTCGAGGTGACGGAACGGTCGACCGCACCGCCGCAGGCGACCGCGAGCCGCAACCTGCGCTGGGGTCCCGCACGGTTCGACTTCGACTGGGAGTACGGCGAGTCCCTGACGAGCAAGCCCGGGGTCGCGACCGTGCCGCGCGGGCGATGGGCGGACATCTCCTCCGGCACGGGTCGCGCGGCCCTCTACAACGGTGCGCTGCAGCTGGACACCGGCGGTGACGAGGCTCGCGGCTCGACGGGCACGACTGCGGCCCAGCTGTCCGGGAGTGCCCAGGCCTACGGTCGCTGGGAGACGCGCGTGCTGCCGCTGGGGGCCGGCACCGACGGGTCCGGATTCTCGCTCAGCGTCGAGCTCGTCCCCACCGACCCCGCCGCGGCGCGATGCGGTGACCAGGACATCACGGTGTTCCGGCTCTCGCCGGGCTCCCCCCAACCCCAGATCGGTGTGCTGTCCGGCTCCGGGCGGAGCTGGACGCGTCAGGTGCCGGGTGTGAGCGCCAACAACGCGTTCCATGCCTACGCCGTCGAGGTCACCCGCACCAAGATCACCTGGTTCGTCGACGGCAGGGCCGTCGGCAAGGTGACCGACCGCGCCGCGATCTCGGGCCTGCCGATGACGGTGCGCATCAGCACCGAGCCGGTGAGCCCGCAGCTGGGCGGGGGCCGAGCCCTGGTCGACTGGGTGCGCGCCTGGCCCGAAGGCGCGGGCGCGAAGACCCGGGGCGGTGCCGACCTCACCCCCGCGGCGTACGAAACCCCCTGCTAGGCCCGACCCAGCACCAGTGAACAGCGCTGAGACGGATCCTTTCGTACGCGTACGCGCGGCTTCCGAGCACAACCTGCGCGACGTCGACGTCGACGTGCCTCGCAACGCGATCGTGGTCTTCACCGGGGTGTCGGGCTCGGGGAAGTCGTCCCTGGCGTTCGACACGATCTATGCCGAGGCGCAGCGTCGCTACTTCGAGTCGGTCGCGCCCTACGCCAGACGACTGCTGCAGCAGATCGACACCCCTCACGTGCAGGGGATCACCGGGCTGCCGCCGGCGGTCGCGTTGCGCCAGCAGCGTGGAGGCGTCAGCAGCCGCTCGACGGTGGGCACGATCACCACGCTGTCCAACCTGCTGCGGATGCTGCTGTCGAGAGCCGGCACCTATCCCGAGGGAGCGCCGCACCTGGCGGCAGACGTCTTCTCCCCCAACACGGTCGCCGGGGCGTGCCCGGCCTGCGACGGGTTGGGGGTGGTGCACGACGTCGCCGAGGACCTGCTCGTCCCGGACGTGTCCCTCACGATCCGTGAGGGCGCGATCGCGGCGTGGCCGGGTGCCTGGCAGGGTCACAACCTGCGGCGGGTCACCAAGAACCTGGGCATCGACGTCGACATCCCGTGGCGCGACCTGGCCCGCAAGGACCGGACGTGGCTGCTCTTCACCGACGAGCGGCCCTCGGTCCTGATCCGGCCCAAGGACAAGGACGGCGGGGGCGGCCGTGACTACATGGGCACGTTCAGGAGCGCCCGGTCGCACGTCCAGCAGGTCCTCACCACGTCCGGCAGCCAGAAGTCGCGCGAGGCGATGCTCGCGTTCATGCGGACCTCGCCGTGTGCGACCTGCGGTGGCGCCGGGCTGCGGCCGGAGGCCCTCGCCGTGACCTTCGGCGGGCGATCGATCGCCGAGCTCGGCGCGATGACGTTGACGGAGCTGACCGAGCACCTGCGTCCCGACAGCGTCGGGGACGACGTCGCCTCCCGGCTGAGCCTGGACCTGGTGACGCGGCTGGAGGTGCTCCTGCGCCTGGGCGTCGGCTACCTCTCCCTGCGCCGGAGCTCGACCACCCTGTCCTCGGGGGAGGCCCAGCGCCTGAGGATCGCCACGCAGCTGCGGGCCGGCCTGTTCGGAGTGGCCTACGTGCTCGACGAGCCGTCGGCGGGCCTGCACCCGGCGGAGACCGAGCCGCTGCTCGACGTGTTGGAACAGCTCAAGGCAGCCGGCAACTCGGTCTTCGTGGTGGAGCACAACCTCGATGTCATCAGGCGGGCCGACTGGATCGTCGAGGTGGGCCCCGGGGCAGGAGCCGAGGGCGGTCGGATCGTCTACAGCGGACCGCTGGCAGGGCTGGAGGCCGTCGCCGAGTCGCCGACCAGCCGTCATCTGTTCGGTCGCGCGCCCCGTCCGGAGGCCGCGTCGCGGACACCGGGCGCCTGGGTGAGGATGAGCGGCGTCGCGGTGCACAACCTGCAGCAGCTGGAGCTGCGCCTGCCCGTCGGCGGTCTCACCGCGATCACGGGGGTGTCCGGCGCCGGCAAGTCGACGCTCCTCATCGACGTCCTGGGTGAGGCGGTGCGGCGCCACCTGGGCCAGCCGGCCGCTGAGACCGCGGGCGCGCTCGGCGAGCTCGTCGGTCTCGACGCGTTCGACCGGCTGGTCGTGGTGGACCAGCGACCGATCGGTCGTACGCCGCGCTCCAACGTGG
The DNA here is from genome assembly GCA_963806925.1 of uncultured Actinomycetota bacterium. Taxonomy (GTDB): domain Bacteria; phylum Actinomycetota; class Actinomycetes; order Propionibacteriales; family Nocardioidaceae; genus Nocardioides. The sequence continues at coordinate 86,377 of CAWEAI010000006.1, read as the reverse complement.
CGACCTACGTCGGCCTCTTCGACACCGTGCGCCGACTGTTCGCAGACACTCCCGAGGCCCGCAGTCGTGGCTACGGCGCCGGACGGTTCTCCTCCAACGTCGCCGGTGGGCGTTGCGAGGTGTGCCGGGGCGAGGGCGTGCAGAACGTCGAGCTGCTGTTCCTGCCCGGGGTGAGCACCCCCTGCTCGGCGTGCCACGGTGCGAGGTACAACGACGAGACGCTGGAGGTGACGCTGCGCGGGCACACGATCGCGGACGTGCTGGCGATGTCGGTCGACGATGCGCTCGAGGTGTTCGAGGACGTCGCGACCATCTCGCGTCGGCTGCGCGCGCTGCACGACGTACGCCTGGGCTACCTGCGGCTGGGACAGACCGCGATGGAGGTCAGCGGTGGGGAGGCGCAGCGCATCAAGCTCGCCAGCGAGCTGCAGCGCGCGCACCGCGGACACGGGCTCTACCTGCTCGACGAGCCGACCACCGGGCTGCACGCGTCGGACGCTGCTGTGCTGATGCGGCAGCTCCACGACCTCGTGGACACCGGCAACACCGTGGTGGTCGTGGAGCACGACCTCGACGTCGTCGACTCGGCCGACTGGATCATCGACCTCGGTCCCGGTGGTGGCGCCGAGGGCGGTCTCGTCGTCGCTGCAGGGACGCCGCGAGAGGTCGCGGAAGCGGGGGCCGGTGCCACCGCGCACCACCTCGCCAGGTCACGGAGCAGCGCTCGAGCGATGCCGTGAAACACGCCCCAGGCCAGATCTTTCGCCGTAGGGTCGTGCCCACAGGGCACAAGGGGGCTTCACCATGACATGCAACGGCTGCAGCACGTCTTCTCGTCTCGATCTCGACTTCAGCATGGCGTTCCAGCCGATCTACGACGCCGCGGCGGGTCGTGTCTGGGGCTACGAGGCGCTGGTCCGGGGCACCTCGGGCGAGGGCGCGCACGAGGTCATCTCGAAGGTCTCGCCCGAGCAGCGCTACCGCTTCGACCAGGACTGTCGGATCAAGGCGATCGAGCTGGCATCGCGACTGTTCCCCGCCGGGGAGGACCTGATGCTGTCGATCAACTTCATGCCCAACGCGGTCTACGAACCCGAAGCCTGCCTTCGTGCGACGTTGAACGCAGCCAGACGCTTCGGCTTCCCGCTGTCGTCGATCATGTTCGAGTTCACCGAGGACGAGGAGGTCCTGGACCCCCAGCACCTCACGAACATCATCACCGCCTACCGCAAGCAGGGCTTCACCACCGCCATCGACGACTTCGGCGCGGGATATGCGGGACTGGGGCTCCTCGTCGAGTTCCAGCCCGACCTGCTGAAGATCGACATGAAGATCATCCGGGACATCGACACCAACCCGGCCGGCCGAGCGGTCGTCTCCGGCATCGTCGCCATGGCGGAGCAGCTCGGCATCACGGTGCTGGCCGAGGGCATCGAGACGGAGGGGGAGTTCACGGTGCTCCAGGCGGCGGGGATCAGGCTGTTCCAGGGCTACTGGTTCGCCAAGCCCACCTTCGAGGCTCTTCCCGCCGTGAACCTCCCTCGGGCACTCTCCTCAGGAGACGGCGAGCGCCTCGCTCGCGGCCTCGACCGCGTCGGCGGACAGCACGTGCCCGATGGCGAGGGTCGACGCGCCGAGCACGGCGGCCTCGCCACCCGCGCGTGAGGTGACGATGCGCAGGTGCTCGGTCGCGAGGGGCAGTGAGCGCTGGTAGACGGACTCGCGGATGCCGGCAAGGAGGTGCTCGCCGGCGCCGGCCATCTGGCCTCCGATCACCACGACGGACGGATTGATCAGGTTGACCATGGTGGCCACCACGTCACCGATGTCGCGGCCCGCCTGCCGCACGACCCCCATCGCGACCTGGCTCCCGGCACGGACGAGCTCGACGACGTCGCCGCCGTCCTCGGCCACCTCTCCGCGTGCCCGGACGGCCGCGGCGAGCGCGGGCCCGGCGGCGATCGCCTCCAGGCACCCGGTGTTGCCGCACCGGCACGGCACGTCGGCGGCACCTGGCACACGTACGTGGCCGAGGTCGCCGGCGGTGCCCTGGGCACCGCGCTGGAGCCGACCGCCGGAGACGATGCCGGCCCCGATGCCCGTGGCGACCTTGATCAGGACGAGGTCGTCCACGTTGCTCAGGTGGGCACGCCGCTCGCCGAGGGCCATGATGTTCACGTCGTTGTCGACGAGGACCGGGACCGGGTGGTCGCGTTGCAGGTGTCCGGGGACGTCGTAGCGGTCCCACCCGGGCATGATCGGCGGGTTGATGGGTCGGCCGCTGGAGTGCTCGACCGGGCCGGGCAGCCCGATGCCGATCGCGGCCAGGTCGGCGAGGGAGCGGCCCCGGAGGCGGACGAGCTCTCCGACGGACTCGACGACCCATGCCAGCACGACCTCGGGGCCGTCGGCCACCAGGAGGCGGGCGTCGACCTCGCCGAGGATGGTGCCGTTGAGGTCGGTGAGGGCAGCACGGGCGTGCGTCGCGCCGATGTCCACGCCCACGACGACCTTGGCCATGGGGTTGAGGGCGAAGAGGGCCGGCGGGCGACCGCCGGTGGACTGGGCGCCGCCGAACGGAGCGATCAGCCCCAGCTGCACCAGGGTGTCGATGCGGGCCGTGATCGTCGAGCGGGCCAGCCCGGTCGCCTCTGCCAGCTCGGCCCGGGTCCACGGGCGGCCGTCTCGCAGGAGGTCGAAGAGGTCGCCGGTGCGCACCACTTGAGTCTGACACAGCGCGGACTTTGCACGCCAGAGGTGAGACTTCTGATCGGCGGTCGACAAAAGCGGGTGACGCATGCCACAGTGTGCCGGTGCCCGACAGCCCCGCGCCCGCTCCGCCCCTGCTCGAGATGCATGGCATCGTCAAGCGTTTCCCGGGGGTCCTCGCCCTCGGTGGCGTCGAGCTCGAGGTGCGTGCCGGTGAGGTGCACTGCCTGCTCGGCCAGAACGGCGCCGGCAAGTCGACGCTGATCAAGGTGCTCTCCGCCAGCTACCAGCCCGACGAGGGTGAGATCCGCTGGGAGGGCAAGCCGGTCACGCTCACCCACCCGCAGGTCGCGATGGATCTCGGCATCTCGACCATCTACCAGGAGCTCGACCTGGTCCCCGACCTGAGCGTCGCGGAGAACATCTTCCTCGGCCACGAGCTCACTCGCGGGGGCTTCAGCCAGGCCAGCGAGACCAACCGCCGCACCCGCGCACTCCTCGCCCGCCTCGGCCACCCCGAGATCCCGGCCACCCGCTCGGTCGGGCGACTCTCGCCAGCCGCGCAGCAGATCGTCAGCATGGCGCGCGCGCTGTCCCAGGACACCCGGCTCCTCATCCTCGACGAGCCGTCGGCCGTGCTCGACCAGGGCGAGGTCGACAACCTCTTCCGGGTGATCCGCGACCTCACCGCCGAGGGCGTGGCGGTCGTCTACATCTCCCACAGGCTCGACGAGATCCGTCAGATCGGCGACCGGATCACCGTCCTCAAGGACGGCAGCACCGTCGCCTCGGGCCTGGCGGTCGCCGACACCCCCACTGCTGACCTGATCAAGCTGATGACCGGTCGCTCGATCGAATACGTCTTCCCGCCCCGCGGGGACGTCGCGCCGACCACCGGCGACCCCGTCCTCGAGGTCATCGGGCTCGAGCTTCCGGGCGTCTTCTCGGGGGTGGACCTCAGCGCCCACGCCGGGGAGATCGTCGGCCTGGCTGGTCTCGTCGGCGCGGGTCGCTCCGAGATCCTCGAGACCCTCTACGGCGCGCGCCGTCCCTCGGCCGGAACCGTGCGGGTCCTGGGGCGCGAGCTGCGCCGTGGCTCGGTGCCGGATGCCGTCAAGGCGGGGATCGGCCTGTGTCCGGAGGAGCGCAAGAGCCAGGGCCTGCTGCTCGACCAGGCGATCTACCGCAACATCACCATCTCCTCGCTCGGTCGCTTCGCGCGCATGGGCTTCCTCGACAGCCGCGACGAGCGCCGCCGCGCCGAAGAGGTCACTGCGTCCCTCGACGTGCGTCCCGCCGGGGTCGACCGCCTCGTACGCCTGCTCTCGGGCGGCAACCAGCAGAAGGTCGTCCTGTCGCGCTGGCTGCTGCGCGAGTGCCGGGTGCTCCTGCTCGACGAGCCGACGCGCGGCGTCGACGTCGGAGCCCGCGCCGAGATCTACGCCGTGGTCCGGTCGCTGGCCGACTCCGGCGTCGCGGTCGTGGTCGTGTCGAGCGAGGTCGAAGAGGTGCTCGGGCTCGCAGACCGGGTCATCGTGGTCCGCGAGGGTCGCGTCGTGCACGAGGGGCCCGCGAGTGAGATCGACGAGTCCCGGGTCCTGGACCTGGTCATGGAAGGAAGCGCCGCATGAGCGAGCACAGCACCACCCACGGGGTCGAGAACTCCGTCACCCCGTCGAGCGACACCGTTCGCGTCGAGCACGCGGCCGCCGAGGACGGGGGGCAGTCGCGCGCAGCGGGGTTGATGAGCGGCGCGTTCGGCCGCAACCTGGGCCTGGTGGTGGCGCTGCTGGTGATCTGCCTCGTCGGTGTCGCCACCGCCGGCGACCGGTTCGCCAGCCTGGACACGGCACTGACGATCCTGCGTCTCGCCTCCGTCGTCGGCGTCGTCAGCATCGGGATGACCTTCGTGATCATCGGGGGCGGCATCGACCTCTCGGTCGGCGCCATCCTGGCGCTGTCCTCGATCTGGGCGACCACCTTCGCCACCCAGGCCATGGCTGCCGACACCCACTGGCTGCTGATGGTGTTCGTGGCCCTCGCGGTCAGCGCGGCCTGCGGGCTGGTCAACGGCGTGCTCATCGCCTACGGCAACATCGTCCCCTTCATCATGACGCTCGCCATGCTGGCCTCGGCCCGAGGTCTGGCCGAGATCATCTCCGAGCGCCGCACCCAGATCGTGACCGTCGACGGGTTCAAGGACTTCTGGTCCGCCGACATCCTCGGCGTCCCGCTCCTCGTGGTCGTCTTCGCCGTGGTCTCGATCGGCGGCTGGGTCCTGCTCAACCGCACGACCTTCGGGCGCCGCACCCTGGCCGTCGGTGGCAACCCCGAAGCGGCACGACTTGCCGGGATCAACGTCAAGCGGCACACCGCCATGCTCTACGTCCTCGTCGCGCTGTGCTGTGGCCTCGCCGCCCTGATGCTCATCGGACGCACCTCCACCGGCAGCTCCACCCACGGCACCCTGCTGGAGCTCGACGCGATCGCGGCCGTCGTCATCGGGGGCACCCTCCTCACCGGCGGTCGAGGCACCATCGTCGGCACCGTCATCGGGGTGCTGATCTTCAGCACCCTGAGCATCGTCTTCGTCCTCAACAACCAGGACTCCTCCACCCAGGCGGTCGCCAAGGGCCTGATCATCGTCGTCGCCGTCCTGCTCCAGCAGCGCCTGGCCCGTCGATCGACCTCGACCTAGCCGTCCTCCCGTCGACCCGACACCTCAGCACCCTCCCTACTCCGCACACTCCCTACTCCGCACCGCACCCATCCCGACACAAGGAGCACACCCCATGCGACTGCCCACCACCTCCCGACGGCTGCAGGGCCGCCGCTATCCCGGCCTCGTGGTCGGCGCGGTCGCCGTCCTGGCCCTCAGCGCCTGCACCGGCAGTGCCGAGGACGCGGCCAACGACGACGAGAGTGGATCCGAGTCCGCACCCGTCGCCGCAGCTGAAGGTGGCAACGACGAGGAAGGCGACACGGTCACCGTCGGCTTCTCCGCACCGGCCGCCGACCACGGCTGGATGGCTGCCATCACCAACAACGTCCGCGACCTCGCCGAGCAGTACCCCGACCTCGACCTGCAGATCGCCGAGGGCACCAACGACGTCAACCTGCAGATCAGCCAGGTCGAGACCTTCATCAACGACGGCGTCGACGCCATCGTGCTGCTGCCCTTCGACGGCGCGGCCATGACCCCCGTCGCGCTGCAGGCGATGGAGGCCGGCATCCCGGTCATCAACGTGGACCGCGAGTTCGACGACCCCAACGCCGCGCGCGTCACCGTGCTCGGTGACAACTACGGCATGGGTGTCTCGGCAGGCTCCTACATCTGCGAGCAGGCCGGGGGCGACGAGGACGTCGTCGTCGCCGAGATCGCCGGTATCGACGCGCTGCCCCTGACCCAGGACCGCAGCCAGGGCTTCGAGGACGCGTTGTCCGAGTGCGGCCTCGACGTCGACGCCCGCCAGGCGGCCGAGTTCACCGTCGAGAGCGGCGAGGAGGTCGCCTCGCAGCTCCTGCAGTCCGAGTCGCAGATCGACTACCTGTGGAACCACGACGACGACCAGGGCATCGGTGTCCTGGCCGCCATCGAGAACGCCGGTCGCGACGAGTTCGTGATGATCGGTGGCGCCGGCTCTGCCAACGCCATGCGTGACATCCAGGACGACAGCGGCGTGCTGAAGGCGACGGTCATCTACCCCTCCACCCAGGGCGCCGACGGCGTCAAGCTGGCCCGACTGCTCGTGCAGCAGAAGGGTGTCACCGACCTGGTCGAGGTCGAGGTCCCGCGTCTGGTGCAGCTCTACGCGCCGGTCGTCACCTCGGACAACGTCGGCGACTACATCGACGCGGCCTTCGAGTCCTGACCCAGGGCACGACCCGCTCGACGAGCTGAACCCATCGGCGGCGGCTCCCGTCCCGGGAGCCGCCGCACCCCTGTCGACCCAGCACGAGGAGACCCCATGCCCACGCAGCCCGACGCCGCAGTCGAACGGGCAGACCTGGCCGTCGGCATGGTCGGCTACGCCTTCATGGGCGCGGCCCACTCCCAGGCGTGGCGCAACGCGCCCCGGTTCTTCGACCTGCCCCTGCGCCTGCGCATGGCAGCCCTCGCCGGTCGCGACGCAGCCCGCGTGAGGGACGCCGCGGATCGCCTCGGCTGGGACTCCACCGAGACGTCGTGGCAGGCCCTGGTCGCCCGCGACGACATCGATCTCATCGACATCTGCACGCCCGGTGACACCCACGCCGAGATCGCGATCGCCGCCCTCGAGGCCGGCAAGCACGTCCTGTGCGAGAAGCCACTGGCCAACTCGGTCGAGGAGGCCGAGGCGATGGTGCTGGCGGCGGAGAAGGCGGCCGCCCGCGGCGTACGTTCCATGGTCGGCTTCACCTACCGCCGGGTGCCGGCGATCGCGCTGGCCCGGCAGCTGATCGCCGAGGGCAGGCTCGGCACGATCCACCACGTCCGGGCCCAGTACCTCCAGGACTGGATCGTCGACCCGCAGGCGCCGATGTCGTGGCGTCTCGACAGGTCGAAGGCCGGCTCCGGCGCCCTGGGCGACATCGGCGCCCACATCATCGACCTGGCCCAGTTCATCACCGGGGACAGCATCGCCCGGGTCTCCGGTCGGTTGCGCACGTTCGTCGAGGAGCGGCCGCTGCCCGAGGAGCACTCCGGCCTGTCCGGGACCGCCGGCTCCGGCACGGGCAGGGTCACCGTGGACGACGCGGCCACGTTCCTCGCCGAGTTCCGCGGGGGAGCGATGGGGGTCTTCGAGGCGACCAGGTTCGCCAACGGTCGCAAGAACGCCATCCGCATCGAGGTCAACGGCTCCGCCGGCAGTCTCGCCTTCGACTTCGAGGACATGAACCTCCTCCACTTCTTCGACGGCACCGAGGACCCGCACACGGCGGGCTTCCGCCGGATCCTCGTCACCGAGCCGCAGCACCCCTACGTCGCCGCCTGGTGGCCGGCCGGTCACCTGATCGGCTACGAGCACGGCTTCACCCACCAGGTCGTCGACCTGGTGGGCGACATCGCCGCCGGCGCCGACCCGACGCCGTCCTTCGCCGACGGCCTGCGCGTGCAGCGTGTGCTCGCCGCGGTGGAGACCAGCTCCGAGACCGACGCCTGGCAGCAGATCCAGCCGTAGAGCACGACCCCCCCACCACCCGAGGAGCCACGATGCCACGCCCCGTCACCCTGTTCACCGGCCAGTGGGCCGACCTGCCGTTCGAAGAGGTGTGCCGTCTCGCGTCGGGCTGGGGCTACGACGGCCTCGAGCTCGCCTGCTGGGGCGACCACTTCGACCCGTGGGCCGCGGTCGAGGACGACTCCTACGTGCCCGCCAAGCTCGAGATGCTGAAGAAGCACGACCTCCAGGTCTTCGCCATCAGCAACCACCTCAAGGGCCAGGCCGTGTGCGACGACCCGATCGACGCGCGCCACCGCGACATCCTCCCGGACCGCATCTGGGGCGACGGGGACGCCGAGGGCGTACGTCGGCGTGCCGCGGAGGAGATGAAGATGACCGCCCGCGCCGCGCGCAAGCTCGGCGTCGACGTCGTGGTCGGCTTCACCGGATCCTCGATCTGGAAGTACGTCGCCATGTTCCCGCCGGCCTCGCAGGCCCTCGTCGACGCGGGCTACCAGGACTTCGCCGACCGCTGGAACCCGATCCTCGACGTCTTCGACAGCGAGGGCGTCAGGTTCGCCCACGAGGTGCACCCCTCGGAGATCGCCTACGACTACTGGACCACCGTCGCGGCTCTCGAGGCCATCGACCACCGCGAGGCCTTCGGGCTCAACTGGGACCCGTCGCACTTCGTGTGGCAGGACCTCGACCCGGTCGGCTTCCTCTGGGACTTCAAGGACCGGATCTACCACGTCGACTGCAAGGACGCGAAGAAACAGGTCGGCAACGGACGCAACGGCCGGATGGGCTCGCACCTCGCCTGGGCCGACCCGCGCCGCGGCTGGGACTTCGTCTCGACAGGACACGGGGACGTGCCGTGGGAGGCGTCGTTCCGGATGCTCAACACGATCGGCTACGACGGCCCGATCTCCGTGGAGTGGGAGGACGCCGGGATGGACCGACTGGTGGGCGCGCCCGAGGCGCTGGAGTTCGTCCGGCGCCTCGCCTTCGACGCGCCCTCGGCCTCGTTCGACGCGGCGTTCTCCACCACGTCCTGAGGCATAGTCCGCGGCCCGCGGGTGTTACCTCCGTCGGAAGCGACCCGTCGACGAAGGAGAAACACGTGCGTGCAGTGGTCTACACCGAGAGCGGCAGCTCCTCCGTGCTCGAGCTGGTCGAGCGCAAGCGCCGCGGAGCCCGGACCTGGTGAGGTCCGGGTGCGGGTCGTCCGCGCCGGGGTCAACCCCACGGACTGGAAGTTCCGCGCCGGTGGGATGGGCGAGCTCGCGTTCCCCGAGATCGTCCCCGGCCAGGACGGAGCCGGCGTGATCGACGCCGTGGGCGCGGACGTCACCGACCTCTCGGTCGGCGACCGGGTCTGGACCTTCCTGGCCCAGCACACCCGCCCCGGCGGCACGGCGCAGGAACAGGTCGTGCTCCCGGCGGCCAACGTCGCCGCACTGCCCGACACGGCGTCGTACGACGTGGGCGCCTCGCTCGGCGTGCCGGCCGTCACCGCCCACCGGGCCCTGACCACCTCGGAGCACGGAGCCGACCGGCTCGCCCCGGGCTCGCTCGCCGGACTGACGGTCCTCGTCGCCGGCGGGGCCGGCGCGGTCGGCAACGCCGCGATCCAGCTCGCGCGGTGGGCCGGCGCGACGGTGATCAGCACGGTGAGCAGCGACGAGAAGGCCGACCTCGCGCGGGCCGCGGGCGCTCAGCACGTCGTGAACTACCGCGAGGAGGACGCGGCCGCCGCGATCCGCGCCGTCGCCCCGGACGGGGTGGACATCGTCGTCGAGGTGGCGCCTGCGCAGAACGTGAGGCTCGACCTCCAGGTGATCAGGCCGCGCGGGACGATCGCGATCTACGCCAACAACGGCGGCAACGAGGTGAGGCTCGATGTCCGAGAGACGTTCTCCACCAACGCCCGCTTCCAGTGGGTCCTGCTCTACACCGTCGGCCAGGCAGCACTGCGGGCAGCGGCCGAGGACATCACGGCCGCAGTCGCGGACGGCGCCTTCGGCGTGGGCGAGGAGCACGGCCTGCCGCTGCACCACCACCCCCTCGAGCGCACGGCCGCCGCACACGACGCGGTCGAGGGCGGCGCTGTCGGCAAGGTGCTGATCGACGTGGCGGACGCCTGAGCCGGGCTCACGGCACCACGTGGGCAGGCCGGACGTACCAGCGACCCGACAGGATGTGCCCATGACACTCTCCGACCGCGTCTTCGGACAGCTCCCCGACGGACGCGACGTCCGCCTGCTGAGGATCGGCTCTGCCCCGGGAGCCGTGGTGGACGTGCTGACCCTCGGTGCGACCGTCCATCGGCTCGAGGTGACCGGCGGTGACGGTGTGCGGCGCAACGTCGTCCTCGGCCACCCCGATGTCCAGGAGCGTCTCGCCAGCGGCGACTACATCGGGGGCACCATCGGGCGTTACGCCAACCGCATCGGCGGCGGCCGGTTCCCCCTGGCCGGTCGCGACATCGAGGTGTCGACCCACGACCGGGGCAACAGCCTGCACGGTGGACCGGACGGCTTCGACGTACGGCTGTGGGACGTCGTCGAGCACCGCGGCGACGAGGTGGTGCTGAGGCTCACCAGTCCCGACGGCGACCAGGGCTTCCCCGGGACGGTCCGGGCGACCGTCCGCTACCGCGTGGCCGGCGGGGTCGTCTCGGTGACGATGGAGGCGACCACGGAGGCGACCACGGTGGTGAACATGACCAACCACGCCTACTTCAACCTCGACGGCGAGGGCGCCGGGACGATCGACGAGCACTCGTTGCAGATGGACTCCGACACCTTCACCCCGGTGGACGCGACCGGCATCCCGCTGGGCGCCCACGCCTGCGTCGACCAGACGCCCTTCGACTTCCGCGAGGCAGGCCTGCTGGGGCCGGCGATCCGCTCCGAGCACCCGCAGGTGGTCCACGCCCACGGCATCGACCACAACTACGTCGTGCCCGGCGAGGGCCTGCGTCGGGCAGCCGTCCTGACGGCGGCGCGCGCTGCGACGAGCCTGGAGCTCTGGACCGACCAGCCCGGGCTGCAGGTCTACACCGGCAACTTCCTCGACGGCACCCGCCGCTCGACCGCCGGCGGCCGCTACCGCCAGGGCGACGGCATCGCCCTCGAGCCCCAGCTCTTCCCCGACTCGCCCCATCATCCCCAGTGGCCCTCGGCCGTCCTCGAGCCCGGCGAGGTCTACCGCTCGCGACTCGAGTGGCGGTTCGCTCACCTGGATTGACATCAGGTCGAACGGTGCCGTCGCCAAGGTGCCCATCGACGTGGCGGACGCCTACCCGAGCCGCCCCGTCGCTGCCACGATCTCGCGGACCCGCGCCGCGAGGCGGTCGTCGAAGACCCCGGCGGGCGCCTGCCAGGACCAGTTGGCGCCGGCGGTGCCGGGGGTGTTCATCCGGGCCTCGTCGCCGAGACCGAGGACGTCCTGGGCCGGTACGACGCACAGGCGGGCGGGCGAGCGCATGGCGAGCCTGATCAGCGCCCAGGGCATCGGCTCGTCGGGATCGACGAGACAGGAGCGCACGTGGTCGCGGTTGGCCTCCTCGAGCTGGTCCCACCACCCGAGCGTCGTGTCGTTGTCGTGGGTGCCGGTGTAGACGACGCTCTGCTCCTCGTGCTGATGGGGCAGGTGGAGGTTGTCGCGGTCGCCGTCGAAGGCGAACTGCAGCACCTTCATCCCCGGCAGGCCGAACCCGACCCGCAGCTCGTCGACCTCCTCGGTGATGACGCCCAGGTCCTCGGCGACCAGCGTCCCGGCGCCGGCCGTGTCCACGAGGACGGACAGGATGTCGACCCCGGGCCCGGGAACCCAGACACCCTCGCGGGCGGTGGTCGCCTCGGCAGGCACGTGCCAGGCAGCCTCGAACCCGCGGAAGTGGTCGATACGGACCAGGTCGAAGAGCTCACGCTGACGCGCGATCCGGCGGCGCCACCAGGTGAACCCGTCCGCTGCCATCGCAGCCCAGTCGTAGTGCGGGTTGTCCCAGCGCTGCCCGTCCGCCGAGAAGTAGTCCGGCGGGCACCCGGAGACCGTGATCGGACGGCTGTCCGCGTCCAGGTGGAACAGCTCGCGCGACGCCCAGACGTCGGCACTGTCGAGCGACACGAAGATCGGGAGGTCCCCGAACATCAGCACGCCCTGCGAGGCGGCGTAGTCCCGAAGGCGGTCCCACTGAACTGCGAAGACCCACTGCTCGAAGCGCAGGAGCTGCACCCGGTCGGCGAGCGGTGCCAGCGCGGCGGCGACGGAGGGCGCGTCACGATCGCGCAGCGCAGGCGTCCAGGACGGCCAGGGATCGAGGTCGTGCAGCTCGCGGAGCGCAGCGAACTCGACGAAGGGCTCGAGCCATTCGGTGTGGGCGGCACACCACGCCGAGAAGTCGGCACGCTGCTGCTCGGTCAGCGCCGCGGGATCGCCGAGACCGTGAGCGGCCCGGTGCTCGGCGCTGATGAGGTCGGTGTTGCCCGCCATCGCTGACAGTGCGTCGTACGGCGATCCCTCCGCGGGATGGGTCGGCGCCAGTGGCAGGAGCTGCCACAGCGAGCAGCCGGCCGCTGCGAGGAAGTCCACGAACCGGTAGGCCTCGTCGCCCAGGTCGCCGGACGACCCGGGCCCCGGCAGCGACGTCACGTGGAGGAGGACGCCTGCGCGGCGTCGGTCGAGCGGCGACTCGTGCTGCGGCATGCCATCCCCTCCAGGTGCGGTGTCGCGACAGTATCTCCCGACCTCTGCCTAGCCCTTCGCGGAGTCGCCCGACCGTCGCCACGCGAGCGGAAGGGTCGCCACCGCGATGGCACCCGCGACGAGGAAGGCGGTCGCGAAGGACGTCAGTGCGGCGATCACGCCGACAGCGACCGAGCCCAGCGCCGTACCGGCATCGAAGCCGACGTTCCACACGGCACTCGCGAGGTTGTGGTGACGACGCGAGACGGTCGAGAAGGACATCAGCAGCGTCAGGTTCTGCAGGCCCCCGTAGCAGAGGCCGACCAGGAGCATGGCGAGGAGGAAGGTGGCGGTGCGGACGCTCGCGGAGTCCGCGACCGACCAGGCGACGAGCGACATCCCCACCCCGGTGAGAGCCACCAGGGGCACGAGGAACGGTTGCGCGCCGTAGCGATCCGCGAACACCCCGACCCGCCAGCGGCTCAGCGCAGCCGACAGGCCCATCAGGAAGAGACCACCCGCCGCCACCGAGGCGCTGTCGACCATCTGAGGCGTGAACGTGATCACCGCGCCGCCCGCCAGCGTCACCGCCAGCAACAGCAGCGTCGGCCGCAGCAACCGGCGGTAGGCGGCGGACTCGGGGTCGTGCGGGTCGGCGGGAGGGGTCGTGTCCGGACGCAGGTCCGGCGCGGTGAGGTGGAGCGTGCCTGCGAGGCGGAGCGCGGCCGGGATCCCGACGAGGGGGAGTGCGCTCAGGACGAAGGCCACCGAGTAGCCGATGCTCTCGGCGACCCAGGGTCCGGCAGGGAGCAGGACGAGGTTGGGGCCGGCGACCGCGAGGCCGTAGCTCCCGATCGCCTCCCCGCGCCGCTCGGCCGTCACCAGCGCAGCGACTGCGGCACTCCCGGTGACCGTGAGGACACCGAACCCGACGCCCCGCACCGCCGAGAGCGCGAGGATCACGCCGAGTCCGTCGCTGAGGGACAGCAGGACGCCGGGGACACCCAGCAGCACCAGACCGACGGTGAGGACCGGCCCCCACCCGAAGCGTCGTAGCGCGCGGGGGACGAGGAGCTGGGTCAGCACGGTGAACAGCAGGAGCACGCCGTTCACGAGTCCGGCACCGGCGGTGGTGGCCCCGCCCTCGATCGCCCACAGCGGTGCGACGGTGAGCAGCACCGCGTAGCCGGAGAATCCTGCTGCCGTCATCGCCACCAGCGGTGCCATCCCTGGCTGACGCCAGATCGGCCCGGGTGCGCTCACGGGCCGTGAGCCTACGTGCTGCGGATCCTCGCCCTCGCGCCGATCCTGGGTCGGTCTGCGCCGGCGCCCTCACTGGGGCAGTGTGGGCACCCCGGGCGTGCAGGACTTCTGCCTCGGTGAGATCGCCCTGGCTCGCAGCACCGGGGTGATGTCGTCTCGCAACGCGCTCGCTGACGTGCTGGACCTGCAGCACCGGCTCCCGCTGACGTGGGCGGTGTGCTCGCGTGGTGGCTGCGAGCCGTGGCTCGCGCGTCGGGTCGCGAGGCTCTCGCGCCACCTCGGTGTGGACGCGGTCGCGCTGGTCGACTCGGCGATGTCACGCATGATCGCCACCGAGTCCGCCCCCCGGGTCCTGGAGGTCGCCGAGGCCAAGGTCATCGAGGCCGACCCCGCACTGCACGAGCACAGGTGCGAGGAGCAGCGTCGTCGCCGCTACGTCGGTCTCGGACGCACCGACGAGTTCGGGCTCCGGATCCTCATCGCGCGTCTCGACGCCGGTGACGCGGTCGCGGTGCAGGCCATCGTGTGCCGGGTCGCGGAGATCATCGCGCCACGTCACGCCGAGGCCACCCCTGATGAGCTCCGCGCGCTGGCACTCGCGTGGCTCGCCCGGCTCGCCCGGCTCGCCGAGCTCCTCGCCCGGACCGCCTTGAAGGTCCAGCCCGTGAAGGACCTCTGCGACCGGGTCTCCTACACCGCCTACGAGCACCCCGAGTCCCTGCGTGAGCAGGTCCACCTGATCACCGGTGGTGACTACTGGCCCTACGCGAGCTCCACCAGCCGCCACGTCGACCTCGACCACCCCACCCCCTACGACCACCACGCGACGCGCACGAGCACGCATCCCGGTGCTGGTCGAGAACCCCCACCGGCCCAGACCGGGTCCCACAACTCCGGACCCCTCGGGCGGCGACACCACCGCTGGAAGACCCACGCGGGCTACCGCGCACGCCAGTGCGGCGAGGGCCGCTACGTCTGGCTCACCCCCCACGGCCTCGGGTTCCTCGTCGACCACACCGGCACCCGACGCATCCACCCCGAGAAGGCCCGGATGATCCTCGACGCCCCCACCGGCGTCGACCTCTACCCGAGCTAGACGATCGCGGGCTCCCTGTGTCGTCACCGGTTCGCGGGAAAGTGACCACCTTCTGTCCCCGACAGGGGAGCGGTGTCGCAGGCTCGAGCGCGAACCCGATGAGGAGGACCCCGTGGCGATCGCCATCTCGCATCCAGGAGCGCGCCTTCTCGTGCCCGCCCTGGACACCTTGGCAGATGTCGTGGCGGGTGACTGGGCGAGTACCGCGACCCTGTGTACCGACCGTCTGCAGGATCCCGGCGCCTGCGCGCTCGACCTCGACGCCGCTGCCGCTCGTGCCGGGGTGGGCCGCTGCGAGCGCCGGCCCTACCGCTACCGGTTGCTTCACCGGATGCTGGTCGTCGACGAGCATCCTGCCCTCCTGCGCGCTGCGCTCGACCTGCAGGTGAAGCTGTGGATGGGCCAGTGGGACGCGCTCGAGCTGGTCGTGCCACCCCACCTCGTCCCCCGGCGAGGCTGGCGGTCTCAGGAACTGCTCGAGGTCCGCATGCGTCACCAACGTCTCGATGCGTGGTCCAGTCGGGTGTTCGCATGCCGCAACCTGTCGGTCGCGCCCCCGCCGGCCCGGTTGGCCCACCACGTCCTGACGAAGCTGAACGGCGGACCTGCCGGGCAGTCCTACGACGTACCGGCCGGCCCCGCAGCAGTGCACGTCGGCTGACCACGGGCCGAGTCCCGCGGGAGGCCCTCCATCGTGGCGCCGAGTGGCCTGCAACACTCCCTCCCATGCAGAAACGAACTCTCGGACGTACGGATCGGCAGGTCTCCGCGGTGGGCCTCGGCACCTGGCAGCTCGGCGCAGACTGGGGCGAGGTCACCGAGAGCGACGCTCGTGCGGTGCTGGAGGCCTCGGCCGAGGAGGGAGTGACGTTCTACGACACCGCCGACGTCTACGGAGACGGCCGCAGCGAGCAGATCGTCGGCGCCTTCGTGGCAGCGCACCCGGATGCCGGCTTCGTGGTCGCGACCAAGATGGGCCGGCGCGACGACCAGGTGCCGGCCACCTACGTCGAGGCCAGGCTCCGCTCCTTCCTCGACCGTTCCCGCCGCAACCTCGGTGTCGAGGTCATCGACCTCGTCCAGCTGCACTGCCCGCCGAGCGAGGTCATCGACGACGACGCGACCTACGACGTCCTCGACCAGCTCGTCGAGGAGCAGGTGATCGCGGCCTACGGCGTCAGCGTCGAGACCGTCGACCAGGCGCTCAGCGCCATGGCGCGACCCCACCTGGCGAGCGTGCAGATCATCCTCAACGCCTTCCGGATGAAGCCCCTCGACGAGGTGCTGCCTGCCGCGGAGGCCGCCGGCGTGGGCATCATCGCCCGGGTGCCGCTCGCGTCCGGGCTGCTGTCCGGGAAGTACGACCTGGACACCACGTTCGCCGCCGACGACCACCGCACCTACAACCGCGACGGCAGCGCCTTCGACGTCGGGGAGACCTTCTCCGGCGTCGACTTCGCCACCGGCGTCGAGGCGGCGCAGGAGTTCACGCGGCTCGTCAAGGACAGTGGGATCGACGTCACCCCCGCCCAGGCAGCCATCGCGTGGGTGTGGCAGCAGCCCGGCGTCTCCACCGTCATCCCCGGTGCCCGCAACGTGGAGCAGGCACGGTCCAACGCCGCCGCGGGCGAGGTCGAACCGCTCCCCTCAGCGCTCCTCGACGCGATCAGCGACCTCTACGACGGGCACATCCGATCGCAGGTCCACGACCGCTGGTGAGCCTCAGCCGCCCAGGCGGTTGAGGGCGTTCACCATGTCGTCCTCGGTGTCGTTGCCGACCTTCTCGAAGACGAGCTTCATGATCGGGTCGGCCAGCTTGGCCATCCCCTTCATCTCGATGTTCGCCTCGTAGGTCACCCGGCTGCCGGAACCCTCGGGGTTCGGGACCACGGTGATGGTGTCGGTCGAGGTGGCGCTCTCGTTGCGGCCCTGGAAGACGATCGTGTCCTCGGAGAGCGACTCGAGCCGGTAGTCCAGCTCGGTGCTCACTCCCGCGATCTTGGACACGTTGTGCCAGGTCGACCCGACGGCCACCGGTCCGGTGTCGGTCCGGGTGCAGGTCTCGGTGCCCGGGTCCCACTCCTCGGCGTTGCTGAAGTCCTTCAGGTAGCCGACCACCAGGGCCGGCTCGGGGCGGACGTCGAACGTACGGCTCACTGTTGTCATGGGTCGAGAGTAGGCAGGCACTCACAGCCCGAGGTACGCCCTCGCCACCTACCCCCAGCGCGCGAAGACGAAGAACGCCCGGCGGCACGCGTCGTCCCACTCCTCGGAGAGCACGAGCACCGAGAGGGATCACGCTCGTGCGGTGGGGCCCCGTGGCGACGGGAGGTTTCCCGCCCCGGGACTCCTGAGGGCCGCACGACGCCGCCCGGAGGCGTGTCTCAGACGGTCTCGACGACCGGGGCGTCCATGTTCTCGCGCAGCAGGCGCAGTGCGTTGCGGATGCGGGTCTTGGTCGTGCCCAGCGGAGCCTGCATCTGGCGGGCGACGTCGGCGTAGGTGTAGCCGCCGTAGTAGGCGAGCTCGATCGCGCGGCGCTGCGTGGGCGGGAGCTGGGTGAGGGCGTTGAGGAACACACGGGTGCGAAGGCGCTCGCTCGCCTCGTCGAAGGTGGAGTCAGCGGTGCCAGTCTGGGTGCGCGCCGCGTGCCACGTCGAGTCCCTGCGCCTCGTCGAGGTGCTGGCGCGCACGCGGTCCACCGCCCGGTGGTGGGCCATGGTCGAGATCCACGCGCTGGCGGAGCCCTTCGTCGCGTCGAAGCGCGCGGAGGTCCGCCACACCTCGATCAGCGTCTCCTGGGCCACCTCCTCGGCCTGGTGGGAGTCCTGGAGGACCCGCAGCGCGATGCCGTAGACCCGGTGCGAGACGGCGTCGTAGACCTCGTCGAAGGCGTCTGCGTCGCCGGCGGCGACGAGCGCCATCCGACGCGTCAGCGGATCGTCGTGCTGTGCAGGCATGGTGGATCTCCCAAGGTAGAAGTCCCAATACATCTTGCGCACAAGTGACTTGTCAACACGGTAGCGGGTTCCACGTGGCAGAATGACCGTTATGGCCGAACTCGACACACCCCCCTTGGTGGATCAGCTGTGCTTCGATCTCTACGCCGCCTCGCGCGCGGTCACCTCGGCCTACCGGCCCGTGCTCCGGGAGCTCGGGCTGACCTATCCGCAGTACCTCGTCCTGCTCGTGCTGTGGGAGCACGAGAGCCGTACGGTCCGTGAGCTCGCCGACGCGCTCCAGCTCGACCACGGCACGCTGACGCCGCTGCTGCGCAGGATGGAGCAGGGCAGGCTGGTGGCGCGCCGCCGCGATCACACCGACGAGCGGTTCGTGGTGGTCTCGCTCACCGGCAAGGGCAGCGCGCTCCGGGCCCATGCCAACCGCATCCACTGCGGGATGAAGGACGCCCTCGCGCTCGGCGAGCAGGAGTTCACCGACCTGCAGCGCACGCTGCGGGAGCTGACCGCTCGCGTCTCCTGAGAGAGCCGCATCCGGCCGTCCTCGAGAGGACGACCGGGTGCGGCACCGGCTCGCCCGGCCGACTGCTTGACCGGACGACCTCGGCCGAGGGACGTGCAATCCGGCGGCCGTAGTGCCTCAGTACCCCGGAGTATGCGTCCGCAACGCCTCCGGCGCGCCCTTTGCCCCATTTGTCACCATGGGTGCATGCAGACCACGACGCGCGAGCCGGCCTGGCAGCAGGCAGCCTGGCTCACGGGCGTGTTCGTCGCGGTGCTCTGGGTGCTGGAGATCGTCGACACCGTGACGGGTCATCCGCTCGACACCTACGGCATCCAGCCCCGCACCGACGAGGGGCTGGTCGGCGTCGCGGCCGCACCGCTGCTGCACTTCGGCCTCGACCACCTGATCAGCAACACCGTGCCCGTCCTGGTCCTCGGCTTCCTGACCCTCGCGACCGGCATCGCGCGCGGCCTGCTCGCGACCGCGATCATCTGGGTGGTCGGCGGCCTCGGCGTCTGGGCCTTCGCCCAGTCCGACAGCAACCACGCCGGCGCCTCGATCCTCATCTTCGGGTGGATCGTCTACCTCGTCGTGCGCGGCCTGATCAACCGCCGCGCCACCGAGGTCCTCATCGGTGTGGCGGTCTTCCTGCTCTACAGCAGCGCGCTGCTCGGCGTGCTCCCCGGACAGCCCGGAGTCTCGTGGCAGGGGCATCTCTTCGGAGCGATCGGCGGGCTGCTTGCGGCCCGAGTCCTCACCACCCGCGACCGGAGCGCGACCCGCGCCGGAGCCTGGTGAGAGTGAACGGCGCGCCACGGGGTACGGGGAGCCATGCCACGCGCCGCAAGGTCCATCCGATGAGCACCGCTCGCGTCGTCCTCGTCACCGGAGCCTCCAGCGGCATCGGTGAGGCCATCGCCCGGCAGACCGCCGCTCGAGGGGATCACGTGGTGCTGCTTGCGCGGGGCCCGGAGGCTCTCGCGCGGGTCGCTGAGGACTGCACCCGTCTGGGCGCTGCCTCCACGCTCGTCACGTGCGCCGACGTCGGTGACGACGGTGAGGTCGCCGCCGCCGTGGCCGCCGTGGTCGCCCGGCACGGACGGATCGACGTCGTCGTGAGCTGTGCCGGCGTGGTGGCCTACGGCCGGATCACCGATGTCCCGGTGGAGGTCTTCGACCAGGTGATCACCACCAACCTCCTCGGTCCGGTCAACCTGGCGCGTCACGTGCTTCCCGTGCTCCGGGAGCAGGACGCCGGGAGCGTGGTGCTCGTCGGATCGGTCATCGGCCACATCGCGGTGCCCGACATGGCGGCGTACGTCATCAGCAAGTGGGGGGTGCGCGCGCTGGTGCGCCAGCTGCGCGTCGACAACCGGGATCGTCGGGGTGTCCGCATCGGGTACGTGGCTCCCGGCGGCGTGGACACACCGATCTACCGGCAGGCAGCAACCTACGGCGACTCCGTCGGGCGACCGCCGTTCCCGGTGGCCTCACCCGAGCGGATCGCCCGGCGGGTCCTGGAGGTGGCCGACGGCAGCGCTCGCAGCGGCCAGGCCGGGATCTCGAACGACGTCATCCGCCTGGGCTTCACGACCCTGCCGTGGGTCTACGACCGGCTGGTGGGCCCGCTGTTCTCCGTCGTCGCGCAGGACCTGGTCGCGCCGGTGGTGCACGGTCCGGGCAACGTGCTCGCGTCGCGTCAGGAGCACAACGCGCTGCGCGGACACCAGGGCAGTGCCCTGATCGGGATCGGCGCGAACCTCGTCGCGGTGGCCCGGCGCCGCCTGCTGCCGCGGGATTGAGTCAGGTGTCGGTGGCGGGACCCGACTCGGTCGCGCCGCCCTCGGACGTCCAGCCCTCGTCCTCACCGGTGTCGTGGGCGGGGTCATCCTCGGCGTCCGGGGCCTCGGTGTTGACCGGGTCCGTGTCGAGGTGCGTCTGCGGGTCGGCCTGAGTCTCCGGTGCGGTGCCGTCGTCGGGTGCGGTGCTGTCCTGGTTCGTCATGGTGTCTCCTGTGGTTCCAGATGGGCTCGGACGAGCGGTCTGTACCCCCGTTCGCCGGAATCAGTCCTCACGGGTCGCCCGGGTGGGTGTGGCGACAGTGCCGCCCTCCGGGGACCATCGAAGGGTATGGGGAGATCCCGCCGCTTGGGAGGGGGAACGATGGAGCTGCTGCCTCAGAGCAGGGAAGCACTCGATGAGTACGTCACGCCGTCGGTCGACGACATGGAAGGTCTGCTGCGCGTGATCGAGGGCTGGGCCGTCCAGGCCGTGCCCGAGTGCGTCGCGCTGAGCGTCACCATGCTCGACGACGACCTGACCTTCACGCTGGTCGACGTGGCCGCGAGCGCTCAGCGCTCCGCCGCACCCGAACGCACCGGCCACCCCCTCGCCACGTCCGTGCCCGACCCCGACGATGCTCATGCCCTGGACGAACGAGGCTGGGCCGACATGGCCCGCGAACGGGCCTTCGGCGGCATCGCCAGCACCGTGTGCCTGCCGGTCGTCGAGGGCGGGCGCGCAGTGCTCAACATCGATCTCTACGCGTCTACCGCCCACGCCTTCCGTGACCGTATCGGCGGCCTCGTCGAGGCGCTCGGTGCCTGGCAGGCAGGCGCAGTGACCAACGCGGACCTCGGTTTCGACTCCCTGCGGCGGGCCGAGGCGGCACCCGAGCGACTCCGCGAGCAGCGCGTGCTCGACGTCGCCGTCGGCCTGGTCGCGGCGACGTTGGGAGTGCGGACCGACGACGCTGTCTCCCTCCTGCGCGAGGCCGCCGACCTCGCCGGCATCGATGAGTCGCAGGCCGCCTGCGTGGCGCGTCACCTGCTGGGATGGAGCGGGTAGGACATCGGCACGCATGCGCCTCGCCCATCGGGGTACTGCCCAGCCATGGACCGAATCAATGCCACCTCCTCCCGCCACGTCAAGGTGGCGATCATGGATGACAGCGAGCTCGTCGTGCAGGGCATCCGTGCGATGCTCGAGCCCCACGCCGCGTTCGTCACCCTGGTGCCGCACCGTGCCGAAGGGGCCGCCGCCCTGTGCGACCTCACGCTCTACGAACCGTCCGCCCACCGTCGCTCGACGGGCGTGCTCGGAGTGCCGCAGCGCTTCCCGACGAGGATGGTCGCCTTCGGCTGGGACTGCAGCCCGCAGGCCGTGTCGACCGAGATGTCCCGCGGAGCCGCAGGCTTCCTGAGCAAGTGGCTGCCCGCGCGCCGTCTCGTGTGGAACCTCCTGCAGGTCTCCGAAGGGCGTGTCGTCGTCGATGCGTGGTCCGGGCAGACCGAGACCACCAAGCCTGCCGTCGAGAAGTGGCCGCTGACGCAGCGCGAGACCGAGGTCCTCTCGATGATCGCCTCGGGTCGCGCCAACCGGGAGATCGCGGAGGAGACCAACCTCAGCATCAACTCGGTCAAGTCCTACATCCGTGGCGCCTACGCCAAGATCGAGGTCTCCTCACGCTCCCAGGCCGTCCTGTGGGCGATCCAGCACGGTCTGCTCGTGTCTGGCCAGGGCGACCCCACGAGCCATCGGGTGTCCGCGCAGCCCGTCCGCGCGTGACGGGGCGTCCCGCCTAGCTAGGCGTCGTACTCGGGATCGTCCTCGACGTCGGCCGGCCGGGCTTCGTGCCCGCGCCGGCCGCGGGTGCGTCGCAGCTCCTTCATCTCGGCCTCGAACACGTGGCGCTGTCCTTCGACGAGGTCGTCGAGGGCGTCCTGGTGAAGGGCCTTCGCCCGGGCGTAGAAGCCGTCGTCGAAGGCCTCGACCATCTGGAACGACCACATCCCCGGAAGGGGGTTGGCGCCCAGCACCTCGCTGTCGAGGCGGCCGGCGAGGTCGGTGTGGCCCGCGCCCCGCAGGTGGTCGTGGGCCTGCTCCATCGTGCTCTCCGCGCTGCCCATCAACCGGTGGAAGGCGAACAGGTGACCGCGGGCGTCCTCGACGTGGTCCATGGCCGCCGAGAGCTTCCCGAGCGCCTCGATCGTCGCGTCGCTGACGCCCTCGGGCCGGCGGTGCTCGGGTGCGGGTCGGTCGGGGTGCGGCTCGTCCATGGGAGGAGGCTGGCACCTGCGCCGGCACCCCACCACCTTCGAAGGGCGGTTATTCCTCCCCCGTGAAGCGCATGACCCGGGGGCGAGCAGGGAACCACCAGGCATGAGACTTCCACGCGCCCACGGCTCGACACACTCCGCCTGCTCGGAGACCGCGTCATGAAGGCCGTCACCTGGCAGGGCCGCCAGGACATGCAGGTGATCGAGGTCCCCGACCCGGTGCTCGAGGACCCGACGGACGTCATCGTGGAGATCACCTCGACCGGCCTCTGCGGCTCCGACCTCCATCTCTACGACCCCCTGACGCCCTTCATGACGACGGGCGACATCGTCGGTCACGAGCCGATGGGCGTCGTGCGTGAGGTGGGACCGGGCGTCGAGACGCTCGAGGTGGGCGACCGGGTCGTGGTTCCCTTCAACATCAGCTGCGGGTCGTGCTGGATGTGCGACCGCGGCTTGTTCAGCCAGTGCGAGACCACCCAGAACCGGGACACCGGCACGGGCGCGAGCCTGTTCGGCTACAGCAAGCTCTACGGGCAGGTGCCCGGCGGCCAGGCCGAGCTGCTGCGCGTGCCGTTCGGTGACGCGCTGCCGATCAAGGTGCCGCACGGACCGACGGACGACCGCTTCCTCTTCCTCTCCGACGTGCTCCCGACCGCGTGGCAGGCTGTGGAGTACGCCGACGTCGAGGAGGGCGGCACCCTGCTCGTCGTGGGTGCCGGGCCGATCGGGGACATGGCTGCTCGCGTCGCCCTGCACCGCGGGCTGCGTGTGATCGCCGTCGACTCGGTGCGCGAGCGCCTCGCGCGCCTGCACGGACGCGGCGCCGAGACCATCGACCACACCGAGGTCGACGGCATCGGCGACCGGGTCCGCGAGCTCACCGATGGTCGCGGCGCGGATGCCGTCATCGACGCGGTCGGGATGGAGGCGCACGGTTCGCCCGTCGCGGAGACCGCTCAGAAGGCGCTCGGCCTGCTGCCGAAGAAGGTGCAGGAGAAGGTGATGCTCAACGTCGGCGCCGACCGGCTGGCCGCCCTGCTCAGCGCGATCGACTCGGTGCGCCGCGGCGGGACCATCAGCATCTCCGGCGTCTACGGCGCACCGACCGATCCGCTGCCGATGTTCGAGCTGTTCGACAAGCAGGTGCAGCTGCGGATGGGCCAGGCCAACGTCCGTCGGTGGAGCGACGACATCCTCGCTCTCCTGCAGCAGGACGACGACGTCCTCGGCGTCGAGTCCTTCGCGACCCACCACCTCCCGCTCTCGGACGCCCCGGAGGCCTACCGGAAGTTCCGCGACAAGGAGGACGGCATGGTGAAGGTGGTGTTCACGCCGTGAGGATGCCCAAGCCGCGCGGTCCTCTGAGCGGGTGGACGATCGGTCTTCTCTCGGAGGCTGCCGGCCACGAGTCTGCCGGCACGAGCTGCCGGCCACGAGTCTGCTGGGCGCGGATCGGGTGGACCGACCTGCGCCGCGGACTCCCCGGAGGACGAGGCGATCACCCTGTGGACGCTCCACGAGCTGTCCTACCGCGGGTTCGAGGACGCATCGGACGCCGCCGAGCGGGACCCACGCGTCCTGAGGGTCCGGCACGAGCTGGAGGCCCGGCTGGAGTCCCGGCTGCGTGAGCGATGGGCCGACTCCGGCGGTGCCCCCCGCGACCTCGCCGCCGCCGACGTACCCGCTGCCCTCGAAGCGATGGTCGCCGCCGACGACGGTCCGTCGTTGGCCGCACACGTGCGACGCGGGGCCGACGTCGACCAGGTCCTGGAGATGCTCCGCCAGCGTTCGGTCTACCAGCTCAAGGAGGCCGATCCGACGACGTGGGTCATCCCGCGACTGCCGGTGCGCGCCAAGGCGGCGCTGATGGCACTGCAGTTCGACGAGTACGGCAACGGCGACCCCAACCGGATGCACTCCCACCTCTTCGCCCGAGGGATGGAGTCGGTCGGCCTGCGCTCGGAGTACGGCGCCTACGTCGACGACGCGCTGCCGGCGACGCTCGAGCTCAACAACGCGCTGTCCCTGTTCGGTCTCGACCGACGTCTACGAGGAGCGGCGATGGGCCACCTCGCCGCCTTCGAGATGACCAGCTCCCTGCCTGCGCGCAAGATCGCCCAGGGTCTCGAGCGGCTGGGCCTCGGCGGAGCGATGGTGACCTACTACGACGAGCACGTCGAGGCCGACGCCATCCACGAGCAGGTCGCCGCCCACGACATCTGCGGCACGCTGGCCGAGGACGAGCCCGACCAGGTGGAGTCGATCCTCTTCGGTGCCTTCACGTGCCTCGACCTCGAGTCCCGGGTCGCAGCGGCGCTGCTGGAGACGTGGGGGGTGGCGTCGTGAGCGACGACTTCGACCATCCCGACGTGGTGATCTACCCGCACGGCCCGATGCTCGTGCGCGGGGCCACCTCGATCCAGGACACGGACGGCACGGTCCACCGGGTCGCGCGCCCGGTCGTCGCACTGTGCCGTTGCGACAAGTCGAGCCGCCTCCCGTGGTGCGACGGCACCCACAAGGTCATCCCGCGGCGCTAGCTGCGAGATCGAGACAGGCACACCGGCCGGGTCGGCGGAGGGGTCACCGGCTCGGCCTGAGCCGGGAGAGCCGGCGCGTGCGGTGCTGCCAGAGCGCCGCCCGGGCGGCGTTGGCACCGGCCGCTCCGTGCACGCCTCCCCCCGGGTGCGCGGACGCGGAGCCGAGGAAGAGCCCACCGACGCCGGTCCCGGCCCGCCCCCACATCGAGGGCACGGGTCGGAAGACCAGCTCCTGGTGCAGCTGCGAGGTGCCGCCGTTGACGGCCCCTCCGACGAGGTTGGCGTCGCGGGCCTCGAGCTCGTGCGGGCCGAGGACCCGCCTGGACACGATGAGCTCTCCGAAGCCGGGTGCGCGGGCCTCGATCCGCGCCTGGACACGGTCGGCGAACCGTTCGCAGTCGTCGCGGTCCCACCTCCCGCTGATCGTCCGGCCGGCGTCCGAGCGGGTCGCGCCCGGCTGCGGCACGTGCGTGTAGGCCCAGAACGACTCGGTGCCCGCCGGGGAGCGCGTCGGGTCACTGGTGGTCATCTGGCCGGTCAGGAGGAAGGGCCGGTCGGGGACGATCCCGGCGGCGACCTGGGCGAGCGTCTGGGTCATCTCCTCGACGGAGTCGGCGATGTGCACCGTCCCCGGTGCGTCGACGGGGGAGCTCGTCCAGGGCACCGACCCCGACAGCGCCCAGTCGACCTTGACCGTCGCGGGGTCGAGCTCGAAGTGACGCATGCCGCGCACCACACCGGCGGGG
Organism: uncultured Actinomycetota bacterium; assembly: GCA_963806925.1. Lineage (GTDB taxonomy): Bacteria > Actinomycetota > Actinomycetes > Propionibacteriales > Nocardioidaceae > Nocardioides. Next base: position 60,661 of record CAWEAI010000006.1, on the reverse strand, counting down.
AGGTCCTCGGCGTCGACGAGGCCGCCGAACAGGTGCTGGGCAGCGACGTCGGCGATGACCGTACGGGTGTCGTGGCTCTCACCGTCCCGGGTCCGCACGCTGCTCACGTGCCCGTCGCGCACGACGATCTGGGTCACCTCGGCGTCGACGAGCAGGTCACCGCCGAGACCCGTGAAGCGGGCGACCAGGGCGTCGGTGAGCGACTGGGCGCCGCCGCGCGGGACGGGGAAGCCGACCGTCTGTCCCATCATCGTCATCAGCAGGCCGAAGACGCCGGACCCCGGCGAGGAGAGCGGGAAGTCCGCGTGCCCGGCGTTGCCCGCCAGCAGGAGCGCTCCCGCCGGACCGCCGAACAGCTCACGCCCCAACGAGGCGACCGGGGTCGCGAGCCGGCGCACCGTGTCCAACCCACCGGCCCGGGCAAGGGCGGGGAGCAGGCGCGCACCGGCACGGACCGGCGGGAAGGGTGTGGTGACGGCGTCGATCAACGAGGGGCCGATGCGGTCCCACGTGCGACACAGGTCCAGCCACGCGCGCCCGTCGCCCGGACCGAGGGCCTCGAGCCCCGCCGCCGTCATCTCCCGGTCACGGTGCAGCACCGCCCACTGGCCGTCGCCGAAGGGATGTCCCAGCACCGCCGGCGCGTGCTCCCACACCAGCCCGTGATCCTCGAGGCGCAGCGAGGTCATCGCCCGCGACGACACGGCCAGCGGGTAGAAGGCGCTGAAGGTGTCGTGGACGAAGTCGGGGTGCACGTCGCGGTCACTGCGTACGGCGCCCCCGGGCGAGGGCTGCGCCTCGATGACCAGCACGTCCCAGCCGGCGTCCGCGAGCACGTTGGCCGCGACCAGTCCGTTGGGACCTGCCCCGATCACGACGGCGTCGTAGGACCGGCCGGGGGTCATCACCGGTTCCGGCCCTCCACGAGGTGGGCGAGGCGTTGCAGGGCCTCGAGGTTGCGCAGGTGCAGCTGCGGGTCCTGGATGATCTTCGGGACCAGGGCGCCGGGGCCCGCGGTCGCCTGCTCGACCATCGTCACGACCGTCGAGGCCCCGTCCGGGACCAGCGTGATCTCCACGTGAGCCTGTCCGGCGGGCCAGCCGCGAGCGAGCAGGAGGAGGTGTCGGTGCTCCTCCACCTCCAGCACCTCGGTGGTGTCGTCGATCATGAGGGGCCAGGCGCCGAAGCTGTGGTGCAGCCGCGCGCCGACCGCGGGCCACGTCTCGTCCACGTCACGCATCCGGGCAGCTCCGACCACGAAGAGCGGGTAGAGCCAGCCGTCGGCGAGCACCGACCACACCTGCTCGGGGGTGGCGGCGATCGTGCGACTGGTGGTGCTCATGCGTTCGTCCTAGTCATGTCCGGGTCGTACCCCTGGCGGGGTGCGGCATGCGTCCGCAGGACGCCTCGGCTGGGAGGTCCTATGCGGGGAGGGCCCCGTGCTCGAGGACGTGCTCGGCCACGACGCCGATCTTCGTACGACTGCTGCGCGCGGCGTTGCGCATCATGTTGAAGGCGGCGACGGGATCGAGCGACTCCTTGGCCATCACGAAGCCCACGGCGCGCTCGATCACCACGCGGTAGTCCAGGGCGTACTGCAGCTGGCGCGCGAGCTCGCCGGCGGTGTGGGCCTGGACGGCGGCGGAGAGCGTCGTGGCGATGACCTCGGCGAAGCGGTCGAGGGCGGTGATCTCGCTGCCCTCCCAGTCGTGCGGCTGGACCTGGTAGACGTCGAGCGTGCCCACCGGCACCCCACCGAGACGCACCGGCGTGCCCAGCACGGCGCGTACGGGCTGGTCGGCCATCGCCTCGGCGAGGACCGGCCACCGCTCGGACTCGGCACACACGTCGCGGGTGGTGACGAGCCGGGCCGTGACGTAGGCCTCCGTGCACGGACCCTCGCCGGAGGAGGCCTCGGTCTCCTCCAGGATGCGACCGGTCTCGTCGGTGGCCGCGACGTAACGGAGCATGTCCTGCTCGTCGGCGATCAGCACGCCGGCACCGGCGACGCCGAAGAGATCGACACACGCGTCGAGGACCGCCTCGATCGCCGAGATGACGCTTCCGTTGTCCTCGCGGGAGAGGGAGAGGGTGCGCAGGCTGCGCGCGAGGGCGGCGTCATCGATGCTCATGGGGCCCCATCATCCGCCCCCGGCTACCCCCGCGGCCACCGGGAGGCGGGGAGATGGCTCACGAACGAGCCGAGCAGCTCGAGATCCTCGGGCCCGGCGGTGCCGTCGTGGACGGTGACCAGCACGCGGGCGATGTGCCGCACCTTGGTGTTGCTGTCCTGGGAGACGCGGAGCAGCGTGCGCCAGGCATCCTCGGTGCTGCACCGGTAGGTGGCTGACAGCAGGCCGATGGCCATGCCGATGTCGCGTTGCGACTCCAACGCGGTGCGCAGGTGCGCGACCTCGTCCTGCATCGCCTGCGGGACGGTCGGTTCCATGGTGACCCGAGGCTGTGCGGGCTCGCCTGTGGGCGTGTGCTTGCCAGACATGCGTCACCTCTCAATGACGTCAATCCGCGGACACAGGGCGGAGCGTTTCTTGAACGATTCCACCCTACCCCCGCGATCGAAGGCCATCCTGGGTGAGGTGCCCACCGGTCACGTAGGCTGGCGGCGACTCAAGCCACGGGTCGTCGTCGTGCTCATCGCGAGGCGGTCACCATGCCCCATCGTTCCCGTCGCCGGGCGCCGGAGGTCTTCGAGTTCGAGGGTCAGGGGGCGCAGGCCCGTGACTGGCTCGGGGCGGCCTACGGCGCCGGGCTGAGGCTGGACGGTCACCTCGGAGTGGTCCGGCACCATCGCGAGGACCACGGCAGCATCGCGTTCGACTACCTGAAGATCGACGCTGCCGTCTCCTTCGAGGCCGCGGCGATCCCGGCCCTGCTGGTGGCGGACGTCTTCGGCGGTGCCACCGACTACACGCGCGACGGGGTCACCGACCGCGTCGTCGACGGCGACACGGCACTGGTGTCCGGCTGGGACATGGCCTTCACGGGGAGCGCGGACCACCAGGACATCCGGGTCACGACCGTGACCGGCGACGCGCTGCGGGCGGCTGTCGAGGCGGTCGACCCGGACTGTGCATGGGAGCGCATCGCGTTCACGTCCTACGTCCCGCACTCACCCCAGGCGGGGGCGCGGTGGCGCGCGACGGTGGATCAGCTGAGCTCGATGCTGGCTCCGGACGCCACCGACGCCGAGCGCGACGCCGCGGCCCGCCTGCTGGGGCACACCCTGCTGCAGACGTTTGCCAACAACGTCGTCGCACGCGCGGAGCGGGGCGCAGAGCAGGACCTCGGTGACGACTCGCCCTCCACCGTGTGGCGCGCGGCACAGATCGTGGAGCGGGCAAGCAGTGAGCTGACCCCGTCCGGCCTGGCTCAGGAGTGCGGGGTCACGCTCCGCACCCTTCAGTACGCCTTCCGCAAGCACCTCGGCTGCACACCGCAGGACTACCTCAGGCGGATCCGCCTCGACCTGGCGCACCGGTCCATCCGCAACGGCACGGCGTCGTCGGTGAGCGACGCAGCCGCCACCTTCGGGTTCTTCAACCCCGGACGCTTCGCCTCCGACTACCGACAGGTGTTCGACGAGAACCCGCGGCAGACCATGGAGCGTTCGAACACCTGATCCCACGTGTTTCGCTTTGCGGCTGTCGCTCCGGTCCGGACCGCGGCCACACTGGGGTCACTTGCTGAAGCCAACGGTGAGCGCCCTGCCGCCGGAAGGAACCTCCCCATGGTTCCCGTCTCACTCGTTCCCCAGCCAGCAGTCCGTCCCGCACGGAGCGCGCTGGTCGACCACCTCGTCGAGACCAACCTCGGGGTCGCGCGGTCGATCGCGCGTCGCTACCGCAACCGCGGCATCGACCTCGACGACCTCGAGCAGGTGGCTCTCCTCGGCCTGACCAAGGCGGCCCAGCGCTTCGATCCGACGGCCGGGCACGACTTCTTGTCCTATGCCGTCCCGACCGTGCGCGGCGAGCTCCGCCGGCACTTCCGCGACGCGGGCTGGATGATCCGTCCGCCGCGTCGGGTGCAGGAGCTCCAGGCGCGCATCTCGCGTGCGCAGCAGGAGCTCGAGGCGAGCCTGCGCAGGTCACCGCGACCGAGCGAGATCGCCGTGCATCTCGACGAGGACCTCGACTCGGTCATCGAGGCGCTGGCGGCTGACGGGTGCTTCACCCCGACCTCGCTCGACCTCACCGTCGCGGACGGGTCGTCCTCGCTGGGTGACCTCATCGGCGCCGAGGACCGGGCCATCGAGTCGACCGAGGCCCGGATCGTGCTGGCCCCCGTCGTACGGGTCCTGTCGGACCGCGACCGCCGCATCGTGCACCTGCGCTTCTACGAGGAGCGCACCCAGCAGGAGATCGCCGACGCCGTCGGTCTCACGCAGGCCCAGGTGTCCCGGGTGCTGACCCGCATCCTGAGCTCCCTGCGCGACGGGCTCGCCGAGGCGCGCTCCGTCGCCTGAGCGGCGCACACGCGCCGGAGGTCCGCGCACCTCAGGAGTCGAAGCCCAGCCCTGCCGCGTCCAGCGCGCGGAGGAAGGGGTTGCGGCGGCCCTCGCGGTGGTCGGCCCGATCCAGGGACCAGCGCGTCAGGTTGATCCCGATCGAGGCCAGTGGCTCCGGCGGGAACGGGAGCGGACGCTCGCGCACCATCCGCAGCTCGGTGCGCTCGGTCGGCGCGCCGGACAGCAGGTCGAGCATCACGTCCGCAGCGAAGCGCGTCGACGCGACGCCGAGGCCGGTGAAGCCGGTGGCGTGGGCGACGCGGCCGCCGTGGGTGAGGCCGTAGAACGCGGTGAACTGCGTCGAGGTGTCGATCGCGCCTGCCCACCGGTGCGTGAAGCGCACGTCCTCGAGCTGGGGAAAGGTCGCGAGGAAGTGCGACGCGAGCCGGGCGTGGCTCGCCGGGCGGTCCTCGTGGCGTACGCCGAGCCTGCCGCCGGTCGGGTAGATCGCGTCGTAGCCGCCCCACAGGATGCGGTGGTCGGCGCTCAGGCGTGAGTAGTGGAACTGGTGGGCGAGGTCGCCCAACCCCTGCCTGCCCGTCCAGCCGATGGAGGCGAGCTGCTCGTGGCTCAGCGGCTCGGTCATCAGGACGTAGTCGTAGACCGGGACGGTCATCAACCGGTTGCGGCGCAGCAGCGAGGGGAAGACGTTGGTCGCGAGCACGACGTGGTCCGAGACCACCCTCGCCCGGTCGGTGTACACCTCCACGACGCCGGCTCCACCCGCCCGTCGCCCGGCGCGACCCAGACCGGTGACGGCGGAGTGCTCGTGGATCTCGACGCCGAGCTCGACCGCGACCCGGGCCAGCTCCAGCGCGAGCCGGGCCGGGTGCACCAGCGCACAGCTGTCGGGGTCGCGCCTCCCGGCGAGGAAGAGCGGGCTGTCGATCTCCGCGCGGACCTCGTCCCGGTCGAGGAAGTGCGGCTCGTCGCGCAACCACGCCACCTGGTGCTCCTCGACGGCGACCGACAGCGTGCCGGTGCGCTCCCACTCGCAGTCCAGGCCGAGGTCGCGCACGTCCGCCTCGAAGCCGTCGAGGTTGGCGGCGCCGAGCCGAGCCAGGTCGTCGTACTCCTCGGGCCAGCGGGAGCGGCCGTTGTCCTCGCCGTGGGTGAGGGACTCGTCGCAGAAGCCGCCGTTGCGACCCGAGGCCGCCCAGCCGATGGTGTGCGCCTCGAGGAGCACCACGCGACGGCCGGGGTCGCGACGCTTGGCGTGCACCGCCGACCAGAGTCCGAGGTATCCGCCGCCGACGATCGTCAGGTCGGTCCGGGTCGGGGAGGTGAGCTCGGGGTGGGTCGGGGTCGCGTCGGTGTCGGCGAGCCAGAAGACCCCCTGCGCGCTGCCGGTGAGCGCACGCTCGACCAGGCGCGGGTCGGGGGCGTGCCGCTCGTAGGCGGTGCGGTGGGAGGGCATCGTGGGTCGCCGTGGGTCGCCGGGTCGGCCGGTCGCCGGATCAGCCCGTGGCCGCGGTGAGCGCGGCGTCGAGGATCGCGAGACCTTCGCGGGCCTCGTCGTCGGTGATCGTCAGCGGCGGCACGACGTGGATGCGGTTGAAGTTGACGAAGGGCAGCATCCCGCGCTCCTGGCAGGCCTTCACGATCGCGCCCACCTCGGGGCTCGATCCGCCGTAGGGCGCCAGGGGCTCGCGGGTCTCCCGGTCGCTGACCAGCTCGAGCGCCCAGAACGCACCCGTGCCACGCACCTCGCCGATCCACTCGTGCTTCTCGGCGAGTGCTCGCAGGCCGGGTCCGAGGACGTCCTGGCCGAGGCGGTCGGCCCGGCCGACGATGTCGTCGTCCTCCATCGTGCGGATCGTCGCGACCGCTGCGGCGCAGGCGAGCGGGTGGCCGGAGTAGGTGAGCCCGCCGGGGTAGGTGCGGTGCGCGAACGTCGCGTGGATCTCGTCGCTGATCGCGACCCCGCCGAGGGGGACGTAGCCGGAGTTGACGCCCTTGGCGAAGGTGATCAGGTCGGGCGTGACCTCTCCGTGCTCGACGGCGAACCAGCGTCCGGCCCGGCCGAAGCCCGACATCACCTCGTCGGCGATCAGGACGATGCCGTGCCGGTCGCAGATCTCGCGGACACCCGTGAGATATCCCGGCGGCGGGACCATGATGCCCGCGGTCCCGGGGATGGCCTCCAGGACGATCGCCGCGATGGTGCCCGGCCCCTCGAGCGCGACCACCTGGTCGAGGTGCTCCAGCGCGCGCTGGCACTCCTCGGCCTCGCTGCTCGCGTGGAAGGCGCTGCGGTAGAGGAAGGGCCCGAAGAAGTGCACCGTCCCGGCGGAGCCGTGGTCGCTGGCCCAGCGGCGCGGGTCGCCCGTCATGTTCACCGCGAGGTGCGTGCCGCCGTGATAGCTGCGGTAGGTCGTCAGCACCTTGTGGCGCCCGGTGTGCAGTCGCGCCATGCGTACGGCGTGCTCGTTGGCGTCGGCGCCCCCGTTGGTGAAGAAGACGTGGTCGAGGTCGCCGGGGGTGTGGCTCGCGATCAGCCGGGCCGCCTCGGAGCGGGCACCGTTGGCCACGGCCGGGGCGACGGTGCACAGGCGCGCCGCCTGCTCCTGGATCGCCGCCACGATCCGCGGGTGCTGGTGGCCGAGGTTGGTGAAGACCAGCTGCGAGCTGAAGTCGAGGTAGCGCTTGCCGGCACCGTCCCAGACGTGGACGCCCTCCGCGCGGGTGATCACCATGGGGGTGATCTCGGACTGGGCGGACCAGGAGTGGAAGACGTGCGCCCGGTCGAGCTCGTAGGCCCGAGCGGCGTCGTAGGTGCTGCTCAGGTCGGAGCCCTGGTCGGTCACGGTGGTCTCAGTCATGGTGGTCTCAGTCATTGCGCGGGAATCCCAGCTCGAGGCCGCCCTCGGGGCGGTTGGCGGGGTCGATCCACCGGGTGGTGACGACCTTGCCGCGGGTGAAGAAGTGGACACCCTCGGTCCCGTGGGCGTGGGTGTCGCCGAAGAGCGAGCGCTTCCACCCGCCGAAGGAGTAGTAGGCGACCGGCACCGGGACCGGCACGTTGACGCCGATCATCCCCACGGTGACGTCGGCCTCGAACCGTCGGGCCGCGCCGCCGTCGTTGGTGAAGACGGCCGTGCCGTTGCCGTACTCGTTGGCGTTCACCAGCGCCACCGCCTCGTCGTAGGAGCCGACCCGGATGACCGACAGCACCGGGCCGAAGATCTCCTCGCGATAGATGTCCATGTCGGGGGTGACGTCGTCGAAGAGCGTCGGGCCGAGCCAGAAGCCCTGCTCACCGCCACGTGCGGTGACGTCGCGGCCGTCGACGACCACCTTCGCGCCGGCGGCCTCGCCCGAGTCGATGAAGGAGCTCACCCGGTCGCGGTGCGCCTTCGTCACGAGCGGACCCATGTCGACTTCCTCGCCGGAGGCGTCGGCGCCGGTGGCCGCCCGGCCGCCGTCGCCGATCAGCAGCGTGCGGGTGCGGTCGGCGATCCGGGCGACGAGCTCGTCACCGATCGGGTCGACCGCGACGAGCACGCTGATCGCCATGCACCGCTCGCCGGCGCTGCCGTAGCCGGCGTTGACGGCCGAGTCGGCGGCGAGGTCGAGGTCGGCGTCGGGGAGGACGACCATGTGGTTCTTGGCCCCGCCGAGGGCCTGGACGCGCTTGCCGTGGCGGCTGGCGGTCTCGTAGACGTACTGCGCGATCGGGGTCGAGCCGACGAAGCTGATCGCCTGGACGTCGGGGCTGGTGAGCAGCGCGTCGACCGCGGTCTTGTCCCCGTGCAGCACGTTGAACACGCCGTCGGGGAGACCGGCCTCCTGCCACAGCGCGGCGATCCAGTTGGCCGCGCTCGGGTCCTTCTCGCTGGGCTTGAGCACCACCGCGTTGCCGGCCGCGATCGCGATCGGGAAGAACCACATGGGCACCATGGCCGGGAAGTTGAAGGGGCTGATGATGCCCACGACGCCCAGCGGCACGCGCTTGGAGTGCACGTCGACGCCGGTCGAGGCCTCCTCGCTGTGCCCGCCCTTGAGCAGGTGGGAGATGCCGCACGCGAACTCCACGACCTCGAGCCCGCGGGAGATCTCGCCGATCGCGTCGGAGTGCACCTTGCCGTGCTCCGAGGTGATGATCGCGGCCAGCTCGTCCTTGCGGCTGTTGAGCAGCTCGCGGAAGGCGAACATCACCTGCGTACGCCGCGCGAGCGAGGTGGTGCCCCACCCGCGGGAGGCGCGCGTGGCAGCGGCGATGACGTGGGTGGCGTCGCCCTCGCCGGCGAGCGCGACCCGGCCGGTGACCTCGCCGGTCGCGGGGTTGGTCACGTCGGCCCAGCCGGTGGGATCGCCGGTCAGCTCGGCGCCGTCGGCCCAGTGCACGATCTCGGTGATGGTCTCGGTGGTCTCGGGGGGCGTCTCGCTCATGGCCCCATCTTGCGCCGCTCCGTCTGGGCGCGCGGGTGTCGGAATGTAGGACTCGGGTGTCCGGCTCGGACATTCTGTCGGCCGGGGGAGGTCTTTCTCGGTGAACTGCGACATCGAGTGCGTCTGCCGTCGCCACGGGTTGGGGAAGAGTCCCGCTGGAGGAGTAGATCATGGGGCGGGTGTTGCGGGACGCGTGGTATGCCCGGAGTCAGCGACGGATGACGGGCATTGGCGGCGGTATGCCGAGCCTTTCAGTGGCGGCTTGGCCCTCCGAGCTCCGCTAGGTCCTTCCTCAGTTCGACGTCACGCTGGCCACTGACTCCGACACAGCGGCTGCCCCGCTGATGGTACCGACGACCGGCTAGGGCTTGGGCATCCCGCTCGAGCGACGCGACGTGGTGTTCGAGCGGCTCGTCGCGCCTCGATGACGCGCGTCCATGCCGGCGGCGGCACAGGCCTGAGGCTGCCCCATCGCCAGCGAGAACGCGACCCGGAACTGCGGGTGAATAAGGATCGATGACGCCCGTTCGGGGCGCAAGCTTCATGGTCGAACTGCCTCTGCACACCTGACGGCAGCGGAATCGATAGACACTGCAGTACGCGACGGGGCGGGTCGGGCGGGGGTCGCGCCGGCTGGGGCTGGTGTTGTCAGGAGTGCGCAACGAGCAACTCTCGCACGGCCCTGCCGGTGCTCTCGATGTGCTCGGTGGCCAGCCGTCGTGCCTTCTCCCCGTCCTGAGCTCGGACGTGGTCGAGGAGCTCCTCGTGGACGTGGCGCCAGTCCTCGCCGAGCTGATGGGCGACGGTGGAGAAGTAGAAGCGGGCCTGCTTCTCCAGCGCGGCTGAGGAGCTTGCGAGGACTGAGTTGTGGGCGGCGCGGCGGAGCGCGCCGTAGAAGGCCGAGGAGGAGTTCACCACTGGGTTCGGCTCGCTGGCCGCGCTGTCGGTGACAATCTGAGTCAGGGAGGCGAGGTCGGTGTCCGTGCGCCGCTCGGCTGCCCACTGCGCGACGCGTCCCTCGACGACCGCGCGGAATTCGAACAGCTCGTCGAGCTCGGCGGCGTTGCGTTCGCGTACGCGTACGCCGCGTCGCGGCTTAATCTCGACCCACCCTGCCTCATGGAGGGAGCGCAGCGCCTCGCGGACGGGGATGCGGCTCATGCCGTAGCGCTCGGCCAGTGCGTCGGCGTCGATGCGCTCTCCTGGTTGGAGGTCACCGCGGATGATCGCGGCCTCGAGCGCGTCGTGCATGCGCGCGGTGAGGGTCGCGTTGGCTGGCGCCGACGACAGGTCCGCAGTCAGGTGTTCCAAAGGTGTCCAATCCAGGGTCTGCACCAGTGTCGTCCGCGAGGACACCGGTGTGTGATGAAATATAAACGAGACAGCCGCTCAAGCGGTCCTCGGCGCGTGATTGAGGAACTCGATGGCGGCCAAGGTGTAGAGCGCGGCGCACCGCAGGACCTCCTCCTCCTCGGCGTAGTCGTCGATTCCCGCCGACCAGGTCGGCTGTGGGCCGTAGCACAGCGCCGGCACGCCGAGGCGTCGCCACCGGCTGGCGTCCGAGGCCGGCAGCCGGATGGCGTACACCGGTGCCGCCCCGGTCGTGACCTCGGAGGCGCGCAGCCACGATGTCGCCAGCACGGACCTCGGCGAGGTCCAGTTGGCGTCCCAGCCCTTGATGCGTTGCACAACGACCTCGTCGATGTCGCCCACGGCTCGCTCCACCAGCGCCAGCGCCTGATCGGTGGTGATTCCCGGGGGGAGTCGCAGGTCGAGACCGGCGGTGGCGTGGGTGGCGATCTGGCCGATGAAAGTCCCCGCGGCGATGGTGCCCGGGTTCACGGTCAGCTCGAGGCCGGGGTCGGGGGTGTCGGTAGCTAGCTGTGAGAGGTCGGCGGGGAGCGTGCCGCGTGTGCCGGTGAGGGCGTCGACTGCCGTGACGGCCGCGGCGATACGGGTCGCCGCAGACTGACCGGGTCGAACGGCCGAGGAGTGCCCGGCGTGCCCGGTCGCGGACAGCTCGAGCCACAGCACTCCCTTCTCGCCGACAGCGAGACGTCGGAATCCCGGACCCTCGCCGCACAGGAGCCCGTCTCCGGCGAGGTCGGGGTGCTGGCGGAGCAGGTGGGCGGCGCCGTTGTCGCCGAAGACGACCTCGTCGCTCACGGCGGTGAAGGTGATCCGCCCGGTCCAGTCGTCGCGGCGCTCGTCGAGCAGGCCGACGGCGGTGACCATGGCGGCCACCGCCCCCTTCATGTTGCCCATGCCCAGGCCGTAGAGCCGTCCTCGGGTGCGGGTGAGCTCCCACACCGGCTGCGACCACTCCTGCTCGTCGCCGGGCGGCATCGTGTCGAGGTGCACGTTGAGTACCAGGTGAGGTCCGGGCCGACCCGAGTCGATCTCGGCGATCACGGACGGCATCGTCGGCTCGCAATGCTCGATCCGGCTCGGGACGCCGCGACGCGACAACGCGGTCGCGACGACGTCGGCGACCTCGCGGGTGTCCCCGGCGGGGTTCACGCTCGGGGCCGCCACCAAGGCGGCGCACAGCTCGACGAGCTGCTCGCGTTGCGCCTCGACAGCTCGCGTCACGTCGGCTGCGTTCCTGCTGAGGTCGTTCATATTCACACTCCTCGTGCATCGTTTTGGCGGCGCCAGTCAGCGACCGCGTAGGGCCTGGTGCCGTCGAGGCCAGCGGCCACCACGGCGCCGAACACATCGGCTCCCGGCTCGTGCAGCACCACGTCGTGGCCGCGGGCTCTCAGGTCGTCGACCGCCGCGTGTCCGCGCTCGACCAGCAACGCGCCGTCCTGGCTGCGCCAGCGAGGAGCGCCGACGGCCTCTACCAAGGGCACGTTCTCAGCGGCCACGAGCACCTGCAGCAGGGTCTGCACCTGGCCGTCGGCGCCCGGCGTTGCTATCGCCAGCACATCGCCGGCACCGTCGATGAGCAGGGCGGGGGCCAGGGTGTGCACCGGACGCCGGTGCGGTGCGGGCGCGTTGTCGCCGTCGGTGAAGCCGGCGGCGCGGTTGTTGAGCACGATGCCCAGCTCGGGCACGAAGACGCCCGAGCCGAAGTCGTCGAAGACGCTCACCAGCGACGAAACCACCTGGCCGCGGCTGTCGGCCGCCGCGACGCCGGCGGTGTGTAGGTAGGCCCGCGGCCCGCCGCGACGCGACGCACGGTTCACATCGACGGGCAGCTCCACCTTCAGCAGCTCCGCACCGCGCGCGCAAGAGGAGCGGTGCGCGAACACCGCCTCGGTGACCTCTACGAGCAGGTGGTCGTCGACGGCGTGACCGGCTGAGGCGAGCGTCGCGGTGCGCTGTAGTGCCATGGCGAGCAGAACTCCCTGCGAGGACGGCGGCTGGACGAAGGCGCGATACTCGCCCCACCGGACGCCAAGCGGTTCGGGCGTGGGGGTGTGGTGGGCGCCGATGGTGGCGACGTCTAGGTGCCCGCCCTGGCGTCGTACAGCACCGGCGATCGCGTGCGCCGCAGCGCCGGAGTAGAAGGCGTCTCGTCCGTGACTCGCCACCGCCGCCATCACGGCGGCCAGCTCAGGCTGTTTCCAGGTCGGAGTCGGCCGCGTGCTGGTGGAGGAGAGCAGGGACCACCCGTCCCCTCCTCCCTGTACGAGGCGTGGACGCTGGTCGTCGAGGGCGCGCAGCAGCTGGTGGTCGGGTACGACGCCTCGCTCGGCGTGCGCGATCGCCGCCGCCAGGACCTCCGTGAGGTCGAGGCGGCCCCACCGGCGGTGCGCGGTGAGCCAACCGTCGACCAGCCCGGGCACTGTCACCGACGCCCCGGGCCGGGTGAGCGGCCAGTCGTCGATGCGGCAGGCACTGACGCCCGTGCCGTTGACGGCATGGACGGCTCCGGACGCATGCACCAGGGCGAGCACGTCACCGCCCAGTCCGGCCGCCTGCGGCATCACCACACAGATCACAGCCTGGGCCGCAATCGCCGCATCCACGGCGGAGCCGCCGCGTCGCAGCACGTTGACCCCCGCCTGGGCCGCCAGTGGGTGCCCGGCCGACACCGTGCCGTCGGGACTGGCCACCGCCGTCGCCAGATGCGTCGGCGGTCCCTGCGTCGGCTGTATCCCACGGTCCTGCATCGAGCACCTCAATACGGAGAAATTTTGGACTACCCCTTGTCAAGACAGCCGTTGAGATGGAATATAAAACATCTCAACCCAGAAGTGAAGGAGCTCGCGTGACTGAGTCAGTCGACATCCCGGCAAGTTTGAGCCGGGACGACCACCTGGAGATGCTGCGCACGATGGTGCGGATCCGCCGCTTTGAGGAGCGGCTGGCGTCGCTGTTCAAGCGCGGAGAGCTCCCCGGCTTCGTGCACCTCTACCTCGGCGAGGAGGCGATCGCGGCCGGCGTCTGCTCGGCCTTGCGCCCCGACGACCGCATCACCAGCACGCACCGCGGGCACGGTCACGTGATCGCCAAGGGGGCGCGCGTCGACAAGATGATGGCCGAGCTGTTTGGCAAGGTCGACGGCTACTGCCGAGGCAAGGGCGGCTCCATGCACACCGTGGACTTCTCGTTGGGCATCATGGGCACCAACGGAATCGTAGGCGGCGGCATCCCGATCGGTACCGGTTCCGCGTGGGGCGACAAGCACTTGGGTCGCGACAACGTCACGGTCGTCTTCTTCGGCGACGGCGCCTCCAACCAGGGCGTGTTCTTCGAGTCGATGAACCTCGCGCAGATCTGGAAGCTGCCGGTGATCTTCGTCTGCGAGAACAACGGCTACACCGAGTGGACCGCCACCGAAAAGCTCACCGCCGGCCGGATCGCAGACCGCGGGCAGCCGATGGGCATCCCCGGTGAGCAGATCGACGGCAACGACGTGCTGGCAGTGCGCGCGACGGTCGAGCGTGCAGTCGCGCGCGGTCGTGCCGGTGACGGGCCGAGCCTCATCGAGGCAATGACCTATCGCTGGCACGGTCACAACGAGGGCGAGGAGGCCTTCGCTGGCGCCTACCGGCCTGAGGCCGAGCAACAGAGCTGGCGCAAGCGCGACCCGATCAAGGCCTACGGCGAGAAGCTGGTCGCCGCCGGCGTGATCGATCAGGCCACCTGGGACGCCCTCGAGGAGGAGGAGCTCGCCGGCATCGACGCTGCGGTCGAGTTCGGCAAGCAGAGTCCGTTCCCCGACCCCGAAGAAGCCCTCGACCACCTCTACGCCGTCCCGACGGGAGCCGTCCGATGACCGAAGCAGCACAGCGACCCACCTACTTCATCAACGCCATGAAGGAGGGCCTGCACGCAGCCATGTCTGAAGATGAGCACGTGGTGGTGATCGGCGAGGACGTCGACCGCTCCATCATCGGAGCGACCCGCGGCCTCATCGACGACTTCGGAGACCAACGGGTGCGAAACACCCCGATCTCCGAGGCCACCTTCGTCGGCGCCTGCGTCGGCGCGGCGGCCGTCGGCCTGCGACCTGTCGTCGACCTGATGGTCGGCTCATTCTTTTACGTCGCCATGGACCAGCTCGCCGACCAGGCGGCCAAGCTGCGCTACATGTCGGGGGGTCAGGTCGACCTGCCCATCGTCTACTTCACTGCCACCGGTCCCAGCGGGTCAGGCGCCGCCCAGCACTCGGAGAACCCGCATCCGATGTTGATGAACGTCGCCGGGTTGAAGATCGTCATGCCATCGACCCCCTACGACGCCAAGGGCTTGATGCTGTCTGCGGTCCGCGACCCCAACCCGGTGGTGTTCTTCCAGGACTTCGTCCTAGGCGGCACCAAGGGGCACGTCCCGGCGGAGTCTTACAGCATCCCACTCGGTGTCGCAGACGTGAAGCGAGAGGGAACCGACGTGACGGTAGTGGCGATCGGCGCCCTCGTGCCGAAGGCCCTCAAGGTCGCCAGGCAACTCGAGGCGGACGGCATCTCGGTCGAGGTTGTCGATCCCCGCAGCCTCGTGCCACTGGACATGGACACGATCCTGGAGTCCGTGGCCAAGACCGGTCGCCTGGTGGTGTGCGACAACGCCCGCCTGACCTGCTCAGCGGCCAGCGAGATCGTCGCCGCCGTCGTAGAGAGCGCCTTCTCTGTGCTAAAGGCGCCGCCGCAGCGCGTTGCCTGGGAAAACTTCCCCGTGCCGTTCTCGCCGGTGCTCGAGCAGCGCGTCCTCGTCAGCGACGACGACATTCGCAGCGCCATCGTCAAGACCATGGCCGGCTGAGGCGGAGGAGGAGCGATGGACATCACGATGCCAAAGTGGGGGATGTCAATGCAGGAGGGGCTCCTGGTCGAGTGGCTCGTCGCAATCGGCGACACCGTCTCGGAGGGCCAGCCGCTAGCGACAGTGGAGACCGAGAAGGTGGCGACCGAGATCGAGTCGCCCTGTGCAGGCCAGGTCAGCGAGCTGCTCGTCGAGGCCGGCACCGACGTGGAGGTCGGCACCGTGATCGCGAGGCTCGCCTGATGAGCACCGCCCCCGCGTTCGCCAACCAAGCACGCGATCCGCACGCACCCGGTGCGGACTCCGAACGCGTACCGCACACCCGGATGCGGCGCGCGATCATCCGCACCGTCAACGCCAGCGCAGCCATCCCGCAGTTCTCCCTCAGCGACGTCGTCGACACGAGGGCTGCCCGCGAGGTCGTCCGGGTGCATCGTGAGGAGGGGCGCTCGACCTCACTGAGCGACGTGCTGCACCTCGCGGTCGCCCGCACGCTGGTCGACCACGGGCTCCTCAACGCCAGCTACGAGGAGTCGGCGACCCTGCTGCACCGTGAGGTCCACCTCGCCTTCATCGTCGAGGTCCCCGGCGGCATGCTGACGCCCGTCATCAGGCATGCCCAGCGCCTCGACCTGGCAGCCCTGAGCGACCTGCGCCGCAACCTCACCGGGCGTGCCCTCAACGGCACGCTCCACCCTCACGAGCTCGCCGACGGCACTTTCACGGTGTCCAACCTCGGCGCGATCGGCGTCCGACAGTTCAACGCGATGGTGCTGCCTCCCCAAAGCGCTGTCCTGGCGGTCGGCTCCCGTGACGCCCACGGACGCATAAGCCTGACGCTCAGCGTCGATCACCGCGTCGTCGACGGAGCCACCGCCGCCCGCTTCCTCTCCGACCTCCGGGGCCGTCTCGAGGAGCCGACAACGGCCCCTGCCCCCGCCACCCGAACGGACGACGACTCATGAACCTGGTCCGGACAGCCGACATGTCGCTGGACGTCGCCGAGCAGCTCCTAGCCGGCGTCAAGCGTGAAGCGCACCCCCAGGGCGTACGTCTCGCCGCCACCGTGGTGGACCGCGGCGGCAACGTCGTGGCCTCGATGCGCATGGACGACGCCCAGCTCGGTGCGACTTCCCTGGCCAACGACAAGGCCGTCACCGCAGTGTCGTTCCGCCACCCCACCCGCGCCTGGGCCAGCAGCAGCACACCCGGCGCAAGCGACTGGGGGCTCGCCGGGACGCTGGGCGGACGCACCATCGTCTTCCCCGGCGGCGTGCCGGTGTTCGCCGGCGACGAGCTCGTGGGTGCCCTCGGGGTCAGCGGAGCCGCCGCCGACGTCGACGAGGCGTGCGCGAGCCGCGCCGTTCTCGGCGCCGGGCTGCACACGGAGGCGACATGAGTGTGGTCCTCGTCGCCGGCGGCGCCACCGGCATCGGCGCCGCTGCTGTACGCGGCTTCCGCGCCCGCGGCGACCAGGTGCTCGTCGCCGACCTCAACGAGGAGCATGGGCACGCCCTAGTGGCCGAGGACCTTCCAGGCCACGCGCAGTTCCTTCACTGCGACTTCGCCGACCCCGAGAGCATCGCCAGGTGTGTCGACGCAGCCGTCGCCTGGGGGACGGGGTCACTGGACACCGTGTTCTACAACGCGGCGCTTCTCGAAGCCCACCCCCTGCACGAGTGGACCGCAGCGGCGTGGGACCGCAGTACCGCGGTCAACCTGCGCGCCCCCTTCCTCATCGCCCAGGCAGCCGCACCCCACCTGCGCAAGTCCGAGGCGGGTCGGCTGATCCTCACCTCCTCGACCGGTGCCTTCCGCGGGCACGCCGGGATGCCCGCCTACCACGCCACCAAGGCGGGACTGCTCGGTCTCGTGCGGTCCCTCGCCGACGAGCTGGGACCCGACGGCGTCACGGTCAACGCCGTGTGTCCGGGCTGGGTCGACACCCCGTTCAACGACTCCTTCTGGCAACACCAGGCAGACCCCGACGACGCTCTGCGCCAGCTGCGCGAGCAGATCCCGCTCCGCCGCCAAGCCGCACCCGAGGAGCTCACCGGCCTGCTCCTGTTCCTAGCCTCCGAACAGTCCGCCTACATCACGGGGCAAGCTCTCGTGATTGACGGCGGCTACACCTCTGTGTGAGGACCCATCATGACCTTCACGATCTTCCACAACCCCGCAGCCACAAGAAGCGTCCCCGACGCTGGCTTCCGGCCCGAGAGCCGCGTGCCCGGCGAGACGCACGCGTCGATGCCCGGCTACGCCCCGACGCCGCTGCACGACTGCGCGGGCCTCGCACGGCGGCTCGGTGTCGCGACCGTGCTGGTCAAGGACGAGTCCGAGAGGCTCGGCCTGCCTTCCTTCAAGATCCTCGGCGCCTCGTGGGCGACCCTCACGACGATCCTGCGTGAGTGGACCGACGGGCAGGTCACGACGCCCACGGTCAAAGACGTCGCGACTCGGCTCGGAGCGGCTCGCGGGCGCGGTTTGGTCGCCGCCACCGACGGCAACCACGGACGCGGTGTGGCCCGGATGGCCGCACTGCTCGACCTGGACGCCCACATCCTCGTGCCCGCCGGCACCGCCCAGGCCCGCATCGACGCCATCGCCGGTGAGGGTGCCCGCGTCGATGTCGTCGACGGTACATACGACGACGCCATCGCTGTGTCGGCCTCGCTGGCTGACGAAGACCACCTGGTCATCTCCGACACCTCGTGGGCCGGCTACGAGGACGCTCCACGAGCCGTCGTCGAGGGCTACTCCACGATGTTCTTCGAGATCGACGACGCGATCGCCGCCCGCAACCTCGACCGCCCGAGCCTCGTGGCCCTGCAGGCCGGCGTCGGCTCTTTCGCCGCCGCGGGCCTGCGCCACTACAGGGGGCCCCGCGACGCCCACGCGGATCAGCTCGGCCACCGGCCTACGACCGTGATCATCGAGCCGAGCAGCGCGAACTGCCTGATGGCCTCCGCCGAAGCGGGCGCGCTCACTGAGGTCCCTGGACCCCACCGCTCGAGCATGGCGGGACTCAACTGCGGGCTGCCGTCCGAGCTGGTCTGGCCGATCCTGCACGCCGGCAGCGACGCGTTCATCGCCATCGACGACGAGCACGCCGCCGCCGCGATGTCGGCCCTCGCCGACGAGGGCATCGTGGCCGGCGAGTCCGGTGCCGCGTCGCTGGGCGGGCTGCTCGCGCTCGCCGACTACGGGACCGAGCACGACCGCGCCCGCCTGGGCCTGCGGACCGATGCCTGCGTCCTGATCGTCAACACCGAGGGCGCCACCGACCCGGTCAACTACCGCACCGCCGTGGGACGGATGCCGCACGAGGTAGCGGCCCGCGACGGTGCCGCCGAGACAGGAGTGCCCGCATGAGCGGCTCCACGGCGCAGCTGCTGCAGGGCAGGACCGCGGTCGTCACCGGTGCTGCCCGCGGCATCGGCTACAGCATCGCCGAGGCGTACGCCCGCCACGGTGCCAGCGTGGCGCTCATCGACCTCGACACCGACACCACCGCTCGAGCCGCCCACGAGATCGCCGAGTCCACCGGCGCGACCACGGTCGCCCACGCCCTGGACGTCTGCGACGAGACCGCGACCTCCGAGGCCGCCGGGGCCATCGAGGCCCGACTCGGGGTGGTGGACATCGTGGTGCCCAATGCCGGCATCCTTGTCCTCAAGCCCGCCCTGGACCTCTCGGCCGCGGACCTGGAGCGGGTGATCGCGGTCAACTTGGTGGGTGCCTTCGTCACCGCGACCTCGTTCGTACGTCGGATGGTCGCCACCGGAACACCCGGTCAGGTCGTCTTCACCTCCTCGTTGTTCGGCACCAGGGGAGGTGCCGGCAACAGCGCCTACTCGGCGTCGAAGTTCGCCGTCCTGGGGTTGGCTCAGTCGATGGCCGCCGAGCTCGCGCCTGCCGGGATCCGGGTCAACGCGGTGTGCCCGGGACAGGTCGACTCGTTGATGCTCGACCAGCTCTTCGCCGATCGCGCCGCCGCGACGGGCAGCACCGCCGAGCACGAGCGGGCCCAGTTCCTCCACGACATCCCAATGGGAGGGCTGGGCCGGCCCAGTGAGGTCGCGGACACCTATGTCTACCTCGCCTGCGACCTAAGTTCCTACGTCACCGGCCAGCACGTGGTCGTCGACGGCGGCTGGAGCGTCGGATGAACGCCTCACCGCACACCCCCACCCCCGAAGGCCGCAAGCTTCTACGACTCGAGATCCGCAACGCGGAGACTCCGATCGAGCGCAAGCCGGAGTGGATCAAGACCAAGGCGAGGATGGGTCCGGAATACACGGCCCTGCAGAGCCTGGTGAAGTCCGAGGGACTGCACACCGTGTGCCAGTCGGCCGGTTGCCCCAACATCTTCGAGTGCTGGGAGGACAAGGAAGCCACCTTCCTCATCGGTGGCGACCAGTGCACGCGGCGCTGCGACTTCTGCCAGATCGACACCGGCAAGCCGCAGCCGCTGGACCGCGACGAGCCCCGCCGCGTCGCCGAGTCGGTGCAGAAGATGGAGCTCAAGTACGCCACCATCACCGGCGTCGCTCGCGACGACCTCCCAGACGGCGGCGCCTGGCTCTACGCCGAGACCGTCCGCGCGATCCACGAGATGAACCCCGGCACCGGCGTCGAGAACCTGATCCCCGACTTCAACGGCAAGCCCGACCTGCTCACCGAGGTCTTCGAGTCGCGGCCCGAGGTGCTGGCCCACAACGTGGAGACGGTCCCGCGGATCTTCAAGCGGATCCGCCCCGCCTTCCGTTACGACCGCTCGCTCGACGTCATCACCCAGGCGCGTGACTTCGGCCTGGTCACCAAGTCCAACCTCATCCTCGGCATGGGCGAGACGCGTGAGGAGGTCAGCCAGGCGCTGCGCGACCTGCATGAAGCGGGCTGCGAGCTGATCACGATCACCCAGTACCTGCGCCCCTCGCCGCGGCACCACCCCGTCGAGCGCTGGGTCAAGCCCGAGGAGTTCGTCGAGCTCAAGGACGAGGCCGACGAGATCGGCTTCGCCGGCGCTCTCTCGGGCCCTCTGGTGCGCTCGTCGTACCGCGCCGGACGGCTCTACGCCCAGGCCGTCGCACGCCGCACAACGGCGTACGCTGTGAGCGGGCCGGTATGAGTGCTGCTACCGCGCAGCAGCGGTCCGAGTGCTGGCGTCACCGCGGGGTTGTACTGCTTGCCGTCAACAGCGGCGCCACCGACGCCATCGGGTTCATCGGGCTCGGCGGTGCGTTCACCAGCGTCATGACCGGCAACCTGGTGCTCGCCGGTGTGGGTGCAGCCACCCGTGACTCCCAGCTGGCCCTCCTCACCAGCACCGCGATCGTCGCCTACTGCCTCGGCTGCTCGATCGGCGCCCTGATCGCTGGGTTTCCCCGCGAGCACGACCCTGTGTGGCCCCGCGCCATCACCTGGGCGCTCGGCGCCCAGCTCGTCGCCACCCTGGCGTGGGCCACTGGCTGGTGGGTCACCTCTGCCGACCCCGACGCCACGACCGCCCTCGCCCTTCTGCTCGTCAACGCGCTCGGCCTCGGCATCCAGAGCAGCGCCGTGCAGCGCTTCGGGGTCAGCGGACTTTCCACGACCTACCTGACAGGCACCCTCACCACCGTGGTCGTCTCGCTCACCCATCGACGGCCCGTGACGACCGTGCGGCGCAGCGCAGAGCTCCTCCTCTCCCTTGTCGCCGGCGCTGCGGTGGGCGCCACGGTCATCGAGCTCGCACCGATGGCCGCACCAGCGGTGCAGCTCACGTGTCTGGCAGTCGTCCTCTTGATAGCGCTGGTCCGCCAGCGGGCTCCGGGGCGCCCGACCCCGACCCCAACCCGGACCGAGGACACCGACCTCTCCGTAGCCAGACACACACCGTCCCGCTAGCACGATCTCGCGAGCCCGGGCTCTCGTGCGCGTCCCTCAAAGCACATAGCAGAGCACACGACTATTACGTATATTCCATACAAAGGAGCACCGATGCGACACGCACCACGACACCTCACAGTCCTCGCGGCCGGAGCGGCTGTGCTGGCCCTGGCCGGCTGCGCCGTCGACGCCCCGGGCGCGGCTGACGCCGCCGAAGAGGAGGGCCGACTCGGCGCTGCGATGACCAGCGGGTTCGACGACGCGGTCGTCGAGGCCTGCAACGACGAGTCCTCGCCCACCATCGCGGCCATCAAGGAGCGCGGAGCGCTCAACTGGGGCATCGGCATCTCACCACCTTTCGGCTTCCGGCTCAACGACGGCTCGTGGGGCGGTATCGAGGCGGACAACGCTGCGGAGCTCGCCGCCATCCTCGATGTCGACGTCAACATCCAGGACTACGACTACGGCATCATGACGGTTGCCCTGCAGTCCAAGAAGGCCGACATCGTGGGCGCGCAGTTGTTCGTCACCGAGGAGCGCGCCGAGACCATCGGGTTCAGCGAGCCCTACTACGTGTCCGGTCAGCTGTTCTACGTCCTGGAGTCCAGTGACTACCAGAGCATCGAGGACCTCAACGACCCCGCCGTGCGGTTCATCTACGGCACTGGCAACGCGCAGAAGGACATCGCCGAGAAGTACATTCCGAAGGCCAAGCTCAGCGATGCCCCGCTGCGCGGACAACTTCTGCTCTACGAGTTCCTTGCCAACGGCTCCGCCGACGCGAGCATGGTCGAGGCCGCCCCGATGCCGCTGCTGCTCAAGCAGTACGACGACCCGCAGCTCGCCGCGATCGGCAAGCAGGGGCGCATCGCCAGCGAGTCCGCGAGCGAGGAGGACGTGATCGACCCCTTCGACGTGGCGTTCGGGCTGCCTCAGAGCGACACCGGCTGGAAGGCCTGCGTAGATGCGTGGGTCGCCGAAGCGACCTCCTCGGGCCGGATTGACGAGCGCATCCAGTACTGGATCGAACGAGAGAACTCCTGAGAGGAGCTGCTCATCATGGGTGACGACGCCTACTCCTTCGACTTCACGTGGCTGCCGGAGTCACTGCCGCTGCTGTGGCGCGCAGCGTTCCTGACCATCCAGATCCTGGTGTGGTCTGCCGTACTGTCCTTGGCGCTCGGCCTGTTCACAGGCCAGATGCTGATGAGCCGCAACAGGCTCCTGCGGGTCCTGGCGCGCGTGTACGTCGACTTCTTCCGGTTGACCCCGCTGCTGTTCCAGATCGTGGCGATCTTCTTCCTCCTGCCAATGAGCACGGGTGTTTCGGTTCCTGCGTTCACCAGCGGGGTCATCGCCCTGAGCCTCAACTACGGTGCATTCTTCGCCGAGATCTTCCGGGCGGGCGTGCAGAGCCTCGACAAGGGCCAGTGGGAGGCTGCAGAGTCAATGGGCATCCCGTACCTGGTCATCCTGCGCCGCATCATCTATCCCCAGGCCACCCGGCGCATGCTCCCGCCCATCGGCAGCATGCTGGTCAGTCTCACGAAGGACACCAGCCTGGTCTCGGTCATCGGTGTCGCGGAGCTGTTCAACACGGCGCAGAGCGTCGGGGCCCAGACCTTCCGGCAGATCGAGGTACTGCTGTTCATCTCGCTGATCTACTTGGCCATCAACCTCCCGCTGGCCAGGTATGCCGAGCACCTCAACCGGAAGGTCAACGCTCATGCCTGAGACCGAGCCCACCGCCTCCGCGGCCTCACCCACCGGGCCTGCCGACCCGCCTTCCCCCCAGTCTGTCGGCCAGCCGGCCGCGCAACCACCCACGGAGCCGTCGGCATCATCGCCGGTCACCGAACCGGTGACCGCTGGCGTCACCGAAACCGCGGGCGAGCCGGTCATCAGCGTGCGCGGGCTGCACAAGAGCTACGGCTCGAGCAAGGTGCTCAAGGGCGTCAACCTCGACATCGCCGCCGGTGAGGTCGTGTGCATTATTGGTCCTAGCGGCTCCGGCAAAAGCACCCTGCTGCGCTGCCTCAACCACCTCGAGCGCGCCACCGGTGGCGAGGTGTGGGTGCTCGGCAAGAACATCGCCGCGATGCGAGGCAAGGAGCTGATGACGGTGCGGCGCGACATCGGCATGGTGTTCCAGCAGTTCAACCTGTTCCCTCACATGGACGCCATCCACAACGTCATGGAGGGACAGGTGTCCGCGCTCGGCAAGAGCAAGGCCGAGGCCCGCGAGGTCGCGCTCGAGGCGCTGACGAAGGTAGGCCTCAAGGACTTCGCCGCCGCCCGACCCCGGTCGCTATCGGGGGGTCAGCAGCAGCGCGTGGCCATGGCCCGGAGCCTGGCCATGGACCCGAAGGTCATGCTGTTCGATGAGCCAACGTCGGCGCTGGACCCCGAGCTGCGCGCCGAGGTGCTGGACACCATGCGACAGCTCGCCGACGAGGGCCGCACCATGGTGGTGGTCACCCACGAGATGGACTTCGCCCGCAAGGTCGCCGACCGGGTGGTGTTCATCGACGGGGGCGTCATCGTGGAGGAAGGCGACCCGAAGGTCGTGCTCTCCACGCCGAGCAGCCAGCGGCTGCACCGCTTCCTCAACCTGGTCCTGTGGGCGGGCGACGACGAGACATCCGAGGCTTAACCCGGGCCCCACCCCCGGAAAGGGGCCGTCCTGTTGCGGCTGATCGGCGGGACTGGATGGGTGGGTGGGCCGACCGAGAACGAGAAGTCGCTCGACGTCGACGGGTCCAACACGCATACACGCTCCCATGCGGCAGGGCACTGCTGCATGCCCTGGGACACCTCGGACCGTGTTTCGTGGTGCGTCATTCTGGGCGGAATGCGCCAGGGTCGGGGTCGCATGCGGCCGGACCGTCCCCGAGGACGATCCGCAAACGGCGACGAGCTCGGCAGACCAGCCCGCGGCTCGGAAGGCGACCTACCACAGCAACGGGATCGTGGTTAGCGCATCAGCTGACCCATCTTCGCGTCGCGAGCCTCCGCAATCGGTGAATCCGGGCGCCACTGGGAACTGGTTGGTGCCAGGCATCGGTGGCCGCGGTATGTAGTGCCGTCGTCCGGGGAACATGAATGGGGCGTGAGGTGTTCAGCGAGTGATGCCCCCACTCCTGAACTATGACAACCGCACCGGACGCAACCCCGGACGCGTCGTACGAGCGATGGGCGCGGTCCTACCTGGCGTTTCGCGGGTCTGGAGTCAGGTCGGCCCCTACGCGGAGGCATGGCACGCCGGCAACCTCGAGACGATCGAACGACCGGGACGGCGATGGATCGTGCTCGGCGACTCGATGTCGCAGGGCATCGGGGCCTCGGCCCACGACGCGGGATGGGTCGGGCAGCTCGCGCTGCGGCTAGCGTCCAGCGGCGACGACGTGCAGATCGTCAACCTCTCGGCTACAGGCGCCCGGGTGCGCGATGTGCTTGACCAGCAGATCCCGGTGCTGGATGAGCTCGGCTGGTGTGAAAACGATGTGGTGACGGTCATGGTGGGATCCAATGATCTCTTCGGTGGTGCCGCGCTGCGCAAGGCGTTGCCGCAGGCCTGCGCCGAGCTGGTGGAGCGATTGCCGTCAGGTTCCCTGATCGCCACGCTGCCCCAGCCCAGCGGTGCAGCTGGCCGAGCGAATGCGCACGTCGAGAGGGCCGCCGCCGAGGGGCGGATCGTCATGGTCGACCTTCGGGTCGCCGGGCCCCCGTCCTGGCGGGGACGGCTCGCCTCGGACTTCTTCCATCCCAATGACGCTGGATACGCCGTGATCGCGACAGCCTTCGAGCCCGCCCTCCGGACAGTTCTGGCCTGAGTGGCAGCACGCGTTCGTCGTCCCAGAGGTGACGAGCGAAGCAATCGCAGCAGGCGTGAGACCTCAGGTTGGCCCCGACTGCTGACCGGGAAGTCGGCAGTAGGCTCCGGCCGTGGCCGACGTGACCCCGGGCGTGACGCTCCAGGAGGCGCTGGCGCTGCCCACCTTCCGCCGCGCCGCCCCCGAGGTCGTCGCGGGCCGGATCGGGGTCGACCGCCCGATCCGCTGGGTGCACGCGACCGAGCGCGCGGACGTCGGACAGCTGCTGCGCGCCGGAGACCTGTTGCTGACCATGGGCACCGGGTTGCCGGCCGACGACGACGCGACCGGGCTGGTCGCCTTCGTGGACGAGCTCGTCGACGTCGACAGCGCCGGTCTCGTCGTGGAGCTCGGGCGTCGGTGGGCGTCGTCCCTCCCGCCGGCGCTGGTGGAAGCCTGCGAACGCCACGGCCTGCCCCTGGTCGTGCTCGGGCAGGAGACGCGCTTCGCGGCCCTCGCCCAGGAGATCGGCGAGCGGGTCGTCGACCAGCAGCTCACCGAGCTGCGCGAGGCCCAGCGGGTGCACGAGACCTTCACCGAGCTCAGCAACAATCTCGCCAGCCCCCTCGAGATCCTGCAGGCGGTGCAGCGGCTGGCCGCCGGTCCGGTGGTCGTCGAGAACGCCCAGCACCGCCCACTCGACTACTTCGCAGGCCCTGACGAGGCGGGCGGCTTCCTCGACGGCTGGCCCGCGCGGTCGCGCCGCGTCGAGGTGACCGGGCGCACCGGGTGGGACGCGACCAACGGCTGGCTCGTCACGCGGCTCGGCACCGCCAGCCAGTCGTGGGGGCGGCTGGTGATCGGATCGTCGACCAGCCCGTCGCAACGGCTCGTCGCAGTGGCCGAGCGCGCCGCCGCGGCGCTGGCGCTGCACCGGCTCCACGACCGCGACCGCGGCACCCTCAGGCGCCGCACGCACCTCGAGCTGGTCACCGGGCTGACCGACTCCCCCGACTCCGACGACGTCCTGCGTCGCTGTGAGCTGGCCGGGTTTCCCGCTCGCCGCCGCTCGTTCGTCGGGCTCGTGGTCCGACCACGAGTGGACTCGGCCGCGCCGGTCGACCTCGACGAGGTGGCGGCCACCGTGGTCCGCGCGGCTCACGGCCTGAGGCTGCCCGCCCTGGTGTGCGAGGTCGAGCGGGACCTGCGCGTGCTCCTCTCCGTCGCCTCCTCGGCGGACGCCGACGGCCTGGTCGACCGGGTGGCGGCGCGGGTCATCGCCCACCATGACGTCGTACTCGCTGCCGGGCGGGTGGTGCCCGAGCGCACCGGGATCGCGCGGTCCCTCACTGAGGCAGGGCAGGTCGCCGACGCCGCGCCGCAGTCGCGCCGTGGGCACGATCCCGACGTGCACCGGCTCGCCGACCTCCACCTGCGCGGCCTCCTGGGCCTGCTCACCGACGACGACCGGCTGCGGCTCTTCGTCGAGCGTGAGCTGGCGCCGCTGAAGCAGCACGACCGGGCTGACGGGTCTCGCACCGACCTGCTCGCCGCGCTGCGGGCGCTGCTGCTGCACCCGACGAGCAAGACCGAGGCGGCCGCCAGCCTCCACCTCTCCCGCGCTGCGTTCTACGACCGGCTGGCCCGGATCGAGAAGATCCTGGACGCCGACCTCGACGACGCTGACACACGCGTGTCGCTGCACGTCGCGCTTCTCGCCGACGAGCTGGCAGACGGACCTTCAGGCGTTGTGTCCGGCTCGACGCCCAAGTGACGACAGACCGTCGGCCTGCGCCGGTTCCGTCGGCGGGGCACGATGGGGCCATGTTCCGTGTCCTCGACGTCGACACCGCCGTGCCGACCACGTTGCTGGACCCGTCGACGGTCGTCGACGGCTCCCCGTCGGCAGGCTCGCGTGCGCTGGCCGCCGTGGCCGGTGTCGAGGTCGGCGTGTGGGAGATGAGTCCCGGCACCGCCACCGACATCGAGGTGGACGAGGTGTTCGTGGTGCTGTCCGGCTCGGCGACCGTGTCGTTCGAGGACGGCGAGTCGGTCGAGCTCGGCCCGGGGACGGTCGTCCGGCTCCGGGCGGGCGAGCACACCACCTGGGTCGTCCGAGAGACCCTCCGCAAGATCTATGTCGCCTGACCGGCGCCCTGACAGGGAGACCCCATGAGCGAGACCATCCGCAACTTCATCGACGGCGAGCTCGTCGCGTCGGCGGCGACCGACTTCATCGACCTGGTCGACCCGGTCACCGGCGAGGTCGACGGTCGCTCGCCCGTCTCGCTGCCGTCGGAGGTCGATGCGGCCTACGCCGCAGCCGAGCGCGCGTCGACGTCGTGGAAGCGGCTCACGCCCGGACGTCGACAGGCCTACCTGCTCGACCTCGCGACCGCGATCGCCGATCGGCGTGACGAGATCAGCGAGGTGCAGGCGCGCGACACGGGGCAGCCGGTGCGCTACATCGCCAGCGAGGAGGTCGACCAGGGCGTCGACCAGCTCCGCTTCTTCGCCGGAGCCGCACGGCTGCTGGAGGGGAAGTCGGCGGGGGAGTATCTCGAGGGGCACACCTCCAGCATCCGCCGCGAGCCGATCGGCGTCGTCGGACAGGTGACGCCGTGGAACTACCCCTTCGCGATGGCGATCTGGAAGATCGCGCCCGCTCTGGCGGCCGGGAACACCATCGTGCTCAAGCCCAGCGACACCACACCGCGCTCGACCGTGCTGCTCGCCGAGATCGCTGGCGCGATCCTGCCGCCGGGCGTCCTCAACGTCATCAACGGGGATGCCTCGACCGGGCGGCTGCTCGTCGAGCACCCGACCCCCGGGCTGGTCGCGATCACCGGCTCGGTGCGCGCGGGCATCGAGGTCGCGACGTCGGCGGCCAAGAGCCTCAAGCGCGCACACCTCGAGCTCGGCGGGAAGGCGCCGGTCGTGGTGATGCCCGACACCGACCTGCCGCGCGCGGCCGAGCTGATCGCGGCAGCTGCCTACTTCAACTCCGGACAGGACTGCACCGCCGCCACCCGGGTGATCGTCCACCGCAGCATCCACGACGAGCTCGTCGACCTGCTGGTCGCCGAGGCCGAGGGCACCCGGCCGGGCCCACCGTCCGACGCCGAGGCCGACTACGGCCCGCTCAACAACGCCGACCACTTCTCCAAGGTGGAGGCGTTCCTCGCCGACCTGCCGGCGCACGCGAGCGTCCGCACCGGCGGCGCCCGTCACGGTGAGGCCGGGTTCTTCTTCGCGGCGACGGTCGTGACCGGCGTACGTCAGGACGACCGCATCGTGCAGCAGGAGGTCTTCGGGCCGGTGCTGACCGTGCAGGCCTTCGACGACGAGGCCGAGGCGATCGACCTGGCCAACGGAGTGCCCTTCGGCCTGGCCGCCAGCGTCTGGACCCGCGACCACGGCACCGCCGACCGGCTGACCCGCGAGCTCGACTTCGGGTGCGTGTGGGTCAACACCCACATCCCGTTCGTCTCCGAGATGCCGCACGGCGGCTTCGGGCACTCCGGCTACGGCAAGGACCTGTCGGGCTACGGATTCGACGACTACACGCGCATCAAGCACGTGATGACGGCGCACTACTGACCGCTACGGGCACTGATCGTCATGGGTGAGGCACGCCCACGTCGAAGACGTCGAGGAGCTGCGCGAGTGTGCGGTAGTAGCCGACGAGCACGACCAGCTCGGTGATCGTCGTGGTGCCGAGCGTCGCGACCAGCTCGTCGTACGCCGCCTCGCTGAGGTGCGAGCGCCCGGCGAGCAGGCGCTGGGACAGGGCGTATGACGCCTGCTCGACCGGGTCGGTGGGGGCGAAGGTGCCGGCGGCGAGCGCGGCCAGCTCGTCCTCGGTGAGGCCCGCCGAGCGCCGGCGCGTGGACCATCACGCCGAACGGGCCGGCGAGGGCGCCGTCAGCGAGGGTGAGTGGGAAGTGCTGCGGTCCGTTGCCGCGTGGCCCGCCGACGATGCGGTCATGGAGGTCGAGCTGCTCCGCGGTCATCGTGTCGGGGGTGAGGTCGGGCAGGCGCATGGGACCAGCATGCCCGGCTTTGACATGCTGGCCCCATGCGCTTCACCGAGCACGAGCTGACCGTCGCCGTGACTGCCGCGGCCAAGGTGGTGGCCGCCAGCAAGGGTCGTCGCCGCGCGAAGGGCGAGGCCGCGTGGGACTCGATGAGCAAGCTCGATCGCTACCACGTGCTCGAGGCGGTCGGCAGCCAGGTGCTGCCCGTCCTGCTCGCGCTGCCGGACGTGGAGGTCGAGGCGGGCACCCGGCCCACGTTCACCGACGCGCAGGTCGCCGCCGCGGTCGAGGAGACCCTCGGGCAGACCGGGGTCGGCCGGCTCCGCCGGAAGGTCGCAGTGGCCGCTCGCACCACCCTCGTGCGTACGGCGCTGGCGCAGCTTCCCCTCCGGCAGGACCCCGACGCGCTGATCGTCCCCGACACCCTGTGAACCTGAGGGACGCGTTCAGGTTGGGTGCGTACCGTCGGTGGCGATGACTTCCTCGACGCGCACCACCCGAACCCGCACGGCCCTCGGCGCCCTCGCGGTGACCGCCCTGTTGACGCTCTCCGCCTGTGGTGGGGGCGACGGCGACTCCGCGAGCGCCGACACGGACGCCAGCCCGTCCGCGAGCACCAGTGCCGAGGCGGACGCTCCCGCTGGCGCCACGCCCGACCTCGAGGGGATCCCGGACGTCGTCGCCGAGGTCAACGGCGAGGAGGTCACCCGGGACGAGTTCGTCCCCATCTACGAGTCGCAGTTCGCGCGGGCTGCGGCCGAGGCCCAGTCCACCGGTCAGGCCCCCGACGAGGACGCGCTGAAGAAGCAGACGGTCGACGACCTCGTCTCGACCGAGCTGTTGGCCCAGGAGGCCGACGCCCGCGGCATCACGGTCAGCGAGGAGGCCATCGACACCGAGCTGGACGAGCTGGCCGCGCAGAACCAGCTCGCCTCCGGCGATGAGCTGCTCGCGGCCGTAGAGGCGCAGGGCGTGAGCGCTGAACAGGCCCGCGGCCAGGTCGAGACCCAGCTCATGGTGGAGCAGCTCGTGGCCGATGAGGACGGGTCGTTCGAGCCGACGGAGAAGGAGCTGCGCACGCTCTACGCGCAGGTCAAGAAGCAGGCTGGACAGTCGGGCGCCGGCGATCAGATCCCGCCGTTCACGCAGGCCCGCGCCCAGCTGGTCGAGCAGGCCAGGTCGCAGAAGGTCGGAGAGATCGCCGGCACGCTGGTCGAGGCCCTCCGCAAGGATGCCGAGATCACGATCAACCTCTGATTGGTAGGAGACGGCGAGGCTTGCCCGTCGATCACGAGGTCCGTCGCTCTGAATCACGCCTGAATGCTCGATCGTGTGGAGACATTCGCCGCGCGACGAAAGTCGACACCTTTGGCCTCGCGGGGTCTCGTGAGGCATTAAGTGGATCAGATGTACCAGTCCGTGCAGGCCGCTGTGACCGGGCACAGCAGGTAGGGCGATGGTGACCGTGACCTCAGGTGCGCCGCTCTCGTTGCGCCGGTCGCTGTTGCTCGCCGCGGTGTACGCCGTCCTGGCCACCCTCGGCCGGCTCACGGTGGCGGACAGCAACATCGTGGGCCTGGTGTGGCCGGGCGCAGGGGTGGCGATGCTGTGGCTGCTCATGGAGTCGCCCCGCCGACAGGCCCGAGTGCTGGTGCCGCTGACGCTGGTTCACGGCGGGATCGACTGGGTCACGGGCGCGCCGACAGGGATGGTCGTGCTCGGCGCGCTCTCGCTCGCGTGCCAGACCTGGACCACGGTGGCACTGCTCGACGCTGGTGCCCCTCCTGCTGGGGGCCGGTGGCACCGACAGCTTCCGCTCCCCGCGGACCTTGGGTTGGGCCTGCGTGGCTGCTGTCCTCGGCAGCCTGGTCGGCGCTGCCATCGGCTCGCTGGGGGCTCTGGCTCGTCCGCAGACCCGCTGTGGAATGTCTGGGCGCCCCTGGCCTGGTTCGGCCGGCACTTGCACGGCTTGATAGCGGTCGGCTACGTCGGGCACCTGGCGTGGGAATGGAACACCCAACCCGTCGCTCGGCGCGCGAACGGCGGCAGCCGACGCGAGTTCGTCGTGATGTGGGTGGTGTCCGTGCTGGTCGTCGCGGTCGTCTTCCTGCAGCCACTTCCGATCGTCTTCCTGGTGATCCCGTTGTGTGTGTGGTCGGCAGCCCGGTTCGCGACCTACCTCGCCGGCCTGCACGCACTCGCCCTGGGGATGGGAGGTCTGCTCCTCACCCTTGCAGGCCGCAGTCCTAGCACCTCCCTCGAGGACCCGGTCCAAGCGGTCTTCGTCGCGCAGCTGTTCCTCGTGTCCGTCGTCCTGACCGGCCTCTTCGTCGGCACGCTGAGTGACCGCATCGACGAGCTGGTCGGGAGGATGTCCGCAGGCGCGCGCGAGGTCGGCCGAGCAGGCCGAGCTGCTGGCTGAGATGACCGAGAGCATGGACTCCGGCCTGATCGTCCTGGACCGGAGGGGGCGGATCGACCGGAGCAACGGCGCGAGTCGGCGACTGGCCCGCCAGGCGCGCCCGGGGGTGTCCGACGACGAGGCCCTGTCCGACCTCGTGGACCTCGTGCTCCATCCCTCCGCCGAGAGCACCGGCGGAGCTCGCGCCGAGCTCGGCGTCGGGGACGTGGTGGTGCCGACGGCCTCCGGTGGCGACATGGTGATCGCGGTGTCTCGCACGCCACTCGTGAGCCAAGACGGGGAGGACGGGCGCTCGGGGGTGCTGCTCGTGCTCAGCGAGGTGACCGAGCACCGCCACGGTCTCCGTCCGCTCGTCAGCTTCGCCTCGACAGCCGCCCACGACCTGCGAGGGCCTCTGACGGCGATCCGGTCCTGGCTCGACCTGGCCGCCTTCGACCTCGCCGACGACAGCGACACCCTGGCCTCGATCACTCGAGCCAGCTGGCGTCGGAGCAGATGGCCGGTCTGATCAGCGACCTCCTGGCGCACGCCGTGGCGGAGGCCGGTGATCTGGTCGCCGCGGACGTCGCGCTCTCCGAGCCGACGGGGCCTTGTGCTGGCCCCGCGAGCACTTCCTCGGCCCGAGGACGTGCTTGACGTCGCCGACGACGGGGCTGCCCCGGTCGTTCACGGCGACCGGGTCGCGGTGCGCCAGCTCTTCGCCAACCTCGTCGGCAACGCCGTCAAGTACTCCCGTCCCGGGAGTGCCGGCTCCGTCCGCGTGACGGCCCGCGGCAAGGGTCCGCGGGTGGTCATCGAGGTCGAGGACAACGGCATCGGTGTCGACCCGGCGGAAAGGGCGGTGATCTTCCAGCAGGTTCCACCGTGGCCACCCGGCACGCTCAGGCGACAGGGGTTCCGGTATGGGTCTGTCCATCTGTCGACCATCGTGCAGCGTCACGGAGGCTCGATCAGGTGTCTTCCTGCCGAGTCCGGTCCGGGATCAGTGTTTCGTTTCGACCTGCCTGCCGCGATGAACGGCACCGAGCCCCGGGTTGCGACAATCGGGCCCGCAGGACGCAGCGTCCGACGAGTCGGCCAGCACCTAGTCAGACGTTGCGGCGATACTGTCCGCCCACCTCGAAGAACGCCTCGGTGACCTGCTGGAGCGAGCAGACCCGCGCCGCGTCCATCAGCACCGCGAAGACGTTGTCGCCGCTGATCGCTGCGTCCTTGAGCCGGGACAGTGCCTCCTGCGCCTCGGCGCCGTGGGTGGACTGGAAGGTGCGCACGCGGGAGAGCTGCGACTCCTTCTCGGCCTCGGTGGCGCGGGCCAGCTCGATCTCGGGTGGCGAGGCGTCGGAGTCGGGCCGGACGAAGGTGTTGACGCCGATGATCGGCAGCGAGCCGTCGTGCTTGCGGTGCTCGTAGAGCATCGACTCGTCCTGGATCCGGCCCCGCTGGTAGCCGGTCTCCATCGCGCCGAGCACGCCGCCACGCTCGTTGATCGAGTCGAACTCGGCGAGCACGGCCTGCTCCACCAGGTCGGTGAGGTCGTCGATGACGAAGGACCCCTGCAGCGGGTTCTCGTTCATCGCCAGGCCCCACTCGCGGTTGATGATCAGCTGGATCGCCAGCGCGCGGCGTACGGACTCCTCCGTCGGTGTCGTCACCGCCTCGTCGTAGGCGTTGGTGTGGAGGCTGTTGGCGTTGTCGTAGATCGCGATGAGCGCCTGCAACGTGGTGCGGATATCGTTGAAGTCCATCTCCTGCGCGTGCAGCGACCGGCCACTGGTCTGGACGTGGTACTTCAGCTTCTGGGAGCGCTCGGAGGCGCCGTACTTCTCCTTCATCGTGACCGCCCAGATGCGGCGGGCGACGCGGCCGAGCACGGTGTACTCGGGGTCCATCCCGTTGGAGAAGAAGAACGACAGGTTGGGCGCGAAGTCGTCGATGTCCATGCCGCGCGCGAGGTAGGCCTCGACGTAGGTGAAGCCGTTGGCGAGGGTGAACGCGAGCTGGCTGATGGGGTTCGCCCCGGCCTCGGCGATGTGGTAGCCGGAGATCGAGACCGAGTAGAAGTTGCGCACCTGCTGCTCGATGAACCACTCCTGGATGTCGGCCATCATCCGCAGGCAGAACTCCGTGGAGAACAGCGCGGTGTTCTGGCCCTGGTCCTCCTTGAGGATGTCGGCCTGCACGGTGCCGCGGACGTTGGAGAGGGCGTACGCCGCGAGCCGGGCGCGCTCGTCGGCGCCCGGCTCGCGCGACTCCCGCTCGGTGAAGGCGTCGACCTGCTGGTCGATCGCGGCGTTGAGGAAGAAGGCCAGCACGGTCGGTGCCGGGCCGTTGATGGTCAGCGACACCGACGTCGTCGGGGCCACCAGGTCGAAGCCGTCGAAGAGCTCCTTCATGTCGTCGAGCGTCGCCACCGAGACGCCGGACGTGCCGACCTTGCCGTAGACGTCGGGGCGCGGGTCGGGATCGCGGCCGTAGAGGGTGACGGAGTCGAACGCCGTCGAGAGGCGGGTGGCGTCGTTGCCTGCCGAGAGGATCTTGAAGCGGCGGTTGGTGCGCGCCGGGTCGCCCTCGCCGGCGAACATCCGGGCCGGGTCCTCGTTGTCGCGCTTGAAGGGGAAGACCCCTGCGGTGAAGGGGAAGTAGCCCGGCAGGTTCTCGTTGCGCCAGAACCTCACGAGCTCGCCGTGGTCGGTGAAGCGCGGCAGCGAGACGCGCGGGATCGGGTTGCCGCTGAGCGACTCCTTGGTCAGCCTGGTGTGGATCTCCCGCTCACGCACCACGACGACCTGCTCGTCGCCGGAGTAGGACTCCACGACGCCGGGCCAGCGGGCGATCTGCTCGGCGACCTCGTGCGGGACGGCGGTGCGCGCGGACTCGAGCAGCGCGGGGACTCCGCCCGCATCGCCGCCACCCCCGTGCTCGGCCAGCCGGTCGGCGACGTGCTGCACGCGCTGCAGGTTGGTGGCCGCCTCGGCCAGCTCGGCGGTCCTCGCGTGATATCCGCGGACCGTCTCGGTGATCTCGGAGAGGTAGCGCACGCGGTCGCCCGGCACGACCTGTCGGATGCCGGAGGAGTGGCGTACGTCGACGTGCGGCAGCACGCCGTCGGTGATCTCCAGCCCGACACCTGCGAGCTCGGAGCGGAGGTGCTGGTAGAGCGCGGTGACGCCGTCGTCGTTGAAGGTCGCGGCGCTGGTGCCGAAGACCGGCATCTCGTGCGGCTGCTGACCGAACGCGTTGCGGTTGCGCACCAGCTGGCGGCCGACGTCGCGCAGCGCGTCCTTGGCGCCGCGGCGCTCGAACTTGTTGATCGCGACGGTGTCGGCGAAGTCGAGCATGTCGATCTTCTCCAGCTGCGAGGCGGCACCGAACTCCGGCGTCATCACGTAGAGCGAGTGGTCGACCAGTGGCACGATCCCGGCGTCGCCCTGCCCGATGCCGGGCGTCTCGACGATCACCAGGTCGTGGCCTGCGGCCTTCATCACGTCGATCACGTCGGCCAGGTGTGCGGGCACCTCGTGGGCGCCTCGGGTGGCGAGGGAGCGGAAGAAGACAGGGGAGTCGCCGGCGGCCGAGGGTTGGAGCGAGTTCGCACGGATCCGGTCGCCGAGCAGCGCCCCGCCCCCCTTGCGGCGCGTCGGGTCGACGGCGATCACGGCGATGCGCAGCTTGTCCTGCTGGTCGGTGCGGAAGCGGCGGACCACCTCGTCGGTCAGCGAGGACTTGCCCGAGCCGCCGGTGCCGGTGATGCCGAGCACGGGCACCGCGCGACGCGTCGCTGCCGTCCGGATCTCGGTGAGCATCGTCTCGTCGAGGCGCCCGCCCTCGGCGCCGGTGATCGCGCGGGCGACGGCGAACCGGTCACCGCTCAGCACCTGCTCGACCGTCACGGCGCCCTGCGCCCAGAGGTCGGTGTCGCAGTCCGCCACGACGGAGTTGACCATCGCGACGAGGCCCATCCTCTGGCCGTCCTCGGGGGAGAAGATGGTGACGCCCGAGGACCGCAGCCGCGTGATCTCGGCCGGCACGATCACCCCGCCGCCACCGCCGACGACCTTGACGTGACCCGCGCCCTGGGCCCGGAGCGACTCGACGAGGTACTCGAAGTACTCCACGTGCCCGCCCTGGTAGGACGAGACCGCGACGCCCTGGACGTCCTCCTCCAGCGCGGCGGTCACGACCTCCTGCACGGAGCGGTTGTGCCCGAGGTGGATCACCTCGCAGCCCTGGGCCATGAAGATCCGCCGCATGATGTTGATCGAGGCGTCGTGGCCGTCGAAGAGCGCCGAGGCGGTGATCAGGCGGATCGGGTTGCGGGGGGTGTGGAGGTCGGCCATGATCAGATACTAGGATATCCAAGTATTATCTGGAAGTCGCAGGCAGAGCGCTCCTCAGAGCGCGTCGCCGAGCCCTGACCGGAGCGCGGTGAGCCGGTCGGTCAGATCGCGTACGTCCCCCTCCGGCAGGCCGGGGGCCTCGAACACCTCGCTGTTGAGCGCCGCGGTCGCCTCGTCGACCGCCTCGCGGCCGGCGTCGGTCAGCACCGCACGTACGACACGCTTGTCGGCGTCGCCACGCACGCGCTCGACGTAGCCCTGCGTGACGAGCCGGTCGACCGCGCTGGTGACGCTGGTCGGGTGCACCTGCAGCAGCGACCCGAGGCGCGACATCGGCATCGCCGCGCCCCGGGTGAAGGACAGCAGCCGCAGCACCTCGTAGCGCGCGAACGTCAGCCCGCGCGGGCGGAGCACGGCGTCGATGCGCTCCATCAGCAGCTGGTGCGCGCGGACCACGGAGGTCACCATCGCCATCCCGTCCGCGGCGTCGGACCAGCCGTGGGCCACCCACTGGCGGTGGGCCTCACCGATCGGGTCGCGGGTCATCGCTCGAGGCCGGCGATCGAGGTCAGCAGTGCGTGCGCCTCGACCATCGCCGGGCCGTACCAGGTGAGCAGCCGCCCCGACACCAGGCGCGTCGGGGTGCTGAAGGCCTCCGGGCCGTCGTCGGAGGTGAAGACGTAGGGCTCGTCCGGCAGCAGCACGACATCCGCGCCGGCGTCATCGATCTCCGTGGCACTGACCGCGGGATAGCGCCCGTCGCGCTCCGCCCCACCCCGGGCCAGCACGTTGACCAGCCCGGCCCGGGAGAGCAGGTCGTGGGTGTAGGTCCCCGCGCCGACGACCATCCACGGGTCGCGCCAGATCGGGACGGCGACGCGGGTGCGGGCCGGGGCCGGCGTCGACCACAGCGATCGCGCCTCGACCAGCCACGGCGGATCCTCGAGGCCGAGCGCGGTGGAGAGGAGCCGCGACATCGCGTCGAGCGACTCCGGCACGGTCTCGATCCGGGTCACCCAGACCGTCACGCCGGCGTCGCGGAGCCGGCGCACGTCCAGCTCGCGGTTCTCCTCCTTGTTGGCCACGACCAGGTCGGGGGAGAGGGCGCGGATGGCGGCGAGGTCGGGGTTCTTGGTGCCGCGCACGCGCGCGACGTCGAGGCCGCGGGGGTGGGTGCACCAGTCCGTGGCGCCGACCAGCCGATCGGGCGCGGACGCGGCCAGCGCCTCGGTGAGCGAGGGGACCAGGGACACGATGCGGGAGGCGGGGGCGGTCAGGGGGACGTCGGCACCCAGGTCGTCTCGCATGACCTCACGCTAGTCACACCGGGTCGCCTCCGCGCTCGCCGCCCGGCCCTCAGGTGCCGGCGGCCCGGCGCATCGGCACGTGCATGATGCCGTCCTCGTCGAACTCCGGCCCCGTCACCTCGAACCCGTAGCCCGCGTAGAAGCCGCTCAGCCCGGCCTGCGCGTCGAGCCGGACCTCGCGGTCCCCGCACACGGTCATCGCCTCGGCCATCATCAGCGCCGCGAGCCCACGCCCTCGACCGGCCGGCGCGACCACGA
Organism: uncultured Actinomycetota bacterium; assembly: GCA_963806925.1. Lineage (GTDB taxonomy): Bacteria > Actinomycetota > Actinomycetes > Propionibacteriales > Nocardioidaceae > Nocardioides. The sequence continues at coordinate 23,481 of CAWEAI010000006.1, read as the reverse complement.
CACGTCCGACCCGCATCGCGTCACCGTCGTCGAGGACCCGCAGGGTGCCCAGCACGGTGTCGTCCTCGAGCAGCACGACGTGGCGGGTGGTGTCCTCGAGGTCTCGGCCGTCGAGGTCGGGGTAGGGACAGTCCTGCTCGATGACGAACACCTCCTGCCGCAGTCGCCACACGTCGTACGCCGTCCGCGCGGGCAGGTCGTCGAAGCCGAACGTGCGGAGGTGGGGCATGGACCGAGGGTAGGCGGTGGGGGCCGCCGGTCTAGGGTGGTCCTACCAACGACAGGGGAGCACGCGCAGGCGTGCTGAGAGTGCGGACCAGCCGCAGACCCTACGAACCTGATCCGGTTAGCACCGGCGATAGGGAGTCACCATGCACCGACCACGCGTCCGCTCTGTTCTCACAGGTGCCCTCCCTGCGGCGCTCGTCGCCCTGGCCCTGAGCTCCTGCAGCCTCACCGGCGGCGGACAGGGATCGGCGTCGCCGTCCGCGTCCGACGGTGAGGCCGGCGCGACCGTGGTCCTCGCCACCCACGAGTCGTTCACCCTGCCCAAGAGGCTCATCAGGCAGTTCGAGGCCGAGTCCGGCTACGCCCTCGAGGTCCGCGCCGCCGGTGACGCCGGGACGCTCGCCACCAAGCTCAGCCTGACCGCCGACAACCCCATCGCCGATGCCGCCTTCGGCGTCGACAACACCTTCGCCTCCCGGCCCCTCGACGAGGGCGCGTTCGCCGAGGTGACCACGTCGGCGACCCCGCCCGAGGCCTACGCCCTCGCGGACGGCGGCGACCGTCTCGTCCCGATCGACTCCGCCAGCGTCTGCGTCAACGTCGACACGTCGTGGTTCGACGCGCAGGAGATCGAGCCGCCCCAGACGCTGGCCGACCTCGCCGACCCGACCTACGCCGACCTGCTCGTGACGCCCGGCGCCTCGACCAGCAGCCCCGGCATGGCCTTCTTCCTCGCCACGGTCGCGGAGTACGGCGACGACTGGGAGTCCTACTGGACCGATCTCCTCGCCAACGGTGCGAAGGTCGTCGACGGGTGGGAGGACGCCTACTACGGCGACTTCACCGCGGGCTCCGACAGCGGCACCCGCCCGATCGTGGTGTCCTACGACTCGTCCCCGGCCTTCACCGTCAGCGACGGCGAGACCACGACCGCGGCGCTGCTCGACACGTGCTTCCGCCAGGTCGAGTACGCCGGTGTGCTGGCCGGTGCGGACAACCCGGCGGGCGCGCAGGCGCTCGTCGACTGGATGCTCACCGACGAGGTGCAGAGCGCGCTGCCCGAGGCGATGTACGTCTACCCGGTGATGCCGGAGGCCACCGTCCCCACCGACTGGGCCGAGTTCGCGCCCCAGCCGGCCGACCCCTACGAGATCGCGCCCAGCGAGATCGCCGCCAACCGCGAGCAGTGGCTGACCGAGTGGACGGACGTCGTCTCGAGGTGAGGCGCGTCGCGGGGCTCATCCTGCTGGCAGCCGGGCCCGTGCTGGTGCTCGGGGTGCTCTTCGTGCTGCCGGTGTCGGGCATGATCAGCGAGGGTTTCCTGCTCGACGGACGGTTCGCGCCCGGCTCGGTGCTCGAGGTGCTCGCCCGCCCGCGCGTGCACCGCGTCGCGTGGTTCACCGTGTGGACCTCGGGCACGGCGACCCTGCTGGCCGTCGCGCTCGGGCTGCCGGCGGCGTACGCCCTGCACCGGCTGGCGCTGCCCGGGCGAGCGGCCGTGCGCGCCGCGCTGCTGGTGCCGTTCGTGCTGCCGACCGTCGTCGTCGGCGTCGCGTTCCGCCAGCTGCTGGGGGAGGGCGGACCACTGGGCTTCCTCCGCCTCGACGGCACACCGGCGGCGATCGTGTGCGGGCTGGTCTTCTTCAACGTCGCGGTGGTGGTGCGCACGGTCGGCGTCGCCTGGGAGTCGCTCGACCAGCGCCCGGGGCAGGCGGCGGCCGCCCTCGGCGCCTCACCCGCGCACGTGCTGCGCACGGTCACCCTGCCCGCGCTGCGGCCCGCGATCGTGGGCGCCGCCACGATCGTCTTCCTCTTCTGTGCGACCGCCTTCGGCATCGTGCTCACCCTCGGCGGCGTGCGCCACGCCACCGTGGAGACCGAGATCTACCTGCTGACCACGACCGTCTTCGACCTCCGGGCGGCCGCCGCGCTGTCGGTGCTGCAGATCGTGGCCGTGGTGGGACTGCTCGTCCTCGCGGCGCGGTTGCGCGCGGTGCCGGACCCGACCGCCCAACGCACGCTCACCCGTCCTCGGGCCCCACGCCGCGACGACGCCCCCGTCATCGTCGCGACCGTGCTGGTGCTGGCCGCGATGTTCCTGCCGATCCTCACCCTCGTCACCGGCTCGCTCACCGTCGACGGAGCCTGGAGCCTGGACAACTACCGCGCGCTGAGGACGAACGGCGACAACCAGGCGCTCCTGGTGCCGGTCACCACCGCACTGGCGACGAGCCTGCGCACAGCCGTCGACGCGACCGTGATGGCACTCCTCGTCGGTGTCATGGTCTCGCTGATCGTCACCCGCCGCTCGCACTCGGTCACCGAGCGGCGGGTGCGCTCGACCCTCGACGGCTTCTTCATGCTGCCCCTCGGGGTCAGCGCGGTCACGCTGGGCTTCGGGTTCCTGATCACCCTCGACCGGCCGCCGCTGGACCTGCGCGACTCGCCGCTCCTGGTGCCGATGGCACAGGCGCTGGTGGCGCTGCCGCTCGTCGTGCGCACCCTCACCCCGGTCCTCGGGGGCATCGACGACCGCCAGCGGCAGGCGGCCGCGTCCCTGGGGGCCTCACCGTGGAGGGCCCTGCTCACCGTCGACCTGCCGGTGGTGTGGAAGCCGATGCTCGCGGCCAGCGGCTTCGCCTTCGCCGCGTCTCTGGGGGAGTTCGGCGCCACGTCGTTCCTCGCGCGCGACGACAGCCCGACCCTTCCGGTGGTGATCTTCCGCCTCATCGGCCACCCGGGCGAGCTCAACTACGGGATGGCGCTGGCCGCCTCGGTCGTGCTCGCCGCCGCGACGGCCGTGGTGATGCTGGCCGTCGAGCGGCTCCGGGTGCCGGGCGTGGGGGCGCTGGGATGACGGGCCCGACCCCGATGCTGGCGATCACAGACGTCACCGTCCGCTACGGCGAGACCCGTGCCGTCGACGACGTGACCCTCACGCTGGCGGCCGGTCAGGTGCTCGCGGTCCTCGGCCCGTCCGGCTGCGGCAAGTCCACCCTCCTGCGGGCCGTCGCCGGCCTCGAACCGCTCTCGTCGGGCTCGATGTCCTGCGAGGGCGTTGACCTCGCAGGCGTGCCCACGCACCGCCGCGGCTTCGCGCTGATGTTCCAGGACGGCCAGCTCTTCGCCCACCTCAGCGTGGCCCGCAACGTGGCCTACGCCCTGCGGCTGCGGCGTACGCCGTCCGCGCAGGTGGCGGTCCGCGTGCGCGAGCTGCTCGAGCTGGTCGGGCTGGCGGGCTTCGACGACCGCCTGCCCGGCACGCTCTCGGGCGGTGAGCGCCAGCGCGTCGCCCTGGCCCGCGCGCTCGCCGTGGAGCCCCGGCTGCTCCTGCTCGACGAACCCCTGTCGGCCCTCGACGCGGTGCTGCGCGAGCGACTCGCCACGGACCTGCGGGAGATCCTGCACGCCGCCGGCACGACCGCGCTGCTCGTCACCCACGACCACGAGGAGGCGTTCGCGCTCGCCGACCGACTCGTGGTGATGCGCGAGGGTCGGGTCGTGCAGTCCGGTGCGATCGGTGAGGTCTGGCGCGCGCCGGTCGACGAGGAGACCGCCCTGTTCCTCGGCTATGCGCAGGTCCTGCGCGGCGACGCGGCCCGGTCGGTCCTGGCGGCTGCCGGACTGGCGCCGGCGCCCGCGGTCGCCGTACGACGCTCCGCACTGGTCGTCGACGGCTCCGGGCCGATCCCCGCGCGCGTGCAGTCCGCCCGCGTGACGCCCGAGCAGGTGCGCCTCAAGGTCCTCGGCGACGGCCTCGGCACCCTGGATGCAGTGGCGCCGCTGGGCAGTCGCGTGGCGCCCGGTGATGCGGTCACGCTGCGCGTCGACGTCACGCGCCTGGCGGTCCTGCCGATCGTGCCGTCTGCCGGGGCGTCCCTAGACTGAGCATCGTGTACAGACCGGCCTATGCCCTGCTCGTGGGAATCGCGGCCATCATGGGCGCGCTGGCCCTCACGGCCTCGTTCGCGCTCGACCGCCCGCTGGTCGACCCGGAGGGCTTCCTGGGGCCGTCGTGGCTGAGGCTGCCGCTCCTCGTCCTCGGCGCCTTCCTGCTCGACCTGCTGCCGCGCACGCTGTGGGCCTCGAAGATGCAGCCGGCGCTGATGCCCGACCTCGCGCGCGAGCGGATCCGCACCCACTGGGACCGCGAGCGGATCACGTTGGTGGTCCTCGGACTGGTGTCCTTCTACATCACCTACGTCTGCTACCGGAACCTCAAGTCGTTCCTGCCGTTCATCATGGGCGAGGACAAGTACGACCGGGAGCTGCACCTGATCGACCGCGCGCTGATGTTCGGCCACGAGCCGGCGACCATCCTGCACACGGTCTTCGGCACCGGGATCTCCGCGCACTTCCTGTCCACGATCTACCTGTGGTTCCTGCCGCTGGTGCCGCTCGCGCTCGCAGCCTGGCTGGTGTGGTCGCGCAACATCACCTTCGGCTACTGGTTCGCCACCTCGCAGTGCCTGGCGTGGACGCTGGGGACTGCGTCCTACTACGCCCTGCCGACGCTGGGGCCGGGCTTCCAGTACAGCTACCTCTACACCGACCTCGCCCCCACCGGCTCGACCGCGCTGATGGAAGCGCTGTCCTACGGACGCAGCGGGGTGCTGCGCGACGGCACCGAAGGGGCGGTCCAGTCCGTGGCGGGCTTTGCGTCGCTGCACGTCGCGATCACCCTGCTGGTCGCACTGATGGTGCAGTACACGTTGCGCAACCGCATCCTCCACATCGTCTTCTGGGCCAACTTCGCCATCACCGTCGTCGCGACGCTCTACTTCGGCTGGCACTACATCGCCGACGATCTCGCCGGCGTCGTGATCGCCCTCTTCGCCTTCTGGTTCGGCGGTCTCGCCAGTGGTCAGAAGTTCGACCGGCACGGGTTGGCGTCCCACCCGACCTCCACGACCTCCCAGGTGCCCGTCGACGCCGACTGAGCGTTGTGCTCGTGCAGGAGTCACCGCTCAAGCGGTGACTCCTGCACGATTGGGGTGTTGCAACGGCCCAGGAGCGCGGGAGTCCGCACACCTGCCGGTCGTGTACGCGCCCACGTGCCTGTCGTCGACCCGCTCGACCCTGTCTCGCCGCCACGCCCTCCCGGCCGGCGGCAGGTGGCTGGCGGCAGGCGGCAGGTGGCTGGCGGCAGGTGGCAGGTGGCTGGCGGCAGGTGGCAGGCGGCAGGCGGCAGGTAGTTGGCGGCCGCGGCTTGGTGGTTTCGCTGCTGGCGGCTAACGCACCCTGCGCGCGAACCGCGCAGCCAGCTCGCCGGGGTCGAGGTCGCCGTCGAGGACCTGACGGGTCGGCCAGGGCGAGGTGTCGAGGTCGGACAGCTCCTCGAAGAGAGCCAGGTCCTTGGCGTAGATCTCGGCCACGCGGACGACGTCGTCAGCGGTCGGAGCCGTGCCCGGGATCTGGTCGGCACCGGCGTGCCAGTTCTTCAGCGGGGGTACGTGCTCGAAGCGCGGCAGCTCGAGGAAGTCGGTCGTGCGGTGCACGGTGGCCTCGAAGTCGCCGAGCATCGAGCGAAGCTCGAGCAGCAGCCACTGCGGGCGACCGAACAGCTCGAAGCCGCGCTGCAGCTGCTCGCCGTAGAACCCGCGGGCCAGGCCGGTCATGTGCCGCCAGCGCATGGTGCGTACGTCGTCCGGCACCGTGTCGGGGAGCGAGGTGTGCGGCCACTCGGTCAGGAAGTCCGGCCAGTCGGGCCAGGCCAGGTTGCGCGAGCGCAGCATCACCCAGTGCGAGAAGAGCCGCTCGATCGGGTCGCGGAAGACCGCGATCAGCGGCATCGCGGGATCGTAGGCCCGCATCCGCTGCATCGCACGCGGCCAGTAGAGATAGGTCGGGGTCGCGTCCCCGACCAGCCGGTGGATGGGCGCCCGGCGCGGGGCGGTGTAGTCGCGGGCATGGTCCGGGGCCGACCAGTCGACGGTCTCGTCGTCGAAGTAGTGCCGCTCCTTGTCGGGCGGCTGACACACGAGCCTGTGCTGGTTGAGGGTGACCGCCAGGGTCGACGTACCGCCCTTCTGCACCCCCACGACGGCGTAGTTGTAGGCCATGGTTCCCAGGGGGTCGCCCGGCTGGGTGGCCTCGGACACGTTCATCGCCGAGAACCTACCCCCAGGATGAATCTCGGCCACATGACCACCGACAGGGCCGCCACGCCGGTCGACGGCGCTGCATGAGGTGGGTCGGGCTCGGCGACTGGAGCGAGGACCCGCTGTGGTCCCACGTCTACCCCCGGCTCGTCGACTCCGGACCCGCCGGACGGGCGGCGTGGCGCGTGGGCATGGGCAGCGACCTCGCGCTGCGCACGATGCGGCGGCCGAGATCGGCACGCTGCCGGCCGGGTCCCGTGTCCTCGACGTCCCGACGGGGTCAGGCGTGGCGACGCGCGGCGTACGTCCCGGGCAGGGGCTCGACGTCGTGGCCGCTGACATCTCCGCGACGATGCTCGAGCGCGCGTCCGCCGCTGCGGCGCGCCTCGGGGTCTCCGACCAGGTCACGACATCCGTCGCCGACGTGGACGCACTGCCGTTCGACGACGGCAGCTTCGAGATGGTCGTGTCCTTCACCGGCCTGCACTGCTTCCCCGATCCGCACAGCGCGATCGGGGAGATGGTGCGCGCACGTGGCTCGAGGAAGCAGGGTGCTCGCAGGCAGAGCTGTCGCTCCACGGAGCGCTGGGCTACTTCCGGGCTGTCCGCGATGCCTGATCGGCCGATGATCCTCGCAGGACTGTCGAACAGGCGACCTCACCGCGGCACCACAGCGAGCGGTCCCAGCCGATCCGCTCAGCGGACAGCGCGCCGGGCTCGCCCCGTGGCGAGCGTGCAGCGGAGGAGGAAGGCGGGGGTCGGGGGGACCCACCCGGCCTGGAACCCCATCCCCTGATCGTCCCTGACCGCCCAGTGCTCGATCACCTGAGACTCGTGGACCCGTTGGAAGTGCGCCTGCTGCACGCTGAACGACTTGCCCGTGGGCACGAAGACCCGCTCCACCGTCAGCGCCGGTGTCCACACGACGAAGTTGCCCGTGTGGCGCCCCGACATGGTCCCGTAGGTGACGACCAGGTCACCCTCGGCGATGCTCCGCTCGGTCTCCCACACGAGGTCGGAGAAGGCCGCGCGCAGCCACTCGCCGGACGCGTGGAAGGCCGCCGGACCGGTGCCGCGGGCCGCCGGCGGTTCCACCGCGGCCTCCCGGTTGGTCGCCTGCGGATGGATGACGGCCTCGAGGTCGGCGAGGGTGCCGGTGAGCACGCCGTCAAGGGCGGCCTCGGCGACCGACACGGTGGTGTCACGGGCGTGGGTGAGGGACATGGGGCTCCTTCGCTACAGTGGACTGGATTGAAATTACAGTAGGCTGTATTCAACTGCCGAGCAAGCACTTTCCGGGAGGAACGCGTGACCTACGACAATCGTCAGCGAGAGCAGGCGGCCAGGACCACGCGGGCGCGCATCGTCGAGGCAGCGCACATGTCGTTCCTGCGGCGGGGATTCGGCGCGACGACCATCCGGCTGGTCGCCGACGAGGCTGAGGTCTCCCAGGAGACGATCTACAAGGCGTTCGGGGGCAAGGCAGCGCTGCTCAAGACCGTCTACGACGTCTCGCTCGCCGGCGACGACGAGGCCATCCCGATCGCGCAGCGCCCCGAGGTCGTGGCCGCCCGAGATGCCACCAGCCCTGCGGCGGCCGCCACGGCGTACGCCGAGCTGGCCCGGCTCCTCGCGAACCGGACCGACCCGCTGCTGCGGGTGCTGCTCGGTGCGAGCGGCACCGATGCCGCCCTGGCGGAGTTCGCCCGGACGATCGAGCAGGAACGACTCATCGGGAGCGCGCGCTACGTCCGGCACTGGGAGCTGGCAGGCTGGCTCCGCGACGACATCACCCTCGACCAGGCGATCGAGTCCGTGTGGGCACTGAGCTCACCGCAGCCCCGGTGGCTGCTCCTCGACCATGGCTGGAGCGAGGAGCGGTATGCGCGGTGGCTCGCCGAGCTGATCCTCCACGCGGTCTTCGCGCACGGCCACGCCTTGTGATGCCACCCATCGCAGGCAGGGTCGCCGGTCAGGATCACCAGGCAGGGTCACCGAGCAGGGTCACCCGGCAGGCGCCAGCACGATCGACCAGGTCGTCGCCTTGCTGGACGGGGCGTTCGTCGAGGCCGTTACTCCGAGTTGGGTGCCGGCTGACACGGCTGCACCCGAGTCCGAGAACAGGCTGCAGATCCGGCCGGAGTCGGCTGCGCAGACACTCTGCTCGGCTGGTGGACGAGGCCGACGTCCACGACGTCGTGGTGCTCGACTTGTCCGCCCAGTAGGAGATCAGCCACGCCCCTTCCGGAGCGGCGATGGACGGGGTCACTCGCTGGGCGTGGTTGGCGGTGTCGGCAGCGCCGGCGAACGCCAGTGCCGGCGTCGCGTCCACCCCCCGGTAGGCAGCCACGGTCAGGGTGTGCTTGGCGCTGCCGTTGAGCGGGACGGTCACCCGGGCACCCGCGTCACCGGCACCAGCGATCTTCGTCCACACCACGGTCCGCATGTCGCCGGCCACCACGTCGTCCAGCAGGGTCCAACCGGTGACCCCGGTCGGCGGCGAGTAGGTGCGGACCGTGCTGTTGAGGCTGAGCGCCATCACCAACCGGTCACCGGCTGCCACGGAGCCCGCCGGAGGCAACGACACCCGTGGCGCACTGGTGCTCGCCTGGGCTGCAGCGGAGCCGGCGAACTCGATCGGACTCGCCACCGGCGCGCTCTGCACCTGGATCGTGCGCGTGACCTCGCTGGTCTCGCCGTCGTCGTCGGTCACGTCAGCGCGACGTCGTAGGAGCCGGCCGAGGTCGAAGGAGTGGGTGGGGGCCGGCTCGGTGGCGGTCGTGCCGTCGCCGAAGTCCCAGGCGTACGACGTGATCGGGTCCCGTCGGGGTCGACCGAGCCGGAGGCGTCGAAGCCGCACTCGAGCAACGCGCACTCGGAGACGAAGGCCGCTGTGGGCGGCGAGTTGGCCGGAGGCCCACCGTCGGTGGGACGGAGCACGAACGACCACATGGTCGCTTGGTCGCTCGGAGCGTTGGTCGTGGCCTCGATGTCGCCGTAGGGGGCGGGCGGAAGGGCGCGCCGGAGTCGGCCAGCACGCTGCAGACCCGGCCGCCGTCGGCCGCACACGCAGCGCGCCGGGCGGTGACGGTGCTTGCCGGGGTCCAGGCGGTCGTCGTGCTGGACTTGTCGGCCCAGTAGGACACCACCCAGTCGCCGAGGGACGCCGGCACGACGGGGGTGCGACGCGAGGTCGCGGGCGCCACGAAGGTGGTCGCGGCGAACGGCACGCCCGGCGTCGTCTCGGTCCCGGTGTAGGCGGCCAGGGTGAGGGTGAACTTGGCGGTGCCGCTGAGCGGCACGCTCACCCTGCTCCCCGGGTCGCCGGGCTGCACGACCTTGGTCCACGCGACCGTGCCCATCGTCCCGGCGGCGAGGCTGTCGAGCTGGGTCCAGCCGGCGACTCCGGTGGGTGCGCCCACGCTCCGGCTGAGACTGTTGTGGCTCAGCACGAGCAGCAGGCGGTCACCTGGCGTCGCGGCAGCGGGCACCGTCACGGACGGGGCGGTGCTGTTGCCGGCCGTGACCGCTGAGTCGACGAGGGCGATCGGGCTCTCGATCGGTCCGGCGTCCGCGACCGTCACGGTCCGGTCCTCACGGTCGGTCACGCGCCTGGTTGTCGGTCACCGTGAGCCGGACGTTGTAGGAGCCGGGCGTCGCGTAGGTGTGCGAGGGGTGGGCGGCCGTCGACGTCTGCCCGTCGCCGAAGTCCCAGAGGTAGCGCGTCAGGCTGCCGTCGGCGTCCGCGGAGGCCGAGGAGTCGAAGGAGCAGGCCAGGCCGAAGCAGTCCGAGGACCAGGTCGGCCGTCGGGGAGAGGTTGACGGCCTTGGTGAGCTTGATGAAGTCGATCTCGCCGGTGAAGTAGTCGCACGTGACCTCGATCTGGTCGCAGTCGATCTTGCCGCCGATCGTCATCGGGAACGTGTTGTTGATCGTGCCGGCGGAGCCGAGCTTGCGGCTGCTGGATACTGACCGTCGACGTACAGCGTCACGCCGGTCGAGGTCAGGGCGCAGGTCAGGTTGTGCCACTGCTCGTCGTCGAGCGGCGTCTTGGCGCCGGTCCCGACCTGGCCCGACGAGCCCTTGAAGAGGCACGACGGGATCCCTCCGGGTGCCTGGATCTTCCACTGACCGCCCGGCGTCGTGGACTGTCCCTTCTGGGTGATGTTGCCGTAGCTCTCGCCGGTCCGGTAGCGCATCTCGATGGTGAACGCTCCGTTGCCCGGCTCGAGGTTCGCGCTGTCGGGGAGCTGGATGACGCGCTCCGGGGAGGGCGGTCCCGCCTCGGGCGCCCGACGCGACCAGGAGTAGCCGGTCGCTCCGTCGAAGCCGAAGCCCGAGGTGATCCCCGTCGGGTCCACGGGCGCGTCGAGATGGTTGGGCCCGCTGTCGCGTCATGACCGTGGTGCCGAAGGGCTCGTCCATCGAGAAGTACGCCGTCACTCCGGGTGCCAGCGGAGCCGCGGGAGTCGGCTCCGCGGCGTGCAACGGCACCACTGTGCCGACGACGCCGCCTACCAGTACTGCGGTAGTGGAGCACAGGCCGACGATGGTTCTGGCGAGTCGCATGTCGTCACCTTCGGTGCGTCACCGTGCCAGGATGACCTGACAGCCGGACGTTCCTCACAACTGGGGAGGACGCTGCTCGCGGGATCCAGGTCAGGAGCGGGGGTCAGGCGTCCTCGCCGAGGCTGTCGTCGGCGATGTTGTCCAGGTCGTTGCCGTGGCCGTCGGTCTTGAAGCGGGCGAAGGAGGCCTGGACCTCGGCCTCGGCCTCCACGCGGCCGACCCAGTCGGCGCCCTCGACGGACTTGCCGGGCTCGAGGTCCTTGTAGACCTCGAAGAAGTGCTGGATCTCGAGGCGGTCGTACTTGGAGACGTGGTTGATGTCGCGCAGGTGCTCCAGGCGCGGGTCGTGGGCCGGCACGCACAGCACCTTGTCGTCGCCGCCGGCCTCGTCGGTCATCCGGAACATGCCGATCGCGCGGCAGGCGATGAGGCAACCCGGGAACGTCGGCGCCTGGAGGATGACGAGCGCGTCGAGCGGGTCACCGTCCTGGCCGAGGGTGTTCTCGATGAAGCCGTAGTCGGCCGGATAGGCGGTCGAGGTGAACAGCATCCGGTCGAGGCGGAGGCGGCCGCTCTCATGGTCGACCTCGTACTTGTTGCGCTCGCCCTTGGGGATCTCCACCAACACGTCGAACTCGAGCACGTCTTTCCTCCACCTTCGCCGGCACATCATCGGGCCATCTCGCCGCGTGCGGGCGGGAGCCCGACGCGAAGTCCTGGGGGCAGTGTCGCGCACAATGATGCGATGCGCGAAGGGAGGGGGTCGACACGCCGACGTGACCTACGCCACCTCGTCGCCACCTGGCTGCCTGTCCTGCTCGTGCTGGCCCTGCTGGGAGCGGGTGTCGGCGCCTACCGGTTCGAGTGGGGTCCGCGCTACCTTCCCGGGCTGGCGGCCGACCCGGTGAGCGAACCGGAGGAGGTGCTGCCGCCGGCCGGGCTCGACCTCCCGGACTGGACCGTGTCGCTCGCGACGCCCCCAGGAGTCGACGTCGCGACTCCGATCTCCCCCGACGCCGTCGCCACTGCGGTGACGCCCGACCTCACCGATCCCGACCTCGGACGCCACGTCGTCGGTGCCGTGAGCTCGCTGACGCCGGGCGCGGCGACCTGGACCACCGGCGCCGGCCGCTACCTGCCGGCCTCGACGACCAAGCTGCTCACCCTCGGCGCCGCGCTGGCGAGCATCGGTCCCGAGCGCACCTTCACCACCCGCGTGGTCCGTGGCGATCGGCCCCGGCAGGTCGTGCTCGTCGGCGGTGGCGACCCGCTGCTCGCCAGCCAGCCGCTCACGGTGGTCGAGGCGGACGCGACCTACCCGGCCCGCGCCGACGTGGCGACCCTGGCGCTCGAGGCCGCCGCCGCGCTCGGCGGGAAGGGCCGGGTGCAGGTCCGCTTCGACGACAGCCTGTTCAGCGGTCCGACCGACAACCCCGCCTGGCGTCGCGACTACGTGCCCGACGACGTCGTCAGCCCGATCACCGCCCTCATGGTCGACGACGGGATCGAGCCCGACGGCCTGTCCCGCTCCGACGACCCGTCGCTGGCCGCCGCCCGCGCCTTCGCCGCCGCGCTCACCTCCGCCGGCGTCAAGGTCGCCGGCGGCCTGCGGCGGGTCGTCGTACGACCGGGGGCGCAGGAGCTGGCCGCCGTCGAGAGCGCGCCCCTGGGCGAGATCGCGGAGCGGATCCTCGACGTCAGCGACAACGAGGGCGCCGAGGTGATGGCCCACCACGTCGGTCTCGCCGTGTCCGGGACCGGGTCGTTCGAGGCAGGGGCCGACGGCGTCGTCGCCACGCTGGCCGGGCTGGGCATCGACGTGAGCGGCGACGAGATCTACGACGGCTCCGGGCTCTCGCGACGCAACCGGGTCGCCACCAGCACCCTCCTGGCCCTGCTCCAGCACGCTGCCGGACCGGACGGCGACGCGATGCGCCACCTCGTCACCGGGATGCCCGTCGCCGGCTTCACCGGATCGCTGACCTACCGCTTCGACGAGCGGCCCGCCGTGGCTCGCGGGCTGGTGCGCGCCAAGACGGGCACGCTGACGGGGGTCCGCGCGCTCGCCGGGATCGCGGTGGGACGCGACGGCGGGCCGATGGCCTTCGTGTTCGCAGCCGACCGGGTGGCCGAGGAGGACCAGGTCGACGCCCAGGAGGCGCTCGACCGCGCAGCCGCTGCGCTCGCAGCCTGCCGCTGCGCTGCATGAGGAGCCGGGTTCGGACCGTTGGCTAGGGTCTCGCTATGGATCTCATCGACTGGGACTTCGCCGTCACCGTGGGGTCCCGGGTCGCCGGCCCCGGTCCGGACGTGTCGGCCGACGAGGCCGCAGCCGCCGTCGTCGAGCTCCGCGAGGGGGCCGAGCGCTCCACCCCGCTCGTCAGCGAGTTCACCGGACTCCGTACCACCGCCGGGACCGCTCCCGTCCTGGTCGTGGACCGCTCCGGCTGGATCCAGGCCAACGCCGACGGGTTCGCCCGGATCCTGTCGCCGATCGTGACGAAGCTGACCGAGAAGAAGGGTGCTCCCGGGCCCATCGCCGAGGCCATCGGCTCGCGGGTCACCGGGGGTGAGGTCGGGCTGATGCTCGGCTTCCTCGGCACCAAGGTGCTGGGACAGTTCGACCCGTTCTTCGGCGCCCACGGACGGCTGCTGCTCGTCGCCCCCAACATCGTGACCGTGGAGCGCGAGCTCGGCGCCGACCCGCACGACTTCCGGCTCTGGGTCTGCCTGCACGAGGAGACCCACCGGGTGCAGTTCACCGCCAACCCGTGGCTGGGCGACCACCTGATGACGCAGATGAACGCCATCGCCGACACGATCGAGCCGACCGCGGTCCTCGAGGGCCTCCGTCGTGGCGCAGCAGCGATCCGCGGTGGTGACGCCAGCGTGCTCGACCTCGTGTCCTCGCCTGCACAGAAGGAGATCCTCGACCGGGTCACGGGCGTGATGTCGCTCCTGGAGGGTCATGCCGACGTGGTCATGGACGGGGTCGGGCCGACGGTCATCGCCTCCGTCGAGCAGATCCGGACGAAGTTCAACCAGCGCCGCAAGGGTGCCGGGACCCTCGACCGGATGATGCGCAAGCTGCTCGGGCTCGACGCCAAGATGGCCCAGTACCGCGACGGCGCGAGCTTCGTGCGGCACGTCGTCGACAAGGTCGGCATGGACGACTTCAACGCGGTGTGGACCGGCCCCGAGACGCTGCCGTCCAGGGCCGAGATCACCGACCCCGACGCGTGGGTCACCCGCGTGCTGTGACGCTCCACCCCTCCATCGCCGCGGTCCGGATCCCGGTCCGCGCCGCGCTGTCCGGGCTCGCCGAGGGGGACGTCGTCGCCGTCGCCTGCAGCGGCGGGGCCGACTCGCTCGCCCTGGCCTCGGCGGCGGTGTTCGAGGGCCGCAGGCGTGCCCTGACGGTGGTCGGGGTGACCGTGGACCACGGTCTGCAGCAGGGATCGGCCGTGCAGGCGTCGCGGGTCGTCGCGCAGCTCGCGGCCCTGGGCGTCGACGAGACGGTGGGCGTACGCGTGCAGGTCGACGCGACGTCGGGGCTCGGTCCCGAGGCGGCCGCCCGCGAGGCGAGGTACGCCGTCCTGGAGGAGGTCGCCGCCCGGTCGGCGGCTCGCGTGGTGCTGCTCGGGCACACGCTGGACGACCAGGCCGAGACCGTCCTCCTCGGCCTGGCGCGCGGCTCGGGCGGACGATCGCTGCAGGGGATGCGCCCGGCCTTCGGCGTCTTCGCGCGTCCGCTCCTCGGCGTCCGCCGGGCCGACACCGTCACCGCCTGCCTGGTCGAGGGCCTCACCGCGTGGGACGACCCGCACAACCACGACCCGGGCTTCACGCGCGTCCGGGTCCGCGAGCAGGTGCTCCCCGTGCTCGAGGCCGAGCTGGGACCCGGGGTCGCCGAGGCCCTCGCGCGCACGGCCGAGCAGCTGCGGGCGGACACGGTCCTGCTCGACGAGCTGACCCAGCGGCTGGTCGCCGACGCCGTCCGCGACGGCGGCCTCGACGTCGAGGTGCTGGCGGGCGCGCCGTCCGCCCTGCGGCACCGGGCGGTGCGCAGCGCAGCGCTCACGAGCGGCGTACCTGCCTCGGAGCTCACCCGCGGCCACGTCCTCGAGGTCGACAAGCTGCTCGTCGCCTGGCGTGGACAGCGCTGGGTCGACCTTCCCGGCCACCGTCGTGCGGTGCGGCGCGACGGGCTGCTGGTGTTCGACGGAGCCCCGGCGCCAGCACCGTGAAGGCAGTTCGCAGCGCCCGGCCGCCCAGGCACGCTCGGGCAAGGACGCCAGACGTCGAACTGCATGCACGGTGCGGCAGCCGGACGCCCTACGCTGCTCCCCATGGACGCGTCCCACGTGGAGAACGATCTGGTCAACATCCTCTTCACCGAGGCACAGATCCAGCAGCGGCTGGGTGAGATGGCCGTCCAGATCACCGAGGACTACGAGGGTCGCGACCTGCTCGTGGTCGGTGTGCTGCGCGGCGCGGTCATGGTGATGGCCGACCTGGCCCGCGCGATGCCGGGACACCTGGAGATGGACTGGATGGCGGTGAGCTCCTACGGCTCGGGCACCAAGTCCAGCGGCGTGGTCCGGATCCTCAAGGACCTCGACACCGACATCAGCGGCCGCGACGTGCTCATCGTCGACGAGATCATCGACACCGGCCTGACGCTGAGCTGGCTGGTCAACAACCTGTCCAGCCGCAGCCCGGCCAGCGTCGAGATCGCCACCCTGCTGCGCAAGCCGGAGGCGCTGTCGATGCCCGTCGAGCCGAAGTACGTCGGGTGGGACATCCCCAACGAGTTCGTCGTCGGCTACGGCCTGGACTACCGCGAGCGCTACCGCAACCTGCGCGACGTCGGCACGCTCGCGCCCCACGTCTACTCCTGATCGAGCCTGTGCGGGCCCTTGGCTTCACCCCGCCTGAAACAATGGTCGTCCGAGCGGCATGTAGCGTCGCCCCACCAACTCCGAACCGGTGAAAGTTACCTGTGAAGCGCATATTCAAGGGTCCCTGGCTGTGGATCGTCCTCTCCGCCTTCGCGGTGCTGCTGGCGATCCAGTTCCTCGCCCCCAGCGACGGCTACGACGAGGTCGAGACCTCGACCCTCACCGAGTACATCGCGGCCGGTGAGGTCGAGGAGATCGAGTTCAACGGCGTCGACTTCGAGATCCGGGCGACGCTGGACTCCGGTGTGCGCGATGCCGGCGACCAGGTCGTCACCCAGTACATCGACGGCCAGCAGGAGACGATCCTGGCTCTGGTCGACGAGCAGATCGCTGCCAACACCCTGGAGAAGTCCAACTCCGACATGCCGCAGCCGAGCTTCCTCGGCTCGCTGCTGGCCACGCTGCTGCCCTTCGCGCTGATCATCTTGCTGTTCATCTTCTTGATGAACCAGGCCGGAGGCGGTGGGGGCCGCGGTGTCATGCAGTTCGGCAAGTCCAAGGCCAAGCTGATCACCAAGGACATGCCGAAGTCGACCTTCGCCGACGTCGCGGGTTGCGAGGAGGCGATCGAGGAGCTCGGCGAGATCAAGGAGTTCCTCCAGGAGCCCGCCAAGTTCCAGGCCGTCGGCGCCAAGATCCCCAAGGGCGTGCTGCTCTACGGCCCGCCCGGCACCGGCAAGACCCTCCTCGCCCGGGCCGTCGCCGGCGAGGCCGGGGTCCCGTTCTACTCCATCTCCGGCTCCGACTTCGTCGAGATGTTCGTCGGTGTCGGCGCCAGCCGCGTCCGCGACCTCTTCGAGCAGGCCAAGGAGAACGCCCCCGCGATCGTCTTCATCGACGAGATCGACGCGGTGGGACGCCACCGCGGCGCCGGCATGGGTGGCGGCCACGACGAGCGCGAGCAGACCCTCAACCAGCTGCTCGTCGAGATGGACGGCTTCGACGTGCGCGGCGGGGTCATCCTGATCGCCGCCACCAACCGGCCGGACGTGCTCGACCCCGCGCTGCTGCGCCCGGGTCGCTTCGACCGCCAGATCCAGGTCGACGCCCCCGACCTCAACGGCCGCCACATGATCCTGAAGGTGCACTCGCGCGGCAAGCCGATCGATCCCGACATCGACCTGATCAGCATCGCCCGCCGGACGCCGGGGTTCACCGGTGCCGACCTGGCCAACGTGCTCAACGAGGCTGCGCTGCTCACCGCCAGGATCAGCGGCAAGCTGATCACCAACGAGACCCTCGACGAGGCGATCGACCGCGTCATCGCCGGTCCGCAGCGTCGTACGCGCCTGATGAGCGAGCGCGAGAAGCTCATCACCGCCTACCACGAGGGCGGCCACGCGCTGGTGGCCGCGGCGCTGCCGGGCACCGACCCCGTGCACAAGGTCACGATCCTGCCGCGCGGTCGCGCGCTGGGCTACACGATGGTGCTGCCCGACCGCGACAAGTACTCCCAGACCCGCAGCGAGATGCTCGACAACCTCGCCTACATGCTGGGCGGCATGGCCGCGGAGGCCCTGATCTTCCACGACGTCACCTCCGGTGCCGGCAACGACATCGAGAAGGCGACCGGGCTGGCCCGCGCCATGGTGACCCAGTACGGCATGACCGAGCGCCTCGGCGCCGTCAAGCTCGGCGACGGCAACTCCGAGCCCTTCCTGGGCCGCGACATGGGCCACGGGCGCAACTACTCCGAGGAGACCGCTGCGGCGGTCGACGGCGAGATCAAGGCGCTGCTCGGCCAGGCGCACCAGGAGGCCTTCGAGATCCTCGAGATCAACCGACCCGTCCTGGACACCCTGGTGCTCGCGCTGCTCGACAAGGAGACGCTCGACAAGGCTCAGATCGCCGAGATCTTCGAGGCGCTGACGATGAACCCGCTGCGTCCGGCCTGGACCGGGTCGCCGCAGCGGGTGCCGTCGACGATCCCGCCGGTCGACATCCCGCAGGAGATCCGCGATCGCGTGAGCGCGAACGCGTCCGCGCACGGGGCCGAGACCTCGGGGGCGATCCTGACCCCGCCCGGACCCGGGGGGGACGTGCACGGCGCACCGGACCTCGGGACCGACGCCCCGAGGCCGCCCGGCCCGGAGGCCTGATGACAGACCCGATCTCGGTGCCGGAGCGTGCACCTCACGACGTGCCCGAGTTCGACCACCCGCGCGCTGAGGCGGCGATCCGCGAGCTCCTCGCTGCGATGGGGGAGGACCCCGACCGCGAAGGGCTCATCGACACGCCGCGCCGGGTGGCACGTGCCTACGCCGAGCTGACCCAGGGCATCCGGCAGACGGCCCAGGACGTCCTCACCACCACCTTCGACCTCGGTCACAACGAGATGGTGCTGGTGCGCGACATCGAGGTGTGGTCGATGTGCGAGCACCACCTGGTGCCCTTCACGGGGGTGGCGCACGTGGGCTACATCCCGGCGCGGTCCGGCAAGATCACCGGGTTGTCCAAGCTCGCGCGCCTCGTCGACGTCTACAGCAAGCGCCCGCAGGTCCAGGAGCGGCTGACCACGCAGGTGGCCGACTCGCTCATGGAGATCCTCGAGGCGCGTGGTGTGATCGTGGTGATCGAGGCCGAGCACCTCTGCATGACGATGCGCGGGGTCAAGAAGGCCGGCGCCCGCACCATCACCTCGGCGGTGCGCGGGTCCTTCCTCAAGAACCAGGCCACCCGCGCCGAGGCGATGGCGCTGATCCACTCCGGCACCAGGTGAGCGTGGCCCCCCGGCCGCCGGCCCCTCGGGTGATGGGGATCGTCAACGTCACGCCCGACTCCTTCTCCGACGGCGGTCGCCACGACACGACCGAGCGTGCCGTCGCGCACGGGCTCGAGCTGCTGGCGCAAGGAGCCGACCTCGTGGACGTCGGCGGGGAGTCCACCCGCCCCGGCGCGACGCGCCCGCCCGTCACCGAGGAGCTGGGCCGGGTCGTCCCGGTCATCCGCCGGCTCGTCGACGCGGGCGCGGCCGTCTCGGTGGACACGATGCGGGCCGAGGTCGCCGAGGCGGCCCTGGCGGCCGGTGCCGAGATGGTCAACGACGTCTCGGGCGGGCTGGCGGACCCGCGGATCCTCGACGTCGTCGCCGCCAGCGAGGCCCTCTACGTCGCGATGCACTGGCGGGCCCATGCCGACCGGATGCGCGACTTCAGCGACTACGGCCCCGACGGCGTCGTCCGGGTCGTCCGCCGGGAGCTGGGGGAGCGGCTGGAGGCGATCGAGGCCGCAGGGATCCCGCGCGAGCGGGTGCTGCTCGACCCGGGCCTGGGCTTCGCCAAGCAGCCGGGGCACAACTGGGAGCTGCTGTCGGCGCTCGACGAGCTCGCAGCGCTCGGCTGTCCCCTGCTCGTCGGCGCGAGCCGCAAGTCGTTCCTCGGCGCCCTGCTGGCCGAAGGGGGTGTCCCGCGGCCGGTCGACCAGCGCGAGCACGCGCACGCCGCCCTGGTGGCGCTGCTGGCGCGCCGCGGGGTCGCCTGCCTGCGGGTGCACGACGTACGAGCCACGCGCGACGCGCTCGCGGTCCTCGAGGCGCTCGGCGAGACCCTGGGGTGACAGGCTTGGGGGACACGCACCCGGACATGCGAGGACGTGCGAGGACGCGACGGGTGGTCGACGAGGGAGATGACATGACCGACGAGCTGGCCGTGACGGGCATCGAGTGCTGGGCGCACCACGGCGTCTTCGACGTCGAGAAGCGTACGGGGCAGAGGTTCGTCGTGGACCTCGTGCTGGGGCTCGACACGCGTGCCGCGGCGGCGTCGGACGACCTCGCCGACACGGTGAACTACGGCAGCCTGGTGGACGAGGTCAAGGCTGCCGTCGAGGGTGATCCGGTCGACCTGATAGAAACCGTCGTCCAGCGCATCGCGGACGCGTGCCTGTCGGACAGTCGTGTTGAATGGGCGCGAGTCACGCTCCACAAACCTGATGCACCCATCGACGCGACGTTCTCGGACGTCGCGCTGACGATCACCAGAACGCGAGGCAACGCTCATGACTGAGACCCCCAACCCCCACGCCGTGGATGCCGACTCGCTCACCGGCGAGATGCACCCGATCCGCCGGGTCGTGCTGTCCCTGGGCTCCAACCTCGGGGAGCGCCTGGCAACACTCCAGGGAGCGGTCGATGCCCTTGCCGACACCCCCGACTTCTTCGTCACCGGCGTCTCGCCGGTCTACGAGACCGACCCGGTCGACGCTCCTGAGGGTTCTGGCCCCTACCTCAACGCGGTGCTCCTTGCGGACACCACCCTCCCCGCCGCTCGCCTCATGGAACGCGCGCTCGCGGTCGAGGACGCCTTCGCGCGCGAGCGTAGCGAGGTGCCCAACGCCCCGCGCACGCTCGACGTCGACCTGGTCGTCGTCGGTGACCGGCGTTCCAACGAGGACTTCCTGCGCCTGCCCCACCCGCGGGCCCACGAGCGCGCCTTCGTGCTGCAGCCGTGGTACGACCTCGAGCCGGACGCCGTCTTCCCCGAGCGTGGAGCGATCGCCGACCTGCTCGAGGCGGCGGACTCCTCGGGCGTGCGCAGGCGCGAGGACCTCGCCCTCGAGGTCGAGTGATCTCCCTGCGCCACCGGGACCCCGGGTGAGCCGGACCGGCCCCGAGGATCCGTACGGACCCGAGGACCCGGACGGACCGGGGTCGAGCGGCACCCTGCGGCCCACGTCGGCCCCCGCGCTGACCGCGTGCGCCGTCGGCGGGCTGGTGCTCGGCTGGGCGATCCACCCGGTGATGGTCCGCCTCACCGGCGCACCTCCGCTGGTGTCGTGGCCCCAGGTGCTGGCCCTGGTGCTGGTCGCCGGGATCATGGCGTACCTGGCCTGGCAGACGTGGCAGACGGTGCAGGTACGCCGTGAGCGGCTCGACCCGCAGCGGGCCGTCAACCGGCTGGTGCTGGCGCGTGCCTGTGCGCTCGGCGGCACGCTGGTCGCCGCCGGCTACCTCGGCTACGCCGTGAGCTGGCTCGGCGATGCGTCGCTCTACGCCGATCGGTGGATGCTCCGCGCGGGCGTCGCCTGCCTCGGAGCCTCGGGCGCGGCGGTGGCCTCGCTGGTCCTCGAGCGTGCGTGTCGCGCGGACAGCGGCCAGCCGCAGCCCTAGTCTGTCCCGATGTCTTCCCCGCAGTCACAACAGTCACAGCAGTCACAGGCGTCCCGTACGCCCGGCCGACGTCGCCAGCGCAGCACCCGCCTCGTGGTGGCGGTGCTGCTGCTGGTCGTCGCCGCTGCGATCGTGATCGGCGCCGTGGCGTCCTCGTCGGCCGGCTTCACGACCGCGGCCGCGGTCGTCGCAGTGCTCGCCGGCGCAGCTGCGACCCGGATCACCCACTCCGAGCTGATGCTCGCGCGTCGCGAGGCAGCGCTGGACCGCGCCGTCCAGGCCCGGGAGTACCGCGCGCTCACCGAGCGCCGTACGGCTGAGTCGGCGGCCTTCGCCGCCGACATGGGCCGCAGGATCGCCGATCGTGAGGCGGCCCTCGACGTCCTCGAGCGCGCGCTGTCCTCGGCGTTGAGGAACGCGGCGGAGCAGACCCTCCAGCGCGGCCACGAAGCTCGCCGCGCCGGTGCCGCCGAGCGCGCTCGCGTCGCCGCCGAGCAGGGCCGCGAGGACGCGGAGACCCGCGCCGCGGAGGCCATCGTGATCCTGGCCGAGCTCGAGTCCGAGATCGACGTCCTGCGCTGCGAGGTCGACTCCCTGCGCGCGGCCGCGGTACGCCGTGGACAGCGCAGCGCCTGACCTCCAGAGACCTGCCGGGCGCCGGATGCGGAAGAATGGCTCCTCGTGATCCCCGAGGACAACAGGTTCGAGAGCGACCCCGACGAAGTCCTGCCGCTCGATCCGGGGCTTCCCGAGGGCTGGGTCGTCGACACGCCGGACGCCGCCGACACCGGGACCGTCGAGCGCCTGACCGAGCTGCTGCGCGGGCACGAGCTCGCGGGGCGCGGCTATGCCGGCTCCGGTGAGGACGACGTGCTGGTCGAGATCTCCGAGCACGGGACCGCGACGCGCGAGAACGTCGTGGTGCGGGACCCGGCGGGCCTGATCCGGGCGTGGGGCAGCGTCCACGACCGCGCGGAGGGGCGGATGCTCTTCGTGCACGTCGTGGACCGGGACCTCGACGAGCACCTCGCCGACGAGTGCAGCGACGTGCTGTTCGAGTGGGCCGAGGCCCAGGCCAGGGCGGTGGGCGCCGCCCGGGGGCTGGCTGAGCAGCAGGTCGACACCGGCTCCTTCGCCGGGGACGAGCGCCAGCACGCCTGGCTGGCCGACGCCGGTTTCCAGCGGGTCCGCACCTGGTGGCAGATGAGCCGGCCCGTGGAGGCCGCCGAGGCCGAGCTGGTGCCGGATCCGGCGCGCTGGGAGCGCCAGGGCGTCGTCTTCCGGCTCGTCGAGCGCGACAGCGATCCCGACTCCGGCGGGATGCCCGCCGAGGCCGACCTCCGCGTGATCCACGAGGTGCTGGAGGGCGCGTTCACCGACCACTTCAACTCCGCCGAGGAGACCTTCCACGAGTTCATCCACCGTCTGCGCGAGGATCCCGGCCACCGGTGGGACCACTGGTGGCTCGCGGAGATCACCGACAGCGGCCCGGACGGCGACGAGGTCGTGCCCGCCGGTGCCCTCGTCGGCACGGTGAGCGAGTCGGCCACCGGCACGGACGGGTCCTACGTCTCCTACCTCGGCGTCCTCGAGTCCGCTCGCGGTCGCGGTGTCGCGACCGGCCTGCTCCGTACGATCATCGCCGATGCCGCCTCCCGCCAGCGTGACCGCGTGGGTCTCGAGGTCGACGCCGACTCGCCGACCGGCGCCGACGGTCTCTACACGGCGATGGGATGGGCCACGACCTACGTCACGCAGTCCTGGCACCGCGACGTGCCGGTCCGGTAGGCCGCAGCGACCCGAGCCTGCTCGCCGGGCTCACACCTCACCCGCCGACGGAGCTGACCTCGTGGTCCCGCAGCGCCACGGCCTCCGGGGCCACGGTGGTCGCGTCCAGCACCGATGGCGGTACGACGATGCGCCACGTCCCGCTCGCGGCGTCCTGCACCCGTGGCACCGGACCGTCCAGCGTCGCGACCCACGCCATCAGCGCGCTCACGTCCGCGCGACGGTCCTCGGCGATCAGCCACCCGGCCAGTCGGTGGACCGGCGGCAGTCCGCTGTGCGCCAACGAGCGTCCACCCCAGAGCTCGAGCACGCCGGCGCGCAGGAGCCGCCACCACTCGTCCGGGGCGCCGGGGACGAGCAGGAAGTAGCGCCAGAGGTCGCCCGCGAGGACCCGGTCGACGAAGACCTCCTCGACGGCCGGCGAGCCGTGGGCCCGCACCGAGGCGAGGGACATCCGCTTGGTCGCCCACCGGTCCGACAGGTCCGGCACCGACGAGGCGCGCGTCTGGGTGATCGACCCCGGGCGGATCCGCCAGTGGTAGACCACCTCGTCGAGCACGTCGAAGCGTCCCTCGAGGAAGCCACGCGTGGTCGTGGGCTGGTCCTCGTAGCGCACCCCCTCGGGCCAGGCCAGGCCGGCGGAGTCCCAGAAGGATCGCCGCCAGAGCTTGTTCCACGCGAAGACGTCGCCGAGGATCTCGGGCCGGTCCTCGACAAGCGCTGCCC
>CAWEAI010000005.1:0-278931 GCA_963806925.1 uncultured Actinomycetota bacterium | reverse complement strand
AGCGCGGTGACCTCGTCGGCCAGCCTCTTCTGCCCCACCCGCAGGAACGGCTTGTCCGCCGTCTGCAGCTCGAGGTCGGCGATCTCGTCCTGGGAGAGGAAGGTGAAGATCCGAAGGAGCTCGCCGAGCTTCTCGTCCTCGGCGTTGAGCCAGAACTGGTGGAACGCGTAGGGCGACATCATGTCGCGATCCAGCCACAGCGCGCCGCCCTCGGTCTTGCCGTACTTGGTGCCGTCCGACTTGGTGATCAGCGGCGTCGCGAAGGCGTAGGCGTGGGCGCCCTCGACGCGGCGTACGAGCTCGGCACCGCCGGTGATGTTGCCCCACTGGTCGGAGCCACCGAACTGCAGCACCACGCCGTGCTCACGGAACAGGGAGAGGAAGTCCATGGACTGGAGCAGGACGTAGGAGAACTCGGTGTAGCTGATCCCCGACTCCAGGCGTCGCTTCACCGTGTCGCGCGCCAGCATCCGGTTGACGGGGAAGTGCTTGCCGATGTCTCGGAGGAAGTCGATGACCGAGAGCGAGGCGGTCCAGTCGTAGTTGTTGACCGTGGTCGCGGCGTTGTCCCCCTCGAAGGAGACGAATCGCGAGACCTGCTGCCTGACCCGCTCGGTCCACTCCGTGACGGTGTCGAGGGTGTTGAGCGTGCGCTCCCCGGAGTCGCGCGGGTCACCGATCATGCCGGTGGCGCCGCCGAC
Source organism: uncultured Actinomycetota bacterium (assembly GCA_963806925.1). Taxonomy (GTDB): domain Bacteria; phylum Actinomycetota; class Actinomycetes; order Propionibacteriales; family Nocardioidaceae; genus Nocardioides. The sequence goes on along the minus strand of CAWEAI010000005.1, from coordinate 278,230 downwards.
CAGGATGTAGGGCGTGTGACCGGCATCCTGCAGGCGTCTCGCGGTGATGAGCTGCACCAGGTTTCCCATGTGCAGGCTGGGAGCCGTGGGGTCGAACCCGACGTAGAACCTGACGCTCCCCTCGGCCAGCGCCGCGCGCAGCGCGTCGCGGTCGGTGGAATGGGCGATCAGCCCGCGCCACTCCAGCTCGTCGAGGACGTTGGGGGTCGTCACGTGGGTTCCTTCGGGTGGAGTGGGGTTGGTGGACCGCCACTAGCCTAGGGCTCGCAAGCAGGGAGGACGGCACGTGATCGCAGGCAGGTACAGGCTCGACCGGGTGATCGGGCGAGGTGGGTCGGGGACGGTCCACCTGGCACACGACGAGGTGCTCGGTCGTCCGGTCGCGATGAAGCGCATCGGCATGATCCCCGGCGCTGACAGCGCCGAGATCGAACGAGCCGCGCGTGAGGCCCGTCTCGCCGCCGCACTCAACCACCCCCACGTCGTGTCGGTCTTCGACCTGGTCGACGAGGATGGCGTGCGCTGGCTGGTGATGGAGTACGTCGACGGCGAGACCCTGAGCGAGCGCGTGCGGTCCACCGGACCGCTGGACGCGACCACGGCTGCCACGCTGCTGGGCCAGACCGCCGACGCTCTCGTCGAGGCCCACGGCAACGGGATCGTCCACCGCGACGTCAAGCCGAGCAACATCCTCATCTCGCACGGACTCGCCAAGCTCAACGACTTCGGTATCGCTCGTTCGGCCGACGACGAGTCGCTGACCCAGACAGGTCTGGTGACCGGCTCGCCCGCCTACCTGGCACCGGAGGTGGCCTCGGGGTCCTCGGCGACCCCGGCCAGCGACGTGTGGTCCCTGGGAGCGACGCTCTACCACGCGGTCAGCGGCAGGCCGCCGTACGACGTGGGCGACAACCTGATCGGCGCGCTCTACAAGATCGTGCACGAGGACCCACCGCGACTGCCGGACGTCCACCCGATGGCCGGCCTGGTGTCGGTCATGATGAAGCGCGACATCGAGCAACGCTGGTCGATGTCGCAGGTGCGCGACGAGCTGGCCAGGATGGCGCGGGGCCACGACAGCACCGTTGCTGCCCCTCCGGTCGTGCTTCGTTCTCCCGATCCCACCGGAGTCCTTCCGGCCGTCTCCACCGCCCGCGTGCCACCACCACCGCCGAGCCCCCGACCGCGTCGCGGCGCGGTGGGCTGGGGCCTGCTCGCAGCGGTGGCCGTGGTGGCGATCGCAAGCGTGGCGCTGGCCTACGTCTGGGCCGGCAGGGGCACACCGGAGGCGCTCCCGGATGAGACCCCCGGATCCTCGCAGACGGCCGAGACTCCCGACAGCACTGCGCCGGCTCCAGCGTCGGTGGAGAAGACCAGGGAGGAGATCAAGGAGGAGATGGACACGTTCATCACGTCCTACATCGCCACCGTGACCTCGGATCCGGCAGCGGCCTTCGAGCAGCTGACGCCGGAGTTCAAGAGGGCCAGTGGCGGCTACGAGGGCTACATCGGCTACTGGGGCACCGTGCGCTCCGCCGAGGTGCTCGAGGTGCAGAGCGACCCGAGCGACCGCACCGTGGGGTACACGGTCAGGTACGTCATGGAGTCCGGCAGGGAGAACACCGAACAGGTCCGACTGCAGCTGCAGGAGCAGGGCGACGGCTATCTGATCGCCAACGAGGGCTGAGGTCGTCGGTCAGCGGCCGAGATGGTGGCGCTCGACCCACAACGCGGCCTGGGTGCGGTCGGTGACGCCGATGCGTTGGTAGGCCGAGGTGAGGTGGGCCTTCACCGTCCGCTCGGTGATGCCGAGACGACTGGCGATCTGCTTGTTGAGCAGGCCCTCGACGACCAGTCTCAGCACCTCGGTCTCACGCGGCGAGAGTGCTGCGGGAACCTGGCTCGTGCCGACGGACGGGCCGGCGCGGCTGAGCAGATGGCGAGCAGCCCGTGGGTCGAGCGGTGACTCGCCCCTGGCGACCGCCCGGATGCCGTCGAGGAGGACCTCGGGCTCGGCGTCCTTCAACAGGTAGCCGACGGCGCCCGCCTCGATGGCCGCGTCGATGCGAGCGTGGTCGGAGAACGACGTCAGCACCAGCACTTCCGTGCCGGTCTGCGCGGCCACGATCGCGCGAGTGGCCTCGACGCCGTCGAGCACGGGCATCTGCAGGTCTATCATCGCGACGCCCGGACGGTGCTCGCGCACGAGGGCCACCGCCTCGCTCCCGTCCTTGGCGATGCCGACCACCTCGAGGTCGTCGGTGGACGCGATGAGCCCCGCCAGCCCACGGCGTACGACGGCATGGTCGTCGGCGAGCACCACGCGGATCATGAGAGGGGAACCTCGAGCCTGACGACCGTGCCCGAGCCCGGGGCGGACTCGACCTCCATGGTCCCCCGCGCTCGCGGACCAGGCTCTCCGCGGCGCGCAGCCCGAAGTGCTCCTCCCTCACGATGTCCGCGGTGGCGAACCCGACGCCGTCGTCGACGACCTCCAGCACGACGTGGCCGTCCTCCCGGTGCACCGTGAGCGACATCCGTGTCGCGCCGGCATGGCGCGCGACGTTGCGGACCGCTTCCTGCGCGACCCGCCAGACCAGCGCCACCGCGGCCGGCGAAGCATCGTCGTCACCGCTGACGTCGACGTCGACCCGCACCCCGGTGGCCGCCAGAGGCGCGACGAGATCCTGGACCGCCGCGGCGAGCCCGGCCGTGTGGAGGTCGGGCGGGTAGATCTCGACCAGCAGCGACCGGAGGGAGCGCATGCTCACCCTCAGCGACCGTCCGACGGCGTCCAGCTCGTGCGACAGGGCGCCCTCGCTGCGCGCAGCGAGGGTCGAGAGCGCCATCGACGATCCTGCGAGGTCCTGCACGACACCGTCGTGCAGGTCGCGTGCGATGCGGAGCCGCTCGGCGTCCGAGGCGCGTACGGCTGCCTCCAGCAGGCGCTCACGCTCCCGGGCCGAGCGCGAGAGTCGACGGTTGAGGAGCAACATCAGCGGCGTGGTCAGGGCTACGAGGGCCGCCAGCGCTCCGATGGTGATCGGGAGGAACCGGTCGAGGATCGCGGCCCTCTGCTCGTGAGACCGTCGGCGGTGAAGTAGGCCTCGAAGAGCAGCGGCTGTCCCTCGGGCGAGCGCACCCGCCCAGCGTCGGTGCCGCCGTTGTCGATCACCTCGAGCTCGTCGTCCCCGAGGGGATAGACGGCCCCGATCAGCTCGGTGCGGTCGCTGTAGAGGATGGTCCCGTCGGCTGCCCAGACCTTGATCCGTCGTACGTCGTCCACGAGCAGGCGATCGAGGACCGTCCGGTCGAGGCGGTCGATCGCAGCGGCCTGTCCGGTGACCAGTCCCCCGGGGATCGCCGGCTGCGCCACGGAGCGGCCCAGCACCCGGGTGACGGAGCGCGCGTCGGCGACCGCTTCCTCGTCGGCCGCATCCCGACTGAGGGCGCTGGTCACGAGGACGACGGCGACGAGCGTGATCGGCGCGGAACGCCACGCGGTCGGTGCCGGCGAGGTCCACGATCGTGCGCTCGACGCTGAGGACCCGCTGCGGCCCGTGGTCGTCGCGAGACCGCGGTCGCTGACGGTGCCGTTGTGACGGATTGTCCAGCGCCACTGCTTTCCCACCGTATTGGTGTCGATCTCGCCCTCGACCTCGAGACGACCGTCGTCGGTCTTGACCTTGAGCTTCCAGTCGGTGCCGGCGCTGCAGGACCCGGTGACGATGACGCGGTCGTCGTCGTCGCCGTGCGCGGACGCCGACGGCGCGCCGGCGCCGACGAGGCCGATCGTGACGAGGGCGAGTGTGGTGCTGATGGTCTTGGTGCTGGTCATGGATCCTCCTGGGTAGGTGGGTCCAGCGTGGTCGTCCTCGGTGACGGCCGCGAGATGTCCGATGGTCCTAGTACCCCTCGCGCACGTCCCGACGGGTGTGCGGAGGTGGCTCTCCTCGTGCCTAACCTGAGGCGGAGCCACGGAAAGGGCGTCTCAGACGTGATTGCAGGTAGGTACACCCTCGAGCGCGAGATCGGGCGGGGCGGAGCCGGCGTCGTGCACCTCGGCCGCGACGAGGTGCTGGGTCGGCAGGTCGCGATCAAGAGGATGGGGCTCCTGCCCGGCACCACGGACCACGACGTGGCTCGGGCCGAGCGTGAAGCGCGCCTCGCAGCCGGGGTCAACCACCCGCACGTGGTGTCGATCCTGGACCTCGTCAAGGACGACGACTGCTACTGGCTCGTCATGGAGCACGTCGTGGGACGCACCCTCACCGAGCTGGTCGCGGCCGAAGGGCCGCTGAATCCCACCCGCGCCGCCGGGATCATCGCCCAGGCCGCCGACGGCCTCGCAGAGGCCCACAAGGCCGGGATCACGCACCGTGACGTCAAGCCCAGCAACATCATGCTCGGCGAGAACGACCACGCGAAGCTCGGTGACTTCGGCATCGCCCGGTCGGCGAACGACGCGGCGCTGACGCGGACCGGCCTCGTCACCGGGTCCCCGGCCTACCTCGCTCCCGAGGTCGCGTCCGGGTCGAACGCGACCGCGGCGAGCGACGTCTGGTCGCTCGGCGCCACCGTCTATCACGCCGTCATCGGCAGGGCCCCCTACGACATGGGCGACAACGTCCTGGGCGGGCTCTACCGCATCGTCCACGACGACCCGCCGCGGCTGCCGGAGGACCACCCGCTCGCCGAGCCGCTGGCGGGGATGATGCAGAAGGACCCCGGGGAGCGCTGGTCCGCCTCGCGCGTGCGTGACGAGCTGCGTCGTGTCGCCGGTGTCGCTCCTGACCGGCCGCGCGCAGCAGATGGTCCCGATCGCGACGCCACCGTAGCCATGGGTGTCGTGCCCGGAGCGACCCCGCACAGCGAGCCGACGTCCGCGCCGGCTCCGGCGCCGACCCCGGTCGAGGCGCGTACGTCGTCCCGGTCGGGTGGGCTGCCCCTCGGACGGATCGTCGCCGTGGTCGCCCTCGCCCTGCTCGTCGGACTGGGCGCCTGGCTGCTCTGGCCCGAGGGGAACGATGACGACATGGCTGCGGAGTCTCCCGCAGGTCAGGACGTCGATCCACAGCCTTCCGAAGAGGCGCAGCCCTCGGACGACCCCCCGGCCTCGGAGCAGCCCACGACCGACCCGGCCGAAGAACCCACCGACGAGCCCACGGCGGAGCCGACCGAGGAACCCACCGAGGAGCCCACGACCGCAGCTGGTGACGCCGCGGCGATGGAGGCCTTCGTGTCCGACTACTTCTCCCGGGTGACCTCCGACCCTGGGTCGACCTTCGAGCTGCTCACCCCCGGCTACCAGGCGGAGAGCGGTGGGTTCGGTCGCTACTCGGGGTTCTGGAGCACCATCGAGTCGGCCACCGTGTCCGACGTCCGCACCGACACCGAGGCCCTGACCACGTCGTACACGATCCAGTACGTCACCACGTCGGGACGGACCACGACCGAGCAGGCACAGCTGCAGCTCGAGCGCAGCGGCGACGGCTACCTGATCGCCGCTCAGGGCTGAGTCCGGGCGGTCGAGCCGTCAGCCGGCCTCGAGGCGCCAGCGCACCCAGTGACCGCTGTGGCCGACCGCGTCGCCCAGCTGTGCGAGCGTCGAGCCTGCGGCACGGCGGGTGCGGAGCCACGCCGTGAGGTCGTCGGTGCCGACGTGGACCGCCGCCCGGGCCGAGGCGAGCTGGACCCGCGATCGTCGACCGGTGTCCGTGGTGCGGCCCCGTCCGCGGACCTCGATGCCGGCCTCGTCCATCGCCCCGCGGAGCGCCGCCCTGCCGAGACCGGTCTCCCGGGCGAGCGAGTCGAGACTGCCGCCGTCGGCGTAGCGCGCGCAGAGCAGCTCGGAGAGGTCGTCGGAGCCCGCCTCGGCCACCAGCGCGGCGAGACGGGCGCGCTGCCGCGCCTGCTGGGTCACGCGTCCGGCGGCACGAGCCGCAGCCTGGCGGGCCACCGCGGAGGGTCGGAGGTCCTGTGTCTCGGAGCGCTGGGTGGGCTTCTCTCGGCCGCGGTCGAACCCGTCCTGGAGGTCTCCGCTGGCCGTGAACCGCACCCGCTGCCGGTCGGCGATGGCCGCAGACAGCCGCCCGTCCGTCAGCGGCTGGCCGACGCACAGCCCGACGTCGGCGCGATAGCTCTCGGCCGTGTGCCCGTGGGCCCGCACGTGGGAGGCGAGCGAGCGGTACGTCTGCCCGCAGAAGTGGCAGCACAGCCGACCCGTCTCGGGGTCGCCCCGTTGCTGCAACTGATGTGCAACAACGTACCTGTGGCCACCACGTCGTCTCCACGACGTCGGCCTGGCGCGCGGATCGACGCGCCCCCTCACCCCTGGTGAGGACGGGACCCACCCACCAGGTCCTCGTGCGCCCAGATGCCGCAGAAGCACCAGGCGACGACGCCCATCAGCTTCGCGAAGTCCTCCACCGCTGCCCGGTTGACGACGACGTCGACCAGGAGGGACACGGCCATCATGACCGCGCCCACCACGAAGGCGATCTCGACCGGAGTCCAGCGACGGGCCCGTGACCACATCACTGCCAGCCCGAGCCCGGCCACGGCGTACAGGACGAGGAACGGAGTCTCCGGCAGGCCCATCGACGGGAGCACCTCTCCATGCAGCAGCACACTGTCGTCCAGGGCGCAGACACCGCACAGTGCGCCGAGGACGAGCAACCGCGACCGCTGCTCGGCCTGTGCGTGCCGACCCGCGCCCACCGCAGCGACGGCGGCGACGACCCATCCCAGCGCCGTCAGCCTGCTGATGACGCCGGTCCACCACGGCACCCCGACCACTGCGGTCGCGTCCCGGGTGAGGTCCGAGACACGCTCGACGTCGACCGACACGAGATCCGCGTAGAGGGCTGCGCCGATCACGATGCCGACGAGGCACGTCGCCACCAGGGCCTGCACGCCTCTGCTCAGCACGCTCAGGCCTCCGGGGAACGGCCCGTACCGGTGTGGCGGGGCCTCTGCTTCTTTCAGGTCAGGGATGTGTGGTGGGGCGGGTGGGGCTCGAACCCACGACCCAAGGAGTTGTTCACGAGGTCATCATCATGGCTCAGTAACGGCACTCTGAGCGTGAAAGACGCTCGTTTGCTTCGCTTCAGGATCACCACACGGCATGGCAATTCACCACAGAGTGGGGAATAAGTGGGGAATGAGTCGGTCGGTGACGAGCGAGAAGTAACGGTCGTGCTCCACCATTCAGGCCGCTTCAAGCGAGGCAGAGATGCGGAACCAGAGGGTCCGTCCGGGTGATTCAGTCTCGATGCAACTAGACCTTCGCGCAACCGTGCCAGGACGCGACTTGATTCTCTCTAACGTCCCAGCGGTGCCACCAGCTGAATTGCACCCGTCTGCCGAGATGAGGACGTCAGCCGGACCTGTCGTCTTCTCGTCGTGCCGCGACCTCGTTCTCAAGCTCGGCTACTCGCTTCTCCAAGTGATCGAGCCGCTCGAAAATGCCCCGAATGGACTTCGATAGGGGGAAGACTGATCCTGCCATCGTTCTCCTTCGACCGTTTCCCGCATCCTTGCAGACCACGCGGACAGTGGTCTGGCGGCTACGCTCGCCCGGCGCGGATCTGCCGCGTTGAGGGCGGCTACGCATAAGTGACACCACCTCTGGCTCACGTCGGTTGCTCGTCGCCGAACCTCCAAGCCATCGACCACACCAGCCCTAGCGCCCCAACCGCCGCCAGCACCATGCCAACAAGTGCGATGCCCGTCAACGATGGCTGCTCGGTTTGCTCGGCAACGACTTCGAAGATGCGATACGTGAGGTAACCGACGAGCGCGGCGACGGCGAACTGCTTCTGACGTCGCTCGCGCTTAAGGCTCCGCTCCCGGGGGTGCAACGGATCCAGTCCTCGCTGTGCGAAGCCCACAAGAACGTTGGAACGCGCCGACCGACCCACCGACCAGGCTGCCAAGGACAGAACTAGAGCAGTGATCGAGATGCCCAGTTCGAGCCATGAGCCTAGGTAGCCAGCCAACGCAGCACTGGCCGCTGCGGCGGTAGTATTGAAGATGGTCAGCCAGTCAAATACGTGGGTCCTGAATGACTCATGTTCAACCTGAGCGCGGGCATCGGACAGCACGCTGTATCGACGTGCTCCGGCTTCACCCGCGTAGCGCACGTTGAACGTCAAAAGCATCACCGCCATGAGCAGTTGCAACATGGGCCGCACCCTAGGCGCAGGCCGATCGTGACGGGTCCCGTCGGCGCATGAACGTCATCGACATAGGGGTCCTAGTCCTCGCCCGAGACGAGCCAGCGGGACAGGCTGCCAGCGATCGCGGATCGGTAGTCGCGCGGATCGCGGCTACTCGGAGACTTCCCCCAGGATCGGTGTCTGGCCAGACTTCGATGAACTTCACCCAGCGGTGGTGGAGTCGGCGGTTGCCCTCATCGCCACGAGAGCGGGCTGCCGCGGGGGCGAGTTCCCAGCGGTCGCGCATGGTCTTGCCCACGGTGTAACGGGCGCGGTGGTGCCAAGCGGCCTCGACCAGGAGCCGACGGACGTGGGTGTTGCCGGCCTTGGTGATCGAGCCCTGCACTCGCGATGAGCCTGAGGAGTACTCGCTGGGCACCAGGCCCACGAAGGAGCCGATGGTGTTGCCGGTGAACCGGTGCCAGTCGCCGATCTCGACCGCGAGTGCGAACCCGGTCAGTGTGCTGATGCCGCGCAGACAGCCCAACCTGTGCACCATGTCGGTGAACTCCGAGTCGGCGGCCATCTCGGCGATCGCGACGTCGAGCCGGTCCCGGCGTGCCTTGACCGCCAGGACGGTCTCGTAGTCGGAGTCGAAGGTCAGGCGGGTCGCCCGAGTACTCAGCTGCGGGAGTGCCTCGTGTCGGAGCCAGGCGTCGTGCTTGCCGGTCCACGCCTGGCCGCCGTAGTAGACGATTCCGTGTCGCAACAACAACTTCGACAACCGGTGCCGCGCGCGCATCAGGTCACCACGACAGTCCTCACGGGCTCGCACCAGGTCCCGAGCGGCTTCTTGGTCGACGGACGGGATCGACACCGAGGTGATCTCGTCGAGTCGCAGCAGCCGGGCCAGGTGGATCGCGTCCTTCGCGTCGGTCTTGACTCGGTCGCCCGAGGGCTTCTGAAGCTTCGACGGCGCGGCGACCTCGCACCGGATCCCAGCACCCCTCAGTGCTCGGTACAGGTCGAAGCCCGTCGGGCCAGCCTCGTAGGTCACCGCCACCGGCCCCGGCAGGGCCTGGACCCAGGACCGGATGTGCTCGTGTGACGGGGTCAGTTTCGCTTGGACCAGCTCGCCCGTGACGCCATCGATCGCTGCTGCCGCAACAGATCGTGCGTGCACGTCGAGCCCAACACTCGTACGCTCTGTGAACACCGGGGCCTCCCACAACTGTCGGATAGGCCGAGCAGGTGGCCCCTGCTCGGTAACCCACGAACATGTGTGAGTGAGGCCCCGGCCCGCAACCCCGTCACATCGACCGGGTCACTCCATACCGTCTAGGTGATCGGCGGGACGCTCTCATTGCGGCTGCCCACCCGGTTTCTGGGTGTGGCTCTCATCTGGACTGCGACCCGTCGACCACCGTGACGAGGAGTGGCTCCAGAGGGGTCTGCCCAGCTCGTAGTAGCAATGCCCACCTCGTCGTCCTAGCGGTTCCCGGCCACAGACGAGGTGATGCAGATGAGTGAGAAGAAGAAGGGCGTGATCATCGGGGTCGATCCCCACAAGATGTCGGTGACGATCGAGGTCCTCGACCCCCGCGAACGGCTCCTCGGCAGCGGTCGGTTCGACACCGACAACACCGGCTACGCCGACATGAGGCGGTACGTGAAGCAGTGGCCTGAGCGCCTCTGGGCCGTCGAGGGCGCCAACGGCGTCGGCCGTCCGCTGGCCCAACGGCTCGTCGCCGCCGGCGAACAGGTCGTGGACGTGCCGGCGAAGCTTGGCGGCGCGGGTGCGGCTCTTCGACACCGGCCACAACCGCAAGACCGACGCGCTGGACGCTCACTCCATTGCGGTCGTCGCGGTCCGCACCGAAGAACTGCGGCGGGTGGCCGACGACGGTGAGCTCGAGGCCCTGCGGATGCTCGCCGACCGCCGTGACGAGCTCGCCCGCCGACGCGTCCAGACCGTGAACCGGCTGCAGCGCCTGCTCTGTGAACTGCTGCCTGGCCAGCGCAAACGCGACCTGTCCGCCACCCAGGCCAAGGCCATGCTGGCAGGCGTGCGGCCCCGCGACATCGCCGGCAAGACCTGCCGCCGGATGGCTGCTGAGGAGATCGCCGACCTGGTCGCGGTCGACGCGAAGCTCAAGAAGATCAAGGCCGAGCTGAAGGCCGCGGTCACCGCCCGCGGGTCGGGGCTGATGGACCTCTACGGCGTCGGCCCGGTCGGCGCGGCACGGACCCTGGCCGACGTCGGCGACATCGCCCGGTTCGCGGACCGCAACCGGTTCGCGTCCTGGACCGGCACCGCACCCCTGGACGCCTCCTCAGGGGAGCAGAACCGCCACCGGCTGTCGCGGGCCGGGAACCGGCGGATGAACCATGTGCTGCACGTCGCGGCGATCGCGCAGATCCGCCACGACACCGAGGGCCGCGCCTACTACCGGCGCAAGCTCGATGCCGGCAAGACCCCGCTGGAAGCGTTGCGGTGCCTCAAGCGCCGTCTGTCCGACGTCGTCTACCGCCAGCTCGTCGCCGATGCCCAGCAGCAGAGTGGAGCGGGTCCGGGAGGGCACCGCGGGGCGACTCTTCAATCCAGCGCGGCCGACTCACACCCGCACATCGGCACTTCGGATCAGCCACTTCCCGGACCCGCGAAGCCGACGCTACGCCGACCACCGACTCGCCGGAAGACCCTCGCCAAAGCCGCTCCTTGACACAGAGGGGTGCCAGATCCGGATGGTCTCCCCTACTGGTCAGACGTCTGCACTGTTGGTGCCCGATACGCGCTGAGTAACGCGGTAGGCGATTAGAGCGAGCGCCAGATCGACGACCGCGAGTAGCAGCGCCACGGCAGCGAGCCAAGCTCTCGAATCGAACTGAATCACGGCGGTCATCCACAAAGGCACGGAGAGGAAGACGAGCAACTTCCACATCCACGGCTTGTCGAGCCACGCCCGACGTTCCCGAGCCCACACGTCACTTGCAGATCTACCTGCCCCCATGGGTGGCGACAGTACCCATTGCAGACTCAGCCCGAAAGTGGCCACTGCGCTAACACGAACGCCCGCTCATCGGCAGATCCGGTAACACAGTCGTGCCGATGTGCGACGGACACAGCAGCTTCCAGTCGGCGAACCCGGGGCCCGGGATGGGTTCAGGTCGTTCGCTGAGCGATACAGCCGCCCGATCCAAAATCGTCCCAGAGAGACGCCCGCATCGTCGCGCCAAGCCGGCCAACGAAGGCAAGATCGATGACGCTACGACGACCACGCCAATCCAACCGCACCACCCGAAGTCGTCGGCACCTCCTGCAGCGTGACAGCTCGATTGACGTCCATTGACGGACCCGGATTCCGCACCGCCGCACCCACCCCGAAAGCCTTCAGAACCGAGCGGCACGCATGCTACGAAGGTCCGTAGATCGATCAGCACGGCCCGTCCCCCCTGGGACGGGCCGGGCGTCATTTCAAGGCTAAGTGACGACGAGTGACGAGCGCTCGGCGACGTCTCGGGGAGCAGCAGATAGGCGGTGAATAGCCGGTGCACGGCGGCGTGAAGTTCTACCGCGGATCTGCTGCCGCGGCGCGGAACTATGTCCAAGCCGACCGTTCCCGCGTCGATGACTACTACCTGGCCGAGGGCACCGGCATCGCCACGAGGTACGTCGCCGGCAGGGACGACGTCGACGGGAGCGAGGAACGCGGACAGGTACGTGGGCCGATGGTGATCCGAGACGCCGGGACGCTCGATGGCAACGCCTACGAGCGGTGGGTAGCCGGCCATGACACCCAGGGGCTGTCGAAGGGGCGGCTGCGCACCGATGAGCACGGGCTGCGGTTCGTCGAGGTCGTCATCAACGGACCCAAGACCTGGTCCCTCGCGGCCTCGCTGCACCCGGCAGTCGCGGACGCCTACGACGCAGCCCAGGACCGCGCCGCGGGTGAGGTGATCGGATGGCTCGCCGAGCACGCCACCACGAGGGTCGGTCCGCGCGGACGACAGGTCCAGGTCCCGGTCGACGAGCTCGAGGCCGCAGTGGTGAGGCACTACACGTCTCGTGCCGGGGACCCGCACCGTCACCTCCACGTCCAGATCAACGCCCGTGTCCGAGCCGGTGACGAAGGTCGGAGCTCGTGGCGTGGGCTGCACTCGGTCGGGGTCGTCGACTCCATCGAAGCGATCAACGGCATCGGGCACGCGGCCGTCATGTGCGACCCCCAACTCCGCCAGACGCTGGCAGCGCACGGCTACACCCTCGACCCCGACACCGGCGAGGTCCGCGAGCTCGCCCCGTACGCGGGTGCGTTCTCCGCCCGCGCGTCGCAGATCGGGAGGAACGTCGACCGCTACGAAGCCGGCTGGCGCCGCGAGCACCCGGGGCAGGAGCCCGGCCCGAAGCTCCGACGATCCTGGGACCGTCGCGCGTGGTCAGACGCCCGGCCGGACAAGGTCGTCCCGGAGTCCGGTGCGGACCTCGCCCGGCGGTGGGTCGAGGAACTGCACGACCTCGGCTACCGAGCGCCGATCGGGCAGGCGCCGCTCGCGCCCACCTCGGTCGGCTCGATCAACCGCGACGCCGTCACCCACCTCACCCTGTCTCGGCTCGGCGCCAGGCGGTCGTCGTGGAACGCCGCCGACATCCGCGGCGAAGTCGAGAAGATCATCGCCTCAGCCGGCCCCCACGGAGTTGTCACCGACCCGGTAGTGCGACGCGAGCTGGCCGAGGACCTCACCGCCCGCACCGTCGAGGCCTGCACACCGCTGCTGAACCGGCCACGACGTCCCCGACCACGTCCGCGCACTGACCTCCCAACAGGTGCTCGACGTCGAGGGTGACCTGGTCGACCGGCTCGTCGCCCGAGCGACCATCCCCGGCACCGCCAACGCCATCGGACGGGTGGTGGCCGGCGCCCGCCTCGACGACGCCCAACAGCGCACCGTCGCCGTGCTGGCCGGCACCGGCCAGCTGCTGGTGATCGAGGGCGCCGCCGGCGCCGGCAAGACCACCACCCTCGCCGCCGCACGCGATCTCCTCGAGATGGACCACCACCGGCTCGTCGTCGTCGCACCCACCCTGAAGGCCGCCCAGGTCGCCGCCCACGAGCTCGGCACCTCGGCGTTCTCGGCGGCATGGCTGATTCACCAGCACGGCTACCGATGGGACGACGACGGCCACTGGACCCGCCAACGAGTCGACCGAGCCGACCTACGACCCCGAGGCCCGGCTGCTACCCGGTGACCTGCTGCTCATCGACGAGGCCGGGATGCTCGACCAGGACACCGCCCGCGCGCTGCTCACCGTCGCCGACGAGACCGGCGCACGGATCGCGCTCGTCGGCGACCGCCACCAGCTCCCCGCCGTCGGCCGCGGCGGCGTCCTCGACCACGCCACCCGGTGGGCCCACCCCGACAACCAGCATCACCCTCGACGCCGTCCACCGCTTCACCGACCCCGACTACGCCGACCTCACCCTGAGGATGCGCACCGGCACCGACGCCGGCGCCGTGTTCGACCAGCTCCTCGAGCGCGGCGACATCGTCATCCACCCCAGCGACGTCGAACGACAGACCGCCGTCGCCGACCTCGCCGCCGCCTCCCCCGACGACCTCGTCATCGCCGACACCCGCGACCAGGTCCACGCCCTCAACGCCACCATCCGCGACCAACGACGCCTGACCGCAGACGACGGCGCAGGAACGACCGGCGATCACGATCGACTCCGGTGACCAGCTCGCCGTCGGTGACCGGGTCGCGACCCGTCGCAACGACCGCAACCTCGACGTGGCCAACCGCGACCAATGGACCATCACCGGCATCAACCGCGTCGGTGACCTCACCGTCGCCGGACGCCGCGGAACCCGGACCCTGCCCGCCGAGTACGCCGCCCGACATGTCGAGCTCGCCTACGCCACCACCACCCACGGCGCCCAAGGCGAGACCGTCGACGGCGCGCACTGCCTGCTCGGGCAGACCACCGGCGCTGCCTCGGCCTACGTCGCCATGACCCGCGGCCGACACCACAACACCGCCCACCTCGTCGCCGACACCATCTCCGAGGCCCGGACCCAGTGGATCGAGACCTTCACCCGCGATCGCGCCGACCTCGGACCCACCCGCGCCCGCCGGACCGCGCTCGAGGCCATCGATACCTACGGACCGCTCGAACCGCCAGAGCGGTCCCCCGGGCGGCCTCACCCGCACGCCCCGAGCACCGCACCCCCGGCCGTGCCGCGACCCGGCATCAGCCGCTGACGACACCCGCAGCGTCACGAACCGCCAAGCGCGACTGGCTTTTGGGCGGGCCGTCACAGCCGCACATCGCTTCAGGCATCCCGGCGCCAGACGAACTCATCGACGCTCATTGATCGCTGGGGACCCTGTTCTCGCCTTAGGAGAAGTGAGAGCACCCAACCCATACCGATCTGGAGGAACCACGGCGAGCGACCTCCCGCCCGCGCCCATCGACGACACCGACACCGAGGACGTCACGATGCACGAACAGCCCATCCACGTACCCCAGGAATGGCACGACCACGACCTGCTCACCTTCGAGCAGTTCTGCACCCTCATCCACATCCCGCCCCGCACCGTGCGTGACTGGCGACGCCGCCACACCGGCCCCCGCTGGACCAAGCTCGACGGCACCGGCCGGCTCTACATCACCGTCGCCGAGATCCGACGCTTCACCCAGGCCGCCGCCGGCACCAGCGAACGGCGCGCCGAGATCCTCAAGCCCGAAGGAGCATCAGCATGACCGAGACTGCCACCCACGACGACCTCACCCGGCGTGACCTCCTCACTCCCACCCAGCTTGCCGACCGCTGGGGAGTCACCACCGGCCACCTCGCCAACCTCCGCCACGTCGGCGAAGGCATCAGCTACCTCAGGATCGGCAGGCGCATCGCCTACCGCTACGCCGACGTCGTCGCCTACGAGAACGAGCACTACGTCCCGCTGGGCTGAGTTCTCCGCAGACGCCACTTGCTGTCGGCTCTCCACAGGCCGACGCAGCACAGCAGCAGGGACGCGAACTGCAACGTAGCGTTGAACCACTTCGCACTTCGGAGAGTGATGCACATGCCACGCCCGACGACGGCACCCTACGAGCTGGGGAAGATCACGGTGCGCCCACACCCCACGACGCCGGGCCTGCTGCAGGCCCGGGGCTACTACAAGGACCGGCGCGACGTCCGTCGTGAGGTGAGCGCCTCGGGTACCTCGAATGCCGCCGCGACCCGAGCGCTCAAATCCAAGGTCGCAGCGGCCGAGAAGGAACATGTGGGGGGCACCGCCGAGCTGAACCCCAAGACGCGACTCGACGTCGCGGCCGATCTGTGGCTCGCCCGCAAGCGCAGCCAGCGCAAGCGAGGAGGGGGCGCGCTCTCGCCCACGACGCTCTCCGACTACGAGGGCTACGTCAACCGGGTCATCAAAGGGACCCACCTCGCCCCGATGCCTGTCGCCCAAGTGAACTCCGTCGCTGTCATCGAAGCGTGGCTCACCGACGTGGCAAACACGCGCGGCAACGTCGCAGCGCAACAGTCACGGAAGGTTCTGAGCGGCATCCTGGACCTCGCTGAACGGGTGGAAGCGATCCCCGCCAGTGTCATGCGCCGCGTCGAGCTGCCCGCCGCTGCTCCCGGCAGCCAGGTGACAGGACCTGCCGTGACCCCGAGGACTGCGACTTCAACTGCGGTGGTCGCCACCTCGACACCAAGCGCGCGTTCACCCTCGAGGAGATGAGGCGGATCCAGCGGAACGCAGACGCGTCAACCGCAGACATCGGTGACCTGGTCGCGTTCCTCTTCGGCACGGGCGTCCGCATCTCCGAGGCACTGCGGAACACCGCGTGGTCTGACGTCGACCTCGACGCGCGACGCGTGCGCGTACGAGGAACGAAGACGCGCCACGCTGACCGCGTGCTCGCGCTCGGCGACGATCTCACGCAGCGACTCCGCGATCGAGCAGCCGAGCACAGGACGGAAGGCCAGGTATTCGGCACCACCCGATTCTCGGTCGGCCGGAACGGAGCGACCATTGTGGGGAGGCCGCGCGACCGCCAGAACGTCCTCAAGGCGCTCCGCCGAGTGCTGAGCGCATCGGACACCCAATGGGCGGGATCTCACTCGTTCCGTCGGACCGTCGCGTCCTGGATGGACGAGGCCGGCGCGCCGCTGGCGGAGATCGGCGCCCAACTCGGGCACGGCGACCTGAACGTGACGGCGCGCTACCTAGGACGCACGACCGCCCCGACACGCGCCGCCGCCATCATGGTGCTGGACCTCCAGCAGCCGCCCCAAAGTGGGGAATAAGTGGGGAACAAGCCGATGGGCCAACGATCACCGGACTGTTGATCCTGCATCTACGCAGGTCAGACGCCTGTCTCGTGGGGCGGGTGGGGCTCGAACCCACGACCCAAGGATTATGAGTCCTCTGCTCTGACCGACTGAGCTACCGCCCCTCGGGGCGCACCCTAGGCGATGACCGCTTCCATCTCGTACATCCGCTCCACGACGCGGAAGCCGAGCGCGATGTTGGTGTGGTGCATCGCCGTGTTGGAGGGGGCGGTCCAGGTGTGGACGAGGCCGATGTGGTCGGGCAGTGCGGCGTAGTTGGCGGCCTTCAGCGCGGCGCCCAGGCGGTGGCCGCGGTGCTGGGGCATCACGAGGGTGTCGTCCTGCCAGGCGTGGTCGGCGCCGTGGGGCACGAAGAGGAGCGAGTAGCCGCCGAAGACCCCGTCCGAGCTGCGCCGCGCGGCCGCCACGCGGACGTCGTAGGACCGGGCCAGACGCTCCTCCGACGATGCGAGCCGTGCGTCGTCGAGGACGGTGGCGTCCATCTCGAGCTCCCCGGTCGGGACGTCGGCGTTCATCTGGTTGCGCATCGCGAGGTAGGCCGCGCGGTGCTCGTCGGGGCAGCGGCCCTGCCAGGTGACGAGGTCGTAGGCCGGAGCGAGCGGTGCCGGACAGACCGGGAGGTCGGCGACGAGGTGGTCCTCGCGGTGCCTCTCCTCCGCACCCATGGCGAGGGCGAACTCGAGTCCGCCGCCGGCCACCTCCAGATCGACACTGACCTCACCCCCGACCGTGCTGCGACCGGCTGCTCTCGCCCGGTCCACCACGGCCTGCCAGAGCGCCCGGCCGATCCCCTTCCGTCGGTGCTCGGGCAGCACGCTGACCTCCGCGGACGCCACGTCGAGGTTCTCGGTGAGGGGCAGCTCGACCTCGGCGACACCGACGACCTCCCCGCCCACGACGGCCTGCAACCAGGTGCGCGCGTAGTAGGTGCTGGGCGAGGTCACGGTGACCTCGAAGGCGCCGAACGCCTGGAGCATCGCGTGCGGGCGGTCCGCACGGGCGGAGCGGTCCTGCACCTCGAACCAGGCGCGTCGGGCAGCGGGGTCGGTGACGTCGAGCTCACGGATGTCCACCGGTCCATCCGACCCGACGTGCGTCCACCTGACAACCGGATATCGGGTTCACCTGCAGTCGGCTCGCCCGCGTGGGACAGTGGCCCGCCCTCGGGACGGGAGGCCCTCGGGTGGCAAGGACACGTGCACCGCTGCTGAGCCCGTCGCAGCGTCATCTGGTGACGCGCTTCGGCTACGGCGTCGACGCCGCGCTCGCGCAGGACGTACGCCGTGCAGGGGGCGCGCACGCGTGGTTCGAGCAGCAGCTCACCCGCCCCGGCTCCTTCGCCGACCGGGAGGCGGACGAGGTGCGCCGCTGGTGGCCCGACCTGGATCGATCGCCGTCCGACCTGTGGGACCGCAACGTGCGCGAGGTCCGCGGTGGCTGGCAGGTCATGGAGGACTACGGCCGCTGGCTGCTCGTCCGCCGGATCCGCACCCGTCGTCCGGTGCTCGAGAAGATGACCGAGTTCTGGGAGGGCATGCTCCACGTGCCGGTGAGCGGCGACTCGCAGTTCACCTGGCGGGTGGACTACGGCGACACGGTCCGGCGTCATGCACTGGGACGGTTCGACCAGCTGCTCGCCGCGACCACCACCCACCCGGCGATGCTGATCTTCCTGTCCGCGGCGACCTCGACGAAGCGCGCGCCCAACGAGAACCTGGGTCGCGAGCTGCTGGAGCTGCACGCCCTCGGCGCAGGCAACTACGACGAGGACGACGTGAAGGCCTCCTCACGCATCCTCACCGGCTGGCACGTGGACCTCTGGGAGTCCTGGGCCGCGTCCTACGTCCAGGAGGACCACTGGACCGGACGGGTCGACGTACGCGGGTTCAACCACACCAACCGCAAGGGCGACGGCCGGGAGGTCACGCGGGACTACCTCCGCTACCTCGCCCACCACCCGGACACCGCGGAGAAGATCGCCCGGCGCCTCGCGACGAAGTTCGTCCGCGACGACCCGCCGAGCTCGCTGGTGAAGCGACTGGCGAAGGTCTACCTGAAGCACGACACCGCGATCGTGCCCGTCCTGCGCGCGCTCGTCGCCAGCAAGGAGTTCAGGGCCTCGGCCGGGGACAAGCTGCGCGACCCGAGCGAGGACGTGGTCGCCACCTATCGCGCGCTCGGCGTGGGCATCGACAAGCCGCGCGGCGCCGGTTCCGGCGTGCACGCGATCCTGTGGCAGGCCTCCGGGGTCGGGCTCTCACCCCACGCCTGGCCGCGCCCGGACGGCATGCCGGTGACCGACGACGTGTGGGCCTCACCGGCTCGTGCGCTCGCGTCGATGTCGATGCACTGGTCGATGGCCGGCGGTTGGTGGCCGACCGACGACCTGCACTACCGCAAGCCCAGCGCGTGGGTCCCGGAGAAGAAGCCGGTGCGGTTCAAGGACCTCGTCGACGAGGTCTCCCGCGACCTGCTGCACCGACCGGCCACCAAGGACCTGCTGGAGACGGCGTCCCTGGCCACCGGCTGCCGGACCCGGGAGAAGATCGACCGCGACCACGAGCTCTACCAGTGGGGCTTCCCGCGGCTGCTCGCCGCCGTCCTCGACTCCCCCGACCATCTGGCGTGCTGACATGACCCTGCCTGACAAGACTCCGTGCGGCTGCTCCGACTTCGACACGGCCCGGGTGCTGCTGAGCCGCCGGACCCTGCTCGGCACTGCACTCGCCGGTGGTGCGATCGCCCTCGGCCCGGGACTGGATGGCTCCGGCCGCGGTGCCTACGCCGTCACCGGACGCACCGCGTCCAGTCTCGTGTCTTCGACCGGCTCGGTACTGGTCCTGCTGTCCCTGCGGGGTGCCGCCGACGGGCTCTCCCTCGTCGTCCCGCACGGGGACCCCGCCTACTACGCCGCGCGCCCGCGCATCGGCGTACCTGCCACGGCGCTGCTGGCCGCCGACCCGATGTTCGGCCTCCACCCGGCCCTCGCGCCGCTGCTGCCGATGTGGAACTCCGGCTCGCTCGCCGCGGTGCACGCGACGGGCATGGCGACACCCAACCGTTCGCACTTCGCGGCGATGGAGGCGATCGAGGACGCTGCTCCGGGCTCGAGCGAGCGCAACGGGTGGCTCAACCGGCTCCTCGGTGAGCTTCCGGGTGCCTCGCCGCTGCAGGGCACGGCGATGGGCAACCAGGTCCCGACATCGCTCTTCGGGCTCAACCCCGCCTTCGTGGTCAACCGGGTCGACGACGCGGAGGTCGCCGGCACCGACACCGACGGCCGCCGCCTGCTCGCGCTCCAGCACGCGTGGAAGGGCAACGGCCGGATGGGCCAGGCCGTCCGCGACGCGATCGCCGGCGCGGAGACCTTCGGCGCGGCTCGGGACCTGCCTGCCGGGTCGCCCGCCGTCCCCTATCCCGCGAGCGAGCTGGGCAAGGCGCTGTCCGGGGTCTCGCGGATCGTGCGATCCGGCGTCGGCGCCGAGGTCATCACCGTCGACCAGGGCGACTGGGACATGCACACCGACCTCGGCACACTCGAGTGGGGTGACCTCCGGAACAAGGCCGGCGACCTGGCTGCGTCGATCGCGGCCTTCTTCGCCGACCTCGGGCCCGCCGCCGACCGGGTCACCCTGGTGACGCTCAGCGAGTTCGGCCGACGCGTCCAGGAGAACGACGACTACGGCACCGATCACGGCTTCGGCAACGTGATGTTCGTTGCCGGCGCCGGCGTGAGCGGAGGCCGCTACTACGGCACCTGGCCGGGGCTGACCGACTCCCCCGACTCCGACCTGCTCGTCACCACCGACTATCGCAGCGTGCTCAGCGAGGTCGTCACGCGGCGCTTCGGGGTCTCGGTGGCGCAGGTCTTCCCCGGATTCACCCCCGAGGCCGTCGGGGTCATGGCCTGACGGAGGCAGACACCATCGCGGGCGAGTGCCATGCTCGAGCCATGGAGACCCCACCCACCTTCGAGCCCCTTCCCGAGGACTGGGAGACCGCACTGTTCGTGGTGGCCCACCCCGACGACATCGAGTACGGCGGCGCCGCTGCGGTGGCGCGCTGGACAGGGCAGGGCAAACGCATCGTCTACTGCATGGTGACCAGCGGCGAGGCCGGCATCGACCAGATCGCCCCCCACGAGTGTGGACCCCTGCGTGAGGCCGAGGAGATCGCCTCGGCCCGTGTCGTGGGCGTCGAGGAGGTCGAGTTCCTGCGCCTGCCGGACGGCATCCTCGAGTACGGCGTGGAGCTGCGCCGCGCGATTGCCGAGGTCGTGCGGCGTCACCGTCCGGACATCGCGATGACGATCAACTTCCGCGAGACCTTCGGCGGCGACCGCCTCAACCAGGCCGACCACATCGCCGTGGGGCGGGCCCTGCTCGATGCCGTACGGGATGCGGGGAACCGGTGGATCTTCCCCGAGCAGCTGACCGACGGCCTCGAGCCGTGGGGCGGCGTGCGCGCGGTCTGGTCGGGATCCTCACCGCAGGCCACGCACGCCGTGGACGTCACCGACACGTTCCACGCCGGCGTCGCCTCCCTGCAGGAGCACCGGGCCTACATCGACGGGCTCGGGTGGGAGGGCTGGGACCCCGAGGAGTTCCTCGACGGGATCCTGCGCGGAGGCGGCCAGGGGCTGGGCGTCACCCATGCGGTGACGTTCGAGGTGTTCCCGCTCGGGTGGGGCTGAGGTCTCCGAGTCGTCCAGGCCGGCACCGTCACGGGACGATGTGCTCGCTCTCGCGGATGTCCGTGATCGCCATGTGGCCGGGGGCATGTCCGATGGCGAGTGCTGGTCGGGACTGCATCACGGCTGCCTGCGGGGTCACCCCGCAGGCCCAGAAGACCGGGACCTCGCCGGGACGCACGTCGACCGGGTCACCGAAGTCGGGGGTGTCGAGGTCCGTGATGCCGATCTCGCTCGGAGATCCGATGTGCACCGGGGCTCCGTGGACGGCAGGGTAGCGCGAGGTCACGCGCACGGCGGTGGCCACCTGCGAGGCCGGCATCGGACGCATCGACACGACCATCGGACCGGACAGCGAGCCGGCCGGACGACAGGCGATGCTGGTGCGGTACATCGGGACGTTGGTCTGCTGCTCGAGGTGACGCACCGGAACACCGGCGGCGAGCAGGGCGTCCTCGAAGGTGAAGCTGCATCCGATCAGGAACGCGACCATGTCGTCGCGCCAGCGCTCCGTCACGTCGTCGACCTCCGCGACCAGCTCGCCGTTCTCGTAGATCCGATAGGCCGGGAGGTCGGTGCGCAGGTCGCCCGCGAACCTCGGGCTGCTGTGAGCACCCGGCTCGGTCACGTCGAGGACGGGGCACGGAGCGGGGTTGCGCTGCGCGAACAGCAGGAAGTCGTAGGCCAGGTCGCGGGGCACGGCCAGGAGGTTGGCCTGGGTCCAGCCGGCGCACCAGCCCGACGTCGGCACGCGCAGTCCCCCGCGGAACCGCTCGCGTGCCTCGGTGGGTGTGACGGTGCTGGTCTCAGTCATCGCGTGCTCCTGTGTCGGGTGATGCGGACGGCAGTCGTCGGAAGGCGATGCGCTGGCCGGGGCGCACCTGCGCTGCCCGCGGGAGGTCGGCCGGGACCACCACCGCGATGACGGGGTAGCCGCCGGTCACGGGGTGGTCGGCGAGGAACAGGGTCGGCTGGCCGGAGGGCGGCACCTGGAGGGCCCCGCACACCATGCCCTCGCTCGGGAGCTCGTCGTCGCGACCCCGCTCGAGCGAGGGCCCGGAGAGCCGCATGCCGACGCGGTTGCTGTCGGCGGTGACCTCGTAGGCCGCGGAGACGAGCGCGTCGCGTCCAGCGTCGGTGAACCAGTCCGCGCGGGGGCCGTCGACGACGCGCAGGGTGACGTCGCCTGCCTCGGGCACCTGCACGGGCGCCACGTCGACGCCCGGGTAGGGACCGGCCGACCGGCCGATCTGCAGGCGATCGCCGACGCCCACAGCTGCGGGACCGAGCGCGGACAGGGTGTCAGTGGACCGCGAGTCCAGCACAGCCGCGACCTCGATCCCGCCGCGCACCGCGAGATAGCTGCGCAGTCCCGCGTGCGGATTCCCCAACCGCAGGGTCGCGCCGTCGGGCAGCCACACCACGCCGTAGGGACCGTGGTCGAGGCCGTCGACCGACAGCGAGCAGGGGGCTCCCGTCAGCGACACCGAGACGCCACCGTGGGCGACGACCTCGAGACCCCCGAAGGTCACCTCGAGGGCGGCCGCGGACTCCGGGTTGCCGACCATGCGGTTGGCCAGCCGCAGGGCGGGCAGGTCTGCAGCTCCGGCGTGGCCGACGCCCAGAGCGCCGAGACCCGGCCGACCCAGGTCCTGCACAGTGCTGAGCACACCGGGACTGATCACCTCGAGCCACGTCATGAGACCTCCACGAAGCTCACCCGGGTGCCGGGCA
Organism: uncultured Actinomycetota bacterium; assembly: GCA_963806925.1. Lineage (GTDB taxonomy): Bacteria > Actinomycetota > Actinomycetes > Propionibacteriales > Nocardioidaceae > Nocardioides. The sequence continues at coordinate 255,280 of CAWEAI010000005.1, read as the reverse complement.
CGAGGAGCGCGGGAGGGTCACGCTCGAGGTCCCACGGCTGCGCCGTGGTGTGACCGATGAGCTGCCATCCCCCGGGCGACTCACGCGGATAGACGCCGGTGAACTCGCCGGCCAGCGCGACGGATCGGGCCGGCACCTTGGTGCGGGGGTCGTCGCGGCGCGGGACCGTGAGGCGGTCGTCGGCCCCGACCAGGTAGCCGAAACCGGGGGCGAAACCGCAGAACGCGACGGTCCACTCCTGTGACGTGTGGGCCTCGACGACCCCGCGCTCGCCCAGGCCGGTGAGGCGCCCGACCTCGGCCAGGTCCGCACCGTCATAGGTCACCGGGACCTCGAGATGACCAGCGTCGGGCCGGTGACCCGGTCGCGGCTCGACCTCGCGTACGGCCCGGGCGACCCGGGCGGGGTCGGTGCGGGCCGGGTCGATGCGCAGCATCAGCGTGCGGGCGGCCGGAACGAGGTCGACGACGCCGTCGGGCGGAGCTTCCACCAGCTCGGCGTAGAGCGCGAGCACGGCGTCCAGGTCCTCGAGCTCGACCAGCAGCCCGGACCCGCCACACGGGAGCAGCCTCATCGCGGGTCCCCGGCGACGAACGGCAGCACCTGCACGCCCGCCTCCTCGAGCCCGCGACGGACCGCGGTCGCCATCGCCACCGCTCCGGGGCTGTCGCCGTGCACGCACACCGAGCCCGCCCGGACGGGGACCAGCGTGCCGTCCGCGGCGACCACCTCGTGCCGGGTGGCCATCCGGACCGTACGCTCGGCCACGTCGTCCGGGTCGTGCAGCACGGCGTCGGGCTCGCGTCGCGAGACCAACGTGCCCTCGGGCGTGTAGGCGCGGTCGGCGAAGGCCTCGGGGACGGGGGTCAGGCCGACGCCCTCGGCCACCGCGAGCCAGACCGAGCCCGGCAGGCCCAGGACGGGGAGCGTCGGGTCGTAGCGGCGTACGGCCTCGGCGACCGCCGCGGCCTGACCCTCGTGGTGCACGATCGCGTTGTAGAGCGCACCGTGCGGCTTCACGTAGCGCACCCGGGTGCCCGCGACGCGCGCGAAGGCCTCGAGCGCACCGAGCTGGTAGAGCACGTCGTTGGTCAGGTCGTGGGGCTCGACGTCGATGAAACGACGACCGAAGCCCGCCAGGTCGCGGTAGCCGACCTGGGCGCCGATCACGACACCGCGCTCCGCGGCGCGCGCGCAGGTGCGCCGCAGCACGGTCGGGTCGCCGGCGTGGAAACCGCACGCCACGTTGGCGCTGGTGATCAGCTCGAGCAGCGCGTCGTCGTCACCGAGGGTCCAGCTGCCGAAGGACTCCCCCAGGTCGGCATTGAGGTCGATCTGCGGACCCGCCGTCACAGCAGGTCCGCAATGCCGCCGAGGGAGTTCCAGCCGAGGTAGACCGTGAGGACCCACACGAGGGTCCCGATGAGCAACAGCCACCTCGGGTAGGCGTAGCCCCGGAGCAGGTCGCTGCGACGCGCGGCGACCCAGAGGATGATGGCGAACCCGACGGGCAGGATGAGGCCGTTCAACGCTCCGGCGAGCACCAGCAGTGTGACGGGCGCCTTGCCGAGCGCCAGGTAGATCGCCCCCGAGAACACGATGAAGGCCACCGTCACCAGGTTGCGGCGCTCCTCGAGGCGACGCGAGAAGCCGGCGAGGAACGACACCGACGTGTAGGAGGCGCCGATCACCGAGGTGATGCTCGCGGCCCAGAGGATGACGCCGAAGACCCGGACTCCCACGTCACCGAGAGCGGCCTGGAACGCCGAGGCCGGCGGGTTGTCGACGGCCAGGGTCACGCCGCCGGCGACCACACCGAGGACGGCGAGGAACAGCAGCGTGCGCATCACTCCGGTCACCAGGATGCCGGTGATCGAGCCACGGGTGATGTCGCGGACGTGCTCGGGGCCGGTGATGCCCGAGTCGACGAGCCGGTGCGCACCGGCGTAGGTGATGTAGCCACCGACGGTGCCACCGATCAGCGTCGTGATGATCAGGAAGTCGACGTCGTCGGGCAGCACGCTCTGGCGCAGAGCCTCGCCGACGGGCGGACCCGAGACGATGGCGGCGTAGAGCACCATGACGATCATCAGGGCGCCGAGCACCACGACGATGCGATCCATGGCGACGCCGGCGCGCTTGCTCACGAAGATCCCGATGGCGATCAGCGCGGAGATCGCGCCCCCGATCTTGACGTCGAGCCCGAACATCGCGTTGGTGCCCAGGGCGGTGCCGCCGATGTTGCCGATGTTGAAGACCAGGCCGCCCAGGACGACCAGGGCCGAGAGGAAGTAGCCGGCGCCGGGGAGCACCGAGTTGGCCAGCTCCTGGGCCCGCATCCCGGTGACGCCGACAACGCGCCACACGTTGAGCTGGACGGCGATGTCGACCAGGATCGAGACGAGGATCGCGAAGGCGAACGCCGCTCCGAGCTCTGCGGTGAAGACGGTGGTCTGGGTGATGAAGCCGGGCCCGATGGCACTCGTCGCCATCAGGAACATCGCCCCGAGCAGCGCACCCCGCGCGGCTCCCTTCGGCCCCGGCGTCCGGCTCTCGATGCCCACGGCGTGGTCAGTGGTGTCGTCGGTCATGTCGCGCCCATCTCTGTCGGCCCGAGCGGTGACGCCCGAAGTGTTCCGTGTCACATCATGACGGATTGTTGAACAATCCGTCAATGGTATCCATCGGCTAGCCTGCCCATGTGACTGCACCCGAGTGGCTCGACGACCTTCGCGCCGAGCGCTCCGCACTCGGTCGCGCCAGTACCGCCGGCCGGGTCGCTGACGTGCTGCGCACCCGCATCACCGAGGGGCACCTCCCTCCGGGGACGCGGCTGTCCGAAGAGGACATCGGCGCCGCTCTGGGTGTCTCACGCAACACGCTGCGCGAGGCCTTCAGGTTGCTCGGGCACGAGCGCCTGCTGGTGCACGAGTTCAACCGCGGGGTCTTCGTCCGCAGGCTGACGGTCGACGACGTCCGCGACCTCTACCAGGTCCGCCGGATCCTCGAGTGCGGAGCCGTACGGCGCGCTGCCGAACGCCTCGGGTCGGATCCGGAGCTCGTCCGCCGATGGTCAGACCTGCTCCTCCCCGTGCGGTCGGCTGTCGAGGAGGGGGAGGCGGCCGCGGCCCTCGACCGCTGGGTCGAGGTCGGCACCGCCAACATGCACTTCCACCAGGCGGTGGCCGGCCTTGCGCAGAGTCCGCGCGTCGAGGAGGCGATGGGGCACCTGCTGGCCGAGCTGCGCCTGGTCTTCCACGTGATGGATGCGCGGCAGGCTTTCCACCAGGCCTACCTGCCGGAGAACCGCGCGATCCTCGAGCTGCTCGACGCCGGTGACCTCGTCAACGCCGAGGGAGCCATCGCCGCCTATCTCGACGCCGCCGAGACCCAGCTGGTCGACGCGTACTCGGCGGCTCCCGCCTGACTCGTCGGCCGGCCCGGGGAGTCCTCACGGATTCGGCTGGGGTGGCCTCGGGGTGAGCAGGGCGGCTGCGTTCGCCGTGACGATCAGTGCGATGCCGATCCATTCAACTGCTCCGAGCTGCTCGTCGAGGAGGGTTGCCCCGATGAGGGCCGCCAGGACGGGATTGAGGCTCATGAGGATCCCGAAGAGGTTCGCAGGAATCGTGCGCAGGGCGATCAGGTCTGCGACGAACGGGACCGTCGAGGCCAGGACACCAGCACCCAGTGCGCACAGCAGGGTGAAGGGGTCCGGGCGGCTGGCGATGAGGATCCAGGCGCCGAGGGGGAGGAAGACAGCGGCGGAGACTCCGGTCGCCATCGCGGTGCCCTGCACTCCGGGGATCCGGGAGCCGATGGTCTTGTTCAGCAGGATGTAGGCCGCCCAGCTGCACGCAGCGGCGAGGCCGAGCCCGAGACCCACGTAGTCGGCGGTGGGCTGCGGGCGCGCGATGGCGATGACGCCGGCGGCTGCGACGAGGGCGAGGGCAGCCCCCCTCCTGGACCGAGAGCCCAGGAGGGCGATCGCCAGGGGCCCGCAGAACTCCAGGGTCACGGCCAAGCCGAGACCGACTCGCTCGATGGCGAGGTACAGCGTGAGGTTCATGGTCCCGAAGACCAGGGCCAACATCAGGACCGGCCACCACTGTCCCCGTGTCAGGCCACGTATGCGGGGTCTGACGACCGGCAGCAGAATCATGGCGGCGACGAGCTGGCGGACAGCGACGACACCGACGGGCCCGATCACCGGGAAGGCCAGTGAGCCGGTGGCCGCACCGAGCTGGTTCGACAGCGCACCGCCGAGGGCGGTCGCGATCCCAGCGCCTCGGGCACTGACGGCGGGCGTCGTTGTCTTCATGCCCGCAATCCTCGGCGTGCTCATTGCCGTCTCATAATGCATCAATGCCGTCATTGATTCGCTTCGTGCATGAGTAGGGTGCGGGAATGGAAGTGGAGCTGCGTCACTTGAGGTCCCTCGTCGGCGTCGTCGAGGAGGGCACCTTCACCGACGCCGGTATCGAGCTGGGCATCTCCCAGGCTGCTGTCTCACGCAACGTCGCAGCGCTGGAGGCCGCGCTCGGGGCACGACTCCTGCACCGCACCACTCGTCGCGTGACCCTCACACCAGCGGGTGAGCGAGTGCTTCGGCACGCCCGGCGAGCACTCGCTGTCGTGGCTGATCTGCGCCAGGAGGCGCTGGCGGGGGTGAGCACGATCCGCGTCGGATATGCATGGTCCGCGTTGGGCAACCACACACCCGAGTTCCAACGCCGATGGGGCGCAGCCCTGCCTCACCACGAGCTGCGCCTGACCCGCACCAACACACCCACCGCAGGATTGCTGGAAGGGACCAGCGACATCGCGATCCTGCGCCGCGTCCCTGAGGCGACGAACATCGAGCTGGTCCTGATCGGCGTCGAGAAGCGCTACTGCGCCATGTCCGGCGACGACCCGCTGGCCGCCAGACGGACAGTCACGCTCGCCCAGGTGGCGGCGGCCCCGGTGGCGATCGACCACCGGACAGGGAGCACCCGACTCGATCTCTGGCCCGATGACGGGCAGCCGCAGCACACCGTCCCCACCGACGACGTCGAGGACTGGCTCACCGTCATCAGCAGCGGAACGGCCCGCGGGGTGACCACAGAGTCAACGGCGCAGCAGTACCGCCGACGGGGACTCATCTATCGAGCCGTGCGAGACGCGTCGCCCGCGCCTGTCTACGCCGCCTGGTCGAGGTCAGATCCACCCCCAGCGCTGCAGGACATCATCACCCTGCTCCTGGGCCTCTATCGCTGACGAGCCGGCGTCGGCTGGGCGTTGGCATCCGGGGCGTCCACCGTCATCGGCGAAAGCGATTGGCGCTGGGCACAGCGGACGCCGGGAACATGCAAACGGCCCGCGATCTGCGTTTCCGCAAGTCACGGGCCGTTTTATGGTGCTCCCCCGGTTGGACTCGAACCACTAGTCCCTAACTGTTGGACCGAGGTGGACAGCAGTGCCCAGAAGTGGCTCTGACCTGCGAAAACATACTTGACCGATGCAATCCAACAGGCCCTACCTGGACCGGAATTGACGTACGATCCGATGCATAGCCGATGCAAAGGTAGGACGTCCAACTATGACTACGAAGGCTTCCAGACGCCGATTCGGCCAGGTCGCGAAGCTGCGGTCCGGCCGCTGGCAGGCGCGCTTCACGGTCCCGCTTGACCACCCATCCGGTCGTGGCGGGAAGCTTGTGACGGCACCCCACACGTTCGAGCCCAACACCTACGGTCGCGAGGCGGCCGGTGACTGGCTCCGGGCCGAGGAGCTGCGGCTGAACGCTGAGGGCGCGTCGTGGCGCACGCTGGTCGAGCACGCGGAGGAGGAACGGGTCCGCGTCGCCGCCGAGACGCTTCCGACGTTCGCCGAGTACGCCTCCATCTGGCTGCGGGCCCGGAAGGTGAAGGGGCAGCCACTGCAGGAGTCCACGAAGCGGGGGTACCTGATCTGGTTGGGCAAGTACCTCCTTCCGACGTTCGGTGACATGCCGCTGAACACGATCACGGCGGCCGACGTCGTGCGCTGGTACGAAGGACTCCCCCACGACAAGGGGAAGACCGTGCGTGAGTGCTACGCGCTGGCGAAGGCGATCATGAAGTCTGCGACTGCCGCGGACGGAGTGCTTCCCGGCGCCGTCAACCCGTTCGCCATCGACGGCGCCGGCACGATCGGCAAACGATCGGACAAGCGAACCGAGGTGGTCGAGGACGCCGACCTGGTTGTGATCCTCGATACGATCCGCCCTGAGTGGCGGGCCATGATCGCCCTGGCCCTCGGGTGTGGCCTCCGGTTCGGGGAGATCGTGGCGCTCCGACGCTCCGATGTCGACCTTCGCGCCAAGCCACCCGTGGTGCGTGTGCGACGGGCGATCGGCACGGGCCCAGGCGGAAAGCGATACGAGAAGGGACCGAAGTCGCGGGCCGGTGTCCGCGACCAGCGTGTCCCTACGAGCGTTTGCACGGTCCTCACGGAGCACCTCCGGACCTACCTCTCCGGCCGTGACGGGCTGCTCTTCCCGGGGCCGTCCGGCGAGTGGCTGCAACCCACTCGATTCCGCGACGCGGTCGGCGGATGGTGCGACGTGCGCGAGGCCGTCGGCCGTCCGATCAACTTCCACGACCTCCGGGCGACCGGTGCCACCCGATTGGCACAGAGCGGTGCACACACCGCCGAGGTGCAGGCGTTCCTCGGCGACTCCTCGTCCCAGGCCGCGGAACGGTACGTCCGAGCGACACAGAGCCGGATGGACGACCTGACGACAGCCGCCTTCGCCGGCCTGGACTTCGGGACGATCAGGGCCTGAGACCGCAGAAGAGAGCCCGCAGGTCAGTTGGTCCTGCTGGCCAGCGTTTGGAGAAGACCCGCCGCGCGCTCCCTTGCCGTGGGGTGGAGGGCGGTGTTGTCGAGTCGCTCCCGGGCGATCTGAAGGTCAATGAGCCCGGTGGCGGCAAGTTCGGACACGAACCTCAGGTCCTTCTCGCGGAAGGCGGCCAGCTTGGCCACGACCAGGTCGTGTCGTTCCAGGAAGAACGCCACGATTCCGGGACCGTTGGGCCCGGCTGGAATCTGCTGCGTGATCAACCGGTCGTGCCAGCCCGTGGGCAAGGTGGCGGTCTCGATGTGGATCCCTTCGGCGTAGTAGCCGCGCAGTTGATGGAAGGACGAGTCTTCACCGATCGCGCCGGTGACCAGATCGGCTTTCACGCGAGCCCGGTCATCGAGGAAGGCGACATCGACCTCCATCGACATCGTCGCTGAGGGAGGCAGCACGTCCTCCTCATACGTTCCCAGGATCGCCTGTGATCCCATCACCAACGGACGGTCGTCGACCAGCTGGCTGGCAGCCCGGAGAACCTCGGACACCTGTTCTCTGTTCATCGCGCCAGGCTGTTCTCTTCGACTGCCGGGTCCTCGTCCGGACGACGGCGCTCCCAGTCGCGTCGGAAAGCCCCCAACACTTGTTCGCGCTGCTCCTGACTGAGCACGCCGGCGAACGGAGCATTCTGTCGAAGGTCCTCCGCTTCCTCGGTCCGGTCGGTGAGCATCGCCACAATCGCCTCGATGCCGCCGTCGAGAATCTCGCTCCAGTGATCCAGCGAGCTCAGGATCGACGGCCTCCCGGCGTGGATGTCTCGCCACCGAGTGATGTTGTCGCGCGCGATCGCCAGCACTCGGTCGGGGTCACGGGTCAGCTCGCCCACCACGAGCCGGTTCAGCCACAGCGACCGCTCCTTCTCGCGTCGTCCCTCTCCCCCGGTCTCGAGAGACTTCAGCTCGAGGCGTAGCTCCGATCCCAGTCCCGCAAGTAAGCGAGCCAAGGTCGTCACGCTGGGATCTGTCTGTCCGGACTCGATGCGCGAGAGCATTGATTGCGGGATGCCGCACACGCGTGCCGCGGTGCGCTGGCTCAGGCCCAGCCGCCCGCGGCGTGCTTTGACCAGTGCTCCTGCGTCTTGTCCCGTGTTGCCCACCTCCTGATGATATGCGATCAGGCATCGCATTGCGAGGACGTGCATCGGATCACCGCTGCGGGACCTCAGGCTCGATGTGTTGCTTCACGACTATCGCGCTGACGGGATCTGACGGGGGGCGGCCTCGAGGTCCTCGAGCTTGATCCGGATAGCGCGTTTGCCGCAGCGGTACGCCGGGAGGGTGCCGGCTGCGATCCAGCGTCGGATGGTCTTGGTCGAGACCGACATGGCCTCGGCGGCTTCCTCGAGGCTGAGGTAGACCGGGATGGAGCGTCGCTCAGCCATCGGAGCGCACCTCCGCCCGCGTGACAGTGGCTGAGGCGAGGAAGCGTCGGGCTTCGGCGACGGTGAGGTAGAGCCGGCCAACGCCTTGGAAGCGGGTCCACCTGGGCCCGACGCCGCGCTGGCGCCAGTCGCGGACGGTGCGCTGGGGTGTGCGGATGAGGTCGCAGAACTCCTCGAACAGGATCAGGTCGTTGTCGTCCCAGTCGTCTGGGATGCCGATGGGTGTGACCATCACGTTGCCTTTCGTCGTGGCCGCCGACGGGTTCGGCGACTCCATGTCTGGAGAAGCAACGCCGAGCTGTGCGGATCGGACATCCGCTGGCCATCCCTGTCGAGATCGGCTTCTCCTCAGGCACCTAAGTCGTCCTGAGTCCCCGGAGCGGTCACCTGGAGAGAGGAAATCTGGTCAGCGACCGATGCCGCCTGGAGTCGGCGGGGAGGCCGGGATCGGCTGGGGTGGCCGACGCCGGTCGCCCTGACGCAGCGCTGCGGCTTGCAGGGCGACCGAGTGCGACCGCACGTTGGGTCCGTAGCGGTCGATGTCGTCTGAGGCTCTCTGGGCGGCGTGGCTGGGTCCGAGGTCGGCGCGGTCACGGCTGAAGACCTCGACCCATTGGCTGCGGGCGTCCTCGACCGTGTCGGCGACGAGGTGAGCGGTGTTGTGGTGGCGGCCGCGGGTCATGGCGACGTACGCCGAGGCGGCGCCGGTGGTCTCGCCGAGCGCGAAGTGGGCGGAGTCGACCGTTTCGCCTTGGGCTCCGTAGGCGGTGGTGGTGAAAGCGAGCTCGACGTGCTCGCGGACGTACTCGGCAGGGAGGGCGCGCCTGCCTGCGCGGCCGGTGACGTACACACTGCCGTCCTCACCGATCCCGGCCACAGTCCACGTGTCCCTGTTGGCGACGCCAAGGTCGCGGTCGTTGCGTCGGGTAGCGACCCGGTCGCCGAGACCGATCCGCTCACCACGACGCGTGATGGGCTCACCAACCTGCTCATCAGATCGCTCACCAGCCCGGTCCCCCGGTTGCTCGCCGGCGCCGTGGCGGTGGTCGCGGATGGCTGCGTTGAGCGCGGCGACCTGGTCGCGGGTGTCGGCGATCACGAGCTGGTCATCGGCACGAGCATCGTCAAGAGTGAGGGTGGCGCCGATGGTGGCGAGGGCTGCGGTGCGTTCGACCTCGCTGGAATGAAGGACAACCTGCCCACGCTCGTAAAGCTCGTCGAAGACCTCACCAGAACGCTCACCAGTACGCATGAGCAGGCTGAGGTCGGCGTACGCGGGACCGCTGAACCGGTGGACCGATTCGAGCTCGTGGCGCGCCTCGGGTCGTACCCAGCGTGCGGCGAGGTCGAGGACGCCGCCGCGGCCGACTGCTGGGAGTTGGTGGCGGTCGCCGAGGAGCGCGACCCTGGCGTGCGCTCGGTCGGCGATGGCGAACAGGGCGCGGGCGGTGTCCTGGTCGAGCATCCCGGCCTCGTCGACGAGCAGGACGTCGCCGGGGAGCAGGCGGGCACGGGAGTCGGGTCGGGCTTCGGGTGTGGCGTCGGGTCCCGTGTCGACTCGTGTCCAGTGGCCGTCTTCGTCCCAGCGGTAGCCGTGTTGGTGGATCAGCCAGGCTGCGGAGAACGCGTTCGCGCCCACCTGCTCCTTTGCTGCTTGGGCGGCCTTGAGGGTGGGGGTGACGACCACCAGTCGACGCTCCGAGGCGTCGAGCACGTCGCGTGCAGCCGCCAGGGTGGTGGTTTTCCCGGTGCCGGCGGCGCCCTCGATCACGAGCAGACCGGCGTCACCGGCCAGCGCCGCAACGACACGACGCTGCGTGGGGTCGAGCCGCGCCAGATCGAGGTCATTGGTGCCGCGCACCCGGACCGCGTCGCTCACCGGCCGCGCGGCACGTACGGCGATGCTGTCGACGAGGTCGGCTTCGACGGCGAGGACCCGCTCGGACGTCATGCTGCGGACGTGCTCCGGGACGTCGTCGCGGTCCAGCAAAGACACACATCGTGTCCGGGCGCGGTCGGCGATGTCCTCGACCAACTCGTGCCGGACCACTCGCTCCGCTACCACGCCGACGGAGGCGACCAGTCGTTCGGCCTCGCCACGGATGTCGGCTGCGTTCCACGCCGACCGCTTGGCGCCGAGACGGGTCAGCAGCAGGTCGGCGGCGACGTCGCGGTTGAGCCGACCGATCTGCAGACCCGGCACTGTCGCCGGGTTGGTCGGTGAGGTGATCGGTGGGGTGAAGCCAAGGTCGCGCAGTTCGTTGTTCCATGCGACCACGAGGTCGGCGCCGCTGCGAGGCACGACCTTGTCCGGCCGTGCGTCCGCCCACGCGCGTCGGTCCCAGGTCTGGCGTAGTCGCGGCCCGGGCTCCTTGCCGGGGTGCTCGGCACGCCATGCGGCCTCGTACCGGTCGACGTTGCGGCCGATCTGCGCGGCGCGCTGGCTGAACCCTCCGGCGTACGCGGCGAGCTGCTGGATCTCCCCGTCGTCGTCGAGCGTGTAGCCACGCCCGGCAAGGGCCGCCCTGAACTCCGGGTCGCACATCACGGCCGCGTGCCCGATCCCGTTGAGCGCCTCGATGCTGTCCACGACACCGACCGAGTGCAGACCACGCCACGCTCCGCGCGCGAAGACGCGTGCGTTGATCTGCACGTGAAGGTGACGGTGCGGGTCACCGGCACGCGAGGTGTAGTGCCGCACGACAGCCGCCTCGAGCTTCTCCACCGGCACCTGCACCTGCCTGCCACGCGGCCCGACCCGGGTGGTGGCATGCTCGGCCAGCCACCCGATCACCTCACCAGCCGCCCGATCCATCGCCGCGTCGTACGCCGTCGCGACGTCCGCGTGGAGTGCGGCGGCGAGCGACCAGGACTTCGGCCCATTCACCACGACCTCGACGAACCGGAGTGCGCGTGCGTCGTCGCGCAACCGTCCCTTCGCCGCGCCAGTTACTACTTCGTAGCCGGCGACCCAGCGTTCGTAGGCGTCGCCATCCAGCGTCCCCCCGTGCTGAACTGCGGAAACACCGCGTCTCCCCTCAACCGGCGGAGTCGTTGCGACGTACAGCTCGGCCACCCCGGTGCCCTCGGCGAGGTAGTAGTCGTCGGCCCGGGAACGGTCCGCCTCCACGTACGAGCGCGCGGCGGACGCGGAGCCGCGGTAGAACTTGACCCCACCGTGCACGCCTCGTCACCGCCCGTCAGTACTCGTCATCTAGCCTTGAAATGACGCTCGGCCCGCCCCCAGGGGCGGACCGATCTACGGACCTTCGTAGCATGCGTGCCGCACAGTTTGAAGGTCTTCACGGTGTGTGCGGCGGAGCGGACTCTGGGTCCGTCATTGGTCGTCAGTCGAGCTGCGGAGGTGCCAACGACTTCGGGCGGGGTGCCTGGAGCGACATGGCCGTTGTGGAGTCGTCCAGCACGACCATTCTCGTCCGGCATGGCATGACGATGCAGGACTCAATGCGGACCGTGTCGGGACGGGCAGTGATCGCCGAGCTACGAAGGGAATCGATCCCGAGGCCGTTGCTGACCGGACGCTCCTGTGCCCGTCGCCTGGCGCGGATTGAGTTACCGGATCTGCCGATGAGTTCGCGTTCCACGAAACTTGTTGGTGTCCTGTCCGGTGGTCGTGCGAGGGTGCCAGCGTGGCGAACGACGAGGCACTCAACCGAGCAGCAGAAGTGAACGCGCAGTTCCGGCAGATCGAGTTGACGTCCGAGACGGTCACTCGTCCCGCCGGGACGCACACCGCGACTGTGCACTCGTTCTTGCGGCACCTTCGCGCGAAGGGGTTGGACTGCGTTCCCGAGCCCGTGTCGCTGGACGGCGAGACTGAGACGCTCCGCTTCATCGAGGGCGAGAGCGGCGGTGACGGGTGGAAGCACCAGCACGACGAGCAGGGGTTGCGGTCTGCAGCACGCCTCCTGCGACGTATCCATGACGCTTCCGCTGACTGGGTCCCACCCGACGACGCAGTCTTCGCCGCACCGGCGGTCGACGGCGGCGACGTTTTCGTCAATGCCGACCCCGGGCCCTGGAACTTCGTGTGGCGCGGACGGTGAGGCCGTCGCGCTGATCGACTGGGACTTCCTCCACCGCGCACCCAGACTCAGCGACGTGGCCTACGCCCTGCTGTGGTTCGCTCCGCTACGAGACGACGATGCTGCCTTGAACTGGCACCACTTCCCTCAGGTCCCCGATCGACGCGCCCGCATCGAGGCCTTCCTCGACGAGTACGGCATTGCGACTGACTTTGACGTCCCCGACGCAGTCGTGCGACGGCGCCGGTACACCATCGAGCACGTCCGGTTCCTCGCGGACCAAGGGCAGGAACCGCAGAAGACGTGGATCGCCGAGGGCAGCGTCGAGCAGGAGGAGTTGGCAGAGATCGAGTGGATCGAGAAGAACAGGACGCTGTTCTCCGACTAACGCCCCATGAAGCGTCCGGATCTGGCACCCGCTCTGTGTCAAGGAGCGCCCCCAGCTTTGGCGAGGGTCTTCCGGCGAGCCCTCGGTCGCGTCGGCGTAGCGTCCGGCTTCGGCTGCGGTCCGGGAAGTGGCTGATCCGAAGTGCCGATGTGCGGGTGTGAGTCGGCCGCGCTGGATTGAAGAGTCGCCCCGCGGTGCCCTCCCGGACCCGCTCCACTCTGCTGCTGGGCATCGGCGACGAGCTGGCGGTAGACGACGTCGGACAGACGGCGCTTGAGGCACCGCAACGCTTCCAGCGGGGTCTTGCCGGCATCGAGCTTGCGCCGGTAGTAGGCGCGGCCCTCGGTGTCGTGGCGGATCTGCGCGATCGCCGCGACGTGCAGCACATGGTTCATCCGCCGGTTCCCGGCCCGCGACAGCCGGTGGCGGTTCTGCTCCCCTGAGGAGGCGTCCAGGGGTGCGGTGCCGGTCCAGGACGCGAACCGGTTGCGGTCCGCGAACCGGGCGATGTCGCCGACGTCGGCCAGGGTCCGTGCCGCGCCGACCGGGCCGACGCCGTAGAGGTCCATCAGCCCCGACCCGCGGGCGGTGACCGCGGCCTTCAGCTCGGCCTTGATCTTCTTGAGCTTCGCGTCGACCGCGACCAGGTCGGCGATCTCCTCAGCAGCCATCCGGCGGCAGGTCTTGCCGGCGATGTCGCGGGGCCGCACGCCTGCCAGCATGGCCTTGGCCTGGGTGGCGGACAGGTCGCGTTTGCGCTGGCCAGGCAGCAGTTCACTGAGCAGGCGCTGCAGCCGGTTCACGGTCTGGACGCGTCGGCGGGCGAGCTCGTCACGGCGGTCGGCGAGCATCCGCAGGGCCTCGAGCTCACCGTCGTCGGCCACCCGCCGCAGTCCTTCGGTGCGGACCGCGACGACCGCAATGGAGTGAGCGTCCAGCGCGTCGGTCTTGCGGTTGTGGCCGGTGTCGAAGAGCCGCACCCGCGCCGCCAGCTTCGCCGGCACGTCCACGACCTGTTCGCCGGCGGCGACGAGCCGTTGGGCCAGTGGACGGCCGGCGCCGTTGGCGCCCTCGACGGCCCAGAGGCGGTCAGGCCACTGCTTCACATATCGGCGCATCGCGGCGTAGCCGTTGTTGTCGGTGTCGAACCGTCCGCTACCGAGGAGCCGTTCGCGGGGGTCGAGGACCTCGATCGTCACCGACATCTTGTGGGGATCGACCCCGATAATCACGCCCTTCTTCTTCTCACTCATCTGCATCACCTCGTCTGTGGCCGGGAACCGCTAGGACGACGAGGTGGGCATTGCTACTACGAGCTGGGCAGACCCCTCTGGAGCCACTCCTCGTCACGGTGGTCGACCGGGTCGCAGTCCAGATGTGAGCCACACCCAGAAACCGGGTGGGCAGCCGCAATGAGAGCGTCCCGCCGATCACCTAGATCGAAGTCTGGCCAGACACCGATCCTGGGGGAAGTCTCCTAGTAGCCGCGTTGAGCGGTACGCTCGCCCGGATCTGGCACCCCTCTGTGTCAAGGAGCGGCTTTGGCGAGGGTCTTCCGGCGAGTCGGTGGTCGGCGTAGCGTCGGCTTCGCGGGTCCGGGAAGTGGCTGATCCGAAGTGCCGATGTGCGGGTGTCCCGGCCCGCGACAGCCGGGCGGTTCTGCTCCCCGAGAGGCGTCCAGGGGTGCGGTGCCGGTCCAGGACGCGAACCGGTTGCGGTCCGCGAACCGGGCGATGTCGCCGACGTCGGCCAGGGTCCGTGCCGCGCCGACCGGGCCGACGCCGTAGAGGTCCATCAGCCCCGACCCGCGGGCGGTGACCGCGGCCTTCAGCTCGGCCTTGATCTTCTTGAGCTTCGCGTCGACCGCGACCAGGTCGGCGATCTCCTCAGCAGCCATCCGGCGGCAGGTCTTGCCGGCGATGTCGCGGGGCCGCACGCCTGCCAGCATGGCCTTGGCCTGGGTGGCGGACAGGTCGCGTTTGCGCTGGCCAGGCAGCAGTTCACAGAGCAGGCGCTGCAGCCGGTTCACGGTCTGGACGCGTCGGCGGGCGAGCTCGTCACGGCGGTCGGCGAGCATCCGCAGGGCCTCGAGCTCACCGTCGTCGGCCACCCGCCGCAGTCCTTCGGTGCGGACCGCGACGACCGCAATGGAGTGAGCGTCCAGCGCGTCGGTCTTGCGGTTGTGGCCGGTGTCGAAGAGCCGCACCCGCGCCGCCAACTTCGCCGGCACGTCCACGACCTGTTCGCCGGCGGCGACGAGCCGTTGGGCCAGCGGACGGCCGGCGCCGTTGGCGCCCTCGACGGCCCAGAGGCGCTCAGGCCACTGCTTCACATATCGGCGCATCGCGGCGTAGCCGTTGTTGTCGGTGTCGAACCGTCCGCTACCGAGGAGCCGTTCGCGGGGGTCGAGGACCTCGATCGTCACCGACATCTTGTGGGGATCGACCCCGATAATCACGCCCTTCTTCTTCTCACTCATCTGCATCACCTCGTCTGTGGCCGGGAACCGCTAGGACGACGAGGTGGGCATTGCTACTACGAGCTGGGCAGACCCCTCTGGAGCCACTCCTCGTCACGGTGGTCGACCGGGTCGCAGTCCAGATGTGAGCCACACCCAGAAACCGGGTGGGCAGCCGCAATGAGAGCGTCCCGCCGATCACCTAGATCGAAGTCTGGCCAGACACCGATCCTGGGGGAAGTCTCCTAGTAGCCGCGAGTAGTGCGCGAAACGACAGCGATGGGAAGAATGCCGACATGTCACGACGAGAGCGGCTACGAGGGTTTCGCGCTGCCGTGTTCAGAGCGGATGGAGAGGCGCTGGTGTCGCTCCTCTGCGCGGGTCCTTGGCCAGGTCACGCGCTCCAGCTGATCGGCGATGGGCTGCAGGCGGCTCTGGCTCAGAACATCGGTGGAGCGCGCGAACTGGCTCAGCGGTGCGTGACCGAACTGCGCGAGAGGGACTGGGAGGGCGACGAGGATCTGGTTGCTGCATTGACGGCGCGACTCGGTGCTGGGCCGGCCCCGTTGCTAAGGAGCTTGCCGGTCGATCTCGACGAACTCGTCGATGTGCTCGAGGGAGACCCGGTCGCGGGCGGCGGCCGCATCGATCTCCACACAGGCGAGGTGTGGCCCCAAGCGATCTTTGAGTACGGGATCGAGAGCGAGGATGAGGAAGATCTCGACGACGGCGAGCGCTGGCTGTCGGTCGTGAGCGAAGGCTCACGCGCCGGGTACCGCGACATGGAGCGGTTCGTCGCCGGGGTCGACGAACCAGACCTCGCCGACCGAATGGCGCGGACGCTGCAGGGTCGAGGCGCGTTCCGCCGCTTCAGAGACGGCTGACACGCTGGCCCGAACTTCAAGATCGCTGGTATGAAGCGCCCCAGGTTTGATGCCGCATCCTTGTGAGTTGGAAGGATGCGAACCATGCCGAAGAAGATCGATCCGAAGGTCAAGGAGCGGTGCGTGAGGCAGGTGCTGGAGCACTTGCCGGAGTACCCGTCGCTGACCGCAGCTGCTGAGGTCGTCGCGCGCCGCGAGGGCCTGGGAAAAGAGACGGTGCGCCGCTGGGTCGTCCAGGCCCAGATCGACGGCGGACAGCGCCAGGGCGCGACCAGCGAGGAGCTGGCCGAGATCAAGGACCTGAAGGCCAAGGTCCGCCGGCTCGAGGAGGACAACGAGATCCTGCGCAGGGCCTCGATTTTCTTCGCGGGGGAACTCGACCCCCGCAATCGCTGATCGTCGCGTTCATCGACGAGATGCGAGCCGAGGGCCACGCGGTCGAGTCGATCTGCCGGGTCCTGCGCGAGCAGGGCTGCCAGGTCGCCGCGCGGACCTACCGCGACTGGGCACGAGCCGACCGTCCGGTCGCGGCGCGGACGATCAGCGACGCCACGGTGACCAACCAGGTCCGGGACCTGGCGTGGAGGGTCGATCACGAGGGGGTGCGCAGGATGACACCCGAGGGTCTCTACGGGCGTCGGAAGATGACCGCGCTCGTGTGCCGCACGACGCCGGGGACCTCGCCCGGGTCCGTGGACCGGGCGATGAGATCCCTTGGCCTGCAAGGGATCCGACGCTCGAAGGGGATCCGGACCACGATCCCGGCCAAGGACGGCAAACGGGCTGGTGACCTGCTCGACCGCGACTTCACCGCCGAGGCGCCGAACCGGACCTGGGTCATGGACTTCACCTACGTCCGCACCTGGGCCGGGTTTGTCTACACCGCGTTCATCCTCGACGTGTTCGCCCAGAAGATCGTCGCCTGGAACGTGGCACCCACCAAGGCCGTCGAGCTCGTCGACGTGCCGCTGAGGATGGCGTTGTGGCAGCGCGGCCGCGAAGGCAACCCGGTCGTGCGCGGCGAGCTGATCGGTCACGCGGACGCGGGGTCGCAATACACCTCGATCACGTTCACCGACCACCTCGCTGACGAAGGCATCCGGCCCTCGATCGGGTCGGTCGCCGATGCGTATGACAACGCGCTGATGGAGTGCGTGATCGGGCTCTACAAGACCGAGTGCATCCGCACCACGGTCTTCCACTCCGGCCCCTACCGGACCATCGGCGACGTCGAGTACGCCACCGCCGGCTGGGTCGACTGGTACAACAACAGGCGCCTGCACGGCACCCTTGGGATGATGTCCCCAGTGGAGTTCGAGCAAGCCCACTACGCGGCCCTCAACCGAGAGCCGCAACCCGTATAGGAGCGGCAGAGAACCTGGGGCGCTTCACTCTACAGTCTCCCGGCGCCTTTCCGTGCTCGCCACCTTCTACCGGACCTGTGTCATCGACCGGGTGCTCGAGCACTCACCGGCCGAGTACGTCCGACGCCCGCACGTCCCGCATGAGTCGCCCACCCTCGGCCTCAGCCATCTGCAGTTCGAGGCCATGCTGACTGCAGGACGCGATTCCGCAAACTGCAACGACTTCGCTCTCGTTGCCATGCTCGGTCTCCTTGGCTTGAGGATTTTCGAAGCAACCGGCTCGAGGATCCAGGCGCTTGGCGAAGCTCGTGGCCATCGCGTGCTCACCGTTCATGGAAAGGGCGACAAGACTGCCATGGTCCCGCTTCCGCCGGCTGTGGCCCGCGCCATCGACCGAGCGATCGATGAGCGCCAAGCCGGTCCGATCCTCCTGAATCGAGATGGCCGACGGATGGACCGGCACGCAGCCACCCGAAGGCTGCGCATGCTAGCCCGAACCGCGGGGGTCACCACGGCTCGGATGCACCCACACATGCTGCGCCACACCTTCGTCACCACGATGCTCGACGCAGGCGTCGACCTGCGCGACGTTCAGATCGCTGCACGCCACGCCGACCCGCGCACGACCATGCGCTACGACCGCGCGCGCAACAACCTCGATCGTCACCCGAACTACATCCTGGCGGCCTTCATGGCGTCAGCGACGTGAAAGACCGCGATGCCCGCCAGCCGCGAAGCGGCCCCTGCCACTGTCCTGCCTCCGCCGCAGATCGTCGATCTCACGCGCCTGCCGCCCGGCTTGCTTGCCTGCAGCTCGTGAGCTCGCAGACGGCGCCCCCAGCCTCTCTTCGCGGGCGCCACCGACAATCTGAACGATGCATAGCCTCTGCACGGGGCATGCAAACGGCCCGTGATCTGCGTTTCCGCAGGTCACGGGCCGTTTTATGGTGCTCCCCCGGTTGGACTCGAACCAACAACCCTCCGATTAACAGTCGAATGCTCTGCCAGTTGAGCTACAGGGGATCGCTTTTGCAGCGGGGGCAAACACTAGCAAGCCTCCGCGCGGCTGGAGAAATCAGGGCAGGCCGACGTCACGACGCATGACATCGAGGGCCTCACGGGCCATCGTGCGGACGGTCGGGTCGTCCGGGTCCACACCCTCGTCGTACTCGTAGACCCACTGGACGCCGCCTGTTCCGGAGGGGGCGCGACGGGCGATCACGCGCATCCCGCGCCGGCCGTCGACCGGCACGTGCCGCTGCAGGACGACGCTTGCGGTGACTCGTTCGCGGACGAGCTCCAGCAGCCGTCCGGGCTCGGCGAGGGCGGCGGCGTGGACCGGTCGCTGGTCACCCCAGCTGCCGACCTCGGACAGGCGGAAGGTATCGGTCTCGCGGTCCCAGTCGGCAGCCTCGACCTGCTCCCACGGGACGCGCCGGGTCCTGCCGTCGGCGACGACGTAGAACGCGTCGCGTGTGCCGGCGAAGACGGTGCCGTCCTCCGCCGTCGCGGACGCCAGGACCTTCTCCCCCGGCGCGACAGCGACGGACGGCAACGACGTACGACCCCAGCGCGGGCTCATGCGGTGGCTCCGGATCCGACTGCGCCCTCGCGGAGCTTGCGGCGGTGTTGCTCGAGCATGACGAGCTCACCGAACATGCGGTTGTAGTCGAGGGGCTGCTCTACGGGGTTGGTGCGCTGCAGACGCGCCTTGACGTCGGCGATGCGGCGGGACGTGGTGAGCTCTTGGAGTCGGTAGACGTAGGCGACAGCGAACGTCGGGTTGGGGTCGGAGGTGCCGCGGACCGGCTCGACACCCAGCTCGGTGACGGCGGCGATCACCGCGGGCTCGGTAGCGCACTGGCGCACCTTGTTGGCCCAGCCCGCGTCGTCGGCGCCGCTCGCCGGCCCACCCGCGGCGACGACGGCCTCCCAGACGCCCTGGAACGTCGGATGGGTGAAATCGGTGGTCATCACGTGGGTCGTCGTGCGTCCCACACCTGCCGGGTGCTGGATGACGAGCTTGAGCAGCTCGCGCTCGATGAGGAAGCGCGGGTCGGACAGGCTCGGCAGGGTCGGGCGAGCTGGCTCCGGCACGGCGGGGTCGTCGCGGCGCACCGCGCGCCGCTCCTCCGCGGGGGCGGGCCGGCTCTCTGCCCGTCGGACCTCGGCACGGACCTCGTCGAGGTCGACACCGACCATGTGGGCCAGCTCGCGGGAGAACGACTCGACCTTGGTCTTGTCGCGGATGCTCGCCACCAGCCCCGCAGCGTCGCGCAGCGCGTCGACCCGCCCGTCCGCCCGGTCGAGGTCGTGGCGCGCGAGGATGTTGTCGAGGGCGAAGCGGTAGAGCGGCTGGCGCTTGGCGACCAGCTCGCGGACCGCTTCGTCGCCCTCCTTGATCCGAAGATCGCAGGGGTCCATGCCTTCGGGCGCCACGGCGACGTAGGTCTGCGAGGCGAAGACCTGGTCGCTCTCCAGCACCTTCATCGCTGCCTTCTGGCCAGCAGAGTCGCCGTCGAAGGTGAAGATGACCTCCCCGCTGGTCGCACCGTGGTCACCCAGGAACCGGCGCAGGACCCGCGCGTGGTCGTTGCCGAACGCGGTGCCGCACGACGCCACCGCCGTCCGTACGCCGGCAAGGTGACATGCCATCACATCGGTGTAGCCCTCGACCACGACAGCCTGCTGCGCGTCCTTCATCGCTGAGCGCGCCAGGTCGATGCCGTAAAGGACCGTGCTCTTCTTGTAGATCGCGGTCTCGGAGGTGTTCAGATATTTCGCCTCGATGCGATCGTCGTCGAAGATCCGGCGCGCGCCGAAGCCGATCGTGTCGCCGTTGGCCTCGCGGATCGGCCAGACCAACCGGCCGCGGAAACGGTCGTAGTGGGACCTGCCGTGCGCGACGAGGCCGGCGGCGACGGACTCCTCGTCGGTGAAACGCCGACCGCGCAGGTGGCGGGTCAGCGCCTCGCCGTCGCGCGGTGCGAAGCCGACGCCGAACATCTCGGCCGCCGCCTGGTCGAAGCCCCGGCGGTCAAGGAACTGGCGAGCCACGACCGCGTCGGCGGCGCCCAGCTGCTCGGCGTAGAACTCCTGGGCGACCTTGTGAGCCTCGATCAGGCGGCCGCGGGCCGGGCCGCGCGAGCGGGCCGGCTCGTCGTCACCCTCCTCGCGGCGGAGTTGGACGCCGTATTTCTCGCCGAGCCGCTCGACCGCCTCGGTGAACGTCAGGCCGTCGACCTTCATGATGAAGGCGATGACGTCGCCGCCCTCCCCGCACCCGAAGCAGTGGAAGAACTGGCGCGAAGGATTGACGTTGAACGACGGCGTCTTCTCGTCGTGGAACGGGCACAGGCCCTTCACCGAGCCCCCACCGGCACGCTTGAGCGTGACGTATTGGGACACGACGTCATCGATCCGTGCCTTCTCGCGCACCTCGGCGATGTCGTCCTCGCGAATCCGGCCTGCCACGTCGAGGAGTCTACGGGCGCTCACCCACGGTCGGCTCCGCGTCTGCACATCCCCCACCCGCTACCCCTAGGGAGGGGAACGGGGTTGGTCGTGGGGCCGGGTTTTGGGAGGCTCTGGCACGGACGCACTGATCACCACCTCTTCCGAAGGAACACCACCATGAAGAAGCTCTCCCTCCTCACTGCCGGGTTCGTCGGCTACGTCCTGGGCAGCCGCGCCGGACGCGAGCGCTACGAGCAGATCAAAAAGGTCGCCACCCGGGTGAAGGACGACCCGCGGGTGCAGGAGAAGGCCACACATGCCGCCGACCTCGCCAAGGAGAAGGCGCCGATCGTCAAGGACAAGGTCGTCGCCGCAGCCACCACCGCGGCCGACAAGGTCACTCCCTCCCCCGGCAGCGGCTCGGACCTCGAGGAGCAGCTCAACCCGGACAACGTCGCGCTGCAGGACAACCCCTACCCCCAGGGCAACCTGCCCTAGGCTTCGTCGCGCCCGCGGCTCAACGTGCGGTGAGCCAGGTGTGACGGGTGAGCGCGCTCGCATCGGTGAGTGATGCGACCTGGTCGATCACGACGCGTCGGCGCGCAGCGTCGTCGTCAGCATCGTGCCAGTCCTCCACGAAGACCGGGTCGAGGGCGTCGGTGCCGCGCGCCCACATGCGCTCGACGAGCTGGGCCACGAGCTCGCGCTGGCGCTCCATGAGCGTGACGCGGTCGTCGGCCTGCATGACGTAGAGCGAAGCGATTCCCTTGAGCACGCCGATCTCCACCTCGGTCCGCTCCGGGACCACGAGGTCGGCCTGGTGTCGCACGGGCGGTTCGCCTGCCGAGGCAGCAAGAGTGGCCTGCTGCGCGCTGCCACAGAACCGGCCGATGAGGTCGCTGGTGAGGTTCTTGATCGCAGCCAGGCTGCGCCTGCTGCCGTCGTAGGGCGACCGCGGCCAGCTCCCCACGGCCCGCAGGTCGGCGAGCGCGGCGTCGAGCGACGCGTCCTCGATGCCAGGCAGGTACCACGAGCGGACCGTGTCCCAGAGGGCGTCGCGATCGAGGTGGGTGAGGTCGAGGCGACCGGCCACGATGCCGTCCTCGACGTCGTGCACCGAGTAGGCGACGTCGTCGGCGAGGTCCATCACCTGGGCCTCGAGGCAGCGCCGATGACCCTCGACCCCGACCCGCAACCAGTCGAAGACGGGGCGGTCGTCGTCGTAGACCCCGAACTTGACCACGACGCGTGGAGTGCCGTCGGCGTGGACGCCGTGCGGCCCGGTCGCCGCGGTGCGCGGCCACGGATACTTGGTGCACGCGTCGAGCGTCGCGCGGGTGAGATTCAGGCCCACGGAGCGACCGTCGCCGTCAAAGGTCTTGGACTCGAGCCGAGTGAGCAGACGCAGGGTCTGGGCGTTCCCCTCGAAACCGCCGCAGTCGGCGCTGAGCTCGGCCAGCACCCGCTCGCCGTTGTGCCCGAAGGGCGGGTGACCCATGTCGTGGGCCAGCGCAGCGGTCTCCGCGATGTCGGGGTGGGTGCCGACGGCACGAGCCAGGTCGCGGGCGACCTGGGCCACCTCGAGGCTGTGGGTGAGGCGGTTGCGGACGAAGTCATCGGTCTGCGGTCCGACCACCTGGGTCTTGGCTGCCAGCCGACGCGACGCGGCCGCGTGGACGACGCGCGCCCGGTCGCGCTCGAACGCCAGCCGCACGGGCGCGTCCACCCGCTTGGGGGGCTCCGCGACGATGCGCTCGCGCGCCGCGTCGTCGTACAGGTCCTCGATGCTCATCGGCGAGCCAGCCTAGCGAGCACCGAGGACACCGGGGCGCCGGGCGTCAGTAGACCGTGACGTGGACGTGGTCGTAGTGGTTGGCGGTGGTCGACCCACGATCCGACATGCCGCGCCAGCCCTCGCCGCTGCGCTCCACGGACCACATCTGCTGGGAGTAGATGATGTACTCGATGCCCAGGGCGGAGTAGTTGGCGCGCAGGAACTCGGCAATGGCCCAGCCGGTGTCGCCGCTGACCATGATGTCGATCGCCCGACCCTGGCCGTGCTCGCCGTCGCTGCGCCACGTTCCGTAGCTCGTGACCTCCGGCCAGTTGGCGCAGACCACGTCGTGGATCGTGTAGAGCGAGGCGCGGCCGGCGTCGACGGACGACCCGTTGGCGCAGACGCCACCGAGGCTCGGGCCGGCGGGCTCGGGCTTCGGCTTGTCCTGGCTGAGGTAGATCGCGCTGACCCAGCGGGACTGACCGTCGAGGACGACCTGAGCGCGACCCATCTGGCGGCGGCCGGTGACCGCGACCTGCTTGAGGGCACCGATCTCACCCAGCTTGTCGGCCTTGGCGCTCGGACCGTCCCAGATGTTGAGCACGTCAGTCGTCCACAGGGTGTCGTCGACCTTCCTGGCCGTGCGGCGGGCGAGGCGGTCGACCGCGATGTCTCGGCGCGCAGCCGACTCGGCACGCGCAGCGGTGCGCATCTGCGACCGCGAGACAGTGGCCTCACCGCGGCGGGCAAGGGTGGTCCTGCTGACGAACGACCTCAGGTCGGCCGACGACGTGCTGGGCGCCGAGGAACTGGCGGCGCTCGAGGCCAGGAGGTTGTCCGGAGCCGACGATGTGGCGCCGAGCACGCCCATGGTCACGGCCGACACCGTCGCCAGGACGGCGATCGGTGCGGACACCAGGACGGAACGGGGAACCCGGGCAAGCGGGGAGGCGAGTCGGAGAGAACGTGGACGGGGGGCAGCAGGGGCTTCCCGCTTGTGGCGATGCTGAGCCACAGCGCTGATCCTTTGCGGTCGCTGACGGGGGACTACGCGTCGATCCACGTGCACATCTCGATCGAGAGGCACGTGCCCACGCCGACGCGTCGACCGAGTGAAGCACAGGAATCTCAGCCTGTCCCAATTGTCCACCTCAAGGATCCACGTAATTCGCGTCACCCCAGCACGGATCCCGGTGCACATCGGCATCCGCCGCCGCTCAGCCGCCGGTGGTCTCGTCGACGTCCTCGTGCAGGTGCGCTCCTCGGCCGTCGGTGTCGTCGAGCCACCCCTCGGGCAGTGCCACCCTGGTCCTCGGGGACCCCTGTCGACCCCGCGGGGTGCCGAGCTCGCGCACCGGGAACGGCTCGTCCCCGTCAAGGTCGACGAGCAGCTCGTCGAGCGCCACGAGGGAGTCGACCAATGCCAGCCGGTGGCGCAGCTCTCCCCCGGCGCCGAACCCCTTGAGGTACCACGAGACGTGCTTGCGGAACTCCTTGCACCCACGCTCCTCCCCCATGTGCTCGGAGAGCAGCTCGGCGTGACGACGCATCATCGCGCGGACCTCACCGAGGGTGGGCAGGGTCGCGACGTCGTCGCCGCGGAAGGCGGCCGCCAGGTCGCGGAACAGCCACGGGCGTCCCAGGCAACCCCGACCGACGACCACACCCGCGGCACCGGTCTGCTCGACCATCCGCAGCGCGTCCGCCGCCTCCCAGATGTCGCCGTTGCCGAGGACCGGGATGTCGACGTGCTCGACGAGGGCGGCGATCGCCTGCCAGTCGGCCCGGCCGGAATAGGCCTGCTGGACGGTGCGCCCGTGCAGGGCGATCGCGGCGACCCCCGTCTCCTGGGCGATCCGGCCGGCATCGAGATAGGTCAGGTGGTCGTCGTCGAGCCCCTTGCGGGTCTTCATCGTCACCGGCACGCCGTACGACGACGCGGCAGCCACCGCGGTGGTGAGGATCTCGCCGAGCAGGCCGCGCTTCCACGGCAGGGCTCCTCCGCCACCCTTGCGGGTCACCTTGGGCACCGGGCAGCCGAAGTTGAGGTCGACGTGGGCCACGCCGTGGTCGGCGCAGAGGATCTCGACGGCCTTGCCGATGTAGATCGGGTCGGTTCCGTAGAGCTGGACCGAGCGCACCGTCTCCAGCTCGTCGAAGACCAGCATCTTGCGGGTGGTCTCGTCGCCCTCGACCAGCCCGCGGCTGGTGATCATCTCGCTGACGTAGAGCCCCGCCCCCTGCTCGGCGCAGAGGCGGCGGTAGGCGGCATTGGTGATCCCGGCCATCGGCGCGAGCACCACGGGGGTCTCGACGCGCAGCGACCCCAACGTCAGGGAGTCGGGCACGGCGCTCATGCAGCCATTGTCGAGCGCGCCGGTGCCCGACCCCAAATCAGGCGGCGTGTCCTCAGCAGCCGACGAGGCGCTCGGCGAACCAGCGGGTGATGCCGTCGAGGCTGACGCGTTCCTGGACCATCGTGTCCCGCTCACGGATGGTGACCGCGTCGTCGTCGAGGGTCTCGAAGTCGACCGTCACGCAGTACGGCGTACCGATCTCGTCCTGGCGGCGGTAGCGGCGGCCGATGGCACCTGAGTCGTCGAAGTCGACGTTCCAGTTCTGTCGCAGCTCCGCGGCGAGCGCCTTGGCCTTGGGCGAGAGATCGGCGTTGCGGCTCAGCGGCAGCACCGCGACCTTGACCGGCGCCAGGCGCGGGTCGAGCTTGAGCACGACGCGCTTGTCGACGCCACCCTTGGTGTTGGGTGCCTCGTCCTCGGTGTAGGCATCGATGAGGAACGCCATCAGCGAGCGGGTCAGGCCGGCCGCGGGCTCGATGACGTAGGGCAGGTAGCGCTCGTCCGCGGCCTGGTCGTAGTAGGACAGGTCCTTGCCGGAGAACTCACTGTGCTGCTTGAGGTCGAAGTCGGTGCGGTTGGCGATGCCCTCGAGCTCCTCGAAGTCACGGCCGGAGAACCCGAAGCGGTACTCGATGTCGGTCGTGCCCTTGGAGTAGTGGGAGAGCTTCTCCGTCGGGTGCTCGTAGTGGCGCAGGTTGTCGGGGTTGATCCCGAGGTCGACGTACCAGCGCGTGCGCTCCTCGATCCAGTAGCGGAACCACTCGTCGTCCTCGCCTGGCTTGACGAAGAACTCCATCTCCATCTGCTCGAACTCTCGCGTGCGGAAGATGAAGTTGCCCGGCGTGATCTCGTTGCGGAAGCTCTTGCCCATCTGGGCGATGCCGAACGGCGGTTTCTGGCGGCTGCTCGTCACGACGTTGGAGAAGTTGAGGAAGATGCCCTGCGCGGTCTCGGGACGCAGGTAGTGCAGCCCGGACTCGTCCTCGATGACGCCGAGGTAGGTCTTCAGCATCATGTTGAAGTTGCGCGGCTCGGTCCAGGCGGCGCGGGTGCCGCAGTTGGGGCACGCGATGAGCTCGTTGATGTCGACCGAGTCGGGATCGACGGGATTGTGGGGCGTGCTCTTCTTCGCCGCGTAGTCCTCCTGGAGGTGGTCCTCGCGGAAGCGCTTGTGGCACGACTGGCACTCGGTCAGCGGGTCACTGAAGGTCTTGAGGTGGCCCGAGGCCTCCCAGGTGCGGGTCGGCAGGATGACGCTGGAGTCGAGACCGACCACGTCGTCGCGGCGGGTGACCATGAAACGCCACCACTGGCGCTTGATGTTCTCCTTCAGCTCCACACCCAACGGGCCGTAGTCCCAGGCGGACTTGGTGCCGCCGTAGATCTCACCGCAGGGGTAGACGAACCCCCGGCGCTTGGCGAGCGAGACGACGTTGTCCAGGGCGGTCGGGGCAGGCTTGGCCACAGTGCATTCCTCTTGGATGGGCAGGTCGGGCCGGCTGGCTGTCGGCCCGGTTGCGAGGGATCACCCTAGCGATCGGGGGCGCACCTGGTTGAGGTCGGTCCCGTCCTCCACGCTCTCGTAGGCACTGGGCTCGTCGAGGGCGTGCACCATGAGGGGCTGGATGTGCATCTTGGACTCGTAGGACCCCAGTGCCCGACGGTAGGAGCCGACGTTCTCCCACCGCGTCGTGATCGCCCACAGGGTCGGGTCGTCGACGTTGCGACCCACCTCACCTCCGACATAGCCGGGCTTCGCGGCCAGGATGCCGAGCGCGCGCAGCAGGCCCTCGCGCAGCTCCTGCTCCGCTGCCGGGTCGGGAGAGGGCGTACGGAGGCGGGTGACGACGAGCATCCGCCCAGCGTACGACTGGGGTAGTCCAGTGCCGAACGGTCGCGCCGACGCGCAGACGGCAGCAGATGGTCACTGGACTACCCCGGTTTGACAACGGTTCTCAACCTCGTTGAGAATCGTTCTCATGTCGCTTGCCGCCCGCCTCGTTCCGCTGACCGGCCTGCTGGCCGCCACCGTTGTCCTTGCCGGGTGCGGACAGACCGGGGACGACGGGTCCGGGGAGGGTCGCCGCGCCGTCGCGTCCTTCTACCCACTGGCCTGGGTGACCGAGCAGGTGGCGGGTGATGGTTGGGGCGTGGAGAACCTGACCCAACCCGGTCAGGAGCCGCACGACCTCGAGCTCAACATCGCCCAGACCGCTGCACTGGAGGAGGCAGACCTCATCGTCCTGGAGAAGGGTTTCCAGCCGGCCGTCGACGGGACGGTCGAGGGAGTCGATGGCCCCGTGCTCGACGTCGCCGAGATCGTCGACCTGCTGCCTGCCAACGGGGAGGGCGAGCACGAGGGCGAGACCGCGCAGGAGCATGCCGAGCACGCGGAGGAGGGCCACGACCACGGTGACGCCGACCCGCACTTCTGGCTCGACCCGCTGCTCGTCGCCGACTTCGCAGACGCGGTCGCCGACCAGCTGGGCACGGTCGACCCCGATGACGCCGAGACGTACGCCGACAACGCAGCGGCGCTGCGCACCGAGCTCGAGACGCTCGACGCCGACTTCACCGAGGGCCTGGCCACCTGCGAACGGACCACCACGGTGGTCAGCCACCAGGCGTTCGGCTACCTGGCGCGCTACGGCTTGGACTTCGAGCCGATCGCCGGCCTCTCCCCCGACGCCGAGGCCACCGCGGCCGACCTCGCGCGCCTGCAGGGGCTGATCACCGACGACGGCGTCACCACCGTCTTCTCCGAGCGCCTGGTCAGCCCGAAGATGGCCGAGACGCTGGCCGACGACCTCGGAGTGTCCACCGCGATCCTCGACCCGATCGAGGGGCTGTCGGACGACACCGCCGACGAGGACTACCTTTCCCTCATGCGCGCGAACCTCACCGCCCTCCAGCAGGCCAACGGTTGCGCGTGAGCTCACCCGACTCCACCGTCCCGGTCGTCCTCGACCAGGTCTCGGTCGCCATCGGCGGCCGGCCGATCCTGCGTGACATCGACCTCACCGTCAACGTCGGGGACATGGTGACGCTGCTCGGTCCCAACGGGTCGGGGAAGTCCACCCTCGTCCGCGCCCTCACCGGGCTTCTCCCGCTGTCACGGGGGTCGGTGCGCCTCTTCGGCACCACGCTCGAGGACTTCGGTGAGTGGCACCGCGTCGGCTTCGTGCCCCAGCGCTCCTCCGCGACCGGAGGCGTGCCCGCCACCGTCCGCGAGGTCGTCACGTCAGGGCGGGTGGGCCGGCGGCGGCTGCTGCGTCCCACCAGCGCGGCCGACCGCCGAGCCGTCGAGTCCGCGCTCGAGGTCGTGGGCCTCGCGGACCAGGCGTCGTACGGCATCTCGCTGCTCTCGGGCGGCCAGCAGCAGCGTGTGCTCATCGCCCGTGCGCTGGCCGGTGAGCCCGACCTCCTCGTGCTCGACGAGCCGACCGCCGGCGTCGACCTGCCCAACCAGCAGGCCCTGGCCGACGCGCTGCGCCATCTCAAGGCGCGGGGCGCCACGATCATCCTCGTGGCGCACGAGATCGGTCCGATGATGCCGCTGATCGACCGGACGGTGGTGATGCGCGACGGGTGGGTGGCCTACGACGGCGTGCCGCTGACCCAGGAGGTCGCCTCGCACGTCCACCACCCGCACGACCACGACGTCCCGGGCGGTCACGACCACGCGCCCCACGTCTCGTCGCCCTTCGACTGGGAGCAGAGGCAGCGGCCATGAGCTTCCTCGACCTCTTCTCGCTGGGCTTCATGCAGCGCGCGCTGATCGCCGCACTCCTGACCGGCCTGGCCGCCCCGGCCATCGGCACCTTCCTCGTCCAGCGTCGACTGGCGCTGCTCGGCGACGGCATCGGCCACGTGGCGGTCACGGGGGTGGCCCTCGGCCTGCTCACCGGCACCTCACCGACATGGACCGCTGTGATCGTGGCCGTGCTCGGAGCGGTGCTGATGGAGGTCATCCGCGAGCGTGGCCACACCAACGGTGACGTGGCGCTGGCGCTGCTCTTCTACGGTGGCCTCGCGGGTGGCGTACTGATCACCGGCATCGCCGGGCAGGGCGCGGCCACGCTGCAGGCCTACCTCTTCGGCTCCCTCAACAGCATCTCGTCCACCGATGTGGTCTTCACCGCGATCCTCACCGTCGTGGTCCTCGTCCTGACCCTGGGTCTCTCCCCACAGCTCTTCGCCGTCGCCAGCGACCAGGACTTCGCCCGCGTGGCCGGACTGCGGGTCCGCGGCTACAACCTGCTCGTCGCGGTGCTCGCCGCGGTCAGCATCACCGTGGCGATGCGCACGGTCGGGCTCCTGCTGGTCTCGGCGCTGATGGTGGTGCCGGTCGCGACCTCGCAGCAGCTCGCGCGGTCCTTCCGGACCACCCTGGTCGGGGCGATGCTCGTCGGATGCGCCGCCTCGGTCGGCGGGCTCCTGCTCAGCGCCGCCCTGTCCTTCCGGGTCGCTGTGGCTCCCGGGCCCACGATCGTGCTGCTGGCCCTGGCAATGTTCACCGCCACCTGGCCGATCGGCGTGTGGCTGCGCCGCAGGAGCCGACTGATGGCGCCGTTCCCCGACGTGAGCGCCGCACCGCACCGCTCCGCCGACCAGCACGTCCACGCGCACGGCGAGGACTGCGGTCACCCGGCGGTGCCCCATGGCGACCACGTCGACTACGTCCACGACGGCCACCGCCACGCCCCGCACGGAGAGCACTATGACGAGCACTGACCACGACCCGCGTCGGGCCGTACGGCCCACCCGCCAGCGGCGTGCGGTCGCCGCGGCCCTCGCCGGCTTCGACGACTTCCGCAGCGCGCAGGAGATCCACGACCTGATCTCGCGCAAGGGCGACTCGGTGGGCCTGGCGACGGTCTACCGCACCCTCGCCGCACTGGCGGACGCAGGCGAGGTCGACATGCTGCGCAACGAGGACGGCGAGGCCATCTGGCGCAGCTGCTCCGACACGCACCACCACCACCTCGTGTGCCGCAGCTGCGGGGCGACGGTCGAGGTGGAGGGCCCAGCCGTGGAGCGCTGGACCAACGCGATCGCCAGCGAGCACGGGTTCGCCGACATCAGCCACACGCTGGAGATCTTCGGGACCTGCCCGGCCTGCCGCTGAGCGAGCGTGCCTCCGTCGCCGGTCGTGGGTCGCCGGCCTCCGGTCGCCGGTCGCCGGTCGGGCAGTGATGGGGTTGGGCAGTGATGGGGTCGGGCGGTGATGGAGCCACATTCCCCGCGCCGCGACCGTGGCTGGACCACCGCCCAGCGGCGCGCCGTACCTCGACACGGCGGGAGCGGTGACGGAGCCACAATTCCTCCGCCGCGACTGTGGCTGGACCACCGCCCGACGGAGGCGGGCAAGGGAGGCGGCGAGGTTCAGGGTCAGGCGTTCGGCAGCGCGCCGCCGTAGCGACGGTCGCGCCGGGCGTACGTCTCGACCGCGGCCCACAGGTGACGCCTGTCGACGTCGGGCCAGAGCACATCGGTGAAGACCAGCTCGCTGTAGGCGGCCTGCCACAGCATGAAGTTGGAGAGCCGCTGCTCCCCCGACGTACGCCACACCAGGTCGGCGTCGGGGAGCTCGGGGACGTAGAGGTGGCGGGCGAAGGTCTTCTCGTCGACCTTGTCCGGGTTGAGCCGGCCCGCGGCGGCCTCCCGAGCGATCGACCTCGCGGCGTCGGCGAGCTCGGCGCGACCGCCGTAGTTGACGCACATCGTGAGGGTCAGCACGTCGTTGTCGCTCGTCAGGTCCTCGGCAACCTGGAGCTCCTTGATGACCGACTTCCACAGCCGAGGAGCGCGCCCGGCCCAGCGCACGCGGACGCCGAGCTCGTGCATCTCGTCGCGCCGTCGGCGGATGACGTCGCGGTTGAAGCCCATCAGGAAGCGGACCTCATCGGGTGAGCGCGACCAGTTCTCGGTGGAGAACGCGTAGGCGGAGATCGCCTTCACCCCGATCTCGATCGCTCCCTCGACGACGTCGAACAGCGAGGACTCCCCCTGCTCGTGGCCCTGGGTGCGGGGCAGGCCGCGATCCTTGGCCCAGCGGCCGTTGCCGTCCATCACGATGGCGACGTGCCGGGGCACGAGCTCGCGTGGGATCCGCGGGGGCGAGGCGCCACTGGGGTGCGGGGTCGGCGGGCGGACGGAGCGCTTCACGAGCCGCAGCCTAGTCAGCGCTCGACGTAGGCCATGGAGCGCAGGCCGCGTTCGAGGTGCCAGGCGAGGTAGGCGGAGACGAGGTTGCTCGCCTCGCGCAGGTGGCGCGGGTCTGCGGCGTGCACGACCGGCCAGTCGCCGACCAGCAGGGCACCGAGCAGCACCACCGTCTGCGGCGCGGGGGTGGCGGAGCCAGGCAGCTTGTCCGAGACGCACAGGACTCCCCCGGCGGAGGGGTTGAAGAATCGGTGCGGCCCCTCCACCCCGCACTGCACGCAGTGGTTGAAGGAGGGTGCGTAGCCGGCGACGGAGAGCGAGCGCAGCAGGTAGGAGTCCAGCACCTGCTTGGCCGGGTGCTCGGTGCCCGCCATCGCGCGCAGCCCGCCGACGAGCAGGAGGAACTGCTGGACGGCCGGCTCGCCCTCCTCGGTCACGAGACGGTCGGCGGTCTCCAGCATCACGGTGCCCGCGGTGTAGCGGTCGTAGTCCATGCCGAGTCGCGCGTTGAACGCCTCGAGGGTCTCGGCCTGGGTGACCACGTCGAGGCTGCGCCCCTCGGCGAGCTGGAGGTCGACGTGGGTGAACGGCTCGAGGCGCGAGCCCCATCGCGACGTCGTACGCCGCACGCCCTTGGCGACCGCACGCACCTTCCCCCGTTGACGGGTCAGCAAGGTGATGATGCGGTCGGCCTCACCCAGCTTGTGGGTGCGCAGCACGACCGCCTCGTCGCGGTAGAGGGGCACCCCGACATCCTCCCCCACGGACCCGGCCGGGGCCGGTTGGACGTCAGCGTTTCCGCGCGCGGGTGGTGGTGCCGGTCGCGCCGGCCCGCCAGCACTCGAGGGCGAAGTCGGCGGCGGCGGTGGTGAGCCGCTCGGGACGCAGGCGCCACTCCAGGATCGAGGTGGCCCGCTCCAGGTGGACGTGGGGCAGCTCGGCGGCCAGCATGTCGGCGTCGACGAACGGGTGGATCGGGTCGGTGGTGTGAGCGACGAGGAAGGTCGGAGCCTGGATCCGGCGACGCTGGCTCGACGACGGCGCCAGACGTCCGAAGATCACTCCGTGCAGGACCGAGGCGACCGAGTCGGCCCGGTGGTCGACGGTGTCGAGCCCGATGCCGGCCCAGAAGGGGACGACCCCGCGCGGCACCGCACGCGACATCTTCTGCACGGTGTTGGCCGTGAACGGCAGGTAGCGCGCGGCCAGCATGATCGGCACGAACGCCATGATCCCCGCCACCAGCGCGTGGTTGAGGACCGGCATCTCGACGATGAGACCCTTGACCCGCTCGGGGGCGATCACCGCGACCTCGAGCGACACGTTGGCACCGAGCGAGGTGCCACCGATGACGGCCTGCTCGGCACCGAGGTGGTCGAGCAGCGCGACGACCTGCTCGCCGAAGGCCGACATCGAGTAGACCAGCGGGTCGGCCGGCTGGTCGGACCGCCCGTGGCCCAAGAGGTCGAGGGTCACCACGTGCAGCCCCCGGGCCGCCATCGCCCGGGCGAGCGGTTGCTGCATGCGCCGCGGCATGAGCAGGCCGTGCAACAGCACGACCCACTCGTCGCCCGCGCCGTACTCGGTGTACTCGAGCCGGTCACGCCCACCGTCGGACTCGACGAAGAACTGCCCGATCCGCTCGCTCACCAGCATGTCCTGAATGTAGCCGGTGGCGGGCGGCTCACCCGCTCACGGCAGCAATCGGGGGCCGTCGGGCTCGAGCGTGTCGATCGTGGCGCCCTCCGGAGCGTCACTCGGGACTGCGCGGCCCTGCCGGGCCTCACTCAGCGCCTCGGCCACCGAGGCCTCGACGTCGACGCCGGCCTCGGCGGCGCCCTCGGCGGCGAGGGCGTACGCGTCCCCCGCATGGGACCACGCGCGGTCGTAGCGGTGCCGGGCAAACGCCTTCTCGGCCCAGGCAACGCGCCGGTCCGCGCGCCGCAGCTCGTCGTAGGCACGCTCGGCCTTCGGTGCGGCCAGCGCCTCGGCGGCGAGACGGTTGGCCGCCTCGATGTAGGCGGCTGCCTGGAACCGCGCCATGTTGTCCTGGTCGAACTGTGAGAAGTCCCAGTTGAGATCGATGTAGCTCATCATCGAATTGACCGCGTCTCCGTGCCACGCGAAGTAGAAGTCACCCGATGGGGAGATCTCGGTGCCGGACTCGGAGTCGTAGCCGTCGTGCGGGTGTGAGAGGGCCACGTGGTGGCCGACCTCGTGGATCTGGGTCGTAGTGAGGCCGTAGCCGGCGTCGACGAGGAACGGGCTGATGAAGCTGAAGACGAAGCTCTGCGTGCCGTCGACCCAGTTGTCGTCGGCAAAGCCCAGCGGGGTCGGGTCGTTGGTGTCGACGGCGTAGTTGAACATCGGCAGCTCATAGTCCACCGTGCCGGCGTCGTCCTGGGTGCGGGCGAGCTCGCGGAGGTTCTGCACGAAGAGGTTGGCGAACGCCGGGAGGTCGTCGCTCGGCTCGCAGTCAACCCCGGCGAGCCAGCCGTCGTAGCAGGTGGTCGACAGGTCACCCGGGCCGAAGGGAAGGTCCTGGTTGTCATAGCTCAGCTGCTTGTTGCCCAGCATCAGCTCGGACAGCTCGGAGGTGAGCAGGTCGGGCTTGATGAGGGTGTCGCTGGCGTCAACACCCTCCCAGCCCTCGTAGGTGTTGCTGTCGAGGTTGATGCTGGTCGGCGGTTCCGAGGTCGGCAGCTCGACGGGGTAGATCGGGGACGTGGTCATCAGCAGGTCGAGGGCGACGTAGCGGGTGAGCTTGGCCAGGTCGTCGGTCAGCGCACCGGGGGCGCGGTAGCCGTCGTCGGCGTACTCCCAGATCGGTGGGAACCGGTAGTCGGGCACCCCGTCCCCGTCGAGATCGGCGTTGGTGACGTCGTAACTGCCGGCGAAGGCCTCCGGCCCGGCGGAGAGGTCGTGGAACCACACCCGGCGAGTGGAGCCGAGGCCGTTCTCCTCGTCGGCGGCGGTCGTGCCGCCCCAGGCGACCATCTTGCGGCTGTCGCGCTCGAGACCGAAGTTGTAGCCGGTGTCGGGCTCGACCTCGTCGGTCTTGGTGTAGACGTGGTGGCGGAAGTCGTCACGGCCCCACCAGTTGACCAGGTAGATCGTGTTCTCCCGGGTGTCGACTCCCCGCGGCGCGTGGTAAGCCAGCCACCGCTCCACCGAGGGCGCGTCGATCCATGCGTTGTCCGTGATGTCGAGCACGCCGTCCTGGGCCGAGTAGTCGTCCTGGAACACCGTGGTCGGCTTGGCAGTGGCGAGTCGGCCGAGCGTGGCGAAGAAGGCGTCCTCGTAGCGACGGTCGGCATAGGTGACGTCGTAGTCGTAGCCGGAGCTGATGCCGAGGGTCTCGGTGGCGCCGTACCAGGAGCGTGAGCGCACCACCGGGTCGTAGGTGCTGGGCAGCCCCGCTCGGAACTGGCGTGCGTCGACGTCCTCGCGCTCGTAGCCGACGAACACGACGTTGACGGGAACCTTCTCGCCCAGCGACGGCTGGCCACCCGGGTCCAGGTGGCGCAGCTTGGGTGGCCGATCGGCCCAGCGGTCGGCGGCTGCGGTGCTCGAGCCCGCTGCGATCGGCACTGCGGCCACCGTGAGGATGACTGCGATGAAGGCAATACGACGGCGCATTCTGGCTCCCGACACACGTGAACTCGCACCACATGGGCGATGACGCACACTAGCCACCGTGCTCGACCGACTGTCAAGGGCGCTGGAGCACAGGCCTCCCAGCGTTCGTGACCCGCTCAGGCGCGGTTGACGGCACTGATCACGGCCTTGAGCGACGCGGTGACGATGTTGGCGTCGAGCCCGACACCCCACAGGACCTTCTCGCCGACCGCGCACTCGACGTACGCCGCTGCGATCGCATCGCCACCAGAGGAGAGCGCGTGCTCGGCGTAGTCGAGGACCCGCAGGTCGTGGCCGAGCCCGGAGATCGCGTCGACGAAGGCGGCGATCGGGCCGTTGCCCTCGCCGGAGAGCTCCTGGCGTTCACCGTCGACGTACACCCCGACCGTGAGCCGGTCCTTCTCCCCCGCGGCGCTCGAGGTGTGCACGGAGTCGAGCTCCAGCGGCGTGCGGCGCTCGAGGTATTCGCCCCGGAACACCGACCAGATCTCCTCGGGCGTGATCTCGCCCCCCTCGGTGTCGGTGTGCTGCTGGACGACACGGCTGAACTCGATCTGCGCGCGGCGCGGCAGGTCGAGCTTGTGCTCGGACTTGAGGACGTAGGCCACTCCGCCCTTGCCGGACTGGCTGTTGACCCGGATCACGGCCTCGTAGGTGCGGCCGACGTCCTTCGGGTCGATCGGGAGGTAGGGCGCCTCCCACGGCAGGGCGCCGACCTCGACACCGAGGGCAGCTGCCTTCTTCTCCAGGTCCTCGAGGCCCTTCTTGATGGCGTCCTGGTGGGAGCCGGAGAAGGCGGTGTAGACGAGGTCGCCGGCGTAGGGGTGGCGCGGGTGCACGGGCAGGTTGGTGCAGTACTCGACGGTGCGCCGCACCTCGTCGATGTCGCGGAGGTCGACCTGCGGGTCGATGCCCTGACTGAACAGGTTCATCGCGAGGGTGACCAGGTCGACGTTCCCGGTGCGCTCGCCGTGGCCGAACAGGCACCCCTCGACGCGGTCGGCGCCGGCCATCAGCGCCAGCTCGGTGGCAGCGACCGCGGTGCCGCGGTCGTTGTGCGGGTGCAGGCTGATCGCGGAGTGAGCGCGGCGGGTGAGGCCGCGGCCGAAGTACTCGATCTGGTCGGCGTAGGTGTTGGGCGTCGACATCTCGACCGTCGCGGGCAGGTTGAGGATGATCTCGCGCC
Source organism: uncultured Actinomycetota bacterium (assembly GCA_963806925.1). Taxonomy (GTDB): domain Bacteria; phylum Actinomycetota; class Actinomycetes; order Propionibacteriales; family Nocardioidaceae; genus Nocardioides. The sequence continues at coordinate 219,299 of CAWEAI010000005.1, read as the reverse complement.
CCGCCTCGGGCTGCCACACGTCGGACACCGACTCGCACACGCTGAGGGCGAAGTCGGTGTCGGACTGGGTGAAGATCTCGGGGCTGTACTGGTAGCCGAAGTCCTGGCTGCCCACGATCGCGCCGAGTCGCTCCTCGGCGTACTTCATCACCAGCTCGGTGCCGCGGACCGCGATGTTGCGGCACTCGTCGGGGGTGACGTTGAAGACGACGCGCTGGAAGAGCGGTGCGGTCGCGTTGTAGAGGTGGATCGTGGCCCGTGGCGCGCCGACCAGCGAGTCGACCGTGCGCTCGATGAGGTCCTCTCGGGCCTGGGTCAGCACCGAGATCTGTACGTCGTCGGGGATCCGGTCCTCGTCGATGAGCTTGCGCACGAAGTCGAAGTCGGTCTGGCTGGCGCTGGGGAAGCCGACCTCGATCTCCTGGTAGCCCATCTTCACCAGCAGCTCGAACATGGTGAGCTTGCGGGCCGGGGTCATCGGGTCGATCAGGGCCTGGTTGCCGTCACGGAGGTCGGTGGAGAGCCAGCGCGGTGCCTTCTCGACCTTCTTCGTCGGCCACGTGCGGTCGGGCACGTCGACGGGGACGAACGGGGTGTAGCGATCGAACGGCATCGGGCTGGTGCGCTGCTGGTGGGAAGTGTTGCTCAGGTGGGTCATGAGGTGTCCTCGGTCTGCAGAAGGGGCGACCGGCACGCGCCGCACTCCGCAACGAGGGGGCCGGGGTCAGGCCTCGTTGCGGCTGCGAAGGAGAAGCAGGCTGCGCATCATGAGGGGACCAGACTACGCCCCACCCGCCGGCACGCGACGCCCCCTCGCTCGAGAATGAGACACGTCGGGCTCGACCGCGGGCGAGGCGAGCTCACCGGAGGTCGCCCCGCGGACGCCGCGTGCCCTCGTGGGCTCTGGCGCGTTGGTGGATGATCGGCGCATGACGGAAGACCGACCGGTCGACGGCCAGCCCTACGTCCTGCCGATGGCGTGCGCGCGCGACGGCGACCACCTCCTCCTCCACGGCTCGACGGGCAGCCGGCTGATGCGCGTGCTCGCCGCGGGGGCACGGGTCTGCGCCTCGGTCACCCACCTCGACGGGCTCGTCTATGCGCGCTCCGCCTTCGAGTCGAGCATGCGGTACCGAAGCGCGACGGTCTTCGGTTCGGCGTCCGCGGTGCGCCGCGACGAGAAGCTCAGGGCCCTGCAGGTCCTCACCGAACACCTCCTGCCCGGTCGCTGGGCCGAGCTGCGCGCCCCTCGTCCCAACAAGGTGGCCGCCACCTCGGTGCTGCGCCTCCCGCTCGACGAGTGGTCGGTCAAGCTCAGCACCGGCTTCGCCGAGGATCCGCCCGAGGACCTGCACCAACCCGTCTGGGCCGGCGTCGTACCCCTCGAGACGGTGCTCGGTGCGCCCATCGACGCTCCCGACCTCGGTCCGGGCCGACAGGTGCCGGACCACGTCCGGGATCGGCGCGCCCCGGGCTGAGTCGCGGCGTCAGGTCCTGCGCCCTCAGAAGCCGAGCTTGCGCAGCTGCCTCGGGTCTCGCTGCCAGTCCTTGGCGATCTTGACCTGGAGGTCGAGGTAGACCGGGGTGCCGAGCAGTGCCTCGATCTGCTTGCGTGCAGCCGTGCCGACCGAGCGCAGCCGCGAGCCCTTGTGGCCGATCATGATCCCCTTCTGGGAGTCGCGCTCGACATAGAGGTTGGCCACGATCACCAGCAGCGGCTTGTCCGCGGGACGCCCCTCGCGCAGACCCATCTCCTCCACGACGACGGCGATCGAGTGCGGGAGCTCGTCGCGGACACCCTCGAGCGCGGCCTCGCGGATCAGGTCGGCGGCGAGCGCCTCCTCGGGCGCGTCCGTCAGGTCGCCGTCGGGGTAGAGCGGCGGGCCCTCCGGCATCTGGCCCACGAGCAGGTCGGCCAGGAGCTGGACCTGGTCGCCGGACACCGCGGACACGGGGACGATCTCGGCCCACTCCGTCGAGGTCTGCTGGCCCAGGCTGACGATGTCCAGCAGGTGCTGGCCCAGCTGCTCGGGGGTGACCAGGTCGGTCTTGGTGGCAACCGCGATGCGGATCGTGCGACGTACCTTGGCGAGCTCGGTGACCAGGAAGAGGTCTCCGGGACCGATCTTCTCGTTGGCGGGGAAGCAGCAGGCGACCACGTCGACCTCTGCCCACGTCGTGCGGACGAGGTCGTTGAGCCGCTCGCCGAGCAGCGTGCGCGGACGGTGCAGGCCGGGGGTGTCCACGAGGATGAGCTGGGCGTCCTCGCGGTGCACGATGCCGCGCACCACGTTGCGGGTGGTCTGCGGCTTGGACGACGTGATGACGATCTTCTGGCCGACCAGCGCGTTGGTCAGCGTCGACTTGCCCGCGTTGGGGCGCCCCACGAAGGACGCGAAGCCGCTGCGGTAGCCCTCTGGCGCGGAGTAGAACGCGTTCGCCGGCGCGACGCTCGACAAGTCGAAGTCGTCGTCGTCCTCTTCCTCGTCGTCCTCTTCCTCGTTGTCGGTGAGGTCGAGGTCCTCCTCGGCGGCGTCCTCGGTGAGGTCGTCCTGCTCGTCAGCCATCGCTCGCCTCTCGCGCTGCGTCGTAGTCGGCCCAGATCTGCTCGTCACTCTTCCCTGCTGCCTTGCCCGCGCGCCAGACGGGGCCGGGATCCACTGAGCGCGGCTGCCGACCGGTGGTGGCCCGCCAGTAGCCCATCACGTCGTAGTGGCTGGTCGGCAGGCCGAGGTCGCGCATCAGGTGTTTGCGGATGGCGCGCATCTGGGCGGACTCGCCGGCCATCCAGAAGTAGCCCTCGCCCTCGGGCCAGTCGAGGCCTTCGACCACCGCCGCGAGTGCGCTCTGGCCGGAGGACGGCGGGGTGAGCCAGGTGACGCGAGCGTGGTCGGGCAGGTAGCCCGCCAGGTCGTCGGGGACCTCCGCGAGGACGTACGTCGTCAGGTCGGGTCGTGTCTCGGCGATCCGGGCGATCGCGGGCATCGCGGTGAGGTCGCCCACCAGCAACAGCCACTGCGCGCCGGGCGGCGGGGCGAAGGAGGACTTGGGCTCGGTGATCGTGACGACGTCGCCGACGCAGTCGCGCATCGTCCACTCGGTGACCAGCCCGACGTCGTGGACCACGACGTCGAGGGTGAGCCGGCCCCGCTGGTGGGACCGCACGGTGTAGTAGCGGCTCTGGAACTGCCCGGGCACCACGAGGCCGACCCACTCGTCGGGGACGCCGGAGCTCTCGAAGCCGTCGAGGCCGTCGAGCTGGAGCCGGACGAGGTGGTCGGTCAGCGGCTCGCGGCTGCGCACCGTGGCCCGGAACTGCTGGGCGCGGGTGCTCACGTCGCAGGCTCGTCCGCGCCGCGCGTGGTGGTGCGGGTGTGGATCGTGCCCCTCGCGTCGCCGATGAGCACCGGCACGCCGGGGCCGGCGAACTCGCCGGCAGCGCGGATGCCGACCTCGCCCTCGTCGCTGTCGGCGAGGACCACGGCGGCCTCGAGCCCAGTCGCGCCCGAGGAGAGGGCCATCGCCACGCAGACCTCCAGCGCGGCGAGCTGCAGGGACGGGAGCCCGGTGCTCGCCGCGGCATAGGTCCGGCCGTCGAGGTCGCGTACGGCGGCACCCTGAGCTGCGCGGGTGCGAGCCTTCGTCGCGCGGGCCAGGGTCACCAGCTTGGCGTCCTCGGCAAGCAGGTCGGTCATGGCCCCAACCCTAGTGCGGGGACCGGAGGCCGGTGCCGTGGGAGTCGATGGTGGTCAGCGGCCGCCAGAGGTGACGTGGGCGGGGGTGCGTGAGGGGTGGTCGTCGTCGGCGGCCTCACCCGCGGCTCCCAGGACCGTGACCAGCACGGCGTCGATCTTGTTGCGGCGCCCGGTCGCGCGCTCGGCCTCGAGCCTCAGTCCGTGGCACTCGACGACGGAGCCCGGGATCGGCACCTTGCCCAGGTGCTTGGCCATCAGCCCGCCGACGCTGTCGACGTCCTCGTCCTCGACCGAGAAGCCGACCAGCTCGTCGAGGTCGTCGACGGGATAGCGCGAGGAGACGCGGATGGCGCCGCCGTCGATGTGCTCGACCTCGACCTCCTCGGCGTCGTACTCGTCGGTGATCTCGCCGACGATCTCCTCCAGGACGTCCTCGATCGTGACCAGGCCGGCCGTCCCGCCGTATTCGTCGACGACCACCGCGATGTGCTGGCGACGGGCCTGCAGCTCGGTCAGCAGGGCGTCGACGGGCTTGGAGTCGGGGACGTAGTGCACCGGGCGCATCACCTCGTCGACACGTTGGGTGAACTCGACGTCGGGGGCCTCGAAGTCACGGCGCACGAGGTCCTTGAGGTAGGCCATGCCGACGATGTCGTCCAGGTTGTCCCCGGTCACCGGGATCCGCGAGTAGCCGCTGCGCAGGAAGAGGGACAGCGTCTGACGCAGGTTCTTGTGGCGCTCGATGTAGACCATGTCCGGACGCGGCACCATCACCTCGCGGGTGGTGGTGTCACCGAGCTCGAAGACCGAGTGGATCATCCGACGCTCGCCCGACTCGATGACCGCGGAGGCCTCGGCGAGGTCGACCAGCTCGCGCAGCTCGGTCTCGGTCGAGAACGGGCCCTCGCTGAACCCCTTGCCCGGGGTGATCGCGTTGCCGAGCATGATCAGCAGCGCGGGGATCGGACCGAGGATCGCGGTGACCAGCGTGATCGGGCCAGCCGCAAGCAGGGCGACGCTCGCGTCGTGCTGGCGCCCGAGCGTGCGCGGGGCGACGCCGATCACGACGAACGACACGACGAGCATCACGCCGATCGTGGTCAGCACGCTCGACAGCAGCGAGCCCTGGAAGGCGTCGCGTGCCCAGGTCGAGACCAGCACGATGGCACTGATCTCACAGAGCAGGCGCAGCAGCAGAGCGGTGTTGAGATAGCGGGTGGGGTCGTCCAGGAGCTTGACCAGCCTCCCGGCCCCGCCGCGTCCCTCGACTCGCATCTCCTCGGCTCGTGCCCGTGAGAAGCTGCCCAGAGCGGCATCGGCGGCTGAGAAGAGGCCCGCGAGAAAGACCAGCAGCGTCGCCGACCCGAGCTGCCAGAAGTCGGCGGTCATCGTCGCGAAGTCATCGTTCGGGGAGTCATCGTTCGGGAGGTCATCGTCAGGCGGATCCCTGGTCGGCACGGTCCGGGCTGGTGCGCCACCTGCCCAGCAGGTCGGCCTGGAGGCCGAACATCACCGCGTGCTCGTCGGGCTCGGCGTGGTCGTAGCCGAGCAGGTGCAGGATGCCGTGGGTGGTGAGCAGGTCGATCTCGGCCTCGCTGCCGTGACCTGCCTCCTCGCCCTGCCGTGCGGCGATGGACGGTGCGAGCACGAGGTCGCCGAGGACACCCTCCTCGGGTTCCTCGTTGACCTTGCCGGGACGCAGCTCGTCCATCGGGAAGGCGAGCACGTCGGTCGGCCCCTGCTTCTCCATCCACTTCTCGTTGAGCTCGGCGATGGTGTCCTCGTCGACGGCCTTGATGCACAGCTCGGCCTGCGGATGGACGCGCATCTCATCCATGACGAAGCGCGCCAGCCGGGACAGACGACGTACGTCGAGCTCCTGGCCGGACTCGTTGAGGACCTCGATGGTCACCGGGTGCTCCGCTCCGACTTGGTCGGGGCGGTGCGCGGACGCTGGGCCTGGGCCTGGGTCTCGACGGCCGCGTCGAAGACCTCGTAGGCCTCGACGATCCGCCCGACCAGCCGGTGGCGTACGACGTCGGTGGGGGTCAGGCGGCAGAAGGAGATGTCCTCCACGCCGTCGAGGATCCCCTCGACCACGCGCAGCCCGGACTTGGTGCCCGAGGGCAGGTCGACCTGGCTGGTGTCACCGGTGACCACGATCTTGGAGCCGAAGCCCAACCGGGTCAGGAACATCTTCATCTGCTCGGCGGTGGTGTTCTGCGCCTCGTCGAGGATGATGAAGGAGTCGTTGAGCGAGCGACCGCGCAGGAACGCCAGCGGCGCGACCTCGATGGTGCCGGCCGCCAGCAGCTTGGGGATGGTGTCGGGGTCGACCATGTCGTGGAGCGCGTCGTAGAGCGGGCGGAGATAGGGGTCGATCTTCTCGCTCAGCGACCCGGGCAGGAAGCCGAGCTTCTCCCCCGCCTCGACGGCAGGGCGACTGAGGATGATCCGGTTGACCTCCTTGGCCTGCAACGCCTGGACGGCCTTGGCCATCGCCAGGTAGGTCTTGCCGGTGCCGGCGGGGCCGACGCCGAAGGTGATCGTGGAGGTGTCGATGGACTCGACGTAGCGCTTCTGGTTGAGCGTCTTGGGACGGATCGTGCGCCCGCGGTTGGACAGGATGTTGAGGCTCAGCACGTCGGCCGGACGCTCCTGCGTCTCGGTCCGCAGCATGAGGATGATGCGCTCGACCGTCTCGCCGGTGATGCCCTGTCCGGTGCGGACCAAGGTGATCACCTCGTCGAAGAGCCGCTCGAGGATCGCGATCTCGGCGGAGTCGCCGGCCAGCGTGATGCGGTTGCCGCGCACGTGGATGGTCGCCTCGAAGGTCCGCTCGATCAACCGGAGATGCTCGTCGCCCGGACCCAGGACCGAGACCATGTCGATGCTGTTGGGCACGACGACCGTGTGGGTCGGGGTGTCCTCGTGGCCCTCCCGCACGGAGTCACTGCGAGGCGTGCTGCGGTTGTCAGTCATGGAGGCCCGTGTCGGGCTGCCTTCCGGGTCGGTGGCGAAGCTCCTCCATGCTACCGAGCGGGTGGCCCGCGGCCCACCCGGCTGGCGATCGGGGCTCAGCCGCGCGTGACCTGCAGCATCCCGAGGCACATCTCGTCGGTGGTGCCCTCGCCCCACACCACGTAGCGGTCCGGCTGGCCCTCGAAGGCGGGCAGCCTGTCGCGCAACCACTGCACGTGCGTGCAGGTCACCTCGACCTGCTCGAAGGCCTCGAGCCGGACCGGCTCGATCGGCCGGCTCCCCTGGTCGTCGAAGTCCCACACAGGGATGTCGAGGATGGTGCGGGCCCGGGGTGTCCCGGGGTTGACCTCGATCTTGATCGAGCGTCCCAGCAGGTGCATGTGCCCCGCGACGCCGTGGATGGTCAGCGGAGCGCCGAGGGTGCGCAGGCAGGACTGCTCGGTACCGGCCTCAGGCTCTCCACCACAGAGGAAGTAGAGGACGTCGGCGGTGTTGCCCTCGGCGCCGAAGCGCTCCTTGACGTCGGCCACGGCCGCGGCGCGGTCGCAGAGCTCGCCGTCGGCGTACTCGGCCCGGCACGGGAGCTCGACCGGACCGGGCAGGAGCATCGTGCTCAGCGCCTGGTAGGGGCGCTTGCCCGGAGCCAGGCGCAGCTGCGCGGCGGAGGTGTCGGGCTGCTGGCCGGCGGCGAGGTTGTAGTGCACCTGCATCACGATCCGGCTGCCCTTGGCGAGCCGGACCCCGAAGCCGGGCTTGACGACCGACTCCTGCCCGCCGGGCGCCCAGGCGCCGAGCCAGGAGGCGTCGTCGACGTCGGTGAACTGGTCCAGCCCGGTGCCACCGAAGCAGGTCCAGCCCTCGTCCTCCTCGGCCGCGTCCTTGGCCACGGCTGCAGCGACCTGGGCCGGCGGCACCTGGAAGAGGATCACGTGGTGCACGACCTCCGGGTTGCCCGGCAGCACCTGGGTCCCGGTCAGCCAGGCGCCGCTGTCCAGCCCGGGGTCGAGGAGGAAGCACCGGTAGTCGTCGGCACCGGTGCCGTAGGGCGCGGACGGGGTGTAGCTGCCGGGCATCGCAATCGTCGTACGCGTCTCTCCCGCCCGCAGCGGCCGGGACGCGGCAGGCTCTGCGTCGTGACTGCCGTGAGACTGACCCGCGGCGTCCCCGGCGACGGGTGGGTCCGCGGCGGTCGACGGGGTGCCCGCGGGCTGCGTGACGCTGGGCCGGGTGCCCGCGGCGCCGCCGCAGCCGGACAGCGTGAGCAGCACGCCTGCCAGCAGGGCAGCGAGGGCGGCGCGGTTGCGGGTCATCTCGGGCGGATCATCTGGGGCGGGTCATCTCGGGAGGATCAGATCAAGGACTCGGTCATGGCGGATGTCGACCCGAGCACATGGAAGTGGGTGTGGAAGACGCTCTGCCCGGCCCCGCTGCCGGTGTTGGCGATCAGGCGGTACTCAGCGTTGCCCGAGGCCCTGGCCACCTCGTCGGCCAGCGTCACGAGATGACCGATGACGGCCGGATCGGCCGCGGCCGACGCCGCGGCGTTCTCGTGGTGGTCGACCGGCACGACGAGCGCGTGGAACGGCGCCTGCGGGTCGAGGTCCTTGAAGGCGATCGCGTGCTGGGTGCTGCCGAGCACCTCCGCAGGGATCTCACCGGCGACGATGGTGCAGAAGATGCAGGCGTCGGACGTGTCGCTCATCGTCCGAGCCTAGGTCCTCACGCCTCGGCGTGTAACCGGTCGAGGTGGGTGCGCGTCCAACTACCGTGGCGATCATGAGCCTCCCTACCCGCCGCCCGTCCCTCCGCCGCTGGGTAGGCGCGAGCGTCGCCGTGGTCGCGACCACGCTGACGCTCGCCTCCTGCAGCGACCAGGAAGACCCGCGGCCGGCGTCCGGTACGAACACCCCTGAGCCCTCGGGTGAGCCGACCGCCGAACCCACCCCGGACCCCACGGCCGAGCCGACCTCGGAGCCGACCTCGGAGCCGACCTCCGGGCAGTCCGGCACGGCGGTGCCGGTCTACTTCGCCGGCGACGGACCCCGCGGCGCAGCGCTCTTCCGGGAGTTCCAGCGCGTGGAGGGCGACCCGCTGACGGAGGCCGCACGCATCGTGGCCGGCGGCGGCGCGCCCGCGGATGCCGACTACCGCACGCTGTGGCCGCAGGTCGAGATCTCCTCCGTGACCGCGACCGACGGCGTCCTGCTGGTCCAGGTCCCGTCCGACGCCTTCACCGCACGACCGGACGGCATGTCGCGCCGCGGCGCTCGCCTCGCCCTCCAGCAGCTCGTCTACACGCTCCAGGGCGTCCAGCAGGAGCGGCTCCCGGTGGTGATCGAGCGCCCCGACACCGACGCCGGGCTGTTCGGGCTGCCGACCGGCCGCCCCCTGCGCGCGGCCAGCGCCTTGCGCACCCTCAACCTCGTCAACATCACCTCGCCCGCCGAGGGCGACACCGTCACCGGTGACACCCTGACCGTCACCGGCGTGGCCAACTCGTTCGAGGCGAGCGGACCCTGCCGGCTGATCGTGGATGGTCAGGAGGTCGCGCTCGAGGGCTACCAGTCCGACGGCTGGATGGAGGACCGGCTCTTCGCCTTCGAGGTGGACCTCCCGCTCGCCGGGGTCACCGGCGAGGCCGTCGTCCAGTGCGAGACCGACGACCCGTCCGGCGGAGCCGAGGGCAACGGTCCGTCGATCGACACGAAGACGATCCGCATCGGGGGTTGAGGAGTGCCGGACGCCGGTGATCCGACGCCCTAACCCCAGCGGACCGTCCGCGTCAGCAGCGCCGCGACCGCGACCACCCCGGCGGTCGAGGTCCGCAGCACCTCCGCGCCGAGGCGTACCGACCTCGCGCCTGCGTCCGCGAAGGCGGCGAGCTCGTCAGGGGCGATGCCGCCCTCCGGTCCGACGACGACCACGATGCGACCGGAGGCCGGTACCTCGAGCGCGCTGAGCGCTGCTGTGGCGTCCTCGTGCAGCACCACCGCCAGGTCGGCCCCACCGATGAGCGCGACCACGTCGGCGGTCGAGGCCAGGGTTGAGACGGTCGGCAGCCAGGACCGGCGGGACTGCTTGGCGGCCTCACGTGCAGTGGCCTGCCACCTGGCGTGCGACTTCACGGCCCGCTCGCCCTTCCAGGCCGCGACCGAGCGCGAGGCGGCCCACGGGACGATCCGGTCCACCCCGACCTCGGTGAGGACCTCGACGGCGAGCTCACCGCGCTCCCCCTTGGGCAGCGCCTGCACGACGGTGATGGCGGGCTCGGGGCGGGTGAGATGAGCGAGCGAATCCACCCGCACGGTGAAGACGCGCTTGCCCGTGGACGCGACGGACCCGGTGACCGAGGTGCCGAGGCCGTCGGTCAGCGCCACCTGCTCGCCCTCGCGCAGTCGGCGTACGGCGACCGCGTGGTGGGCCTCGTCACCGCTCACCTCGACGACCGAGCCCGCCGTCACGCCGTCGAGGGACTCGACGAGGTGCAGCGGGAGCGACACGGGTCAGCCCTGGAAGGCGCTGCGAAGCCGACCGAACATCGAGGTGTGGGGCGCCTCGACCTGACCGTCCGGGGTCTCCTCGCCGCGGATCGCCGCCAGCTCGCGCAGCAGCTCCTCCTGCCGGGGGTCGAGGCGGGTCGGGGTGTCGACGGAGATGCTCACGACCAGGTCGCCGCGTCCGCCGCGCAGGCTCGGCACGCCGAAACCACGGATGACCTGCTCGGTCCCGGACTGGGTGCCCGGCTTGACCTCGAGGTCGAAGGACGTCGAGGTGTCGGACTCGCCGAAGGCGACGTCGGCCTCGAGCAGCGGCAACGTCAGCTGGGTGCCCAGCGCCGCCGCCGTCATCGGCAGGGAGATCGTGGTGTGGAGATCGTTGCCATGGCGGGTGAAGGTCTGGTGCGGCTCGACGTGGATCTCGACGTAGAGGTCGCCGGCTGGTCCGCCCCCGGGCCCGACCTCGCCCTGGCTCGCGAGCTGGACACGGGTGCCGTGGTCGACGCCGGCCGGGATCTTCACCGTCAGGGTGCGGCGGGTGCGCACCCGGCCGTCACCGGAGCACTCGCGGCACGGGTCGGGGATGACCGACCCGTAGCCGCGGCACGCCGCGCAGGGCCGCAGGGTGCGGATCTCGCCGAGGAACGAGCGCTGCACGACCGCGACCTCGCCCTGCCCGTGGCAGGTCTCGCAGGCGACCGGGTGGGTGCCGGGAGCGGTGCCCTGGCCCTCGCAGGTCTCGCAGGTGAGCGCGGTGTCGACCTTCAGCTCACGGGTGACCCCGAACGCGGCCTCCGCCAGGGTGGCGTCGAGGCGGATCAGCGCGTCCTGGCCGCGCCGCGCGCGCGAGCGCGGGCCTCGGGTGCCGCCACCACCGGCGGCTCCACCTCCGCCGCCGCCGAAGAACGCGTCCATGATGTCGGTGAACGAGAACCCCTGGCCGTTTCCGCCGAAGCCCTGGCTGAAGGCGTCGCCGCCCCGGTCGTAGGCCTGGCGCTTGCCGGGGTCGCTGAGCACCTCGTAGGCGCGCGAGACGTCCTTGAACCGGCCCTGGGTCTCGGGATCCGGGTTGACGTCGGGGTGCAGCTGTCGGGCCAACCTGCGGTAGGCCTTCTTGATCTCGTCGGCGCTGGCGTCACGGGAGACGCCGAGGATCTCGTAGGGGTCCTGGGTCACTGGTTTCCTTCATCGAGGATCCGCGAGACGTAGCGCGCGACGGCGCGTACGGCTGCCATGGATCCGGGGTAGTCCATCCGGGTGGGGCCGACGACGCCCAGGGAGCCGAGGTGGAACTCCTGCGGGCCGTAGCCGGTGGCCACGACGCTGGTCGCGGCAAGCTGTGAGTAGGGGCCTTCGTGCCCGATCCGCACGGTCACCGCGTCGACGCCCGACTCCCCCAGCAGCTTGAGCAGCACGACGTGCTCCTCGAGCGCCTCGAGCAGCGGGCGCACGGCGGTGTCGAAGTCGCCGTAGCGGGCCAGGTTGGCGGTGCCGCTGACCGCGACGCGCTCGTCGCTGCGGTGGTCGGACATCGCGTCGGCGAGGACGGTCGCGATCGCGCGGGTCGACGCGACGTGCTCGGGGCGTACGCCCTCGGGCAGGGCCACGACCGCCGCCGCAGCAGCAGCGATCTGCACCCCCGCGCTCACCGAGTTGACCGCGGCCCGGAGGTCGGCGAGCTCGGTGTCGGCGAGCTCGGTGTCCAGCTCGACCAGCCGCTGCTCGACCCGACCCGTGCTGAGGATCAGGATCACCATCACACGCGTCGCGGTCAGCGCGACCAGCTCGACGTGGCGGACCGTCGAGCGCGAGAGCGAGGGGTATTGCACGATCGCGACCTGGCGGGTCAGCTGGCTCAGCAACCGCACGGACTTCCGCACCACGTCGTCGAGGTCGACCGCACCGTCGAGCAGCGTCGAGATCGCTCGTCGCTCGGCCATGCTCATCGGCTTGAGGGTGGCGAGCTTGTCGACGAAGAGGCGATAGCCCTTGTCCGTCGGCACCCGGCCGGCGCTGGTGTGGGGCTGGTGGATGTAGCCCTCCTCCTCCAGCGCCGCCATGTCGTTGCGCACCGTCGCCGGGGAGACGCCCAGTCCGTGCCGCTCCACGAGCGCCTTGGAGCCCACGGGCTCCTCGGTGGCGACGTAGTCCTCGACGATCGCGCGCAACACGTCGAGCTTGCGGTCGTCGACCATCAGGACCTCCTCGCTGGCACTCGTCTGACAGGAGTGCCAACTCTACTAGCAGGCCGTAGTGTCGCGAGCATGCCCGACTTCACGGAGGTCGCCCCACGGGTCTGGGTGGCGCACTACGACTGGATGCACGTCAACATCACCCTCGTCGGCGGCTCCGACGGGCTGCTCATGGTGGACACCCACGGCTCCGCCGCGCAGGCACGCATCGTCGCCGACGATCTGCGGCGGCTCGGCGCCGGCCCGTTGACCGGACTGGTCAACACCCACGAGCACTGGGACCACCACTTCGGCAACGCGACGATGATCGAGCAGTTCGGCGAGATGCCCATCCACGCCACCGAGTGGGCGCGGGACCACACTCACGTCTCGTCGGCCCGCACCGTCGAGTCCTACGCCGCCCGCACCGACGACCCGCGTCGCGAGGAGATCCTCGCCACCGAGGTCCGTGTGCCCACCCACACCTTCTCCTCCGCCGTGCAGATCGACCTCGGCGACCGCGCCGTGGAGCTGATCCACCCCGGCCGCGGCCATACCGCCGGCGACCTCGTCGTGCGGGTGCCTGACGCCGACGTCCTGGTGGGGGGCGACCTGATCGAGGAGTCGGACCCGCCGTTCATCGGCGACGACTCGTGGCCCCTGGAGTGGCCCGCGACGCTCGACCTGGTCCTGGAGCTGACGGGCGATGCCACTGTCGTGGTGCCCGGACACGGCACGGTCGTGGACCGGGACTTCGTGCAGGACCAGCGCTTCGAGCTCGGCGTGATCGCCGAGACGATCCGCGGCCTCGCCGCCAGTGGCGTCCCGCAGTCGCGCGCGCTTGCCGAGGGTGAGTGGCCCTGGGACCGCGATCGGCTCGAGAGCGCCGTCCGACGGGGTTACGAGCACCTCCCGCGCCACCAGAAGCAGCTCCCGTTGGCCTGACGACACCCAGGGGACGGTTGGCACACCCCGACGGGGCTGGTCGTGGGCGCCCGAGGCCGGTAGGACTGGATGATGACCGAGAGCAGCGACACCCCGACCGACCCTGCCGCCTCCACCGAGCCCCCGCAGTCCGAGGCGGGCACCAGCCCGGCCGACGCGGACCACACCGGCGACACGGCCTCCCCGGACTCCGCCACACTGGGGGGCGTCTCCGACGACCAGCTCCCCGAGGACCTGCAACCCGGCGAGGACAACCCGCTCGCGGAGCCGCTCGACCCTGACGCCGAGGAGACCAAGAGCCGCGAGGAGCTGGAGATGGACGCCACCCAGGAGGACCTGGGCAACGACGACGGCGCGAGCACGGCTCCGGACCAGGACGGCGACACCGAGACCGGGGGCGGCGCCGGGCAGTGATCCCCGGCGTGGCCTCCCGCCATGCCGGCTCCCGGATCCTTACCGTGGCCCGGTGCCTCAGGATCGCTATGGAACCGACGTCCTCTCCGGCGACTGGCGCGTGCCCGCCCGGGGTCGCGCCGTCGAGGTCCCGACCGAGCTCGGCATGGTGGTCGAGGAGATCACCACCGACTGGTGCGGCGAGGTCGTCGCGGTCGACCGCGACATCGACACGCTGACGTTGGAGGACCGGCGCGGCAAGCGTCGTACGTTCCCCCTCGGACCCGGCTTCCTGCTCGAGGGCAGGCCGGTCATCCTCACCCGCCCGGTGCGAGCCGGCGCCCCCGCCGCCCCCACGCGTACGGCGTCCGGCTCGATCGCGGTCGCGGGCGCCACGGCGCGGGTGGCCCGGGCCAGCCGGATCTTCGTCGAGGGGCGCCACGACGCCGAGCTCGTCGAGAAGGTCTGGGGCGACGACCTGCGGATCGAGGGCGTCGTCGTGGAATACCTGGGAGGCGTCGACGACCTCGCCGACCACCTGCGTGACTTCAGGCCCGGCCCGCAGCGGCGCGTCGGCGTCCTGGTCGACCACCTGGTCCCGGGGTCGAAGGAGGCGCGGATCGCGCAGGGCATCGCGCGCTCCCCCGTCGGCAAGCACGTGCTCGTCGTCGGGCACCCGTTCATCGACGTGTGGCAGGCGGTCAAGCCCGACCGGCTGGGCATCGCCCGGTGGCCCCACGTCCCCAGGGGCATCGACTGGAAGACCGGCACGTGCCAGCAGCTCGGCTGGCCGCACCGCAACCAGACCGACATCGCCCGCGCCTGGAAGCACATCCTCGGCCGGGTGAGCTCCTACGCCGACCTCGATCCCGCGCTGCTCGGACGGGTCGAGGAGCTCATCGACTTCACCACCCATCCGTAGCCGCCTGCTCGCCCGTGCGGTGCGCGGAGCCCTCAGTCGACGAGGTCGCGCACCACGGCGTCGGCCAGGAGCCGACCGCGCTGGGTGAGCACCAGCCTCTCGGTGGCCAGCTCGACCAGACCCTCGGCGACGAGGCGAGCGACCTGGGAGCGACCGGTGGCCCCGAGCACCGAGACAGGCAGGCCCTCCACCAGGCGGATCTCGAGCAGGATGCGCTCGACCTTCTGGTCGCGGAAGCCGAGCACCTCACGGGCGAGAGCCGGTGACACACCGCGGCCCAGGCGCTCGGCGTAGGCCGTGGGGTGCTTGACGTTCCACCACCGGGTCCCGCCCACGTGGGAGTGCGCCCCCGGCCCGATGCCCCACCAGTGCCCGCCCGTCCAGTAGAGCATGTTGTGCCGACACCAGTTCTCGGGCGAGGTCGCCCAGTTGGACACCTCGTACCAGCCCATGCCGGCCTTGGTGAACCGCTCGTCGGCGAGGTGGTACTTGTCGGCGAGGTCGTCCTCGTCCGTCATCGGGACCTCACCGCGCCGCACCTGGCGGGCCAGGGCGGTGCCGTCCTCGACGATCAGCGAGTAGGCCGAGATGTGGTCGGGTCGGCAGGCCAGGGCTGCCTCGACCGAGGTCTCCCAGTCGGTCAGCGACTCCCCCGGCGTGCCGTAGATGAGATCCAGGCTGACGTTGTCGAACCCTGCCTGACGGGCCCACTCCACCGCGGCCGGCACCCGCATCGGGTCGTGGGTGCGGTCGAGGGTGAGCAGCACGTGGTCGACGGCCGACTGCATCCCGAAGCTGACCCGGTTGAAGCCTGCGGTGCGCAGCTCCTCGAGGTCCCAGGCCGCGACGCTGTCGGGGTTGGCCTCGGTGGTGACCTCGACGCCGTCGGCGAGCCCGAACTCCGCGGCGGCGCTGGCCACGATGGCGCCGAGGTCTGCCGGCTTCAGCAGCGTCGGGGTGCCGCCGCCGAAGAAGATCGTGTCGATCGTGACGTCCCGGTGGCCCAGCACCTTGCGCGCGAAGCGGATCTCGCGGATCGCCGCCTCGGCGTACGTCGACCGGCTGGCGCCGACCTCGTCGCCGAGCTCGGAGGCGGTGTAGGTGTTGAAGTCGCAGTAGCCGCAGCGCACGCTGCAGAACGGCACGTGCACGTAGAGGCCGAAGGGCTTGTTGCCGAACTCGGCCCATGCCTCGTCGGGCAGCAGGCCGTCCTCGGGGGCGACGTCGCCGTCGGGCTGCGCGGGGGACACGCGGGTATCCAACCACGCGTGCCCCGCGAGCACTCCCGGACCTCAGGCGTACATCTGGTCGATGAGCTCCTGGTGGTTGGTCTGCACGACGTTGCGCTTGACCTTCATCGAGGGGGTGAGCTCACCCGACTCGACCGTGAGGTCGTGGTCGAGGAGCGTCCACTTCTTGATGGTCTCCCAGCGGTTGAGGTGGCTGTTGAGGTCCGCGATGTAGTCGGCGACCATCGCCTGCGCGGCCTCGGACTGCACCACCTCGGTGTAGGACGCCCCGCCCAAGTCGTGGGACTCGGCCCAGCCGGCCATCGCGTCGGGGTCGAGGGTGACGAGGGCGACGACGTAGTTCTTCTCCTCGCCGAACACCATGAACTGGCTCGCGTAGGGACAGACCGCCTTGAACTTCGACTCGATGGCCGGGGGCGCGATGTACTTGCCGCCGGAGGTCTTGAAGAGCTCCTTGATGCGTCCGGTGATCACCAGGTGGCCGTCCGCGTCGAGAGCACCCTTGTCCCCGGTGTGCAGCCAGCCGTCGGAGGTCAGCGTCCGGGCGGTCTCCTCGGGAAGGTTGTGGTAGCCGTCCATGACGCCGGGGCCCTTGATCATGATCTCGTCGTTGTCGCCGAGCCTGACCTCGCTGCCGGGGAACACCGGGCCGACCGTGCCGAACTTGTTGCGGTCGGGGTGGTTGACGAACGAGCCTGCCGAGGTCTCGGTGAGGCCGTAACCCTCGAGGATGGTGATGCCGGCTGCGCCGAACCACTCGGCGATGTCGCGGTTGAGCGCCGCGGCACCGGAGATGAAGAACCGGACGTTGCCGCCGAAGCGGGCGCGCACCTTGCTGAAGACCAGCTTGTCGAACACGCCGTGCTTGACCTTGAGCGCGATCGGGACCGACTTCTGCTCGCGCTTGAGTCGCTCCACCTCGAGCCCGGTGGCGAAGGCGGCCTTGAACAGCTTCTCCTTGGCGCCGCCCTCGGCCGCCTGCATCGTGACGATCCGGCCGTGTGCCTTCTCGAAGATGCGGGGTGCCGCACCCATGAAGGTCGGCTTCACGACACCCAGGTTGTCGACGATCTTCTCGACGCGGCCGTCGATCGCAGCGGCGAAGCCGCAGGCCATCTGCGTCGACATGAGCACCTTGCCGAAGGAGTGCGCCATCGGCAGCCAGCGGAACTCCAGGTCGCTCTCGGACAGGATCCCCTGCGCGCGGATCGCCTCACCCTCGTAGACCCACGACGAGTGACGCAGCCGCACACCCTTGGGGCGACCGGTGGTGCCGGAGGTGTAGATCAGGGTGGCGAGCTGGTCGGGCGCGATCGCCTGCGACGTCGTACGCACGACGTCGGGCTGCTCGGAGAGCTTCGCGGCACCCAGCGCGGCGAGGTCGTCGAGGGAGATGACCCAGTCACCGTCGCCCGCACCGTCGAAGGTGATGACCTTGGTGACGTGGGGCAGCTCGGAGCGGTGTGCGGTGAGCTTGGCGACCTGCTCGTCGTCCTCGGCGAAGACGACGCGGCTCTCGGAGTCGGCGAGGATGTAGACGGTGTCCTCGGCGTTGGTGCTCGGGTAGACCGTCGTCGTGGCCCCGGCGGCACACATGATCGCGAGGTCAGCGAGGATCCACTCGTAGCGTGTGCCGGAGGCGATGCCGACCCGCTGCTCGGACTCCAGGCCGAGCGCGATGAGTCCGGCAGCGAGCGCCTCGACGCGGTCGCCGGCCTGCTTCCAGGTGACGGACTCCCAGGCGTCCCCGCGCGGGAACCGGAACGCCTCGCTGTCGCCGGAGGCGGCGACCCGGTCGAAGAACTGGACGGCCACGTTGGCCGGCATCGTCTCGAGGAAGGCGGTGTCGATGGTGATCGGCATCTGCGGTACCTACTCAGTTGTCGGAGCGTGACGCGAGGCGTCACACAGCGTGGGGGTGCTGCTGACTGGCTGTAACCTAGATCACGATGTTTACCGAGCGGTAGCAAACACCCCGATCAATTCGCCGCAGAGGGCCACGGAGCCGACCTCAGTCCTGGACGGCCTTGGTGATCGCGATGCACCGGGTGATCCACGCCTGCTCGTCGGTGGTGAGCCGACGGCCGGCTTGACGAGCGTCGTGGACGCTCCAGCCGGCGTTGAGGACCATGCGGACGACGACCCAGTCGCGGGCCCGCGCCTCGTCGAGACCGCCCGCGTCGACGAGGGCGTGGAAACGACGTCGCAGGCCGTCGCGCACCGATCCCACCGCCCCGGGGCCGGCCAGCTCGTCCATACGGTTCCACAGCATCGGCGCCGGCTCGTAGTGCCTGTCGCCGCTCATCGGCTTGGGGTCGATGGCCAGCCACTGCCCGGCTCCGTCCGCCATCACGTTGGCGTAGTGGAGGTCCCCGTGCACGACGACCGACCGCGTGCCGTCCGCAGCGATCAGGTCAGGCCCGAGGGAGAGAGCCTGCTCGACGTGGCGCCGCGGGATGGGCACGTCGCGCCCGAGGGCGGTCAGCTCGTCCAGCCAGCGCTCGACGTAGGACCCCACGCTCGTCAGCTGTGGCATCGCGGGTATGTGGAGCCGAGCGTAGAGACCGCCGACCACCTCGCACGCCTCGACGTCCCACGCGTCGCCCAGGTCGGTGCCGGGCATCCAGACCAGCAGCAGCGCACGCCGACGAGGGTCGGCGCGCAGGAGTCGTACGGCACCCCGCCCGCCCCAGTGCTGCAGGGTGAGGCCCTCGTGCCGCGACTCATCGTCTCCGTCGAAGGTGACCTTGAGGGCCGCCGCCGTGCCGTCGGCGTCGCGGACCGGCACGACCAGCGAGCAGAAGCCGTGCAACGGACCGGCACTCGGGTGGAGCTGCCACTCGTCCAGGAGGTCGTCGACCAGCCGCGGCAGCCGATCGAGCCAGCGCGACCAGTCCGGCCCGAGGTCCCGCCGGGACAGCAGTCCCTGCGGGATGGTGACGGACATGCTGCAAGCCTAGGGTGAGGCATGAGCGAGCCCGTCGAGCGTCAGCAGCCGTGGTCGGACGACCAGCCCGAGCACGGCCGGATCCTGGTCCTGAGCGACAACCCGATCTCGCGGGCCATCGCGACCATCGCGTCGGCGCTCGGGCGCGACGTGGTGGTCGAGTCGATCGACGACGGTGGTCCAGGGCTCGATCCGCGTCCGGGCGACGCGGTGGTGCTGTGCGACCACGACGCGCCGGACGCACCCGCTGTCCTGCGGGCCGCGCTCGCCTCTCAGGCGTCCTACGTCGCGATGATGGCGAGCCGACGCCGGGCCGTGGCCATCGCCGACGAGCTCGCCGAGGAGGGCGTCGACATCTCCACCCTGCACGTCCCGGCCGGTCACAACCTTGGCGGCAAGGCGCCGGGCGAGATCGCCCTGTCCGTGGTGGCGGAGATCGTGGCCGAGGCCTACGGCCGTCCCGGTGGCCCGATGCGCGGCTGAGAGCCCGCAGACCTCATCGACGGAGGGTGATGACCGCGACGGTGCACCGACCCTCCACCTCGCCCGGCCCGACGACCAGGCTCGATGCTGCGGCACCCTTGACGACATAGGCCGCCTGGTCCTCGGCCAGCGGCAGGACCGAGGTGCGGCCCAGCTCGAGCACCGTGACGATCGGCCGGACGAGCTGCGGGTCGACGCTCACGTCGAGGACGCGCACGGCACCATCGGGCGCCGACACCGTCACGGCCGCGTCCCCGGTGAGGGCGAAGGGGCGGTGGGGCTCCACCACATGCGTCTCGCCGTCCAGGACGATCGCCAGGACCGGGCCGTCCACGACGGTGAGCAGGAGCGTGCGTCCGGCGAGGGTCGGGAGCCGACCGTCGCGGTCGACGTCCGCGAGGCTGATCCGCCACGCGTCGTCGGCGGCGCGGGCCAGCTCGCCCACTACTTCTTGCCGGCCTTCTCGGTCGGCTGGGTGGTCGAGAGGGCGGCGATGAACGCCTCCGGCGGCACCTCGACGGTGCCGATGTTCTTCATCCGCTTCTTGCCGGCCTTCTGCTTCTCCAGCAGCTTGCGCTTGCGCGAGATGTCTCCGCCGTAGCACTTGGCGAGGACGTCCTTGCGGATGGCGCGGATGTTCTCGCGGGCGATCACCCGGGCCCCGATCGCGGCCTGGATCGGCACCTCGAACTGCTGGCGCGGGATGAGCTCCTTGAGCTTGCCGGCCATCATCACGCCGTAGCCGTAGGCCGCGTCCTTGTGCACGATCGCCGAGAACGCGTCGACCGGCTCGCCCTGGAGCAGGATGTCGACCTTGACCAGGTCGGCGGCCTGCTCGCCGGAGCGCTCGTAGTCGAGGGAGGCATAGCCCTTGGTGCGCGACTTGAGCTGGTCGAAGAAGTCGAAGACGATCTCGCCCATCGGCAGGGTGTAGCGCATCTCGACGCGGTCCTCGGAGAGGTATTCCATGCCCTGCAGGTTGCCCCGCTTGGTCTGGCACAGCTCCATGATCGTGCCGATGTAGTCGCTCGGACTGAGGATCGTCGCCTTCACGACCGGCTCGCGGACCTCGGAGATCTTGCCCTCGGGATATTCACTCGGGTTGGTCACCACGATCTCGCTCCCGTCCTCCATGAGCACCTCGTAGACCACGTTGGGGGCGGTCGAGATGAGGTCGAGGTCGAACTCGCGCTCGAGGCGGTCGCGGGTGATCTCCATGTGGAGCAGGCCGAGGAAGCCGATGCGGAAGCCGAAGCCGAGGGCCCCGGAGGTCTCGGGCTCGAAGGTGAGCGCAGCATCGTTGAGCTGCAGGCGCTCGAGGGCGTCGCGAAGCGTCGGGTAGTCGTCGCCGTCGATGGGGTAGAGCCCGGAGTAGACCATCGGGTTGGGGTGCTTGTAACCGCTGAGGGCGTCGGTCGCGCCGTGGTGCTGGCTGGTGACCGTGTCGCCCACGCGGGACTGGCGCACGTCCTTCACCCCGGTGATGAGGTAGCCGACCTCGCCGACGCCGAGGTCCGCGGCCTTGACCGGCTCCGGGCTGATCACGCCGACCTCGAGCATCTCGTGCACGGCGCCGGTCGACATCATCTTGATCCGGTCGCGGTGGGTGAGCTTGCCGTCGATCACGCGGACGTAGGTGACCACGCCGCGGTAGGTGTCGTAGACGGAGTCGAAGATCAGGGCCCGCGGCGGGGCGTCCGGGTCGCCGACCGGGGCCGGGGTCTGGAGCACGATCTCGTTGAGCAGGTGGGCCACGCCGACCCCGGTCTTGGCGCTGACCCGCAGCACCTCCTCGGGCTCGCAGCCGACCAGGCCGGCCAGCTCGGCGGCGTACTTGTCCACCATCGCGCCGGGCAGGTCGATCTTGTTGAGCACGGGGATGATGTCGAGGTCGGCACCCATCGCGAGGTAGAGGTTGGCAAGCGTCTGCGCCTCGATGCCCTGGGCCGCGTCGACCAGCAGGACCGCGGCCTCACAGGCCTCGAGCGAGCGCGAGACCTCGTAGGTGAAGTCGACGTGGCCGGGGGTGTCGATCATGTTGAGGACGTAGGTGCCCGGCTCGGCGCCCGCCTCGTTGTCCACCGGCACCGTCCACGGCATCCGGACCGCCTGCGACTTGATCGTGATGCCGCGCTCGCGCTCGATGTCCATGCGGTCGAGGTACTGGGCACGCGCCGCCCGCTCGTCGACCACTCCGGTCAGCTGCAGCATCCGGTCGGCCAGCGTCGACTTGCCGTGGTCGATGTGCGCGATGATGCAGAAGTTGCGGATGATCGACGGGTCGGTCGAGCCAGGCTTGGGCGCGTTCTTGAGGCTCACGGACTGCTTTCAGCTGTACGACGACGGGGTGGGGGCATTCTCCCACGCGGGGCTGGCCCCAACGAACCGGCGCGTTAGCGTGCCGGGGTGACCCGGCCGGCCCGTGCGACCCACCTCCCGCTCCTCCCGGCCGCCGCCTTCGTGCTCGTGTGGTCCTCGGGCTACATCTCGGGGCCGGCCGCGGTGCGCGCCGCCGCGCCGTTCTCGGTGCTCGGGTGGCGGTTCGTGATCGCCGCGGTGCTCGCGGCCGCCCTGGCCCTGGCGCTGCGACGGCCCACCCGGGTGGACCGCGCCACCCTCGGGCGGGTGGCCGTCGTCGGCCTGGTGATGAACGGGTTGCAGTTCGGCCTGATGTACGTCGCGTTCGACCTCGGCCTCGGCGCGACCCTGGCCTCGCTGTTCCACGCCCTGAGCCCGGTGCTCACCGCCCTGCTCGCCGCCGGCCTCCTCGGCGAGCGGGTCACGCGGGTCCAGGTCGTCGGCTTCGTCGTCGGCGTGGTGGGTGTGCTGCTGGTCCTGGGCGCCGACCTGGGCCACGCCGGTGGGCCGGTCGCCGTCCTCGTCGGCGGCCTCAGCATGCTCACCCTGAGCCTCGGGACGCTCGGCCAGCGGTGGATCGGCGCCGCGCCCGACCTGCTCTGGTCGGCGGCCGTCCAGTTCGCCGTGTCGGCACCTCCGCTGCTCGTGCTCGGCCGGGTCACCGAGGGCGCCTGGCCGGTCACCGACGGCCGGGAGACGATCGTCGCCGTGCTCTACCTGGCGGTCGTCAACTCGATCATCGGGATGGTGCTGCTGTCACTGCTCGTGCTGCGCGGGGGTTCGGGTGCCGCCGCGAGCCTGTTCTTCCTCAGCCCACCCGTGACGGCCGTGCTGGCGTGGCTGATCCTCGACGAGACCCTGTCGCTGCTCCAGCTCCTCGGACTCGTGGTCGCGGTCCTCGGCGTGGGGGCCGCGACCCGAGTCCGGGCCGCACCCGTGCCGGGTCGGGCGGTCGCAGCCGAGGACGGCAGCGACCCCAGGTAGGCAAGCGGTCCACCTCACCCTTTCGGTGAGCCGCAGGTGGCCCTATCACCGCGTACGTCCCAAGATGGGCCGTCGGCAGCGCTGTGACCGCCGTCACCCGAGGAGGACTGATGTCGGACGTCTTCGTGCTGATCGGCCTGGTGGTTGCCCTGGTGCTCGCCGCCAGCGTGCTCAAGCTCCACCCCTTCATGGCGCTCCTGCTCACCGCGCTGCTCGGTGGCCTCGCCTTCGGGCTGCCGCTCCTCGACGACGGCGAGACCCTCGGCCTGGTCACCGTGGTCACCCCGGGATTCGGCTCGACCCTCGGCACGATCGGGCTGGTGATCATCCTCGGCACGGTGATCGGCGTCGTGCTCGACAAGTCCGGCGCCGCGATCACGATGGCCGACTGGATCGTGAAGCGGATCGGGCAGCGGTTCCCGACCGTGACCATGTCCGTCATCGGCTACATCGTCTCGATCCCGGTGTTCTGCGACTCCGGCTACGTCATCCTCAACTCGCTCAAGGAGTCGATGGCGGCGCGCCAGCGGGTCTCCTCGGTCGCCATGTCGGTCGCCCTCGCCACCGGCCTGTTCGCCACGCACACCCTCGTCCCGCCCACGCCCGGCCCGATCGCCGCCGCCGGCAGCCTCGGACCTCGGCGACCAGCTCGGCCTCGTCATCGCGGTCGGCCTGCCCCTCGCCCTCGTCGCTGCCCTCGCCGGCAACCTCTGGGCGCTGCGCTTCCGCAACAGCACCCCCGAGGGAGTCTCGGCGGAGGACGTCGAGGCGCGCATCGCCGAGTTCGGCCGGCTGCGCGAGGAGCTCGGCACGCTGCCCGGCTCGCTGGCCTCGTTCGCGCCCATCTTCGTCCCGATCCTGCTCATCATGCTCGGCTCGGTGGCGGCCTACCCGACGGCTCCGCTGGGCGACGGCGTCGCTCGCGGACGCCCTGCGCTTCCTCGGCCTGCCCGTCATCGCCCTGCTGGTGGGCCTGGGCTGTGCCCTGGCCCTGCTGCCCCGCTCCGGCTTCAACCAGCGCTTCAACGAGCGCGTGACCGAGGGCATCACCGCCTCCGCTCCGATCCTGCTCATCACCGGCGCCGGCGGCGCCTTCGGTGCCGTCATCAAGGCGACGCCGGTCGGCACCTACCTGGGCGAGCAGCTCTCCGAGCTCGGCATCGGCATCTTCGTGCCGTTCCTGATCGCGGCCGCCCTCAAGACCGCCCAGGGCTCCTCGACCGTCGCCCTGGTCACCACGTCGGTGCTGGTCGCACCGCTGCTCGGGGACCTCGGCTTCGACAGCGACATCGGGCAGGGTCCTGGTCGTGATGGCCATCGGCGCCGGCGCGATGACGGTCTCGCACGCCAACGACAGCTACTTCTGGGTGGTCAGCCAGTTCAGCCGGATGAGCGTGCAACAGGCGTACGCCGCCCAGACCGCCGCGACCGGCGTGATGGGTCTCGCGACCATCGCCGTCGTCTTCGTCCTGTCCCTGTTCGTCTAGGAGTCGGCCACGTGCGCGTCGATCATCGCCCCTGACTCGTTCAAGGAGAGCCTCAGCAGCCCGGAGGCTGCCGCGGCCATCGAGGACTGGGCTGGCTGCGTGGCGCTCCGGACAGCACGTGCCACGTGGTGCCGCTGGCCGACGGCGGGGAGGGCACCGTCGCGGCCCTCGTCGCGGCGACCGGGGGGCGCCTCGTGAGCCGCGAGGTGAGCGGCCCCCTGGGCGATCCGGTGTCCGCGGACCTCGGCGTCCTGGGTGGCGAGGGGACCCTGACCGCCGTCGTCGAGGTGGCCGCCGCGACCGGGCTCGCACTCGTCCCGGAGACCCGCCGCGATGCCGCGCGCGCGACGTCGTACGGCACGGGCGAGCTGGTCGCCGCCGCGCTCGACCTGGGCGCGCGCCGGATCATCCTCGGACTCGGTGGCAGCGCGAGCACCGACGGAGGTGCCGGGCTGCTGCGCGCCCTCGGGGTGCGGCTGCTCGACGACGACGGGCGACGAGGTCATCGGCGGTGGTGGCGATCTCGACCGCGATCGCCCGCATCGAGACCGACGGGCTCCATCCCGGCCTGACCGGGTGCGAGGTCGTGGCGGCCTGCGACGTCGACAACCCGCTCACCGGCCCGCAGGGTGCCGCGGCGGTCTACGGCCCGCAGAAGGGGGCCGACGCGGCGACCGTCGCGGTCCTCGACCGGCACCTGCGGCCACTTCGCCGCCGTGGTGGCCGCCGCCGGGTGCACCGCGGATCCCGAGACGCCCGGCGCCGGGGCTGCAGGAGGCATCGGCTTCGCCGTGCTCGCAGTCATGGGGGGAAGCCTGCGACCCGGCTTCGACATCGTGGCCGAGGCGGTGCACCTCGACGCGCTGCTCGAGGGCGCCGACCTCGTGCTGACGGGCGAGGGCAGCCTGGACGCGCAGTCGCTGTCCGGCAAGACGCCGGTCGGCGTGATGCGCCGTGCCCGCGAACGCGGCATCCCCGTCATCGCCCTGGCCGGCTCACTGGGTGACGGCGTCGAGGACCTGCTCGCGGCCGGGATGACCGCCGTGTTCAGCGTCGTCCCGGGACGTGGTCTCACGTGCCGAGGCGATGGAGGACGCGGCGGCCAACCTGCAGCGCACCGCCGAGGCGGTCGGTGCTGTCTGGGCTGCGGCCTGCCACCCGCGACCCCCGGCTCGCGGCTAGGCCGACGTCGGCACCCAGTAGCGCCGCTTCACCCCGCGCACGTCCTCCAGCACGCCCCCGGCGGACTCGATCACGCGGATCGATCCCACGTTGTCGTCGTCACAGGTCACGAGGGCGGTGTCGATGCCGAGGGTGGATGCCCACGACAGCGCGCTCCTGAGCATCCGGGTGGCGTGTCCCTGGCGCCGACGGCTGGGGCGCACGTCGTAGCCGATGTGACCGCCGACATCGAGGAGGAAGTCGTTGAGCACGTGGCGGATGGCGATCCGGCCGAGGTAGTCGTCGCCGTCGATCCACCACAGGGTCGTGCACGGCACGTGCCACGCCGGGCGGGGCGTGTGCGGCAGCGCGTCCGCCCTGACGGCCTCGACGAAGGTCGCAAAGGAGTCGGGGTCCTGCCAGCCGGGGGCGTGGTGCTCGATCCAGGCTGCCGTCTGGCTGAGCTCCACGCCCTCTGCGACGAACTCGTCCATCGCCTCCAGGAAGGACTCACGGACGGAGGTGGTCGGCAGGACGAGCTCGGGCACGACGACCGTTCTACCTCGTGGCCCCGGCGGCCTCAACCGAGATATCCGGTCGAGTCCACCGGTGGCGGTGGGGAAGGATGTCGCCATGCCCCGCTCGCCCGTCGCCGCCTACCCCGCTCCCCACGGCACGACCGCGCGGCGCCTCGACTGGCCCTTCCTCCCCCCACACCTGCGCGCGTGGATCGAGCGGCAGTGCGGCTCGCCGGTGGTCTCCGCGATCTCCCAGACGAGCGGGTTCACGCCGGGCTTCGCCTCGGTCCTGGTCTGCGCCGACGGCAGCCGACACTTCGTGAAGGCCGCGTCGGTCAAGGCGCAGCAGGTCTTCGCCGACTCCTACCGGGAGGAGGCCCGCAAGCTCGGCGCGCTGCCCGTCACCGCCCCGGCGCCGCGACTGCTGTGGCACCTCGACGACGACTGGGTCGTGCTCGGCATCGAGTACGTCGCCGCCCGAGCGCCGCACCGACCGTGGCAGGTCGGCGACCTCGAGGCGCTCCTCGACGCCCTCGAGCTGGCGGCCGACGCGCTCACGCCGCCACCCGCCGGCCTCACCCTCGACACTGCCGAGGACGACTTCGCTCCGCTCCTCGACGGGTGGGCGGGCATCCGCGCGCGCCGCACCGACGTGGACCCCACGCACCTCGCCGAGGCCGAGGCGCTGGCCCGGCGCTACCGCGAGGTGGTCGGCGGAGCCACCGTGGTGCACACCGACATCCGCTCCGACAACGTCCTCATCGGACCCGACGGTCGGGCCCTGATCTGCGACTGGAACTGGCCGGTGCTCGGCGCGGACTGGTTCGACTCGTTCGCCGCCCTGATCGGTCCGAGGGGCGAGGGGATCGACGTCGATGCGGTCATCGAGTCGAGGCGCCTGCTGCGCGATGTCGGCCCCGAGGCGTTCGACATCAACCTCGCGCTCTACGTCGGCTACTTCTTCGCCCAGTCGGCGCTCGCAGTGCCGCACACCTCGCCCCACCTGCGCGACCACCAGCGCTGGCAGGGCGAGGTGTGCTGGGACTGGCTCTCGGAGCGCCGGGGCTGGTCGTGACAGCTCCGCGGGCGGTCGGCGTACGCCTGCCCTACGGCGCCGCGCCCGCCCCGGTGCGGACCTGGGTCGAGCAGGAGCTGGGCTCGCCGGTCGTCGCCGTGGACGTCAACCTGCCCACGCTCAACGACTTCCGGGTCCGGGAGTCCAGACGCATGCTGGAGGCCGTGCGCAGCCGCGCGGGCCGCCCCCGGTAGGCGGATTTGGGCGCTCGGGACGCGTGCCGGTAGTCTTTCGCACTGCATGTCCGGCGCCCGACCCTCCCGCACTGACGGGATGTGTCTGCCAGGCAGCCGACAGCACCAGACTTTTCATCCTGACCAGCTCCACAACATCCGAGGACCCACACGTGGCGAACATCAAGTCCCAGATCAAGCGCAACAAGCAGAACGAGAAGGCGCGCGTGCGCAACCAGGCCGTGAAGTCACGCCTGAAGACCGCCGTTCGCAAGTTCCGCGAGCTCAGCGAGGGTGGCGACAAGGACGCAGCCGTCGCCGCGGGCCGCGACGCCATGCGGGCGCTCGACAAGGCTGCCGCCAAGGGTGTCATCCACGACAACCAGGCCGCCAACCGCAAGTCCTCGATCGCCAAGAAGGCCGCGTCGCTCTGACGCCGGTCCCCTCAGGTCGACCCGGCCAGCAGACACCCGCCCCTCGTGGCGGGTGTCGTGCATTTCAAGGCTGCGTCCCCGGCAGTCAGCGTGAGTCGCGCAGCCCGGCCACGGTGAGGACGAGACGCTCGAGCGTGTAGGACGCGTCGTGGGCCTGACCCTTGATGTCGGCGTCCGCGACCGCGACGGCGCGGACCGCGGCGGAGATCCCCTCGGGGCTCCATGAGCGGGACTGGTCCCTGACCGTCCGGACCTTCCACGGCGGGACCCCGAGATCGCGTGCGAGGTCGGCGTCGCGCGCGCCGCGGGCCGATCCGAGGTAGCGGGCCAGGCTCCGGGCGGAGGCCGCCATCGCCGAGGTGACCAGAACGGCGGCGGTGCCCGAGTCGAGGGCCCACCGCAGCTCCTCCAGCGCGAGCGCTCGCTTGCCCGCGAAGGCCGCGTCTGCGACGGTGAACGACTTGGCCTCGGCACGTCCGCCGAAGTAGCGCTGGACCTTCTCGACGGTGAGCTGCTCGCCGGGGAAGTCGTGGGTGAGCTGGTCTGCGGCGGCCGCCAGCGAGCGGAGGTCGGTGCCGACGGCCTGCACGAGGAAGGTCGCTGCCTCCGGATCGATCTTCGCTCCGTGGCCGGCGACCTCGGAGGTCACGAAGGCAGGCATCTCGCTGGCCCTGATCTCCTCCGACTTCACCTCGGTGACCGCGGCGAGCTTGCGCAGCTTGGTCAGCACCCCGCTCCCCTTCTGCCCACCGGAGTGCACCAGCACGAGGGCGACGTCGTCGACGGGATCCGCGCAGTAGGCCAGCAGACCGTCGACGGACTCGTCGGGCAGGTCCTCCAGTCCACGGACCATCACGCACCGGATCGAGGAGAAGAGCGACGGCGCCGACATCTCGCCCAGCGAGGCAAGCGTGAGGTCCGAGGCCGCCGACTCGGCGAGCTCGGCGTCGGCGTCGTGCGCGCGGACCGCGTCGCGGACCGAGGCGACGGTGCGGGCGGAGAGATATTCCTCCTTGCCCGTCACCAGGACGACGTGGCCGAGGACCTGCGCGGCGGAAGGAGTGCGTGCCATGGTGCGCTCACCCTAGTCGCGGGTGAGGACACCCGCCTCGCCGTCACGCACCACGACGACCACGTCGCCCGCGGTGTCCGTGCGCCACACGCGGGCCCCCGCAGCGGCCAGCGCGAGGAGCAGGTCGGGGGCGGGGTGGCCGTAGTCGTTGCCCTCCCCCACCGACACGACCGCGATGCGGGCTCCGAGCGACGTCAGCCAGTCGAGGTCCTGGTGCCGACTGCCGTGGTGAGGCACCTTCAGCACGTCGACCCGCAGTCCTGCGAGGTCGCGCGCCAACGACGCCTGGGCCGACGGCTCGACGTCCCCGGTGAGCAGGATCCGCAGGCCCGCGGCCTCGGCGAGCAGCACCACGCTGGCGTTGTTGGGCGCGCTCTCGTCCTGGCCGCCGCCCAGACGCCCGGGCCGTGGCCACACTGCCTGCAGGGTCACCTCGCCCACCCGCCGGGTCACGCCGTACGACGACAGGTCGGGGTCTCGGCCCGACGCGACCTGCACCTCGTGCACCCCGGTCGCGGGCTCGAGCAGCGCCGGTCCCTCGATCGCGCCCACCTGTCGTCCCTCGAGCACCCCGGCCACGCCGTCGACGTGGTCGGCGTGGAAGTGGGTGAGCACCAGGAGCGGGACGGAGCGGACCTCCAGCCGGTCGAGGCAGGAGTCCATCGCGACCGGATCCGGCCCGGCATCCACGACGACCGCCGCGTGCCGGCCGGCGCGGAGCACCAGCCCGTCCCCTGGCCGACGTCGCAGACCGCCAGCACCCAGCCCGGGGGCGGCCACCCCGGCGACGGCGGGCGGACCAGCATCACGACCACGAGCAACCCGGTGCAGGCGAGGGTGGTGACCGGGTGGCGCAGCACCAGCGGCGCCAGCGGCACCGCGGCGACGCACAGGAGGCTCAGCACCAGGAGCGGGACCAGACCAGTGCCCCAGTCCACGGCGGCGGTCGGCACGTCGGCACCCCAGCGGGCGACCGTGATGATCCAGCCGGCGGACCACGCGGCGGGCGCTGCCACCACCACGCCGAACGGCGTCCAGACGAGGCCGAGGAGCCCGCCGGTCAGCCCCAGCACGGTGGCGGGCGCCACCGCGGGAGCAACCAGGAGGTTGGCGCCGACCGCCACCAGGCTCACCTGACCCGAGAGCCCCGCGACGACCGGCGTGCACGCGACCTGGGCCGCGAGTGGCACCGACACCGCCTCGGCCACCCAGCGCGGCGTCCACCGCATCAACGCGTCGCGCCACACGGGTGCCAGCAGCAGGATCCCCGCCGTCGCCAACGCCGACAGCGCGAAGCCCGCGCTGACCGCGAGCCGGGGCCAGAGCAGCAGCAGGGCGAGCACGGCCACCCCGAGCCCGCGCACGCCCCGCGAGCGGCCGTTGCGTCCCATCCCGATCAGGGCGACCGTGCCCATCGCGGCGGCCCGCACCACGCTGGGCTCGGCGCGCGCGGTCATCACGAAGCCGACGATCCCCACGCCGGCCAGCACGTGGAGCCACCGCCCGCGCACCCCGCACCAGCGGGCCGTGATGAGCAGGAACCCGACGATCAGCGTCAGGTTCGTGCCGCTCACGGCCAGCAGGTGGGTGAGCCCGGTGGTGCGGAAGTCGTCGGCGAGGTCGGGATCGAGGCCCCCGTCGTCACCCACCACCAGGGCCGGCACCAGCTCGCGCGCGTCGCCCTCCCGGCCGGCGACCGCTGTGCGGACCGAGCGGCGTACGGCTGCCGCGGCGTCCCACCACACGTCCGGCTCGGCGACCACGCGGGGCTCGCCGGTGGGACGGAGCAGCGCGGCCACGTCACCGTCTCCCGGCACCAGGCGCGCCGTGGTCTCGACCGACGTGCCGAGGGCGAGACGCGGCCAGTCGGCGCCCGCCATCAGCACGACGGGGGCGTCGAGCTCCCACGCCTGCCCTCGCCCCTCGACGTGACGGGCGCGCGCCTGCGCGACCTGGAGATCGCCGTACTGCCCGGCGACGACACGCGTGTCCGAGGTGATCTCGAGCCGGACCGTCACGACGGCGCCCTCACCGGCCAGCGCCGCCAGGGGCGACGCCGCGAGGGCGACCTGCTGCAGCGAAGCCACTCCTGCCACGGCGACGAAGGCCGCGACCGGCCCGAGCCAGGCAGCGGACCACCGGCCACCCCGTACGCCGGCAGCGACAGTCGCGACGACCGCACAGGTCGCGCCCAGCGCCACCCGTCCGGGCAGCAGGAGGACGAGGAGGGCCCCGGCCCACGCGCCCGCGCCGAGGGCGAGCGCCCGCACGTCGGGCACGGTCAGAGGGTCACGAGGGGGGCGAGATCCTCGAGCGTGGCCTCACCGATCCCATCGACCTCCAGGAGCTCGTCGACAGAGGTGAAGCCGCCGTGGTCGGTGCGCCACGCGATGATCGACCCCGCGGTCACCGGTCCGACGCCCGGCAGCGTCTCGAGCGTCGTCTGGTCGGCGGTGTTGAGGTTGACCATCGACTCGCCGGTCGATGGTGTCCCGAGCTCGCCCGCGACGCCGGGGACGGGCTCGACCCCGACCAGGATCTGCTCGCCGTCGACGATCGGACGAGCCAGGTTGAGGGAGGTGAGGTCGACCCCGCGCCGCGCTCCCCCCGCCGCCTCGAGCGCATCGACGACCCGCGAGCCTGCGGGCAGCACGGCGATGCCGGGTCGACGTACACGCCCGGCGACGTCGACGACCAGCTCGGTCGTCGCGTCACCAGCCGCCGCGTCCTCGGCGACGGTGCTCTCGGAGGCGGCCGCGCCGGCGGGCACCTGCGTCAGCGGGGACGGGGCCGCCGCCACGTCCACCGGCACCGCATCAGCCTGGTCGCGCACCGCCCACCAGGAGGCCAGCCCGACCGCGAGCGCCGCCACCACCGAGACGACCGCGAGGTGCACCGGTCCGAGCTGGAGGCTGCCGACGGTGAGCCGCCGCGAGGCGTGCCTCCCCGGGACCTGCAGCACGGCCGGCGGCGGGGCACCGACCGGCTCCCGCGCGCGCGTGTGGGCGGCGTCGTCGGACTCGCCCCGCACCGCGGCGAGCTCGGCACTCAGCGTCGCCAGCCGCCGCGACACGGCGTCGGCGTGCTCGGACGACGACGAGGATCTGCGCATCCCTGAACGCTAGGAACCGCGCGAGCCCATCGGAACCCACCCACCTCAATCTGTGGAGAGAGATGTCAGAGCCGCGGGGACACGCAGACCGCCACCATCCCCGGCCCGACGTGCGCGCCCAGCACGGCGCCGAGCTCGCCGCACATCACCTCGCGGCCCTCGAGCCCGACGGCCAGACGATCGGCGAGGGCGGCTGCGAGCTCCTCGGCGCGCTCGGAGCTGGCGAGGTGCGAGACGCAGACATCCACCCGCCGCCCACCGGCTGCCTCGACGGCGAGGTCGGCCAGCCGGGCCAGGGCGCGCGACGCCGTACGGACCCGCTCACGCGGCGCGACCTTGCCGTCGGTGATCTGGAGCAGCGGCTTGACCGAGAGGGCGCTGCCGACGATCGCCGCGGCGGCGCCGATCCGGCCACCGCGGCGCAGGTATTCGAGGGTGTCGACGTAGAACAGCGACGAGGCCGCCTCACCACGGGCGCGCGCCGCGTCGGCCGCCGCCCGGGCCGTTCCGCCGACGTCGAGCACGTCCATCGCGCTCAGCGCGGCATAGCCGGTCGCGATGCCGACCTGCTGCGAGTCGACGACGTGCACCGGCAGGTCGACCTCGAGCGCGGCCAGCTGGGCGGACTCGAAGGTCCCGCTCATCTCGCCCGAGAGATGGATCGACACGATCTCGTCGGCGCCCTCGCTCGCCAGCTGCCGGTAGAGCTCGACGAACAGCGCAGGTGCCGGCCGGGACGTGCTGACCGGCACGAAGTCGCGCAGCGCCTGCGCGACCACCTCGGGCGTGGCACCGTCCGGTCCCTCGTCGAGGACCTGGGCACCGATCACGACCTGCAGCGGTACGACCCGGATGCCGCGGGCCCGAGCCACCTCGGCGGGCAGGCTCGCGGTCGAGTCGGTGACCACCACCACGCGGGACATGACGCGACCCTACTGCTCGCGCCGCACGCTCAGACGACGATGTTCACCAGCTTCGGCGCGCGCACGATCACCGTGCGCACAACGGCCCCGTCGAGGGCCCGCTGCACCGCCTCGTCGGCCATGGCGGCGGCCCGGAGGTCGGCCTCGGAGATGTCCGGCGAGACCTCCAGCCGGGCCTTGACCTTGCCCCTGACCTGCACGACCGCGGTGACCGACTCCTCGACCAGCATCGCCTCGTCGACCTGTGGCCAGCCGACGCGTACGACAGTGGGCCGGTGTCCCAGCCGCTCCCACATCTCCTCCGCCGTGTAGGGCGCAACCAGCGACAGCAGGATCGCCACCGCCTCGGTCGCCTCGCGCACCGCCGGATCGGCAGGGCCGACACCACCCTTGTCCGGCGGGTTGTCGATCGCCTTGCGCGTGGCGTTGACCAGCTCCATCACCTTGGCGACCATGACGTTGAAGCGGTAGCTCTCGACCAGGACGGCTGCGTCGTGCACCGTCCGCGCCGTGACCCGCCGCAGCGCCTCGTCGCCGGTCGTGACGTCGGCTCCGGGCTCGGACGTGACGTCACCCGACAGCCGCCAGGCCCGCTGCAGGAAGCGCAGCGACCCCTCCGGTGACATGTTGGACCAGTCGATGTCGTCCTCGGGCGGACCTGCGAAGACCAGCGTGAGGCGCACGGCATCGACGCCGAAGGCGTCCAGCTGGCTGCCCAGGTCGACGCCGTTGCCCAGGGACTTGCTCATCTTCTTGCCCTGGTTGATCACGAAGCCCTGGTTGAGCTGGGCCGACCACGGCTCGCGGAAGTCCACGAGCCCCATGTCGTTGAGCACCTTGGTGAAGAACCGGCCGTAGAGCAGGTGCAGCACCGCGTGCTCGACACCACCGACGTACAGGTTGCTCGGCATCCAGGCGTTGACCTTGGCGGAGTCGAACGGCTGAGTGTCCTCGTGCGGTGAGCAGTAGCGGAACATGTACCACGACGAGTCGACGAACGTGTCCATCGTGTCGGTGTCTCGGGTGGCCGGGCCGCCGCAGGTCGGGCACTCCACGTTGACCCAGTCGGTGGCCCCGCCCAGTGGCGAGGTGCCCTTCGGCTTCAGGTCCGCGCCACGCAGCATCGGCAGGGTGAGGGGCAGCTGGTCCTCCGGCACCGGCACCTCGCCGTCGACGGGGCAGTGGATGATCGGGATGGGTGGGCCCCAGTAGCGCTGGCGGCTGATCAGCCAGTCGCGCAGGCGGAAGTTCACCGCGCCGGAGCCGCGACCGTCGGCCTCCAGCCTGTCGATGATCGCGCGGATGCCGGAGGCCTTGTCGCTCAGACCGTCCAGGCTGAATCCGTCGGGGCTGGCCGAGTTGATGTAGGCGCCGTTGCCGGAGGTCGCCACGAAGGTCTCCTCCGGGTTGTCGTCCCCCGTGTCGATCACCCGGCGCACGCGCAGGCCCATCGCCTTCGCGAAGTCCAGGTCGCGCTGGTCGTGAGCGGGCACAGCCATGATCGCGCCGGTGCCGTAGTCGGCCAGGACGTAGTCGCTCGCCCAGACCGGGATCTCCTCACCGGAGACCGGGTTGGTCGCGGTGATGCCCAGATCGACGCCCGTCTTGGGGCGGTCGGTGGCCAGGCGGTCGATGTCGGAGGCCTTGCGGACCTCGACCAGGTAGTCCTCCAGCGCCCGGGCACGGTCGGGGTGCACGATCTCCTTGGCCAGCGCCGCGTCCGCAGCGACCACCATGAACGTCGCGCCGTAGAGCGTGTCGGGCCGGGTCGTGTAGACGTCCAGGTCGCGCTCACCCGCGGCGGTGGCCAGCGTGAACGTGACGTGCGCGCCCTCGGAGCGCCCGATCCAGTTGCGCTGGGCGGTCACGACACGGTCCGGCCACGTCGCCTCCAGGTCGTCCAGGCCGTCCAGCAGCTCCTGCGCGTAGTCGGTGATCCTGAAGTACCACTGGGTCAGCTCCTTCTTGGTCACCTCTGCCCCGCACCGCTCGCACGCACCGGCCACGACCTGCTCGTTGGCCAGCACCGTCTGGTCCTGCGGGCACCAGTTGACCGCGCTGTTCTTGCGGTAGGCCAGGCCGCGCTCGTAGAACTTCAGGAACAGCCACTGCGTCCAGCGGTAGTAGTCCGGATCACTGGTGTTGAAGGTGCGCGACCAGTCGAAGGAGGCGGCGTACTTCTTGCACGACTCGATCGACTTGGCGATGTTGGCGCGGGTGTAGGTGTCGGGGTGCTCGTCGTTGCGGATCGCCGCGTTCTCCGCGGGCAGGCCGAAGGAGTCGAAGCCCATCGGGTTGAGCACCTCGTAGCCCCGCTGCCACCAGTAGCGTGCGACGACGTCGTGCAGGGCGAACACCTCGGCGTGGCCCATGTGCAGGTCACCGCTCGGGTAGGGGAACATCGTCAGTGCGTAACGCTTCTCGCGCGGGCTGTCGTCGTCGGCCCTGAAGGGGTCGAGCTCCTCCCAGACCCGCTGCCACTTCGTCTCGGTCGCCGCGATGTCGTACGTCGCGCGCTCGGCGTCGTGTGCTCCGGTGTCGGTCGTCATGGCGTGTCCTCTGTTGCTGGCTACAGGTGGTGCTGGCTGCTGGGCATGAAAAAACCCCTCACGAGGAGGGGTGGCCGCGCGTCGGTCCTGACGGATGTGGAGCAGGACGCGATCAGCGCGGCTGAGGAAGAAGCACGTGGTGATGCATGCCCTCATCCTAGCCTGCGCCGATCGCGTCCCGCGAGGCGGTTACTTCACGAACCGGGGGGTGAACGGCGGGTTCCACCACTCGCCGTTGTAGGCCTTGATCGCCCCCATGACGTGCAGGACGCCGGCAACGACCAGTGGCACGGCGAAGACCGGAAGGAAGACGACGAACCCGATGCCGAGCGTGACGATCCCGAGGACGACGTAGAGGATCCCCGTGACGACGAGCCACACGAACATCGCGATCTGGATGTTGATCGAGTTCGCCGCGTGCGACCGGACGAACGGACCGCGGTCGCGGTGGATCACGTAGACGGCCACGGAGGCCAGGAACCCGAGGAAGCCGGCCGAGCAGACCATCGCCACGACGGCGCCGGCGTGGCTGATCGCACCCCAGGTGCGCTCGTCCTGGGGCGACATCGTCACCCGCGGCGGAGCGTGGGTGACCTGCTGCTCCGGCGGCGGGTAGGACGGCTGGCCGTAGCTCTGGCTCTGCTGCGGATGTTGCGGGTACTGGTCGGACATCTCACTCACTCCTCGCGGGCCGGGTGCCCTTGCTGACCTCCATCCCAGCACGCCCGGCACGACCGTTCACCCGGTTTCGGGGTGAAGTCAGGGTGGGCTCGGGGGTAGTCCAGTGGCCAACCGTCCTTGTGAAGGCCCATCGGCAGCAGGCGGTCACTGGACTACCCCGAACGGCCGACTCCCCAAGAAGTGTTTGACAGTCACGGACACACGGTGCAGCATTCTCCCCAACAACTCGTGGGGAGGCTCGATGACCACCGACGACACCAGCGCGTCGGCGCTGTCGGCGCTGCGCTCGGTCGCGCACCCCGTGCGGCTGCGCATCCTGTCGATGCTCACCGCCGAGGCCATGAGCGCCGCCGAGGTCGCCCGGACGCTCGAGCTGACCCACGCCAACGCGTCCTACCACCTCCGCGTCCTCCATGACGCAGGCGAGCTCCGCGTCGAGAGCGAGGAGAAGATCCGCGGTGGTGTCGCCAAGCGCTACCGCTACGTCGTCGGCGGTCCCACCGACCCCGCGGCCGCGCCGACCTCGCCCGACGACCAGATCGCCTGGCAGAGCGCGACGCACCACGAGGTCGTACGACGACTCGCGTCCCGCACGCAGGGCCCGGCCACGGCCTCCGACCTCGAGACGTGGGTGAGCCCGGAGGCCTGGGAGCGTGCCGTCACGGCGATCGGCGGGGCGATGATCGCCCTGCACGAGGAGGCCCGTCCCCCGCACACCGACGGCACCATCCACGTCAGTGCCTCCACGCAGGTCTTCGTGATGGGCGACGACGCATGAGCCACGAGCGCTCGCTCGCCCCGCTCGGCGAGCGCAACTTCGCGTGGTACTTCTCCTCGCGCCTGGTCAACACCCTCGGCGCGATGATGGCCAACATCGCCCTGACCTTCGCGGTCCTCGACATCGACGCCCGGGCGATCGCGGTCGGCATGGTCCTGGCGGCGCACACGATCCCGATGGTCCTGCTCCTGCTGTGGGGCGGCGTGCTCTCCGACCGCTTCCCTCGCGCCGTCGTCCTGCAGGTCTCCAACGTCGCCTCGGCGCTGTCCCAGGGCGCCATCGCCTACCTGGTGCTGACTGGTCGCGCCGAGCTCTGGATGATCATCGTGCTGACCGCGTTCCACGGCGCGGTGTCCGCACTGTCGATGCCGGCGATGGCGGGCATGGTCCCCCAGCTCGTCCCCCGCGAGTCGCTGCAGCAGGCCAACGCGCTCCTGTCGCTGACCCGCAACGGCCTCAC
This sequence comes from uncultured Actinomycetota bacterium, assembly GCA_963806925.1. GTDB lineage: Bacteria > Actinomycetota > Actinomycetes > Propionibacteriales > Nocardioidaceae > Nocardioides. Next base: position 182,249 of record CAWEAI010000005.1, on the reverse strand, counting down.
CGTCATCGGTCCGTCGCTGGGAGCGTTCATCGTGGTCACCTCCGGACCCGGCGTGGCGCTCGCGATCGACGCGTTGACGTGGGCCCTCGCGGCGGTGCTCCTGCTGCCGGTGAGGATCCCGGCGCGTACGGCTCGAGTCGAAGCCAGCTCCACGATCGACGACCTGCGCGAGGGCTGGACGTTCTTCCGCAGCGTCACCTGGCTGTGGGTCGTCGTCCTGGGCTTCGGTGCGCTCAACATGATCCACAGCGGCGCTCTGTTCACCCTCGGGCCGGTGGTCGCGGAGGACACCATCGGCCGACAGGCGTGGGGGTTCGTGCTGTCGGCCGAGACGGCGGGTCTGCTCGTGATGGCCTTCGTGCTCCTGCGCTACCGCCTCGAGCGACCCCTGCTGTGGGGCATGCTCGCGATCACCCTCAATGCCCTGCCGATGCTGATGCTCGGCATCGACCCGGTCGTCGTGGCGCTGGTGGTCGCCGCCTTCATCGGCGGGATGGGCATCGAGGTCTTCTCGATGGGCTGGGCGCTGGCGATGCAGGAGAACATCGACGACGACATGCTCAGCCGTGCCTACTCCTACGACATGCTCGGATCCTTCGTCGCCATGCCGATCGGGCAGCTCGCGTGGGGTCCGCTGGGCCTGGCCTTCGGCAACGAGCGGGTGCTCATCGCCTCCGGCATCGCGTACGCCCTGATCTGTGGTCTCGTGCTCTGCTCGCGCTCGGTGCGCAACCTGCCCCGGGTCCCGGTGCCCCTCACCGCGTCCGCTTCGGGCGGTGCGTGAGCCACAGTCCACGCCCTCGGAGTGTGGGTGGACCACCCGCTGACCGGCGTGGCGGCGGACGACCCGCGGGAGGGCGGTGCGTGAGCCACCGTCCACGCGCTCGGAATGTGGGTGGACCACCGCTCCCCGGGGGCCCGGTGGACCGGTCCTGACTAAGGTTCGGGCATGACCGTCACGGACCTCTTCCGCCTCGACGACCAGGTCGTCATCGTCACCGGTGCCTCGAGCGGGCTGGGCGTCGCCTTCGCCCACGGCTTCGCCGAGGCGGGGGCCGAGGTGGTGCTCGGCGCGCGGCGCGTCGACAGGCTGGAGGCGGTCGCCGAGTCCGTACGCACGACCGGCCGCCGGGTGCACACGGTGGCCACCGACGTGGCTGACCCGGAGCAGTGCCAGCGGCTCGTCGACGAGGCGATGGCGACCTTCGGCAGGGTCGACGTACTCGTCAACAACGCGGGCCTCGGCACGGCGGTCCCCGCCACCCGGGAGACGCCCGAGCAGTTCCGGTCGGTGATCGACGTCAACCTCAACGGTTGCTACTGGATGGCGCAGGCGTGCGGGCGGGTCATGCAGCCCGGCTCCAGCATCATCAACATCTCCTCGATCCTCGGCATCACCACCGGCGGCCTCCCCCAGGCGGCCTACAGCGCCTCCAAGGCCGGACTCGGCGGGCTGACACGCGACCTCGCGCAGCAGTGGACCGGCCGCAAGGGCATCCGGGTCAACGCCCTGGCGCCGGGCTTCTTCGCCTCCGAGATGACCGACACCTACCCCGACGGCTACCTCGACCTCGCCCTGCAGCGCGTCCCCGCAGGGAGGGCGGGCGACCCGCGCGAGCTCGCCGCCACGGCCGTCTGGCTGGCCTCCGCGGCCGGCGGTTACGTCAACGGCCAGATGATCCCGGTCGACGGCGGTCTGACCATCGCCTGAGTCAGGCCAGGGGTCGCCCGAGACGACCCCGTCCGTACGCCGACCGCAGTCGGGTGCGCCGCCCGTGCGGGTCCGGCCAGTCAGCGTGGTCACCGCGCAGCTGTGGGGAACCTGCGTCGATCAGGGCCGGTGGAGACCGAGACGTCGTCGACGATGTGGGTGCCGACGTCGCCCGACGCGAGCGCCAGACTGAGCGACACGTCTGGTTCGTCGTCCGGCCCTGCCCACGCCATCGTCCACGAACCCTCCCCCAGGTCTTCTGGTGCACCGATCGGCTTCAGGGTGATGCTCAGGCGGCTCCCGACCTCGTGGAACATCCGCCGCGGCCAGTGCGAGCTCGGCACGAACCCCAGGGCCACCAGCAGGTCGGCGACCCGATCGGGGTCCGGGGGCGTGAGGGCGACGTGCTCGACGATCGGGCCGTCGGAGGGTCCCGCCGCCATCGGCATCGTCCACTGGATCAGGAACGGCAGCGCGCCGTCGTACGGCCCCTCGCCGACGTCGCAGAGTCGCCACTCGACGACACCACCCTCGGGCGTGCGTCGCGACCCGTCGACGACAGGAGCGGGCGTGAAGCCGCTCTCGACCAGCGCCGCGCGGCTCGCCTCGATGTCGTCGACCGCGATCGCCCAGGAGATCGGCCCGTGGGCGGACCGCACACGGTCGAGCCAGGGATTGGACTCCTCGGACCCGGCAGCGATCAGCTCGACGTAGGCCGGCCTCGGTCCTCGTACGAGCACGTTCTCCGTGCCGACCGGATGGGCTCCCCCGCGAAGGGCCGGGAGGCCGAGGTCACGCCAGCGCGCAGCGGCCTCGTCGAGGTCGGCAACGGCGACGACGAGGTGGTCGAAGCGCGCGCTCACGCGGCTTCAGCCTGCGCTGATGATCTCGGTGATCGAGGAGACCAGCCGGGCGATGTCGTCGTCGCTGGCCACGAGCGGCGGCGCGAAGCGCACGGTCGACCCGTGCGTGTCCTTGGCCAGCACGCCGCGGTCCATGAGGGCCTCGGACATCTGGCGCCCGGTCATCAGTGCGGGGTCGATGTCGATGCCGGCCCAGGCGCCACGGATGCGGACGTCGACCAGACCGTGGCCGACGAGTGGACGAAGACCTGCCTCTAGCAGGGTCCCGATCTCGACCGCGCGAGCCTGGAAGGTGCCCTCCTCGAGCATGGCCACGACCTCGGTGCCGATCGCCGCGGCGAGCGGGTTGCCGCCGAAGGTCGAGCCGTGCGAGCCGGGGGTGATGACGCTGAGGACCTCGTGGTCGGCGGCGATGGCGGAGACGGGGTAGATCCCGCCGCCGAGGGCCTTGCCCATGATGTAGATGTCGGGGACGACGTCCTCGTGGTCGCACGCGAAGGTCCTGCCCGAGCGGGCCAGACCGGACTGGATCTCGTCGGCGACCATGAGCACGTTGCGCTCGGTGCACAGGGCCCGGAGGTCGCGCAGGAAGCCCTCGGGAGGCATGACCACGCCGCCCTCGCCCTGGATGGGCTCGAAGAGCACGGCGACCGTGGTGTCGTCGATGGCCGCGGCGATGGCGTCGATGTCGCCGTAGGCCGCGGAACGGAAGCCGGTCGTGAACGGGGCGTAGCCGCCGGTCGCGACCTCGTCGTCGGAGAAGCTGACGATCGTGGTGGTGCGACCGTGGAAGTTGCCCTTCATCGTCACGATCGTGGCCTGGCCGGCCGGCACGCCCTTGACCTCGTAGCCCCACTTGCGGCTGACCTTGATCGCGGTCTCGACGGCCTCGGCGCCGGAGTTCATCGGCAGGATCATGTCCTTGCCGGTCAGACGGCACAGCGCCTCGGCGAACCCGCTGAGCTGGTCGTTGAAGAACGCCCGGCTGGTCAGCGTCAGTCGGCCCAGCTGCTCGCGAGCCACTGCGACGAGGCGTGGGTTGCTGTGACCGAAGTTGAGTGCGGAGTAGCCCGCGAGGCAGTCGAGGTAACGGCGGCCGTCGACGTCGATGACCCAGGCGCCGTCACCCTCGGCGAGGACCACCGGCAGGGGGTGGTAGTTGTGCGCCGCATGGCGCTCGGTGGCCTCGATGTGATGGGCGGTGCTGGTGCTCATGGAGATGTCGGTCGCGGTCATGGGCCCATGGTGCCACCGCCCCCACACGATCGCCGAGTCCAGGACTCGGGACGCGGCGCCGGACGCGCGAGAGGCCGGACCCAGCGGGTCCGGCCTCTCGTGTCGGTGGAGGTGAGGGGACTCGAACCCCTGACCCTCTGCATGCCATGCAGATGCGCTACCAGCTGCGCCACACCCCCGACAGCGCAGAACACTAGCCGAGCGACGGGGCGAGGTGAAATCGGGGTCCCCGGTCGTACGACACCGGCTGGAGGTGGCCGAAGCGGGGGTGCGCGCGCGGCCGCCAGCAGCCGCGAACGGCCATCCCCGGGAGGCTCTCGGAGCGGCGCTGGCTCACGTCAGCGCGAGCGGGACCACCGGGCAGTCGCTCCAGAGGCGCTCGAGGGCGTAGAACATCCGCTCCTCCTCGTGCTGGACGTGCACCACGATCTCGCCGTAGTCGAGCAGGACCCAGCGACCCTCCTTGTGGCCCTCGCGACGGATCGGCTTGGCCCCGGCTTCGCGGAGCTTCTCCTCGACCTCGTCGACGATCGCCTTGACCGCACGCTCGTTGGTGGCGCTGGCCAGCACGAAGGCGTCGGTGATGGCGATCTGCTCGCTCACGTCGAAGGCGAGCACCTGGTCGGCCTTCTTGTCGTGCGCGGCCTGAGCCGCGACAGCGACGAGCCCGAGGGCGTGGTCGGTGGCTGTCATGCAGTGTCCTTGCTGTGCGTGGGGGTGCTGCTGCGGAGGGCGTAGAGATCGTGCTTGGCGATGTATTGCACGACCCCGTCCGGCACGAGGTACCAGACCGGCTCGCCACGCCGCTTGCGGTCGCGGCAGTCGGTCGAGGAGATCGCCAGGGCCGGGATCTCGACCATCGTGACCTTGTCGGCGGGGATCTTGGCCAGCGTCTCCGGGTCCATGGTGTAGCCAGGACGGGTGCAACCCACAAACGTCGCGAGGTCGAAGAGCTCCCCGACGTCACGCCAGGTGAAGATGTCGGCCAACGCATCGGCACCGGTGATGAAGAACAGCTCAGCGTCGGGCAGCTCGGCCTTGAGGTCTGCGAGCGTGTCGATCGTGTAGGTCGGTCCCTGGCGGTCGATGTCGACGCGGGAGACGTTGAAGCGCGGGTTGGCCGCGGTGGCGACCACCGTCATGAGGTAGCGGTGCTCGGCCGCGGTGACGTCGCGGTCGTTCTTCTGCCACGGGTCGCCGGTGGGCACGAAGAGGACCTCGTCGAGGTCGAACCACGCCTGGACCTCGGACGCGGCCACCAGGTGGCCGTGGTGGATGGGGTCGAAGGTGCCGCCCATCACCCCGACGCGACGCGTCACGACGGGATCGTCCACCGGAGCACCGCCCTCAACTGTGCTCGCGGCCGCCACCGAACGACACGACCGCCAGCAGCAGGGCCATCAACAGGCCGAGTGCGATCACGCCGATCCAGTAGGGATGGATCGCGGGCTCGCCGTGCTCGGCGGTCTCGGCGGCGAAGAGGGTGACGGTGCTCAGCATGGGCTCCAGCCTACCGGCATCAACGCACGTGACCCGCGCCGACCACGACGTACTTGCTGGAGGTCATCTCACCCAGGCCCATCGGCCCCCGGGCGTGCAGCTTCTGCGTGGAGATCCCGATCTCGGCGCCGAAGCCGAACTCGCCCCCGTCGGTGAAGCGGGTGGAGGCGTTGACGACGACCGCCGCGGAGTCCACCGCGGCCACGAAGCGCCGGATGGTCGCCTGGTCGCGCGCCAGGATCGCCTCGGTGTGGCCGGAGGAGAAGCGGCGGATGTGCGCGATCGCACCCTCGACGTCGGACACCACGGCAGCCGAGATCTCCAGCGCGAGGAACTCGGCCGCGTGGTCCTCCTCGATCACCGGCACCACGTCGTCGTACTCGGCGAAGGCCGGGTCGCCGTGGATCAGCACCCCGGCGGCCTGCAACGCCTCGACCACGACCGGGAGGAACTCGTCGGCGACGTCCTCGTGCACGAGCAACGACTCCGCGGCGTTGCAGACGCTGGTGCGCTGGGTCTTGGAGTTGAGCACGATCGCCAGGGCCTGCTCGAGGTCGGCCGAGGCGTCGACGTAGACGTGGCAGTTGCCCACGCCGGTCTCGATGACCGGCACGGTCGACTCCTCCACCACGCTGCGGATCAGGCCCGCCCCGCCGCGCGGGATCAGGACGTCGACGAGTCCGCGAGCACGCATCAGCGCCTTCACGCTGTCGTGGGTGTCCCCCGGCACCAGCTGTACGACGTCCTCCGGCAGGCCGCTGCCGGCCAGCGCACCGCGCATCGCGGCGACGATCGCGGTGTTGCTCGAGCGGGCGCTGGACGACCCGCGCAGCAGCACCGCGTTGCCTGCCTTGACACAGATCCCGGCCGCGTCCGCCGTCACGTTGGGGCGGGCCTCGTAGATCATCGCGACCACACCGAACGGCACCCGCACCTGCCGCAGCTCCAGACCGTTGGCCAGCGTGCTTCCGCGCAGCACCTCACCGACCGGGTCGGGCAGCCCCGCGACGTCGCGCAGGCCCTGGGCCATGGCCTCGAGCCGGCTCTCGTCGAGCCGCAGGCGGTCGACGATGTTGGTCGGCGTCCCTGCGACCTCGGCCCGGGCGACGTCCTCGTTGTTGGCCGCGAGGATCGAGGGAGCGCAGTCGACCAGCGCGTCGGCCATCGCCAGCAGCGCAGCGTCCTTGACGGACCTCGTCGCGGTGGCGAGCGCGTGGCTCGCTGTCCGTGCCCGGAGCGCTACCGCGCGGACCGACTCCTCGTCTTCCATCCCCATGCCCGCCAGCGTAGGCCGCTCGAGCCTGCGTCGGGTCCGCGTCTCGGATCACGCATGGACGGCCCTGCGCCGCCGCTCCCGGCTCAGCCCTTGCGCTCGGTGACCTTGGCGGTCGCGGCGGGCAGGACGGTGTGCAGGTCGCCCACGACACCGAAGTCGACGAGCTCGAAGATCGGCGCCTCGGGGTCCTTGTTGACCGCGACGATCGTCTTCGAGGTCTGCATCCCGGCGCGGTGCTGGATCGCCCCCGAGATGCCGTTGGCGACGTAGAGCTGCGGCGAGACGGTCTTGCCGGTCTGACCGACCTGGAACGCGTGCGGCATCCAGCCCGAGTCGACCGCGGCCCGCGAGGCACCCACGGCCGCGCCGATCGAGTCCGCGAAACCCTCGACGGGCTCGAAGTCGCCGCCGGTGCCACGACCGCCCGAGACCACGATCGCGGCCTCGGTGAGGTCCGGGCGACCGGTCGACTGGCGCGGCTGGGTGGCCACGATCTGTGCGGTCTTCGCGGCGTCGGAGATCGTCGCGGCGAACGCCTCGACCGTGCCGGCCCCCTCCGACTCCTCGGGCGCGGTCGAGTTGGGCTTCACCGTGATGATCGGCGTGCCCTGGGTGACCGTGGCCTGGACGGTGAAGTTTCCCGCGAACACGCTCTGCGTGGTGAGGGGACCACCATCGCCGGCCTGGACGTCGACGGCGTCGGTGATCAGCCCCGAGCCCAGCTTGATCGCCAGACGACCGGCGACCTCCTTGTTCTCGAACGACGAGGGCAGCAGGATCGCAGCCAACCCCCCGGCTGCGATGCTCTGCGCGGCCAGCTGCTGCAGAGCCTCGGCCTTGGGCGCGACGAGGAACCCCTTGATCTGCGCGTCGTCGATCACGTAGACCTTGACCGCGCCGTACTTCTTGACCTTCTCGGCCACGGCGTCGCCGGCCTCGGGCGAGCCGAAGAACACGGCCGCGGGCTCGCCGAGGCGACCAGCGATCGTGAGCAGCTCGTAGGTGGGCTTCTTGACCTCGCCGTTGACGTGGTCGACGACCACCAGGACCTCAGACATGTCTACGCAGCTCCCCTTGTCGGGACTAGATGAACTTCTTGGACGCGAGGAAGTCGACCAGCGCACCAGCGCCCGAGCCGTCCTCGTCGGTGACGATCTCGCCGGCGGTGCGCGGCGGACGCTCGGTGGTGTCCTCGACCCGCGACCACGCGACCGACAGGCCCACCTCGCCGGCATCGACTCCCAGGTCGGCGAGCGAGTAGGTCACCAGCGGCTTCTTCTTCGCCGCCATGATGCCCTTGAACGACGGGTAGCGGGCCTCGCCCGACTGGTCGGTCACGCTCAGCACGATCGGGAGCCTTGCGCCGATGACCTCGGTCGAGCCCTCGTTGTCCCGCTTGATCCGGACCTGGTCGCCCTGCGACTCGATCACCGACGCCAGCGTCACCTGGGGCATGCCCAGGCGCTCGGCCAGCATCGCCGGCACCACCGAGCCGGAGGCGTCGGTGGACGCCATCCCGCAGATCACCAGGTCGACGCCACCCATCTCCGGGTCGGCCTTGATCTTCTCGATCGCCTTGGCCAGCACCAGCGACGTCGCGATGTAGTCCGACCCCGCGATCGCGTCGTCGACCACGTGGACACCGGAATCGGCACCCATCTGCAACGACTTGCGCACCGCGTCGACAGCCTTCTGCGGACCCACCGTCAGCGCGGTGACCGTGATCTCCTCGCCCTCGCGCTTCTCACGGAACTGCAGGGCCTGCTCGACGGCATACTCGTCGAGCTCCGACAACAGGCCGTCCACGCCGACGCGGTCGACGGTGAAGTCGTCCTCGAACCTGCGGTCGCCGGTCGCGTCGGGCACGTGTTTCACACAGACAACAATGTTCATGGTGGTCTGGCCTCGCGGCCCCTCCTGTGCAGTCGGATGTGATGGCGAGGTTACAAGTACGGTCCCCGACGCGGAATGGGCGTCCGGGTGTGGTCGATCACAGTGACAGTGTCGACGTCGCGCCGTCACCAGGGTGAGCGGCGGCGCCCAGGATGCGCGTCAGGGCTTCACGATCCGGTCGAGGACGCGCCCCACGACGAGCCACGCGATGGCGCCGAGGCCCCAGTTGACCAGGGCGTTCTTGACGTCGGCGCCCTGGCCGTCGAAGTTCTTGATGCCGTTGCCACGGGAGAAGACACCGAGATCGAGGTGGTCGGCGGCCCGCAGGACGAGGCCGACGAGGTCGTTGGACGTGTTGGCGTCCAGTGCGACCAGGAGTGCACCCAGTGCGAGCAGCAGGGCGGCCAGGGCGCACGCCAGCCAGAGGACGTGAGCGACGTTCGCCCGGATCTTCGATACCACTGGTCCTTCTCCTTCAGTCGCGCTCGGTCATGGTGTCGGTCGTGCGTCCGGCGGCCGGGTCACCGTCCCACGAACGTGGCCTTGCCCGGTCCGTCGTCGACGAAGGACGTGATGCCGCGCAGGCGGTCCTCGGTCGCGAAGACCCCTGCGAACTGCTGTCGCTCGATCTCCAGTCCGGTGTCGAGGTCGACCTCGCTGCCCCGGTCGATGCACTCCTTGGCGGCCCGGATGGCCAGTGCGGCACCATGGCGGAACTGTGCGGCGTAGGCCATCGCCTCCTCGAGCACCTTCTCGGCGGGGACCACCCGGTCCACCATGCCGATCCGCAACGCCTCGTCGGCCGTGACGAAGCGACCCGTGAAGATGAGGTCCTTGGCCTTGGCCGTGCCGATCAGGCGGGCCAGGCGCTGGGTGCCTCCGGCGCCCGGGATGATGCCGAGCAGCACCTCGGGCTGGCCGAAGACGGCGTCCTCGGCGGCGAAGCGAAGGTCGGCGGACAGCGCGAGCTCACAACCCCCGCCCAGGGCGTAGCCGTTGACCGCGGCGATCACCGGCTTGGGGATCCGCGCGATCGCCGTGGTCGCCGAGCTGACGGACGCGGAGACCTTCACCATGTCGGAGTAGGTGAGGTCCGCCATCTCCTTGACGTCGTTGCCGGCGGCGAAGACCCGCTCGCCACCCCACAGCACCACCGCCCGTACGTCGTCGCGCCCGGTCAGCTCGGCGGCGGCCTCGCGGAGGTCCGCCTGGACCTGGACGCTGATCGCGTTCATCCTGGGCCGGTCCAGCCGCAGGACGGCGACCCCGTCGGTGACATCGATCGAGACGAACTCCATGGTGGCTCCTCATCGGTGGTGCGCTGGGCGTGCGTGCCGTGGGCGCATTCTGCCGTGACCCGCGATCTCCCCCACAATGGCTCGCGTGACACCCGGAACCTGGACATACGACGGCGAGACGATGACGGTCTGGCCGGGTCGCAACTACCCCCTGGGCGCGACCTGGCACAGGGAGTCGACCAACTTCGCCGTCTACGCACCCAACGCGGAGCGGATGTGGGTGTGCCTCTTCGACGACGACGGCGTCGAACAGCGCCACCAGCTGACCGAGCGCTCGCTCGGCGTGTGGCACGGTGCCCTTCCGGGGGTGTCCCCCGGCGCCCGCTACGGCTATCGCGCGCACGGACCGTGGGACCCCGCCGCCGGCCTGCGGTTCAACGTGGAGAAGCTGCTGCTCGACCCCTACGGCAAGGCGGTGTCCGGTGACCTCGTCGCCGACGACGCGATCTTCGGCCACGCGGTGGGCGAGCCCGACAAGGCCAGCGAGCTCGACTCCGCGCCCTACGTGCCGCGCAGCGTGGTGGTCTACGACGACTTCCAGTGGGGTGCCGACACCTCGCCGCGTCGTCGCTGGCGCGACACCGTCATCTACGAGATGCACGTCAAGGGGATGACCAAGCTTCACGACCGGGTGCCGCCGGAGCTGCGCGGGACCTACGCCGGCCTCGCGACGCCCGCGGTGATCGACTACCTGCACGACCTCGGCATCACCGCCGTCGAGCTGCTGCCCGTCCACCAGTTCTTCTCGGAGCCGGCCCTCGCCGAGCGGGAGCTCGTCAACTACTGGGGCTACAACTCGCTGGGGTTCTTCGCCCCGCACAACGCCTACAGCGCGTCCGGCGACCGGGGCCAGCAGGTCACTGAGTTCAAGCAGATGGTGAAGGCCTTCCACGAGGCCGGCCTCGAGGTCATCCTCGACGTGGTCTACAACCACACGGCCGAGGCGGGCCCGATCGGTCCCACGCTGAGCTTCCGCGGCCTCGACGACCGCGGCTACTACCAGCGCGTCGTGCCGCCCGCGGCCACCGGACCCGACGCTCCGCCGATGCCGGACACCTACTGGGACGTCAGCGGGTGTGGCAACACGGTCGACGCGACGCACACCCAGAGCCTGCGGATGATCCTGGACTCCCTGCGCTACTGGGTCTCGGAGATGCACGTCGACGGCTTCCGCTTCGACCTGATGAGCGCACTGACCCGGACCAACCAGGTCGTCGACATGGGCAGCCACCTGATCACCGCGATCGGCCAGGACCCGGTGCTGCGGCACGTCAAGCTGATCGCGGAGCCGTGGGACGCCTCGATGGACGGCTACCGGGTGGGCCAGTTCCCCCCACCGTGGATCGAGTGGAACGACCAGTTCCGCGACACCATCCGCGACTTCTGGCGCGGCCGCTCCGCCGGCGTACGCACCGTCGCCACGCGCCTCGCCGGATCGAGCGACCTCTACGCCGACGACGGCCGCTCACCCTACGCATCGGTCAACTTCATCACCGCCCACGACGGCTTCACCCTGCGTGACCTCGTGTCCTACAACGGCAAGCACAACACGGCCAACGGCGAGGACAACCGCGACGGCACCGACAACAACCGTTCATGGAACTGCGGGGTGGAGGGCGAGACCGACGACCCCGACATCATCTCGATGCGGCGCCGCCAGGCAGCCAACCTGATGGCCACGCTGTGCTTCTCCAGCGGCGTGCCGATGCTGACCGCCGGGGACGAGCGCGGTCGCACCCAGGCAGGCAACAACAACGCCTACGGCCAGGACAACGAGATCTCGTGGATCGACTGGCGCCCCGACGACGCGTGGCTCGACGTCTACGACATCACCAAGACGGCGCTGCGCCTGCGCCGCGAGCACCCCGTCCTGCGGCAGCGTCACTGGTTCGAGGGGCGCCCGACGATCAAGGGCGGCATCAAGGACCTGCTGTGGCTGCACCCCGCCGGCCGCGAGATGACCACCGGCGACTGGAACAACGACGCGGAGGACACCGTCGGGATGTTCCTCAACGGTGCGCCGCTGCGCTCCCCCGGCCCACGCGGGGAGCAGGTCCGTGACAGGTCGTTCATGGTCTGGCTCAACGCAGGCGGCGAGGACGTCGAGCTGGTGCTGCCCGCCAACCAGTGGGTGCGCCGCGGGGAGGTCGTGCTCTCCACCAACGTCGGGATCGCCGAGGGCACCACGGTGGTGGCGGGCGAGTCGATCACCCTCCAGGCGCGCTCGGTGCTCGTGCTGCGCGAGACCTGAGCGCTCGACCTGCGAGCCGCCTGGTTCCCACTGCCGAGGGCGCCGATCCCCGGTTCCGGGCACGCTGCCACACTTGGGGCATGGCCGGCAGCGTTCCTCCCCCTCGTCAGGAGAAGGGTCGCAGGCACCTGCTGGACATGGACGCTCCGCGCCGTGTCGTCCAGGACCCCGCCCAGGACGAGCGCGACCTGGCCACCGTGCAGCGGTGGGTCATGTCGGTGCTCGCCGTCACCACGATCCTCCACCTCGTCGTCGGACTGGTCGTGGCCGCGGTGCTGCTCGACGACGCTCCCGACTCCTCGAAGATCGGCCTCACCGTGATCGCCGGTGTCTTCGGGGCCATCGCCGTGGCCACGGGCCTGGCCATCCACGGCAGGCGGATCCTGTCGCCCTGGCTGCTGCTGGGACTCGTCCCGACAGCGATCGGGCTCTGGCTGACCTTCGGCTGACGCTCGCCGGACCGGACGGCTCAGGCCGGCTCGGCCACCAGCCCCAGCTCCGCCGCCGACGCGAGCGCCTCGTTGCGCGGCACGGCACGGACCGTGTAGCCGAAGGGACCCGACACCTGGAGCGGGACCGCCGCGTCGAAGCGGTGGCGGTTGTCGTCGTAGGACTCCCCCACCAGCATCGGCGTGAGCGTCGTGCCGGTCAGGACGTCGTCGGTGCCGATGCGGCCGTGGACGACCTGGACCTCGACGTCGTCGGCCGAGAGCGACCCGAGCGCGACGTAGGCGCGCACCTGGAGGGTCGCACCGACCTCGGCCTGGTCACCGACGCCCTCGGAGTCGATGTGCTCGACCCGGACACCCGACCACCCAGCACGGATCGACTGCTTCCACGCCGACAGCTCGTGGGCGCCGGCGTAGTCGGAGTTGAGCGAGCGCGCGGTGTGCGCCGCGGGTGCGTAGAGCTCGCGGACGTAGTCGCGTACCTGCCGGGTCGCGAGCACCTTCGGCCCCAGGGACTTCAGCGTGTGGCGCACCATCTCCAGCCAGCGCGGCGGGACGCCCTCGTCGTTGGTCTCGTAGAAGCGCGGGACGACCTCGCCCTCGAGCAGGGCGTAGAGCGCGTTGGCCTCGAGGTCGTCGCGGCGCTCCACGTCGTCGATGCCGTCGGCGGACGGGATCGCCCAGCCGTTGTTGCCGTCGTACCACTCGTCCCACCAGCCGTCGAGGATCGACAGGTTGAGGCCGCCGTTGAGCGCAGCCTTCATCCCCGACGTGCCGCAGGCCTCGTAGGGGCGCAGGGGGTTGTTGAGCCACACGTCGCAGCCGGGGTAGAGCGGCTGGGCCATCGCGATGTCGTAGTTGGGCAGGAAGGCGATGCGGTGCCGGATCTCCGGGTCGTCGGCGAAGCGCACCATCTCCTGGATGAGGCGCTTGCCGGTCTCGTCGGCGGGGTGCGCCTTGCCGGCGATGACGAGCTGGATCGGACGCTCGGGGTCGAGGAGGAGCTTCTTGAGCCGGGCCGGGTCGCGCAGCATGAGCGTGAGCCGCTTGTAGGTCGGCACCCGTCGCGCGAACCCGATGGTCAGCACGTCGGGGTCGAGGGCGTGGTCGATCCACGCCGTCTCCGCGGCGGCGAATCCGCGCTTGGAGGCGGAGCGGCGCATGCGGGCGCGGGCGTCCTCGATGAAGCGGGTGCGCAGCGTGCGCTTGAGGTCCCAGATCTCACGGTCGCCGAACTCGTCGACCATCGGCCACAGCGCATCGGTGTCGTCGCCGTCGATGTCGGCGCCGCGGCTGGCTGCCAGCTCGATGACCTCTCGCGCGATCCAGCTCGGGCCGTGGACGCCGTTGGTGATCGAGGTGATCGGCACCTCGGCCTCGTCGAAGGCAGGCCACAAGCCGTTGAACATGCCTCGCGACACATGGCCGTGGAGCTGCGAGACGCCGTTGGCGCGCTGGGCGAGGCGGAAGCCCATGACCGCCATGTTGAACACCCCGGCGTCACCACCCTCGTAGTCCTCGGCGCCGAGCGCCAGGACCCGGTCCACCGGCACGCCGGGGGTCGGTGAGCTGCCGCCGAAGTACTGGGAGACCAGCTCGCGGGGGAAGCGGTCGATGCCCGCGGGCACGGGCGTGTGGGTCGTGAACACCGTGCCGGCACGCGAGACCTCGAGCGCGGTGTCGAAGTCGAGGTGGGGTCCGTCCTCGGCCACGGTGAGCTCGCGGATCCGCTCGATGCCGAGGAAGCCGGCGTGGCCCTCGTTGGCGTGGAAGACCTCGGGCGCCGGGGCGCCGGTGATGCGCGACCACACCCGCAGGGCACGTACGCCACCCACGCCGAGGAGCAGCTCCTGGCGCAGCCGGTGCTCGGAGTTGCCGCCGTAGAGCCGGTCGGTGACGTCGCGGTAGTGGGCGCTGTTCTCCTCGATGTCGGTGTCGAGCAGCAGCAGCGGCACGCGGCCGACGTGTGCGACGAGGATCCTGGCGACCAGGTCGGGACCGTCGGGAAGGGCGATCGTGACGCTCGCGCGGCTGCCGTCGGCCTCGCGAAGCACGCTCAGCGGCAGCTCGTCGGGGTCGAGGACGGGGTAGCTCTCCTGCTGCCAGCCGTCGGCGTCGAGCGACTGCTTGAAGTAGCCGTGGCGGTAGAACAGGCCGACGCCCACCAGCGGGATGCCGAGGTCGGAGGACGCCTTCAGGTGGTCCCCGGCGAGGATGCCCAGCCCGCCGGAGTACTGCGGCAGCACCGAGGTGATGCCGAACTCGGAGGAGAAGTAGGCGATCGCGCGGGGCGCGTCCTCGCCGGCCTTCCGGGCATACCAGCGGTCCTCGGTGAGGTAGCGCTGGAGGTTGTCGTGGGCCGCGTCGAGACGGGCGCGGAAGTCGCCGTCCTCGACGAGCTCGGCGAGCCGCTCGCGACCGACCGCGCCGAGGAACCGCACCGGGTCGCCCGCCACGTCGCGCCACAGCTGTGGATCGATGCTGGCGAACACGTCCTGTGTCGGGGGGTGCCACGACCAGCGCAGGTTGCCGGCCAGGGCAGCCAGGGCTGCCAAGGGCTCGGGAAGGACAGGACGGACCGTAAATCGTCTGAACGCTCGCACGAACGAGCACGTTAGGGCATTTCTTGGAACGATCCAACCCAAACGACCGAAACGGGTCGGTAACGACTCGGCCACGTCGAGCCTGGGCGCGGCCCCACAGTCGTCCCAAGGGGTGGCTTCGGGCGCGGTCGGCTTGCGCGCGGGTGACGGGTTCGCAAGTGTGGGGGCATGGTTGGACGTATCCCCGTAATGGATGTTTCTCCCGTCGTCGACCTCGGTCGACTCTCGGCCAAGGCGACAGTGGGCGAACCGATGCCGGTCCGCGCCACCGTGTTCCGGGAGGGACACGACCAGCTCGCGGCCGAGGTGGTGGCGATCGACCCGTCGGGCGGACGCCGCGAGCCGGTGCGGATGGTCCTCGAGGGCGACCAACCCAACCGCTACATCGCCCACGTGACTCCCGACGTCGAGGGCGAATGGACCTTCGAGGTCCACTCCTGGTCCGACCCCATCGCCACGTGGCAGCACGACGGTGGGATCAAGATCCCGGCCGGCGTGGACGTGGAGCTGATGTTCACCGAGGCGCGCCTGCTCCTCGAGCGCGTCGCCGCCGACGGGCTGGACGCAGCCTCGACGGACCTCGTGACGGCCGCGATCGCCGCTGCCGGCGACAGCTCGCGCCCTGAGGCCGCACGACTCGGGGCGCTGCAGGACCCGCAGCTCGGCATGGTGCTCCTCGCCCACCCGCTGCGCGAGATGACCTCGATCAGCGGCCCCTACCGATTCCGTGCCGACCGCGTGCGCGCGCTCTACGGCAGCTGGTACGAGTTCTTCCCCCGCTCCGAGGGCGCGACCCGCGACGAGGTGACGGGTGCGATGACCAGCGGGACGTTCCGCACCGCCACCGAGCGCCTGGACCGCGTGGCGCAGATGGGCTTCGACGTCCTCTACCTGCCGCCGATCCACCCGATCGGCGAGCTCAACCGCAAGGGCCCCAACAACACCCTCACCCCCGGCCCCGGCGACCCCGGTTCACCCTGGGCGATCGGCAGCAAGGACGGCGGCCACGACGCCATCCACCCCGAGCTCGGCACCTTCGAGGACTTCGACGCCTTCGTCGCTCGTGCCAACGAGCTCGGCCTCGAGATCGCTCTCGACCTCGCCCTCCAGGCCGCCCCCGACCACCCGTGGGTCACCTCGCACCCGCAGTTCTTCACCACCCGGGCCGACGGCACGATCGCCTACGCGGAGAACCCGCCGAAGAAGTACCAGGACATCTACCCGATCAACTTCGACAACGACCCCGCCGGCATCTGCCGCGAGGTGATGCGGGTCGTGAAGCTCTGGATGTCCCACGGGGTGCGGATCTTCCGCGTCGACAACCCCCACACCAAGCCGCTCGCCTTCTGGGAGTGGTTGCTGGCCGAGGTGCGGCGTACGGACCCGGACGTGCTCTTCCTCTCCGAGGCGTTCACCAAGCCCGCGATGATGCACGGCCTCGGCGCGGTGGGCTACCACCAGAGCTACACCTACTTCACCTGGCGCACCGGCAAGCGCGAGATCGAGGACTACCTCGTCGAGGTGTCCTCCGCGTCCGACCACCTGCTGCGGCCCAACTTCTTCGTCAACACCCCCGACATCCTGCACTCCTACCTGCAGTACGGCGGACCGGCGGCGTTCAAGGTGCGGGCGGCGCTCGCTGCCACCGGATCGCCCAGCTGGGGGGTCTACGCCGGATACGAGCTGTTCGAGCACGTGGCGGTCAAGCCCGGGTCCGAGGAATACCTCGACACCGAGAAGTTCCAGATCCGGATCCGCGACTGGGAGAAGGCCGACAGGGAGGGCCACACCCTCGCGCCCTACCTGACCCGGCTCAACGAGATCCGTCGCGCGCACCCGGCCCTGCAGCTGCTGCGCAACGTCTCCATCCACCACAGCGACGACGACCAGGTGCTGGTCTTCAGCAAGCGTCACACCCTGCCCGACGGCACCGAGGACGTGGTGATCAGCATCATCAACCTGGACCCCCACGGCACCCGCGAGACCATGATGCACCTCGACATGCCGGCGCTGGGGCTCGACTGGCACGACTCCTTCGTCGCCCACGACGAGATCACCGGAGCCGACTGGAGCTGGAGCCAGCACACCTACGTACGCCTCGACCCCGGGTATGAACCCGCCCACATCATCAGTGTCAGGAGCACCCGTTGACCGATCAGTCCACGCCCGCCCCCCACGTCGCCCCCATGCCGACCGACGCAGGTGCCGCGACCGCGGTGCTGAACGCGGAGCCCGACTGGTTCCGCACCGCGGTGTTCTACGAGGTGCTGGTCCGGTCCTTCCGCGACTCCAACGGTGACGGCGTCGGCGACTTCAAGGGGCTCATCGAGAAGCTCGACTACCTCGAGTGGCTCGGCGTCGACTGCCTGTGGGTGCCGCCGTTCTTCGCCTCGCCGCTGCGCGACGGCGGCTACGACGTGGCCGACTACAACAACATCCTCCCCGAGTACGGCACCGTCGAGGACTTCCACGAGTTCCTCGACGCCTGCCACCAGCGCGGGATCCGCGTCATCATCGACTTCGTCATGAACCACACCAGCGACGCCCACCCCTGGTTCCAGGCCAGCCGCAACGACCCGGACGGGCCCTACGGCGACTTCTACGTCTGGTCCGACAACGACGAGCTCTACCAGGACGCCCGGGTGATCTTCGTCGACACCGAGCCGTCCAACTGGACCTACGACCAGGAGCGCGGCCAGTACTTCTGGCACCGCTTCTTCCACCACCAGCCGGACCTCAACTTCGACAACCCCAAGGTCCACGACGCGATGCTGGAGGCGATGGCGTTCTGGCTCGACATGGGTCTCGACGGCTTCCGGCTCGACGCCGTCCCCTACCTCTACGAGCGGCCCGGGACCAACGGCGAGAACCTGCCGGAGACCCACGAGTTCCTCAAGAAGTGCCGCACCTTCGTCGACGAGAACTATCCCGGTCGGGTGCTGCTCTGCGAGGCCAACCAGTGGCCCGCCGACGTGGTCGAGTACTTCGGGCCGGAGCAGCAGGAGGACGGCCGCTGGATCGGCACCGAGTGCCACATGGCCTTCCACTTCCCCGTCATGCCGCGGATCTTCATGGCAGTACGGCGCGAGTCGCGGTTCCCGATCTCCGAGATCCTCGAGGAGACACCGGCGATCCCGGACGGCTGCCAGTGGGGCATCTTCCTGCGCAACCACGACGAGCTCACCCTCGAGATGGTCACCGACGAGGACCGCGACTACATGTGGTCCGAATATGCCCACGACCCGCGGATGAAGGCCAACATCGGCATCCGGCGGCGGCTCGCGCCGCTGCTGGACAACGACGTCAACCGGATGGAGCTCTTCACCGCGCTCCTGCTCTCGCTTCCCGGCTCGCCGGTGCTCTACTACGGCGACGAGATCGGGATGGGCGACAACATCTGGCTGGGTGACCGCGACGGTGTCCGTACGCCGATGCAGTGGACGCCCGACCGCAACGCGGGATTCTCCTCCGCCACCCCCGGCAAGCTCCACCTGCCGGCCGTGCAGGACCCGATCTACGGCTACCAGTCGGTCAACGTCGAGGCGCAGCTGGAGAACACCTCGTCGCTGCTGCACTGGACGCGGCGCCTCGTGCACACCCGGCGACGCCACCCGGCCTTCGGCCTGGGCGACTTCGTCGACCTCGGTGGCTCCAACCCGACCGTCCTGTCCTACATCCGCGAGCGCTCCCCCGACGATGCCGGGCCGGAGGGCCGTGACGTAATCCTCTGCGTCAACAACCTCTCGCGCTTCCCGCAACCGGTCGAGCTGGACCTGCGGCACTGGGAGGGGATGGTCCCGGTCGAGCTGCTCGGCGGGGTGCCCTTCCCCGCCATCGGCGAGCTGCCCTACCTGCTGACCCTCGGCGGCTACGGCTTCATGTGGCTCAAGCTCACCGACCCGACGACCTCGGTGGTGGCGCCGTGAACGACGCACTGACGCACTGGATCGCTCAGGCCCGCTGGTTCGCCGGCAAGGGTCGCGACTGGCACCTGTCCGGCCTGCGCCGGGTGGGCCAGCTGCCGGAGCCGCCCGACGGGCTGCGGGTCGCGATCGACCTCGCCGAGATCACCTACCCCTCGACCGGGGGTGGCGAGGTGGAGACCGACCTCTACCAGCTCCCGCTGGCCTTCTACACCCACGCCCAGGACCGTCTCTCCCACGCGCTGATCGGTGAGTGGCACGACGAGGACTTCGGACACGCCTACGTCTACGACGCGCTCCACGACCGGACGTCGATGGACCTCTGGCTGCGTGCCTTCGCCTCTGCCCAGGGCGCCAACAGTCCCGGCCTGCTGGCCTTCCACCGACTGCCGGTGCACGAGTTCGACCTCGACGTGCACTCCACGCTCTTCAGCGGCGAGCAGTCCAACTCCTCGGTCGCCTTCGGCGAGGACTCGCTGATGAAGGTCTTCCGGAAGGTGACCCCGGGCGTCAACCCCGACATCGCGATCCACCACGTGCTCACCGAGGCGGGCTCCTCGCACGTCGCGTCGCTCTACGGGTGGCTCGACCTCGTGGACGAGGAGACCGACACCACCATCCAGCTGGCCATGCTCCAGCAGTTCCTCCGCACCGCGACCGACGGGTGGGACCTGGCGCTCGCCAGCGTGCGCAACCTGTTCGCGGAGGCAGACCTGCACGCCGACGAGGTCGGCGGCGACTTCGCGGGCGAGGCAGCCCGGCTCGGTGTGGCGCTCGCCGAGGTGCACACCGACCTCGCCGCGCACTTCCCGGTCGAGCAGCGCGACAGCGGCACCCTCGACGACCTGGCCGCGGCGATGGAGGGTCGGCTCACTGCCGCTCTCGACGTCGTGCCCGACCTGGCGGTGCACGAGTCGCGGCTGCGCGACACGTTCGGCGCGCTCCGCGGTCTCGGCGAGGTCGAGGTGCAGCAGGTCCACGGAGACCTCCACCTGGGCCAGACCCTGCGCACCGCCAGGGGGTGGAAGATCGTCGACTTCGAGGGCGAGCCCGCCAAGCCGCTCGCCGAGCGGCTCAAGCCCGACTCGGTGTGGCGCGACATCGCGGGGATGATCCGCTCCTTCGACTACGCACCGCGCGTCGTGGCCATGACCGGCTCCGGGGTGGACCCGGGCCCCGAGGCCGAGCAGCGCGACTACCGCGCGGCGGAGTGGTCGGCGCGCAACCGCTCGGC
The DNA here is from genome assembly GCA_963806925.1 of uncultured Actinomycetota bacterium. Classification (GTDB taxonomy): domain Bacteria; phylum Actinomycetota; class Actinomycetes; order Propionibacteriales; family Nocardioidaceae; genus Nocardioides. The sequence goes on along the minus strand of CAWEAI010000005.1, from coordinate 162,012 downwards.
CTTCCTCGATGCCTACGTCACCCAGCGCGGGGAGGACCTCGGTGCTTCCGCCCAGGTCCTGCTCGACGCCTACCTCGCCGACAAGGTCGTCTACGAGGCCGTCTACGAAGCACGCAACCGCCCGGGGTGGCTCTCCATCCCGCTGGCGGCCCTGGAAGGGACGACATGAGCGACACGACCAGCACGACCGACCAGCCCCGAGACCCCTACGCACCCGGCGAGCTCGACCTGCACCTGATCGGTGAGGGTCGCCACGAGGAGCTGTGGAACGCCCTCGGCGCCCAGGTGACCGACGCAGGCACCTCGTTCCGGGTCTGGGCACCCAACGCCCAGGAGGTCCAGGTCGCCGGCGAGTGGGCCGGCTGGGACGGCTCGGCCCACCCCATGACGCGCCTCGGCGACTCGGGCGTGTGGCACGTCCATGCGCAGGGCGTCGGCGTCGGCGCCCACTACAAGTACCGCCTCCGCGGGGCCGACGGCCAGTGGGGCGACCGTGCCGACCCGCTCGCGCAGTACGCCGAGAAGCCCCCGAGCTCCGCCTCGCGGGTCTGGCGTTCCGAGCACCAGTGGGGCGACGACGCCTGGCTCGAGGCCCGGCGCACCAGCCAGCCCGTCGACGAGGCGATGTCGACCTACGAGGTGCACCTCGCCTCGTGGCGCAAGCACCTCGGGCGTCCGGACGACGACAGCCTCTACTCGTGGGACGACATCGCGGACGCGCTCGTGCCCTACGTCAGCGACCTGGGCTTCACCCACGTGGAGTTCATGCCCGTGATGCAGCACCCGTTCGGCGGGTCCTGGGGCTATCACGTCACGTCGTACTTCGCCCCCGACGCACGCTTCGGCGACCCCGACGGGCTCAAGCGCCTCATCGACCGCCTGCACCAGGCCGGCGTCGGTGTCATCCTGGACTGGGTGCCCGGTCACTTCGCGACCGACGAGTGGGCGCTGGCACGCTTCGACGGGACGCCGCTCTACGAGGACCCCAACCCCCAGCGCGGGTGGCACAAGGAGTGGGGCTCCCACATCTTCAACTTCGGTCGCCACGAGGTCCGCAACTTCCTCTACGCCAACGCCGTCTACTGGCTCGAGGAGTATCACGCTGACGGGCTGCGCGTGGACGGTGTCGCCTCGATGCTCTACCTCGACTACGCCCGCGAGGCCGGCGAGTGGTCGCCCAACGTGCACGGCGGCCGGGAGAACCTGGAGGCCGTGCAGTTCCTCCAGGAGATGAACGCCACCGTCTACAAGCGGGTCCCCGGCATCGTCACGATCGCCGAGGAGTCCACTGCGTGGCCGATGGTCACGGGTCCGACCAGCGAGGGGGGCCTCGGCTTCGGCTTCAAGTGGAACATGGGCTGGATGCACGACACGCTCGACTACGTCGCCAAGGACCCGCTCTACCGCAGCCACCACCACGGGGAGATGACCTTCTCGCTGGTCTACGCCTTCGCGGAGAACTACGTCCTGCCGATCAGTCACGACGAGGTCGTGCACGGCAAGGGCTCACTGCTGCGCAAGATGCCGGGCGACCGCTGGCAGCAGCTGGCCAACCTGCGCGCCTACCTCGCCCTCATGTGGGCGCACCCGGGAAAGCAGCTGCTCTTCATGGGCTGCGAGTTCGGCCAGGAGTCGGAGTGGGCGGAGAGCCGCGAGCTCGACTGGTGGCTGCTCGAGCACCCCGAGCACGCCGGCGTGCACGCCATGGTGCGCGACATGAATGCCACCTACGCCGCCAGCGGGGCGCTCTGGGGACGTGACAACGACCCCGCAGGATTTGCGTGGATCGACGCCAACGACGCCGGACGCAACGTCTTCTCCTTCGTCCGCCGCTCGCCCGGCCACCCCGACCTGGTGTGCGTCGCCAACTTCGCCGGCCATCCCCACGACGGGTTCCGCCTCGGGCTGCCGTCGAGCGGGACCTGGACCGAGGTGCTCAACACCGACGCCGAGGCCTACTCCGGCTCGGGGGTGGGAAACCTCGGGTCGATCACGGCCACGGACGGTGACCACCAGGGCCAGCCGGCCCACGCCGACATCGTGGTTCCGCCGCTCGCGACGCTCTGGTTCCGCCGGGAGGACTGACTCGAAGCCGATCGTCGCGTGCGGGGTGGTTAGGGTGGCGAGGTGCCTGATGACCAGCCGACGCTGACCGACGGGACGATCACGCTGCGACCCTGGCGCGACGACGACGTCGAGGAAGCCGTGGCCGGCCACGACCACGAGGTGGCGCGGTGGTTCGGACTGTCGGCCGAGGACGTGTCGGTCGAGCGGCACGCGAAGGCGGTCGCGCAGTGGCGCGAGGACCACACGGCGGGGCGTCGCTCGTCGTTCGTGATCGCGCACGACGACGACCTGGTCGGAAGCGTCGAGGTCCGACGATCGACCCGCTCCACCGGCGAGCTCAGCTGGACGCTCTACGCCGGACACCGCGGCTACGGCTTCGCGGCTCGCGCCGTCAACGTCCTGATCGCCTGGGCGTTCGAGGGCTCCGAGCACGGGGGCCTCGGGCTGACGCGGGTCGAGGCACGCATCGACCCGCGCAACGACGCCAGCCGTCGGGTGGCGACCAGGTCCGGGCTCCTCCTCGAGGGCACCCAGAGGATCGTCCCCGGGACCGCCGATCGCGCCGACGCCACGGAGATGTCGGTCTATGCGCGACTGGCCACGGACCCGCCGCTGAGCGACCCGCGGAGCTTCCGGTCCCTCCTCAACTCCTTCCTCCCACGCAAGCGCGCCATCTCGCAGATGCTGGTGCGCGACCCCGAGGGTCGCGTCCTCCTGTGCCAGCTGACCTACAAGCGCGACTGGGACCTGCCCGGCGGCGTCGTCGAGGTCGGTGAGTCACCGCGCACCGCTGTGCAGCGCGAGGTCGAGGAGGAGCTGGGACTGCGGATCGATCCCGGCGAGCTGCTCCTCACCGACTGGCTGCCGCCATGGAGCGGCTGGGACGACGCGATCTGCCTGGTCTTCGACGGCGGGACGCGCCCCGGCGATCGGCTCGACGAGGTCATCAAGCAGGAGCGGGAGATCCGCGACGTCCGGTTCTGCACGCTCGAGGAGGTCGACGATCTCGCGGCGGACTTCACCGCCAGACGGATCCGAACCGCAGTCTCAGGCGCCCAGCCATATACGGAGTCCGGCCGCTGAGGCAGGATGCCCTCATGGTGTGGGTCTACGAATTCTCAGAAGGCAACAAGGACAAGAAGGATCTCCTGGGCGGGAAGGGGGCCAACCTCGCGGAGATGACGACACTGGGGCTACCGGTGCCACCGGGCTTCACGATCTCCACCGAGACGTGCCGCGCCTACCTCGCGCTCGCCGCGGACGGCGAGGGCGGTGATCCCGAGGGTCTGGCCGAGGAGGTCACCGCGCACCTCGCCACCCTCGAGGAGGCGATGGACAAGAAGCTCGGCGACGCCGACGACCCGCTGCTGGTCTCGGTGCGCTCGGGCGCCAAGTTCTCGATGCCCGGCATGATGGAGACCGTCCTGAACGTCGGCCTCAACGACACCTCGGTCGGCGGTCTCGCGGCCCGCAGCGAGGACGAGCGCTTCGCCCTCGACTCCTACCGGCGCCTGCTGCAGATGTTCGGTGGCACCGTCCTCGACGTCGACTCGGAGCTCTTCTCCGACGCGCTCGACGAGGCCAAGTCGGGCAAGGGCACCGAGTCCGACCTCGACCTGGACGCCGACGACCTCCGCGCTCTGGTGGAGCAGTTCAAGGCCATCATCAAGGAGCAGACCGGACGGGACTTCCCGCAGGACCCGCGCGAGCAGCTCGACCTTGCGATCCGGGCCGTCTTCGACTCGTGGAACACCGACCGCGCCAGGCTCTACCGCCGTCAGGAGCGGATCCCCGAGGACCTCGGCACGGCCGTCAACGTCCAGGCCATGGTGTTCGGCAACTTCGGCATGGACTCCGGCTCCGGTGTCGCCTTCACCCGCGATCCCGCGAGTGGTGAGCAGGGTGTCTACGGCGACTACCTGCAGAACGCCCAGGGCGAGGACGTCGTCGCCGGCATCCGCAACACCGTCAGCCTCGCCGACATGGCCGACATCGACCAGACGTCCTACGACGACCTCATGGGCATCATGACGCGCCTGGAGCGGCACTACCGCGACATGTGCGACATCGAGTTCACCGTCGAGCGCGGCAAGCTCTGGATGCTGCAGACGCGCGTCGGCAAGCGGACGCCCGAGGCGGCCTTCCGCATCGCCGTCCACATGGTCGACGAGGGCCTGATCCAGATGGACGAGGCGGTCCTGCGCGTCACCGGCGACCAGCTCGCCCAGCTGATGTTCCCGCGCTTCGACGAGACGTCCGAGCGCACGCTGCTCGCCAAGGGGATGAACGCCTCCCCCGGTGCGGCTGTCGGCAAGGTCGTCTTCGACTCCGACACTGCCGTCGAGTGGGCCGACCGCGGTGAGGACGTCATCCTGGTCCGCAAGGAGACCAACCCCGACGACCTGCGCGGCATGGTCGCGGCGCGCGGCATCCTCACCAGCCGCGGCGGCAAGACGTCCCACGCCGCCGTCGTCGCCCGGGGCATGGGCCGCACGTGCGTGTGCGGCGCCGAGTCGCTCGACGTCGACGCCAAGGCGAAGGAGGTCCGGGTGCGCGGTGGCGAGGTCCTCCACGAGGGCGACGTCATCTCCATCGACGGCACGACCGGGGAGGTGTTCGCCGGTGCCGTGCCCGTGGCCGACTCCGTCGTCGTACGCCACTTCGAGGGCGAGAAGCTCGACGACGACCTGGCCCACGCGGTCTCGAGGATCATGGCGCACGCGGACGGCGCCCGCCGCCTGCGGGTGCGCACCAACGCCGACACCCCCGAGGACGCCGCCCGCGCGCGTCGCTTCGGAGCACAGGGCATCGGTCTGTGCCGCACCGAGCACATGTTCCTGGGCGAGCGCCGCGAGCTCGTGGAGAAGCTGATCGTCGCCGAGGACGACGAGGGCCAGGAGGCCGCCCTGGCGGCGCTGCTGCCGCTCCAGCGCCAGGACTTCGGCGAGATCCTGGAGGAGATGGACGGCCTGCCGGTCACCATCCGGCTGCTCGACCCTCCGCTGCACGAGTTCCTTCCCGACTTCACCGACCTGAGCGTCCAGGTGGCCGTGGCCGAGGAGCGCGGCGAGGTGGACGAGCACGCCACCACGCTCCTCACCCACGTGCGCCGGCTGCACGAGCAGAACCCGATGCTCGGGCTGCGCGGTGTGCGCCTGGGGATCCAGATCCCCGGCCTGTTCCGGATGCAGGCGCGCGCGATCGCCGAGGCGGCGGCCGACCGGACGGACGCCCATGGCACTCCGCACGCGGAGATCATGGTCCCCCTGGTCGCCAGCGTCCGCGAGCTGGAGATCGTCCGGGCCGTGCTCGAGCGCGAGATCGAGGAGGTGCAGGAGTCCCGGGGCGTCACGTTGTCGATCTCCATCGGGACGATGATCGAGCTGCCCCGTGCCGCCTTCCTGGCTGACCGGATCGCGATGGCCGCCGACTTCTTCTCCTTCGGCACCAACGACCTCACCCAGATGGGATGGGGCTTCTCCCGCGACGACGTGGAGGCGGCCTTCTTCTCGACCTACTTCGAGCACGCCATCTTCGACGTCTCCCCGTTCGAGACCCTCGACCAGCAGGGCGTCGGCGGCATGGTCGAGATGGGTACGACGAAGGGTCGCGCCACCAAGCCCGACCTCAAGGTCGGCGTGTGCGGCGAGCACGGCGGGGACCCGCGATCGGTGCACTTCTTCGACCGCATCGGGCTCGACTACGTCTCGTGCTCGCCCTTCCGCGTGCCCGTCGCGCGCCTCGAGGCCGGACGGTCGGTGCTCGAGAAGCGCAGCTCAGGCGGCGCGCACTAGAACAGGGCAGACGCCAGGTTGCGACGGCCCGCGAGGACTCGCGGGTCGTCGTTGCCGACCGCGGCGAAGAGTCCGAGGAGGTGATCACGCGCCTTGGCCTTGTCCGGGTCGACCGAGCGGGCGACGAGGTTGACGAGCCGGGTGAAGGCGTCCTCGACGTGGCCGCCGAGCATGTCGAGGTCCGCGACCATGGTCTGGGCATCGACGTCGTCGGGGGCGTCGGCCGCAGCCGCCCGCGCCCGGGCGAGGTCGACCCCTTGCGTGCGCTGCATGACCTTCGCGATCGCCAGGCCGCCAGCCGCCTCGACGTCGGCGGGGTTGGAGTCCACGAGCTTCTGGTACTCGGCGACCGCCGCATCCACGTCACCGGCGGCCAGGGCGTCCTGGGCGGGTGCGTAGCGCGGGTCGACGAGGTCCTCCTCGCCCTCCGCGCCGCTCGCGCCCGCACCCGCGCGGGGCTGGTGCCGGCCGGTGATGCCCTGGGTGGTGAGCTGCTGGGCGACCTGGGTGAGCGCGGTGCGCAGATCCGCGATGGGGAGCGGGTCCTGGATGAGCGGCATCGGCCGCCCGTCGACCACCGCGACCACGAGTGGGATGGAGGGGATCTGCATGGCCTGCGCGATCTCGGGCGACGCGTCGATGTCGACGAGTCCGAGCAGGAAGCGGCCGTCGTGCTCGCCCACGACCGTGGTGAGGTCGTCGGCCAGCTGGCCGCTCTCGGGCATGCGGGTGCGGGAGTAGAAGACCAGGAGGACCGGAGCCGTCATGGACGTCTCCAGGAGGCCCTGGAAGCTCTGCTCGTCCACCACCACCGTGTAGGACGACCCGCCACCGGCCGGCACGGTCGACGGTGCGGACGGCGGTGGGGTGGCCGGCCTGCGCAGCCCGGAGAGGTCGATGGCACCTGGGCGGCTGAACGGCTGCTTCGTCATGGGGCAATCCTAGGTAGAGCGCTCACGCGCCGGGTCGGGGGTCGGTAGCCTCGCTCCATGGCATCTCGGAGAACGGCTCTGATGGTGCGCCACCGGCGCAACTTCGGCCTGCTGTTCCGCTTCCTCGTGGTGGGGGCCTCGGGTGTCGTGGTCAACCTGCTCACCCTCGTGCTGCTGCGCCGCCTGGGCCCGCACTTCGACGACGCGGTCGTCGGCCTCGGCTCGTCGGACTTCAACCTGCGCTGGTACCACGTGTTCTCCACGATGGCGTTCCTCGTGGCCAACCTGTCCAACTTCCAGCTCAACCGCTCCTGGACCTTCCGCAGCAGCCGCGCCTCGGGCTGGTGGCAGGAGTACGGGCCGTTCCTGGCCGTCGGCCTCGGCGGCCAGGCCGTGGGGCTGGCGCTCCTGACCCTGCTGATGCACCCGCACTCCCCCGTGGGCCTGCCGGCGAGTGTCTTCGACGACTCGACGGAGCTGCGGACCCGGCTCTACTGGTCGCAGCTGGTCGTCATCGTGCTGGTGACGCCGCTGTCGTTCGTGTTCAACAAGCTCTGGACCTTCGCAGCGGTGCGCACCGGCCGACCCGATCTCGCCGACCCGCTCCACGAGGCTGACGTACTGCCGGGCGACGATGCGGGCTGACTGCTCAGGTCGTCGCGTCCAGCAACTCGTCCGCGGCCGTGTAGGGGTCCAGCTCCCCGCTCACCACGCGAGCCGCGAGCGCGTCGAGGTCGCCCCCCGGGTCGCCCCAGCGGCCGCGCAGGGTCGCCACCGCGATCGACTCCACCTCGCGCCGAGCCCGGACCGTACGCCGTCGGCCCAGACCACCTGACTCCTCGAGCCAGGCGACATGGCGACCGATCTCGCCGAGGAGCTCCTCCACGCCCTCCCCCGTCGTGGCGATGGTCTTCACGACCGGCGGGCGCCAGGCACCCTCGCGGCGCTCCCCCATGGTGAGCATCGTGCGCAGCTCGCGCCGGGTCCGGTCGGCTCCGTCGCGGTCGGCCTTGTTGACGGCGTAGACGTCGCCGATCTCCAGGATCCCGGCCTTGGCGGCCTGGATGCCGTCGCCCATGCCCGGGGCGAGCAGCACGAGAGTCGTGTCGGCCAGCCCGGCCACCTCGACCTCGCTCTGGCCGACCCCGACCGTCTCCACGATGACCACCTCGCACCCCGCCGCCTCCAGCACCCGCACCGCCTGCGGGGTCGACCACGCCAGCCCGCCGAGGTGGCCGCGGGCCCCCATGGAGCGGATGTAGACGTCACGGTCGAGCGCGTGGTCGCCCATCCGCACCCGGTCACCCAGCAGGGCCCCGCCGGAGAACGGGGAGGAGGGGTCGATGGCCAGCACCCCCACGCGTGTGCCCCGGCGCCGCATCGCGGCCACCAGGGCACTGGTGGAGGTCGACTTGCCCACGCCGGGGGCACCGGTGATGCCGAGCACGTGCGCCTGCCCGGAGTGCGCGCGCAGCGCCGACATCACCTCGCGCAGGACCGGCGATGCGTCCTCCACGAGCGTGATCAGCCGCGCCACGGCCGCGGCGTCGCCGGTGCGGGCCCGCGCGACGAGGTCCGGGACCGCTGGGGAGCCCCTCCCCGTCCCGCCGCGGGTCACGCCGCCTCTCAGCGGGCCGGTACGCGGATGATCAGGGCGTCACCCTGACCGCCGCCCCCGCACAGGGCGGCCGCCCCGACGCCGCCTCCGCGGCGCTGCAGCTCGAGGGCGAGGTGCAGCACGATGCGAGCGCCGGACATCCCGACGGGGTGGCCGAGTGCGATCGCACCGCCGTTGACGTTGACCCGGTCCTGCTCGACGCCCAACTGGCGGGCGGACTCGATGCCGACCGCGGCGAAGGCCTCGTTGAGCTCGAAGAGGTCGATGTCGGAGACCGCGATGCCCTCCCTCTCGGCCGCCTTGATGATCGCGTTGGCGGGCTGGAGCTGCAGGGACGAGTCGGGGCCCGCGACCTGTCCCGAGGCGCCGATCTCCGCGAGCCAGGTGAGGCCGAGCTCCTCGGCCCTGGCCTTGCTCATCACGACCACGGCGCAGGCGCCGTCGGAGATCTGCGACGCGGAGCCGGCGGTGATGCTGCCGTCGCGGGCGACCGGCCGGAGCCGGGAGAGGGACTCCACGGTCGTGTCCGCGCGGATGCCCTCGTCCTCGGCGACGGTGATGTCACCCCTGCGGGAGGCGATCGTCACCGGGACGACCTCGTCGTCGAAGACCCCGTTCTTCCACGCGGTCGCTGCTCGCTGGTGCGACTGCGCGGAGAAGGCGTCCTGCTCCTCCCGGGTCAGGTGGGCGCCGGCAGCGTTGCAACCGTCGGTCAGGTTGATCATGGCCTGGTCGGTGAACTGGTCGTGGAGCGCGTCGTAGGCCATCGAGTCGACCAGCGCGGTGTCGCCGTACTTGAAGCCCTCGCGGCTCTTCGGCAGCAGGTGCGGAGCCTGCGTCATCGACTCCATGCCACCGGCGACGACGATCTCGTGCTCACCGGCACGGATCAGCTGGTCGGCCATGGCGATCGCGTTGAGACCCGAGAGGCACACCTTGTTGATGGTGATCGAGGGCACGCTCATCGGGATGCCACCCTTCACGGCCGCCTGGCGGGCCGTGATCTGGCCGGCGCCGGCCTGGATCACCTGGCCCATGATCACGTAGTCGACCTGCTCGCCGCTGACGCCGGCCTTCTCCAGCGCACCCTTGATGGCCACGCCGCCGAGATCGGCCGCCGTCTGGTCCTTGAGGCCTCCGAGCAGGCGACCGATCGGGGTCCGGGCTCCGGCGACGAGGACAGTTACGGTGGGAGCAGATCCAGTCATGGCACCGACGATACCCACCTCGGACGCCCGCCCGGGAGAGCGCGGACGCCGGCTGCGGTGAGGCGCACGTCACACCCGCTCGCGCGGCACGTCCCGGTCGTACACCATGAGCGGCATGAGCACTCCCGCGCTGCCTCCGGACGTCCGCCAGCTGTTCACCGCCGTCGACCACGTGGGCATCGCGGTGCCCGACCTCGACGTGGCCGTCGCGTTCTACCGCGACGTCTACGGGATGCAGGTCCTCCACGAGGAGGTCAACGAGGAGCAGGGTGTGCGCGAGGCCATGGTCGGCGTCGGCGACCCCGGCTCGAACCCGAGCGGCTCCTGCATCCAGCTGCTCGCGCCGCTGACCCCCGAGTCGACGATCGCGAAGTTCATCGACCGTGATGGCCCGGGCCTCCAGCAGCTGGCCTTCCGGGTCGACGACGTGGAGCACGTCGCTGCGGTGTTGCGCGCGCGGGGCCTGCGCCTGCTCTACGACACCCCTCGACGCGGCACGTCCGACAGCCGGGTCAACTTCGTCCACCCCAAGGACGCCGGCGGAGTGCTCGTGGAGCTCGTCGAGCCAGCCGCCACGCGAGGTTACTCAGCGGTAGGTTGACCGGTCCCCGGTGCCACCGTCGCTCCACCCACCCATCCAGGAGATCTCCGTGCAGAACGTCCTCGACGCCATCCAGTCCGGCACCGCGACGTCGGGAGACTTCGCCTCCCTCACGTTGCCGGAGTCCTACCGCGCAGCCTTCGTGAAGAAGGACGAGGTCGACATGTTCGAGGGGCTCGCGGCCAAGGAGAAGGACCCGCGTCGTTCGCTCCACGTCGACGAGGTCCCGATGCCCGACCTCGGCCCCGGCGAGGCATTGGTGGCGGTGATGGCGAGTGCCATCAACTACAACACCGTGTGGACGTCGATCTTCGAGCCCGTCTCCACCTTCGGCTTCCTGGAGCGCTACGGCCGCGAGTCCGACCTCGGCAAGCGCCACGACCTGCCCTACCACGTGGTCGGCTCCGACCTGTCCGGTGTCGTCCTCGCCGTCGGGCCGGGCGTGACCAAGTGGAAGCCCGGCGCGCGCGTCGTGGCGCACTGCCTCTCCGTCGAGCTCGAGGCGCCCGACGGTCACGGCGACACGATGCTCGACCCCTCGCAGCGGATCTGGGGCTTCGAGACCAACTTCGGCGGACTCGCCGACGTGGCCATGGTCAGGGCCAACCAGCTGATGCCCAAGCCCGAGCACCTGACGTGGGAGGAGGCCGCGTCCCCCGGCCTCGTCAACTGCACGGCCTACCGCCAGCTGGTCTCCAAGAACGGCGGCGACATGAAGCAGGGCGACAACGTCCTGATCTGGGGCGCCTCGGGCGGCCTCGGCGGCTTCGCGACCCAGTACGCCCTCAACGGGGGCGCGACCCCGGTGTGCGTGGTCTCCAACGAGGAGAAGGCCGCCATCGCCCGCAGCATGGGCGCGGAGCTGATCATCAACCGCTCGCAGGAGGACTACCGGTTCTGGAACGACGAGGGCACGCAGCAGGACCCGAAGGAGTGGAAGCGCTTCGGCGCCAAGATCCGCGAGCTCACCGGCGGCGAGGACATCGACATCGTCTTCGAGCACCCGGGCCGCGAGACGTTCGGCGCCTCGGTGTTCGTCACCCGCAAGGGCGGCACCATCACCACGTGCGCGTCGACGTCGGGCTACATGCACGAGTACGACAACCGCTATCTGTGGATGAACCTCAAGCGCATCATCTCCAGCCACTTCGCCAACTACCGCGAGTCGTGGGAGGCCAACCGCCTCATCGCGAAGGGGGCGATCCACCCCACCCTGTCGAGGACCTACCCCCTCGAGCAGGTCGGCCAGGCCGCTCTCGACGTCCACCAGAACGCCCACCAGGGCAAGGTCGGCGTCCTGTGCCTGGCACCCGAGGAGGGTCGGGGTGTGCTGGACCACGAGATGCGCGCCCAGCACGAGAGCGCGATCAACCGGTTCCGCGGGGTCTGAGCGCGCCGTCCGGCTCACCGAGCACGCGGTTGGACCTCGACCCGCGAGCCGGGGTGTTTCTTTGCCCCCGATCAGCCAGACTGGGGCTTTCCGCAGTCCGTACGACGTGAAAAGGGGTATCGCTGCATGAGCCGCGAGCAGGGTCTGTCCATCTTCGACGAGCCGGAGTCCAGCGACGATGCGGCCGAGGCTACCCAGGTGTTCGCAGCCGTGAGTCCCGTCGACACCGCGCCCCGGACGGCTCCCGGGTCAGGGGCGAAGCCGGGGTCCGACGCAGAGCCCGGGTCCGACGCAGAGCCCGAGCCCACGCTGAGGACGCCGATCGTCCCGCCGCCAGCGCCCGCACCGGCACGTGTCGTCGCGCCGGCCCCGACCCGAAGCGCACCGACCCCACAGTCCGGACCACCCGTTGCTGCGCCCGCCCCCGTCGCGGCGCCGCTGCCGACGGTGCGTCGCGGTGGCTACGACAGGACCGCCGTCGATGATCGGGTGGGACAGCTGCAGAGGGAGAAGTCCGGCCTGGCGACCAGCCTGGCGAGCAGCGAGCAGCGCGTCATCGACCTCGAGGCGGACCTCGAGCAGGTGCGCACCGAGCTTGCTGAGAACGCCCACCCGACCTACGCCGGACTGGGCGGGCGGGCGGCCTCGATGCTCAAGCTCGCCGAGGACGAGTCCGCCGACGTGCGCGACGTCGCTCGTCGCGACGCCGACGAGATCCGGACCCGGGCCGACCGCGACGCCAGCAGCATCCGTGCCGACGCCGCACGCGAGGCCGACGACATGCGGATGGTGCAGCTCAAGGAGCTCGACGAGATGCGGGCGCGCGTGACCGCAGACGCCGAGACCGAGCGCGGACTGGCCAAGGCGGAGGCCGAGGACCTGCTGGCTGCTGCTCGTCGCGAGGCCGACCAGGTCCGCCTGGCGGCCCAGCAGGAGACCAACGAGCTCCGCGTCACCGCGGTCCGCGAGTCCGAGCAGGCGCGCGCCGCCGCGGACCGCGAGGTGCAGGAGGCACGGCGCACCCTGGCGGTGGAGAAGGAGCGGTTGGCTCGCGAGGCCGCCGAGCACCACAGCAACGCGATGGCCGAGACGCAGCGCCTGGTGGTGGAGGCCGAGGACCGCGCCAACGCCGCCGAGCAGCGTGCGCGCGAGGCCACGGCCCAGGCCAATGCCCACCGCCAGCAGGCCCAGGCCGAAGCAGAGGGGCTGCTGTCCCGTGCTCGCCGCGAGGCAGCGCAGGTCGTCGCCTCGGCGAGCAGCCAGGCCGACTCCATCGGCGCCACCCGCGCCGCCGAGTCCGAGCGCGAGCTGGCCAACCTCCAGTCCGAGGTGGACCGGGTCTCCAAGCGTCGAGACGCGATCACCGCCCAGCTCGGCGCCCTGCGCGACGTCGTCGCCACCTTTGACAAGGACGAGTCCTGAGCTGGCGCTCCCGTCTTCGTGAGGTGATGGCCGTCGGGAACGCCGTTCCCGAACCTCCCGTCGAGGCACCCGAGAAGACCGTCGCGATGGCCGTCGAGCAGGCGGTCGAGCAGGTCAGTGAGCAGGTCAGCGAGGACGCTGACCGCGCCGAGGCGGCGGCGGACTCAGCCGTGGAGTCGGCCCAGTCCGCTGCTGAGATCGCGGAGAGGATCGACGACGCGACGGACCTGGTCGTCGACGAGGCGGCACCGCTGCACTACGCGCGCGTCGAAGCGTCGTCGCACCAGAACCTGTTGCGGCACACACCGTTCAACGTCGGCTTCTTCGGCGCCCTCGGCGCCCTGGTCGCGCTCTTCCTGTCCCAGCAGCTGCTCAGCATCTCCTCGATCCTGATCCTGCTGGTGATGTCGATGTTCCTGGCGATCGGACTCAATCCCGTCGTGGAGTTCTTCATGCGCCGTGGCATGCGGCGCGGGATCGCCGTCCTGCTCGTGCTCATCGTGGTGATCGGCGTGCTCGCGCTCTTCGTGGTCGCGATCGCGCCCGTGATCAGCGAGCAGATCGCCCAGATCACGCTCAACGCACCCGGCTGGCTCGACGACCTGCAGTCCAACTCCCAGGTGCAGAGGCTCGACGACCGCTACGACGTGATCGCCAAGGCGCGCGACTACATCCAGAACGGTGACTTCGGCCAGAAGGTCTTCGGCGGCGCCCTCGGCGTCGGGCTCAAGGTGCTCTCCGCCCTGGCCAACAGCCTCATCGTCATCGTGCTGATGATCTACTTCCTCGCCTCGCTGCCGAGCATCAAGCACGCCGGCTACTCGCTCGCCCCCGCCTCCAGGCGCCCCCGCGTCAGCGAGCTCGGCGACAAGATCATCCACTCGACGGGCGCCTACGTGGCCGGTGCCTTCCTCGTCGCCCTGTGCGCGGGCCTCAGCACGCTGGTCTTCTCGCTCGTCGTCGGGCTCGGCGACTACGCCTTCGCCCTGTCCTTCGTCGTGGGGCTGTTCTCCCTGATCCCGGTCGTCGGAGCCTTCGCGTCCGGGGCCCTCATGACGCTGCTGGCACTGACGGTCTCACCGAGCGTCGCGCTCGTCACGCTGATCTACTACATCGCCTACCAGCAGGTGGAGTCCTACCTCATCTACCCGCGGATCATGAAGAAGTCGGTGGACATCCCTGGCTCCGTGACCGTGGTCGCGGCCCTCGTGGGCGGCTCGCTGCTCGGCGTCGTCGGCGCGCTGCTCGCCGTACCTGTGGCGGCGGCACTGCTGCTGCTCCACCGCGAGGTCTTCCTCAAGCGGCAGGACGCTCGCTGATCCGCTCAGGGTCCGGCAGCGGTTCGACGAGCAGCGGTGCGCGCTCCTCCCCCAGCTTGACCACGGCGACACCGACCAGCACCAGCAACCCGCCGGCCATCTGCACGGGACGGGGCAGCTCGCCGAGGAGCAGCCAGGCGAAGACGACAACGGCCAGGACCTCGCCCAGCGCCACGAAGGAGGCGAGTCGGCTGCCGAGCCTGCGGACGGCCGCGATCCCGGTGACATAGGCGAACGCCGCCGTCACGAGACCCAGGGCGAGGACCGGGAGCCACCATGCGACCGAGTGTCCGTCGTAGAGCGCCGGTGCGGTCGCGGCACTCAGCGGCAGGACGCCGACCGCACCCGCGAGACCCAGCACCGCAGTGGCGACGACGAGTCCGCCGGCCGCCAGGGTGATGCCCGGCAGCCCGGTGCTCTCGTCGGCGGAGATCACGAAGTGGGACGCGGCTCCCACCATCGCGCCCAGCGCCCACAGCACACCCACCGTGCTCAGCTCGGCGCCCGAGATGACGTCGAGCACGAGCACCAGCCCTCCGGCCGCGATCGCCGCCCCGAGGACGGTGAGGCCGGCCGGACGGTGCCCGCGCCGCAGCCAGAGCCAGAGCACCACTGCGACGGGCGCGGTGTACTCGAGGAGGAGGGCGACGCTCACCTGCATGTAGGAGACGGCGTAGAAGTAGCAGAGCTGGGCGCCGGCCACCGCCGAGACGCCGTAGACCGTGACCAGACGCGCGTTGTCGCGAAGCACGTGCCAGCGTCCGCGCACCGCGAGCAACCCCGGCACCAGCAGGACGATGGCAGCGATCGCCGTCCGGACCGTCACGGCCGCCCCGGCGCTCCAACCGGTGTCCAGCAGTCCGCGCGCGAGCACCCCGGACATGCCGAAGGTGGTGGCCGACGCGACGGCCAGGATCAGGCCGCTCGCGGTCCGGGACGCCACGGCATCATGTGTCATCTGCGTCACGGTCATGACCCTAGGATCACGCCGTGTAATGTGTCAACATGCTGTTCGCGGATGACGTCGAGCGGACGAGACGTCGCGGCGCCCTCACCCCAGGAAGCGCCGCAGCACCTCGAGGAAGATCTCCGGCTGCTCCGAGTGGACCCAGTGCCCGGCGCCCTTGATCAGCACCCGGCGATTGCGCGGGAAGCGACGGTCCATCTCCTCGGCGTGCTCGTCCGCGATGTAGTCCGAGCCCGCTCCGCCGACCCACAGCACCGGTCCGTCGTACGACGTCTCGCCGAGGCGCTCACCCGGCCAGCCGGTCAACCCGGACATCTCCGCTGCGAGCAGCCGGAGGTTGACCTGCCACTGCCAGCCCTCGTCGGTCCGGCGCAGGTTCTGGAGCAGGAAGCTCCGCACGACCGGGTCGGGCACCGACTCGCGCAGGGCGTCCTCGGCCTGACTGCGCCGCTCGAGCGTGGTGAGGTCCAAGGCCTGCATGGTCGCGATGTAACCGACGAACTCGCGCCCGCTGGGGTAGGCGACCGGCGCCACGTCGACGACGGCGAGGCGCTCGACCAGCTCGGGGTGGCGCAGCGCCACGACCATGGCGATCTTGCCGCCCATCGAGTGACCGACGAGGGTCACCGGGGCGCTGGCGCGCAGCTCCGCGGCGACCAGGTCGGCGAGCTCGACGTAGTCGAAGGTCTCCGTCCACGGCGACCGGCCGTGGTTGGGCATGTCGAGCAGCAGCACCCGGTGGTCGGGGCTCAGCGCCTTGGCGATCTGCGTCCAGTTCTTGCCCTGTCCGAAGAGCCCGTGGCAGAACGCGATCGTCGCGCCCTCCTCGCCCAGGACGGTCGTGTGGAGCGTCTCCATGGGATGCGGCCGCCGGCTCAGAAGTCGAAGCCGTCGAAGAGGTTGCCGATGCCGTCACCGATGCCGGAGAACAGGTCGCCGACCCCTTCGCCGATGGCACCGATCCCCTCGCCCAGGCCGTCGAACCCCCCACCGAACAGCATGCCCATGAACATCCAGTCCATCGGCCCGAAGCCGCCGAAGTAACCCTGGGCGTAGGGCTGGTAGGCGCGACCGCCCTGCCAGTAGGGCACCCGTCGCGAGCCGACCATGACCTTGCGGATGTCGGGCTCGGCACCGGCCCGGACGCGCTCGATGTCCAGGGCGCACGCGGGGACGTCGCGCGAGGCCCCGCCGGGCGGGGTCCACGCCACGTCGAAGACCGACATCCCGTGCCGCGGGTCGAAGAAGCAGGGGGGCCGCCGCTGCGGGAGCGGGTCACCGGCGACACGGGCACGCACGCACGCCATCGCGTAGCGGCCGTCCTCGAGGATCTCGGTGACGTGCCGGACGTCGTCGGGCCGCGTCAGCGCTGCAGCCGCCGTCTTCGCGGACTCGTACGCGTCCAGGGCTCGCTGGTAGTCGGCGTTGGCTCCCGGATCCAGCGCCTCCCCGGCGAGGTCGATGTCGAGGTCCTGCAGCTCGACGCCCAGGGCCGTCACGTCCTCCTCGGCGAGGCGTTTCACCGGCGCCACCTCGGCCTCCGCCCTGGCCAGCTCGCGCTTCTTGCCGGACTTGCCCGCGACCACGGCGACGGACGTCAGCGCGCCGAGGACGACCAGCACGACGACGAGTTCCATGCCGCCATCGTATCGAGAGCGGCAAGGTCCGTGGCGCGCGTTCGACCGTCGGGCTGCGGGACCCACCCCCGTGCGATCCCGTCGCCATCTGCGTGGGAGAAGACTCCCGCGAACCCGCGGGTCCGGGCATCGGTAATCCTACGTATCTCCTCGCCGCACCCGACGGCGCGCACCTGACGCACATCTATCGCAAGCTCGACATCAACACCCGCGCCCGGCTGGCCGCGCTCGTGATGGAGCAGACGCTCGCGCAGTAGGTAGGCACCGTCGGTGCTCGTGGGCAGGATGTGGTCATGAGCAGATCGATCCAGGTCACCTTCGACGCCCACGACCCGCAGGCGCTGTCCCGCTTCTGGGCCGAGACCCTGGGCTACGTGATCCCGCCGCCTCCCGGTCGCCGGTCCGAGCCCGGCCGGGACCCCTTCGAGGCCTGGCACTCCTTCCTGGCGGAGATCGGGGTGCCGCAGTCGGAGTGGAACTCCTCCTCCGCGGCCGAGGACCCCGACGGCGCGGGCCCGAGGTTGTTCTTCCACCAGGTGCCCGAGGGCAAGGTCGCCAAGAACCGCGTCCACCTCGACCTTCGCGCGGCACCGGGTCTGCAGGGCGAGGAGCGGATGGCGGCACTGGAGACCGAGTGCGAGCGGCTGGTGGCCATCGGTGCGACCAGGGTCGAGCGCCACGAGCCGGCTCCGCCGATGGGCGCTGGTCACATCTGGATGCGCGACCCCGAGGGCAACGAGTTCTGCCTGGACTAGCGGGCGCTGTGGTCGCGGAAGCCGCGTCCGGTCTTGCGACCGAGGTAGCCGGCGGCCACGAGGTGCTCGAGCAGCGGTGCCGGCGAGAATCCGGGCTCGCGGAACTCCAGGTACAGCTCCTTCTGGATCGCCAGCGACACGTCGTTGCCGACGACGTCGAGCAGCTCGAAGGGGCCCATCGGCAGCGCACAGCCGAGCTTCATCGCGAGGTCGATGTCGTCGGCCGTCGCGTAGTGCGCCTCGAGCATCTTGACCGCGTCGTTGAGGTAGGGGAAGAGCAGCGCGTTGACGATGAAGCCGGCGCGGTCGCCGCACGTCACGGCCACCTTGCCGACCTTCTCGCAGAGCGCGAGGACGGTCTCGGTGACCTCCTCGTCGGTGGCGACGGTCGAGACGACCTCGACCAGCTTCATGATCGTGGCCGGGTTGAAGAAGTGCATCCCGATCACGTGCTGGGGACGCTGGGTGACCCGGGCCAGCGAGATGATCGGGAGTGACGAGGTCGTCGTGGCGAGGATCGCGGTCGGCTTGCAGATCTCGTCGAGGTTCTCGAAGAGGGTGGTCTTGACGGCCAGGTCCTCGGCGATCGCCTCGACGACGAGGTCGACGTCGGCGAGGTCGTCGAGCGAGGTGGTGCCGTGGACGCGCCCGAGCACCTCGCTCTTCTGCTCCTCGGTGGCCCGACCCCGCTGGATCTGCTTGTCGAAGTTCTTGGTGATGGCGGCGAGGACGCCGGCGATCTTGTCCTGCCCGCGACCGGTGAAGAGCACGTCGTGGCCGGCCTTGGCGAAGACCTCGACGATCCCCGCGGCCATGGTGCCGGTGCCGACGACGCCGACGCGCCGGATGTCGTGGCGCAGCTGCGGCTTGTCGTCGGCGCTGGGGCTGTGGGCGTCGGCGACGACGACCGGCGAGTCGGGGGCCTCGTAGGTGTAGAACCCGCGGCCCGACTTGCGTCCCAGCAGGCCCGCGGTGACGTACTGCTTGAGGATCGGCGCCGGTGCGTGCAGGCGGTCGCGACCCTGCTTGTACATCGTGTCGAGGATCTCGTAGGCGGTGTCGAGTCCGATCAGGTCGAGCAGCGCCAGCGGGCCCATCGGATAGCCGCAGCCGAAGCGCATGGCGGCGTCGATGTCCTCGCGGGAGGCGTACTTGCCCTCGTACATGGAGGCCGCATGGTTGAGGTAGCCGAAGAGCAGCGTGTTGGCGATGAAGCCGGCCCTGTCGCCGCAGACGACGGGGTTCTTGCCGAGGCTGCGCAGCAGACCCTGGACGTCCGCGAGGACGTCGGGCTCGGTGACCACCGTGCGGATGATCTCGACGAGGTGCTGCACCGGTGCAGGGTTGAAGAAGTGCACGCCGACCACCCGGCCCGGCTTGGCGCTGGCCGTGGAGATCTCGGTGACGCTGAGCGAGGAGGTGTTGGTGGCGAGCACCGCGTCGTCGCGCACGACGCCGTCGAGCGATCGGAAGATCGCCTTCTTCAGCTCGATCGACTCGATCACGGCCTCGACGACGAGGTCGGCGACGGCCAGGTCGGCCATGTCGGTGGTGAGCGTGATGCGGCCCAACAGCTCGGCCTGCTGGTCCTCGGTCATCTTCGCGCGCTTCACTGCGCGACCCGTGGAGTGCTCGAGGTGCTCGCGTCCGCGCTCCACACCCGTCTCGTCGACCTCGACCCCGATGACCGCATACCCGTTGCGGGCGAAGACCTCGGCGATGCCGGCACCCATGGTGCCCAGCCCGATGACGCCGACAGTGGTGAACTCGCGGGTGGTTTCGCTCATGCCCGCATGCTCCCACGGGGTCCGGTGCGCGCAGATGTGGGAACCGTCACGTCAGGGCCGCACGACCCTGACCTCGTCACCCGGTCGCACCTGCCCGGGCCGCACCACACGTGCGCACAGCCCGCGCAACCGCCGAGGCTTGCCCTCGGCTCCGTTGACGAAGGTCATCGCGTCCTTGCCGAAGCGCGCGATGAACTTGACGCAGCCGTTGTGGGGCTGGTCGGTCACCACGATGACCGCACCCCCCGGCCCGCCGATGTGCAGCTCGCTCCCGGCAGGCAGGCTGGCGTGCGAGAGGTCGAGGTCGACGAACATCTGATCACCCGCCAGCGCCTCGCGCTCAGGGTCGCGGGCGATGAACTCGACGAGCCGGTGACTCATCAGGTTGAGCTGCATGTCCGGGTGCGCCGAGCCGTCCGGCGTACGCCTGCTGCCGCGCTCGCGCCACGTGTCCCCGACGAGCCCCTCGGCCACGTCGAGATGCCCGAGGTCCAGCACCTCGCGCCGGCCGAGGGACGGTCGCGAGATCACGGCCCGCAGGACACCGACGTCGCGAGGGGCGTCGTCCAGGCTCGGCAGCAGGCCGGTCAGCTCCTCGGTGGTCCGGTGCACGCGCAGGACACGGCGCAGGAGCACCCGTCCGGGATCCTCGCGGAACTCGAGGAGGTGATGCAGGAGCGTCTCGTCGTCTGGCACCACGGCGAATCCCAGGTCGGCATAGGGCTGCTGCTCCGCCCCGGCGTAGGGCGCGGCCGTCACCTGGGCGTGGCCGCCGGCCGGGAGCCGTTCGCACACTGCTGCGACGAGAGAGCGTGCGATCGTGCCGTGGAGGTCGACCGCGACATGGACTCCGTCGACGTGGGCGTGACCGTCGATCACCTCGACGCGCAGATGGCCGACCGGGGGATCGCCCGCGACCATGACGAAACCCGCGCCCTCCGTGTCCTCGGCGAGGCCCAGCTGGGCGAGGTCACGTTGCCGCGCGGGACGTACTGCGTGGTCGGTCACGAGATCACTGTAGATTCGCCCGTCGTGAGGATCGTCGTCGCGCGCTGCCAGGTGGACTACGCAGGACGGCTCTCGGCCCACCTGCCCCTCGCCACCCGGGTCCTGATGCTCAAGTCCGACGGTTCGGTGCTGATCCACTCCGACGGCGGCTCCTACAAGCCGCTCAACTGGATGTCGCCACCCTGCTCGGTCCGGGAGGGAGTCTCCGAGGACGGTCGACCCGAGTGGCTGGTGACGGCGGGCAAGAGCGACGACACGCTGCGCATCCTCATCGACGAGGTCCTGCACGACACCTCCTACGACCTGGGCATCGACCCCGGTCTGCAGAAGGACGGCGTCGAGAAGCACCTCCAGGAGCTGCTGGCCGAGCACCCGATGACGCTCGCGACGGGGCTGACGCTCGTGCGCCGCGAGTTCATGACGGCGATCGGCCCGGTCGACCTCATGTGCCGCGACGCCGACGGCCTCTCGGTCGCCGTCGAGATCAAGCGTCGCGGCGAGATCGACGGCGTGGAGCAGCTCACCCGCTACCTCGAGCTCCTCAACCGCGACCCCATGCTCACCACCAAGGGTCCGGTGCGCGGCATCTACGCCGCCCAGGAGATCAAGCCGCAGGCCCGCGTGCTCGCCACCGACCGCGGCATCGCCTGCGCCCTCGTCGACTACGACGCGCTGCGGGGGATGGACGACCCGAGCCACCGGCTGTTCTAGTGGCCGACACGACCGATGGTCCCCCCAAGCGCATCTTCCACATCGCCACCGACGCGGACTGGCGACGCGCCCTCGAGACCGGCACCTACACGACCTCGACCGTCGGTCGGACCCTTGCCGAGGAGGGCTTCATCCACACGAGCCGCCGCGACCAGGTGCAGGGCGTCTTCGACCGCTACTACCGCGGCCTGGGCGAGCACCTCGTGCTGCTCACCATCGACCCCGCCCGCCTGGACGCCGAGGTACGCGTCGAACCCGTCGGCGACGACACCTACCCGCACGTCTACGGACCGATCGACCGCCGTGCGGTCGTCGAGGTCTCGCCGCTCGACCGACGCGGTGGCGTGGAGACGCTGATGTCGCTGTGGCTCACGGGCATGGCGCTCCGGATGGGGACGGCGCTGCTCGTCATGGTGCTCGTCGCGGTCGTGGTGCTGGTCGCGCTGTGAGCCTCACGCGACCTTCGTGGCCGACTTCTTCCCCACCTTCGGCGCGGTGACGAGCTCGATCCTGACCAACCTGCGCTTCTTGACGGTGTAGCCGGGAGGGAGCGTGCCCTCCTTCAGCATCCGAAGCGGGCAGCGGCCGCACTTCTTGCTGGAGACGCAGCACTTCTTCTTGGGCAGCTTGGCGATCTTCGCGCCGGTGGTGCCCTTGGACTTGCCCATGCCCGAACCCTACCTCAGAGTTAGGAAAGCCTTACCTGATCCATGCCCGGCGTCGTGGGGCTCACCCACGAGCGAGCTCCCTCACGTCGTCGGCGCAGCCCCACGAGACGGTGACGCCGCACCCGCCGTGGCCATAGCAGTGGATCACGTCACCCACGCGTTCGAGGCGCACCGCGGGGCGGCCCGGGCGCAGGCCGACCTTGTGCCGCAGGATTCGGGCCCCGGCCAGGCGCGGCTCGATCGCGATGGCCCGAGCGAGGATCGACTCCGCGGTCGTCGGGTCGGGCGTACGACTCCATTCGCCCTCGCCCGCCGTCCCACCGAGCACGATGTCGCGGCTGCGGGGCACCACGTAGGACGGCGCCTCGGCATCGATCCACCAGCGGTCGAGCCCGACCTGCTCCACCAGCACCACCTGACCTCGCACCGGGGCAACCGTCCGGTCGCCGCCGAGCAGTCGGGCCCCGATGCCGCTCGCGTTGACGACCAGCACATCCCCGGCGGGAAGGGCGGACAGGTTCATCCTGGTGAGCGTGCCGCCGAGCTGCTGCACGCGGGCGGAGAGCCACCGGAGGTAGACCGGCATCTCGATGACCGGCGTGCGCATCGTCAGGCCACAGGCATAGCCGGACGGCAGGTGGGTCTCCCGGTCGGGTCCGGCCCCGGGCGGCAGCGCGTCGCGCCACCACAGCTCGCCGTCGGGCACACCGAACAGCTCCGTCCCGGTCCGCATGACGACGCCCGTCGACTCGTCCGCGCACAGCTCAGCGAAGGCGTCGTACGCCACTCGCGCCCACCGCACGACGTGCTCCTGGGGCTTCGAGTAGGGCGACCACACCGCGGCGGCGACCGACGACGTCGTCTCCAGCGGCAGATCGCGACCGACGACGTCGACCCGGTGCCCGGCCTCGAGCAGACGCACGGCGCAGCTCAGCCCGATGACGCCGGCCCCGACCACGATCACGCGCCTCATGACACGAGAGTGTGTCAGTCGAGACCGTTGGCCGCCCGGATCACGTCGACGATGCCGCCCATGATCTCGGTCAGCCCGTAGTCCTTGGGCGTGTAGACCGCGGCGACCCCGAGCTCGCGCAGCCGCCGTCCGTCGGACTCCGGGATGATCCCGCCGACGATGACCGGGATGTCGTCCAGGCCCGCCTCGCGCAGGCCGTCGAGGACGTCGGGCACGAGCTCCATGTGCGAACCGGAGAGGATCGAGAGCCCGATGCAGTGCACGTCCTCGGCGACCGCCGCCGCCACGATCTGCTGGGGCGTGAGCCGGATCCCCTGGTAGATCACCTCGAAGCCGGCGTCTCGGGCCCGTACGGCGACCTGCTCGGCGCCGTTGGAGTGACCGTCGAGCCCGGGCTTGCCGACCAGCAGCCGCAGCCGGCCGCCCAGCTCCTCGCCCGTGGCCCGCACGCGCCCGCGGACCGCGACGAGGTCCGCACCGGCTTCGGCGACCGCCGCGCCCGCGACTCCGGTCGGACCCCGGTACTCGCCGAAGACCCCGCGCAGGGTGGCCGCCCACTCCCCCGTCGTCACCCCGGCTCGCACCGCGACGAGCGTCGGCACCATCAGGTTGGCATCTGTGGTCGCCGCCGCTGCGAGTGCGGCGAGCGCCTCGGCCACCTCGGTCTCGTCCCGCTCGGCCTTCCACGCCTCGACGCTGGCGCGCGCCGTCTGCTCGGCTTCGGGGTCGGCGGCCATGATCGCTGCGTCGAGATCCGCGGTCAGCGGCGAGGGCTCGGTGGACTCGTAGGCGTTGACCCCGACGATGACCTCCTCGCCGGACTCGATCCGCGCGCGCCGGGAGGCGTGGGAGGAGACCAGCTCGGACTTCATGTAGTCGACGGCGGCGATCGCCCCGCCCAGGTCCTGCACGCGCTCGATCTCGGCCTTGGCGCTCTCGACGAGCTCGGCGACCTTGGCCTCGATCACGTGTGAGCCGTCGAAGATGTCGTCGTACTCGAGCAGGTCGGACTCGAAGGCCAGCACCTGCTGCAGGCGCAGCGACCACTGCTGGTCCCACGGACGCGGCAGCCCGAGCGCCTCGTTCCACGCCGGCAGCTGCACGGCACGGGCGCGAGCGTTCTTCGACAGCGTGACGCCGAGCATCTCCAGCACGATGCGCTGCACGTTGTTCTCCGGCTGCGCCTCGGTGAGCCCGAGCGAGTTGACCTGCACGCCGTAGCGGAAGCGTCTCATCCTGGGGTCGGTCACGCCGTAGCGCTCGCGGGTGATCTCGTCCCAGAGCTGCACGAAGGCCCGCATCTTGCAGGTCTCCTCCACGAAGCGGACGCCCGCGTTGACGAAGAACGAGATCCGGCCGACGACCTTCTCGAAGTCGTCCTCGTCGACCTGCCCCGAGTCCTTGACCCGGTCGAGCACCGCGATCGCGGTGCTCAGCGCGTAGGCGAGCTCCTGCGTCGGCGTCGCGCCGGCCTCCTGCAGGTGATAGCTGCAGATGTTGATCGGGTTCCACTGCGGGATCTGCTGGACGGTGTAGGCGATCATGTCCGCGATCAGCCGCATCGAGGCGTCAGGAGGGAACGCGTAGGTCCCGCGGGAGAGGTACTCCTTGATGATGTCGTTCTGGGTCGTGCCGGCCAGCCGGGCGGCGACGTCGTGGGGCGAGGAGTCGGGGTTCTGCTCCTCGGCCACCACCTGGTACATCGCGAGCATCCACATCGCGACCGCGTTGATCGTCATCGAGGTGTTCATCTCGGTGAGCGGGATGTCGGCGAAGAGCGTGCGCATCTCGCCCAGGTGCGGGACCGGTACGCCGACCTTGCCGACCTCGCCGCGACTGAGCGGGCTGTCGGGGTCGTAGCCGGTCTGGGTCGGCAGGTCGAAGGCCACGCTGAGGCCGGTCTGCCCCTTGGCCAGGTTGGTGCGGTAGAGCGCGTTGGACGCTGCGGCGGTGGAGTGGCCGGCGTAGGTGCGCATCACCCAGGGGCGATCCTTCTGGGTTGGTGCGGCGTGGGTCATGCTCGACAGGGTAGGGCGCGAGTTACCCGCGAGTCATGGCCTGCGCGTGTGACGGATGCCTCAGGCGGTCGCGGCGATCCGCTCGACCTCGATCGCGTGGGCCAGCCTGGTCAGGTGCACCATGCGGCGTACGGCGGGGCCGGGGTTGCGCACGGTGAGGTGGTGACCGCTGAGCCAGGCGTGCCGGGTGGCGACAGCGAGCAGCCGCAGTGCCGTGGCGTCGATGGTGAAGACGTCGGTCATGTCGATGACCACGTCGTCGTCGAAGGCCTCGAGCCGTTGGTAGATCGCCGTGCGCACCTCCCAGGTGCTGCGCACGTCGAAGTCTCCGTGCAGCACGAGCGTGTGACCGTCCGAGATGATGTCCATCGAGTGCTCCTCCTCGACGTCCCCCGACGTCGTAGGGTGACCTGTGTCACCTTGTGACGTCTTTCTACCCCCTCCGGTTGCGTTCGTGCCTCATCTTTTCGGCGAGTCCACACGGGCAGTCGCGGGGTCTCGACGTGCCGCTGCCAGATCTGCGCGCGGCTAGGCTCGGGCGATGGTCAACCTCACCCGCATCTACACCCGCACCGGCGACGCCGGCACGACCCGTCTCGGCGACATGAGCGAGACCTCGAAGACCGATCTCCGGCTGGAGGCCTACGCCTGCGTGGACGAGGGGAACGCCGCCATCGGGGTGGCACTGGCCCACAGCGCGGCCGACGGCGGCCTGGACGACGACGTGGTCGCCCTCCTCACCCACGTGCAGAACGACCTCTTCGACGTCGGCGCAGACTTCTGTACCCCCGTCGTGGCCGACCCCGCCTACCCGCCGCTGCGGATCGAGCAGGACTATGTCGACCGCCTCGAGTCCTGGTGCGACCACTACAACGAGGATCTTCCTGCGCTGCGCTCCTTCATCCTCAACGGCGGCACCCTGGCAGCGGCACACCTGCACGTCGCGCGCACCGTCGTACGCCGTGCCGAGCGCGCCGGCTGGGCGGCCTGGGCGGAGTACGAGGAGACGATGAACATCCTCGCGCTCACCTATCTCAACCGACTCTCCGACCTGCTCTTCATCCTCGCCCGCCACGCCAACCGCGCCGACGGCGACGTCCTGTGGGTGCCCGGAGGCGAGCGCCGGGCGGCACCCGCCGAGGGGTGAGCCCGCCTGTGGACGAGGGCGGACCGATGTCCGTCGTCGGTGCGACGATGACCACCTCATGGACATCCGTGACGCTCTCGACGACCACTACCTCGCCCAGTTCTACGACGCGGCGACGATGGCGCGCGCCCGGGGTTACCTGGTGGACGTGGTCGACCTCGAGGTCGTCCACGAGTCGTCGAGCAGCCTGACCGCCACAGCGCAGGTGCGCGGCACGGCCCCGGTGCCCTACCACGTGCAGTTCCACGCGGAGGTGACCGAGACCTCGGACTGGGTCTTCAGCGCCTGCTCCTGCCCGGTGGCGCGGCTGTGCAAGCACGGAGCTGCCGTGGCGCTCCGGCTCCGGGGCGCGCCACGTCCCTCGACCCGTCCGGTGTGGCGTGAGCGGCTGGCCCGGATCAACGACGACCTCAGTCAGCGCGCGCGTGCCAGCCTCGAAGGGACGCCTCTCGCCTTGGAGGTCTCCCGGCGTCCGCCGACCCGCTGGTCGCGAGGAGCCCCCGGCGACTTCTCCATGCGTCCGATGCGTCCGGGCGCGCGCAAGGGGTGGGTGCGCAGCGGCGCCGAGTGGACGGACCTCTCCGGTCCCGCGGCCCGCAGCCGGTTCGTGCCGGCCCAGGTCGACGCCCTCCAGACCCTCCACCGCGGGCTGGTGGGGTTGCACACCTATCTCGTGGCCGGGGCGGCGCCCGCCCTCGACGACTACGGCGACCGGCTCGTCCCGGCCCTGCGGGCAGCCGTGAGGGCCGGGGTCACCCTGGTGCCGGGAGCAGGCATCGGCTCCCTCACGCTGAGCACCCGGGCGGTCCGGGTCAGTGCCGACCTGACCACACACGGAGACGAGCTCGTGCTCGAGGTCATCGCCGAGGTGTCGGAGCGTCGCTGGCGCGGCGAGCAGGTCACGCCGATCGGTCGGCCCACCACGGGCCTGGTCCTGGTCGACGACGACGACGTGCTCCTCACCGACCTGGCGGAGCCGCTGGACGACGGTCTCCTCGACCTGCTCCTCGGTCCGCCGATCGTGGTGGGCAGCGAGGACCTCGACCCGTTCCTGCAGGCCCTGGCGCCGCTGGGCCGGCGCCTGAGGATCGGCTCGTCCGACGGCTCCGTGGAGGTGCCTGCCGCCCCGCGGCCCCGGCTCGGACTCCTGGTCACCTGGCACTCCCCCACCCACGCATCCCTCACCTGGCACTGGTCCTACGGCTCTGCCAGGTGTCCTCTCGACTCGACCGACCCCCTCGGCGGGGTGCGCGACCCGGAGGTCGAGGCCGGGATCGTGGACCGGGTGCCCGCGTCGTTGACCACGGTCGGCGAGGTCCGAGGCGGCGACGCCCTGGCCCTGGCCCTCCACGACCTGCCCCACCTGCGGGAGCTGGGTGACCTCGACATCGCGGAGAGCGAGCGACCGGACTTCCGGGAGACGCTCTCCGCCCCGGAGATCGCGTTCGCGCTCGCCGACGAGCAGCCCGACCACACCGACTGGCTCGACCTCGAGGTCCACGTGCGCATCGACAGCGAGCTGGTCCCGCTGCCCGACGTGCTGGCCGCCCTGACCCGGGGCGACGAGTTCCTCGTCCTGCCCAGCGGTCTCTACGTCGCCCTCGAGCGGCCCGAGTTCGCCCGCCTGCAGGAGGTGGTGGCGCTGGCGGCACAGCTCCGCGAGGCAGCTCCGGGCCGGGTGAGCATCGGCGCGAGCGACCTCAGCGCCTGGGCCGAGCTCGACGAGCTGGGCGTGGTCGACGCCCAGGCCGCAGCCTGGGTGGAGCGCGCCACCGCCCTGCGTGACCTCACCGAGATGCCCCAACCCGAGCCGCAGGGGATCAAGACCCGGCTCAGGCCCTACCAGCTCGAGGGCTTCTGGTGGCTCGCGTTCCTGCACGAGCACGGACTGGGCGGGATCCTTGCCGACGACATGGGGTTGGGCAAGACCCTCCAGGTGCTCGCGCTGATCCAGCACGCTGCAGCACGCGGCTCGGTCGACCCGTTCCTCGTCGTGGCTCCCACGAGCGTGGTCACCGCGTGGCGACAGCAGGCGATGACCCACGCCCCCGGGCTGCGCGTCGGGGTGGTGGGTCGCCGCACGCACGACGTGGCGTCCATCGCACGCGACCACGACGTCGTGGTGACGACCTACGCCCTCCTGCGGCTCGAGCGCGACCAGTTCGCCGCCCAGCACTGGGGTGGGCTGGTGCTCGACGAGGCCCAGCAGGTCAAGAACCACCAGAGCAAGGCCTACGCCGCGGTCCGGGCCCTCGACGCCGACTTCCGGCTCGCCGTCACCGGCACGCCGTTCGAGAACAGGTTGATGGAGCTGTGGTCGTTGCTCTCCATCACCGCCCCCGGCCTCTACCCCGCCCCGCGGCAGGTTCCGCGACGTGGTCGTGGTCCCGGTGGAGAAGGAGGGCGACCCGGCTGCGCTCGCCCGGTTCCGGCGACGGATCCGGCCCTTCATGCTGCGCCGCACGAAGGAGCTGGTCGCTGCCGACCTGCCACCCAAGCAGGAGCAGGTGCTCGAGATCGAGCTCGGACCCCGTCACCGCAAGATCTACGACACCCACCTCGCGAAGGAGCAGCAGCTGATCCTCGGTCTGGTCGAGGACTTCGACCGCAACCGGATGGCCATCTTCGGTGCCCTGACCAAGCTGCGCCAGCTCGCCCTCGACCCGGCGCTGGTCGACCCTGTGCACGATCGGGTCGGCTCGGCCAAGCTCGACCTGCTCGCCGACCAGCTGGCGGAGGTGACCGCCGAGGGCCACCAGGCCCTGGTCTTCAGCACCTTCACCTCCTTCCTGCGCAGGGTGCGTGAGCGACTCACGGCGGAGGGCATCGCAACCGTCTACCTCGACGGCAGCACCCGCGACCGCGAGGCCGTCATCGAGGCCTTCCGACGAGGTGACGCACCGGTGTTCCTGATCAGCCTCAAGGCCGGCGGCGTGGGACTGACCCTGACCGAGGCCGACTACGTCTACGTGCTCGACCCGTGGTGGAACCCCGCGGCCGAGGCACAGGCGGTGGACCGGGCACATCGCATCGGCCAGGACAAGCACGTCAACGTCTATCGCCTGGTCGCGAGCGACACCATCGAGGAGAAGGTGATGGCCTTGAAGGCTCGCAAGGCCGAGCTCTTCGCCAAGGTCATGGACGGAGGCGGCGGCGCCTCGACCGGGATCACGGCCGACGACATCCGCGGGCTGTTCGACTGAGCTAGCCCGCTCGCACGCCTCGGTCGACCCGCTGCTCCCGCGCCGAGGGCACCACGAGCGCGGCCGGCATCAGCAGCACGGCCACCACCAGGAGCGCCTTGAGAGTGCCGACCTCGTCGCCGACGAAGCCGAGGAAGGGCGGGCCGGCGAGGAACGCGGCGTAGCCGATGGTGGACACGACGCTGACGCGCGAGGCTGCGCGGAGTGGATCGTCGGCCGCGGCACTCATCCCGACCGGGAAGCCGAGCGAGGCCCCCACGCCCCACAGCACGATGCCGACGGCGACGAGTGCGGGCTGCTCGGCGAACACGATCAGCAGCACACCGGCGCCGGCCAGCGCCATCGTCGACCACAGCACGACGACCCGCCCGTAGCGGTCGATCAAGCCGGTGCCGGCGAACCGACCCGACCGTCATCGCCGAGACGAACACCGCGAACCCGGCGACGCCCATCGAGTGCGACACGTCGTGCCCGTCCACGAGCGCGACGGCGAGCCAGTCGTTGGCGGTGCCCTCGGTCATCGCGAGGGCCAGCACCATGACGCCGATCATCAGGGTGCGCGGCTCCAGCCAGGCGCGGGCGGCCGACGTCCGGTGCTCCTCGTGAGTCTCGGCGACGGGCAGGAACGCCGGCGACGTGCGCCACACCACCACCAGTGCCAGCGCCACGACCGTGACGAGGTGGAGCACGGCCGGCACCGACAGCTCGATCAGCAGGACACCGAGCAGCGCTCCGACGACGGTGCCGCCGCTGAACCCGGCATGGAAGCGCGGCATGATCGTGCGCGCGAGGCCGCGCTCGACCTCGGCGCCCTCGACGTTCATCGCGACGTCCCACACGCCGATGCCCAGGCCGTAGACGAACAGCCCCACGACCGTCACCGGCAGCGCCTGCCCGAGACCGAGTGCGGCCGTCACCATGCCGATCGTGCCGGCCCCGGCTCCGATCCGCACCACTCTCACGGTGCCCCACCGGTTGATCGAGGCTCCTGTCGTCGGCAGCGCGAGCAGGGAGCCGACGGCGATCGACAGCAGCAGCAACCCGAGCTGGCCGTTGCTGAGCTCGAAGCTCGAGCGCACCTCGGGGATGCGCGAGACCCAGCTGGAGAAGACCAGGCCGTTGAGGAAGAACGAGAGGCCGACGGCATTGCGGGCGGCGGTCAGGGTGGGCACGGCACTCCTCGGCACCGGTCGCGAGCAAGCCGGCGAATCGTTTCGATCGAATCGATTCGATGGTACCGTGCATCCCGTGTCCGGTCCATCTCGCACCCCTACGCTGGCTGATGTCGCGACTGCTGCGGGGGTGTCGTTGTCCACCGCCTCGCTCGCCTTCTCGGGCAACAAGCCCGTCTCGGCCGCGACCCGCGAGCGCGTCGTCGCGGCTGCCGCGGCACTGGGCTACTCCGGACCCAACCCGCTCGCACGCAACCTGAGGCGGGGCCGCAGCGGCGTGGTCGGCGTCGCCCTCGGCCAGCTGACGCCCGCGTTCCGCGACCCCGCGGCGCTCGCCATGCTCGACGCGATCTCCGAGGTGCTGGGAGCGGCCGGCCTCGGGCTCCTGCTGATGAGCGACGACCAGCACGCCCGGCTCCCCCTCGACGCGGTGATCTACGACATCTGCGGGCGGGAGACGTGGGCGGCCTACGACGACCTCGTCGCCCGAGGCGTGCCGCTGATCGTGGTCGAGGGACCCTCGTGGCCGGGCGCCACCCACATCGACATCGACCACCGTGGCGGCTCCGCGGCGCTCGCCGCCCACCTGCACGGGCTCGGTCACCGCAGGGTGGCGACGATGACCCTCGCGGCCTCGCACCCCCAGCGCGAGCGCGAGGTCGGTCTGCGCGAGGTGTTCGCCGATGCCGTGGTGGTGGGGGCGTGCGACACCGACGTCGCCGCGGCGCAGGCGCTGGCCGCCGCGTGGTTCGAGGGCCGGCGCGACGTCACGGCGCTGGTGTGCCAGAGCGACGTGCAGGCCGCCGGTGTGGTCCTCGAGGCGCGACGCCGCGGCATCCGGGTGCCGCAGGACCTGAGCGTCGCCGGGTTCGACGGGGTGGCCACACCGTGGCTCGACCTCGAGCTCACGACCGTCGTGCAGCCACTGGCGAGCAAGGGACGAAGGACCGCAGAGGCGGCGCTCTCACGCATCGAGGGCACGGCGGTCGAGGACGTCGTGCTGCCGGTCGAGCTCCGGATCGGCGACTCGACCGGGGCCGTGTGAGTCGAGCGTCAGCGCCGGTTCCAGTCCGCCCCGGGCGGGCCGGACTCCAGCCAGGCCTGGAAGCCGGTGAGGGACGCCTCGCTCATCGCGATCTCCAACGGCTCGGCGTCGAAGCGGCACGCCACGACCACGTGGCCGTCGTACAAGGACATCTCCTCGGCCCCGGCCGGAGGACGGCGGGCGGAGTAGCCGAGGAGGTCACGCGCCCACACCCGCTTGGGGCGCGGGCTGAGCGAGAAGATCCGGAACCACTCCAGCGACTGGCCCGAGTAGCGGCCGATGCCGAGCAGCCAGCCGCGTCCCGGACGGTCGGTGCGCACGCGATAGCTCAGCTCGAAGGTGCCGCCGTGCCGAGCCAGGAGCCTGCGCCGGACGATGAGGGCGATGCCGTAGAGCAGGGCGAGGAGCAGCACCAGCCCGACGAGGTCGAGCAGCCACTGCCACACCGGCATGCATGTCCTTCCCAGCGACGCCCCGGGGCGTCTCGTGGCCATCCCCGCGAGAGACAGATGAGCGCACGAGCCCGAAGGCTCGTGCGCTCACCCTAGCGCTCGTCCGGGAGGACGGGTCAGGCTGCCCGCTCCGCGGCACGCACGCGTGCCTCGGCGCGACGCAGCTTCTCCTGCGCCTCGTCGTCGTTCTCGCCGGCCTGCTTGCAGCGCTCGAGCTCGGCACGCGCATTCTCGAGGTCGATCTCGTGCGACATCTCGGCCCGCTCGGAGAGGATCGAGACGTGGTTGTCGGCGACCGACAGGAAGCCGGCGTCCACCGCCGCGATCCAGGTCTCCCCGTCCACCGTCTGCACATCCACGACGCCCTCGATGATCGAGGAGAGCAGGGGCGAGTGCCCGGGGAGGATTCCGACGTCACCCTCGGTCGTACGGGCGATGACCATGGTGGCCTGGCCCGACCAGACGAGCCGGTCGGCAGCGACCAGCTCGACCTGCAGGACCCTGTCGGAGGACCCCGCCATCAGAGGCTCTTCTGGATCTCGGCCCACTTCTGCTCGACGTCGTCCAGACCGCCGCACATGAAGAAGGCCTGCTCGGCCACGTGGTCGTACTCGCCGTCAGCGATCTTGTTGAACGCCTCGATGGTGTCGCCCACCGGCACGGTCGAACCCTCGATACCGGTGAACTGCTTGGCGACATAGGTGTTCTGCGACAGGAAGCGCTGGATGCGGCGCGCCCGCGACACGATGATGCGGTCCTCCTCGGAGAGCTCGTCGACACCGAGGATCGCGATGATGTCCTGGAGCTCCTTGTTGCGCTGCAGGATCTGCTTGACCCGCACCGCACAGCGGTAGTGGTCGTCGCCGATGTACTGCGGGTCCAGGATGCGCGAGGTCGACGTCAGCGGGTCCACGGCCGGGTAGATGCCGAGCGAGGCGATCTCGCGCGACAGCTCGGTCGTCGCGTCCAGGTGGGCGAACGTCGTGGCCGGCGCCGGGTCGGTGTAGTCGTCGGCGGGGACGTAGATCGCCTGCAGCGACGTGATCGAGTGACCACGCGTCGAGGTGATGCGCTCCTGCAGCTGACCCATCTCGTCGGCCAGGTTGGGCTGGTAGCCCACCGCGGACGGCATCCGGCCCAGCAGGGTGGAGACCTCGGACCCGGCCTGGGTGAAGCGGAAGATGTTGTCGATGAAGAGCAGCACGTCCTGCTTCTGCACGTCGCGGAAGTATTCCGCCATCGTCAGGGCAGACAGGGCGACGCGCAGGCGCGTCCCCGGCGGCTCGTCCATCTGGCCGAAGACGAGGGCGGTCTGTCCCAGGACGCCCGCCTCCTCCATCTCGACGATGAGGTCGTTGCCCTCGCGGGTGCGCTCACCGACGCCGGCGAACACCGACACGCCGCCGTGGTCCTTGGCGACGCGGGCGATCATCTCCTGGATCAGCACGGTCTTGCCGACACCGGCACCACCGAACAGGCCGATCTTGCCGCCCTGCACGTAGGGGGTCAGGAGGTCGATGACCTTGATGCCGGTCTCGAACATCTGGGTCTTGGACTCCAGCTGGTCGAAGGCCGGAGCCTTGCGGTGGATCCCCCAGCGCTCGGCGGGCTCGAAGGTCTCACCCTCCTCGAGGTTGAGGACGTCGCCGGTGGTGTTGAACACCTTGCCGAGGGTCGCGTCGCCGACGGGCACCGTGATGGGGCCGCCGGTGTCGTTGATCTGACCGCCGCGGACCAGGCCGTCGGTCGGCTTCATCGAGATGGCGCGGACCATGCCGTCACCGATGTGCTGGGCGACCTCGAGGATGATCGTCTTGGTCTCCCCGCTCAGCTCGAACTCGCACGTCAGCGCGTTGTAGATGGCGGGCATCGAGTCGGACGGGAACTCGATGTCCACGACCGGGCCGATGACGCGGGCGATGCGGCCCACGCCACCAGCAGAGGTGGTCTCTGCGGACTCGTTGATGGTGGCAGTCATGTCTCATTCACTCCCGGCTTGTGCGTCGGCCAGCGCGTTGACGCCACCGACGATCTCGCTGATTTCCTGGGTAATGCCAGCCTGGCGCGCCTGGTTGGCAATGCGCTTGTACTTCTTGATGAGCTCATCGGCGTTGTCCGTGGCCGACTTCATCGCCTTCTGGCGAGCAGCCAGCTCGGAGGCCGCGGCCTGGAGCAGGGCGAAGAAGATCCGGCTCTGGACGTAGCGCGGCAGCAACGAGTCGAGCACGTCGCTGGGCGACGGCTCGAACTCGTAGAGCGGCAGCAGGTCGCCTGCCTCGGGCGCCTCGGTGCCCTCGACGACCTCCAGCGGCAGGAGGCGTACGGCCGTGGGCTCCTGGTGGAGCATCGACCTGAAGCGCGTGTAGACCACGTGCACCTCGTCGGCGTCGCGCTCCTCGTCGTCCTCCTGCGCCAGGAAGGTCGCGATGAGCGTCGCGCCGATCTCCGCAGCCACGTCGTACGTCGGCTGGTCGGAGAACCCGGTCCACGACTGCGCCACGGGGCGCTGGCGGAACTTGAAGTAGGCCTCGGCCTTGCGACCGGAGGTGTAGATGTCGACGTCCTTGCCCTCGCCCTTGAGCTTCTCGATGAGTCGCTCGGCCTCCTTGAGCACGCTCGAGGAGTAGGCGCCGGCCAGACCGCGGTCGGAGGTGACGATCAGGATCGCGGCCCGCTTCGGGTTCTCCGGCTCGAGGGTCAGGGCGTGGTCGACGTTGGAGAACGTCGCCACCGCCGACACCGCGCGGGTGAGCTCACGGGCGTAGGGCGCTGCGGCCTGCGCCCGCTGCTGCGCCTTGATGATGCGGGACGCAGCGATGAGCTCCATGGCACGCGTGATCTTCTTCATCGACTCCGTCGACTTGATGCGCGCGCGGTACTCGCGTACCGAGAGAGCCATCGCCTAACTCCGCTTCTGCTTGACGATCTGCTCCTGCTCGACGTCCTCGTCCTCGAGGGCGACGTGCTCCTCCTTGCCGGCCTTGATGCTCTGGCCGTCGGAGGTCTCGAACTGGTCGAGGAAGGAGTCGTAGGCCTGTGAGAGCTGGTCCTCGGTGGAGTCCTCGAACTTCGAGGTCTCCCGGATGCCCGCGAGGATGCCCTCGTGGCTGCGACGCAAGAAGTCGAGGAACTCGTTCTCGAAGCGGAGCACGTCGTCGGTGGGCACCTTGTCCAGGCGACCCGACGTCCCGGTCCACAGCGAGACCGTCATCTCCTCGACCGGGTAGGGCGAGTACTGGGGCTGCTTGAGCAGCGCCATCAGGCGCTGGCCCCTGTCAAGTTGTTGCCGAGATGCTGCATCCAGATCCGAGGCGAACATCGCGAACGCCTCCATCGCGCGGAACTGCGCGAGGTCGACCTTGAGCGACCCGGTCACGGTCTTCATGGCCTTCGTCATCGCCGAGCCACCCACGCGCGACACGGAGACACCCACGTCGATGGCGGGGCGCTGGTTGGCCGCGAACAGGTCGGACTGCAGGAAGATCTGGCCGTCGGTGATCGAGATGACGTTGGTCGGGATGAAGGCCGAGACGTCGTTGGCCTTGGTCTCGATGATCGGCAGGCCCGTCATCGAGCCCTTGCCCATCTCGTCGGAGAGCTTGGCGCAGCGCTCGAGGAGCCGGCTGTGCAGGTAGAAGACGTCACCGGGGTAGGCCTCGCGGCCCGGCGGACGACGCAGCAGCAGCGACACGGCGCGGTAGGCCTCGGCCTGCTTGGTCAGGTCGTCGAAGACGATCAGGACGTGCTTGCCGTCATACATCCAGTGCTGGCCGATGGCCGAGCCGGTGTAGGGGGCGAGGTACTTGAACCCGGCCGAGTCCGAGGCGGGCGACGCCACGATGGTGGTGTACTCCAGCGCGCCGGCCTCCTCCAGGGCGCCCCGCACGGCCGCG
This sequence comes from uncultured Actinomycetota bacterium, assembly GCA_963806925.1. Taxonomy (GTDB): domain Bacteria; phylum Actinomycetota; class Actinomycetes; order Propionibacteriales; family Nocardioidaceae; genus Nocardioides. The sequence continues at coordinate 126,225 of CAWEAI010000005.1, read as the reverse complement.
ATGGTCGACCCCTTCTGACCGATCGCGACGTAGATGCAGCGCACCTGCTTGTCCGGGTCACCGGACTCCCAGTTGGCCTTCTGGTTGATGATCGTGTCGATGGCGATCGTGGTCTTGCCGGTCGAGCGGTCACCGATGATCAGCTGGCGCTGGCCGCGGCCGATCGGCGTCAGGGCGTCGATCGCCTTGATGCCGGTCGCCAGCGGCTCGTGCACCGACTTGCGCACCATGACGCCGGGAGCCTGGAGCTCGAGGGCGCGACGGCCCTCGAGGGGGGTGATCTCGCCGAGACCGTCGATGGCGGTGCCGAGCGGGTCGATCACGCGACCGAGGTAGCCGTCACCGACGGGCACCGAGAGGATCTCGCCCGTGCGGCGCACGACCTGGCCCTCCTCGATCTTGTCGAAGTCACCGAGGACCACGACGCCGACCTCGCGGGTGTCGAGGTTGAGCGCGATGCCCAGCGTGCCGTCCTCGAACTCGAGCAGCTCGTTGGCCATGACCGAGGGAAGACCGCTCACACGAGCGATGCCGTCAGCGGCCTCAGCGACCGTGCCGACCTCTTCCTTGGCTGCGGAGTCGGGCTTGTAGTCCGACACGAAGCGCTGGAGCGCGTCGCGGATCTCGTCCGGACGGATGGAGAGCTCCGTCATTTCATCTCACCTGTTCTCTGGCTGTACTCGATGGGAGTGGGCGCGAAACGTTCTGGGAAGGTCATGGGCGTCAACCGGCGAGCCGGCGCCCGGCGTCGTCGAGGCGGCTGGAGACCGTCCCGTCGATGACGTCGTCGCCGATCTCGACGCGGATGCCGCCGATGACCTCGGGGTCGACGACGACGTTGAGGTGTACGTCGTGACCGTAGGTGCGTGCGAGAGCAGTGGCCAGGCGGTCGCGCTCGGTCTCGGCGAGGGGGCGTGCGACGCGAACCGTCGCCACTCCCTCACCGCGGACCTCGGCGGCCACCTTCTGGTAGGCGGTGAGGGCCACCGCCACCGTGCGGTGGCTGCCGGACAGCGACTGCTGCACGAGCGCCACCGTGGCGGGGAGGACCTTGTCGCCGAGCAGGCCACTGACCAGGCCCGCCTTGTCGGCCCTGGTGCGGGCCGGGTCGGAGAGTGCGTCGCGCAGCTCGGGGTGGACCTGGATCAGGCGACCCACCGCGAAGACCTCGTCCTCGAGGCGGCTGGCGTCACTGCCGGCGGATCGCACGGTGGCGACCACGCCGAGCTGCTCGAGGGTGTCGCTGAGGTCGCGACCCGAGGTCCACCGCTGCGCGACCGCAGTGGCAACGACCTCCATGGCGTCCGGGGAGACCTTGTCGGCGAGCACGCCGCGCAGCAGGTCGGCCTTGGCCTCGCCGCGCAGCGACACGTCGGTGGCGACGCGGCGCAGTCCCGGCTCGGCGCGGAACAGGTCCGCCGTCCCGAACAGGTCCTGGCCCACCCGGCCCAGGTCGCCGGTGCCCGCAAGCACCGCGGCGGCCGCGGCGTAGGCGTCGGCGGAGGCACCTCGCATCATCAGTTGACGCTCCCCGACGTGGCCCCGGCGGACGACTCGAGGTCGGAGAGGAAGCGCTCGACGACGCGGCTCTGACGAGCCTCGTCCTCCAGGCTCTCCCCGACGATGCGACCGGCCAGGCCGGTGGCCAGGGCGCCGACCTCGGCACGGAGCGAGGTGACCGCCTGCTGGCGCTCCGCCTCGATCTGGGCCTTGCCGTGCTCGACGATGCGGGCGGACTCGGCCTGGGCCGTCTCGCGCATCTCGGCCACGATCTGGGCTCCCTGCTCGCGCGCCTCCTCACGGATGCGCGCCGCCTCGTGCCGGGCGTCGCCGAGCTGCTTCTCGAGCTCGGCGAGCTTGGCGTCGGCCTCGGCCTGCTTGGTCTCGGCGGCAGCGATGCCGCCCTCGATCGCCTGCGTGCGCTCGGCGAAGGTCTGCTCGAAGCGCGGGGCGACGAACTTCCAGATCAGGAAGAGCAGCAGGCCGAAGGTGACGAGCGACAGGACGAACTCGACGGGCACGAAGCCGAGCGGGTTCTCCGGAGAGTGTCCGCCCTCCTCGGCAGCGAGGATGGTCAAATTCTGCATGAAGGAGTCCTAGGTCAGTGGAGGGCCAGCGTCAGTTGAGGACGAACGCGAGAGCGATACCGATGATCGCGAGCGCCTCGGCGAGGGCGAAGCCGAGGATGGCGATCGACTGCAGGCGGCCCTGGGCCTCCGGCTGACGGGCGACACCGGAGATGTAGGCCGCAAAGATCAGGCCGATGCCGATGCCGGGGCCGATGGCCGCCAGACCGTAACCGATCATGTTGAGCGAGCCGTTGAGTTCACCGTTCACGGTGAGTTCCTTTCGTTCGGGTGCTACTACAGGTGTTGGTGGTGCAGATCAGGGGTGGGCCGGTGGTGCGGGTGGATCAGTGCTCGTCGGCGAGTGCACCGGAGATGTACATCGCGTTGAGCAGGGTGAAGACGTAGGCCTGGAGGAACTGCACCAGGAGCTCGAGGAACGAGATCGCGATGGCCAGCACCCAGGCGAGGGGGCCGGCGACGTAGCCGATGCCGCCGTACTCGATGAGGAACAGCCCGCCGGTCGAGAACAGGATCAGCAGCAGGTGACCGGCGAACATGTTAGCGAACAGACGCAGGGCGAGCGTGGCAGGGCGGACCAGGATGTTGGAGAAGAACTCCAACGGCACCAGCAGCGGGTACATGAACGGGCTGACGCCGGACGGGACGCTCTGGAGCTTGAGGTAGCCGACGAGGCCGTGCTTGTGGATGCCGACTCCGTTGTAGATGACCCAGCTCAACGCGGCCAGCGCGTAGGCCATCGAGGCACGCGAGAAGGTCGGGAACTGGATCGCGGGGATCGAGGCGAACGCGTTGTTGATCAGGAGGAAGAAGAAGATCGTCACCAGGTAGGGGGTGAACTTCGCGAAGTCCTTGCTTCCGATGATGTCGCGGCCGATCGAGTTGCGGACCATGCCGTAGGCGGCCTCGCCCGCGAACTGCAGGCGGCCCGGGACCAGCGTGGCGCGGCGGGCGGCGGCGTAGAAGAAGACGAAGACCACGAGGGCACCGAGCAGCAGCTGGACCATCGGCTTGGTGACCGCGAGACCACCGAGCTGGAACAGCGGGACGTCGCTGAAGTCGAAGCTGTTGGGTCCGGGCGCGAGGAACTCGCCGCCCTCGGACTCAGCCATCGTGATGCCGAACATCGAGTCAGTCTCCTACGCGCTCGTCGGTCGTTGCGCTTGTCTTGTTGAACCGTGCATACGTCATGTAGATCCCGAAGCCAGCACCGATCAGGATGCCGATCGCCACGAGGAAGGTCGTTCCCAGCCACCGATCGAGGGCCCAGCCAGCAAGACCGTAGAGGCCCACACCCGATACGACGTAGCCGAAGGCGTGCCAGGGGTCGCCCTTGGGGGTGTCGTCGGGTCCGGCCGTCGGGGGAAGCTGTCGAGCCATCGCGTCCCGCACACTAGCAGCGGATTCCGTCATCGCTCACCCCCGGGGTCAGGGACCGTCGGCGCGGCGGGCACCGCCTGGTAGACCGGGATCCGCTGACGCGTGGCGGCCACGACCTGTCCCGCCATCCACAGCATCGTGACGGCGATGACGCCGGCGGCGAACCAGCCGCGCGCGAGGGTCTCCTCGCCCACGCCGGCGCGGTCGATGGCGGTGATGCACAACGCGAGCACGAGGAGCTGGAGGGCATAGGTCAGGAGGGCCACCATCAGTGAGGCGGCAGGCACCAGGCGCGCCACCGTGCCCACGATCGCGATGCCGGAGGCGAACACCACCAGAGTCAGCACTCCCCCGCTGGCGGCGCCCACGACTGCCGCCCGGCCCTCGACGAGGGCTGCCGCGACGACGAGCACGAGCACCGCGCCAGCGCCGGCGGCCACCGCTGCGAGGAGCGGGGTCACCCCGGTCCGGGGGCCTGGCTTCGACTCGGTCGTCATGGTGGCGGCCTGTCTCTGGGAGAGGTCGGTTGCGGTGCTCGTGAAAACTATCACAAAGTCTGGACGGCCTTCCAGTCAGGCGTCCGGGACCCTCTCCGGAGGCTCGTCGCGACCCTCGACCGCGGCGTACTCGGGCAGACCCGTGTTGCCGAGACCGGTCTTGCGGGGGCGGTGCACCTTCGGCAGCACGAAGGTCATCGTGATCGTCAGGGCCAGCATCGAGCACAGGCTCCACCACACCCACGGGTCGCTGAACAGGCTCACGAGCACGGCACCGGCCGCCAGGGTGAAGGCCCACAACCACATGATCAGGACCGCTCGACGCTGGGAGTGGCCGATCTCCAGGAGGCGATGGTGCAGGTGCTGCTTGTCCGCGCTCATCGGCGAGCGGCCCGCACGCGTGCGTCGTACGACCGCCAGCACGAGGTCCGCCATCGGCACCATCAGCAGCGAGATCGGCAGCAGCACGGGCAGCACGGTCACGAAGAGGCTGTTGCCGGCCGTGGACGGCATGCCTGCGAACTGCCCGGTGAGGGTCAGGGCGCTCGCCGAGAGCACCAGTCCGATGAGCATCGAGCCGGAGTCGCCCATGAACAGGCGGGCGGGGTGGAAGTTGTGCGGCAGGAAGCCCGCGCACGCACCGGCCAGGGCGGCACTCAGGAGGGCGCCGGTGGTGGCGAGCGTGAGGTCGTTCTGGTCCGAGAGCATGTAGCAGTAGAGGAAGAAGGCGGACGCGCCGATGCCCACGATGCCGGCGGCCAGGCCGTCGAGACCGTCGACGAAGTTCACCGCGTTCATCGTGCCGATCACCACGAGCAGGGTCAGCAGCGCACCCTGGGCGTCGTCGAGGGCGAACTGGACGCCGTCGGCGGTGGGGAAGTAGTAGAACCGCACACCCATCGCGACCAGCAGCCCCGCGGCGAGCACCTGTCCGCCGAGCTTGGTGACCGCATCGAGCTCGAAGATGTCGTCCAGGACCCCCACGGCGCACACCAGCGCGCCCGCCATCAGCACCACCCCGGCGTCGTCGAAGACGAACTTGTCGCTGCGGGCCAGGAACGGGAGCTCCTGCGCGACGAGGTAGGCGGCGCACAGCCCTCCCAGCATCGCCAGGCCGCCGAGGTAGGGGATCGGCTCCGCGTGCACGTCGCGGTCACGCACCGCGGCGACGGCGCCGGTGCGCAGGGCGATCTCACGGGCGATGACCGTGAGGAGGTAGGTCACGGACAGGGCGACCAGGAAGACGAGCAGGTATTCCCGCAACCGTCAGCCCTCGTCCGAGAGCACCACGCCGTGCTCCTCGAGGGCCGCGTTGAGCACCTCGAGCGACAGGGCGCCCACTCGCAGGACCCGGCCCTGGGGAACGGTGACGTCGATGATCGTGGAGGACTCACCCCCCGGCGACACCCCGCCGTCGACGATCACCGAGACGACGTCGCCCAGCATCTCCTCGGCCTGGTCGGCATCGGTGGCGGCCGGGCGCCCGGTGAGGTTGGCGGAGGAGACCGCGAGGGGGCCGGTGCGCTCGAGGACGGCCAGCGCCACCTCGTCGTCGGGCATCCGGACCGCGACCGTGCCGCGGGTCTCCCCCAGGTCCCACATCAGGGAGGCCTGCTGGCGGCACACGAGGGTCAACGGTCCGGGCCAGAACATCTCGACCAGGCTCCGCGCCCAGGCGGGCAGGCCCTCGGCCAGCGCGTCGAGGGTGGTGGCGGCGGAGACGAGCACCGGCGGCGGCATCTCGCGACCCCGGCCCTTCGCGGCCAGGAGCGCGTGCACGGCGTCGTGCGAGAACGCGTCCGCAGCGATGCCGTAGACGGTGTCGGTGGGGATCACCACCAGCTCCCCCCGGCGTACGGCTCCCGCGGCGGCCGTCACGGCCGCTTCCCGCTCATCCTCGGTCGAGGTCGCACACCGGTCCACGTCGCTCATCGTGCCAGTCGCGCGGTCACGTAGCGCGCTCGACCCGCGAGGTCGTCGTGGTCTCTCACGTCGATCCAACGACCCGACCCGGCGAAGACGGCGGGCGCGGACTCCCCCTGGACGTCGGCGTGCTCGGCTCCGACCACTCCCCCGGGCCGCAGCAGCAGGGCGGCACGCTGCGCCAGGACGCGGATCGCGTCGAGTCCGTCGTCCCCGGAGAACAGCGCCAGGTGCGGGTCGTGGTCGCGCGCCTCGGCGGCGACCGTCTCCCACGCCTCGAGCGGGATGTAGGGCGGGTTGCACACCACGACGTCGACGGTGCCCACGAGGTCCTCGAAGGCGGACGCCAGGTCACCGTGGCGGAGGTCGACGCCCGTGCCGGCGAGGTTGCGCTCGGCCCAGGTCAGCGCACCCTCGTCGAGCTCGACGGCGTGCACGTCGGCCTCGGGCACCTCGTCGGCGACGGCCTTCGCGATGGCGCCCGAGCCGGTGCAGAGGTCCACGACCACCGCCGGCCGGTCGAGGGCCAGGGCTGCCTCGATCGCCCACCCGGCCAGCAGCTCGGTCTCCGGTCGTGGCACGAAGACCCCCGGGCCGACGAGCAGCTCGACGTGACGGAACGCCGCCGAGCCGGTCAGGTGCTGGAGCGGCTCACGCGCGGTGCGGCGCGCCAGGAGGGTCTCGTAGGACGCCTGCTGGATCGTGGTCAGGTCGTCGACGAGCGGCAGACGCCCGAGCCCGACGCCGAGCACGTGGGACAGGAGCAGGTCGGCGTCGCGCTCCGGCGAGGCCACCCCCGCCTCACGCAGCCGAGTCGCAGCCTCCCGACGTGCCGCGCTCGCGCGCACCTCAGGACTCCAGGGCCGCCAGGCGGGCGGCCATGTCGGTCTCGACGCACGAGTCGAGGACCGGCTGGAGGTCACCGTCGAGCACCTGGTCGAGGTTGTAGGACTTGTAGCCGGTGCGATGGTCGGAGATCCGGTTCTCGGCGTAGTTGTAGGTCCGGATCCGCTCGGAGCGGTCGACGGTGCGGACCTGCGAGCGGCGTACGTCGCTGGCCTCCGCGTCCGCGGCGTCCTGGGCGGCCTGCAGCAGCCGCGATCGCAGGATCCGCATCGCGGACTCCTTGTTCTGCAGCTGGCTCTTCTCGTTCTGGCAGCTGGCCACGATGCCGGTGGGCACGTGCGTGATGCGCACCGCCGAGTCGGTGGTGTTGACGCTCTGACCGCCGGGGCCGCTGGAGCGGTAGACGTCGATGCGCAGGTCGCTGTCGTCGATCGTGACGTCGACCGGCTCGGCCTCCGGCGAGACCAGCACCCCGGCCGCAGAGGTGTGCACGCGACCCTGCGACTCGGTGACCGGGACGCGCTGGACGCGGTGCACGCCACCCTCGAACTTCAGCAGCGCGTAGGGCGCCTGTCCCGGCTCGACGGTGCCCCGCGCCTTGACGGCCGCGGTGACGGACTTGTAGCCGCCGAGGTCGGACTCGGTCGCGTCCAGGACCTCGACCTTCCAGCCTCGGGTCTCGGCGAAGCGGGAGTACATCCGCAGGAGGTCGCCGGCGAACAGCGCCGACTCCTCGCCGCCCTCCCCCGACTTGATCTCGAGCAGGGCATCCTTGCCGTCGGCGGCATCGCGGGGCACCAGCAGCCGGCGCAGCCGCTCGCTCGCCACCTCGCGACGCGCGGCGAGGTCCTCGGCCTCCTGCGCGAAGGCCGGGTCGTCGGCGCCGAGCTCGCGGGCGGCCTCGACGTCGTCACCGAGGGTGAGCCAGTCCTGCCAGGTCGTCACGACCGCGGTCAGCTCGGCGTAGCGCTGGTTGAGCTCCTTGGCCAGCCGTTGGTCGGCGTGGGTCTCGGGGAGCGCGAGCCGCTGCTCGATCTCGGCGTGCTCGTGCTGCATCGACTCGACCGCCTCGAACATGGTGCTCCTCCCCTGCACTCCGACCGCTCGGTGGATCCCCTCCAGACAGCAAGGCACCGGCCACCCGCGCGGAGCGGGCGACCGGCGCCAGGTGTGGACTACTTGCTGTCGGCCGTCTCGGCAGGAGCAGCCGGGGCCTTCTTGGCGTAGCGCGCCTCGAAGCGGGCGACGCGACCACCGGTGTCGAGGATCTTCTGCTTGCCGGTGTAGAACGGGTGGCACTGCGAGCAGACATCGGCGTGGAGCTTGCCGGAGGTCGCGGTGCTACGGGTCGTGAACGATGCGCCACAGGTGCAGGTGACGGCGGTCTCGACGTAGTCGGGGTGCGTGTCCTTCTTCATGGTGTTTCCTCTCAGATGAGTTCCGGGTCGTCCGCGTGGCTCGCTCAGGACGTGAACCGGAACCGGCTCAGTGTGCCACCGCTCTCAACAGCGGCGCCAATCGGTGCATTCCCGGCCCGTCAGGGACCGATCAGCGCGAGCCGAAGACCTTCGACACGGCCTGGGGCGAGTCCGCGGCAGCGAGCTGCTTGCGCAGGTTGCCGACCACGGCACCCTCGGCGGGGGCGAGCAGCCGGTCCTCGTGGCGGGTGCCGGACCCGGCGACGTCGACGGCCGGGACGATGCCCTTGGCCGCGCGTTCCGTGCTGAGCACCAGCTGCAGGTTGGCGGTCCCCTCGAGCTCCTCCAGGAAGAACTCGTCGGTGGCCGACCCCGTGCCCACGCTCACCGTGGCGAGGATGGTCAGCGAGCCGCCGTCCTCGAGCTTGCGGGCCGCGCCGAAGAACTCCTTGGTCGGGTGCACGGCCGAGGCGTCGACGAGTCCCCCGAGGATCCGGCCGTTGGCCGGAGCCGCCAGGTTGTAGGCGCGGCCCAGGCGGGTCAACGAGTCGAGCAGGACGACCACGTCGTGGCCGAGCTCGACGAGCCGCTTGGCGCGCTCGATGGCGAGCTCGGCGACGAGGGTGTGGTCGGCGGGCTGCCGGTCGAAGGTCGAGGCGATGACCTCGCCCTTGACCGCGCGCTGGAAGTCGGTGACCTCCTCGGGCCGGGTGTCCACGAGCACCACCATCACGTGGCACTCGGGGTTGTTGGTCGTCACCGACTGGGCGATCGACTGCAGCAGCGACGTGGCCCCCGTTCGCGGCGGGGCGAGGACCAGCCCGCGCTGGCCCTTGCCGATCGGTGCGGCGATGTCGATCACGCGACCGGTGGGGTTGGCCTCGTCCGTGGCCAGACGCAGGCGCTGGTGCGGATGGATCGGGACCGCGTCGACGAACTCCGGGCGCTCCTTGGCCCCCTCCGCCTCCGTGCCGTTGACGCTGTCGATGCGCACCATCGGGTTGAACTTCTCCCGCCGCTCACCCTCGCGCGGCTGTCGTACCTGACCGACGACGGCATCGCCACGGCGCAGGTGGTACTTGCGCACCATGGACAGCGACAGATAGACGTCGTCGGGCCCGGGCAGGTAGCCCGAGGTGCGCACGAACGCGCAGTTGTCGAGCACGTCGAGGATGCCGGCAGCGGGCACCAGGACGTCGTCCTCGAGGATCGTGGTGTCGGGCTCGCCACGACTGCCAGTACGCACGGGTGCGCGGTCGCGGTCGCGACCACGTCGCCGGCGGTTGCGGCGGCTGCCGCCCTCGTCGTCATCGTCGTCGTCCTGGCCCTGGTCCTGCTGCGCCTTCCGGTCCTGCTGGGCCTGACGATCCTGCTGGGCCTGACGGTCCTGCTGGGCCTGGCGATCCTGCTGGGCCTGGCGATCCTGCTGCTGACGGTCCTGCTGGTTCTGCTTGGCCTGCGGCTGCTTCTGACCCTGCTTGGACTGGTCCTGCTTGGGCTGGTCCTGCTTGGGCTGGTCCTGACGAGCCTGGCGATCCTGCTGGGGAGGGGACTGCTCGACGGATGCCTCCGCGGCCTGCTCGGCCTGGCGCTGCCGACGGGTGCGGGTCCGCACCGTAGGCTGCGCCGGAGCCTGCACGGGCGGCTGCTCGTCCTTCTCGGGTGCAGGTGCGGCGACGGGCGCCTCGATCCTCTCGCCGGGGGGCGTCTCGGGCTTCGCCTCGGAGCGGGCCGGCGAACCTGCCTGGGTCGCCCTGATCGCCTCGACCAGCTGCGCCTTCTTCATCGATCCGGCGCCGGCGACGCCGAGGCCCGCAGCCATCGACTTCAGGTCGGCGAGCAGCATCGAGCTGAGGCCGGCGGACTTCGCAGCGACCTTCCTGGCGGGCTTCTTCGCCGGGGCGGCAGAGGGGGTCTCGGTCACGTGGGTCCTTCGCACGTTGCGTCGCCTGCGACCGAAGGACCGGCCGGCGGCGGATGGTGGTGCCCGTGCACGCGGCACCCTGGATGGCAGGTGGGCCGGGACGGGCAGGTACGCCGATCGGCGCGCACTCAGGCTAGCAGGGTGGCGCCGTCGGACTCGATCGCGAGGTCGTGACACACCCAGCCGTCCGGGCAGTGCTCGCGCAGTCGCGACGTGTCGCTGGTGCCGAAGGCCAGCACCGTGGGTCCCGCTCCGGACACCACGGCCGGTATCCCCTCCGCCCTGAGGTGGCGTACGAGTGCCAGCGTCTGCGGCATCGCGGGCTCACGATGGTCCTGGTGCAGCCAGTCGCGGGTGGCCGCGAGGAGGTGCTCGGGCTGACCGGCCAACGCCGCGACCAGCAGTGCCGCGCGACCGGAGTTGGCGGCCGCGTCGGCGTGCGGCACCGAGGCCGGCAACAGCCCGCGGGCGACGCGCGTCTCGACGCCTGTCGGCGGGACGAAGACGACAGCGGCCACGCGTGGGTCGACGCCGACGCGCACGGCGTACCAGGCATCGTCCTCGCGCCCGGAGACCACGAACCCGCCGTGGAACGCGGCCGCCACGTTGTCCGGGTGTCCCTCCAGGTCGCACGCGAGGTCGACGAGCGACTCGTCGGAGGCCAGCAGCTGTCCCCCGGCGACGAGGCCGCGCGCGAGCACGACACCGGCGACGATCGCCGCGGACGACGAGCCGAGCCCGCGGGCGTGGGGGATGACGTTGTGGCACGACAGGCGCAACCCCGGGGGGCGGGCGCCCATCAGCTCGAAGGCAGCCCGCATCGCACGGACCACCAGGTGCGACTCGTCACGTGGTACGTCGTCGGCGCCGGCGCCGGCCACGTCGATGACCAACCCGTCACCCAGCACCTCCGCCTCGAGCTCGTCTCGCAGCGACAGCGCCAGCCCGAAGGCGTCGAAGCCGGGGCCGAGGTTGGCGGAGGTCGCCGGGACGCTCACGCGGACCGGGCCCTCGACGAACGTGGCCATCCTCAGACGAGGCCGGCGGCGGCCGCGGCGGCGTCGACGTCGGCATCGATGACCGTGTCGACGATGCCGGAGTGGCTCTCGAGGGCGGTCGCGGTGTCCTTGAGCCCGTGCCCGGTGACCGTGATGACCACCGACCTCCCGCGATAGCTCTCCCCGGAGGCGAGCTCGCTGAGCATCCCGGCGATCCCGGCAGCCGAGGCGGGCTCGACGAACACGCCGTCGCGCCGGGCCAGCTCGGCCTGGGCGGAGAGGATCTGGGCGTCGCTGACGGCGGCGAACCTGCCCTCGGACTCCTTGGCGGCCATCTCGGCGAGGTGCCAGGAGGCCGGGTTGCCCACGCGGATGGCCGTGGCCTTGGTCTCCGGATCCGGGAACGGCTCCCCCGTCACCAGAGGCGCGGCGCCCTCGGCCTGGAAGCCGCGCATCACCGGGAGCCGGGAGGCGCGACCGAGCTCGGCGTACTGCTGGTAGCCGAGCCAGTAGGCCGCGATGTTGCCGGCGTTGCCGACCGGGAGGAGGTGGAAGTCGGGCGCGTCGCCGAGGAAGTCGCAGACCTCGAACGACGCCGTCTTCTGACCTTGCAGCCGGACCGGGTTGACCGAGTTGACCAGTGCGACGGGATAGTCGCGAGCCAGACCACGGGCGAGGTCGAGGCAGTGGTCGAAGTTGCCGCGCACCATGATGATCCTGGCTCCGTGCACGACCGCCTGGGCCATCTTGCCCGCGGCGATCTTGCCCTCGGGGATCAGCACGAGGGGCTTCAGCCCGGCCTTGGCGGCGTAGGCGGCCATCGACGCGGACGTGTTGCCGGTCGAGGCGCACACCACGGCCTCGGCGCCCTCGTGCCTGGCGAGGGAGATGGCGGCGGTCATGCCGCGGTCCTTGAAGGAGCCGGTGGGGTTGTTGGCCTCGACCTTCAGCCACACCTCACCTCCGGTGAGCCCCGACAACCAGTCGGAGTGCACGAGCGGCGTGCCGCCCTCGCGCAGCGTGATCGCCACGAGGCCCTCCGGGAGGTCGAGGAGGTCGCGGTACTCCTCGATGACGCCCAACCACTGACCGTGGGTCATTCGTCCCCGCCTTCCACGCGCATCACCGAGGTGACGTCGCGCACGATGTCCATGTTGCGCAGCTGCTCGACCGTGGCGCTCAGCGCGGCGTCGGGTGCCGCGTGGGAGACCACGACGAGCTGCGCGTCGGCTCCGCGTCCCTCCTGCCGGACGGTCTGGATCGACACGTCGTGGTCGGCGAAGGCGTTGGCGACCGCGGCGAGCACGCCGGCACGGTCGTCGACGTCGATGGCCACGTGGTAGCGGGTGCGGGTCTCCCCCATCGGCTGGACGGTGCGGTCGGCGTAGGCCGACTCGCCCGCGCCCCGGGTGCCGGCGAGCCGGTTGCGGGCCACCGTGACGAGGTCGCCCAGGACCGCGCTCGCGGTGGGCGCGCCGCCGGCGCCGGGCCCGTAGAACATGAGCTGACCGGCCGCCTCGGACTCCACGAACACCGCGTTGAAGGCGCCCCGCACGCTGGCGAGGGGGTGCGAGCGCGGGATCATCGCCGGGTGGACCCGCACGGCGACCTGGTCCTGCCCGCCCGCCCCGGGGCGCAGCTCGCAGATCGCGAGCAGCTTGACGACCGATCCCATGTCACGGGCGCTGGCGACGTCGGCCGCGGTGACCTCGGAGATGCCCTCGCGGTGGACGTCGGAGGCGGTCACCCGCGAGTGGAAGGCCAGGCTGGCGAGGATCGCGGCCTTGGCCGCCGCGTCGAAGCCCTCGATGTCGGCGGTCGGGTCGGCCTCGGCGTAACCGAGCTCCTGGGCCTCCTCGAGCGCCTCGGAGAAGCCGGCCCCCGAGGTGTCCATCTTGTCGAGGATGAAGTTGGTGGTGCCGTTGACGATGCCCAGCACCCGGGTGACCCGGTCGCCGGCGAGCGACTCGCGCAGCGGACGCAGGATCGGGATGGCCCCGGCCACCGCGGCCTCGTAGTAGAGGTCGCGCTCGGCCTCGGCGGCCGCCTCGAAGAGGGTCGGGCCGTCCTCGGCCAGCAACGCCTTGTTGGCCGAGACCACGCTCGCACCGTGGTCGAGCGCCGACAGGATCAGCGAGCGCGCGGGTTCGATGCCGCCGATCACCTCGACCACCACGTCCACGTCGCCGCGGGCCACCAACCCGGCTGCGTCGGTGGTCAGCAGGCCGTCCGGGACGTCGACGTCCCGCGGCGCGTCGAGGCGTCGTACGGCGACACCGACGAGCTCGACCGGCGCACCCACCCGGGCCGCGAGGTCGTCGCGCTGCTCGGTCAGCAGCCGCACCACCTGCGATCCCACCGAGCCGCAGCCCAGCACGGCCACCTTGAGCGGTCGCTCGTCACGCTCGTTCATGAGACACCCATGTCAGTAGCCAACAGATCGTCCTCAGTCTCTCGTCGCAGCACCGTGAACGTCGTCCCGTCCCGAACTCCGATCACCGGAGGACGCAGTGCGTGGTTGTAGTTGGACGCCATCGACCGGCAGTAGGCGCCGGTCCCCGGCACCGCCAGCAGGTCACCGGGGCGCAGGTCGCCGGGCAGGAACTCGTCCTTGACCACGATGTCACCGGCCTCGCAGTGCTTGCCCACGATCCTCGACAGGACAGGCGCCGCGTCGGAGGCCCGCGAGGCGAGGGTCGCGGAGTAGTCGGCGTCGTAGAGGGCGGTGCGGATGTTGTCGCTCATCCCGCCGTCGACCGAGACGTAGGTGCGCCGGGCGCCGCCGTCCAGGGCGACCTCCTTGACCGTGCCGACGTCGTAGACGGTGCACATCGCGGGCCCGACGATGGCGCGGCCCGGCTCGATGGACAGCTTCGGCTCGGTGATCTCGAGGGCGCGGCACTCGTGCTCGACGATCTTGCTCATCTCGGTGGCCAGCTGCTCGGGGTCGGACGGATCGTCCTGGGTCGTGTAGGCGATGCCGAAGCCGCCACCCAGGTCCATCTCGGGCATCTCCACACCGAGCTCCCCGGCGACGTGTGCGTGCAGGGCCAGCACCCGTCGGGCCGCGACCTCGAAGCCGGAGGTGTCGAAGATCTGGCTGCCGATGTGGGAGTGCAACCCGAGCAGCCGCAGACCGGGCGCCTCGTGCACCAGTCGTACGGCTCGCAGCGCGTCGCCGCTCGCGATCGAGAAGCCGAACTTCTGGTCCTCGTGGGCGGTCGCGATGTACTCGTGCGTGTGGGCCTCGACCCCGGCGGTCACCCGGACCATCACACCGGTCGTGCGGCCGAGCTCGCGTGCGACCTGTGCCAGCCGGTCGATCTCGTGGAAGGAGTCGACGATGATCCGCCCCACGCCGAGCTCGACGGCGCGCTCGATCTCGCGCAGGCTCTTGTTGTTGCCGTGGTAGCCGATCCGCTCCATCGGGAAGCCTGCGCGCTGGGCGACGAGGAGCTCCCCGCCGGAGCAGACATCGAGCGAGAGCCCGTCCTCGGCCAGCCAGCGCACCACGGTCGTGCACAGGAACGACTTGCCGGCGTAGTAGACGTCGTAGGAGGCGAAGGCGTCGCGGAAGGCGCGGGCGCGAGCGCGGAAGTCGACCTCGTCCAGGACGTAGGCCGGGGAGCCGTGCTCGCGGACCAGGTCGGGCAGCGACACGCCACCGACCGAGAGCACGCCGTCGGCCTTCCTGGCCGTCTGCGACCAGAGCGACGTCACGAGCTCGTTGGGATCACTCGGCTCGCGCAGCCAGGCGGGTCCGCGCAGGGCGCCGTCGGCATGCGCCCATCCGGACGGGTGGGAGGTGGGCACGACTCACATCCGCTCGGGCGCGGAGACCCCGAGCAGGCACAGGCCGTTGGCGAGCACCACCCGGGTCGCGTCGACCAGCATCAACCGGGCCCGGTGGAGGTCACCGGTCTCCTCGTCACCGCGCGGGAGGACCCGGCAGCTGTCGTAGAAGCGGTGGTAGGTGCCGGCCAGCTCCTCGAGGTAGCGCGCGACGCGGTGCGGCTCACGGAGCTCGGCGGCGGCCTTGACGACCCGCGGGAACTCGGCGAGGGAGCGCAGGAGTGCGCCCTCCTTCTCGTGCTCGAGGAGCTCGGGGTGGGACTCGGCGGTGACCCCGAGGTCCGCGGCGTTGCGCATCAGGCTGGCGACCCGGGCGTGGGCGTACTGCACGGTGAAGACCGGGTTGTCGTTGCTGGCCCTGGCCCACAGGTCGAGGTCGATGTCGATCGGGCTGTCGCTGTTGTAGCGCGCCAGGGCGTAGCGGCTGGCGTCGACGCCGATCGCCTCGACCAGGTCGTCGATGGTCACGACGGTGCCGTTGCGCTTGGACATCCGCATCGGGTCGCCGTCGCGCAGCAGGTTGACCATCTGGCCGATGAGGATCTCGAGGTTCTTGCCGGGCTCGTCCCCGAAGGCCGCGCACATCGCGTTCATCCGGCCCACGTAGCCGTGGTGGTCGGCGCCGAGCATGATGAAGCAGCGGTCGAAGCCCCGCTCGCGCTTGTCGAGGTAGTAGGCCAGGTCGCCGGAGAGGTAGGCGGCCGCGCCGTTGGACCGCACGACCACGCGGTCCTTGTCGTCGCCGTACTTCTCGGTCCGGAGCCAGAGCGCGCCGTCCTCGGTGTAGGTGTTGCCGAGCTCGGTCAGCCGGTCGATCGCCCTCTGCACCGCACCGCTCTGGTGCAGGTTGTCCTCGTGGAAGTAGACATCGAAGTCGACGCCGAAGTCGTGGAGGGACTGCTTGATCTCCGCGAACATCAGCTCGACGCCGACGGCGCGGAAGACCTCCTGGGCCTCGGCGTCGGGCAGGTCGAGGACGTCGGGCCGCCGGGCGATGACGTCCTTGGCGATCTCCTCGATGTAGGCGCCGCCGTAGCCGTCCTCGGGCACGGGCAGGCCCTTCGCCCAGGCCAGCAGCGAGGAGCTGAACCGGTCGAGCTGGGCACCGTGGTCGTTGAAGTAGTACTCCCGGGTCACCTCGGCCCCGGTCTTCTCGAAGATCCGGCCCAGCGCGTCGCCCACGGCGGCCCATCGGACCCCGCCGAGGTGCAGCGGGCCGGTGGGGTTGGCGGAGACGAACTCGAGGTTGATCCGCTCTCCGGCGAAGGCGTCGGAGGAGCCGTACGCCGCTCCCGCCGCGACGACGTCGGCCGCGACCTGCCCCTGGGCGCCGGCCTCGACGGTGATGTTGAGGAAGCCGGGGCCGGCGACCTCCACCGCGCCCACGCCGTCGGCGCCGCGCAACCGGGCGGCGAGGAGCTCGGCGAGGGCCCGCGGATTCGTCCCCGCCTGCTTGGCCAGCTGGAGGGCGACATTGGTGGCGTAGTCGCCGTGGCCCTTCTGGCGCGGACGCTCGACCGTGACCTGCGTCGGCGCGCCGTCGTGCAACGCGATCGCGCCGCCGGCCACGAGGGCCGCCAGCGCGTCGACGATGGTCTCGGAGAGCTGATCAGGAGTCACCGGCCCAGCCTATCGGCGGTGCCTGCGACGAACCGCACCGGTTTCACGCCATGGCACTGACACGGGGAGCCACTTTGGCCCTAGGGTTCTGCGCTGTGACGACGCACCCGACCTACGACCACCTGATCGCGCTCCCCGCCTACGTCGAGCAGCCAGTGCCGATGCCGTTCGAGGACATCAACGGCCACCTCAACGTGCGCCACTACATCGGGATCGCCAGCGAGGGACTCGACGAGTCGCTCGTGGAGGTCGGCATCCCCCAGATGTGGCCGCTGACCCACGGCCAGGCCTGCTTCACCGCCGAGCACCACGTCAGCTACCTCAACGAGCTGCGCACCGGCGACACGATGTCGGCCCGGGTGCGCCTGCTCGGCCGCTCCGAGCGTGCCTGCCACGCACTGGTCTACCTCCTCGACGAGACGCACCAGCGGGTCGCGTGCGTGGTCGAGGAGATCTTCCTGCACATCGATCTCGAGAGCCGGGTCACCGCGCCGTGGCCCGAGGACGTCGCCGCGGCCCTCGACGCCCGGGTCGCCGAGCACGAAGGGCTGCCGTTCCCGGCCGACATCTCGGGATCGCTCGCCCTGCGCTGACGCGGTCGCCGACCGGTTTCACGACCTCGACCCCCGACCGGTAGTCTTCAGCGCGCACTGGCCCGGGCCGGTGCGGGCCTCCGTAGCTCAGGGGATAGAGCACTGGTTTCCGGTACCAGGTGCCGCAGGTTCGAATCCTGCCGGAGGCGCAGACCAGATCACTAACCGCGCAGCGTCGCGTCGGCCCGGGCGCGGATGCGGGCGTGGATGCCGCGCAGGGTGCGCTGCTGGTTGGCAGAGCGGTCGAAGTCGCCTCCGGCCAGGCCCTTGCGGATGCGCGAGAAGGCCATCGCGTCGTAGCCGTCGAGATGGATCCGACCCGTCGCGAAGCCCTCCTTCTTCAGGTCGGGGTCGGCGAACCGGCGGGGATTGGTGACGCTGATGCCGCCGATGTCGTCGACCATGTCCTCGAAGAAGGGGAACCGGGTGACCATCACGTAGTCGGGCTCGATGCCGACGAGGTCGCGCATCGCGCCCGCCATGCCGCGCGGACCGGTGAAGGAGAGGCGGGCCCACGGGGTGCGGCCCGGCAAGGGTCGAGGCGTGACGACTCCAGGCGGGTGGTGCGGGGCAGGAGGAAGGTGTGTTGCCCACACCTTGCCGCAAAGTCGATCCCCGGCCCTGCATTTGCCGGCGTGTGCGACTAGCCTTGCCCATGCTCTAGACAGGCACAGTTGTCCAACCCATGCGCGAAGAGTTCTGAAAGAGGCGAAAGTAGCGTGGCGCAGTCCCCTCACGGGCAGTCCGGCAGTCCTTCCTCGGTTGTTCCCTCCTCCGATCTGGGAGCCAACGAGTGGCTCGTGGAGGAGATGAAGGAGCAGTACGACAAGGATCCCTCGAACGTCGGCCCTGAGTGGGTGGCGTACTTCGGCAACGGGACGACGGCCCCGGCCAAGGCTCCCGAGAAGGCCACCGAGGCGAAGGCACCCGCCGAGGCGGAGCAGAAGCCCCCGGCCAAGGCTCCCGAGAAGGCTCCTGAGAAGGCAACCGAGGCGAAGGTTCCCGAGAAGGCCGCGCCGAAGTCCACCCCTCGCCCCGCCGCGGCCGCTGAGGAGCCCGCGAAGGGCACCACCACACCCGTCGCGAAGGACCCGAAGCCCGCCGCCCGCGCCGAGGCCAGCGACCAGCCCACCTACACCGTCCTGCGAGGCGCCCCGGCGCGCACCGTGACCAACATGGACGCCTCGCTGGCGGTCCCCACGGCCACCTCCGTGCGGTCGGTGCCGGTCAAGCTGCTGTGGGACAACCGCACCGTCATCAACAACCACCTCGCCCGCGCACGCGGCGGGAAGGTCTCCTTCACCCACCTCATCGGCTACGCCCTGGTGCGTGCGCTGCGCGACATGCCGGAGATGAACGTCGGCTTCGAGGTCGTCGACGGCAAGCCCAACCTGATCACGCCGGCCCACATCAACCTGGGCCTGGCCATCGACATGAAGAAGCCCGACGGCACCCGGCAGCTGCTGGTCCCGAGCATCAAGGCCGCCGAGGCGATGGACTTCGCCGGGTTCTGGACCGCCTACGAGGACGTCGTGCGCAAGGCGCGCGACAACAAGCTCGCGGTGACGGACTTCCAGGGCACCACGATCTCCCTGACCAACCCCGGCGGCATCGGCACCGTCCACTCGGTGCCGCGCCTGATGGCCGGCCAGGGCGCGATCATCGGCGTCGGCGCCATGGAGTATCCGCCCGAGTGGCAGGGCGCGTCCGACGAGGCGATCAACCGCAACGCGATCAGCAAGGCGATGACCCTCACGTCCACCTACGACCACCGCGTCATCCAGGGCGCCCAGTCGGGTGAGTTCCTCAAGCGGGTCCACGGGCTGCTGCTCGGCGAGAACGAGTTCTACGACGAGATCTTCCGTTCGCTGCGCATCCCCTACGAGCCGATCCGCTGGTCACGTGACGTCGTTGCCAGCCACGACGACGACATCGTCAAGCAGGCCCGCATCCTCGAGCTGATCCACGCCTACCGTGTCCGCGGCCACCTGATGGCCGACACCGACCCCCTCGAATACCGCCAGCGCAGCCACCCCGACCTCGAGATCGAGTCGCACGGCCTGACCCTGTGGGACCTCGACCGCGAGTTCGCGACCGGCTCGTTCGGTGGCGAGGGTCGACGCTTCATGAAGCTGCGCAACATCCTCGGCATCCTGCGCGACTCCTACTGCCGCACGACCGGCATCGAGTACATGCACATCATGGATCCCGAGCAGCGCAAGTGGATCCAGGAGCGCGTCGAGCAGCCGCACGTCAAGCCGCCCCGTGAGGAGCAGCTGCGGATCCTGCTGAAGCTCAACCAGGCCGAGGCCTTCGAGACCTTCCTGCAGACCAAGTTCGTCGGCCAGAAGCGCTTCAGCCTGGAGGGCGGCGAGACCACGATCCCGCTGGTCGACGAGATCTGCGAGGCTGCGGCCGAGACCGGTCTCGACGAGGTCACCATCGGCATGGCCCACCGTGGCCGGCTCAACATGCTCGCCAACATCGTCGGCAAGAAATACAGCCAGATCTTCCGCGAGTTCGAGGGCAACATCGACCCCCGTACGGTCCAGGGCTCGGGCGACGTGAAGTACCACCTCGGCGCCGAGGGCGAGTTCGTGGGCGGGTCGGGCGACAAGATCAAGGTCTCCGTCGCGGCCAACCCCTCGCACCTCGAGGCGGTCAACCCGGTGCTCGAGGGCATCGCGCGCGCCAAGCAGGACCTGCTCGACCAGGGCGAGAAGTTCCCGGTCCTGCCGCTGCTGGTGCACGGCGACGCCGCCTTCGCCGGCCAGGGCGTGGTGGCCGAGACGCTCAACCTCTCGCAGCTGCGCGGCTACCGCACCGGCGGCACCGTGCACGTGGTCATCAACAACCAGGTGGGCTTCACCACCTCGCCCGGCTCGTCGCGGTCCTCCCTCTACGCCACCGACGTGGCCCGGATGGTGCAGGCACCGATCTTCCACGTCAACGGCGACGACCCGGAGGCATGCATCCGCGTGGCGCGGCTCGCCTTCAACTACCGCCAGACGTTCAACAAGGACGTCGTGATCGACCTGGTCTGCTACCGCCGCCGCGGTCACAACGAGGGCGACGACCCCTCCTACACCCAGCCGCTCATGTATGACCTGATCGAGCAGAAGCGCTCGGTGCGCAAGCTCTACACCGAGTCCCTCATCGGCCGTGGCGACATCACGATCGAGGAGGCCGAGCAGGTCCTCAAGGACTACCAGCAGCAGCTGGAGCGGGTGTTCACCGAGGTCCGCGAGGCCAGCTCCGAGGCGCCGACCGAGTGGACGACTGTCCCCGACTACCCCGACAAGCCGCAAGGCGACTTCTCGACGGCGGTGAGCCCGGAGGTCCTCAAGCGGATCGCGGACAGCTACGTCACCCCTCCGGACGGTTTCACCGTCCACCCCAAGGTGATGCCGCAGCTCCAGCGCCGCTCGACCGCGATCACCTCCGGTCCGATCGACTGGGGCACCGGCGAGATCCTCGCCTTCGGCTCGCTGCTGATGGACGGCCGCCCGGTGCGACTGGCCGGGCAGGACTCGCGTCGAGGCACCTTCGTCTCGCGCTTCGCCACGATCATCGACCGGGTCAACGCCGACGAGTGGACGCCGCTGACCAACCTCACCGACGACCAGGCCAAGTTCCACGTCTACGACTCGCTGCTCTCCGAGTACGCCGCGCTCGGCTTCGAGTACGGCTACTCCGTGGCACGGCCCGAGGCACTGGTGCTGTGGGAGGCGCAGTTCGGGGACTTCGTCAACGGCGCGCAGACCATCATCGACGAGTTCATCTCCGCCGGTGAGACCAAGTGGCGCCAGCAGTCGGGCGTCGTTCTGCTCCTCCCCCACGGCTACGAGGGTCAGGGTCCCGACCACAGCTCGGCGCGCATCGAGCGCTTCCTGACGATGTGCGCGGAGGACGCGATGGTGGTGGCACAGCCGTCCACCCCGGCGTCCTACTTCCACCTCCTGCGCCGGCACTCGCTCGGGGAGGAGCACCGACCGCTGATCGTCTTCACGCCGAAGTCGATGCTCAAGCGCAAGGAGGCCGCCTCGCAGCCCGACGACTTCGTCGGGGACAGCATCTTCCGCCCCTTCATCGGCGACGACGCCGCCGACGCGGACACGGTCGAGACGTTGATCATGTGCTCGGGTCGCGTGACCTGGGACCTGATGGTCGAGCGGGCGAAGCGCGAGAACGGAGCATCGTTCGCGATCGGCCGCGTCGAGCGGCTCTACCCCAACCCGCTCGCGGAGATCAAGGCCGAGATCGCCAAGTACCCGAACCTCAAGGCGATCCGCTGGGTGCAGGACGAGCCGCGCAACATGGGCCCGTGGCCGCACTACCAGCTCAACGTGTGGCCCGGGCTCGACCTGACGGTGGAGCCGATCACCCGACCGTCCTCGGCCGCTCCGTCGGTGGGCACGGTGAAGCGTCACGTGGAGGAGCAGAAGACCCTCCTCGACGCAGCCTTCGAGGCGCCGCGCGGCACCTCCGGCACCGACTACTGAGGCGCGCGCAGGAGCAGCGGGGATGTACTTCACCGATCGTGGGATCGAGGAGCTCGAACGACGCCGGGGTGACGAGGAGGTCACCCTGGCGTGGCTGGCAGAGCAGCTCCAGGGTTTCGTCGATGCGCACCCCGAGTTCGAGATCCCCGTCGAGCGGCTGGCTGTCTGGCTGGCCCGTCTCGACGACCCGGACGACTAGTCAGCGATGACCGCCCGGCGCGGTCTGGCAGGCGATCAGGTCCCCGGGCGCGGGACCATCGGGCGGACCGTCACATCGGGAATGGTGGCGTCGGCCGGCAGGTCGATGACGTGCAGGATCGTCTCCACGACGGTGTCCGCGCTGATCCAGCGCGACGAGTCGTAGGTCCTGCCCTCCTGCTCGTGCACCTTCTCCTGCATCGGCGTGGCGGTCCGGCTGGGGTAGATCGTGCTGACGCGTACGCCGGCGTCGACCTCCTCGGAGCGCAGGGAGTCCGCGAGGGCCCGTAGACCGAACTTCGAGGCGGCGTAGGCCGACCACTCGGCGCTCGCGGTCAGGCCGGCGGAGGAGTTGACGAAGACCACCGTGCCGCGACTGCCGCGCAGGTGGGGCAGCAGCTCGCGGGTCAGCACGGCCGGCGCCGTGAGGTTGACCGCGATCTGCTCCTCCCAGTCCGCGAGCCGCAGCCGGCCCACCGGGCTGAGGTCCACCACCCCCGCCACGTGCAGGAGGGTGTCCACTCCCCCGTCGACCTGCCGCCCGAGTCCGTTGAGGGTGCCGGGGTCGGCCAGGTCGGCCACCAGGACCTGGGCACGCGGGAACGTGTCCTCGAGCTCTGCGGCGCGCGCGTCGTTGCGCGCGATCACGACCAGGTCGTCGCCGCGCTCCACCAGGCGCTGCGCGAGCGCGAGCCCGATCCCGGAGCCGGCGCCGGTGAGGACGTGCTTCACGGCGTGGCCCTCACGGCGTGAACACGATCTTGCCGAAGACGTCGCCCTCGGCCATCGCAGCGAAACCGTCACGCGCGTCCTGCATCGCGATGACGCGGTCGATGAGCGGCCGGGCGCCGGTCGCGTCCAGGAGGTGCACGAGCGCGTCCAGCTCCGCCCGGGTGCCCATGGTCGACCCGATGACCGAGAGCTGGAGGAAGAAGATGCGGGTGAGCTGGGCATCGTCGACGTCTGGCCCTGAGGTCGTACCGCTCACGACGAGGCGCCCACCCGGGCGCAGGGCGCGGATCGAGTGACTCCACGTGGCCTTGCCGACGGTCTCCATCACGGCGTCGACCTTCACCGGCAACCGGGCACCGGACTCGAACACGTCGTGCGCACCGATCTGCAGCGCGCGATCGCGCTTGGCCCCGTCGCGACTCGTGGCGAGCACCCGCAGGCCGGCAGCCCGACCCAGGGTGATGAGCGCGGTGGCCACTCCGCCGCCCGCACCCTGCACCAGCACGGTCTCGCCGGGCTTGAGGTCGCCCTGGACGAAGAGCATGCGGTACGCGGTGAGCCACGCGGTCGGGAGGCAGGCGGCCTCCTCGAAGGAGAGCGACGGGGGCTTCGGCACGAGGTTGCGGCGCGGCACGATCACCTGCTCGGCGAAGGTGCCCTGGTGCCGCTCGGAGAGCAGGGACCGGCCCGGGTCGTGGGCCTCCTCACCGGACCACCGCGGATCGCCGATGACTCCGTGCACGACGACTTCGTTGCCGTCCTCGTCGAGGCCGGCGGCGTCGCAGCCCAGGATCATCGGCAGTGCCTCCTGGCGCAGGCCGACGCCGCGCAGGGACCAGAGGTCGTGGTGGTTGAGGCTCGCGGCCCTCACCGTCACGGTGGCCCAGCCGTCGGGGGCCTCGGGGGCGGGACGCTCCCCCACCACCAGGCCGCTGAGCGGGTCGTCGGAGGAGAAGGACTCGGCATAGACGGCGAACATGGATCCGACCCTAGCGAGTGGCGCGGGCCAACGGCGCGACGGACGCTGGTCGCGCCGGAGCCGTCGATCGACTTCTGAGAACAACGGACCACACCCCTTGTCAGTCGAACACTTGTTCGATACGATGAGTCATGGCTACATCCTCCTTCGTGCCGCAGTCGCCCCCGATGGGCGACGGAGCAGGTGCGGGTGAGTTGTTGGACCTGGCTGCGCAGGCCCTGACGGCGCGCCGGCTGGCCGAGGTCGCCGAGCTGCGGCTCGCGATCCAGTGGGCGGTGGTGCACGGTCAGCCCCGCGGAGACGGTGACCGTCGACGTGACCCGATGGTGACGCCCGGCGGCGATGGCACTCCCGCCCTCCGCGAGCACGCGATCCCTGAGCTCGCGATGGCGCGCGAGACCCACGCCGCGACCACGCGAGCCCTCATCGCCGACGGTCTCGATCTCGTCCACCGCTTCCCCCTCGTCTGGGCGATCGTCGAGGCCGGCGAGTGCGAGCCCTGGGTCGCTCGCAAGGTGGCGGTCCTGTGCCGGGCGCTCCTGGCCGAGCAGGTGTCCCGCGTGGACCGGGGCGTGGCCAGGGCCATCCGCGGCCACGCCCCCTCCACCGTCCTGGAGATCGCGCGCGCCAAGGTCATCGAGGCCGACCCCGAGACCCACCGCGCCGAGCGCGAGCGGATCCGCCACGAGCGCTACGTACGCCTCTCCCGCGCCGACGAGTTCGGCTACCGCTGCATCATCGCCCGCGTCACCGCGGGCGACGCCGTCTGGATGGACGCCATGGTCGAGCGTGTCGCAGACATCCTCGCCATCACGATGGGCGCCGACCACAACCACGACGAGCTGCGTTCCCTCTCCCTCGGCTGGCTCGCTCGACCCGTGGAGCTCATCAAGCTGCTCCTCGACCACACCGACCTCGGCTCGGATGCGGACGACCGGCCCGCGTGGATGCCCGACCACACCGAGCAGACCCTCGAGAAGTTCTGCTCACTGCCGCCCCGCCGTCTCGAACGCCTTCGCAACCGCGGCCGTCTCTTCGTCCACCTCACCGACGTGGCGCTGCGCACCGGCACCGGTGTCGCACGGGTCGAGGGCGTAGGCCCCATCGACGTCTCGCAGCTCCACGAGGTTCTCGGCAATGCCGCGGTCACCGTCACTCCCGTGCTCGACCTCCGTCTCCGAAGGAGGGTCGATGCCTACGAGCACCCCGAGACGGTCAAGGACCACGTCTGGACCCAGACCGGTGGCGACTGCTTCCCGTTCTCACCCCGCACCGCCACCCGTGACGACGTCGACTACGACCACTCCAGGCCCTACGACGACACCGGACCCCCAGGTCAGACCGGCCCGCACAACTCAGGCCCGTTGCGACGACGACACCACCGATGGAAGACCTTCGGGCGGCTATCAGTGTCGCGTCGCCGGACCCGGCCGTCATCTGTGGACCACGCCCCACGGACAGGCGTTCCTCGTCGACCACACCGGGACCACCCGACTGACCGGACGTCAGGCCGACATCATGCGCGACGCCCGCGAGGGAGTCGAGATCTACTGGAGAGAGGTCCTGCGGGACCGGTAGGGGTCTCGTCGACCGCTGCTTCGTCCGGCCCACCGCCGAGCGAGGTCAGGCCAGCTCGAGGACGGCGTAGCCGAATCCGTCGACACCGATGCCCGTCGGACCTATGTCGACACCCTGGCCGAGGAGCAGTCTCGCGCCTGCGATTGCGTCGATCTCGACATCTGCGGGTTCGCGGCGCGGGTTGACCACGACGACGTGCGAGTCGCCGCGACGCCAGGTGAACGGGTAGCCCTCGTGCAGGACGGTCGTCGGAGCGCGGCCGCCGAGGGCCGGGACCGCGCGTCGCAGCGCGATGAGCCGGCGCACGAGGTGCAGCGTCGAGCCGGAGTCGGCCTCCTGGGCGCTGACGGTCGGGCGGTCCTCGGACGGGTCGATCGGCAGGTAGAGGTCGTCGGCGGCAGCCGTGGAGAACCCCGCGTTGGGCGAGTCGTCCCACTGCATCGGCGTACGGCACCCGGACCGGTTGTAGCCGGGGTTGCAGATGGAGCCCTCCACGTCGGGCAGGCCGGGCAGGTAGCGCATCCCGATCTCGTCGCCGTAGTAGAGCGACGGGACGCTGCCCCAGGTGAACAGGAACGTCAGCGCGGCACCGAGCTCCTCCGGCGTCCTGGGATCCGTACGCAGCCGACTGAAGTCGTGGTCGGCGCTCGCCAGCAGCACCGGGCGGTGAGGGTCGCCGGCCTTGGCCGCGGCCCAGCCGTCGAGGAACGTGCGGGTCGTGCCGGCGCCGTCCGCGTCGAAGAACGCGCGGCCGGTGTGCTGGAAGGGCAGGACGCCCGCGCCGCCGTTGTCGAACAGGCTCGCGTGCTCGGCGTGGATGACGAGGAGGAAGTCGGCGTCGAAACCCATGCCGAGCCCCGTACGAGGCTCCTTCCCCTCCGGGATCAGGACCGCGTCGGGATGGGCGAGGGCCAGCCAGGCCTGGAGGTCGCGCCAGACCTGCGTGGCTGCCTCGTTGCCGAGGTTCTTGCCGCGATCGTCCTTGACGAGCGAGAACGCCATGTCCACGCGGAACCCGGCGACGCCCCTGCTCAACCAGAAGTCGAGCACCTCTCGCAGCATCGCCTTGTTGCGCATCGGACCCGGGTCGTCCACGCCGTCGCGCCACGGCTCGTCGTCCGGCGTCATGGTCCAGCCGAAGTTCAGCGCCGGCTGCTCGTCGTAGAAATTCTTCAGGTACCAGCCGCGGCGCGGACCGGGAGAGGGCACCCAGGCGGGCGTGCCGGGGATGTCGGAGCCCCAGGCCCACGTCGGCAGCTCCTCGCACCAGACGTAGCGGTCGCCCTCGGGGTCCGGGCCGTCCGCCTCGAGCTCGGCGCGGAACCACGGGTGCTCGATCGAGGTGTGGCCCGCGACCAGGTCGAGCAGCACCCGGATCCCGCGACGCCGTGCCTGCTCCACGAGGTCCACCAGGTCCTCGTTGGTGCCGTAGCGCGGCGCGACCCGCAGGTAGTCCGACACGTCGTAGCCCGCGTCGACGAACGGTGAGGCGAAGCACGGGTTGAACCAGATCGTGTCGACGCCGAGCGACTCGATGTGGTCGAGACGATCGATCACCCCGCGGAGGTCTCCGATCCCGTCACCGTCCGAGTCAGCGAAGGACTGCGGGTAGATCTCGTAGACGACTGCGTCGCGCAACCACTCGCCGGCCATCAGCGTCGCGCGACCCCGTCGGCCCGCGCCGCCGCAGCCACCGCCTCCCGCACCGCACCCGGGACCCGCGGATCGAACGGCGAGGGGATGATCAGGTCTTCGCGCAGCGCCTCTCCCACGAGCTGGGCCAACGCGGTCGCAGCGGCGACCTTCATGCCCTCGGTGATCGCGGTGGCGTGCACGTCGAAGGCGCCGCGGAAGATCCCCGGGAAGGCGAGCACGTTGTTGATCTGGTTGGGGAAGTCGGAGCGACCGGTGGCCACGACGCGGGCATACCTGTGGGCGAGGTCGGGGTGCACCTCGGGCGTCGGGTTGGCCAGGCCGAAGATGATCGACTCGGGTGCCATCGAGGCGACGATGTCCTCCGCGACCTGACCGCCGGAGACACCGATGTAGACATCGGCACCTGCCATCACGTCGGCCAGGGTTCCTCGGCGACCCACCCGGTCGGCGGTGTCGCGAGCCAGCGCCGCCTTGACCTCGGTGAGGTCGTGGCGCTCGGAGTTGAGCACCCCCTTGCGGTCCAGGACGGCGATGTCACGCACCCCGGCCTCCAGCAGAATGCGGGCGACGGCGACCCCGGCGGCGCCTGCGCCCTGGATCACCACGCGGGCGGTCGCCGGGTCGCGGCCGGTGAGCCGCAGCGCGTTGGTCAGCGCAGCGAGCACGACCACCGCCGTACCGTGCTGGTCGTCGTGGAACACGGGGATGTCGAGACGCTCCTTGAGCCGCGCCTCGATCTCGAAGCAGCGCGGGGCCGAGATGTCCTCGAGGTTGACCCCGCCGAAGCTCGGCGCGAGACGCACGACCGTCTCGATGATCTCCTCCACGTCAGTGGTGTCGAGGCAGATCGGCACGGCGTCGACACCTCCGAACTGCTTGAACAGCACCGCCTTGCCCTCCATGACCGGCATCGCGGCGGCAGGTCCGATGTCACCGAGGCCGAGGACGGCCGTGCCGTCGCTGACGATGGCGACCACGTTGGGCACCCACGTGTAGTGCTGGGTCATCGAGGGGTCGGCGGCGATCGCCTCGCAGACCCGCGCCACCCCGGGCGTGTAGGCGAGCGAGAGCTCGTCCGGGCCGTTGAGGGCGACCGTCGAGACGGTCTCCAGCTTGCCGCCGACGTGCAGGTCGAACACGGGGTCGCCTGCATGCGGGTGCATCTCCGTGCCCTGGTCCATGGCCGCGATACTTGCACAGCTCATCGAGGTCCCAGGGCGTGTCCCAGACGTGGTGAAGGCCACACCCGCAGTCGTACGACACCGAGCACCTCGTCCGCGGCGACCGGGCCGCGGTGGCGCGAGTCGACGCCCTCGTCGGGGTTGTCGCTCACCAGCCACCAGCCGAGGGCGCCCGACGCCGTACGCCGCTGGCCCTCGGCCCGCTTGACCGCCACGATGGCGTCGGGGAACCGGGCGATGACGAGATCGCCGGGCCGTACGCGAGCTCCGAAGCGAACGAGCAGGCGGTCACCGTCGCGCAGCGTCGGGAGCATCGAGCGGCCGCGCACCACCGCCGTCCCGAAGGGCGTCGCGCGACCTCCACCCCCCCGGGAACGACCCCGCTGTCGACGCCTGCGCACGCGGAGTAGTGTCGCACCCGAGCCGTTCCCCCGACGTTCGAGAGGAAGCACATGCTTCGCACTTTCTTCGCCCCGGCCATCGAGGTCTCCGCCCACTGCGACCTGCCCTGCGGCGTCTACGACCCCGCCCAGGCACGGATCGAGGCCGAGTCGATCAAGGGCATCATCGCCAAGGTCGCCGACAACGACGACGCTGACTTCCGCACCCGCGCCGTCCTGATCAAGGAGCAGCGCTCGGAGCTGGTCAAGCACCACCTGTGGGTGCTGTGGACCGACTACTTCAAGCCGCCCCACTTCGAGAAGTACCCGCAGCTGCACACGCTGTTCAACGAGGCCACCAAGCTCGCCGGTGCCAGCGGCACCAAGGGTGAGCTCGACGCCGCGAAGGCCGACGAGCTGCTCGCCAAGATCGACGAGATCGCAGAGATCTTCTGGGAGACCAAGAAGGCCTGACGTCTCACCGCTCCTGACCCCGACCGGACCCGGTTGCCACATGGTGGCGGCCGGGTCCGGTTAGTGTGTGTGGCCAGCGCATCAGCCTCGAGGACGGGACGCGGACGCAGATGTCAGATCACACCGGGGGCCCTCGCGCCGACGTCGAGCTCCGACTCCCTGCCGAAGGTGCCTACGCAGCCGTGGTCCGCACTACTGCGGCCGGACTGGCC
Organism: uncultured Actinomycetota bacterium; assembly: GCA_963806925.1. Taxonomy (GTDB): domain Bacteria; phylum Actinomycetota; class Actinomycetes; order Propionibacteriales; family Nocardioidaceae; genus Nocardioides. Next base: position 97,195 of record CAWEAI010000005.1, on the reverse strand, counting down.
GCACGGCTCGACTTCACCATCGACGACATCGAGGACCTGCGCATCGCGATCGGCGAGGCGACCACCCTCGCCATCGGCTCCGCCGACGCCGGCACCGACCTGGTGGCGTGCTTCTTCTTCGGCCGGGGGGCCCTGAGGGTCACGCTGGAGGCCGAGGCGCTGAACGACCCGCCCCTCGACGCCGAGAGCTTCGCGTGGCAGGTCCTCCACACCATGGCGCAGGACGCGTCCGCGGGGCCGGGGGGCGGCCACTTCCGCGTGGGGTTCACCGTGACGTCGCAGGTGGCTGCGAGATCGACGGGTGCCGAGCGCTGACATGGGCGCACACCCGGGGGATGAACCGCAGTCGGTCGGACTGAGTGGACCGGAGCACGTGCGCGTTCGCAGCGCGGAGCTGTTCCTGGTGCTGCGCGAGGAGGGCAGCACCGCTGCGCAGAGGTCGACGGCCCGCGACGACCTGGTGCACCTGCACCGCTCGCTGGTCGAGCACTGCGCACGGCGCTTCCGCAACCGCGGCGAGCCCCACGAGGATCTCGTGCAGGTCGGCACGATCGGCCTGATCAAGGCCGTCGACCGCTTCGAGAGCGACCGCGGTGTGGAGTTCTCGACCTACGCCACCCCGACGGTGATCGGCGAGATCAAACGACACTTCCGCGACAAGGGCTGGGCGGTCCGCGTGCCGCGGCGCCTGCAGGAGCTCCGCATGCAGATAGGCGGCGCGACCGGTGAGCTCACCCAGAGGCTCGGCCGCTCCCCCACTCCCCGCGAGCTCGCCGAGATCATCGGCTGCTCGCTCGAGGAGATCATGGAGGGCATCGAGTCCTCCCACGCCTACGCCACCCTCTCCCTCGACGCCTCCGACGACTCCGACGACGGACCACCGGGGATGCTGGCCACGCTCGGTGTGGAGGACGCCAACATCGAGCACGTCGAGATCCGCGAGTCCATCAAGCCGCTGCTCGAGGGCCTGGGCGAGCGGGAGAAGAGGATCCTGCTGCTCCGCTTCTTCAAGAACATGACCCAGTCGCAGATCGCTGAGGAGATCGGTGTCTCGCAGATGCACGTCTCGCGGCTGCTCACGCGCACGCTGGCGCAGCTGAGGACCTCGCTCGAGCAGGACTAACCGCCGTCGTCCTCCTCCAGGACCGCCGTGCTGGCCGGGTGCAGGAGACCGCCGATGACCACCAGTGCGACCACCGCCAGGACGACGGCGACCAGCGTGGTCTCGCCTCCGCGGAGGTTCCACGCGAGCCCGAGCTGGATCAGCTCGGCCATCACCACGGGGCCCCGCGCCCAGCGGCGTCGGTTCCACAACGACCACGCGCACCATGCGAGGGCGACCGCAGCGCCGAGGAAGAACACCGACGTGGTCAGACCCATCGTCATCCTGATCACGCGCAGGTTGGCGAGCTCCAGCACCCCCAGCGCCGCGAGGAGCAGGGCCTCCAGCGCGGTCAGCGCGGCCGCCACCACCAGCGGCGGGGGCGGGACCGGGTCCGGACCAGGGGTGGTAACAGGCACTCGGCAACCTTAGTTGTGACCGACACGACCACACGGGGGGGTTGTGTGAACGTTCAAAGATTGCGAGTCTTGTCGCTGCGCTTCATGCGCCCGGGCTTCGCTGACTGTCCGCAAACAGCCTTTTGCCTGTGAAAGAAAGAGGGAATCCCCCACTCATGGATTGGCGCAGCCGCTCCGCATGCCTCGACGAGGACCCTGAGCTGTTCTTCCCGATCGGTAACACCGGACCCGCGATCCTCCAGATCGAGGAGGCCAAGCAGGTGTGCCGGCGCTGTGACGTGCGCGAACAGTGCCTGGCCTGGGCCCTGGAGGCCGGCCAGGACCACGGAGTGTGGGGTGGACTCAGCGAGGACGAGCGTCGGGCGCTGAAGCGCCGCAACGCCCGTGCCCGCATCCGGACTGCCTGAGGGACCGCCGGAGGCGACTGGGGTCATTCGATCGGCAGGTCCGCCTGCACGCGTGTGCCCTGGCTCCCCGGTCCGATGTCGAGCACTCCCCCGAGCTCCGACTCCACGAGCGTGCGCACGATCGAGAGTCCGAGCTGGGTCGATCCTTCGAGGTCGAACCCGTCCGGGAGCCCGCGGCCGTCGTCCTCGACGATGACGTGCAGGCGCCCGACGATGCGCCGCGCCGTCAGGACGACGCGGCCCTCGGTGCGGTCGGCGAGGTCGGCGTAGCCGTGCTCCACCGCGTTCTGCAGGAGCTCGGTGAGCACCATCGCCAGCGGGGTCGCCGCCTCCGACGGCAGCTTGCCGAAGCTCCCTTCCCGCACGACCCGCACCGGGAGCTCGACACCGCTCACGTCGACGACCATCGCGCCGAGGCGGTCGGCGATCTCGTCGAAGTCGACCGTCTCCTCGAGCGCATGGCTCAGGGTCTCGTGGACGATCGCGATCGAACCCACGCGGCGTACGGCCTCCTCCAGCGCCGCCTTGGCGTCCTCGGCCTTCGTACGTCGTGCCTGCAGGCGCAGCAGCGCGGCAACGGTCTGCAGGTTGTTCTTGACCCGGTGGTGGATCTCGCGGATGGTCACGTCCTTGGTGACCAGCTCCCGGTCGCGGCTGCGCAGGTCGGTGACGTCGCGGACCAGCAGCAGCGCACCGCTGCGCTCGCCTCGCAGGCGCAGCGGGATGCTGCGCACGATGAGCGTCACCTCGTCGGTGCCGACCTCGGTGGCGCGCCCGTCGCGGCCCCCGAGCACGGCACTGAGCGTCTCCTCGTCGGGCCGCTTGCGGACCGGGACCAGGTCGCGGGTCAGGTCGGACAGGACGAGCCCGGCGAGGTCTCCCTGCAACCCGAGGCGGCGGTAGGCGGACAGGCCGTTGGGGCTGGCGTAGAGGACCTTGCCCTCGGGATCGAGGCGGACGAACCCGTCGCCCACCCGCGGTGAGTCCGCATGGTCGCTTCGCTGCCCGGGCAGCGGGAAGTGGCCGGCGGCGATCATCTGGGTCAGCTCGGCGGCGGTCTGGAGATAGCTGAGCTCCAGCCGGCTGGGCGTGCGTACGCCGAGCAGGTTGGTGTTGCGCGCGATGATCGCGATCACGCGCCCGGCACGGCGTACGGGGATGACCTCCACCCGCACCGGCACGTCGTCGCGCCACTCGGGGTCACCCTCACGCACCAGGCGCCCCGTTCCGTAGGCCTCGTCGAGCAGGTGGCGACGACCGGCGGGGATGAAGGTGCCGAGCACGTCGTCGACCAGGGCCGTCGGGCCGGTGGTGGGACGCATCTGCCCACCGGCCCAGAAGCCCCTCGCCTCGCGGTCCGGGAGCCACAGCACCAGGTCGGCGAAGGAGAGGTCGGCCAGGATCTGCCAGTCGGCCATGAGCAGCTGCAACCAGGCGATGTCGTCCTCCACGAGATCGGTGTGGGCGCGCACGAGCTCATGGAGGGAGGGCACCGGGCCAGACTAGGTGCGCCCTGCGCCGGGCTGACAGGATGCGGGCATGTCGACCGGCTACTGGGACCGAGTGCAGGCCGCCGACTTCGAGGTCCCTGCCGACCGGTCGCTCGGCGACCTGACCGTCGAGCTGACCACCATGCTGGGCTCGACGCGGCCCGAGGTCCGCGACCGCACCGCCTACCCGGCTCTGGCGACCTGGCTGGATCGCGGCGTCTACGACGACCTCCTCCCCGGACTCGGTGACGGCATGGTCGCCGGCCTGCGCGTGGGCCTCGGCGAGTGCGGCACCGACACCGTCTTCCGACGCAGCTCGAGCGCGCTGGTCCTCGCCGCGTGCATCGAGCGCGACAGCGACCAGCACCTCCTCAGCGACTCCACGGTCATGGGATGGGGCGACCGCATCGCGGTCTGGTTCCTCGCCGAGAAGGACAGCCGCGGCTTCGTGCCCGACAAGGGCTGGGCCCACGCGATCGCACACGGCGCCGACACCCTCGGTGCGTTGGGCGCGTCGGCGCACCTGTCCGGGCCCGAGCACGCCGTCCTCCTCGACGTCCTGGCCGAGCGGGTGCTCCAGCAGCCGACCGACGAACCGCTCGTCGCCGGCGAGCCCGACCGGATCGCGGCGGCAGTGATGCGGATCCTGCGTCGCAACACCCTGGGCGTCGACGACCTCGAGCCGTGGGTCCACCGCCTCGGTGGTGCCGGCAACCCGTTCCGTGGCCCGTCCACGGGCGACCCGTTCGCAGCCGCCGCCGCACCGCAGGCCCTGCTCCGCGCGCTGTTCGTCCAGCTCTCGCTCGCACCGGACCCGCCGTCGGTCCGCTCCGATCTGCTCCTCGTGGTGATCGAGGCGTTGCGGATGTCCAACGCGCCCTACCTGCGGGTGGCCAGCACCTCAGTGACGTGTCCTAGCCTGCGGTCATGAGCAGCGAGATCTCGGGCCACAGTGGCGAGCTGGCCGTCCACGTCGCCCGGTCCCACGGTGTCGAGACGATGTTCACCCTCTCGGGTGCCCACGTCTTCCCGATGTACGACGGTGCGGTGAAGTCGCAGCAGGAGGGCCAGGGTCCACCGATGCGCCTGCTCGACGTACGCCACGAGCAGACGGCCGCGTTCGCCGCCGAGGCGACCGGCAAGCTGACCCGCGTCCCCGGGCTGGCGGTCCTCACCGCCGGACCCGGCGTGACCAACGGCATCAGCGCGATCGCGCAGGCGCAGTTCGCGGGGTCGCCGATGGTCGTCGTCGGTGGCCGAGCCCCGCAGAACCGCTGGGGGACGGGCTCGCTGCAGGAGCTCGACCAGCCGCCGATCATCGCGCCCGTCGCCAAGGCGGCCCGCACGCTGATGACTGCCGCCGAGGTCTCCCCCGGCATGGACGAGGCCTTCACCCTGGCCCGGTCGAGCCACCGCGGTCCGGTCTTCGTCGACGTGCCGATGGACGAGTTCTTCAACTCCTCCACCGGCAGCCCGGTCTCGGGCGAGGGCACCCGGATCGAGCCCGACGCCGAGGCCATCCAGGCGATCGCGCGACTGCTCGCCCAGGCCCGGAGGCCGGTCCTGGTCCTCGGCACCGACGTGTGGGCCGACCACGCGGAAGCGGCCGCGCTGCGCTTCGTGGAGGACCTCTCCATCCCCACCCTGACCAACGGCATGGGCCGCGGCGTGATCCCGGGTGGCCACCGCTCGCTGGTCACCAAGGCCCGCGGGGCAGCCCTGTCCGGTGCCGACCTGGTGGTCGTGGTGGGCACCCCGCTCGACTTCCGGCTCGGCTACGGCGCCTTCGGCGGCCCGGACAAGAACCCTGACGGCGCGTTCGCGCGGGTCGTCCACGTCGCCGACTCACCCGCCCAGGTGTCGGGCCACGCGGAGCTGGCCGGCTCGGTCTCCGGTGACCTCACCACCGTCCTCGACGGCCTCCAGTCCGCGATCGAGCGCGGCGGCCGGCCCGACTGGCGCGCGTGGTCCGACCAGCTCGCCGACCAGGTGAAGGTCGCCGCCGAGCGGGACGCGCAGCTCCTGACGGCCGAGGCCGACCCCATCCACCCGGCCCGCATCTACGGCGAGCTCGTCCCCCGTCTGGAGGAGGACTCGGTGGTCATCGGCGACGGCGGCGACTTCGTCTCCTTCGCCGGCAAGTACGTCGAGCCCAAGCGCCCCGGCGGCTGGCTCGACCCCGGTCCCTACGGCTGCCTCGGCGCCGGCCTCGGCGGGGCCGTCGCAGCCCGTCTGGCCCGCCCCAGCGCGCAGGTCACCCTGCTGCTGGGAGACGGCGCCGCCGGCTTCTCGCTGATGGACGTCGACACGCTCGTACGCCACGACCTGCCGGTCGTCATGGTGATGGGCAACAACTCCGCGTGGGGGTTGGAGAAGGGCCCGATGCAGATGCTCTACGGCTACGACGTGATCGCCGACCTCGCCCCGCGCACGCCCTACGACGACGTGGTGAAGGCGCTCGGCGGGGACGGGGAGACCGTCACCGACCCCCGGGAGATCGGGCCGGCCCTCGACCGCGCCTACGCGTCGGGGGTCCCCTACCTCGTCAACGTGATCACCGACGTCGAGGCGGCCTACCCGCGCAGCACGTTCGGCATCTGAGCCGGACGTGGAGGTCAGGCGCGCGCGCCACGACGAGCTCGACGCGGTCGGCGAGCTGACGGTCCGCGCCTACGCGGCGTTCACCCTCGGCCCGGCCGACCCCTACGTCGCCCGCCTGCGCGACGCTGCCTCCCGTGCCGAGGGTGCCGAGCTGTGGGTGGCCGTCGACGAGGACCGACTCCTCGGCAGCGTCACCTCGTGTCCGCCCGGGTCGTCCTTCCGTGAGGTCGCCCGCGACGACGAGGGCGAGTTCCGGATGCTCGCGGTCGACCCCGGCGTGCGCGGCAGCGGTGCCGGCACCGCCCTGGCCGCGCTCTGCGAGCAGCGCGCCCGCGACGGCGGGGCGACCGGGATGGCGATCTCCTCGCTCGCGGAGATGACCGACGCGCACCGGATCTACACGCGACTCGGCTACACCCGCGACGCCGGACGCGACTGGTCACCGCTGCCCGGCGTGGAGCTCATCGCCTTCAGCAAGGTCTTCTGACCGCTCGCCACCTCAGCAGCCACGCATCGTGTCCGGGTCGTCAGGATCGTCGAAGCAGACAGTGCCGCTCGGCATGGCGAAGGCCTGGTTGCGTGGCGTCACCTGCCACAGCCACAGCTGCCAGGAGTCGTCGTCGCCGGCGACGGCAGACACCACCGAGCCGTTCTCGGTGTGCCAGGTGCGGGTGCCCTCGGTGTTCTCGAGGTCCACCTCGCCCACCGGTTCGAGCACGACGATCCGATCACCCCGCTGGACCAGCAGCTGCACGAGCGTGGGGTCGGAGGCAGAGGTGACGACGAGGGACACCCCACCCTGGTAGAAGGTACTGTCGGGCTGCACCGCCGACACTCGCGGGTCCGCGACGTCGAGCTCGTGCCGCAGGGTGTTCGCGTCATACCCCTCGACGACCAACAGCGGTGGGTCGCCGGCCTCCACCCGGAGGGAGAAGCTGTAGCCGCGGCTGGCCTCAGCGCTCTCCCCGACTGCCACGGAGGTGGGCACCGGAGCACCCAGGTCCGGCAACCGGTCGACCGGAGCGGCCGCGCAGTCACGCACGTCGAAGACCAGCTCCTTGCATCCGGCCGCCTCCGGACGCAGCACACCGTCCTCGCCGAGTCGCCACTCCCACGTCTCGAGCACGACCACCGGGGTGCTCAGTCGTGTCATGTCGGCGCGTGCGAAGGAGTCCTCCGACCGCCCCGAGAACAGGGTGCCGTCGGCGATCCAGTACTGGGCGACGCGCACCAGGTCGTAGAACTCCCTCTGGCTGCCGGGCACCTGCACGTCACCGCGCCGGAGCAGCTCGGAGTCCTCGACCACGACCTGGACCAGCAGGCCCTCGCGCAGGTCGAAGACCAGCGGTACGCCGCCGCTGCTGGGGCCGGCATCGACGTCCGGGTCGAACACGACCAGCTCGTCGTCGCCGTCCCCGTCGGCGTCGATGACTCCCTCCGCCGTCACACCGATCGTCGACGCGACGTCCGCGATGCCGTAGGCGTCCTCCCCGGTGCTGGTGAGGGTGGTCTGCAGCCGGATCCGGCCGTCGTAGTCCGTGGTCCTCTCGCCGAGGAACTCGACCTTCTCCTTCGCGCCGTCGCCGTCGAGGTCCACCCTGGCGGGCGTCGACTCGGGGGCCGCCCGCCAGTCACGACCGATGTCCACCGGCAGCTCGATCTCGGGGTCCTCAGGGCTCGGCGCGACCTCGTCCGACGTGGTGGCTGGGCCCACACCCTGCACGACGATGCCGAGGATGAGCAGCACCGCGGCTGCGGTGGCGAGCAGCACCCACGGTGACTGCCATCGCGGTCGTAGCGGGGTGATCCGTCGCCACCGGCGCCAGGTCCTCGGGGCGCACGAGCTCGGCCCGAGCGCTCAGGGCAGCGATGCAGCAGCTCCTCGATGGGTGACTTCTCGGGCGTGGTGCTCATCGCTCCTCCTCTCCTGCGGTCGTACGCATGATCTTCTCGAGCGCGACGAGCGCGCGGCTGGCCGTGGACTTCACGGTGCCCTGGCTGATGTCGAGCGTGCGGGCGATCTCGGCCTCACTGAGGTGGGACCAGTAGCGCAGCACCAACACCTCACGCTGGCGCGGCGCCAGCTGCTGGAGCGCGGCGATGGCGGCCCGGTGCTCCTCGGCCAGCACCACGCTGTCCTCCGGCGACGGTGGGGACAGGTCGTGCGGTGGCGTGTAGGCCCGGGCCGTACGACGCCTGCGCAGCGCCGAGCGCGCAGTGTTGAGGACCGCGACACGCAGGTAGGCGAGCGCCTTCGACGGGTCCTGCACCGCGTGGGGGCGACGGGCGAGCGCCGTGAACGCGTCCTGCACGACGTCCTCGGCCGAGGCGAAGTCGTCGACCAGCAGCACCGCCATGCGGACCAGCGAGAGCCGGTGGGCGGCGTAGATCTCAGTGATGTCCACTGCGGGGTCCATCCCCAACCCCGATCCTGCGGTCCTCGTGCTCATGTCTGGTAGACGTGTGGGTGACACTCAGGTTGCCTCACCCACCGACGTATTCCCTGGAGGGACACCATGCCGCACCCCGAGTCCGTCACCACGACCCACGTCGTCACCGACGTGGACACCGCTGCGGCCCTCGGCAGCGGGTCGCTGCCCGTGCTCGCCACTCCTCGCCTGCTGGCCTGGCTCGAGGCCGCGACCTGCGCCTGCCTCGCGCCGGTGCTCCTCGAGGGATCGACCAGCGTCGGGACCCGCATGCAGGTCGAGCACCTCGCCGCGAGCCCGGTCGGCGCGCAGGTCGAGGTCAGTGCGTCCAGCGCCTACGAGGACGGCCGACTGCACCGGTTCACCGTCAGCGCGCGCGACACCGGCAGCGGCAAGGTGCTTGCCGCCGGCGAGATCACCCGCGTCGTGGTCGACGTCGACCGCTTCCTCTCACGGCTCTAGACCTGGCCCGGACATGCAAAAGTCCCCGCCTCGGCGGGGACTTCCACTGGTGCGGTGCGCGTCAGGCGTTGGGGCGCTTGCCGTGGTTCGCGCCCTTCTTCTTGCGAGCGCGGCGCTTGCGTCCGGTCTTGCCCATCTGGTCCTCCTGAAGTCGGTGCTCGGCTCAGTCTCTCAAACGACCCCGGGTGGAGCCAATCGGGCCGCTCAGACCCCGCCCTCGGTGATGCGGATCTCGACCTCGCGCAGCTGGATCCGGACCCGGTCCCGCAGCGAGTCGGGAGCCGCCTCCGAGCAGGATCGCGCCACCAGCTGCTTCACCGCTCGCTGCAGGTCGAAGCGCTCGAGGCAAGGACCGCACTCGCGCAGGTGCATCTCGACCACGGCACAGTCGGCCTGGTCGAGCTCGTTGTCGATGAGGTAGACGATGCGCTCGATGTAGTCGACGCAGTCGTCACCGGCGTGCTCGTGGATGCTCACGACCCGCTCCCCTCGGTCCCTGCCGCCACCGGCGCGGCCGGCAGGGACGTGGCGGGCAGGAGATCATTGGTGCGGACGTAGTCGGCGAGCATGTCGCGCAGCTGCCGGCGCCCGCGGTGCAGGCGTGACATGACGGTGCCGATGGGCGTGTCCATGATCTCGGCGATCTCCTTGTAGGGGAATCCCTCGACATCGGCGAGGTAGACCGCGAGACGGAACTCCTCGGGCAGCCGCTGCAGGGCGTCCTTGACCTCGGAGTCGGGGAGGTGCTCCAGTGCCTCCATCTCCGCCGAACGAAGTCCCGTCGAGGAGTGCGACTCCGCACGGGCGAGCTGCCAGTCCTCGACGTCCTCGGACATCGACTGCTGCGGCTGGCGCTGCTTCTTGCGGTAGGAGTTGATGTAGGTGTTGGTCAGGATCCGGTAGAGCCAGGCCTTGAGGTTGGTGCCGGGCTTGAACTGGTGGAAGGCGCTGTAGGCCTTCGCGAAGGTCTCTTGGACCAGGTCCTCGGCGTCAGCCGGGTTGCGCGTCATCCGCATGGCGGCGCCGTAGAGCTGGTCGAGGAACGGGAGGGCGTCTCGCTCGAAGCGCGCGGAACGCTCGTCGGTGGACTCCTCCTCGAAGGGGGTGTCGAAGTCGGACGCGTCGTCCGTGAGTGATTCAGTCATCACGGACCACGATAGCGCCGTAGGTCGTTCCAGGGTCATTGACTGCACACCGGCCCCAACACCTCACCCCACCCGGGGATTCCCGACCACCTCGCGCACCAGCCACTCCAGCGTCGACTCCACGACGATGCCCATCGCCTCCGCCTGGGTGACCACCCCCCGGAAGGGCACCTTGAGTCCGTGGTCGGCGCCGGGGATGACCACCGTGTCGACCCCGACCAGGTCGGTGGGGAACTCGTCGGGGCGACCCATCGGGTCACGCTCGCCCTGCACGAGGAGGGTGGGCAGACCGACCGTGCGCAGCTCGGGCAGACGGGTGGGCTCGGTCCTCCCCGGTGCGTGCAGCGGGAAGGAGATGGCCAGGCAGCCCGAGGCGCCCAGCGACTTCGCCGTCCGGGCCGCGGAGCGCGCGCCGGCGGAGCGACCGCCCACCACGAGAGGTGTGCGCACCCTCATCATGTCGGCGGCCTTGGTGAGTCCGACGTCGAGCGACGCCGGCGCGGTGGCGACCTTGCGACCGGCGACGCGCCACGGCTGCTCGAACAGCACGACGGACACGCCCTGGGCGGGCAGCGCGTCGGCCAGGGCCCAGAGGTCGCGCGACTCGATGCCGCCCCCTGCGCCGTGGCTGAGCAGCAGGGTCGCGATCGGGCTGGTGGCGCGGCGCGTGTGCAGGCGGCCTGCGCCGTAGGCCGTGTCGACGACGCGGACCGTGGACTTCTTCACCGTGCCCTCCTCATGAGGTGGCCTCGACCGGCTCGACGAGCTCGGGACCGTTGTTGCGCACGTTGCTCACCAGGGTCGAGACGGCGTACGCCTCGAGCTGGCCGGGCGCGGCGGGCACGAGCAGCGAGGTGTCGCCCGGCGTCGTCGGGTCCAGCCACTCGTGCCACCGCTCGCGCTCCACCATCAACGGCATCCGGTCGTGGATGTGGCCCAGGGAGTCCTCCGCCTCGGTCGTCAGGACCGTGCAGGTCCAGCGGAACCGGTCGGCATCGTCCTCGTCCTTGGTCGGGTCGCGCCAGATCTCGTAGAGGCCCGCCATCGCCAGGATGCCGCCGTCCTGCGGGCGGATGAAGAACGGCTGCTTGACGGGCTTGCCGCGGGCGTTGGTCTGCGAGGTCGGATACCACTCGAAGTAGCCGTCGGCCGGAAGCAGGGCGCGTCGCGTGGCGAACGCCTTGCGGTAGGCCGGCTTGTCAGCCACGGTCTCCATCCGCGCGTTGATCATCCGGTTGCCGATCGACCGATCCTTCGCCCACGACGGCACCAGGCCCCAGGTCAGGACGCGGAGCTGACGCTGGGCAGGCACGGACGCTCCGCCGGCCCGGTCACGCGACGGCGGGCGCTCGAGGACCGCGTAGACCTCCTTGGTCGGCGCGACGTTGAAGTCGGCTGCCAGGGGCGCGGCGATCCGGTTCTCGACGACCTCGAACTCCTCGATGAGGTCCTCGGGTGTTCGCGACGAGGCGTATCTACCGCACATGGACGCCCACCCTAGGGGGTTTGCTCGGTGTCGGGCTCAGCCTCGGGCGAGCTCGTTGAGCAGCGACCCGGCGGCCGGGTCGGTGGAGGGCAGGCCCTCGATCCACACCCGTACGGCCGACTCCCCGCCGGCGCGATCCGCATCGACGCCGGCCAGCAACGTCCGGAGCACCCGGACCCGACGGGCCAGCCGCTCGTCCCGGCGAGCGAGGACGACCACCCGGTGGGCGCCGAGACGAGCGATCGTCTCGTCCCCGGCGAAAGCGGTGCGCGCGAGCTCGCCGGCGCGGGCCAGCCGCAGCGCGCGCGTGAAGTGGTGCTCGGGCTCCTGGGACGGGTCGTCGTCGAACGGCATGGCGCACACCACCAGCACGTGGGCGAGGCGCGTGGCCTCCGCGACATCCGACGTGCCGTCGAGCCGGTAGAGCTCCGAGAGCCGGCTACGCAGGTGTGCCTGGCTGGCGAGACCCGTCAGGGGGTCGTCGCACGAGAGCTGGTGGAGATAGCCGAGCGTGGTCTCGGCCCAGGCGGTGACCAACGCGGACACCACCTCGTACGACGGGTCGGTCCCGCTCACTCGCTGCCAGGTCTGGCGCATCCCCGCGAGGGCCTCCTCCACCGACGCGCCGTCGCGGGCCAGGTCCTGGCCCGCGACGGAGCACACGTCGAGCACGTCCGACCCCGAGATGAGCGTCTCCCCCACCGCCTCGAACCTGTGCGGCAACCCCAACCGCCGGCTCAGAGACGCAGATTCACTCACCTCAGGATCGGCTACCGAGCGGCGCCCACCCACGGCGAACATCCTCACGGCAACCCCCACTTTTCTGTCGTGCTCACCAGTAGGACGGCGAGGCCCGGGGGCCATGACGCGAACACGAATGATTTTCTCGAACTTTCTCGACACCCGTCCCCACCGCGCGGCCGGGACTACTATCGGAGGGACCCGGCGCGGCCGCACCGGGCAGGCGATGGGTGCGTCGACGTAGATGAGCAGTGCGACCAGCATTGAGGCGCCCGGGGACGCCGAGCTGATCTCGGCGGTCCGCGGCGGGGACACCGATGCCTACGGGACCCTCTTCGAGCGCCACGTCGAGGCAGCACGTCGCCTGTCGCGTCAGCTCGTCGCACCCGGCGACGCCGAGGACCTGGTCTCGGAGGCCTTCATCAAGGTGCTCGGTGTGCTCCAGCGCGGTGGGGGGCCTGATGTCGCCTTCCGCGCCTATCTCCTCACCGCCGTACGCCGGCTCCAGGTCGACCGCTTCCGCGCCACCTCTCGGCTGCACACCACCGACGACATGGAGGCCTTCGACCCGGGAGTGCCGTTCGTCGACACTGCGGTCGAGGGCTTCGAGAGCGCTGCAGCAGCCAAGGCGTTCGCCTCGCTCCCCGAACGCTGGCAGCTGGTGCTGTGGCACACCGAGGTCGAGGGCGACAAACCCGCCGACATCGCCCCCATGCTCGCCATGAGCGCCAACTCCGTCTCGGCGCTCGCCTACCGCGCCCGTGAGGGCCTGCGCCAGGCCTTCCTCACCCAGCACGCGGCGGAGCTGGAGGAGGACGACTGCCGCTGGACCCACGCCCAGCTCGGCGCCTACGTCCGTGACGCGGTCTCGCGACGCGACGCGGCGAAGGTGGACGCCCACCTGGACGGGTGCCGCTCGTGCACGGCGATCTACCTGGAGCTCACCGAGGTCAACTCCCACCTCGGCGCCCTCCTCGCACCGCTGCTGCTGGGCGGCGCGGCCGCGGCCTACACCGCTGCAGGCATCGGCGCGACGGCCACTGCCGTTCCGGCCGGGGTCGGGATCCTCGTCGGTCGGATCCGTGACGTGATCGCTGCCAACAGCGGCGCCGCCGCAGCGGCGGGCGTGGCGGCCAGCGTGGTGGTGGTCGGCGGGGCGGTCTCAGTCGGGCTCAGCCAGCCCGATCGTGTCCTCGCGGAGCCGTCCGCCCTCCGGTCGCGGGTGGAGGCCGCTGCGCCGGTGACGGCAGGTGGGGACGACCGGACCCCACCGGGAGCAATCCGCCAGCGGCAGCGCGACCAGGCGCGGGCGGGCGAGACTCCCACGGTGGAGCTCACCCCGGGAGACGTGATCGTGCTGACGCCCTCGCCCACGGATCTGCCGACGGATGTGCCAGCGTCACCGTCCCCCGAGACACCGACGCCCACGCCGACGCCGACGCGCCGACGTCCAGCCCGACGCCCGGTCCCACCCCCAGCCCGACTCCCAGCCCGACGTCGAGCGCGACTCCCAGCCCGACTCCCAGCCCCACTCCCACTCCTGAGTCCACGCCGACCCCGGAGCCGATCACCACCACTCCGACGCCGGAGCCCACGCCCCCGCCGGAGCCCACGCCCACGCCCCCGCCGGAGCCCACGCCCACGCCCACGCCCCCGCCGGAGCCCACGCCCACGCCCACGCCGGAGCCGACGCCGGAGCCGGAGCCCGTCCCGGCCCCGGTCGACGTGTCACTGGGCGGCAGTGTGAGCGGCACCGCCCCGGTCTTCCGCCTCGACCTGCAGGTGGGCGGCCTGCCCGTCGACCGCACCGCGCAGCTCGTCGTCACCGGCGATCAGGTGGTTCTCGTCTGGACCAACAGGCCGGGGTGCACAAGCACCCGCACGAGCATCACGTGCACGATCAGCGGCGGCAGCACCACGGCGGTCAGGGTCAATGCCATCGCGCTCGCCGAAGCCTCGGTCACGGCCTCGCTGGTGTTCAGCGAGCCGGATCCCGACCTCACCAACAACACCTGGCGCGCCGACCTCGGCTGACCTCGGGCACCCCTGCGGACGGAGCACGGCCCGAGAGCATCGTGTAGACAAGGGTCATGACGATCACCCGGTTGCTCGCCCGTCCCATGCTGGCCTCGATCTTCGTCGCGGGCAGCATCAGCGCACTGCGCAACACCGAGACTCACGCGGTCAAGGCCAAGAAGGTCACCGACCGTGTCGTCCCCCTGGCCCAGCGGGCGGCGCCGGGCGTCTCCATCCCCACCGACCCGACCACCCTGGTCCGGATCAACGCCGGTGCCCAGATCCTGGCAGCCGCCGCACTGGCCACCGGCCGCGCGCCGCGACTCAGCGCCACCGTGCTGGCCGCGTCGCTGGTGCCGACCACCCTCGCCGGACACGCGTTCTGGGACGAGACCGACCCGCAGGCCAAGACCATGCAGCGGCTGCAGTTCACCAAGAACACCGCGATCCTCGGCGGACTCCTCCTCGCAGGCGTCGACACCGAGGGCAGGCCCGGACTCGCCTGGCGCGCACGCCGTGCGGCCGCCGACGTACGCCGTGAAGCCCGGCAGGTGGCCAAGGACGCCCGCCGCGAGGCGAGGCTGGCCCGCGCCCAGCTCTCCTGACCCCTCGCCCGACCTCGATAGGGTGCGCGGGTGAGTGAGCCCGCCCCCCACGTCCCGCCCCTCGACCCCTGGCCGGCACCGCGTCCGCTGGAGGCGGTCGACCGGGTCGTGTCGCTGCCGGGCAGCAAGTCCCTGACCAACCGCGCCCTGATCCTCGCCGCCCTCGCCGAGGGACCGAGCGTCCTGCGCCGTCCGCTGCGCTCGCGCGACACGCTGCTCATGACCTCCGCGCTGAGCGCCCTCGGCGCCGGCATCGAGGCGAGCGGAGCCGACTGGGTCGTGACGCCCGGCACGTTCGACCGCCCCGCGATGATCGATTGTGGGCTCGCAGGAACGGTCATGCGGTTCGTGCCGCCGATCGCGGGTCTGGGCACCGCCCCGGTGTCGTTCGACGGGGACGAACACATGCGCAGCCGCCCGATCGGGCAGGTGCTCTCGGCGCTGCGCGACCTCGGCGTCTCGGTCCAGGGCGACGCACTGCCCTTCTCCGTCCACGGCCTCGGATCGGTCCCGGGCGGGGTGGTGCAGGTCGACGCGTCCGCGTCCTCGCAGTTCATCTCGGCCCTGCTGCTCGCCGGCGCACGCTACGACGTCGGCGTCGATGTGCGCCACGACGGCAAGCCGGTGCCGTCCCTGCCGCACATCGAGATGACCGTCGCGATGCTGCGCGAACGCGGTGTCGAGGTGGACGACAGCGACGCGAACAGGTGGGCGGTGGCACCGGGCCCGATCGCCGCGCTCGAGGCGACGATCGAGCCCGATCTCTCCAACGCGGCCCCGTTCCTCGCCCTCGGGGCAGCGACCGGGGGCCGGGTCACCGTCCGCGACTGGCCGGCGCACACGACCCAGCCCGGCGACGAGCTGCGCGAGGTGCTGGCCCTGATGGGCTGCGAGGTCAGCCTCGTGGGCGGCGACCTCACCG
Organism: uncultured Actinomycetota bacterium; assembly: GCA_963806925.1. GTDB lineage: Bacteria > Actinomycetota > Actinomycetes > Propionibacteriales > Nocardioidaceae > Nocardioides. Next base: position 81,370 of record CAWEAI010000005.1, on the reverse strand, counting down.
TGGTCGGCCCGGAGTCCGGTCGCCTGCGCGGGATCGACCTCGACCTGCACGACATCGGTGAGCTGACCCCGGCGGTCGCCGCCCTCTGCGCGCTGGCCGACTCGCCCTCGCACCTGCGCGGGGTCGCCCACATCCGCGGTCACGAGACCGACCGCCTCACCGCCCTGGCCACCGAGCTCGGCCGCCTCGGCGCCGACGTCACCGAGCACGACGACGGGTTGTCGATCCGACCCGCCCCGCTGCGCGGCGGCGTCTTCCGGACCTACGCCGACCACCGGATGGCCCACGCCGGCGTGATCCTCGGCCTCGCCGTCGACGACGTGCTCGTCGAGAACATCGCGACCACCGCGAAGACTTTCCCCGACTTCGCGTCCGCCTGGACCCTCGCCGTCCGCGGCGGCGTGGGCGTGTCCGCGTGACCACCGGCCGCTACTCCGACCACGACCACGAGCACTACGAGCGGCCCCGGCGGCGCACCCGCCCGCGCACCAAGGACCGGCCCTCCTACGACGACGCGGTCGACGCACGGGTCGTGACCGTCGACCGCGGCCGCTTCACGCTGCTCCACGAGGGCCGACGCGTGATGGCGATGAAGTCGCGCCCGCTCGGGCGCAAGGGCGTCGTGGTCGGTGACCGCGTGCGCGCCGTGGGCGACATGAGCGGCGTCGACGGATCACTGGCCCGCATCGTCGAGGTCGTCCCCCGCACCACCACCCTGCGCCGCACGGCCGACGACGACGACCCGGTGGAGCGGGTGATCGTGTCCAACGCCGACCAGCTGGTCGTGGTCACCGCGCTCGCCGATCCCGAGCCGCGCCCGCGACTCATCGACCGCGCCCTCGTGGCGGCCTACGACGCCGGCATGTCGCCACTGCTGTGCCTCACCAAGGCCGACCTCGCCGATCCCGAGACGCTGCTCTCGACCTACCGGTCGCTGGGCGTGCCGTGGGTCGTCACCCAGCTCAAGGGCGAGGGTGCCGGCGACCTGACCGAGCTGCTCGACCGCCTCCGCGGACGTACGAGCGTGCTGGTGGGCCACAGCGGCGTGGGCAAGTCGACCCTCGTCAACGCACTCATCCCCGACGCGCACCGGGAGGTGGGGATCGTCAATTCCGTCACCGGACGCGGACGGCACACCTCGACCAGCGCCTACCTCCTCGAGCTGCCCCGCGGCGACGGCTGGATCATCGACACCCCGGGCATCCGGTCCTTCGGCCTCGCCCACGTGCGGCCCGAGGACCTCATCGAGGCGTTCCCCGACCTCGACGAGATGACCGACCCGTGCCCTCGTGGTTGCTCGCACGGCGCCGGCGAGCCCGAGTGCGGGCTCGACGAGGCCGTCCTCGCGGGTCAGGCCGACCCGGACAGGGTGGAGTCGTTCCGCCGGCTGCTCGCCGCACGCGAGGCGTCCAGCGACTGGTGATCAGGACTCAGCCCCAGACGGCCCGAGCGCCGGAGTCGCCGGCCAGGTAGAGCAGCACCAGCAGCCCGACCGCGGCCGCGGCCAGGACCACGGCCACCGGGACCCCGGAACGGGTCTCCCGCGCCCCCCGCCCCGAGGCGAGCGCCGACGCACCACCCAGCGCCCACGCAGCGACCGCCGCGATCACCGCATAGCCGAGCGCGACGTTGCGCACGAGCTCGCCGTAGTCCTCGTGATCCGCCACCAGGGGCTCGAGCTCCGGGCGCAGGTCCAGCAGCGCCTCGCCCGACTGCGCGGCCACCACGGCCGCGGCCGCGGTGACGAGCGCGAGCACGACCAGCGGCCACCGCAGCAGCCATCGCCACCTGGGCACGGCGGCGTACGCCAGACCGGCGAGCGCGGCGAGCGGCCCCAGGACCACCACCGCGTGGACGACGAGCGGGTGCAACGGGACACCGTTGATTTCCATGCGCGCACCCTAGGGTGCGTTGCTGGGAATAGCCTGTGGACATGCCTGCCCTCGGCTCAGCCCCCCACGACTACACCGACGACCTGCGCCTGGCGCACCTCCTGGCCGACGATGCGGACTCGCTGACCATGGCCCGATTCAAGGCCCTCGACCTGCACGTCATGAGCAAGCCGGACCTCACGCCCGTCACCGACGCCGACCAGGCCGTCGAGGAGGGCATCCGCCGCACGCTCTCGCGGGTCCGCTCACGTGATGCCGTGATCGGTGAGGAGCAGGGGACCACGGGCCACAGCCAGCGACGCTGGATCGTCGATCCGATCGACGGCACGAAGAACTTCGTCCGCGGCGTGCCCGTCTGGGCCACCCTGATCGCGCTCGCCGTCGACGAGGAGGTGGTCCTCGGTGTCGTGTCCGCACCCCAGCTCCAGCGACGCTGGTGGGCATCGGCAGGCCACGGAGCCTGGACCGGCCGGTCGCTTCTCAAGGCGACGCGGTGCGAGGTCTCCGACGTGAGGCGGCTCGAGGACGCCTCGCTCAGCTATGCCTCGCTCGCCGGATGGGACGAGCGGGACCGGCTCGACGACTTCATCTCCTTGTCCCGGCGCTGCTGGCGCACCCGCGCCTACGGCGACTTCTGGTCCTACATGCTCCTCGCCGAGGGCGCCGTCGACATCGCTGCCGAGCCCGAGCTCGCGCTCTACGACATGGCTGCGCTCGACGTCATCGTGCGTGAGGCCGGAGGCCGTTTCACCTCCCTCGACGGCTCCGAGGGACCGTGGGGCGGCAACGCGCTGGCGACCAACGGGCACCTCCACGACGCCGCCCTGTCGTTCCTCGGGTCGATGGGCGACGACGACATCGATCCCGACGTGCCCCGACGCGGCCCCGGCTCGGTCAGCAGCCTGCGCGAACGCCAGGCCCCGCCCGTCCTCGACTGAGGATCGCGGGTTCGGCACCTGTCGGTGACCCTTCGGCTTGGCTACGGTGTGGTGACAGTCACGGGCACGGCCGACGAGAGGTGCACACGATGAAGATCAACGAGGTCATCCACGCCAAGTCGACGCAGGCCGTGGTGACGATCACCCCGGACGCCACGGTGCGTGAGCTCGTCGCCCTGCTCGCCGAGCACAACGTCGGCGCGCTCGTGGTGAGCGAGGACGGCGAGCGCGTCTCCGGGATCGTGAGCGAGCGGGACGTCGTACGCCGCCTGCACGCCGACGCGTCCGTGCTGGACACGTCCGTCAGCCAGATCATGACCGCAGACGTGCGCACCTGCACGGGCGACGAAGCGCTCACCGACCTGATGCTCACCATGACCGAGCACCGCATCCGACACGTCCCGGTGGTGGCCGACGGACGGCTGAGGGGCATCATCAGCATCGGTGACGTGGTGAAGCATCGCATCGGTGAGCTCGAGTTCGAGCGCGACCAGCTCGACAGCTACGTGCACCAGACCTGATCAGAGCCAACCCTAGGAGCAACCGTGACCCAGAAGCCCGACGTCGACCCCCACATGGGCGAGGCGCCCTCCGACCTGGAGGTCACCGACCTCGTCGAGGGCGACGGTGCCGAGGCCACGCCCGGCTCGACCGTCTCGGTCCACTACGTCGGCGTCGCCCACTCCTCCGGCGAGGAGTTCGACGCCTCCTACAACCGTGGCACGCCCCTGCAGTTCCGCCTCGGCATCGGCCAGGTCATCTCCGGCTGGGACACCGGCGTGCAGGGCATGAAGGTCGGCGGTCGCCGGCGGCTCGTCATCCCACCGCACCTCGGCTACGGGGACCGGGGAGCCGGTGGCGCCATCAAGCCGGGTGAGACCCTGATCTTCGTGGTGGACCTGCTCGAGGTCCGCTGACCCGGGCTCACCACGGGACGTCGATCTCGACCTCTCCGGTAGCGACCCTGGCCGCCTGCCCGCCCAACGTGACCACGTCACCCACGGCGAGCTGGCGGCCTCGTCGCGTCTCGACCTCGGCGTTGACCAGGACTGCACCGTCGGCGATGACGGGCTTCGCCTCGGCGCCGGTCTCGACGAGGTTGGCGAGCTTGAGGAACTGACCGAGCCGGATCGACTCGTCGCGGATCGGCACGTCGACGGGCTCGGGGCCGGGAGCGGGGGTCATGGGACCAGTCAACCAGTTGACCTAGGGTGGGCGATCGTGCGGACACGACGCGGCACCACCTCACCGGCCAGCCTCCTTCTCACCGCCCTGACCTGCCTCCTCATCCCGCTCCTGTCGACCGCCGCGCCGGCGCAGGCAGACGCGGCGACGTCGGGCTGCACGAGCCGTGGCGGCATCGAGACCTGCTTCACCTCGCCACCCACGGTCGCCGCCGACCCGACCGTGCTCGATCGGGCCAGCACGCTGTTCGGCGCCGCCGGCGCCGGGGACACGATCCGGGTCGCGATGTTCCGCTGGGACATCGAGCGGCCCACGGACGCGCTCATCGCTGCCCAGCGCCGCGGAGCGGTCGTCCACCTCGTCGCTGACGACGACCTGCGACTGAACCGCCACGGTCGTCGGCTCATCCGGACGATCGAGCAGCAGGATCCCGACCGCACCAACGTCACCGTCTGCGACGGAGCCTGCCTGCCCTGGCGGGCGCCGGGACCGCACCCCGACAGCCAGGACGTGCAGCACCTGAAGTTCTACCTGACCGAGATCGACGGAGTGCAGTCGTTCATCACGTCCTCGGCCAACCTCGAGGCCGTGCAGTTCGGCCAGTACAACTCCTTGCTCAAGATCGACGACCCCGCTCTCTACGCCTTCGGGCTCGACTACTTCGCCCGGCTCGAGGCACAGAGCGTCAGGGCCGGCGGCAGGAGCTGGGACGACCGGCGCAAGAGCTGGTCGGGCGGCACGATCACTGCTGCGGTCTACCCCAACCGCAGGGACCTGCTGATGTCCACCCTGCGCAACCTGTCGTGCACGCGGGGTGCGCGCGACGTCTCGGCCATGTTCGCCGTCATCCAGCGTGCCGACGTGCGATCCCAGCTGGCCAGGCTCGCCGGCGCCGGTTGCCGGGTGCGCGTCATCACCTCACGCGACACGGTCGAGAACTGGCTGGAGACGCCCCAGCGCCGTGGCACGTTGTCGCGCCGGTCGGTCCGCACCGTGCTCACCCACGACAAGATGCTGGTCGCGCACGCCCGGTTCCGTGGCCGGACGACCCACCTGACGCTGACCGGCACGTCCAACACCACCTGCGGCGGCCTGCTCTACAACGACGAGGTGATGCTGCGCATCGTCGACAACCGCTGGCTCTACGGTCGATATCTGGGACACTTCGACGACGCCTACGCCCGCGCGCGCCAGAGCACCTCGCGGGTCATGCCCGTCATGAAGCCCTGCCGGGCGTGAACGCCGGCGTCAGCCGACCGCCAGGCTGACGGCGTGGATGACCACGCCCACCAGGCCGCCGACGATGGTGCCGTTGATCCGGATGAACTGAAGGTCACGCCCGACGTGCAGCTCGATGCGTCGCGCGGCCTCCTTGCCGTCCCAGCGCTCGATGGTCGAGGTGATCACGGTCGTCACCTCGGCGCCGTAGCGCTCCACGAGGAAGACCGTGAGGTCGGCCGCGGTCCGGTCGAGGCGCTCACGCAGCTCGGCGTCGTCGGCCAACCGGCTCGCGAAGGCGTTGAGCTCGTCGAGCAGTCGCCGGCGCACGGCACCCTCGCGATCCTGGATCGAGGACAGGAGCGCCGCGCGCATCGCCTTCCAGAGCGAGATCGCCGTGGTCACGACCTGCGGGTGGTCGAGCAGTCGCACCTTGAACGCCTCGGTCCTGGCTTGGGTCTCGGCGTCGTTGAGCAGGTCGTGGGCGAGCTGGCCCAGCATCGAGTCCAGTGCCTCGCGTGCCTGGTGGTGGGGGTCGTCGCGGATGTCCTCGAGCCACGCCAGCGCCTGCACGTGGAGGCGTGAGGTGACCGCGTCGTTGAGCTTCGGCGGCGCCCACCACGGTGCGCGCTCCTCCAGGACGCGGGTGAAGGTCGCGGGGTTCTCCAGCAGCCACTGGTGCATCTCGTCCACCGCCAGGTCGACCATCGCGTGGTGCAGGTCGTCGCGCAGCACCTCCATGAGCGTGGACCCCAGCAGCGGCGCGATCGGCTCCTCGCGGAAGCGCGGCACGAAGGCCTGCGTCACCAGGTCGGCGACGTGGTCGTCGCGCACCTTCCCGAGCGCGATCGCAGCGACGTCCGAGACCTCGTCGACCACCCGGCGCGCGTTGGCCGGGTCGCTCAGCCAGTCCCCCACCCGGGCCGAGATCCCTGCCGCGCTCACCCGCTCGCGGATGATGTCCTCCTGCAGGAAGTTCTCCCCGACGAACTCCTCCAGACCCTTGCCCAGCTCGTCCTTGCGCCTGGGGATCAGCGCGGTGTGCGGGATGGGCAGGCCCATCGGGTGCTTGAACAGCGCGGCCACCGCGAACCAGTCGGCGATGGCGCCGACCATCGAGGCCTCGGCCCCGGCGTTGACGAAGCCCCACACGCCTTCCTGGCCCAGCGTCGCGACGTAGACCACGGCCGCGAGCAGCAGCAGCCCGACAGCGACCGTACGCATCCGGCGCAGGCCGCGCCGGCGCTCTGCGTCCGCGCCCGGGTCGGGCGTGATGAGCGAGACGCTGGGCTGCGGGGATGACATAGGCCCATTCTCCCCTGACCGTTCCAATCCGACGTGCCGGCCGACGTGGGGGCAGCGTGCCAGAATGCCGCGCATGCCTCGTACCGTCATCACCTTCGGCACGTTCGACGTGTTCCACGTCGGGCACCTGCGCGTCCTCGAGCGCGCGGCCGCCCTCGGCGACCGCCTCGTCGTCGGGGTGTCCGCCGACGCGCTCAACGAGCGCAAGAAGGGACGCGCCCCGATCTTCAGCCAGCGCGAGCGACTGGCGATCGTCGGTGCGCTCAAGGTGGTCGACGCCGTCTTCGTCGAGGAGAGCCTGGAGCAGAAGCGCGACTACATCGTCGATCACCGTGCCGACCTGCTGGTCATGGGCGACGACTGGGCGGGCAGGTTCGACGAGTTCGCGGACGTGTGCGAGGTCGTCTACCTCGAGCGCACCCCGGCGATTTCCACGACGGCGATCATCGAGCACATCGCTGACCTCTGACGTCACCCCGCTGGGTTAGGGTCACCCCCGAGATGACAACCACGAGGGGAACCATGCGCCGAGTCTTCACCACAGTCGTGGCCGTCGCGATGATCGGCAGTGTGGCTCTCTCCGCACCCGCCGTCGCCGCCGGCCAGGACCGACAGACCGCACCGACCTCGAGAGCGACCCCGGCACCGACCGACAGCGGACTGACGGTCCCCTCGGAGCCGCTGCAGGTCTCCGACGACCCGGCATCGGACCTCGGCGCGCTGACGCCGTCCCAGACGCTCCTCACCGCACGTCGCGTGACGTCGGGCAACGCCCTGCCCGGGGACCTGTCCGCGACGCTGGTGCTGCGTGAGCTCTGGCTCAAGCGCAAGCAGCTCACCGGACCCCAGCGACGCGAGGCCAGGAGCCTGCTCGCCCGGCCGACCGACGGCGCCAGCGACCGCTACGGCTTCGGCTACACCGTGCCGGAGGCCGCGCCGTTGTGCAGCGCTCGGGCGTGCCTGCACTACGTCCCGACCGGCATCGACGCACCGCCGACGCCCGAGTGGCCGGCTCGCAGCCTGGCTGTCGTGGACTCGGTGTGGACCACGATCGTGGACCAGATGGGCTACCGCGCCCCCCTCGCCGACGGCAGCCAGGGCGGGAGCCCCCTCTTCGACGTCTACCTCAAGGACCTCGGCGGCTCCCTCTACGGCTTCTGCGCGCCCGAGAAGCGCGTCAAGAAGCGCAGCGGATCGGGCTTCTGCGTCTTCGACAACGACTTCGCGGCAGCGCAGTTCCCCAGTGCCACCCCCGACGACAACCTGGTGGTGACCGCCGGTCACGAGTTCTTCCACGCGGTGCAGTTCGCCTACGACTACGCCGAGGACCCGTGGATGGCCGAGGCGACCGCGACGTGGATGGAGGAGCGGATCGCCACCCAGGTCAACGACAACCGCCAATACCTCGCTCTGAGCCAGATCTTCCGCCCCTACCTGCCGCTCGACTTCTTCAGCCGCAACGGCGGCTACCAGTACGGCAACTGGGTCTTCTTCGAATACCTGTCCACCACGTACGGCGTCGACATCGTCAGGAACGTGTGGGAGCAGGCCGGCTCGCTCAAGAAGGACGGTGGCAAGTACAGCATCACCGCTCTGCAGAAGGTGCTCAAGCGCAAGGGCGGCCTGAGCAAGGTCTACTCGACCTACGCCGCGGGCAACCTGACACCGAGCGTCAACTTCCCCGAGGGCGTCGAGTACGGGTTCCCCAAGGTCCGCGGCGGCAAGCAGCTCAGCAAGCGCAAGCGCACCAAGCGCTTCCGGGTCGGGATCGACCACCTGGCCTCAGCGTCCTACGTCTTCGTGCCCGGCAGAGGACTGGGCGGCAAGAAGTGGAAGCTCTCGCTCGGCATCGCCGGCCCGGTCAAGCGCACCTCGCCCTCGGCGGTCGTCACGGTGTTCTTCGCCGACGGCAAGCGCCGGGTCAAGCGGGTCAGGCTCAACCGTGGCGGGGATGGCCGCAAGAAGGTCGCGTTCGACGCTCGCGCGGTCGGCGCGGTCGCGGTGACGCTGGTCAACGGCTCCACCCGCTACACCTGCGGCGGCCGCTCCGCGGTCGCCTGCGGAGGCAGGCCGCTGGACGACAACGCCCGGTTCGCTGTGACGGCTCGGGTGGTCAGGCGCTGATCCGGATCAGCGCGGGAAGGGTGCGGACGGGCCGTTAGGGTCGAACTCATGGACTTCTCCCTCTCCCCGCGCGCCGCCGATCTCCGCGAGCGCGTCCGCGTGTTCGTCACCGACGAGATCGAGCCGGTGGAGTCCGCCGCCCACCAGCGGATCACGCGGCTCCGCGAGTCCGGCGGTGACAGCTGGACCCCGGACCCGCTGATCGCGCGGCTGCAGGCCAGGGCCCGCGCGCAGGGCCTCTGGAACCTGTTCCTGCCCGCGGAGCACGCCGGCCGCTATGCCGCCGACTTCGGGACCGACGGTGGCAAGGGGCTCACCAACGTCGACTACGCCGCGGTCGCCGAGGTGATGGGCCGATCCTTCCTCGCCCCACTGGTGTTCAACTCCAATGCACCGGACACCGGCAACATGGAGGTGCTGCTCAAGTACGGCACCGACGCGCAGCAGCAGGAGTGGCTCGAGCCCCTGCTGCGCGCGGAGATCCGCAGCGCCTTCTGCATGACGGAGCCGGACGTCGCGTCCTCCGACGCGACCAATATGGCTGCGACGGCGGAGGTCGACGGCGACGAGATCGTGATCAACGGCCGCAAGTGGTGGTCCACGGGCGTCGGCAATCCGGACTGCAAGGTCTTCGTCTTCATGGGGCTCTCCGACCCCGAGGCAGACCGCCACTCGCGCCATACGATGGTGCTGGTCCCCCGTGACGCCGAGGGCGTGACGGTCGAGCGGATGCTCACCACGATGGGCTACTACGACGAGCCACTCGGCCACGGCGAGGTGTCCTTCGACAACGTGCGGGTGCCGGCCGCCAACGTGCTGCTCGGGCCCGGCCGCGCGTTCGAGATCGCTCAGGGTCGGCTCGGTCCGGGCCGCGTCCACCACTGCATGCGCGCCATCGGCCTCGCCGAGCGCGCCCTCGAGCTCGGCTGCGCTCGCGCACTGCAGCGCACCGCCTTCGGCAAGCCGATCGCCAGCCTCGGTGGCAACCGCGAGCGCATCGCTGACGCACGCATCGCGATCAACCGCTCCCGGCTGCTGGTGATGCACGCCGCGTGGCTGCTCGACCAGGGCATGAGCCGTGAGGCCTACTCCGCGGTGAGCGAGATCAAGGTCGAGGTGCCGAACATGGCCCTCGACGTGATCGACATGGCGATCCAGCTCCACGGTGGCGCCGGCGTCTCCGACGACTTCCCGCTGGCAGCGGCATGGGTCGGCGCGCGGACGCTGCGCCTCGCCGACGGACCCGACGAGGTGCACCGCAACGTGATCGCCAAGATCGAGCTCCAGAAGCACGCCTCGTGAGCCGCGTACTCGTGACCGGCGCGGCCTCAGGGCTCGGCGCCGCCCTCGTGACGGCCTTCCGGGCGCGTGGCGACGACGTACTAGCCACCGACCGCGTGGCCGCGGCGGGCATCGACCTGGTCCTCGACATCACCTCGGACGCCGACTGGGCCGCTGCCGTCGACGCCGTACGCGAGCGCTGGGGCGGCCTCGACGTGCTGGTCAACAATGCCGGCGTCGCCGGCGGAGGACGCGTGGACCGCTGCACGCTCCAGGAGTGGCAGTGGATCACCGACGTCAACCTCTTCGGGCTGGTCCGTGGCACGAAGGCCTTCGTCCCGATGCTCAAGGAGCAGGGGTCCGGGCACCTGGTCAACGTCGCCTCGCTGGCCGGCCTCGTGCACCCCGGCGGGATGGGCTCCTACAACGCGACCAAGGCTGCCGTCGTGGCGTTCACCGAGACGTGCGGCCACGAGCTCGCCGCACACGGGATCCGGGCGAGTGTCGTCTGCCCGTCCTACTTCCGCACCCACCTGATGGACTCGATGCAGGGCTCCGACGAGACCGTCGGTCGGCTCGTCGCGGGGTTGGTGGAGCGATCGAAGCTCACCGCCGACGACATCGCCGGCGCGGTCCTGGCGGGGATGGACTCCGGTGAGGACGTGATCGTGCCCGACGAGGCGGCGCGCCAGGCCTACTTCCTGAAGTGGACGGACCGCCCGGCCTACGACGCGATCATGCGCGACCAGGCCGCCAAGCTGCAGTCGGTCGATCCCGGACGTGCCTCGTGAGCGCCGTCCCGGGCGCCCGCGAGGTGCGGGAGGAGGACTCCTTCGACATCGACGCCGTGGCCGGGTGGATCCGCGCACGCGCTGCCACGCCCGACGGGCTCGACGGCGTGCCGGAGGTCCGCCAGTTCACCGGCGGCGCCTCCAACCTGACCTACCTCCTGCGCTATCCCTCGGGACGCGACCTGGTCGTGCGGCGTGCTCCGAAGGGCACCAAGGCCAGGGGCGCGCACGACATGCACCGCGAGTACGCCATCCAGTCGGCGCTCGCCCCGGTCTTCGACTACGTCGCGCCGATGGTGGCCTTCTGTGACGACGCCGACGTCATCGGCGGCGACTTCTACGCGATGGACCGCATCGCCGGGGTCATTGCGCGCAGCGAGTGGCCGACGGACGTGCCGCTCTCGCCGGAGCAGGCGCGCGCGCTCTGCCTCGAGGCCGTCGACGTCCTGGCCGAGCTGCACGGCATCGACCCGGAGGCCGCCGGGCTGGCCGATCTCGGCAAGGGCCTGGGCTACGTCGGTCGGCAGGTGGAGGGCTGGTCCACGCGCTACCGCAACGCGCGCACCGAGGACGTGCCCGACCTCGAGGACGTGATGGCGTGGCTCGCCGCCCACCAGCCCGACGACGTCGCGATCTGCGTCGTCCACAACGACTTCAAGCTCGACAACCTGGTGCTCGACGCCGACGACGTCACCCGCGTCGTCGGGGTGCTCGACTGGGAGATGGCGACCCTCGGCGACCCGTTGATGGATCTCGCCGGCTCTATGGCCTACTGGGTCCAGGCCGACGACCCCGAGGAGTTCCAGATGATGCGCCGGGTGCCCACCCACCTGCCCGGGATGCTGACGCGGGAGGAGTTCGTCGCGGCCTACCTCGCACGCACCGGCAGGGCCGTTGCTCCCGAGCAGTGGCGCTTCTACGACGTCTTCGGCCTGTTCCGGATGGCCGCCATCGCCCAGCAGATCTACTACCGCTGGTTCAACGGCCAGACGACCAACGAGATGTATGCCCTCTTCGGGCCGGCGGTGCAGATCATCGGACGCCGGCTCGACGGCCTGATCGCGGACACCACCGCATGAGCAGGATCCTCCTGGTCCGACACGGCCAGGCGTCCTTCGGCGCGGCCGACTACGACAACCTCTCCCCCACCGGTCACGAGCAGTCACGCGTGCTCGGCGCCGCGCTCTCGGCCCGCGGCATCACTGCCGACCTGGTGGTGACCGGGGAGATGAGGCGGCACGCCCAGACAGCTGCGGCCGTCCTCGCAGGTTCTGGCTGGGGCGCCGACGTGGACGTCGACGCGGGCTGGAACGAGTTCGACCACGTCCAGGTCCTCGCCGTGCACGACCAGCCGGCCCCGGCGGCCGGAGAGTCGGAGAGGGCCGGGTTCCAGAGGTGGTTCACCGAGGCCACGCTGCGCTGGACCTCGGGCGAGCACGACTCGCTCTACGACGAGCCCTTCGCCACGTTCGTCTCGCGCGTCGAGGCGGCCCTGAGCCGGCTGGTGGAGACGTTGCCGCGCAAGGGCACCGCCGTGGTGCTGACCAGCGGCGGACCGATCGCCTGGGCGGCCGCTTCGTTGCTGGCCGACGGCGTACCGGCCCGCACCGATCTGTGGCGGCGTCTCAACCCGGTGTCGGTCAACACCGGCGTCTCCACCGTGGTGCGAGGTGCCAGCGGGACGACCCTCGTCACCTTCAACGCCCACGACCACCTCTCCCCCGACCTGCTCACCTACCGCTGACCGATCCCAGGGACTCCCTCAGGTGTGACACGGGATACGGACGGTGAAGGTGGAGCCGGCGCCGAGCTCGGAGTCGACGTTGATGGAGCCGTGGTGGCGTTCGACCACGCGATGCACGATGGAGAGGCCCAGACCCGTGCCCGGGCGGGCCCTGGCATCCGGGTCGGAGGAGCGGAAGAACTCGTCGAAGAGTCGGGACTGGTCATCTGCCGCGATGCCGATCCCCTCGTCCTGGCAGATCAGGACCGCGTCGCCTCCGTCGAGGGAGCACACGACCGTGACCCTGCCGCCGGCCGGGGTGTACTTGACCGCGTTGGCGATGAGGTTGTGCACCAGCTTGTCCAGCTCGTCCCGCTCGCCGGCGACCCGGGTCGGACCGTGACCGAGCTCGGCACGGAGGTGCACCTGGGCTCGCTCGGCCTCCGCCCGGCTCAGCTCGACCGCGTCGGAGACGAGCTCGGCAAGGTCGACCTCGACCAGGACACGCGGTGCGTTCGGATTGTCGATCTTGGCGAGCGCCAGGATGTCGTCGACCGTCGTGGCGATCCGTCGGGCCCCGCGCTCGATCGCCCCACGGGCCGCCAGGGTCCTCTCGACGGGGGAGTCGGGATCGAGGAGCTCGACGTTGCCGATGATCGAGGTCAGCGGGGTCTTGAGCTCATGTGCCAGCACGTTGGCCATGGAGGTGCGGTGCTCGTCGAGCTCGCGCAGACTGACGAGGTCGTGGCTGAGTGCCATCACGGTGAGCCCGGCGAAGGCAGCGGCGGCCAAGCACACCTGAGCCGCGACCAGGCCCCCGTAGGTGCCGTACTCCGCGAACGGACCGATCCCAACAGCGGTGACGGCGTTCACGGTCAGCCCGGTGAGGGCGACCCCCACGGTCGCCGCCTTGGGGCCCATCCGCATCGCGACGACGACGAGGGCGGGTGCGATCAAGAAGGACAGGCTCTGCCGCCAGACGTCTCCCGGCCACGGGACGAGCGCCACCACCGTGACCGCGGCCAGGCCCGCAACGATCCACCTGCGCTCCGCGGGACCGGCTCGCCACAGGTTGGGGCGGCTGCTCCGGACGATGATCGCAGGGGCGATGAGGAGGACCCCGATGGCATCGCCGACCCACCAGCGTGGCCAGGTGGGCCAGAAGGTGTCGATGCCGGCGCCCCAGGCGGTCGTGGCACCGATGGTCGCGCCGACCAGCGGGCCGAGAATGACACCGAGGGCCAGGAACCGGGCCACACTCGGCACGTCGGTGAGGTTCACCTCCGAGCGCCCGCGGGTGAGCAGCAGGGCGCCCACGGCTGGTTCCACCGTGTTGGCGAACGCCCACGCCAGCGCCGCGACCAGGTTCACGGGGACCGTGAGGTCGACCACGATCTCGGCCACGAAGACGCCGGCCAGCAGCGCGGGCCAGGTATCCCGGGGGCGGCGCAGCAGCACGGCCAGGGTGAGTCCGGCCCCGGGCCAGAAGATCGACCCCGTCGGGTAGCCGAACGCGACCGTCTCGACCACGAGGATGGAGACAGTTCCGTAGGCCAGGCCCATGAGGAACGCGTCGCGGAGCAGCGATGCTGGACTGACACGCCTTGCCATGACGTCACTCTAGGACGAGGGCTCGTCCGGACCGATCGACTGGCTTGCTGACGATCGCAGCGCTCTTCAACATAGTTGTAGAAGAAATCTCTACAACACCTACCGAGGGGTGGGGCGGCCGGGCCCCCGGCGGTGAGAGCCTTGCGCACCCGCCAGTCCGTGGTGGCACCGACCACCGACACCGCACATGCGCGCCGCGACGCGCAGGAAGGACGAACATGACCGCCATCTTCTTCGGCTCGATCAGCACCCTCGCCGACACCTCCGAGACCCAGCGCGACGCCTTCAACAAGGCCTTCGCCGAGCACGGCCTGGACTGGAGCTGGGACCGGGAGGAGTACGCGAGCCTGCTCGACTCCAACGGTGGCCGCGACCGGGTGGCGGCCTACGCAGCCAGCCGTGGCGAGGACGTCGACGCCGACGCCGTGCACACGACGAAGTCGCGCATCTACCAGGAGACGCTCCGCTCCACCGAGGTGGCTCCGCGCCCGGGGGTGGTCGAGACCTTCCGCGCCGCGAAGGAGCAGGGGCTCAAGGTCGGCCTGGTCACCACGACGTCGGCCGACAACGTCGCCGCTCTGGGAGACGCTCTCGCCGACCAGATCGACTTCGCGACCTTCGACGTCGTCGTCGACCAGTCCAAGGTCAGCCGACGCAAGCCCGACGCCGAGGCCTACTCCTACGCCCTCGAGCAGCTCGGTGTGGACGCGTCCGACGCCGTTGCCATCGAGGACAACCTGGGTGGCGTCGAGTCGGCGAAGGCCGCGGGTGTGCCCGTGATCGCCTTCCCCAACGGCAACACCGAGACCCACGACTTCGGCGACACTCGTCGGGTCGAGTCGGTCGACCTCGCGGACCTCCGCCGGTGAGCGCCGTGCCCGCCGCGCGGTTGACCGCGACGCAGAAGGCCTTCCACGTCGAGGCCTACGAGAAGATCGACTACACGCTGGAATACGTCGACGGCGTGTTCGACGCCGTCAACCCCGAGCTCGCGGACGCCTTCCGCGACCAGGGCCGGGTGCTGATGGTCATCGACGAGAACGTCCTGCGGTTGCACGGCAACCGCGCGCAGGCCTACTTCCGCGCGCACGGGATCGCCGCCACCGTGGTCCCGGTGCGTATCGCCGAGACTGCGAAGTCCCTGCGAACGCTGGAGAAGATCGTCGACGCGTTCGCCGAGTTCGGCCTGAATCGCAAGGAGCGGGTGCTGATCGTCGGTGGCGGGCTGACCACCGACGTGGCCGGCTTCGCCTGTGCCTCCTACAAGCGCAGCACCGACTACATCCGGATCCCCACCACCCTGATCGGGCTGATAGACGCCAGCGTGTCGATCAAGGTCGGGGCCAACCACGGCAAGCACAAGAACCGGCTCGGTGCCTACCACGCGTCGAAGCAGGTCTTCCTCGACTTCGCTCTGCTGCAGACGCTGCCGGTCGACCAGGTGCGCAACGGCATCGCCGAGATCATCAAGATCGCCGTCGTCTCCAACCTCAGCATCTTCGAGAGCCTCGAGAAGTACGCCGAGGACCTCCTGCACACCTCCTTCGGCCACGCGGAGGGTTCGGAGCACCTTCGCGAGGCGGCCGACCGGATCACCTACGACGCGATCCGCACCATGCTCGAGCTCGAGGTCCCCAACCTCCACGAGCTCGACCTGGACCGGGTCATCGCCTACGGCCACACCTGGAGTCCCTCCCTCGAGCTGACGCCGGACCCGCCGCTCTTCCACGGCCACGCGATCAGCGTCGACATGGCGTTCTCTGCGACCCTCGCCGAGCGCCTGGGCCACATCACCCGGGCCGACCGCGATCGGATCCTCGGCCTCTTCAGCGCCGTGGGCCTGGCCATCGACAGCCCGTACTTCACCCCCGAGCTGCTCGTGCAGGCGACGCCGTCGATCATGCAGACACGCAACGGCAAGCTGCGCGCGGCCGTGCCGAAGCCGATCGGCACCTGCCACTTCGTCAACGACCTGTCGGTCGACGACCTTGTGCTCGTCCTGGCCGAGCACAAGGCGATCTGCGCCGGCTATCCGCGGGGCGGCGAGGGCGTGGAGCAGTACACGGCGCGCGAGTCGTGAGCAGCACGACCGCGCGTCCGGTGACGCCGGTCGGGATCGCAGCGGCGCTCCTGACGTCACTGGAGTCCCGGCTCGACGGCGCCCACGCGGACGTGCTCGCCGACGTTGCCCGAGCCCGAAGGCTGCTCCAGGGCCTGGATGACTACGTCTCGCGCTGCACGTCGCCGGCCTCGCCCGCCCTGGTGGCGCTCGAGGACCGGACCCGGCGCGAACCGTGGGAGGGACATCTCGAGCAGGAGATGCTCTCCGGGCATGTCGAGGGAGCATTCCTGCGGATGCTCGTCGCGATCAGCGGTGCCAGGCGGGTGCTCGAGATCGGCATGTTCACCGGCTACTCGGCGCTCGCCATGGCCGAGGCCATGCCTCTCGACGGACACCTGGTGGCCTGCGAGGTCGATGACCGTGCGGCCGACATCGCGCGCGAGGGCTTCGCCGCGTCGCCGGCGGGCGCCATGATCGACATCCGCAGCGGCTCGGCGGGCGCCACGCTGCGTGCGCTGGGGATCGAGGGGGAGCAGTTCGACCTGGTGTTCGTCGACGCCGACAAGACGGGATACGCCGACTACCTCGACCTGTTGCTCGACCTCGAGCTCCTGGCCCCGGGGGCGGTGGTGTGCGTCGACAACACCCTGCTGCAGGGCGAGCCGTGGGCCTCGGCGTGCGCCCACAGCCAACGGAACCGCCATCGCCGCCTTCAACGACCGCGTCAGTGCCGACGTCCGCCTCGAGCAGGTGCTCCTCCCACTGCGGGACGGCGTGACACTGATCCGCCGGGTGTCGTGAGCCGCGTCCTCCGCGCGGCACGGACCGTCGGCGCGATCGTCCTCCTCGAGGCGACCCTCCCGCTCAACCTCCTGCTGGCGGGCGCTGCGGTGGTGCGCCGAGGCCCGCGTCCCACCACGCCGCAGGGCGAGCGGCGTACGGTGCTGATCACCGGGGGCAAGATGACCAAGGCCCTGGTGCTCGCACGCCTCTTCCACGCCGCCGGGCACCGCGTGGTACTGGTCGAGACCGCGCGCTACCGCTTCACCGGCCACCGCTTCTCCCGCGCCGTCGACGCCTTCCACGTGGTCCCCGACCCGATGTCGCCGGACTTCGCCCCAGCAGTGCTTCGCATCGTCGGTGAGGAAGGCGTCGACCTGTGGGTGCCGGTGTCGAGCCCGGCGTCCAGCCTGCCCGAGGCACGGGCCGCCGAGCTGCTCGACGGTCACTGCGAGGTGCTGCACCTCGACACGGAGACCTTGCGCCGGATCGACGACAAGCACGCCTTCGCAGAGATGGCCGCGGCGGTCGAGCTCCCGGTGCCATCGACACACCGGATCACCGATCCTCAGCAGGTGCTGGCCTTCGACTTCGACGCACACCCGGGGGCATGGGTGCTCAAGAGCATCCCCTACGACCCGGTCCGCCGGCTCGACCTGACTCCGCTGCCGCTTGCGACTCCGGCCCTGACCGCGGCGTTCGTGCGCGACCTCCCCATCTCGCCGGAGCGGCCTTGGATCCTTCAGGAGCTGCTCGTCGGGACCGAGTGGTGCACCCATGGCACCGCCCGCGACGGCCGGCTCCTGGTGTGGGCCTGCTGTCGGTCCTCGGCGTGGCAGCTGACCTACGAGCAGGTGGAGCGTCCCGCGATCCGCGCGTGGGTCGAGAGGTTCGTCGCGGCCTACGACCTGACCGGGCAGGTGTCGTTCGACTTCATGGAAGCCCCTGACGGCACGGTCCGTGCGATCGAGTGCAATCCGCGTGCCCACTCGGCCATCACCTTGCTGGCCGGTCGGCCCGAGGTCGCTGCGACCTATCTCCACGACGACGCCGACCCGGTCGAGCCACCGCTCGGGGGACCGCAGACCTACTGGCTCCACCACGAGCTCTGGCAGGCCCTGCGCCACCCCTCGACAGCCAGGCGTCGGTTGCGGACGATCGCGCGAGGCACGGAGGCGGTGCTCGACGGCCACGACCCGCTCCCCTTCCTTGCCCTCCACCACCTGCACCTGCCGTCGCTGCTGCTCCAAAACCTCCTCACCGGCCGCCCGTGGCTCAAGATCGACGTCAACATCGGCAAGCTCGTCGAGCCAGCAGGAGATTGAACCGCCATGCGCTACCTCCATCTCACCGGATCCGCCGTCGACCCGCTCCTGGACGACGTGTCGCAGCTCTACGCCCGTGGCTGCCTCGACGCCGTCGGCGACATGGGCGAGCACGTGATCGCGCACGTGTCCCCAGGCGGGGCGTGGCGCTTCCCGGAGCGCCTCGACGCCGGTTCCCTGGCAGTGGCGGCGCCGGTGTCGCTCGCCGACGCGATCGCCCACCTGAGTGCGCTCGACGTGGACGTCGCGCTGCCGCAGATGTTCTGCCGACCGGGCATGACGACCTACCGGTCCCTGCTCGACCTGGTCGCGATCCCCTATGTCGGCAACCGCCCGGAGGTGATGGCCATCGGCGCCGACAAGCCCCGGGCCTCCGCGATCGTCGCCGCGGCGGGCGTCGCGGTCCCGACGTCGCAGGTGGTGAGCGTGGGCGTCCCGCTGCGCCTCGACCTGCCAGTGGTGGTCAAGCCCGCCGACGCCGACAACTCCGTGGGAGTCACGCTCGTTCGCGACGCGTCGGCCTATGACGAGGCAGTGCGCTGTGCCGCCGAGCACTCCGACCGAGTGCTGGTCGAGACCTACGTCGAGCTGGGCCGCGAAGTACGGTGCGGCGTCCTCGAGACGCCTGACGGCTTGGTCTGCCTGCCCCTGGAGGAATACTCCGTGGACCCCGACCTCAAGCCGGTGCGCGACCACGCCGACAAGCTCGCGCGCGACAGCGACGGTCACCTCGCCCTGGTCGCCAAGGATGCCGCGCACGCCTGGATCGTCGATCCGTCCGACCCGGTGAACCCCCCGGTCCATGCGGCCGCTCTCCGTGCCTACGAGGCACTCGGCTGCCGCCACCACGGACTGTTCGACTTCCGCGTCGACCCGCAGGGCCGGCCCCACTTCCTCGAGGCATCGCTCTACTGCTCGTTCGCGCCGTCGTCAGTGATCGTGGTGATGGCGCAGGCTGCGGGCATCCCGCTGCGTGACCTGCTCGACCTGTCCGTCCGACGTGCTGTCCTCGGGCGTCGGTCCCCACGACCCCACGACCCCATGAGGTGAGCTGACGTGAAGTACGACGTACTGGATCCGGTCGGAGTGCGGGTGAGAGGCGCACAGGTGGCCGACGAGCCGACCGCACTGGTCTCGACGCTGCGCGAGCTGTTGGCCGAGCACGGGGTCGCCGTCCTGCCCGGGCAGCTGCTCGACGACCAGGCGTTCCTGGCGTTCCTGCGGGGCTTCGGTGAGCTCGCCTTCACCGCGGGCGAGACACCGCTCGACGGCTTCGACGACCTCAACGTGATCAGCAACGTCGGTCGCTGGAGCACCGACGCACCGCCGACGAGCTCCTTCCACGTGGACACCAGCTACGTCTCGACGCCTCCGGCCTACACCGCGCTCCGCGCCGTGACGGTCCCCGCGCAGGGCGGAGCGACCCAGTTCACCAATCAGTACGCCGCCGCAGCGACGCTCCCAGCCGACCTGCGACGGCGGGTGGAGGGCCGCACGATCACCCACGTGGTCACCGGCGTCACGGACGCGAGCGGTGAGACCGCGGCCGAGCACCCGATCCTGCGCCCGCACCCGGTGACGGGTCGCGAGTCGCTCTACCTCACCACGCCCGCCCGATGCGCGTCGGTGAGCGGACTCGACCAGGCCGATGCCGACGAGCTGGTGGCGCGTCTGTTCGCGCACTCCACTCGTCCGGACAACACCTACGTCCATGCCTGGGCGCCCCTGGACCTGGTGATCTGGGACAACGCGTGCGTCCTGCACCGGGCCGACCACGCCGGCGTGGTCGGCGACCGGGTGATGCACCGCGGCATGGTTGCCTCCTACGCAGCCGAGGCACAAGGGGAGGGGCGAGCGTGACAACTCGTGCCTCGGGACGCGTGACCATGGCTCGTCACGAGTGACGGCATCACCGCAGGTGAGTGGAACGGATGCTCACCCACACTGCACGGCCACCAGCCGTGAGCGCCTACTCGTTGCCCTTCCTACTAAGGGCGGTCCGGGCCTAGCGTCCTGTGATGACGTTCTCGATCGTGGCGCGCTCTGCTGACGGTGACACGTGGGGAGTCGCTGTCGCGTCCAAGTTCTTCTCGGTGGGATCGGTGGTGCCCGCCGCTCGCGCGGGGGTCGGAGCAATCGCCAGTCAGGCATGGGCCAACGTCTCCTACAAGGGTCAGGGCCTCACCTACCTGAAGGCTGGCGCGACATCCGCTGTCGCGCTTCAGCAGCTCTTGGACCAGGACGACGGCAAGGACCACCGCCAAGTGGGCATCGTCGGCGCTGACGGCAGCTCCGCCAGTCACACAGGCTCCGAGTGCTTGGAGTGGGCAGGAGGAGTGTCCGGCGACGGGTACGCGATCCAGGGCAACATCCTCACCGGCGAGGAGGTCGTGGCCGCCATGCAGGCTGCATTCGAGGCAGGTGACAGCGCAGCGCCCCTGGCCGAACGGTTGCTGGGGGCGCTCCGGGCCGGAGACGAAGCCGGCGGCGACGCCCGCGGTCGACAATCAGCGGCGCTCCTCATCGTCAGGGACGGCGCAGGATTCGATGGGCGCGACGACGTGGAGCTTGACATTCGCGTCGATGACCACGCCCGCCCCGTCGACGAACTCGAACGGTTGCTCGGTGTTCATCAGCGCCTCAATGCCTACGTCCCGGAAGACGAACGCACCCAGGACACACCCGAGCTCTTCGCCGAAATGGATGCTCGGGCTCAGGCCCTCGGACTTCGATCGTTCGCCATATGGGTGGGCGTCAACAGCTACGAGCACCTCGGAGGCGACGACTGGACAGCCACCAGCCTCATAGAGGAGTTGCGAGCAGCCACGGCTGACTGGCAACCGGATGTCTAGAGTCTGCCAAGCGGGTCAACCTCCCTGGTCTGCGCCGGGTGCGACTGCTTTCTCTTCGTTCCGCGACCCTCCGGAGCAACGGCACCGTGATCATGGAGGAACGTCTCACCACCGAGCAGGGGGCGGATCAGGCCGCTGGCCCGATCCGCTGCTCTGGCACACCAGGGGACTGCACCTGCCGGGCCAGGGTCTTCACGATGCTCTCGATGCGCACGACGCCGACGAACCGACCGGCGTTGTCGATGCAGACGAGCGGAGCCTGACGGGCGTACGGCGCCCGGGCCACGGCGCGCATCGCAGCGTCGGCGACCGGGGTGTCGACGTTGAAGCGGAGGACCTCGGACACGGAGCGCGCCATGCCGGCGTCGTCCAGCAGGGAGATCGGCCGGGAGTCGCTGTCGAGGACGACGACGATCTCTGCGATCTCGGATGCGAACCAGCCCTGTGCGGTGTCCATCGACTGGGAGGACGGTACGTCGCTAAGCAGTGATCGCAGCGTGGTGCCCGTGGCGATGCGTCCCGACAGGAGGAGGTGCATCGCGGTCTCGTCGTCGAGGACGGCCCACGGCGGCGCGGGCCGGGCCAGGTGGAAACCCTGCACCAGCGGCACCCCCAGTCTGACCAGGGTGTCGAGCTCCGCGCGGGTCTCCACCCCCTCCGCCAGCAGCCATGAGTCGAGACGGCTGCCCAGCGTGCCCATCATCTCCACGAGGGCCTGCTTGGCCTCGTCCCGATCGAGCCCGCAGATGAGCTCACGGTCGAGCTTGATGAAGGACGGGCGGATGTTGAGCATGTGACTGAGGCCGGCATAGCCGGATCCCGCGTCGTCGAGAGCGATCAACGCACCATCCCCGCGGAGCCAGTCGAGCGTCGGTTCCAGGGCGACGTAGGAGTCCACCCTGGCGTGCTCCGTCAGCTCGACGACGAGCCCGGTGAGCGTCTTCTCACCGGCCAGCACGTCGCGTACGAGGGGGTGCTGCAGGACGTCGGGACCGAGGTTGACGGTGAGGAAGGTGTTGGCAGGCAGTGTGCGTCGGGCAGCGATCGCCGAGCGCAGTGCTGCCGCCTCCAGCTCGGCGAGCACGCCGTGCTCCCGGGCCTTCGCGAACCACAGCCCCGGATCGGTGACAGGCGAGTCGACGAACCGCGCCAGCGCCTCGTAGCCCACGACCACGCCCCGAGCCACGTCGACGATGGGCTGGTAGTGCGAGGTCAGCCCCTCGCCGGCGCACGCGGCCGCCAGCATCGAGGCCCACTCGACGTCGGACACCGACTGGGTCAGACGCTGACGATGTGGGAGCGCACGGTCGTCACGAGCGACGCCGGCACCTCGTTGAGGCCGTGCACCAGAGCAGCGTGCCTGGCCACCTCGACCAGGATCTCGTCATCGGCGGAGCACACGAACCGGGCGTCGCAACCGGGTACGACATCGCCGCAGGCAAAACTCTTCATGAGGACTCCCCAAGCTGGACGGCCGGTCGATCTGACCGGTTCGTCCAGTATTGGTCTCACGTGCGTGCTTGGGGCGGGATCGCTGAAAGTTGTCGCCGCAACGGCGGGTGAGACCGCCGTCGAGTGACGTCAGCCGGTCGGCGGCTCGGGCTCGCGCGTGATGTGCATGGCCGCCTCCTCGGCGGACGCGCCCGCACCGTCGATCCCGATGTCGAGGGCCACCTCCTGGGAGTCCACATCCTCACCGAAGCCCCCGTCGGGTCGCACGAGACGACCGGTGCGCTCGTCCGCCTCGTCGAGACCGAGCTGCTCGTCGAGCGCGTTCTCGTCCTCGCTGTCGGTCTCCGGCGGCTCGGCGTAGGGGTCGATGTCGGGCTCCTCCTCCGCGAGCCTCTCGTCCAGCGACTCACCCTGGCGACGCTCGGCCTCGGTCGGGTAGTCCTCGTAGCCCTTGGGCGGCCGGTCCGGCGGCGAGTAGCCGCGGTCCAGCACGTCGGTGAGGTCGCCGTCGTCGAGGGTGTCCCCCGGCTGCAGCTGGTCCTCGTCATCGACGGACATGTCGCCGTAGGTCTCGCGGTCTTCGCTCATGCCTCCTGCCTACCGGGTCTCCTCCGGCAGGACAAGGGCCAGCGTCACCACGGTGGGAACGAGAGGTCCGGATCAGCCGAGCTCGCGCTGCAGGGCATCGGTGAGCAGCGCGACGAGCGCCTCTGTCTGGATGTTGGCCGAGGACGAGACCTCCTCGTCCGAGCCGTCCAGCGCACGCGCCGCCAGGCTGGCCTTGGAGTCGATGAGCTCCGCGATCCGGGTGTCGATCGTCTGCGCGGCGATGATCCGCCACGCGGTGACCGGGTCGCTCTGGCCGATGCGGTGCACGCGGTCGATCGCCTGGGTCTGCTCGGCATCGGTCCACGACAGCTCGGCGAGCACCACGTTGGAGGCGACCTGCAGGTTGACCCCGACGCCGGCAGCCGCGAGGGAGCAGACGATCACCTGCACGTCGGGATCGTTGACGAACGAGTGGATCGCCTTCTCGCGCGCCTTGGACGTCTGGTCGCCGCGGATCGAGGCGTGCTTGAGACCGCGGCGGGTGAAGGTCTCCTCGGCGATGTCCATCACGTCGATGTGCCGCGCGAAGAAGACCACCTTGCCGACGTTGCGCGCCAGCTGGGCGGCGTAGTCGGCGGACAGGCCCGCCTTGGCGCGGCCGATGCGGCGGAACATCGAGAAGACGTTCTCCCCCGACGTGCCGGAGTCCATCTCCTCGCGCTCCCACGTCGCGACACGGCGGACGAGATCGTGGTCGATGCCGTCGACCACGGCGCCCGTACGCCGGGTCTCGAGCGCGGCCCTGTAGCGCTGGACGAGCCGGCGAGCGAGCTCCTTCTCCGCCGAGCGGATCGAGCGGGCGTCCTCGTCGTCGAGCTCGACCGGGATGTCGGCGATCCGACGCGCAGGGATGTCTGCGGCCACGTCGACCTTGCGGCGCCGCACGATGCCCATGTCGATCACGGCCTTGCGGGCCGCGGGGTAGAACGAGTGGTCGGCCGGGGTGAGGTCGGTGCCCTCGAGGGACTGCATGAGGCGGGTCGTGGGCTTGTGGTCGTCGATCCAGCCGAGGAACTGCCAGATCGCGCGGAAGTCCTCGATGTCGTTGATCAGCGGCGTGCCGGTCAGCGCCATCAGGAGCGGGCGCGCGGTCCGCGCGCGGAGCTGCTCGGAGAGGTGGAGCACGTGGCGCGAGCGCTGCGACGTCTTGTTCTTGATGAAGTGCGCCTCGTCGACGACCATCCCGCGAAAGCCGAACCGGCCGAGCCAGCCGGCGTGCCGGTCGAGGATCTCGTAGTTGACGATGATGACGTCGGCGAAGGCGTCGACCTGGTCGCCGTCACCGTGGATGACGGTGGCGCGGCGACGCGGGGTCCAGCGCTCGGTCTCGCGGGCCCAGTTGGTCTTGACCACGTTGGGGCACACGACCAGCAGCGGGAACGCGTGGGCGGCCTGCGCGGCGAGCAACGCCTGCGCGGTCTTGCCCAGGCCGGGCTCGTCGGCCAGCAGGAAGGTGCGGTGGCCCTCGGCCGCGGACTCGATCATCCGGGCCTGGTGGGGCATCAGCTCGAGCTTGCCGGGGGCGTTGAGCGACGTCGCCTCGGGCAGGTCCATGCAGGACGACGAGCCACCGAGCTCGAAGGAGCGGAACAGCGGACCGAGCAGCTCCCACGTCGTCAGCTGTCCGTGGGCGCTGCGGCGCTCGGCGCCGATGCCGAAGTCCGGCACGAGGAACGGGTGGGCGAGCTGGTGCTGCACGACGGACTGCGGGATCACCTTCCGCTCCGCCTGGCCCGGACCGGTCTCGTCGGCGGGCGTGGGCTCCTCGGGGACGGACTCGATACCGGCCTTGCGCAGCAGCTCCAGACGCATCTCGCGGGCGCTGTCGGTGACCCTCGACTCCTCCGAGAGGAGCCCGAACAGCGACGGGTCGCGGGTCGCGGTCTTGGCCAGGATGGTGGCGATGCCGTCGAGGCGCTTGAGCTCGTCGGCCTTCTGGGCGTCGGTGAGCTCCGCCGAGGCGCGTACGTCGGTGCGGTGCTCGCGCGTCAGCAGCGCGACCACCTGGAAGCGCACCCGCTGCCCCGGGGCGAGCGGGCCGCGCTGGACGGCCGACTCGAGCTCACGCACGGCGCGGGCCAGGACGGGGACGATGCCCTCGTTGTCCTTGTGGCGCGCGTGGGCGGGGGTGCGGCGACTGCCACGTGTTCGCTGGCGCTGGGCCAAGGGGTCCTCCGGGACTGGGTACGCGTCGCGGAGCAGGCGAGCCTGGGTCGGCGCTGACCTGCACACCACGGCGTAGAGGTTGGAGCGATGCGTCGTGGTCGTGACCGGTGGATCATGGGCTGATCAATGCGGCACGGCGTCGGGACGCTGCGCCCACTGTAACCCCCGGGTGGGAGATGATGGGAATCATCCCCTCACGGCGTGGCTCGGCGACGTGCGGTGGCGGTGCGGGTGGATCGTGAGATCGTGTCACCCATGTCAGAGAGCCAGGCGGCTCGGCGGGGTCGTCCGGGTCACGACCAGCAGGCGGTCCTGCGCGCCGCGATCGAGCTGTTCAACCGTCAGGGCTACGACGCCACCAGCATGGGCGACCTGGCCAGCGAGCTGGGTCTGACGAAGTCTGCGATCTACCACCACGTGCCCAGCAAGGAGCACCTCCTCGAGCGCGCGCTCGAGGAGGCCCTCGACGAGCTCACCTCGGCGTTGGACGTGGTGCAGGCTGACGCGTCGTGCTCCCCCGAGCAGCGGCTACGGGCGGCAGTGCGCGCGAGCGTGGTCGTGCTGGCCGAACACCTTCCCGCGGTGACGCTGCTGCTGCGGGTGCGTGGCAACACCCCGGCCGAGCAGGGTGCGCTCGCCCGACGGCGCGACATCGACCAGCGGTTGGCCGAGATGGTGCACGAGGCCGCACACGACGGCGCGATCCGCGCGGACGTCGACCCCCTCGTGATCAGCCGGCTGATCTTCGGCATGGTCAACTCGCTGACCGAGTGGGTGCGTGGCAGTGAGGTGGAGGCGCTCGCCGACACCGTCACGACACTTGCCTTCGACGGGCTGACTCATCGTCGACCGGTAGGTCCTCAGGCGTCGAAGTCGACCGTCACGGCCTCGGAGACCGGGTAGGACTGGCAGGTCAGCACGAACCGCTGCTCGACCTCGGCGGGGTCGAGGGCGTAGTTGCGCACCATCTCCACCTCGCCGTCGACCACCCTGGCGCGGCAGGTGCCGCAGACCCCGCCCTTGCAGGCGAACGGCAGGTCGCTGCGCACCGCCTGGGCCGAGTCGAGCACCGTGGTGTCACGTGACATCGGCGTGGTCGTCGCACGTCCGTCCAGCACGACGGTGACCTCGCTCGTCACCCCCTCGACCAGGCGGTCGGCGTGCCGGAGCGGGGGCGGCGGCTCATCGACGTGGAAGAGCTCGAAGTGGACCTTCTCCGCAGGCACGCCGAGCTCTGCCAGCACCGCACGCGCATCCTCGACCAGACCGAGCGGGCCGCACAGCCACACGTGGTCCAGCGCGCCGAGCGGCACCTTGATCGCAAGCAGCCGCCGCAACCGGTCGGCGTCGAGCCGACCGGAGAACAGCTCCACGTCGCGCGGCTCTCGCGAGAGCACGTGGACGAGGTCGAAGCGTGGTCCGTGGAGGTTCTTGAGGTCGCTGAGCTCCTCGGCGAACATCACCGACGCGGTCTCGCGGTTGCCGTAGAGCATCGTCACCGCGCTGTCGGGGTGCACCAGCACGGAGGCCGCGATGGACAGCATGGGCGTGATGCCCGAGCCGGCAGCGATGCAGAGGTGCCGCCCGGCCAGACCCGGATCGGCGCGGAAGCTTCCCGACGGCGCCGCGACCTCGACGGTCTCGCCCGCGGCGAGCTGGTGGATCAGCCACGAGGAGAACATCCCGCCCGGGATCTCTCGTACGCCGATGCGCGGCGCAGCGCCCACGGGGGCACAGATCGAGTAGGTGCGGCGGTGCTCGACGCCGTCGACGATGCGGCGCACCGTCAGCGACTCCCCCGGCTCGAACTCGAAGAGCTCGCGCACGTCGTCGGGGACGTCGAAGGTGACGGCGGCCGAGTCGTCGGTCAGCGGCTCCACGTCGCGCACCGTGAGGGCGTGGAACCGGGTGACCATCAGATCTCCTTGACGTGGTCGAAGGGCTCGAGGCACGCGGTGCAGCGGTATTGCGCCTTGCACGAGGTCGACCCGAACTCCGAGACCAGGTCGGTCGCGGTCGAGCCACACTGGGGGCATCGGACCTGGCGCGCCGTGGGCAGCAGGCTGAGCGGGATCGGGCCGCTGCTCGAGGGCGCCGGGCCGGGCGGGGAGATGCCCGCCGCGGCGAGGGCGGCACGACCGGCGGGGGTGATCCAGTCCGTCGTCCACGCGGGGTGCAGGCTGACCCGCACCTCGACCTCGTTGAAGCCCGCACCCCGCAGCTCGCGGACCAGGTCGTCGCGCATGGCCGCCATCGCCGGGCAGCCGGAGTAGGTCGGGGTGATCTCGACGACGACGTGGGCGTCGCCGATGACGTCGACCGCGCGCAGCACGCCGAGGTCGGCGAGCGTGAGCATCGGCAGCTCGGGGTCGGTGACCGACTCGGCCACGCGGCGCGCGCGCTGTGTCGTACGGCTCAACAGCCTCACCACTGCCCCCTCGGGTGGGCGCGGGCGACGGACTGCATCTCGGCCAGCATCCGGCTCAGCGCCTCGCCGTGCATCCCGTCGCGCCCGGTCCGGCCCAGGACGCCGGATCGGCGGGGCGCCTCGGGCCGCCGCACGTCGGCTGCCGTCAGGACCTGGTCGAGCACCGCCTCGGCCGCGTCGCGCACCGTCGCCGGGTCCACGCCGACGCCCGTAGCGGCAGCGGCGGCTTCGACGGGGTGCGTGTCGAACAGCTCGGGCCACAGCGGCCACAAGGACTCCAGCGCGCCGAGGAGGCGGGCGCGCGACTCCTCCGTGCCCTGCGCCAGGGTCACGAACCACCGCGCCGCGTAGTCACGGTGGTAGGCCAGCTCCTTGACGCCCTTGGCCGCGACCGCGGACAGGACGTGGTCGCTGCTGGTGCGCAGCTGCTCCCAGACCGCGAGCCGCCAGAGCGAGAACAGCAGGACGCGCACCGTCGCCTCGCCGAAGTCGCCGTTGACGACCTCGGCCAGGCGTACGTTGCGGAACTCGTGCGCCTCGCGGAAGAAGGCCAGCGCGTCCTCGGGTGGTGTCGGTGACCCGTCGGGCAGTCCGGGGACGATCGAGGCGTCGGCCTTCGCGGCACGGGCCAGCAGCAGCCGGGACTGGCCGAGCAGGTCGAGCGCGATGTTGGACAGTGCGATGTCGTCCTCGAGGTCCGGGGCGTTGCTGGTCCACTCCGCGATCCGGTGCGACATGACGAGCGAGTCGTCGCCCAGCATCAGGGCGTACGCCGCCAGCGTGGGGCCGTCGACGCCCTCGGGGATCGTGGTGTCGACCCCTGCCAGCGGGTCCTCGAAGTCGGTGCCGAAGGCCCAGTGGGCGTCGTTGACGAGCAGGCCGGAGTAGGCGTTGTCGTGATCGTCCATCACATGTGCGGAACGTTGTCGGGGATGGCGTAGAAGGTCGGGTGGCGATAGACCTTGTCACCGCTCGGGGCGAACATCGGGTCCTTCTCGTCGGGGCTCGACGCGGTGATCGCGTCGGCGCGCACCACCCAGATGCTGACGCCCTCGTTGCGGCGGGTGTAGACGTCACGGGCGTGCAGCAGTGCCATCCGGTCATCAGCGGCGTGCAGCGAGCCGACGTGGACGTGGTTGAGGCCGCGCTTGCCGCGGATGAAGACCTCGTAGAGGGGCCACTCGGGCTCGGGCGCGGGGACGCCCACACCCGTGGGGACGCCCTGCAGGGGAACTGCGCCGTGTCCGCCCTCGGCGGAGAGCTCACTCATCGCTGCACCTCGCGACCGGCGTAGGCCGTCGCGGCCTCGCGCACCCAGGCCCCGTCCTCATGGGCACGACGGCGATGGGCGATCCGCTCGGCGTTGCAGGGCCCGTTGCCCTTGACGCCCTGCATGAACTCGTCCCAGTCGGGCTGGCCGAAGTCGTGGTGGCCGCGCTCCTCGTTCCAGGCGAGCTCGGGGTCGGGCAGGGTGACGCCCAGGGCCTCGGCCTGCGGCACCGACATGTCCACGAACTTCTGGCGCAGCTCGTCGTTGGTGTTGCGCTTGATCCCCCACGCCATCGACTGCGCGGTGTTGGGCGAGTCGGCGTCTGGCGGACCGAACATCATCAGCGCCGGCCACCAGAACCGGTCGACCGACTCCTGCACCATCGCACGCTGCTCGTCGGTGCCGCGCATCATCGTGCTCAGCAGCTCGTAGCCCTGCCGCTGGTGGAAGGACTCCTCCTTGCAGACCCGGATCATCGCGCGGCCGTAGGGGCCGAAGGACGTGCGGCACAACGGCACCTGGTTGCAGATCGCAGCGCCGTCG
The DNA here is from genome assembly GCA_963806925.1 of uncultured Actinomycetota bacterium. Taxonomy (GTDB): domain Bacteria; phylum Actinomycetota; class Actinomycetes; order Propionibacteriales; family Nocardioidaceae; genus Nocardioides. The sequence goes on along the minus strand of CAWEAI010000005.1, from coordinate 51,815 downwards.
ACCAGCCAGCCGATGCTGCCGACGTCGGCGTAGGACAGCGTCGGGTAGTTGAAGATGGAGGAGTACTTCTGCCTGCCGGAGATGAGCATCTCGGTGAGCTCGAGGCGGGAGACGCCGAGCGTCTCGGCCGCGGAGTAGAGGTAGAGCCCGTGGCCGGCCTCGTCCTGCACCTTGGCGAGCAGGATCGCCTTGCGGCGCAGGCTCGGGGCGCGGGAGATCCAGTTGCCCTCCGGCTGCATGCCGATGATCTCGCTGTGCGCGTGCTGGGCGATCTGCCGCACGAGGGTCTTGCGATAGCCCTCGGGCATCCAGTCGCGAGGCTCGATCCGGTCGTGGCGCGCGATCGTCGCCTCGAAGTGGCGCTCGAGGTCGACCTGGGTCTCGGCGTCGAGCGCAGCCTCGGTGAGGGTCATCCGTCCATCCTCCACATTTACTGACCGATCGGTCTGGTATTAGTGTGTCACCCGTCACTCTGGCACGCAACGCCGACCTGGAGCTGCCCGGACCTGAAGGGGACACCGTGACCCGTCTGCTCGAGAGCTATGCCGCCGGCCGCTGGTATGCCGCACCCGCCGAGGGGCACCCGCTGCTCGACGCGGCGACGGGCGAGGAGGTCGCCCGGATCTCCGGCGCCGGCCTGGACCTCGGCGCGATGGCCCGCCACGCGCGTACGGTCGGTGGACCCGCGATCCGCGATCTGACCTTCCACGAGCGCGCCCTGCTGCTGAAGGACCTCGCCACCCACCTCACCGGGCTCAAGGACGAGTTCTACGAGCTCTCCCTGCGCACCGGGGCCACGCGTCGCGACTCGATGATCGACATCGACGGAGGACTCGGCACCGTGTTCTCCTACTCCTCCAAGGGCCGACGCGAGCTGCCCGACGACGTCGTCGCCTGTGACGGCGACCTCGAGCAGCTCGGCCGCAGCGGCGTCTTCCTGGGCCAGCACGTCCACACCTCGCGGCCCGGGGTCGCGGTGCAGATCAACGCCTTCAACTTCCCGGTGTGGGGCATGCTCGAGAAGCTCGCCCCGGCCTTCATCGCGGGGCTCCCGTCGATCGTGAAGCCCGCCAGCCAGACGGCCTACCTGACCGAGCTCGTCGTCCGCCGGGCCATCGAGTCGGCCATCCTGCCGGAGGGCTCGCTCCAGCTGCTGTCCGGCTCGGCCGGCGACCTCCTCGACCACCTCGGCGTCCAGGACTCGGTGGCCTTCACCGGCTCCGCGCACACCGCCGGCATCCTGCGCCGGCACCCGTCGGTCCTCCACGGCGGCGTGCGGCTGCAGGTCGAGGCCGACTCGCTCAACTGCTCCGTGCTCGGCCCGGACGTGACGTCCGACGACCCCGAGTGGGAGCTCTTCGTCACGGGCGTCGTCACCGAGATGACCGCCAAGGCCGGCCAGAAGTGCACCGCGATCCGCCGCGTGATCGTCCCCGCGGCCGTCGCCGACGAGATGACCGACGCGATCGCCGCCCAGCTGTCCACGATCACCGTCGGCCACCCCGGCGACCCATCGGTGCGGATGGGCCCACTGGCCTCGCTGGAGCAGCGCGACGAGGTCCGCAAGGCGATCGAGGCGCTCCGCTCGTCGGCCGACCTCGTCCACGGCGACCCGACGTCGACGTCCGGCTTCCTCGGCGATGCCGAGCGAGGTGCCTACCTGGCGCCGGTGCTGCTGCGGGCCCGCGTGGGTGCGACGGAGCCGCACGACGTGGAACCCTTCGGCCCGGTGTCGACCGTGCTGTCCTACGACGGCCTGGACGAGGCGATCGCCCTGGCTGCCCGGGGCCAGGGATCGCTCGTCGGGTCCGTCGTCACCCACGACCCGGGTGTCGCGCGCACGCTCGTGCTGGGACTCGCACCGTGGCACGGACGCATCCTGGTCCTCGATCGCGACGCCGCCCCCGAGTCCACCGGTCACGGCTCGCCGCTGCCGATGCTGGTCCACGGCGGGCCGGGTCGCGCCGGCGGCGGCGAGGAGCTCGGCGGCGTACGCGCCGTCCTGCACCACATGCAGCGCTCGGCCATCCAGGCCTCCCCCGACATGCTGACCGCGATCACCGGCCGCTGGACGCGCGGCTCGCAGCGCACCCTCACACCCGAGCACCCCTTCCGCCACTCGCTCGCGACACTGGCGGTCGGCGACACCATCGCCACCGAGCCGCGGGTGATCTCGCTCGACGACATCGACCACTTCGCCGACTTCACCGGCGACACCTTCTACGCCCACACCGACCCGGCGGCGGCCGCGCAGAACCCGCTGTTCGGCGGGATCGTCGCCCACGGCTACCTCATCGTCTCGATGGCGGCCGGTCTCTTCGTCGACCCGGCGCCCGGCCCGGTGCTCGCCAACTTCGGCGTCGACCACCTGCGCTTCCTCACCCCCGTCAAGGCCGGGGACTCGATCCGAGTGACGCTGACCGTCAAGCAGATCACCCCCCGCGCCTCCGCCGACTACGGCGAGGTCCGCTGGGACGCGCTCGTCACCAACGCCGACGGCGAGCCCGTGGCGACGTACGACGTCCTGACGCTGGTGGCCAAGGAGGCCTGAGCACCGCTCCAGCTCCCGGCCGGGCGGTGGTCCAGCCACCGGCCGAGCGGTGGTCCAGCCACATTCGAGCGGCGGCAACGGTGGCTGGACCACCGCTTGGCAGCGTGTCCCTGGCGACTCGCCCGACGGCGGTGTCCGGACCACACTCCGACGAGCAGGACTGTGGGTGGGCCACCGCCCGGGTGGGGGCGTTAGCGTGCGGCCATGTCCCCCACCGTGCAACGCGTCATCGGCATCGTCGTGCTGCTCGCCGTGGGCATGTTCAGCCTCCCGGCGTCGGCGTACGCCTTCGATGCGCAGGGCAGCGAGAACTGGATCGTCCCGGTCCAGCTCCTCACGATGGCAGTCATCGGCGCGCTGGTCACCGTCGCTCTTACCGCTCTCGCACGCGAGGACGCCACGACCGGCCGCCGCGCGCTGACCGGGATCTGGTGGGGGCTGCTGGCGGCCCTGGTCGGCGTCGTCGCGTTCTGGTTGCTGCTCAACGGCGTCCGCGGCGCCTGACTCCTGCCGAGACGTGCGGGCACCACGCGCTAGCCGCGGTAGGGCAGCTCGCTGGTCCAGTCCTGCGGGTCCCGGTTGACCGCGGACCAGATGGCCTCGGCCACGCGGTCCGGCGTGAAGTCGCCCTCGCGCGCCAGCGCACCGTGGACGGTGAGCGACACCGCGCGGATGCCGTCCGGGGCCAGCGACTTGTCGAGGCTGTGCACGAGGTTGCGCACCCCGGCCTTCTGCACTCCGAGCGAGGCGGCGCCCTCCCACGGGTCGTCGGCGGTGACGCTTCCGGTGACGCTGACCCGTCCGCCCGCCGACATGTACGGCCGGGCTGCCTGGACCACGGTGAGCAACGCGCCCACCCCCAGCGCGACGTCCTCGAGAAGCTCACCGACCGTCAGGGTCAACGGATCCTTCGCGCGGTAGGCGCTGGGGTTGAAGTGCAGCACGTCGATCCGACCGGCGTGCTCACCGGTCCGGCGTACGGCGTCGCGCGCGGCCTGCTCGTCGGTGATGTCCACGACGGTGCGACGGACCACCGCACCTCGCGCCTCGAGGTCGGGCACCAGGGCGTCGAGGACGGCTGGATCCTGTCCCAGCAGCGCGACGTCGTGGCCCTCGTCGGCGAAGCGACGGGCGACTGACCCGCTGACACCGGGTCCGGCGCCGACCACCACGATCACAGGTCTGCTCACGGGGACTGTTCTACCGCAGGCCCCGTGCGGTCAGGAGTCGTGGGGATGCTCGTCGGTGTCGTCCTCGGGGATCGCGTTGGGCCCCTGCGCGCCCTCCTGCACCTCACCCGACTCGTCGTCGGGCTGCCCGGCGGCGGAGTCCCCCGCGCTGATCGGCTCCGGCTCTCCACCGGCCACCGCGAGCTCGGAGACCTGACCGTCCTGCTCCTGCGGCTGGTCGTGCTGCTGGTCGTGCTGCTCCTGCGTCATGCGGGCTCCTCGAGGTCGGTCCCCCCAGACAACCACGGCCCTCCTGATCGACAAGGGCACCTCACCTGAGTGGGTGGTCAGCCCCGCGATCCGCGTGGCTACCGTCGACGCATGACGCGATTCGGCTACACCCTCATGACCGAGCAGAGCGGACCGCTGGAGCTGGTGCGCTATGCCGTGGCGGGCGAGCGGGCCGGCTTCGACTTCGAGGTGATGAGCGACCACTACTCGCCGTGGCTCACCGAGCAGGGTCATGCCCCCCATGCCTGGACGACCCTCGGCGCCGTCGCTCACGCGACCGAGCGGGTGGACCTGATGACCTACGTGACGTGTCCGACGCTGCGCTACCACCCAGCCGTCGTGGCGCAGAAGGCAGCGACGTTGCAGATCCTCGCCGAGGGCCGGTTCACCCTCGGGCTGGGCAGCGGTGAGAGCCTCAACGAGCACGTGGTCGGCGCGGGCTGGCCCTCGTTCCAGGAGCGTCAGGACATGCTCGCCGAGGCCATCGAGGTGATCCGCGCGCTCCACACCGGCGAGCTCACCGACCACCGGGGCGAGTTCTTCCAGGTGGACTCCGCACGCATCTGGGACCTGCCCGACGAGGGCGTCGACATCGGGGTCGCGGTGGCCGGCGAACGGGCCATCGCACGCTTCTCACCGTTGGCCGACCACCTCGTGGCGGTGGAACCGAGGGCCGACATCATCCAGGGCTGGAACGACACGGAGGGCGCCCCCCGCATCGGCGGCAGGGACGGTGCCCGGGCGATCGGGCAGATCCCGATCTGCTGGGACCCCGACACGGACACCGCAGTGGCGCGGGCCCATGAGCAGTTCCGCTGGTTCGGCGGCGGCTGGTCGGTCAACGCGGACCTGCCCACCCCGGCCGGGTTCGCCGGCGCCACGACGTACGTCCGACCCGAGGACGTCGCGGAGTCGATCCCCTGCGGTCCCGACCTCGACGCCATCGTGGAGGCGGTCTCCGCCTACTGGATTGCGGGATTCACCGACGTCGCGCTGGTCCAGATCGGCGACGAGGGACAGGACCGCTTCCTCAGCGAGGCGGCCGGCCCGCTGCTGGACAAGCTGCGGGCCGCCGCCGGATGACCAGGTGCCGGGCTCAGCGCCAGCCGAGCTCCGGAGCCACCTGGGTGAGCACCGTGTCGATGAGGTGGGCGTTGTAGTCGACACCGAGCTGGTTGGGCACCGTGAGCAGCAGGGTGTCGGCGGTGGCGATGGCCTCGTCGTCGGCGAGCTCCTTGACCAGGATGTCCGGCTCGGCGGCGTACGTCTTGCCGAAGACAGCACGGAGGTTGGCCTCGATCTGACCGAACTGGTCCGAGCTGGTGCCCTCGCGGCCGAAGTACATCCGGTCGAGGTCGGTGGTGATCGGCATGATCGAACGGCTCACCGACACGCGCGGCTCGCCCTCGTGGCCGGCCGCTCGCCAGGCGTCGCGGAAGATCTCGATCTGCTTGCGCTGCTGGATGTGGAACGGCTCGCCCGACTCGTCCGCCTTGAGCGTCGAGCTCATCAGGTGCATGCCCCTCTCGGCCGTCCACCGCGCAGTGGCGTCGGAGGCGGCACCCCACCAGATGCGGTCGCGGAGCCCGGGCGAGTGCGGCTCGGGGCGCAGCAGCCCGGGCGGGTTGGGGAACATCGGGCGCGGGTTGGGCTCCGCGAAGCCGTTGCCCTCGAGCACCTGGAGGAACACCTCGGTGTGGCGCCGGGCCATGTCGGCCTGGTCCTCGCCCTCGGCGGGCTGGTAGCCGAAGTAGCGCCAGCCGTCGATGACCTGCTCCGGTGATCCCCGGCTGATGCCGAGCTGGAGCCGCCCGCCGGAGATGAGGTCGGCGGAGCCGGCGTCCTCGGCCATGTAGAGCGGGTTCTCGTAACGCATGTCGATCACGCCGGTGCCGATCTCGATCCGGCTGGTGCGAGCGCCGATCGCGGCGAGCAGCGGGAACGGGGAGGCGAGCTGACGTGCGAAGTGGTGGACGCGGTAGTAGGCGCCGTCCGCGCCGAGCTCCTCCGCCGCGACCGCGAGGTCGATCGACTGCAGGAGCGTGTCGGAGGCGGAGCGCACGGCCGACTGGGGCGAGTCGGTCCAGTGGCCGAAGTTGAGGAACCCGATCTTCTTCATGACTGGTTCAACGCTCAATCACCGCGGATGTTCCCGCACATCGAAGGTTGACACCCACCCACCGACCGATGTGCAATATATTGCATGCCGGTCCCCGTCGCCTCCGCTCCCGTGCGCGCCGCGCTGCTGCGCGACACCGTCCACGACCGGGTGCGGGACGCGATCGTCGACGGCACCCTGGCGCCGGGCGAGGTCGTGCGCGACACCGAGCTCGCCACCTGGCTCGGCGTCAGTCGTACGCCGGTGCGCGAGGCCCTCCTACGCCTCAGCGAGACCGGGCTCGTGCGCGCCGCTCCTGGACGGTCGACGGTGGTCACCGAGATCGACCTCGCCGAGGTCCGTGAGGCCCATGCCGTGGTGGCGGCCATGCACCGGCTCGCCGTGGCCGAGTCGGTCGCTCGGCTCACCGCTGGCGACCTCGACGCGATGCGCGCTGCCAACCAGCGTTTCGCCGACGCGATCGCCGCCCACGACGCCGACGCCGCGCTCGCGGCTGACGACGCCTTCCATGCCGTCGCGGTGGACGCCTCGGGCAACCGGGCGCTGGCCACCGTGCTCGACCAGTTCAGCCCCGTCGTACGACGCCTCGAGCGCCTGCGCTTCGCCTCGCACGCGGGCGCCGAGTCGGTGGCGCTGCACGACCAGCTCGTGCAGGCGTGCGCCGCCGGTGACGTCGACGCTGCGGCCGACGTCGCGTTCCGCACCTGGCAGAACCTCGCCGACCTGATCCCCGACCCCGACCCGATCCCCCGACCGTTCCCCCGACCATTCCCCCAGCAGCAGGAGACCCCGTGACGCTCGACCAGTTCCCCCGCCACTCCCTGACCTTCGGACCCTCCCCCGTCCACCACCTGAAGCGGCTCAGCGACCACCTCGCCGGCCGGGGCGGCGGCGCCCAGGTGTGGGCCAAGCGTGAGGACGTCAGCAGTGGCCTGGCCTACGGCGGCAACAAGATCCGCAAGCTCGAGTACATCGTCCCCGACGTGCTCGCCAGCGGCGCCGACACGCTCGTCTCCATCGGCGGCTTCCAGTCCAACCACACCCGCCAGGTCGCCGCGGTCGCCGCCCACCTGGGGCTGAAGTGCCGGCTCGTGCAGGAGAAGTGGGTGCCGTGGGACGACCCGACCAACACGCAGGTCGGCAACATCCTGCTCAGCCGGATGATGGGCGCCGACTCCCGCCTCGACCCGCACGGCTTCGACATCGGCATCCGCGACTCGTGGAAGGACGCGATCCGCGAGGTCGAGGAGTCCGGCGGCACGCCCTACGCCATCCCGGCCGGCGCCAGCGAGCACCCGCTCGGCGGCCTCGGATTCGCCAACTGGGCCTTCGAGGTGGCCGAGCAGGAGAAGTCGCTCGGTGTCACCTTCGACACGATCGTGGTCTGCACCGTCACCGGCTCGACCCACGCCGGGATGATCGCCGGCTTCGCGGCACTCGAGGACCTCACCGGCGTCCGCCGTCGGGTGATCGGGATCGACGCGAGCGCCACCATCGACAAGACGCGTGACCAGGTGGCCCGCATCGCGCGCAGCACCGCCGAGCTCATCGAGCTCGGCCGCGACCTGCGCGACGACGAGATCACCGTGCTCGAGGGGTGGGCCGGTGAGCTCTACGGCGTTCCGGTCGACTCCACGATGGCGGCGATGGCGCTCGGCGCGCAGCTCGAGGCGATGATCACCGACCCGGTCTACGAGGGGAAGTCGCTGGCCGGCCTGATCGACCTCGTGGAGTCGCGCGACATCCCGGCCGACTCGCACGTGCTCTACGCCCACCTCGGCGGACAGCCGGCGATCAACGCCTACCACTCGCTCTGGCCCGACCAGGGCTGACCTCGCAGACTGCGACCACGGCCGGGACAGGTGCGGCTGGCGCGAGCGCGCCTGCACCGGATCGTGCAGCGTGCTCAACCCAGGGCGAAGTCGACCGCGGCCAGTGCGTGCAACCGCGTGGTCGCGAAGACCGGCACCTCGACATCGCCCGGACCGATCAGCAGCTCGATCTCCGTGCAGCCGAGCACCACTCCCCCGGCGCCCCGGTCGACCAACCGCCGCACCACCTCGACGTACGCCGCTCGCGACTCGTCGCGGACCACACCCAGCACGAGCTCGTCGTAGATCACGTCGTGGACAAGGGCGAGGTCGTCGGCCTCGGGGACGAGCACGTCGATCCCGTGCGAACGCAGCCGGTCGGCGTAGAACGGCTGCTCCATCGTGAACCGGGTGCCGAGCAGCGCGACGCGTCCGAGTGCCGCGGCACGCACGGCGTCGGCAGTGACATCAGCGAGGTGCAGCAGCGGGACGTCGACCGCGGCCTCGATCTCGTCCGCGACCTTGTGCATCGTGTTGGTGCACAGCACGAGGCAGTCGGCACCGGCCGCCTGCAGGCCGCGCGCCTCGGCGGCGAGCAGCTCGCCGGCCGCCGTCCAGTCCCCGGCGACCTGCATCGCCTCGACCTCGGCGAAGTCGACCGACGCCAACACCAGCCGCGCCGAGTGGAACCCTCCGAGCCGGTCGCGGACCTCTTCGTTGACCAGGCGGTAGTAGAGAGCCGTGCTCTCCCAGCTCATCCCGCCCAGCAGGCCGATCCTGCGCATCGTCGGAGCCATGCGGGCATTCAAACACCGCCACCCGTCGGTGAGCGGGTCTATCCTCGGTCGATGCACCGGATCTTCACCACGAGCGTCGCGTCGGTCTATCCGCACTACGTCACGAAGGTGGAGCGGAAGGGACGCACCCGAGCCGAGCTCGACGAGGTCATCGGGTGGCTGACGGGTTTCGACGACGCGTCGCTGCGCGACCACCTGGCACGGGAGACGACCTTCGCCGACTTCTTCGACGCCGCCACCCTCAACCCCCACGTCGACCAGATCACCGGGTCGGTCTGTGGTGTGAAGGTGCAGGAGGTCGAGGACCCGCTGATGCGCCGGATCCGCTACCTCGACAAGCTCGTGGACGAGCTCGCGAAGGGGCGCCCGATGGACAAGGTGCTGCGCAGCTGAGGCCTCACTTCACCGCGATGACGTCCACGGTCCTGATGTCGGGGTCGGCGGCGAGCAGGTCGGGTCCTACCTGACCCAGGGCCACGGGGATCTGGCCGTCGAGATGTGCCTGACGCCCCTCCTCACCCTCGAACGTGTCGAAGATGCCGTAGGTCGTCTCGCTGATCTTGAAGGCGTACCAGGTCACCGTGCCACCTTCGGCGACAGCGATCTCGCGCCCCTGCTTCAGGAATTCACCCAGCTCGTCGCCCTTGCCGGGCTTGGCCTCCAGCAGCGCGAGCAGTCCTCGGTCGACAGCCATCGGTGGTTCCTCTCGTCGGTGTCCTGCGAACCTACTGCCTCACCTGTCGGGGCAGCGCAGATCGCCACCGAGCGGCCGGACTCGTCGACCGCTCAGGAGGGCCGGTAGAAACGCCAGAACGGGTGGGGCACGTCGGCCACCGCGACCGTCGTGAAACCTGCCGCGCGGGCGTAGGCCTCGAACACGGAGGGGCGCATCGCCCCACCGGTCTCCGCTGAGTGGGCGTGCGCCCGGCCGGTGGGCAGGCACACCAGCACGCTGCTGCCATAGATCAGCCGGTCGATCTCGCTGCCCGGGGCGGTGAAGGCCTCGTCGACCGCGTTGTCCGCGACCAGCACGAACCCGTCGTCGCGGGCGAGCCGCCGCATCGCCCTCAGCGTCTTCACCGGCTGCGACAGGTCGTGGACACACTCGAATGCGGCCACCAGGTCGTAGGCACCCTCGGGCAGCCCCGGATCGACGGCGTCCCGGACCTCGAAGTGCACCCTGTTGCCGACCCCCGCCTCGGCCGCGTTGCGCCGGGCATCGGCGATGGAGGCGTCGTCGGCGTCGAAGCCGTCCACGACCACGTCGGGGTAGGCGAGGGCGAAGGCGATCGAGGACCAGCCGGTACCGCAGGCCACGTCGGCCACCCGGGCCGGACCACCCGAGCCGAGCCGCTGCTCGATGTCTGGCATCGCCGGCAGCCATTCCTGCGCAAGTGAGGTGAGGAACCCGGGCCGGTTGAGCTCCGCCTGCATCGTGCGAGCTGCGTCGCCGTACTGCGCCCAGGGGACCCCGGAGCCGTCGCGGAAGGAGTCCACCAGTGCTCCCATCACCAGGCTCATGTCGGTCAAGTTGCCGAGCGACCCCAGGTACGCCGGAGAGGTGCGGTCGACGAGGACTGCCACATGAGCCACAGGGAGTGCATAGCGCCGCTCCCCCGCGGCAGCGCTGACGTCGTCGACCTCGAGGATGCCGGTCACTGCCTGCTGCTCCAGCCACTCACGGGCGTAGCGTTCATCGACCTCGCACAGTCCGGCCAGTCCGTGCGAGGTGGTCGCCCCCTGCTCGGCCAGCGCGTCGTAGAGCCCGAGGTCCTTGCCGATCCGGATGGTCGCGAGATCCATCATCGCGATGGCCGACCCGAGCAGCCGGAAGGCGAAGCCCTCGACCTGCGCGCCGAGCTCGTCGGCCGACTGTGCCTCGGGCGACCGGCCCTCCTGCTGGGTGGTCACAGCACACCGTCAAGCGGGCGACGGACGTCGTGGGCGGCGAGGAACAGGGAGCCCACGGCTGCGAAGGTCTGGCCGCCCGCTTCCTGCTCCTGGTCGATGCGGGTCTGCGTGGTGGTCATGGTGACTCCTCAGCGTCCGGTCGCCCCCGACGGGCGGCTCTGACCAAGCGGCGTCACAGGCGGTGTGACGTCGTCACACGGTCCAGTCGACACCCTGGTCAGGTTCGTAGCTGCAGAGCGCACCGGTGCGCACGGCCAGGGACAGGTGCCTGCCCAGAGCCGGGTGCACCCGCTCGATCCGCGAGATCGCGTTGCGGATCCGCATCGTCACGCTCTTGCGAGCCCGGTCGACGTCATCGCCCATCCGGCGGCCCCGCCCGCCGAGACCGGTGGCGGCGGTGAGCTCGGCGATGAGGGCGGCTCGCTCCTCGTGCGCGCTTCTCGCGCGCCCGTGGTCGTGGGTGAGAACGGCGTCGTCGAGGTCGTTGTCGCCCGAGCGCAGCGAGAGCCAGGAGATCTGCGCGACCGAGGTCGCGAGCGAGGTCGGCCGCCCGCGAGAAGGCGTCGCCTGCGCCCTGCCAGTCACCGCCGTGGAGGTGCGCGTCGCCCAGACCGAGCAGCAGGTGCGCCTCCTGCTCCGGCTCGGCACTCGCGGCGACGGCCCGCCCGAGCTGCTCGGCGGCCGCCTCGTAGGCGCGAGCCGCCATCGCGTGCTGGCCGGCGCGCTCCGCGGCCAGGACACCGCGCGTGGACGCAGCGTCGGGCCCGGCACTCAGCTCGTGGTGCGCGATGGCCGCCCAGCGCACGTCCTCCCTGCCCCGACCGTCGGACAGGGCGTCAGCCACCCGCCCATGGATTGCCTCGCGCTGCCGGGTCCCGAGCTGCGCGGTGAGGGTGGCCCGGACCAAGGCATGCGCGAACTCGTGCTCGGTACCGCTGATCGGCTGGGTCAGCCTCGACCGGGTCGACTCCTCCAGCAACCCGGCGACGACGGCGGGCTGGATCCCGCTCACCTCCCCCAGCAGCGCCACGTCGAAGCGTTGCCCGATGACGGCGGCCGTTCCCAGCAGCACGTGGCAGGGCTGGGAGAGCCGGGCCAGTCGCCGGTCGAGCACCGCTCGTACGCCGGCCGGCAACGGGAGCGGCCTGCCCGAGGCCAGGTCGTGCCCCTCGGCCTCGAGCAGCCGGGCGACGTTCAGCACGAAGAACGGGTTGCCGCCGGTGTGCTCGCGGATGCTCGCCGCGCCCCGCGTACCTCCGAGCAGAGCAGCGACGTCGTCGGTGCCGAGACCCGACAGGGCGAGCGTCTCGCCGCTGGAGCCAGGCTCCGCCAGCAGCTGCCACAGCGGGTGGTCGGGTGCGAGATCGGTGTCGCGATAACTGCCGACCACGAGCGCAGGGAGGGTGCGGATCTGCCTGACCACGAACCCCAGCAGGCGCACCGAGGAGGGATCGGCCCACTGGAGGTCGTCGACCACCAGCACCAGCGGGTGCGCGAGCGACTGATCATGGATCGAAATCCCCAGACTTGGGGGCGCACCCAGCTGTGCGTTCCCCTACGGTGTCCTGAAGCCGGGCGCCCCCTCCATGGCACTGCCGCCTACCGGGATCAGCTTGCCTCGCACCTGTGGAGGGCTCACGACGGCGAATCCTTTCTCACATCCGCTCTCCAGGAAGCCGTCCGCCATGGCCCGCACGCGACTGAAAGCATGTGCAGTACTCGCAGGACTAGCACTTGCGGGACCAGCGCTCGTCAACCCGGGAGCTCAGGCGGCTCCCGCAACCATCGACGCCCGCGAAGCCCGGGCTTCGGTCACGGCCAAGAAGGTCGACGGTGCGGTCGTCGGCGGCACCTGGGCTGTCAAGGGCAGGATCGCGCGCACTGGCCGGGCCAGGAACAAGACGCTCATCGTCGAGTGGAAGGTCGGCTCATCCCGCTTCCCGACGCCCAGCGCCCGCACTGCTGTCGCAAACAAGGCGGGCTGGGCGCGGATCGGGATCAAGCGGAGGATGAACGACGGCAAGTACCGCGTCAAGTTCTCCTCGGACAAAGCCGGCACGTCGAAGATTCGTGTCCGCGTGCTCGCTGGCCGAAAGACGCTGGCCAAGTCAAGGGTCCGCACGCTGACCGTCGTCGAGAGCGTCCCCGACACCACGGTCACTCCGGCCCCTCCAGAGAGCACCGGCCTCAAGTCCGGCATCACCGGTCAGGTCAACGCGTCCAACCCGCTGATGGCGACCTTCATGGAGAACGTCTACCAGAACGTGGCCAGCTTCTGGCAGACCAACTACAACAACTGGGGCTACGGGACCACCACCGGCTACCACTACTTCCCCGCTCCGGGTGAAGTCATCTATCAAGCGTGCAACGACGGGCAGACCTTCGCGGATGACACGGCGGCGTACTACTGCGGGGCCAACGACTACATCATCTTCTCCCAGCAGGCCGCGGTCGACATCTGGAACGGCGCCTACTCCCAGAACCCGTCAGCACTCCCCGGTGACTTCGCCGTGGCCTTTGTGATGGCTCACGAGTTCGGACACAACGTCACCTTCGAGATGTGGCCGAACGCACGCGAGGTCTTCAGCAAGTACCAGACGGAGGGTCTCGCAGACTGCTTCGCAGGCACGTGGGCCTACTCGGCGTACTACCAGGGGATCCTTGAAGCAGGCGATATCGAGGAGGCTGTCGCACTGCTTGCGTCCTTCGGTTACTCCACGTCCGGATACCCCAACGGTGACGAGCGCGGACAGTTCTTCATGTACGGCTACAACACGGGCAGCCCAGCGGCATGTGCAGAGGCAATCCTCTAGCACATCACTGTCAGAAGGCGCGGTAAGCCTGGAAGACTGCCAACTCCTGAGAGCCCATGTAGGGCCCGAACATCCATGGCGCGCCCTGTGAGCCGACCCAGCCCTTGTTGGAGTTGACCGAGGTCACCGTGCCGAGCCATGTCGAGGGGACGTTGCTCAACCAAGGTCCTCCGCTGGCGCCGCCGGTCATCCGGCAGCTGAGCACCATCTGGCCCGCCTGACTGCCGCTCGAGTAGTAGGTGTCACGTCCCTGGCAGTAGTACAGGTCCTCGCCCGCGGAGGTCCATCCCGGCCAGCGACTGTCGGTCTTGGGGTAGCCGAGCGACGTCCGCATGGCACCGACCGGCTGGTTGAAGGCGATGCCCTGGCCGCCGACCCGGTCGACCAGCGAAACCCCCGCGCTGTCCCGATTCACCACGACGACCGCCATGTCGTCGGCGGAGGTGCCGTAGCTGTAGTAGTTCGACGTGGTCGACATCTGGCGCACCTGCCACGCGCCGAGTCGAGCGCCGTTCTCGTAGCCGGGATAGAACCACAGCTGGGTGTACCAACGCCGGTTGGTGATGTCCCAGACGCAGTGTCCAGCCGTCAGCACAGTGGACCTGTTCTCGCTGTTGATGGCGGTTGCCGTGCAGTGGTTCCACACGGTCCTGGTCGGGGATGGGTCGGTGTCGAAGTAGAGCTTGCCCACCTGGCGGTTCGGGTTCGCGGTCGCACCACCGGGCCAGAGGGTGCCGGTGACGTCTGTGGCCGCCCTGGCCGTGGTGAGGGTTCTCGTGCTCAGCCGAGAGGTCGTGCTGTTCGGTTCGATCCCTTGCACGGTGACCTCGGGGCCGTCAGCGCCGGAGATGGGTGCCGTTGCCTCGGCGGGGAGGGGCTGCGGCGTCGGCAGCGCCAGCGGCTTGGACTGCCGGACGATCTTCGCGTGGTCCAGGCCTCTGGCCACCCGCTGCTCCGCAGCAGGCACCTGACGTGACGGCGGCTGACCGGCCGCTGTGCCGGCTCGGGCTTCCCCCGCGGTCGTGCTCGACGTGGCCTGGGCCTGCGTCATCGGAGTGACGGTCAACACGAGGGCGGCGGCACTGAGGGCGCCGGTGAGGCTGAGGGTGGTGAGCTGGCGAGCAGACATCGGAGGACCTTTCCACGTTCGGCTCCCTTGCGGAGTCGTTGTGGAGACTCTGTGCGCCAGCGCTTAGCGCGCTCTTAACGTGATCGCGACGACCACACGGTGGTGCCGCCGCATCCTGCTGAGACAGCGACGACGGTGGGCCCGTCAGAGTCAGCGAGCGACCCACCGGCTCGTTGCAGTGGTGCGGACGACGAGGATGACATCGACCGCTGCCCCGGCGGGGTCGCCGGGGTCGTTCACGTTTCGACTGCTCGTGGACTGCTCCCGCCGGTCCACGCACGCCACGGATCCCGCCGGAGGGCGACCCTGGCTGTCGCAAGCCAGCGCTTCGACGTACGAGTTGGATCCGTCGGCTCGGCGGAAGATGCGGATGTCCCTCCACGTCTTGCCGCTGAGGACCGAGGAGTCGTAGCGGAACTCCACTACTGCTGGCGCGAGCGGGCTCGCGGCAAGACCGGTCGCATGAAGCGTGACCTGGGAGCCGATGCGGTCGGCGGGTCCGCCTGCGATTTCGGTGACTTGGACGCTGGCTCCGCTGGTGTCGGCGGGCGGCACCTGGAAGGTCTCGTTCTGCAGGTCCACCCCGGGGTCGGTGGTAGGGGTGCAGCCGAAGGTGGGGACGGAGCACCGCCCGTTGCCGAACGAGCGACCAGCGGCGACCGTCGCCGCCTGGGTGGTCCCGTCCGGGAGGATGAGCGAGCCGGAGGTGACCTGGATCCGACCGGCCGGCGTCGTCGAGTAGGTGGCGTCGATCACCGACGTCCCGCCGCCGCCGCTCTTGACGATGCGACCACCATTGACGAAGGCGCTCAACGTCGTGAGCCCGTCCAGGGTCCGGCCTTCGTAGTAGCCACCGTTGTTGGCAAGGGTGAGCGTGCCGGTGCCACTGGTCCCCGTCTTCGCAGCGAGCTCGAAACGCGTGCCGCGGTCAGCGGCGACGTAGCCCTGGCTGCTCAGTCGGACCTGGCCACGGACCCGCATCGTGTATTGGTCGAAGAGATTGACGCCGCGATCGTCGACCTGGACGACTCCACTGTTGCCGACCTCGAGGAGACCTGTCGGCCCGACCACCTGGGCGCCGCACGCGGCTCCCAGCGAGCAGTCGCGGGTGGTGATGGTACTGGCCCCGTTCGCTGTGCTCCGCCACCAGAGCGTGCCGAGCAGGTCGATCCTTCCCGGGCCGCCGAGGGCGCCTGAGAGGTACGTCCGGGACGTGGCTCGCAGCACCGAGGGCCTGGTTGCCTGGTCGCCGTAGACGTACAGCTTCGAGCCCGTGGCCAGCGTCAGGGTGGCGCCACCCTGGACGTCGATGGCCTGGACGTCCCCCCGGACAGCCTCGCCCACGGTGACCGAGGCCCCGTTGGGGATGCACACGTAGCCGGTGGAGCCGTAGGTCATGTTCGGCTCCATGTTGTTCGACCAGTTCGCCCCGGTCGACCACAGGCCGTCGCCGCCACCGCCGTCCCAGACGAACCGGACCTGCCCCGGCCAGCTCAGCGAGCAGTATGCCGGGACCGCTGCCGACGCGTGCGGGGCCGGGCCGACCACGCCGGTGACGCCCGTGATGCCGCCCAGGCCTACGACCAGTGCTGCCAGCGTCACCGCCGCGCGGAAGGACTGGCCGCGGAAGCGCTGAAGGGGTGACATGGGACCTCCTGGTCAATTCAGCTGAGAGTAGGTGTGACCCCGCTGGCAGACAAGTCATCACTCCGGGCCGCCAACGCAACGCGTCGTCGACGACATCGACCGATGCGGGTGACTGTGCATACCGTCGTCCCCGCGAGTCATGTGCTGTCTATCCCCTCACTGGTAAGGGATCTGGCCGCACTGGCTGCCATCGCCGATGGCCATGATCGTCCGAATGACGGCCCCCGCGTGGGTCTGAGAAGCTGCGAAAACATCAGCCGTGCATCTGCGTCGAAATACCCAAGGGTGATGAGGGCGCCTCGCACGCGATGGCGGAGGAGATGGCACTACATGCACTAGCGTCTCCGCATGGAGTTCCGGTTGCTTGGTCCGGTCGAGGTGAGCGTCGGTGACCGGGCAGTCGGACTGGGCTCCCCTCGCCAGCGCGCGGTTCTTGCGATGTTGGCCCTCGCGGCGCCCCACATCGTCTCGAGCGACCAATTCGTCGACGGCCTGTGGGGTGAGAACCCGCCGAGCAATCCGAGCGGTGCGCTTCAGGTGTTCATGCACGGATTGCGCAAAGCGCTGCGAGAGGCCACGAACGACGACCTGATCGCGCGCGCCCCTCCGGGTTACCGGTTGATGATCACGGCTGAGCAGACAGATGTCGGCCGCGCGTCTGCCCTGCATCAGCGGGCTCGTGATGCGCGACGGGACGGACACCCGCGCGTTGCTGCACGGGCGCTCAGGGAGGCCCTGGCGCTGTGGCGGGGAACTGCGCTGGCGGACGTCCGGGGCACCCCGTTCGCAGAGGCTGAGGCCGCGCGGCTCGACGAGCTGCACCTCCTGATCGAAGAGGACTCCTTCGACGTCTCACTGCTCCTCGGGGAGCACGCAGCGCTGGTGGACCCGCTGACGCGTGCCGTGAGCCACCACCCGATGCGCGAACGCTTCTGGGGTCAGCTGATGACCGCCCTCTACCGCAGCGACCGCCAGGCGGACGCCCTCGCCACCTATGCGCGGGCGCGGGAGCGGCTCGCAGACGAGCTCGGAATCGACCCCGGCCAGGCGCTGCAGCAACTCGAGCTCGCCATCTTGCGCCAGGACCCTTCGATCGCCGCGCCTACTCCGGCCGCCCCCGGTGCCATTGCCACACGTTCACGAAGCCGGATCCCGCAGCCGACGACGCCCACATTCGGCCGCGACACGCTCGTCGAGAAGGTGCATGACCTTCTCCATCGAGACGACTACCGCGCCGTCACCCTGACCGGGCCGGGTGGCTCGGGCAAGTCTCGTGTGGCTGCCTTGGCGGCACTGGCTGCTGCCAAGGACTTCTCCGACGGCGTCTTCTACCTGCCCATCACCGATGCCACCGAGATCCAACAGATCCTGGCAGAGATTGCACTGGACCTCACCGGTGCCGACGACCCGAACGGTCTCGAGGACCTCGCGACCGACGCGCTCCTTGTTCTGGACAACCTCGAATCGCTCGACGGCGCCGCCGGTCTGGTGCGCGACCTCCTGGAGCGGACCACGGGCCTGACCATCCTCGTGACGAGCCGATTGCCTCTACGGATCCGGCTCGAGCACGACGTGGAGGTGCCCCCGTTGGCCGTGCCCGTCGCTGGCGCGAGCTCGCGAGAGATCGTGGCGTCGCCGTCCGTGGCGATGTTCCTGGACCGTGCCCGGGCGACCGCACCGAATACCGACCACGAACGCAGCTTGGATACGGTCGCCGACCTGTGCCGCTTTCTGGATGGATTCCCTCTCGCCATCGAGCTTGCCGCTGCGCAGGTGCGGGTGCTGAACCCGGCTGACATTCTCACGGCCCTGAACCGCGATCTAGGCGTGCTGCACGCCCGCGGGCTGGACGTACCCGAACGACAGCAGACGCTCGTCGCGACCATCGAGTGGAGCTATGAGCGGCTCGATCCCGGTGCCCGGCGCCTCGTGGACCGTCTCGCGCTGTTCGAGCGCAGCTTCACGGTCGAAGCGGTCGAAGCGGTCTGTGACGACGTGCCGGACGTGCTCGGTGCGCTGACGCAGGTCGTGGAGGCGCGGTTGGTGCGGGCGGCAGACTCCCGAGTCGAGGTCCGGTTCGTGGCACTCGGGACCGTACGCGCCTACGTGCGTGCCAGGCTTCGGGACCAGCCGAACATCCAGGGTCGTTGGGAGTCATTGTCGGCTCACCTCCTTGAGCGCGCCGCTTCGTGGTGGGAGCAGCTCGACGGACCAGAAGGCACGACGATTCTCGGCCGGTTCGACGACACCGCCGCCGACCTGGACGCTGCTCTGGACCGTGCGCGGGACGCCGGAGACGCCCCCACTGCCGTGGCCCTGGTCCGTACCTTGACGGACTTGTGGATCGCCGCCGGTCGGCTCACCGACGGCCGTCGCCGTACGATCGCACTGCTCGACCTGCCCGGCCTGCGCGACGCCGACCGCGCGGTGCTCCACCTGGCCGCAGGGAAGCTGGCTTACCACCTGACCGACTGGGGCGCCGCTTCCGCCGAGTGCCGCACGGTGATGGACCTCGATCCGGACGACGATCGGATACTGGCCGACGCCCGCTGTTACTTGGGCGCTGCGCTCACGGTGACCGGTTCGGCCGAGGAAGGAGCCAAGCTGGCCGGTGACGCCCTGGTCGCAGCCGAAGCCCTCGGCGACTACCGGATCAGGGCGATCGCGCTGTCCGTCCTTGCGATCGGCTGCGCGGTCCGAGGGGACTTCGACGCTGAGCGGCATCACTACGAACTGCGCCTGGCCGTGGTGAGCGAGCACGGCGACGTGGCCCGGGTGGCCGATACCTTGAACACGCTGGCCGAGATAGCGCTCGACGAGGCGGACGCGACAACTGCACGTGCCTACGCACGTGAGTCGGTCGCTCTGGCCGGCTCAGCACTGCCTCTTGAGGCCCGCGACGCCACCATCACGCTGGCACGCGCCGCTGCAGTCATGGGCGACCTGCCCGGGCTCGCGCACCACCTACGGGACGCCTTCGCGATGGCCGATCGCACGGGGCAGTCGCTCGCGCTTGCGCAGTGTCTGCGTGTCGGCGGGTGCCTGGCCATGCTCGGTGGTCATCACGGGCTAGCCGTCCGGGCCTTTGCCGCCGCCCAGGCTGTCTCTCCGTCGCCGTCCGGGACCGACGACCCGATTGAGACCGATCTGTTCGCCCGGCTGTCCCAGGCGCGAACCGCGCTAGGTGTGCAGCAGGCGCAGGGCGAGTGGACTATCGGCCGCACCCTGCCTACCGCCACGACTCGCAGCCGGATCGACGAGATCGTTGCCTCGGTGCTCAGCGAGCACCATGAGACTCGTTGAACACGGTGTCATCCCGAAATGCGTCGACGGACGGGCGCCCTCCACTGCGGATCGGAGGCCGCGGGTCCATCGTTGCGCGGTCCGTGACCTGCGCAAGAGCCCCGGACCTGTGGCCCGGGGCTCCTTCGCCTGTGCATCACATGTTGGGGAAGGCGATGAAGGCGCCTCCGCCCCACTGAGTGTTGCCGACGTAGCAGTTCGCGCTGGTGCAGGAGTAGTCAGCGGCAAGGTCGTAGTCCAGGTTCATCCGACCGATCACGGTTCCGTTGGTGAGCTGCCAGGAGACGTCAACCGTCACGCTGTAACCCCTGCCGGGGATGATGTTGGAGGACGGGAAGACGTTGCCGCCGTCGTTGATCGAAGTCTGCGCGGCGGTGATCGTTCCGCAACGAGAGTTCGAGTCGGTCAGCGCCCAGTACGGATAGCCCTTGGCGTTGGGAGTCGGGACGATCCTCCACAGCTTCGAGGTGAAGCAGATCTTCTGTGCGTACCCCGCATACGCCGGCGACTCCTTGGCGTTCCGGGCACCGACGGTGATGGTCGGGTTGTAGGCGTAGTAGTACCCCACGGTGGTGGGTAGCGTGACGGACCCGACGCTGCCCGAGCTGTTCCAGGTGACCGCGGAGGCCGGCGACGCGTAGTTGCCGATCAGGATCATGGCGACCAGTGCGAGCAGAGCGGCACGGGCCAGGCTACGGCGGCGGGGCTGGTTCTTCGTGTTCATGGTCTTCTCCTCGGGGTGGGGGGCTGGGTGGCCCGTTGAGAAGACGATGCAGCGACCGGCTTAACAACGGCTTAGCGCCCGCCACCTCGATCTGCGCAAGTCACGTGGGTCCACTTCGATCGCCTGCATATCGTGGTCGGGTGACCACTCCGCTGCGCTATGACCTGATCATCATCGGAGCGGGATCGGGCAACATCCTGATCGATGAGCGGTTCGACGAGTTCCGGGTCGCGCTCGTGGAGCGCGGGCCGCTCGGGGGGACGTGCCTCAACCGCGGATGCATCCCGTCGAAGATGCTCGTCCTCCCGGCTGACGTTGCGACCGCTGCCCGCCGGGGCGACGTGCTGGGTGTTCCCACACGCGTCGGTCCGGCCGACTGGCCGATGATCCGCGACCGCGTGATGGCCGCGGTCGACGAGCAGGCGGCTGAAGGACTGCAGGCCCGCGAGGAAGCCGACAACGTCGACGTCTACCAGGGGACGGCCCGGTTCACCGGACCCCTCCAGCTCGCCGTCGACGTAGCGGGAGTCACCACCGAGATCACCGCTGCGCAGATCGTGCTGGCCACCGGCACCCGTCCCGTCGTGCCCGACATCCCCGGCCTCGATGCGATCGACTTCGAGACGAGCGACACGATCATGCGCCTCGAGACGTTCCCTGCCCGGCTCGGCATCGTGGGTGGCGGCTACATCGGCTCGGAGCTGGCACACGTGTTCTCCGCCTTCGGTGCCGAGGTCGTTCAGGTCGACGACAACGACACGCTGCTGAGCGATCAGGACAGCGACATCGCCCAGCACTTCACCGCCGCCGCCCGCGAACGCTGGGACGTGCGGCTGGGCACCCAGATGGAGAAGGTCAGCGGTCAGAACGGCACACCCATCACCATGCACCTCTCCGACGGAGCGACGGTCGAGGTGGACGCCCTGCTGGTCGCCATCGGCCGGGAGCCCAACTCGGATCTGCTGGACCTCGACCGGTCCGATGTCGCCGTCGATGATCACGGACGGATCGTCGTCGACGAACACCAGCACACCACCGCAGCGGGGGTGTGGGCCCTCGGCGACGCCAGCAGCGAGCAACCGCTCAAGCACGTCGCCAACCAGGACGCCCGGGTGGTGCAGCACAACGTGCTGGCAGCCCTCAACGGTGCTGACACCGACCGGTCATCCTTGCGGATCAGCGATCATCGTGCCGTGCCGCAGGCTGTCTTCACCCACCCGCAGATCGCCGCTGTCGGTCTGACCGAGGCCGAGGCCCGCGACGAGTACGGCGACGACGTGACGGTTGCTCGCCACGACGTGGCCGACGTCGCCTACGGCTGGGCGTTGGCCGGGGACCTCGACGGCGACGCAGAGGCGCGCGGGTTCGTCAAGCTGGTGGCCAAGCGCTCGTCGGGCCGTCTCGTCGGTGCGCACGTGATCGCGCCAGCGGCCTCGGTGCTGGTGCAGCCTCTTGTCATGGCCATGGCCCACGACCTACCGGTCGCGGGCCTGGCCCGCTCGATGTACTGGATCCACCCCGCCCTGACCGAGGTGGTGGAGAACGCCCTCGTCGCGCTCGAAGCCCAGCTCGACGACGACCCGACATGAGGTTCCTTCACACACCGAAGGTGGCAACACTTCCTGCTCTGGTCGTCGCAGGCGTCGTGGTTGTCGCTGGTGTCGCTGGCTTCGCCGTGCTGGGAAGTGACGGCGAAGGTCCCAACGGGTCCGGGTTCACCTATCGAGGCGACTTCTACGGTCTGTCCGGGGCCGAGGTCCGTACGGAGCGGCTGGGGCCGGTGCTGGAGCGGGACGTGCCCATCATGGACACCACCGCCGACGTACGTGAGGTCGTCGGCGTCGACCCGGAGATCGCCGTCGCCACCCACCTCACCGACGTCGGGGGTACCTCCGCCCAGGGGGACGGCGCTTGGCGGCTGATGAGCCCCGACGCCGAGGTGACCGCCGATCCGTGGGCCCACCCCGACGTGATGGATGCGGTCAACCCGAGGTGATGACCAGACAGTCGTCCGGTCGCGAAGCACGGTGAGCGGAGGGACCGCGAGGACCTGGGTCAGCGGGTGAAGGTGACGTGCACGGTGCCGCTCTCGGCGACCTCGGTCGTCACGCGGTGTGTGTGCTCGAGCCCGCGCAGGTCCTGCCAC
This sequence comes from uncultured Actinomycetota bacterium, assembly GCA_963806925.1. GTDB lineage: Bacteria > Actinomycetota > Actinomycetes > Propionibacteriales > Nocardioidaceae > Nocardioides. The sequence goes on along the minus strand of CAWEAI010000005.1, from coordinate 29,404 downwards.
ACGCGGTGGCCGCGATCGAGCACGACCGGGGCGATCGCGACGTGGAGGTCATCGACCAGACCGGCTCGCAGAAATGCCCGGGCGGTCTCGATGCCGCCCCCCACGCGCACGTCGAGCCCGCCCGCGGCATCGGTCGCCTCCGCGAGCACGCTCTCGACGGACGTGTCACGGAAGCGGAAGGTCGTGCCTCCCTGCATCTCGATGTCGGGCCGGGGCGCCGTGCTGGTCAGCACGTAGACCGGGAATCCGAACGGCGGTTCATCACCCCACCAGCCCTTCCATTCCGGGTCGTCGGGAAACGCGTGCAGGCCGAACATCCCCGCACCCATGATCTCGGCGCCGATGCGCTCGAAGGACGCCGCTGCGAATGCGTCGTCGACGCCGCTGGTGCCGGCACCGTCGGTCTCCCCGAAGACGCGCTGCTTCATGGTCCGGGTCGCGACGTAGGCGGAGGTGAGAGCCCCCCAGTCCTCGCCCATCGGGCTGTCCGGGCCGCCTCCCATCGAGGTGCAGCCGTCGAGCGAGCTGAAGAGGTCGATGCGAACGCGGGTCACGTCGGAGGTGTCCTTCCGGATGGCGGGATGTGGGTGAGGTGGATGCCGAGGCGATCGGCCTCCCGTACCGCGGGTGCGAGGTGTGGCTCGTCGAGGTTACGACCGCAGTGTCTTCGAGGACCTGAGAGTGCTGCGTCAGTGAAGGCAGCGCCGTCGCGAACAGTGCTGAATGCGCCCGAGATGTTACCTTGTTAACAATCGTGAGTATCTCTCGTGCACAAGTCCACCAGGCAAGCCTGACCCGGAACCGGACCCACCGACGTCGCCGCTGTGCTCGAGCCTCTCCCCTCCCGAGCCACATTCTGAAAGACTTCGCCATGCGCCGTGACGTGCCGTTCTCCAGGTCGACCGTCCTCGCCGCACCCCGCCGGTCCCGCCCACGGCTGATGGCTCGCAGTGCGGGTGGCGCCTTGGGAGGCGCGAGGTGAGACCCACGGAGGCGCGGCTCCACGGCGGCTCCGCGGCGGAGCTGTCCATCGACGAGATCATCGACCAGCAGGCGGTGCGAACGGTGTTCCAGCCGGTGGTGCATCTCGCCACGGGCTCGATCGCCGGGTTCGAAGCCCTGTCGCGCGGCCCCGCGGGCACCTCCCTGGAGTCGCCGATGGCGCTGATCGAGGCGGCGCACGTCGCCGGACGACCCGGCGAGCTGGACTGGGCGTGTCGCGCACGGGCCCTGAAGATCGCGGCGGACGCCCGGCTGCCCGACAGCGTGTCGTGGTTCGTCAACGTCGAAGCCGCCGGCCTCGCCATCCCGTGCCCGCCACACCTGGCCGAAGCCCAGGAGCGGGCGCGTACCGAGCTGCGCGTCATCCTGGAGGTGGTGGAGCGCGAGGTCGACTCCAACGTGCTGAACCTCATCCGGGCCGCCGACGACGCCCGGCGCGGCGCGTGGGGCGTGGCCCTGGACGACGTGGGAGCCGAGGAGGTCTCGCTGGCGGTGTTGCCCCTGCTGAGACCCGATGTCGTCAAGCTCGACATGTCGCTCGTGCAGGACGCACCGACCGAGGCCACCTACAGCATCACGGGCGCCGTCCGCTCCTACGCCGAACGCCGGGGAGCCGTCATCCTGGCCGAAGGCATCGAGACCCTGGCCCACGAACAGCTGGCCAAGCTGTTCGGCGCCACCTACGGGCAGGGTTACTACTACGGCAGGCCCGGTCCGCTGCCGACCTCCATGGAGCCACCGCCCTTCCCGATCCCCCTGCGTCAGCACCTGCCCGCCCTCGATGGGCGTACGCCGTTCGAGGTGCTGTCGGCCACGATCGCGCCGCAGCGAGTCGAGAAGCACCACCTCCACGCCATCAGCAAGCACCTGGAGAACCGCGTGGCCCACGCTGGTAACGCGGCGGTGCTCCTCGCCGGCTTCCAGGACGCGGCGTTCTTCACCGCCAGCCAGCAGGCCCACTACGCCGAGCTGGCCGCGTCCAACGCCCTGACCATCGTCCTGGCCAAGGACCTCGCCCGCTATGACGAGCCGACCTACCACGTCGGACCTCCCCCTCCGGGCAGTGCCATCGACCAGGAGTGGGTCGTCATCGTGCTGTCGCCGCACATCGCCGCCGCGCTCGTCGCCCGCGACTGCGGCGACACCGGCCCCGACAGTCAGCGACGGTTCGACTTCATCTACGCCCACGATCGCGACGTCGTCATCGAGGCCGCCCGCAGCTTCATCCAGGACCTCGCCGATCCGGCGGCGCAGGACGCCGCGCCCTCGCGCGCCCAGGGCGGGATGAGGAAGTCCGACCTTGCGGCCCCACCTCGCAACGTGGTGCAGGAACTGCGGCCAGCAGGTGCCACGTCGTCGGGTCTCGAGACCCTCGTCGGCGCGTCACCCGCGGGCCCGCCGGGGCTCGACTCCTTGATCGGCCTGGCCAACGCCGGGTCGCGGGGCTTCCGGGCCACCGCCCAGGCCGTGCTGGACTACCTCAACGAGCAGCTGCCGATGGGGTTCTGGTCGATCACCCGCGTCGAGAACGATCGGCAGACCTACCTCTACCTCAACGACAACACCTATGGGCTCACCCCCGGTGGCAGCCAACCCTGGCCGGACTCCTACTGCGTGCACATGGTCGCCGGCGCCGCGCCTCGCATCGCCCCCGACGCGGCCGCCGTGCCGCTCTACGCCGCGGCGACCGTCAACCAGAGCGTCGAGATCGGCGCCTACGCCGGAGCACCCATCGTCGAGCCGGACGGCACCCTGTTCGGCGCGATCTGCGGGCTGGACCGACGTGCCCGCGACGACCTCGCCCAGTTCGGACCCGTCCTCGACCTGCTCGCGCAGCTGCTGACCATCTCGCTGGCCACCGACCGGGCACTGCGCGCCGTCCAGGTGGAGTCGAGCGACGTCCGCACCGACGCCAACACCGACTCCCTCACCGGCATCTACGACCGTCAGGCCTGGGACAGCACCATCGCCCAGCTCGACCTGGACTTCGCGACCTTCGCCGATCCCACCGTCATCCTCATCATCGATCTCGACGACCTCGAGCAGGTCAACGACGGACCCGGCGGCCACCCCGCCGGCGACACGCTCCTGCGCGAGGCTGCGCGCGTGCTTCGCCGGTGCCTGCGCGAGGAGGACATCGTCGCCCGCCTCGGGGGCGACGAGTTCGGCGTGGTCCTCACCAACACCGAAGCCGACCTGGGCCCGACGGCGGCGCGCCGCCTGAGCCTGTCACTCGACCGCGCCGACATCCCGGCCTCGGTCGGCTGGTCCCCCCTCCTCCCGGGCGGCACCGCCCTGGACGCCGTCCAGCGCGCCGACCGGGCCATGCACGAAGCCAAGCAGGGTCGCAAGCACGACCGCACCAGCGACTCCTAGGGCGCCCAGCAACTGCGCGGGACGTTGCACCGGAGAATGCGCGCCGACTCACTGGGTACGGTGTGGTGACCGCTCTTCGACTCTTCCCAGGAGGCAGCCGTGTCCAGTGACGCAATCGTCATGCTCAAGCAGGACCACAAGGAGATCCGCAAGGCCTTCCGTGACTTCCAGAGCGCCGGTGAGGACGCCACCACCCGCAAGGGCCAGCTCGTGGACCGGATCATCGAGCTCCTCACGATCCACACCTACATCGAGAACGAGGTCATGTACCCCCGCGTGCGTGAACTCCTCCCCGAGCTCGAGGACGACGTGCTGGAGTCCTACGAGGAGCACCACGTCGCCGATGTCCTGGTCGTCGAGCTCTCCGCGATGAAGCCCACCGACGAGCGCTTCGACGCCAAGACGACCGTGCTGATCGAGAACGTCACCCACCACATCCAGGAGGAGGAGGACGACTGGTTCCCCCAGGTCCGCGAAGGCCTGAGTCGCACCGTGCTGAGGGAGATCGGCGAAGAGATGGAGCTCGCCCGCGCCCAGGCACCGACCCGTCCCTCTCAGCCCAGCGCACTGAAGAAGACCGTCGACGCCATCATCAGCTGACCGAGCGGCCGATCACCCGGTCGATCCGGCCCAGCCAGCCAGCGTGCTCCTCAGTCGGTCCCGTGCAGCGTTGACACGGCGAACTCCGTGGCGGCCCGTTCGAACTGCGCGCCATGTCTGAGCATCGCGTGCTTGCCGCCCTCGATCCTGAGGAACCGTGTCGGGGTCGTCCTGGACAGCCGTTGCGCCAGCTGGGCCGCCCGATCCGGTGGTGCGATCCGGTCCTGGGACCCGTGGACGAACAGGACCTTGCGTCCGCGCAGGCTCGCCTCGTCGCTCGGGTAGACCCACGCGTTGAGCGCCACGACACTGCGAACAGTCGGCGCGTCGCCGGCCAGCAGCGCCGCTCGACCTCCGAGTGAGTGTCCGACCAGGCAGACCGGTACGTCGTCGCCGTATCGATCCCGTAGCTGGCCCAACGCCCAGCGTGCGTCCATGACCGGTGTCTGCGTGCTGTCCCACCCACGGTAGGAGTTCAGCAGTCTGTACACCCCGAGCCGGCCGGCACCCGCGCGGGACATCCGGTGCGCCAGGGGGATCATCCGGATCACCGACAGCTGGGTGGGACTGACCATGGGATTGCCCTGCCGTCGTGCGCCACCGTGCAGCAGGAGGATCAATCCCGCCGGGGCGGAGACCGCCCTCGATCCCAGGAGTCGAGGACTGTGTGCCATGCGTGGACCGTACCCAGTTCGCCGAGCCTGCCACGCTCCGGCGTCCATCATCGCGGCTGTCACCGAACGCCTCCGGCGACGGCGCGGTGATGCAGGCTGCCTACCCCATGGGACGTGGACGGTGACGTGGTCCCGGGGGCAGAGTGCAGCCATGACCGACACACCGAGCCTGCCTGCCGGCGACCTGACCCCGGGCACGGTGCGCCGCGCCGGCGACTGGGCGGTCGGCAACCGCGACGGCGATCTCTTCGCGCTCTCGCGCCGCTGCCGCCACCAGCTGGCGGACCTGTCCACCGGCAGCATCGACGCCGCCGGCTGCCTGGTCTGTCCGTGGCACCAGGCGCGCTACGACGTCACCACCGGCGCGATGGTCGAAGGCCCCCGAGGGTTCCTCGGATACCACGGCCGCATCCCGGGATACACCGGATTCGTGAAGGCCTACAGCCAGGTGCTGAAGCTGCGGGTCGCGCAGGTCGTACGACTCGGCTCAGAGGTCGTCATCAGGCGGAGATGACGTGCGTCCGGTCCGGGCTCACGCCTGGCGACGACGACTGACCGCTCCCTCCCGGACGGAACGCCGCAGGGCACCCGCGACCGTTCGCGGCCTGAGGACCGCCGACGCGTCGGCCCCACCTGACTGCATGCCCTGCACCGTCTCGGCGAGCACGCTGATGGCGTCTCGGGTGGCCGTCCAGCCCAGCTCGGAGGCTGCTCGCGTGGTGTCCATCAGGGGCACGTAGTAGGCGAGGTCGATCCAGCCGGCATCCAGCGGCTGGACCCGGGCGTGCCAGCTCAGCGAGACGGCGGCACGGATGGCTGCGGCCGGGACGTGCACCAGGGGCGCACCGAGCACCTGTGCGATGTCCTCGGCCGTCACTGCCGGTGCGGCCGACACGTTGAACGCACCCGGGGTCATGGACTCGAGTGCCAGCACGGTCGCCTCAGCGAGGTCGTCCGCATGCACCATCGGGATGGCGAGCGCGCGGTCGAGGGGCAGCACCGGGACGTGCGACAGCAGCGACCGCGGGACGACCCCCGGCAGGCCGTAGCGCAGCAGGGCGCTACCGGCGCTGCCCTGTCCGACGATGCCCGGGCGCAGCCGCGTGACCACCGGACCGGATCCCTCGGACTCGAGCAGGTCGAGCAGCCGCTCTGCCTCCGCCTTGTGCCGGCTGTACATGGACGTGGCGACGCCGTACGTCGGCCAGGACTCGTCCACGGGCCGGTCGTCCTGCTTGGCCGAGTAGGCCCCGACCGAGGACATGTGCACCAGGTGCGGCACCCCGGCGGCGACAGCAGCCTCGATGACCCGCCGCGTTCCACCCACCCCCAGCTCGGCGAGGTAGTCCTCGCGGTGGGTCGGCTGGAAACCCCACGCCAGGTGCACCACAGCGTCCACACCGGTGAACGCGTCGCGGAGGACGGGCTCGTCCCACCCCCGTGACAGGTCCACCGTGCGCCACTCGACCGCGGCGAAGGGGGCGACGGCCGGGGGGCGACGCCGGACCACCCCCACGACCTCGTGACCACCGCGCTCGGCCAGCCGGCGCAGGAGCGCGGAGCCCACGTTCCCGCTTGCCCCCGTGATTGCGATACGCATGGGTGTCACCTGACTGTCGAGGACCAGTTCGCTTCTCCTGCGTGAGTACCCGCCTCGCACCTGCTCATGCCCTGCCTGCCCGGGGGGGCAGACGCGATGCTGTGTGTCGTTCGCGTGAACATGTCGAGAACACGCCCGGGTGGGCGCTCTGGGCTCATACAATGGGTGTCGCACGCGCACCACATCCAGCACCTCTACCCAAGCAAAGTCAGCGATGCATCACATCACCTCATCCGCGTCGTCGGGAGTGACCTCGATCGAGGTCGACGGCAGCCTCGACGTCGTCACCGCCTACGACCTGCGCTGCTGCCTGGAGGTGGCGCTGCGAGACGGCGCCCACTTCGTGGGCATCGATCTCACGAGGGTGACCTCGGGCGACGCCGACGGAGCGCGGGGTCTCAGGCAGTGCTGTGACGCAGCAGTCGCGTCGGGAGTCGTCCTGGCCGTGACCGGGTGCAGCCGTCCGCTTCGCGCCGACCTCGCCAAGGTCGAGTCGAGGGTCCGCGTCGCCTGACCTGGGGTCGGACCGGGCGCGCTCTCAGGCTGAAGCCTGTGGAGCCCTCACGTCTTGCCGCGCAGGATGCGCCGCCAGTACACCTGCGGCAGCACGTACCGGTCCACCCACCACGTCACCGCGCGCGGCTTCGTGAGGTCGGGGAACGGGACACTGGGTTGCGGGTGGCCATCTCGATCGACCTCGACCAGCATCAGGCGCCGGCGCGACGTCGTGATCGGGATGACGGTGTAACCGTCGTAGTGCTCCAGCTCCTCGCCCTCTCGCGCCAGGATGTTGGCCGCAAGCACGGCGACCTGCTTGCGCAGCGCCCCACCCGACGGGCGGGTCGCCACATCGGCGACGTCGCCCACGGACCAGACGTAGGGAAACCTCTTGTGGCGAAGTGTCAGTGGGTCGACGTCGACCAGGCCCGCCGGATGCGTCCCGGCCAGACCACCGTCCACGACCCACCTCGGCGCCCGGTAGTGCGGCACGACGTGTGCGAAGTCCACGTCCTGCACGACGTGCTCGCCCGACCCGGAGGCGACTGTGACCTCGCGCTCACGCAGCCGGGAGATCTGCGACTCGCGGTGCACCTGGACGCCGTACGACATCAGCACCTGCTCGAGGCGGGCGTCCGGGCCGGCGAGCCCCAACGGCGTGGCTCCCGGAAGGACGAGGTGGACGTCGAGGTCGCGCAGGACGCCGGTGCGCCGCCAGTGGTCGCATGCCATGAAGAGTGGCTTGAGCGCGCTCGCCCCGCACGGCGCGGGCTCGGGCGGCACCGTGAACAGCACGCGGCCCGCGCGCAGATCCCGTAGCGCAGGCCACACTGCCGGCGCGGTGGTGTCGTCGAAGGTCGAGGCCGCCCACCCCTCCGCGTAGGCCTCGGCCAGACCGCGGGTCGCACCCCAGTCCTCCTCGAGACCGGGGCACACGACCAACGCGGTGCATCCGATCCGACGCCCGGACCCGGTCACGACGGCATGTGCCTCGATGTCGATCGACACCACCTCGTCACGGATCGACGTGCAGCCGTCGGGCAGCAATCCGGCCGCAGGTCGCTCCAGGTCGGACATGGCCGCCTCCCCCGCGCCGACGTAGTTGAGCAGGGGGCGATAGCGGTGGATCGGCTGCGACTCCACGACGGCGACGTCGTGGGCGCCCTGGCGCATCAACCGGGCGGCCAGCGAGATACCGGCGTTGCCGCCACCGACGATCACCACGTCGTGGTGGTCCACCAATTCGCGCACTGTGTCCTCCGAGCCATTGCTGAGCAGCGTACGGGCAGCGCCGAAGACTGTCCGGTGGAAGGAGGTGCTCACCGGTCTGACCCGAGACGTACGAACTCCCCGAGAAGCAGTGACGCGGCCCTGCGTAGCGCGTCCGTGAAGACCTCGGCGAGATCGGGTGGAACCGTCGGGGAGAAGGTCGCACTGACGGTGCGGTGTGCCTCGGGGTGCGCCACCTTCTGCACGGCGACCGCACTGTCGTCGTCCAGGCCGAGCGCAGGCACTAGCCCGACTCCCATCCCGGCAGCGACGAGGCCCTGCAGCACCCCGTAGTTGTTGCTGCGGTAGCGAATCGCGGGCTCGAAGCCGCCGTCTCGGCACAGGCGGCCCAGGGCTGCCGCACCCTGGGTGCCCGGACGGGTGGCGACCCAGGTCGACCCAGCGAAGTCGGCCAGGGATGACACCGGTGGCAGGACCCGCGCGTCCCCCGGCTTCGCGGGACGACGAAGCAGGACGAGGTCCTCATCCAGGATGGCGTCGAGGACATGGCCGTGTGCCCAGTGCGGAGCCACAGTGCCGTAGGTGTAGACGAGCGCGACGTCCAGGTCACCTGCCTCCAGCGACCGGATCAGGGTGTACGGCTCGGCCTCGTCGAGCTCGACGTCGACGCCGGGACGTCGGTGACGCAGGGTCGACAGCGCCGCCGGCAGCAGCCGGTGGCTTGCCGTCGGGAAGCTCCCGACCCGGAATAGCCCGATGGTCCCTTGCGCGAGCAGCAGCAGGTCCTCGTCGAGGCGTCGCAGGGCACCCAGTGCCGGCAAGGCACGCTCGGCCACCGCGGCGGCCGCCGCCGTGGGCCGGATCGCGTGCGCCTCCCGCTCGAAGAGCGTCAGGCGCAGGTGTCGCTCCAGCGCGGACATCTGCTGCGACACCGCCGACGGCGCATATCCGAGCTGCCGAGCGGCGTCGGCGAAGGAGCCTGTCGTGAGGACGACCCCGAGCGTGCGCAGGTGCACCGGGTTCAGCATGGCGCCCCCGGCGCATCGGCCAGGATCTCGGCGGGATGCCCGTCTGGACCCGCGAGGTCGACCAGCCGGTGCAGCATCTCGGACGTGTAGGTCCGTTGTCGGCCCGGCGGTTGAGCAGCTCGCTGCGTGCGCGCCCGTCCCCGTGCGCGCCGGACAGCGACCCGCCGAAAGGTCCAGGTGGGCATGGTCAGGGGCTCAGACGCTGAAGTCGACGCCTTGGGCGAGGGGGAGCTCGCCGGAGTAGTTGACCGTGTTGGTCGCTCTCCGCATGTAGGCCTTCCAGGCGTCGGATCCGGACTCGCGGCCACCGCCGGTCTCCTTCTCGCCCCCGAAGGCACCGCCGATCTCCGCGCCGGAGGTGCCGACGTTGACGTTGGCGATGCCGCAGTCCGAGCCCTGCGGGGAGAGGAAGAGCTCGGCCTCGGCCTGGTCGGCGGTGAAGATGCTGGACGAGAGCCCTTGGGGGACGTCGTTGTTGAGCGCGATCGCCTCGCTGAGGTCCCCGTAGGGCAGCACGTAGAGCACGGGGGCGAAGGTCTCGGTCCGTACGGCGTCGGTCTGCTCGTCGATGCGCACGATGGCCGGACGGACGTAGAAGGCATCGGGCGCGACGTCGTGCAGGGCACGCTCACCACCCACGACCAGCTTGCCGCCCTCCTCGGCGACCTGTGCCAGGACGGTCTCCATCTGCGCGTGCGAGCCGGCGTGGATGAGCGGGCCGACGAGGGTGCCCTCGGCCATGGGGTTGCCGATCGGCAGGCGCTCGTAGGCGTCGGCCAGGCGACTCGTCAGCTCGTCGATCACCGACGTGTGCGCGATGACTCGGCGCGTGGTGGTGCAGCGCTGGCCGGCGGTGCCGGCAGCGGCGAAGACGATGCCGCGCACGGCGAGGTCGAGGTCGGCGGACGGCGTGACGATGCTGGCGTTGTTGCCGCCCAGCTCGAGCAGGCTGCGGCCGAAGCGCTCGGCGACCCGCGGCCCGACGGCCCGACCCATCCGGGTCGAGCCGGTGGCGCTCACGAGTGCGACGCCGGGGTGCTCGACCAGGGCGGTGCCGACCTCGGGGCCGCCGATGACGACCTGGGAGAGGTCGGCCGGGGCGCCCGCCTCCGCGATGGCACGCGCCAGGATCGCCTGGCAGGCCAGCGCCGTCAGCGGTGTGATCTCCGACGGCTTCCAGATCACCGGGTCGCCGCACACCAGGGCCAGCGCGGTGTTCCAGGACCAGACCGCCACCGGGAAGTTGAACGCGCTGATCACCCCGACGACGCCGAGAGGGTGCCACGTCTCCATCAGGCGGTGGCCCGGCCGCTCCGAGGGCATCGTCTGACCGTAGAGCTGGCGCGAGAGTCCGACCGCGAAGTCACAGATGTCGATCATCTCCTGGACCTCACCGAGGGCCTCCGAGGTGATCTTCCCCGCCTCGAGGCTGACCAGCGTGCCCAGGTCCTCCTTGTGCTCGCTGAGCAGCTCGCCGAGTCGCTTGACCAGCGCACCGCGCGCAGGCGCCGGGACCGTGCGCCAGGTGCGGAACGCCGTGTCGGCGCGCCTGACCGCAGCGTCGACGGCGGCGGCGTCGACCCAGGCGACCTCGGCGATGGTGCCGCCGTTGACCGGCGAGGTGACGCGGTGGTCACCGGCATGAGCGTCGAGGTCGACCCCGCATCGGCTGGCGGTGGCCGCTGCGAGCGCCCGCAGCTCGGCGGTGGACGGAATGGTCGCGTTCGTCATGCTCTCTCCTTGGTGCCGGATGGTGCGGAATTGGGGTCAGACGATGTTGAGCTCACGCTTGAGCTCCTGGTGGGCGAAGCGCTCCACGTCAAGTGCACTGACGTCGACGACAGGCGTTCGTCCCAGGTAGAGGTCTCGCATGACCTCGCCGATCGCGGGCCCCATCAGGAAGCCGTGTCCGGAGAACCCGGTGGCGTAGAGGAAGCGGGACACGCCACCGGACTCGCCGACCAGAGCATTGCGATCGGGAGTCATCTCGTAGAGCCCGGCCCAGCCGCTGGCGATACCGTACTCGCCGATCGCCGGCGCGCGACGCTCGATCGCCTCGCCCAGCCGGGGGAGCCACTCCTCGCCGCGGCCCAGCTTGAAGCCCGGAGTCTCGTCCGGGTCGGACATGCCGATGAGAAGGCCGGGACCCTCCCGGTGGAAGTAGAGACTGGTGCTGAAGTCGATGGTGAAGGGGACGTCACCCGTGAGGTCGGGTGCCGGGCCCGAGGTGATGATCTGGCGTCGTAGCGGCTCCACGGGCAGATCGACGCCTGCCATCTGCCCGACCTCGGCCGAGTAGGCCCCCGCTGCGCAGATCACCGTGTCGGTGCTGATCACGCCGGCGGTCGTGTGCACGGCCCGGATCTCGTCGGCCACGCGGTCGATGCCGGTGACCTCGACCCCGCGGAGGAGCCGGGCTCCCGCTCGACGAGCAGCTCCGGCGTACCCCAGCACGACCGACTCCGGGGTGCAGTGGCCGTCGCTGGGGCCCCAGGCCGCGGCCAACAGGCCATCGGTGTCGATCATCGGAGAGAGTCGCTTCGCCTCGGCGACGTCGATCATCCGGGTGTCCACGCCGAGCTCGTTCTGGAGAGCGACGTTCACCTCGAACGCAGCGACGTGCTCCGGGTTGTCCAGCAGGAACAGGTAGCCGACCTGGTGCAGGTCGATCTCCTGGCCGAAGGTCTCCTTGAACGTCTCGAAGGTCCGCAGACTCCGACTGCCGAGCTCGATGTTGACGGCGTCGGAGAACTGGGCACGCACGCCGCCCGCTGACTTGCAGGTCGACCCGGAGCCGAACTCCGCCTGCTCGAGGACCACGACGTCACGCACGCCCGCAGCCGCGAGGTGGTAGGCGGTGCTGAGCCCCATGACGCCGCCGCCGATGATGACGACGGATGCCTGACGGGGAACTTCGGGAGCTGCCATGCCGCGAACCTTTCAGAGCCGGGGGGGTGGGCGGAAGGCTGCCCGGACGACGCCCACTCTTCCTGACTCAGCTGGCGACGCTGCTCGAGTTCGGCCGGCGCGGCACCCTCGCGGCCGCTGCCGAATCCCTCGGCTACACGCCGGGTGCCGTGTCGCAACACCTCGCCGGACTCGAGCGGGTGGTCGGGCTGCCTCTGGTACGCAAGACGGGGCGCACGCTGGTGCTGACCGACGCCGGGCACGTCCTGCTCACGCACGCCGACACCCTCCTGCGCACCGAGCGGGAGGCGATGCGCGCGGTCATCGCCGTGCGGAGCGACGTCGCGGGCCCGCTCCGCGTCGGCACGTGGGGCAGCACGGCCGCCACCCTCCTCGCACCCATCGTGCACCAGATGTCGCGCGAGTTCCCCCGGGTCACTGTCGGCTCCCGCGAGGTCGACCTCGACGACGCCGGCGGCGACGTCGTCCACGGGCGCGTTGATGTCGCCTTCGGCCTGGACTACGTGGACGCACCGCTCCCCCGGCACTCCAGCGTCGACGTCGACCGGTCTCCGGCGGGAGGAGTTTGCGATCGCCCTGGATCCCGCCAGCGCCCACAGCGATCACGCCATGGACGCGGACGAGCTGCAGGAGCGGTCCTGGATCCTGCCGCCCGCCGCGAGCCAGTACGGCATCGCGCTTCGCGCCGGGCTGCGCCGACGCGGCATCGAGCCTGCCGTCGTGCACGAGGTCACGGACACCGCCGCCTCGCTCCACCTGGCGTCGGCCGGGCTCGGCATCACCGTGATCACCCCGATGATGCAGATCCTCAGTGCCGGCGTCCCGCTCCGGATCCGGCCGATGACCGACCCGATGACCCGCGACGTGGTCCTGCTCGTGCCGAAGGGACACCGCCAGCGACCAGTGACCGCCTTCGTCGAGACCGCCCGCCGGATCGCCGACGAGCTGCCACACGCGTCGGTCGCGTCAGTGAGCTGAGAACGCGGACGCCCGAGCGAGGGGTTTCAGCAGACGGGACTCCCCAGTGTCCGCTCCACCTCCGCGATCGAAGCGGCGGCCTCGGCGGCGTACACCTCCTCGGGCACGGCGACCTCCTGTCCCAGGACGTCGGCGAGCCAATCCAGGTCCCGCTCGGCGCCACCTCGGTCGGCGTCCGAGCTGGAGGCGCCCGTCAGGTTCGATGCGAAGATGCCGGCTGCCGAACGCGGCAGGAAGTCCTCGTAGACGATCGGCTCGGCGACCACGACGCCGGCGTCGACCAGCGTCTGCAGGGCCACCCTGCCCGCGCCGGGACGGTCCTCGACACCGGCGGTCGTGACCCGCGTGTTCGCGACCCGGTAGGTGAAGAAGGCCAGGTCCTGGCGGGCGAGCTCTCGCTCGGTCCGCGGGAGCTGCTCCTCCCAGACACGCTCGGCGACCTCCTGTCGGGTGGTCCCGGCCGCGGCATCGCTCAGGCGACGGTCCACGTCAGCCACCATCCGGTCGTAGTGGTCGCGACCGCGCGGCGTGAGCGCGATCCCACGAGCCTCGACCTCGCCGAACCTCACCCGCAGTGCGCCCGTCCCCACCGAACCGTCGGACTCCCGGAACCGTCGCGCCTCCGCGAGGGCGCGGAAAGAGGTCTGGCGAAGCAGCACGTCGGGCCCGTCCCAGCGCGGCGGTCCCTGGATCTCGTCGATCATCTCGACCCCGCGCGCCTGCATCGACTCATAGAGGTCATCGATGTCGAGCACCCGCGGCGTCAGGTGGTTGATGTGGGTGCTGCTCACCCCGCCGATGTCCGCCGCGACGCTGGACACTGCCTCCAGCTCGGCGTACCAGGCGCGGTCGACCGGCTCTGTCGAGAGCGCGAAGGCGACCGTGGCCAGCTCGAGGAAGCGTTCGGCATCGCCTGCGGTGAGCATGCCGTACGCCCTCGCGCGGTCCGCGAGGTGCAGCAGCTCCTCGGGGAACAACCGGCGGCGACCCAGGAAGTCCTGCAGCCTCTGCTCGAGGTCCCGATTGAAGAATCGTCGGTCCTCGGTGACCAGCATCGAGGTGAACACCCGGAACGGGTTCGCCGCGAGCTCGCCGCGGTCGAGTGGGCGAAAAGCGGTGGAGACCACCGGGATCGGCGCCGGATGAGCATCACGCAGGTCGTAGAAGCCGCACGGGTGCATACCGAGCGCACCGAAGACGCGGGCCACCTGGCCCATCTCCGCCGGGGTCCCGACGCGGATGGCTCCGTGCCGCTCCGCGGACACGCGCTCGATGCTGCCCAGACGCTCAGCGTCGGCACCCTTGCGCTCGAGGACTCGCCGGTTCACATCGTGCGCGACGTCGACGAGCGCGTTGTACGCCGGGACCTCGGTGCCGTACAAGGTGGAGAGTCGCGCCGCGAACTGCGTGCGCAGCTCGGTGGGACCGACTGTGCGTGACGTGCTCAGGCGTGTCATCGAAGGTGTCCTCTCGCCTCAGTCGCTGATCTGGCCACGCAGGCGCATGGCCGCACGTACCCGGTCCTCAGCCAGCTGCTGGGCGGCCACGTGCGGAGTGACGCCACGCCGTCTGCTCTCGGTCACGACCGTCTCGGCATTGGCACGCATCTTGGTCGAGATCATCGCGAAGACGTCGGCCGGGTCGACCGTGAAGGGCGACCTCCGGGCATCCATCGAGTGGGCCGCGGCCACGATGCCGCCGCCAGCGTTGGCGATGAAGTCAGGGACGACCACGACGCCGCGCTCGTGCAGGACCTCACGTGCGGCCGGCGTGGTCGGCAGGTTGGCGCCCTCCACGATCAGTCGGGCGGTCGTCCGAGTGGCGAGGTCGGCATCGATGACGTCCTCGCGAGCTGCTGGAACCAGGATCTGCGTCGGCGCCTCGAGGGCTTCTGGTGAGGCCGACGGCGCCGCCGTACTCACGCACGCAGTCGTCGCCGACCGCGGCCCGCAGGTCGACCAGCCGATCGATGTCGAGGCCGCCGGGGTCGAGGACCGCGCCGCTCGTCGTCGACACCGCGGTGATCACCGCACCGAGCTCGACCAGACGCCGGGCGGCGGCCTGACCGACGGCACCGAAGCCCTGGATGGCGACGGTCGCGCCGCCGATGGGTAGGCCGATGGCGCGCGCGGCGGCGTCAGCGGCCTCGGCGACACCAAAGCCGGTGACGCCGAGCTGGTCGTAGGGCAACCCGCCCAGCTCGCTGGGCAGCCCCACCGCGGCGCCGCGGTCGCCGAGCTCGTCGACGAAGATCGCGGCGTCGCGCTCGCTCAGGCCCATGTCGAGGCCGAAGACGTACTCGTCGGGCACCTCGTTGCGCAACGCGCGCGCGAAGGCTCGCAGGACGGCCTCCTCGTGCGACGAGCCCGGGTCGCCGAGGATGCCGGCCTTGGCCCCTCCGTGGAACAGATCGACCGCGGCCCACTTCCACGTCATCGTCCGGGCCAGGCGAGCCACCTCCCGGACGGAGAGGGTGGGGCTCATCCGGGTGCCGCCCTTGCCCATGCCACGCGCGGTGTTGTCGATGACCAGGACGCCGCGCATGCCGGTCCTACGGTCGCTCACGCACACGACCTTCTCGGGACCCCACTGGTCCATCAGGTCAAAGGTGTCGCTGGACACGGGCCCACTCCTCGCTCGGTGACTGCTGGCGGGGTTGATGCTGCCGTCGTTGCCCGCTTCGCGGAACACCCGGAGCAGTGCGCCTGGCGCGGTGAGCATCACGACTGCTGATGCTCACGGGCAGTTGAACACGGCGAACTCGACGTCCCTATCGCCGTGCTGCTACTGCTCGAGCCTGCGCAGGGCGAGGCCCTGCGTGCCCGAGAACTGAGCGGTCTTCCTGGCCCAATCAGCGATGTCAGCGTCGCGAAGGTTCGCGAGCTGGTGGGGGTCGCTCTCGAGGTCGTAGAGCTCCCACTCGCCGGTGCCGTGGTGCTCGACGTAGGCGTGGGCGCCCTCTCGAAGCACCACCCAGTCGAGGTGGGTGTTCTCGATGATCAGACGGCGTCGCCACGAGGACCAGTCGCCGGACCTGAGCGGCTCGAGCATGGATCGGCCGTCGAGCTCTCGCCCGGTGTCCGGGTCGAGGCCGGCGATGTCCAGCGTGGTGGGCATCAGGTCGACCTGCGAGACCAGCGCATCGACGTTGCGGGGCTCGACACGCGGCCCGCGCACGGCGAACGGGATCCCCGCCGCCTCCTCGTAGGGCTGCGACTTCGACAGCAGCCGGTGCTCGCCCAGCAGGTAGCCGTTGTCGGAGACGAAGAAGATCCACGTCCTTCGGAGCTGCCCGGTCTGCCGCAGGACGTCCAGCACCCTGCCGATCTGGTCGTCGACGTCCTGCAGCTCCTCGAGCTTGCCCTCGTAGATCTTCCGCATCCGGTGGCGGTCCTGCAGCGGGAGGTCTCGTAGCCACGTGGGCTTGTCACTCATGTCTGCTTCGTTGAACGCCGGCGGGTCCCAGGAGACCCCGTCGAAGTCATCGGTGTGCTCAGGGCTCGGCGTGTAGGGGCCGTGGGGCGCAGTCGGCGAGTACACCGCGAACCACGGGCCGGCCTCGCGGTGCCGACGGATGAATCGGCGCAGCCGCTGGGCGGCGAAGTCGTCGAACTCCCGCTGCGAGGCGACTGTGCGGACGGTGCCGTCGACGTTCACCCTGGGGTCGTCGATCATGCCGTCGAGCAACGTCACCCAGCGGTCCCAACCGGGGGCGACGTACGTCGGATCCTGGGCGATTCCGTTCATGTACTTCCCGAAGTAGCCGGTGTCGTAGCCGGCCTCCTTCATCCTGGTCGCCGCCGTGTCCCGGTCGTGTCCCTGAGCCACGAAGGGCTGATGGGTCATGTTGGTGGAACACCCGTGGTTGTGGGGGAAGCGACTCGTGAGGATCGAAGCGCGCGCCGGTCCGCACAGCGGCATCGCGCTGTACCCGTGTCGGAACTGCACGCCCTTGCGCACCAGACGTCTCCAGGTGCGGTCCATCGACCTCAGCGTCGAGCGCATCTGGTCGTCCGTGACGATCCACAGGACGTTGTCGGGCACGTCCACACCATACGCACGGCACGACCCGCCATGCGCCACCGTCGTGCCCCGCAGCCGACCGATCGCGCAGCGAGACCGGCGCAACGGTCTGCGCGCACGACGCTGCGCCGATGTCGAGGACGGGACCAACCCTGGAGTCTCGAGCGCCGACAACGGCGAGCTCCGTGATGCCAGGAAGCGGATCCGGCTCCTCGAGCAGGAGAACGAGGTCCTGCGCCCGATTCGTTTCTGACGCAAGGCTGGCACCTGACGAGGCGGTGGTGCACGTTGACCACGCCCTCGCGGCCGGTTCGGTGTCCATGAACTCACGTCGTACCGCCGGTTCGGCCTGTCCGCTCACGGTCGACGCCCGCGCCGCTGCATCACTGAACCTTGTTCGCGGAGGTCGGACGCCGCCTGTACATGCCTTGTCGTGCTTGAGGACCTCGACTCGCGGCGTGGGGGGTGGCGGCTGCGCCGGAGAGCGGGAGGAAGAACGACACAATGGTGCCGATCCCGTTGGGGCCGGCTTCCGATCGCCACCAGCCGCCGGACGCGAGCGCACGGTCGCGCATCGCCACTACTCCGGAGTGCCGGCGCGTGGAGCGTGCCGTCGTCATGCTCGACGTCCCCCTCCCGTCGTCCACAACTTGAACTTCCACACCGGTCCCGGTCGCGTCGACGGTAACGGTGACGGAGGTTGCATGAGCGTGCTTCCGAGCATTCACCATCGCTTCACGTGCGATCCGGTACGCCGAGATCCGGACCTGTTGGGAAAGGTCGGCCTCGCCTCGGTCCAGCACCGCCCAGGCCACGCCAGAGTCCTCGAAGATCTGAGCGGCAGCGTCGCGGAGGCCCTCGGACAACGTCCCACTCAGGACGGGAGTCTCCAGCTCGAACAGCAGGTGACGGAGCCGGCCGCTCGCGCTGTGCACCGTGTCCACCACGGCCTCGACGGCGGGCACCTCCTCCGGCGCTCGATCGCGCAGCCGCTTGAGGAGCACGCTCAGCCGCAGGGCGACGGCCGCCATCGCTTGGACCGAGTCGTCATGGACGTCCTCGGCGATC
Source organism: uncultured Actinomycetota bacterium (assembly GCA_963806925.1). Classification (GTDB taxonomy): domain Bacteria; phylum Actinomycetota; class Actinomycetes; order Propionibacteriales; family Nocardioidaceae; genus Nocardioides. The sequence continues at coordinate 11,399 of CAWEAI010000005.1, read as the reverse complement.
CTGGCGCGTTCGTCGTCCTGAGCCTCAATCAGACGCGTGCTCAGCGCCCGCTCGCGGGCCTCCGTGAGCGCCCGCAGCTCCTGAAAGGTGAGCGCCGTCCGCCCCACCATGAGGACTCCGGCCGAGATGGCAGCGACCGAGGCCAAGGTGCTGATGTGAAACTGGGTTCCGTGGAACAGCAGGCCGAGGATGGCGAGGCCGCAGAGACCCGGCAGGGCCAGCACGCTGACTCCCTCCAGGTCCACCGCCCGCGACTCCGTCGCGCGCAAGGAGACGACGGCCGCGCCGACCAACAACAGACGTGCCCCCAGCCAACCCATGTCGACAGGCTGGCCACCGGTGTAGGTGCCGTAAGCCACCATCTGCGCGTAGATGGCGTCGGTCACGAAGAAGGTCGCGAACGAGGCGCAGAGCAGCCACCACGACCATCCCGCGCTCCTGCCCAGCATGACCAGCGCAGCCACCGCCAGCGCCAGAAGGAGCAGGTCGGCGCTGGGATAGGCGGCGGTCAGCGCGGCGACATCCTCTCCGCTGGGCACGGCTGCACCGGGAACGTAGGTCTCCGCCAATGCGACGGCGGTCAGGCCGGCGATGATCCCGTCGAGCGACAAGCTGAACGGCATGTTGCGCGCTCGGCTGCGTAGTCGCAGCACGAGCCCGATGGCGAGCAGTACGTAGAAGAGCAACCATCCGGCATCTGCCCATGACGGGCTCGGGATCGGGTCGAGGTGTTGGTAGTAGGCGAAGTACGCGGTGCTCCCGAGGAAGGCGGCAAACAACCCCGCGCCCATCATCAGCCACGCCATCCGATCGGTCCGGTCGGCCACGATCCGGGCCGCGACCACGGCGATGACCAGGGCGTCGACCGTCATGTTGAGCCACCAGTCGATGTATGGCTGGTAGCCAGGCGTCGTCCGCACCCCGGGTATGAGCAAGGCCGCATAGACAAACCCGAGCGCAAGCGCCAACCAGGTGGTCACCCGCAACAGCCTCGTCGTGTGATGCGACACGACGCCTCCGTATCCTGTCGCTGGTTCGGCTCGTACCACGCACTCGCCAGATGCGAGCCTGGCCCGCGGCGGTCGACCCACTCCCCTCGTGAATGATAGCCAGCCGGCGCCTATCTACAACAGCTTCGACCAGGTCGAGGTCGAGTCCTCGTCGACGGGCCCAGCGCCGACCTGCCGACGGGTCGTGAACCGTGCCGCCCGTGACGGGCCCGGCGCGACGATGGAGCGAGCCGTCAGCTCTGCTCAGCACCGCATCTTTGACGAGCTCCGCGATCGTCTTCGCACGGTCGTCGGTCACGCTCTCCAGGGCGTGCGAGGTTGGTCAGAGCCCGCCTCTTTCGTGGAGTGAGGCGTGGACGCTGAACCCCAGAGTCGAAGAGCGCGCTCGCCGACGTTGTGAGCAGCACGACCGCGCACATGGAGGTGAGGTCGGCCAAGTAAGTGGATCTGCTTCTCGGGCCGGTGAGCGAGGTTGGCTCGCTGGGGCAGCTTCATGATCGTGGCAGCACGAGGACGGCGGCCATGATTGGCGACTTCGTTCCCAGTCGACGCCGAGAGCGTCGGTGAGGTGGTCGCTGAAGATCGCCTCGTCGAGATGACGCCGGTGGCGTCGAGCCGCGCGACACCTCCGTTGCGTCCCTTTGCGCCGCCGCGGGTCGCAAGGACCTCCGCTCCAGGACGTCCATCGTTTCGGCGACGGCGGCGTGGTGGGCGTCGACGATGATCGCCCGCGCCCCAGCGTCGGAGACCCCCACAGCACGCTCGCCGACTTCGGTATCGAGATCGTGAGGTGTAGCCGGCGATCGGGTGTCGGTGCTTGGCCTTCGCGGGCACCTTGTACGTCCGGTAACGGCGGCCGAGATCCTGGCCGTTGGCCAGATGCTTGGCCTCGCCGTCGACCCTGATGAGGGGCTCCAGCCCCAGTTTCGTCGTACTCATGCCCATTAGGTGCTCGAGCAGTGCCGAGCGAGCCCGAGGCGACCGGAACCAACGGCACTGACGGGGCCTGACCCCGGTTCTTGGACACGCTGAATCCAGCATCTGCTGGGCAGGGAGAAGCGAGATGATCGAAGAATCATGGCCAGGAAGAACTACTCCGAGGAGTTCCGTCGTCAGGCCGTCGACTTGTACGAGTCCACGCCGGGGGCCACGGTCCGCGGCATCGCTGAGGACCTGGGCATCGTGCGGGGCACGCTGCGTCACTGGCTCGAGGCGTACGGCACCGGCAAGAAGACCGCTGCGGACGGGACGCTGACCTCCAGCCCATTGCAGTCCAAGCGTCCGCCATCGACGGCCTCGTCGGGGCCAGTCGATGAGACGCCCGAGCAGAAGATCGCCCGGCTCGAAGCCCGGGTCGCCGAGCTCGAGGTCGAGACCACGAAGCTGACCACCGAGCGGGAGATCCTCCAGCGGGCGGCCAAGTATTTCGCCGGGGAGACGCGCTGGTGAGTCGCTTCCAGTTCGTCGCCGACAACTCCGCCACCTTCGAGGTGAAGCGACTGTGTGAGCTCGTCGAGATCGAGCGTTCCTCCTACTACGCCTGGAAGGCAGGCGCACCGGCCCGGGCCGCGCGTGCGGCCGCGGACGCGGCGCTCGCGCACGGATCCGGGTCATCCACGACGGCCGACAACACCGTCGGCGCGCCACGGGTGACCGCCGAGCTCAACGACGGCGCCCCTGCTGAGGAGCGGGTCAACCACAAGCGGGTCGCGCGGGTGATGCGCGCGGCCGGGATCGCCGGCTACGTCAAGAAGCGCCGCGTGCGCACCACCATCCCCGAGCCGTCCGACCAGAAGGTGCCCGACCTGCTCAAGCGGGACTTCACCGCCGATGCGCCGGGGCTGCGCTACGTCGGCGACATCACCTACCTGCCGACTCGCCGACGGGTCGAACCTGTACCTCGCGACCGTGATCGACTGCTACTCCCGACGGCTCGCCGGCTGGGCGATCGCCGACCACATGCGCACCAGCCTCGTCGAAGACGCCCTCAAGGACGCCGCCGCGACCCGCGGCAGCCGCTGGCCGGGGCGATCTTCCACAGCGACCACGGGTCGGTCTACACCTCGAAGGACTACGCCAAGCTCTGCAGCAGAGCCTCGGCGTCACCCAGTCCATGGGTGCCGTCGGAACCTCGGCCGACAACGCGCTCGCGGAGTCGTTCAACGCCACCCTGAAGACGAGAGGTCCTCCAAGACGCCGCCTGCTGGCCCGACGAGCTCACCTGCCGCCGGCAGGTCTTCAGATGGCTGACCCGCTACAACACCAAGCGACGCCACTCCTGGTGCGGCTACCAATCCCCGATCGACTACGAGACCAGCTACACCGCTACGCTGCCAACCGCTGCGTAATCAACCCCGTGTCCAAGAACCGGGGGTAGGGCCCGGTGACGGCGCTCATCTGAATCTCCCCAGTTCTGCTCACTGAAATTCCCCACCCGTGTGGCTCCGCCGGAAGCGGGTGGGGCTCCTTCGATGATGGCGGTCTCTGACCACACGCCATCTACTCGAAGGAGCCCTCGCTTCCCATGCTGACACGGGAGGAAGACATCGACGTCCACGCACTACGTCGCCAGGGATGGACGATCTCGGCGATCGCCCGGCACCTGGGCCGGGACCGCAAGACCATCCGCGCCTACCTCGCCGGCGAGCGGGTCGCCGGCGTGCGCAAGCCCGCCGAGGACGGATCCGTTCGAGCCGTTCGTCGACTACGTCCGCGCGCGGCTGACCGAGGACCCGCACCTGTGGGCGGTGACGTTGTTCGACGAGGTCGTCGAGCTGGGCTACGACCGGTCGTACCCGACGTTCACCCGCCAGATCCGCGACCGGGACCTGCGGCCGCACTGCGAGCCGTGCTCGGCGACGAAGGGCCGCGCCGTCGCGGTGATCGAGCACCCGCCGGGTGAGGAGACCCAGTGGGACTGGGTCGAGCTGCCCGACCCGCCCGCGTCCTGGGGGTGGGGCACGAACGCGCACCTGCTGGTCGGGTGCCCTGGCGCACTCCGGGCGTTGGCGCGGCACTCTCGCGCGCGGCCGAGGACCAGGCCCAGCTGATCGACGCCCTGGACACGACCACCCGGAAGCTGGGTGGGCTGACGCAAGAAGTGGCGCTTCGACCGGATGGCCACCGTGTGCCACCCCGAGCTCCGGGAAGGTCACCGCGACGTTCGCCGCGGTCGCCAAGCACTACGGCGTCCAGGTCGCGATCTGCCCGCCACGGCGCGGGAACCGCAAGGGCGTGGTCGAGAAGGCCAACCACACCGCCGCGCAACGCTGGTGGCGCACCCTGCCCGACGACGTCACCGTCGAGCAAGCCCAGGCGTCGCTCGACCAGTGGTGCGCCACCGCGTGGCGACGCCCGGCTGCGCCGCTCCCACGTCGACGGCCGGGCCAGCGTGCTGACGATCGCTGAACGAGAGCCGCTCGCACCGGTCCCGACGAAGCCGTTCCCGGCCACGATCACCGAGGAACGGATCGTCTCAGCTCAGGCGCTGGTCGCCTGGCGCGGGAACTTCTACTCCGTCCCACCCGAGCTCGCCCGCGCCCAGGTCGTCGTGTCGCAGCGGCTCGGCGCCGAGCACGTCGACATCGCCACCGCCTCCGGGGCGCGATCGTGATCGCCCGCCACGACCTCGCACCCGACGGCGCCGGGGTGATGGTCCGCGACCACGGCCACGTCGATCGCCCTCGAGCAGCTCGTCCTGGCCGGCCACGACACCAGCCGCCCGCACCGCCGCAAGGAACGGATCCCACCCGGCGCCAGCAGCCCGCGCAGCCGCCGAGGCGCTCCGCGCCGCCCAGCAACCCGCCGACGCCAACGCCGTCAACGACGACGTCGTGATCGACCTCGCCAAGTACGACCGAGCAGCACAAGGAAGGAACACCCTCACATGACCACACCCCGATCACGCCACCGATGCCGGCGCCGATGACTGGCACGCCAGGCCAGCCTCTACCAGCAGCTGCGCGGCCACCTCGCCACGCTGAAGCTCACCGCCGCCGCCGAGCACCTGCCCAGCGTGCTCGCCCAAGCCGAAGCCGAGCAGCTGGTCGATGACCGCGACCCTGGAGCACCTCCTGGCCCGCGAGGTCGAGGCCACCGAAGCCCGCAAGCTCGCCGGCCGGCTCCGGTTCGCCTCGCTGCCGACCCCGGCCACGCTGGACGACTTCGACTACGACGCCGCCCCCGGCGTCGACCGCAAGCTCATCGACGAGCTCGCGACCTGCCGCTACCTCGAGACCGCGACCAACGTGCTCCTCATCGGACCACCCGGCGTCGGGAAGACCCACCTCGCCGTCGGACTCGGCCGAGCCGCCGCCGAAGCCGGCTACCGGACCTACTTCACCACCGCCGCCGACCTCGCCGCCCGCTGCCACCGCGCCGCGATCGAGGGCCGCTGGTCCACCACCATGCGGTTCTTCGCCGGCCCCACGCTCCTCGTCATCGACGAGCTGGGCTACCTCCCGCTACCCGGCGAAGCCGCCTCCGCGCTGTTCCAGGTCGTGTCCCAGCGCTACCTCAAGACCAGCATCGTGCTCACCACCAACCGCGGCGTCGCGTCCTGGGGCGAGGTCCTCGGCGACACCACCGTCGCCGCCGCCATGCTCGACCGACTCCTGCACCGCTCCGTCGTGCTCAACCTCGACGGCGACTCCTACCGCCTGCGCGACCACCACGCCCAAGAACGAGGCCCTCCGACAAACAGCGACCGGCACCCGCCGACCGCTACAGTGACACACCGCCCAGGGTGGGGAATTTCGACGAGCATCACTGGGGAATTTCGGTGAGCGCCATCAGGTAGACACCGGCCTGAGCCGACTCCACCACCCACTGCCAGCCCGGCGCCGCGTTACCGGTCTCGAAGACCTTCGTCCCATCGGGAGGCAAAGACCCGCATCGTGACCCCACCACCCCAGTAGTTCGGGACGTAGTAGTCACCACTACGAAGCTGTCCAGCCACACCCGCACCCGCTCCCCACCGGAAGCAGTCACATTGAACGAGGCGTTCTCCTGCCGGTCCAACGCCACCGCGGTCGCCGAGCCGTCCAGCGGGATCTCGACCTGGCGGTCCGAGACGTCCTTGGCCCGCAGCGTCACGGTGCCGGCCTCGTTGTCGTGGGGATCCACGACCACCCCGGTAGACACCGGCCTGAGCCGACTCCACCACCCACTGCCAGCCCGGCGCCGCGTTACCGGTCTCGAAGACCTTCGTCCCATCGGGAGCAAAGACCCGCATCGTGACCCCACCACCCCAGTAGTTCGGGACGTAGTAGTCACCACTGAAGCTGTCCAGCCACACCCGCACCCGCTCCCCACCGGAAGACCAGTCACATTGAACGAGGCGTTCTCCTGCCGGTCCAACGCCACCGCGGTCGCCGAGCCGTCCAGCGGGATCTCGACCTGGCGGTCCGAGACGTCCTTGGCCCGCAGCGTCACGGTGCCGGCCTCGTTGTCGTGGGGATCCACGACCACCCGGTAGACACCGGCCTGAGCCGACTCCACCACCCACTGCCAGCCCGGCGCCGCGTTACCGGTCTCGAAGACCTTCGTCCCATCGGGAGCAAAGACCCGCATCGTGACCCCACCACCCCAGTAGTTCGGGACGTAGTAGTCACCACTGAAGCTGTCCAGCCACACCCGCACCCGCTCCCCACCGGAAGACCAGTCACATTGAACGAGGCGTTCTCCTGCCGGTCCAACGCCACCGCGGTCCGCCGAGCCGTCCAGCGGGATCTCGACCTGGCGGTCCGAGACGTCCTTGGCCCGCAGCGTCACGGTGCCGGCCTCGTTGTCGTGGGGATCCACGACCACCCGGTAGACACCGGCCTGAGCCGACTCCACCACCCACTGCCAGCCCGGCGCCGCGTTACCGGTCTCGAAGACCTTCGTCCCATCGGGAGCAAAGACCCGCATCGTGACCCCACCACCCCAGTAGTTCGGGACGTAGTAGTCACCACTGAAGCTGTCCAGCCACACCCGCACCCGCTCCCCACCGAAGCATGCACGTTGAACGAGGCGTTCTCCTGCCGGTCCAACGCCACCGCGGTCGCCGAGCCGTCCAGCGGGATCTCGACCTGGCGGTCCGAGACGTCCTTGGCCCGCAGCGTCACGGTGCCGGCCTCGTTGTCGTGGAGATCCACGACCACCCGGTAGACACCGGCCTGAGCCGACTCCACCACCCACTGCCAGCCCGGCGCCGCGTTACCGGTCTCGAAGACCTTCGTCCCATCGGGAGCAAAGACCCGCATCGTGACCCCACCACCCCAGTAGTTCGGGACGTAGTAGTCACCACTGAAGCTGTCCAGCCACACCCGCACCCGCTCCCCACCGGAAGCAGTCACATTGAACGAGGCGTTCTCCTGCCGGTCCAACGCCACCGCGGTCGCCGAGCCGTCCAGCGGGATCTCGACCTGGCGGTCCGAGACGTCCTTGGCCCGCAGCGTCACGGTGCCGGCCTCGTTGTCGTGGGGATCCACGACCACCCGGTAGACACCGGCCTGAGCCGACTCCACCACCCACTGCCAGCCCGGCGCCGCGTTACCGGTCTCGAAGACCTTCGTCCCATCGGGAGCAAAGACCCGCATCGTGACCCCACCACCCCAGTAGTTCGGGACGTAATAGTCACCACTGAAGCTGTCCAGCCACACCCGCACCCGCTCCCCACCGGAAGCAGTCACACTGAACGAGGCGTTCTGCTGGGCACCTAGGGCTGCTCGTACTGGCTTTCCATCCAGCGGGATACTGACAGGAACCTCAGCGCCGTCGCTCATAGGAAGCGACTCGAAGGAGTAGGCGCCCGTCGGGCCTCCTCCTGCGCCCGGGACCTCGATGCGGTAGTCACCGGCGGCGAGTGCGATCTGACGCTGGCCACAGATGCTGCCCAGGGAAGCGCCTCCCCCGACCGGCACCACCCGCGAGTTGGCGCACATCCCCCTCGCCGAGGAAAAGCCAGGTCCCGGGCTCTGTGACCGTCAGGTCGTAGACGTCGAGCGAGGCCGCTGCTCGAGGTTGCCCGCACCGGGGGTGGCGGTGTCCCCGATGGATCCATCGGAGACTGTCTGGCCAAGTTGATAGTCGAAGCGCTGGGGCGCGGGGCCGTCGAGCAGACCGAAGGCGTAGTCGCGCGGACCGCCCGCCACCCAGACCTTGAGTACGTAGTCACCCGCCGGCACGTCGGCGAAAACCCGGTCTCCACAGCCGGGCCGGTCCGCCGCGATCTGCTCACCGCTGGTGAGGGACACCAAGGCGACCTGTGGAGCGAAGCACCCGTCGACATCGAGCACCAGATCACGCTCGCTGTCCACGGTGAAGTAATCGTCCTGCGCTGACGCGGTCTCGAGTGAGCCCGCGCCGGGGCCGGAGAGATGCTGCCCGCACCCACACCGAAGGGCAAGGACACGTCGAAGCTGTCGGCCGGGGTGGTTGCAAGCTGGACGCGCGCCCGATCGACGCCGAGGGAGGTGCCCAACACTCCCCGGAACCCGTGCGGGGCCAGGACAATCTTGAGGCTGCTCCCGATGTGCTCGGCGAGCGCGGTCAACCGGTAGACGGTGAAGGGCGTACCGGCCGCGGTCTCCCCGCTCCGCACCCGAGCCAGCGTGGCAGCGTCTTCTGTGGAAGTCGCCGCTTGGTCGCCCTCGAGCGGTACGGAGATGGGTGCGTGATCGTCGATCTTGACGTCGACTGACTGGGTCGCGCTGTCCGTCTCGACCGCGCCGTAGGCAATCAGGTCCAGGGTCAGCTCGAGCCGGTGATGACGAGGCGCGTCGAGTGCGTAGAAGGAGTAGCCGGGCGTGTCGAAGATCGGTCCGGCCACGCGCGATGTGGCCGGGTCGTCGAGGTATGACGGGAAGGCGAAGTTCGCTGCCACAGGAGAAACGAAGTCCTCGTCCAGCACGCCGTCGGCGTCGAAGGACACGGCGTGGGGGTCGATCAGCTCGCCCTTTACCGCAGCCGCCGCCGTGGCGTAGGAGGCATCGCCCATCACGAGCACGTCGTAGACGCAATCGTCGAACTGCGGCCCGTCCGCGACGCCCTTGCTCCGGCACGCCTGCGGGATGCTTCGATCTCGATCGCCGGGAAATCGCCGATGGTCACCACGTTCGTCGGGAAAGACTTGTCGGTGTAGGTGGCCGTCGACTCGTCGTCGTCGTGCATAGAAGGCCGACGACGCATCGGTGACTCGCCACGAATCGGCGTACCGGCCGTGCAGGACCTGCTGAGCGACGCGAGCAGGCAGCTGCTCGCCGTTGCTGGTGCGGACGTCGTTGGTTGCTACGCCGTCGTTATCCCCGAGAAGGCCTTCAGTGACCACGCCGGGAGCCACGCTCATCCGCACCTGGTAGTTGGCAGCGTCGTAACCGACCACAACGCGTCCGTCGGCGCTGGCGATCAGGTATTGTTGCCGGTGCGGCTGACCGTGGAGCCGTCCTCCATCGGTTCCATCCCGCCGTCGTCGAGGACGATCGGTTCGCCCGCGATGATCAGCGCGCCGGTAGACAGGATCTGGAGGTTCGTTCCCCGGCCCGCACCGCGAGGCCTTGGGTGATCGAGGTGGTGTCGTTCCAGGCGGTGAAAGATCGTGCCTGTACCTCGAAGTCAGGGTCGCGGGCCCGGGGCATCGTGAATTCACCGGCGGACTGAAGGTCGTAGGGTGGAGCCCCGTCCAAGGTGACGAGGTGGGGGTCGCCCCATCCGACGATCTTCATCAGATCCCAGATCAGGGTCGCGGTGTCGTAGACGAGCCATGCTGCAAAGATGGCCTGACCCACGTAGGGGATGAAAATAACCGCGCGACCGAGAACTGCCCGGGTGAGGGTCTTTGCGAGAAGCCTCTCCATCATCGCCGTCAGTCGCGGAGCGATGCGCTTGACCGAACCGGCCTCGCCGAGCTCCGTGGCCCGCCAGGCCGCGTACTGCGACACTCGTGCGTCTGCGGCCTCACGGAAGGCCGTAGACGCGACCTTCTCCGCCACTTCCTGGGTGACCCCGCGCTCGGTCGCGTAGGTCGCTGCTCCCCGGTGGGTGGCGGCCACCCGGCTCTCGGAGGCAAGGAGCCGCGCGTGCTCGGACTCGAGGGCCAGCATGTTCTCAAGCTCCCGGACGCCGTTGGCGGCGTAGGCCTGCAGCCGTACCTCGGCAGACTCGTTTGCCAAGCGGACATCGATGGCTCGTGACGCGACGTTGAGCTGGTTGAGCTCTTCGGCGCCCTTGACCCCGGCCTCGCGCAGCTTGCGGATCAGGTCACGGGCGCTGCCCTTGAAGCCCTTGCCGACCTCGCCGTTGCCGACCTCGCCGTTGCCCTCCTCCTCAGCCTGCTCCTCGTCGTCCTGGTAGGTGTTGCACCGGCGGTACTTGGCCGAGGCGACCACGGTGCCCGGGAACGGCGAGGTCGCTGGTGTAGTCCCAGCCGCGGGCGCTGCGGGTCCCATCAGCAGCGGGACGACAGAGCGCGACCTGGATGAAAAAGCTGTCAGCAAAACCGGTCATTAGGTAGGGCGCAGCGTCCCGTCGCGACGGGTGCGGCCCCATCAAACGCGGTCACATAGCTGTCAACGTCTGAACGCGCAAGTGCCACCGCCTCGGCATAGGACTGCGCGTAAGCCCCGTAGGGACGTTCGACCTTCACCTCGATCAGCCCGACCTGACCCTCGGCATCGGTAGGCGACTGCACCATGGTCGGGCGGTGACGTCCCTCCGCGTGGTGTAACTGCCGGCGATCGTGTGCGGCTTCGCGGTGGGTCTGGTCTAACTATGACGCGACGAGTTCGGGGGTGACCACCTCCTGGTCGGTGGTGTTGTCGATCAGGGCCATCGAGGACTCCGAGAGGTAGCGCCGTTCGGCGATCTGCCATTCGTCGTGGATCTCGATCAGGATGCAGCCGGCGAGGCGGTGCAGGGCTTCGGGGTTGGGAAAGACCCCGACGACGTCGGTGCGGCGTTTGACCTCTTTGTTGACCCGCTCGAACGGGTTGGTCGACCAGATCTTCTTCCAGTGCGCGAGGGCAAGTCGGCGAACGCGGTGATGTCATCGGCTGCTTCGCGCAGCATCTCCTCGACCTTGGAGAACTGCTTGCCGAGCATGCTGGCGATGACGTCGAGCTGCATTCCGGCATGTCGTTCGTCGGGCTGGGCGAAGATGGTGCGGATCGCGGCGGCGACCATCTCGGCCGATCCTTTCGGGACCACACCGAGGACGTTGCGCAGGAAATGGACCCGGCACCTCTGCCAGGTGGCGTCGATCATGACGGCGCTGATCGCGGCCTTGAGCCCGGCGTGGGCATCGGAGATCGCCAGCTTCGTCCCAGTCAGGCCGCGGGCTTTGAGCGAGCGCAGGAACGCGGTCCAGAACGCGCCGTCCTCGGAGTCCCCGACCCCGAAGCCGAGGACCTC
>CAWEAI010000004.1:0-22185 GCA_963806925.1 uncultured Actinomycetota bacterium | reverse complement strand
CGTCGACCCGAGCGCCGCCCGGTCGAGGTCGTTGCTGGCCAGACCGTCGAGCTGGCCCTCGCCGACCACGTCGTCCAGTACGCGCAGGTCGCTCACCCGTCCTGACCTTCGGCAACACGGTGCAGGCCGGTCCAGGTGGCACGGCCAAGGCGGTCAGCCAGCGAGTCGTCTCCTTCACCCCGGACAAGAGCTTCTCCGGGCCTTCTGCCGTCACCTTCGAGGTGACCGACGGCAGCGACGCCGACGATGCGTCCGGCCTGCTCGCCACCCTGTCGATCCCCATCGAGGTGCTGCCCCTCGAGAGTGGTGAGACGGACAAGGACAAGCAGACGAAGACGTCGTCGCCGCCGGTGTTCACGCCGACTGAGCTGAAGGTCGCGCCGGGGGAGGACGCGGTCGAGGCCAACCTGCGTGCGATGGTCACCGACGCCGATCCTGGCGACCTCGAGCAACTCGTCTTCTCGCTGGGCCAGGTCGAGGGCGACACCGCTCGGGTGAAGGTCTCCCTGTCCGGCACGACCTTGCGTGCGCAAGCTGCCGCGGACACCCCGGCCGGGACCTCCCTGCTGGCGAGCGTCACCGTCACGGACGGCTCGACCGAGCCGGTCAGCGCCAAGGTCCCGGTGACCGTCGTCTCGTCGACGCGTCCGCTCATCCAGATCCAGCCGATCGAGATCAGTGATGCCGAGGCGGGTGTCGCCGAGGTCGTCGACATCGCCAGGTCCGTGACCAACCCGTTCGCCGCGGAGGGCAAGCCCGTCACCGTGCTGAGTGCCGACCTGGCCGGGGGCGAGGCAACCGGCCGGGTCGCCCTGTCGGGCACCAAGGTGACGATCACCCCGGACACCGGCACGCACGGTCAGCTGACGGTGCGCTTCTCGGTGGGCGATGCGACGGGCGACCCGACGCGACAGGTGGACGGGCTGATCCGGGTGACCGTCCGTGACCGGCCCGAGGCGCCGACGGGCCTCAAGGCGGAGACCCACGAGTCCGGCACGGTGACGTTGTCGTGGTCGGCACCGCCGAACAACGGCTCTGTGATCACGAGCTACGAGGCGCAGTGGGGCGGCGGGACCCAGCAGTGCCGGCAGCTGACCACGTGCACGGTGGTGGGACTCAAGAACGCCGTCGAGTACACGTTCACCGTCACGGCGACCAACGAGATCGGTACGTCGGAGCGATCGTCCGCCTCGAACCCGGTCAAGCCCGACCAGCGGCCGGACCCGCCGAGCTCGGTGTCCGGGGAGTTCGGCGACAAGTCCGTGCGTCTCCAGTGGAACCGGCCGGTCGGCGACTTCAGCGCCGTGACGTCCTACAGCATCCTGCTGAGCCCCGGGAACGCCGCGGGGGTCACCCAGATCGACGGCATCGCGGGCACCAGCACGACGGTGGACAACCTGGTCAATGGGACGGCGTACACGTTCCAGGTGCTCGCCCACAACGAGCACCCGGAGCCCAGTGATCCGTCGCCGGCGTCAGCACCGATCATCCCTGCGGGCGTGCCCTTCGCTGCGGCTGCCCCGTCGGTGCAGAAGCGCGCCCCCGATGCGACGCAGCCTTCCGCGACCGTGTCGTGGACGGCCCCCAACGGCAACGGCGACAACAACCTCGTCTACACGCTGTCGGCCAGCAACGGGCGGACGTGGAACGGCATCACTGGCACCAGCCAGGAGGTCCTGATGGACGCCTCCACCACCGACGTGACCTTCACCGTTCGCGCCACCAACAAGGCGGGCCAGGGCGAGGCGTCTCCCGCGTCCGTGCCGCAGCGCTTCTTCCAGAAGCCGGGGCCCGTGAGCAACCTCCAGGCGCAGGAGACCGGAGCCAACAACACGGTCAGGATCACCTTCGGGGCGGCTGCCGGCAACGGTGCATCACCTGGCGAGGTCACCTACCGGTGGCGCGCCGGCGGAGGCTCGGGAGTGCTCCCCTCTGGTGGCGGCACCGTGACCAACGGGACCTTCGTCAACGGCCGTGACGTCACGGTCGAGGTCTGGGCCACCAGCACGGTGCGCGGCGAGACGGCGGTGGGTGACGCCCGTTCCGACACGGCGAACGCCTACGGCCCTCCCACCGCTCCATCCGTGTCCCACTCTGATGGCTATCGCTCGGTCACCTTCTCGTGGAACTCCTCATCCACCGGCAATGGCCGTGCGGTGACAGGCACCCAGATCAGCGTGAACAACGGTGGATGGGAGTCGGTGGGCCAGACCGGGTCGCGAGCGGTGAATGTCGGCCCCGGTACGCGGGTGGACATCCGGGTCCGTGCACAGAATCAGGCCGGCTGGGGTGCAGAGGCCGCAGACGCCGGGACCTCGTGGGCTGCGTCGGTCGACAACTGGAGGAAGGGCTCGCAGTACACCGCGGGGTGCACCTACTCCTCCGGCTGCTACTACGTCGAGCTCCTGCTCGAGAGATTCCAACCGAACTCGAACGTCTACTGCTTCGTCGGCGGGATCGGGTCGCCCGACTGGTACGGGACCATCCGCGTCGACGCCAACGGCAACTGGGGATGGAGCGTGCCCACGGGCCCACCGGGCCGTCCGAATGCTTCAGGGAACTTCGCCGTCGGAAACGACTACGGCACATGTCAACAGCAATGACCTCGGCATCCAAGCGAAGGACGAGAACCTACGATGACCATCACCACTGACGACGCCGCGTGGTTCGCGGACTCGTTCGCCAAGCTCACCGACAACGTCGGCCAGGCCCTGCTGGGCAAGGCCCCGGTCATCCGGCTGGCTCTCACCTGCATGTTGGCCGAGGGGCACCTGCTCCTCGAGGATGCACCCGGCACCGGCAAGACCGCGATGGCACGCGCCATCGCCGCGACCGTGCAGGGCAGCCACAGCCGGATCCAGTTCACCCCGGACCTGTTGCCGTCCGACATCACCGGCACGACGATCTACGACCAGTCCACGTCGCGATGGGAGTTCCACAAGGGACCGATCTTCGCCTCGATCGTGCTGGCCGACGAGATCAACCGCGCATCACCCAAGACCCAGTCGGCGCTGCTCGAGGTGATGGAAGAGGGCCACGTCACCGTCGACGGCACGTCGTACGACGCCGGGCGCCCCTTCATGGTCATCGCGACCCAGAACCCGATCGAGCAGGCGGGGACCTACCGCCTCCCGGAGGCCCAGCTGGACCGCTTCCTGATGAAGACCTCGGTCGGCTACCCGGACCGGGCCGCAGCCATCCAGGTGCTTGCGGGGTCCGCCTCGCCGGACCGTACGCAGACGCTGCAGCCCATGATCTCGACCTCGGCCGTCGCCGAGATGGCCGACCTGGTCAAGGCCAACCACGTCGACGACGCCGTGCTCGACTACGTCCAGCGCCTCACCGAGGGCACCCGCGACGACTCCGACACCACGCTGGGAGTGTCGACACGAGGCTCGATCGCGATGGTGCGGGCCGCCCGCGTCTGGTCGGCCGCACGTGGCCGCAACTACGTGCTCCCGGACGACATCAAGGAGCTGGCTCTGTCTGTGTGGGGTCACCGCCTGGTGATGTCGCCCGAGGCCGAGTTCGCCGGTGCGACCGCCGAAGCCGTCATCGGCCGGGCGCTCGACCGGGTCGAGGCCCCCATGCTGCGCGGGGCCGGCGTCTGATGGATCACTCTGGAGTGGGGGCGTGAGCTCCGCGACCCCGGCTGCGCAGGCGCGTGGCCGGCTGCCCCGCGTGGACGCCTCCCGCTGGGTCTCGGGCCTCGGGACGTCGCCGGCCTGGGAGCGGGTTCGCGGCACCGCGGAGGACGTGTGGGACCGGACCGCGTCCGCGCGTCGGCGCCTGACGACGGTCGGGGGGTTCGTCACACCGCTCGGCTGGGTGGCCCTGGCCAGCCTGGTCCTCACGCTCGTCGTCGGCCTCGATCGGGGCTGGTCCGAGCTCACCGTCGCGGCGACGGCTCTCGGCGTTGCGCTCCTCGCCGCCCTGGCCTGGGTCCTCGGCAAGACGGCGTACGACGTGGACATCGCCCTCAACGACGAGCGCGTCCAGGTCGGTGACGACGCGCTCGGGCGGCTGCTGATCCGCAACCGGGGCAAGCGGTCGCTGCTGCCGACCCGCATCGAGCTCCCGGTCGCTCGTGCCGTCGCATCGTTCGACCTGCCCGCACTCGGCAAGCAGGACGAGCACGAGGAGCTCTTCGCCGTTCCGACCCGCCGTCGTGGGGTCATCCCGGTGGGTCCCGTCGTCTCGGTGCGGGCTGACCCGCTCCAGCTGCTGCGTCGCGCCCAGCGCTGGACCGAGCAGGTCGAGCTGTTCGTCCACCCGAGGACGATCCTCATCGACACCAGTCACGCCGGGTTCCTCAAGGACGTCGAGGGAGTCACCACCCAGGACCTCTCGAGCTCTCGATGTCTCCTTCCATGCCCTGCGCGACTACGTGCCGGGTGACGACCGCCGTGCCATCCACTGGAAGACGACAGCCCGCACCGGCAGGTTCATGGTGCGTGTCTTCGAGGAGACGCGGAGGTCCCACCTGCTGCTCCTGCTGTCGGTACGCCCCGAGGACTACGCCTCCGCTGCGGACTTCGAGATCGCCGTCTCGAGCGTGGCGTCCCTCGGCCTGCAGTGCCTGCGTGAGGACCGCGACCTCTCGGTCGTGACCCAGGCGGGACGTCTCCGCTTCCCCAGCGGTCGCGGGCTCCTCGACGAGCTCTCCCGCGTGGAGCTCGTCCCCGGCGCTGCCGCGGTCCCGGGCCTCGCCGAGGAGGGAGTGGCGATGGTGCCGGGTGCCTCGATCGTCGCCCTCGTGACCGGAGGTGCCACAGAGGCAGGCGCGCTCAGGGCCGCCGATCGGGTGGCTCCCCTCGACGCGTTCACCTTTGCGGTGCGGTGTGCCGACGCCCAGACCGTTGCCCGGCGACGCATCGGCAGGCTCACCGTGCTGGACCTCTCGGGCCTCGATGACCTGCCACGCGCCGTGAGGACGATGCGATGAGCCCGTTGACCCGACCCTCGCTGACCGAGCCCGGCACCACCCAGGTAACGCTGGGCGAGCGGCGCAGGAGCCTTCCCCTCGCCGAGATCGTCGACGTGGCCGCCATGCTGCTGCTCCTCGGCATGGGCGTGCTCGCGTTCGGCCCGGTCTTCGCCGACGCCTCGGGCTACGTCGCCGCCGGCGGTGGTGTGCTCCTCGGCACGAGCGTCGCCGCGCTGGGTGCCTGGCGCCGCTGGTCGGTGTTCGGCGTGGCAGCAGCCGCGCTGGCGGCTTTCGTCGCCCTCGGCGGCCCGCTGGCCCTCCCGAGCACGACGCTCGGCGGCGTGGTGCCCACACCCGAGACCGCCAACCGACTCTTCGTCCTGACCTACCAGGCCTGGCGCGACCTCCTCACTGTGAGCGTCCCGGCCTCGTCCTTCACCGGGCCCGCGGTCGTGCCCTACCTGTCCGGTCTCGTGTGTGCCGTCGTGGCGGTGAGCCTCGCCCGGCGGGCCCGCCGTCACCTGTGGGCCCTCGCCCCGGCGGCCGTCCTGCTCGTCGTCGGCATCCTGTGGGGCACCAAGATCGCCCCGTCGGCCGCCGCACAGGGTGCCGTCTTCTGCGTGACCGCCCTGGCCTGGGCCGGTTGGCGGACCGCGCTGCGTCAACACCAGGACAACGCCCACCTGCTGACGAGTCGGCGTACCAACACATCTGCCCAGCGCCAGCGCATCGCCGCGGCCGTCGCGGTGCTGGCCGTGGCCGGCGGCTCGTCGGTCTTCCTGGGCAGTGGCATGGTCTCGGCCTCGGACCGCTACGTCCTGCGCGACGACGTCGTGCCGCCTCTCGATCTGCGGGCCTACCCCAGTCCGCTGACCAGCTACCGCTACTACGAGCGGAACCAGAAGGAGAAGACCCTCTTCACCGTCACCGGGCTGCCCGAGGGTTCACGATTCCGGGTGGCCGCGATGGACGGCTACGACGGCCACGTCTTCAGCGTCGATGCCGCGAGCGCACAGTTCCGTCGCGTCGGCAACCGGATCGGGGTCGACACCCCCACCGGCGCCCGCACGGTCGGCGTCGAGATCGGTGACTACAAGGGAGTCTGGATCCCCGGGGGCGGCGAGGTCGGCGGGGTCGAGTTCCACGGACCGCGTGCCGACAGCCTGGCTGCGAGCCTCTACTACAACGCCGACTCCGGCACCCTCCTGAGCACGGCCGGCCTGCGCGGGGGCGAGTCGTACGACGTCACGCTGGTGCCCGACTCGGTGCCGAGCGACGAGCAGCTTGCGGACGACTCGATCGTCACCGGTCTGGGCGAGGCATCGGTCGATGTCCCCGACTCCATCGCCGGGATCACGTCCGACTTCGTGGAGCCGGGGGAGAGCCAGATCGACCAGCTGAGGCAGCTGGAGTCGAACTTCCAGGAGGTCGGCTTCTACTCCAGCGAGGGCAAGGTCTCGACGGCCGGCCACTACGACGGCCGTCTGACGAAGCTCTTCAGCGGTGGGCGGATGATCGGTGACGACGAGCAGTACGCCGCCTCGATGGCGCTCATGGTGCGGCAGCTCGGCTACCCGGCACGCGTCGTCCTCGGCTTCTACCCGGAGGAGGCGTCCGGAGCGTCGCCCGTCGCCCTGACCGGCAACGACGCGCACGTGTGGGTGGAGGTTCCCTTCGAGAAGGCGGGATGGGTCGCCTTCGACCCGACCCCCGATCGTGACAAGACCCCGGACACGAAGATCCCCAAGCCCGACGAGGTGCCGCAGCCGCAGGTGCTGCCGCCCCCGGTGCCGCCGGACGAGCCGGTGGACCCGCCCGAGGACCGCACGGACGACAGCAAGACCACGCAGAAGGAGGAGGACGACCGGGTCCTCCCGCCGGCGGTGAGACTGGCCGGCTACGTCATCGGCGCCGGGGCGCTGCTCGTGTCGCCGCTCATCGCCATCACGATGCTGAAGAAGCGACGGCGGGTACGTCGTCGACACACCGGTCGTACGGCGGATCGCATCTCCGGTGGGTGGGACGAGATCGTGGACACCGCGCAGGACCTGGGGGTGTCCACGCCGACCCGGGTCACGCGGCAGGAGTCCGCCCGCGACCTGGCCGAGACCTTCCCCACGGCTGCACCGGTCGCTGTTGCCGAGCGGATGGACGCCCACGTCTTCGGGCAGGTGGAGCCCAGCTCGACCGACGTCGACGAGATGTGGCGCCAGGTGAACGAGCTCCGGATGGGGATGTCGAAGTCCGTGCACCCTTTACGCCGCCTCCGCGCGGCCATCTCACCGAAGTCCCTCATCCCCCGACGACGCGTCAGGAGCACCCCATGAGTCTCTACCCGAGCGGGAACCCGGCCAGCATGGGCCGACGCGTCGCCGCACGGGCGATCGACGTCTCAGTCACCTTCGTGCTCGTCGTCGTGCTCAACGGCGCCGCCCTCGCGGCGATGATGGCCGGCGGGGCAGGCCCGCTCACCCTGATCCTGCTGGTCGTGCTGGTCCTGTGGAGCGTCTTCTCCTTCTGGGCCATGCTGGCCCGTGCCGCCCTCCCGGGTCAGCTGATGCTGGGCCTGCACCACGTCGACAGCGAGACCGGCCAGCGGGCCGGTGGCCGGACGTTCCTGAAGTACCTCATCCAGTCGTTCACCTTCGGGCTGGCGCTGCTCATCACGCCGTTGAGCATCCAGGCCCCCAACCGGTCGTGGTTCGACCGCCTGGCGGGCGTCACGCTTGTCGACCCGAGCGCTGCGGACGTGCAACCGTCGACGGCGCAGCAGGTGGCCGCACCTCCTGCCGGTTGGCATGCCGGCGACTCGCAGCTCACCCAGGTGGGCCTCGGCCTCGGCGACCTCGCCGCCGGCGATGACGGTGGCGGTGGCGTTGGCGGAATGATCCAGTCGGTTCCGTTCGAGGCTGCCGGGTCACAGATGGCCCCGAGCGCCCCGCCGGCCGTGCGCCGTGACCCCGGGGTGATCGAGCCACGCGTCACCCCGGCGGCCGCCGTGGTCCCCCCGAGCGAGGCGAGCCAGCCTCGGGCGGCGAACCCCGTCGTGATCCTCGACACCGGCGAGACCCACGGGTTGTCGGGTCCCCTCATCCTGGGTCGGGCACCGAGGCAGAGCGCGAGCCTGGGTCAGGCAGAGCTGATCGTCATCGTCGACCAGTCGGTGTCGGCCAACCACCTCGCCCTGGGTCTCGACAACGGCGCTCCCTGGGTGATGGACCTCAACTCGACCAACGGATCCTGGGTCGAGCAGGAGGGGCGCGGCCCCGTGAAGCTCGAGTCGATGAGCAAGCTGGCGCTGTCGCCGGGCGCCACCGTCCGGATGGGGCAGCGCAGGATCACGGTGACGGCGCGATGACCGGATCCGAGGCCCGTCCCGTGCTCCGGGTCCGTGCCGGTGCCGCCACCGACGCCGGAGCGATACGGGAGCGCAACGAGGACTCCTTCGTCGTGGCCAGTCCGATCTTCGCGGTCGCCGACGGGATGGGGGGCCACGCCGGAGGCGCGGAGGCGTCAGCCATCGTCGCCGACGAGCTGGGCGTCCTCGAGTCGGATTCCTGGGTCACCGCGGCTGACATCCACGTCGCGGTCGTGCGGGCCGCACAACGCGTCGCTGCGCTCGCCGAAGGGGCCGCCCCGGCGCCGGGATCCACCTTGAGCGGTGTCGGCCTGGCCGAGCAGGACGGCATGCCGTGCTGGCTGGTCTTCAATGTGGGCGACTCGCGGACATACCGACTCCAGAACGGTCGGATCGAGCTGGTCACTGTCGACCACACCCGCGTGCAGGAGCTGGTCGAGGCGGGTCGCATCAGCCCGGACGAGGCGCGTACGCACGCCCAGCGCAACGTGATCACGCGCGCCATCGGCGCCGGATCCGAGGGACCTCCGCACCTGGACCTCTCGCTCCTCGTGGCCGGACCCGAGGACCGCCTGCTGATCTGCTCGGACGGTCTGACCGGCGAGCTCACCGAGCACCTGATCGCCGCACTACTGCTCGACATCGCCGACCCCCGCGACGCCGCCGAGGCCCTGGTCCGCGAGGCGGTCACGGCCGGCGGCCGCGACAACGTGACCGCCGTCGTCGTCGACGTGGTCGAGCTGACCAGCACGGCGCTCGACAGCAGGTCCGACGACACCCACCCCGACCTCCACCTCGCCGCGGACGACAGCGTCGGCACCTTGCCCGATGCCGCGCTGGCCGGAGCGGAGGGTTCGCCGTGACGCGCATCGAGTGGGTCCCCGGGGCACAGCACGCCATCGTCCGCGACGGACTCGGCATGCTGCTCGCGGACGACGTGCCGCGGGAGCAGGTTCTGCGGGTCTGGCAGGAGCTGGACGGGCTCGACGCACTCGACGGACTCGGCGGCCTGCTGGACATCCTTCGCGATGTCACCGGCCGGGGCCTGGGCTCGCTGCCGAGCTTTGCCATGTCGGTCATCGACCACCGCGGACTGCATGTCGCGGTACGCGGCTCCTTCAACGCGCACGTCGTGGACCTCGACGACGACGAGCACGTGGTGAGGGGCGACGAGGCCTCGGTCTGGGTGGAGCGCAACTTCGACACCGCCGTGGTGGCCGACGTCCTGCTCGCCCCTGATGACCTCGACGGCACCTGGCTGCCCGTGGTCGGCGGCGTCCTGCCGGCCGCCGGCATCCGGCAGTGCCTCGCAGAGCGGACCGCTGCCTCCGGCGACGCAGGCGCCGCGGCGACCGATGCTGCCGATCCGCTCCCGGTCGACGTGGAGCCCGCGCCCGCGCCGGACCCGGAGCCCGATCCCGCGCCGGAGCCCGCGCCCTCCCACGAGACCTGGGTGGAGGATGCCCCGGCCGAGGCCGGCCCCGCGACGCGACGCTTCGCCTCCCTGCTGTCACCCCACACGGTGATGCACGACGTGGAGGAAGCGGCCGTCCGCCCCGACGACCCAGAGCTCGACGACCACGACCCGGCTCCCTCACCTCCGGCCGAGGAACGTGCCGACGCAGAGCCGCCGCAGGTCGAGGTGACTCCGGTAGCGCCGGTCCCGGTGGTAGGGGCCCCGGTGGTGCCCGCCCCGGCCGTCCCTGCCGAGGCAGACGCGCCGCCCAGCTTCATCTCCGGGGTCCCGAGCCGAGCGGCGTACGTCGCACCGGCACCAGCGGCCCCTGCCCAGGTGCCCGAGCCGTCGAGATCGCAGCCAGCGTCCTTCGGCGAGGAGGGTCCCGAGCACCACGACGGTCACACGATGCTCGAGGCTCCGGACAGCACCGAGCTTGATGCCTACCTGTCGGAGTCGACTCCCGCGTCGGGTGAGGACCTGGTGCTCGGGTTGCTCTGCGCTGCCGGGCACGGGAACCCGACCCACCGCACGGAGTGCCGCGTCTGTGGCCAGCGCCTGGCCGGTGACAGCGTCCGCTTCCCTCGCCCCGCGCTCGGCCTGATGCACACGTCGGCCGGCGAGTCGATCGAGCTCGTCCAGAACGTGCTGGCAGGCCGCAATCCTCGCGCATCACGCATCCAGGGCACTGTCATGCCGCGCCTGCTCCCGCTGCCGCACAGCCACGTCTCCGGGACCCACCTCGAGATCCGGTTGGAGGGGTGGAGCGTCATGGTGGTGGACCTCGGTTCCACGAACGGCACCTTCCTGCAGCGTCCGGGCCAACCGACCCTGCGCATCTCCGAGACGCCGCAGCTGCTGCACTCGGACGACGTCGTGCAGCTGGGCCATGGCGTGGACCTCCGCTTCGAGGGGCTGCCGTGAGCCGCCGAGCTGCTGCAGCGCCACCCGAGATCCCCGGGCTCCGCTTCCTCGAGCACCTCGGCGTCGGCGGCTTCGCCGACGTCTACCGCTACGAGCAGCTGGGCCGGTCGGTCGCCGTCAAGGTCCTCACGGCCGACCTGTCGCACAACTCCCAGCAGGCGTTCGAGGCCGAGGCCAACCAGATGGCCAGGTTGTCCAACCACCCGTCGATCGTCAGCATCTACCACGCCGGGGCGGCACCCGACGGTCGCTCCTACCTGGTCATGGAGGTGTGCCAGCCGCGCACGCTGGACGACCGGATCAAGAGCCGGACCTACCCGGTGGCGAAGGCGCTGGAGATCACCATCCAGATCGCCGGGGCGGTCGAGTCCGCCCACCGGATGGGCGTGCTGCACCGCGACATCAAGCCGGCCAACATCCTCTTCACGGAGTTCGGGAGGGCAGCGCTCACCGACTTCGGCATCTCGGTCTCCACCCAGGAGGGCCAACAGGGAGTCGGGGTCGGGGTCTCGCCCGGATGGGCACCGCCCGAGCAGGTCACCAAGGGCCAGCCGATGGGCCCCGGCAGCGACGTCTACTCACTGGCGGCGACGTGCTGGGCGATGCTGGGTGGTCGTAGTCCGATGATCGTGCCGGGTGGCGACAACTCGAACCTGGCCCTGATGGCTCGAGCACGCAACGAACCCGTACCGCCGCTGCGCCGGGAGGACGTCCCCGAGTCGCTCGAGCGGGTGCTGCGTACGGCTATGGCGAAGCCCGCCGACCAGCGCTACCCCTCCGCGCTCGAGCTCGGTCGCGCCCTGCAAGCCATCCAGACCTCGCTGCACCTCCCCGTCACGCCGATCGAGGTCGGCGATGACACCCCGGACGACATGGCCTACGTCGACGAGACCGGTGTCGAGGACGCCGCGTCCACCCGAATCTCGACCTTCAAGGTGATCGACCCCGAGGGGATGCCGACCCCGGGGCCGGCGTACGACACCCCGGCGCCGCAAGCGACACCCCGACTTGGCACCGCCGGCCGTGCGGTCGCTGCGCAGCCGGACTTCACCGGTCCCGCGATCCCCACGCCGGCCACCGACGCGACCGTCATCGGTCAGCACCTCGAGCCCGGTGTGTCCGCTGCCGAGGAGCCGCCGGACGTTGCGCTCGCCGATGTCCCGGGCTCACGTGGGCGGGTGCTGGTGGGGAGTGCCGTGGTCATCGGGCTGGTGGCCGCGCTCATCGGCTGGCGTGCGCTGGCGGGTGATGCGGGAACGACGCAGAACACCGAGGTCCAGCAGAGCTCCGAACCCGCCGATGCCATCGGTTCCGCCGTCCCGACCCCCAAGAAGGTGACGCTGACGCGGTCCGGGAAGCGTGTCGAGATCAGCTGGCAGAACCCCGATCCCGAGGAGGGCGACTCCTTCCTCTACCGCGTCGCGGACCCGTCGCGTGTACGGCCGTTCGCCGGTCCCGTCGCGGACGGTCCGGTGACCGTTCCCGCTCAGCCCGGGCGTACGTGCGTCGAGGTCGTCCTGCGTCGCAGCAACGGCCTGGCCTCGGTCGGCACCACGGAGTGCATCCGATGAGTGCGGACAACACGCTGACCATCGACTTCGCTGGCGAGATCACCGAGCTCGACCCCAGGTCGACCTTCACAATCGGCAGGGAGGGCGACCTCAGCCTGGACGACAACCCCTACCTGCACCGCACCTTCCTGGTGGTGTCGTTCCACGACGGCATGTGGTGGGTCCACAACGAGGGGTCACGGCTCGCGGCCGGGCTCACCGACGAGGACGGCCTGATGCGCACGACATTGGCTCCGGGCGCCCGGCTCCCGATCGTCTTCGGCCGCACCAGCCTGACCTTCGCGGCCGGCAACACGACGTACGAGCTGCTCCTGGAGTGCGAGCAGGCCACCTACCGCCTGGCGAGGACGGCCTCCCGCTCCGCCGACGGCGACACCACGATCGCCCCGACCAGCTTCACCGAGTCGCAGCTGATGCTCGTCGTCGCCCTCGCCGAGCCCGTCCTGCGCCGGGTCGGCACCGGATCGTCAAGCGTGCCGACGGCAGTGGAGGCGGCCCGCCGGCTGGGCTGGGCCCAGACTCGCTTCAACCGCAAGCTCGACAATGTCTGCGACAAGCTCGATCGCGCCGGCGTCGCGGGCCTGCGCGGGACCGAGACCGCGAGTGCCTCGAACCGTCGGCTGCGGCTGGTCGAGTACGCCGTGTCGTCGCTCCTGGTCACGTCGGCCGATCTCCCCCTGCTCGATCAACAAGATGACACCGCCGGAGGCGCCCGATGAAGTTGAAGGTCACCCTCCACCAGCCGGGCGCCGATCACAGCGAGCGGCACCTGCTCGTGACGGCCGATGCCACCTCCTCGGCGGGCGATGTGGCGCTGGCGCTGGCGAGGTCGACGGACTTCGAGGGACATGAGCCCGGCGGTGAGCTCACGCTGCGGATCCTCGACACCAGTGCGGGCCAGACTCTGGACCCGAACCAGTCGATCATCGACTCGGGGCTCCGTTCCGGAGCTCGCATCGAGCTCGCGTCGGCCGAGGACCGTAGCCAACGACAGGCGTCCGCTGCCGTGCTGACCGTGGTCGACGGACCGGACAAGGGGCTCACCATGCCCCTGCCGAGCGGAAACGTGACAATCGGGCGAGCCGCGGACTGTGATGTGCGGCTGTCCGATCCGATGGTGTCCAAGCGTCACGCGAGCCTCAACATCGGACGGCGAGTCGAGATCCTGGACACCAACTCCGCCAACGGCGTCGTCGTCGGCAATGTTCGCGTGGGACGGGCGGCGCTGGGAGCGGGTGATGTGGCGGTGCTCGGGGCGACGCATCTGACCGTCGTCCGTCATCAGGCTGACTCGACCACCTCCACCGACATCACGTTCACCAGGTCACCGCGGGTTCTTTCGCGCCCGCAGGCCGTGACTCTGGAGATGCCGACCGCACCCTCGGAGCAGGACCGGCATCGGTTCCCGTTCCTCGCGCTGATGATGCCCGTGGTCATGGGAATCGCCTTCTTCGCCATCACGAGGTCACCTCTCAGCCTCATCATGGTGGCGTTGGCCCCGATCATGTTGCTCGGCAACTTCCTCGACCAGCGGGTGCAGGGCCGCCGCAAGCACACGACCTCGGTCAGTTCCTTCGACGCCGAGCTGGCGCAGGTCGAGGCCGACCTCGACGAGTCGCATGCCCGGGAGCGGCGACAGCTCGAAGCGCTCTACCCGGCACTGGACACCTGCATGAAGGCCGTGACGCTGCTGAACGACCTGGTGTGGTCACGCCGCCCGGAACACCCTGAGTTCTTGCAGGTGCGACTCGGCACCGGCTCGATCATCCCGATGACGCAGACGGAGCGGGTCAGGGCTGGGGGAATGCCCGACCACGTCGAGCGCGCACGTGCGGTCGCTGACAGGTTCGCGCTGCTCCCGGGCGCGCCCGTGGTTGCCGACCTGCGGTCCGTGGGTGGATTGGGGCTCGCCGGCACCACCGAGCTAGTCGCGGGGGTGGCGCGAGCAGTGGTTGCCCAGACTGCGATCCTCCACTCGCCCGCCGAGCTCGTGATCGCCTGTCTGACGTCGACGCGACGCAAGCCGGAGTGGGCCTGGCTGGAGTGGCTGCCCCACACGTCGTCGCCGCACTCGCCGCTGGGTGACCAGCTCCTCTCCTCCGACGAGGCGACCGGACGTCTGCTGCTCGACAGGATCGAAGAGCTGATTGCCGTTCGGGCGCAAGGAGGGCGGCCGTATGCACGCGGTCCCGCCGACGCGGGTGAGAAGCCTCAGGCGCCGATGGTGCCAGCTGTGCTCGTCATCGCCGACGATGCCAGCACCGACATCGCGCGACTGACCCGCATCTCCGAGAACGGACCCGACGCCGGGATCTATGTCATGTGGGTATGCGAGCGCCGCGGTGACATCCCCGGCGCCGCACGCACGTTTCTCGACCTCGCCGACGGGGCCAGCCCGCAGGTGGGCATGGTGCGCACCGGTACGACGGTGGCGTCGGTGAAATGCGAGTCGATGGATCACGACATCAGCGTCACGCTCGCGCGTCGACTCGCCCCGATGCTCGACGCCGGAGCCCCGGTCGACGATGACTCGGACCTCCCCCGAGCGGTGCCCGTGGTGTCCGTTCTCGGTCCGGAGGCCAGCGACGACCCCGAGGTGGTGCTCACCCGATGGCGTGAGAACAGGACGCTCATTCCTCGTGACGGATCGCCAGCTGTACCCAACGAGACGCCCGCGAGCCTGCGCGCGCTGGTGGGTCAAACCGGAGTGGAGCCGTTGGCCCTCGATCTGCGGGTGCATGGCCCCCATGCGCTCGTGGGGGGCACCACCGGCGCCGGCAAGAGCGAGTTCCTCCAGGCATGGGTGCTGGGACTCGCGCATGCCATGAGCCCCGATCGTGTGGCCTTCCTCTTCGTCGACTACAAGGGCGGAGCGGCCTTCGCCCGATGTGTCGACCTCCCCCACTCCGTGGGTCTGGTGACAGACCTGTCGCCCTACCTCGTACGCCGGGCGTTACGCAGCCTTCGGGCCGAGCTGCGGCACCGCGAACACATGTTCAACGCCAAGGGCGTGAAGGACATCATCGACTTCGAGAAGACCGGCGACCCTGCCTGCCCTCCCAGCCTGGTGATCGTTGTGGACGAGTTCGCGGCGCTGGCATCCGAGGTGCCGGAGTTCGTGGACGGGGTGGTCGACGTTGCCCAACGTGGGCGCTCCCTGGGACTTCACCTGATCCTCGCGACCCAACGTCCCGCCGGAGTCATCAAGGACAACCTCAGGGCAAACACAAACTTGCGAGTGGCGCTCCGGATGGCCGACGAGGCCGACTCGCGCGACGTGCTCGAGACGCCGATAGCCGCACACTTCGACCCGTCGGTGCCTGGCCGCGGTGCCGTGAAGACCGGTGCCGGTCGGATCACCCAGTTCCAGTCAGCGTTTCCCGGCTCACGCACGCCGGCCGTGCCGCTGGCCTCGCCGATCGAGATCGTCGAGTTCGATTTCGGCATGGGGCGGCCATGGCGCATGCCGGAGCGTCGCAGTGACGTCTCGAGCCTGGCCAGAGACATCGACCGGATCGTCGAGACCGTTTCGGAGGCCGCGAGGATCGGAGGGGTGCCTTCGCCGCGCAAGCCGTGGCTCAAGACCTTGGCCACGTCGTACAGCCTCGAGCTCCTCAAGCAACGCAGCGACACGGAGATCGTGCTCGGCGTCATGGACGACCCTGACAACCAGCGTCAGGTGACGGAATACTTCCGACCGGACACCGATGGCAACCTGCTCTATGTCGGAGCGGGAGGCTCAGGCAAGACCACTGCCCTGCGAACGCTGGCGCTGGCGGCGGCCATCACACCCCGCAGCGGCCCGGTGCACGTCTACGGTCTCGACTTCGCTGGCGGCGGGCTCGGCTCCCTCGAACCCATGCCCAACGTGGGGTCGATCATCAACGGTGACGACGAGGAGCGAGTGGTCCGGCTGATCTCGTGGCTGAGCGACAGGATCGAGGATCGTGCCGCCCGCTACTCAGCAGTGCGAGCAGACACGCTCACGGCCTACCGCGAGCTGTCCGGGAGCGCCACGGAGCCCCGGCTGCTCATTCTGCTCGACGGGTTCAGTGCCTTCCGGGCCGAGTACGAGTCGTCGACCCTGCTCCTTCCGACCTATCAAGCGCTGCAGCGCATGCTCATCGACGGCCGTGCCGTTGGCATCCACTTCGCCGTTACGGCCGATCGGCCGGCTGCGATGCCGACGTCGATCAGCACTGCCTTCCAACGCAAGGTGGTCCTGCGTCTCAGTGAGGACGACGGTTACCTCGCCATGGGGGTGCCAAGAGACATCCTCAACCCGGCGAGCCCGGCCGGTCGCTGCGTCCAGGTGGATCAACCGCAGGAGCTCCAGCTGGCCATCCTCGGCAAGGAGGCCAATGTCGCGGCCCAGGCCCGGGTCACCGAGGAGCTGGCGGGCGAGCTGACGAGCCTGCACCCGACGCGGCCCGAACAGATTCGGTCCCTGCCGTTCATCGTCACCGCCGACGAGCTGCCACCTTCTCTGGGGGGGAGGCCGGTGCTCGGTGTCGCAGATGCCTCGCTGGAAGCCATCGGCTTCAAGCCGTCCGGACCGCTGCTGCTGACCGGGCCTAGTCAGTCCGGGAGGTCGAGTGCGGTGCGTTGGCTCGCCGAGTCAGTACGACGAGCGTCTCCGTCGGTTCCGTTGGTACACCTCACCGGTCGACCATCGCCTCTGAGTGGCCTCGACCTGTGGCGGGTGACCGGTTCCGGGATCGCGGATGTCGGAAGCAAGCTCGAGAAGCTCACCGAGATCGCGAGCTCACCGGCGGGTGACGACCCAGCGATTGCCATCTTCGTCGAGTACCTGACCGACTTCGTCGGGACACCCACCGAGCAGGCGCTCGCCGACCTCGTCAAGGCATGTCGCCGGAACGGTCAGCTGATCGTCGGCGAGGGCGAAGCCAGCACCTGGGGCGGGTTGTGGAGCGTCATCACAGAGATGCGCGCCGCCCGCACCGGGCTGCTGCTGCAGCCCGACCAGCACGATGGCGAGAGCCTCCTCCGCACCTCACTACCCCGCATCCGACCGGGCTCGAATCCGCCCGGTCGCGGCTTCTGGGTCCACGGCGGTAAGGCGCTCAAGGTCCAGGTCCCGCTCGTCGAGTAGTCGGTGGGCAGGTCAACCCATCGACGTTCCGCTCAGATGAATCCATGCTCATCGCACCACCCAAATGAAAGGAGGGCCCGCTGATGGATCGACTGGTCATCCGCGACGGAGAACTTCGCGGCGCCATCACATCGGTGCGGGCCTCTCGCAACGAGTTCGCGCAGGCGATCACGCGTACCGACGCCCTCCAGCATGCGGTGGGTCATCGACGGTTGTCCGACGCGCTGCAGACCTTCGAGTCACGCTGGAGCGTGCGACGGGAGAAGCTCGTCACCACCCTCGAGATGATCGAGAAGCAGCTCCAGGGGGTGCTCGACACCTTCGGCGAGTGGGATCAGGCAAACACGTCGCCCCAATCCTCCGGTGGGGCCGCACCGCAGGCGCCCAACACCGCGGCGGCTGCTCCTTCCGAGCCTGTCGCACCCGTCGGCTCCACGCCGGGCACTGCGCCTGCAACTGCTCCTACGCCGATGCCTGCCACACCCGAGTCGGTGACGCCCCAGATCGACACAGCACCGCCGCCCGACCCGACCCTGCCGTCGGACGCCAGGTCGTCCTCACCCGAGGCGGACCTCGACACGCTCCCGGAGCGTGGCGACTCCCCGGCGGCCCTTCCCGTCAGCCCGGGGGCCATCAACGACTTGCTGGACCGGCTGGAGAGGCTGGCCGACACCCCGGCCGGGCTCGCGGCCCTGACAGGGTCGGTGGGTGCACTGGTCGTGCTACTGGCGCTGTTCACACCGGGATCCGCCGTGGCGCCGGGCTTGGCGGGGGTGGACGGGGCGCGTGTGAAGAAACTGCTCGAGCGCCACACAGCCAGCACCCAGGACAAGTTCGCTGAGCTGTCGAGCGCGCCGGCCCCGATGGGTTCCGCCGAGCTGGACATCGAGCGGCAGTTGGTCGAGCTCGACGGGGGGACGGCGAGTGAGCCGGAGCAGCCGAACAGGGCGCTCGAGGAGGACGGCGTGTCCGACGCGGGCGAGTCCGCGGACGAGGTCGAGGTCGAGGGGAGTCGGAGGGCGCGGCGGTCGACGCCGCAGGCGATTCCGCCTCCGATGTGGCCATTTCCGGATCGCCCACGTCGGGTGAGGGACCCGGTGCTCCGCAGTCCTCGGTCGACGTGGGTGCCCATGGATCGGTGCCTCTTGCCGAGATGCCCCCTCCTCCCGAACCTCCGGGATCACTTGGGGGTGACCTGTCTGCGACCAGCAATGCCTTCGACGAGCGGTTCCCCGACTCCGGTGCGCGGGACGGCTTCGATGTTCCCGCCGTCCAGCCGGCGCTCCGCGCCATGGACATCGACACCGAGCTGGCCGCTCTGGCTGATGACGACGCGAGCAACGATTCTGACTCGAGCACCCCATCTGGTGCACGCATGTCGGGCATGGGCTCCATGGCAGCGGCCTCCACAGGTCACGCGGCCACCCCCGCGCAGGCCAAGGGCAGTAACGCCAGCAGCGACGAGCGGCTGGCTGCAGTGAGACGCGAGCTGGACGAGCTGCGTGACCCCTCCACGGACAAGGACGGCACGTCGTGACCCATCGCAACTACGACTGGAGCCCGCTGGGCGTCTGGGGCGACCCGGTCCCCGGCGACCCGGCGTACATCGCACGGCGGGCCGGCTCTATGCGCACCTCGGCCGACGCCATGCTTTCCGCGGCCCACAACCTCCGCCGGCTGGAGGCACCTTCCACCTGCTCCGAGGCGATCACAAAGATTCTGGTCCAGTCGACCAAGACCGCCGAACTGCTCAGCGAGGCCGGCGCCAGGTATCACTCTGCGGCCACCGCACTCTCCGCGTACGCGCCCGCACTCACCTCCGCTCAGGCAGAGTCGCTGGCCGCACTGCAGCAAGCAGGTCCGTCTCGGGCGACGGAACAGGCGGCCTACAAGAAGTCGCTCGGGCTCTACTGGCAGGCCAAAGCGACTCTCGACCCGGTGGAACGCGAGCACCTGATTCACCAGTACCACCGCGCGAAGGCGCAGCAGGACCAGGCCAGCGGCTCCCTCAATGCAGCGAAGGCACGGCTCCACGAGGCCATCGAGTCTCGAGACGCCGCGGCAGTGCGCGCGGCCGATTCGGTTGACGCGGCGAGCACGGGTGGCAAGCTGAACGACTCGGCCTGGGACAAGTTCGCCGACTTCGTCGAGCCGTTGGTAGATGCTGTGGACAAGGTGGGAGCGTGGATCTGGAAGCACATCGACGAGATCTCGCTCGTCCTAACGATTGCGGCTATTGCCTTGGCTTGGGTCCCGGGGCTGAACGCTGTCCTGGCAGGGCTGGCGATGGGCGCCCGCGTGCTCAGTGCGGCGAAGGCCGGATACGCGCTTGTTGCCGGTGTTGCCCAGGGGTTGAGAACCGGCCAGTGGGGCGGGGCGGCCATGGGAGCCGCTGGCCTGCTCCTGAGCATCGTCGGCGGCAAGGCCGTCGGAACTCTAGCCAAGAAGGCCGGGGCGCTGGTTGGGAAGAAGGTCACAGCCGGCGTGACGAAGGCGCTAACTGGGTACAACGCCTGGCTTAGGAAGGTCACAACGATCAAGTACAACCACCTACAGCACCTGATCCTGAAGTCCCAGAATGACGGTGCTAGAACCGTGGCGCGAGCTCTGCGCGCGGGTCGCACGACGCCGTACTACCGCCGTTCGGCTGGCGAGATCGCCAAGATGCATGGCGCCGCAAACGCCAGCGTGCGAGCCAAGGCCGCCGACGCGGATGCAGTGCTTGCCACGGTCAAGGGCAGCGACTACACCAACTCGATCAAAGAGGCCGCCGAGGACCTGGCGAAGTTCGGCAAGCACCACGACCTTGCCGATTCCATGATCCGCGAGGTCGCTGAAGACACCAGCAAGGCAGCCGCCGTCGCTGCCCAGAAGGCGGTCAAGGAGGCCGGCGGTCATGTCGTCAATGAGGCTGCGAACTGGGTCGACGAGCGGCAGAAGCAGCTCGAGAGCCACCGGCTGAGCACCACCCCGTGCGGTGCACGATGAAAAGGTTCGAGGTCTACTGCCCGGCGGGTTGGACCCACGTCGACCTGTCCGAGGACGTACGACGGTCGTCGCGGTCCGTGGCCCTGACCACCGCGACGACGGGTCCGGTCGAGGGTCGGGCCGAGCTCGCACGGCGGGTTGCCCAGCACCTTGAGCAAGCATTCAGCGGCCTTGCCGAGGGTGGCGTCTGGAGCGTGATGATGCCGATCACCGGCCCGACGGCTGTCGCGGTCCGACCGACCATCGCCTTTGCGCCTCTCTCGTTGCCTGCCGGCGCCAAGCCGATGGACGCGCTCATTGCGATGGCGGCCTCCGACCCCACGGCCACCGTCATGGACATCGATCCGCTGGTCGCCCTGCGGACGAGTCGCTCGGAGGACGTCACGGCGGCGCTCGAGACGCGCGCACTGGAGCTCGTCGGCGAGCTCAGTCCGTCGGGCAGCGCCGCGGTGCCTAGCGTTCCAATGGACGATGCGACCCGGGTGCTCGCGCGCCGCGTTCGCTACGTCCTCGGAGACGCGGAGGATTTCGACAAGTGGGCGGATGTCGTCTTCTCGCTCACGCACCTCGACGACCCGGGCCAGGTGGAACTCGCGGATCTGGCGGTCGAAGCCTTTGATGCCCTGATCACGACTTTCAGGTGGCGAACGTGAACGACGACATGGATCCCTCGGAGGAGATGGCGCTCTTCTCCCTCCTACCGGAAGCCATTGCCGACGAGGACCTGGCCGCTTGGGCAACCGCAGGAGCAGCCAGCCTGGCCGTGGGAACGGACTGGGCAGGCGACGATGAACAGCTGGAACGTGCCGCCTTCATGCTCGAGTCCTTGATGGGCCTCCCGCGGCTGCCGGCGTTCGACCTCCGGTTCCTCTTCCTGGCCCACCCGAGCTTGGGTGCCAGCCTGTGGCACGTCGCGCTGATCGCGCCGGAGGGGGGTGAGGACCATGCCCTGACCGATCTCGTCGGCGCAGACGCGTCGGCGAGTCTCGAGTCAACACTCGGATGGTTCGACGTCGATGGGATGCGTGTGCGCCAGCGCATCGCGATGGATGACCTTGAACCTTTCGGAACCCTGCCGAGCGGTGACCAGCTCACGGACCGGGTGCTGCAGGCAACGGTGGCCATCGCGGTCCGGCGCGACCTCCCGGGCCTGGGCCTGACCGACGTAATGGCGTACTGCTGCTCGACCAACCTCGAGTCACTCTTCGCAAGCCTCGAAGGAACCCGAATCCTGCTGACGAGCCACGTGATCGCCGATGAGATCGCCGCCGCTGCGGCCCCCTGACCCGCACCACCACACCAGTTCGCACCAACCAACGAAAGGTATGACCATGGCAAACCTCAACGTCAGCTACCAGGACATGCACAACGAGGCCCAGGCGCTGCGCTCGGGCCGCGAGCAGATCGACGGGCAGCTGACCAGCCTCAAGACTCGCATCAACAATCTGGTCAGCGGTGGCTTCGTCACCGACTCGGCCTCAGGCGCCTTCAACAACTCCTACGAGTCGTTCAGCCAGGGGGCCAGTCAGACCATCAGTGCGCTCGACCAACTGGCCTCGCAGCTCACCATGATGGCGAACACCCTGCAGGAGACGGACGCGTCCTTGGCCGCCCAGATGGGAGGCTGACCAAGCACACGACTACGGCGCCCGGCCCTGCCCCAGGCGGGCGCCGCAGTCGCGTCGCGCCGGGTCACGCCCAGGCGGTGTGCACCGACTTAGCGGTCGCCTCGACGGTCGTGAGCAGACCGACCGACCGTGACTCCGCGAGCCCCCCACTCGCCGGGGTCGTACGCGCTGTCTGTCATCGCGCAGTGCGTCACCAGGGCCGCTGGCGACCGTCCACCCG
>CAWEAI010000003.1:0-125099 GCA_963806925.1 uncultured Actinomycetota bacterium | reverse complement strand
AGCTCGCCGATCTTGACGTCACCGAGGTCCTCACCGGCGACGGCGAGGACTTCACCGGTCTCCGGGTGGGTGATCTCGACGGCCGAGGCCCGGGCGTAGGCCGAGGTCTCGACGTGCTCGTCGTCGATGCGCTTGGGCAGCCCGCGCTCGGTGCCGCAGTCGTCCTCGCGGATGATGACGTCCTGCGACACGTCCACCAGGCGACGGGTGAGGTAGCCCGAGTCGGCGGTGCGCAGCGCGGTGTCGGCCAGGCCCTTGCGAGCACCGTGGGTCGAGATGAAGTACTCGAGCACCGAGAGGCCCTCGCGGAAGTTGGCCTTGATCGGGCGCGGGATGATCTCGCCCTTCGGGTTGGCCACCAGACCACGCATGGCCGCAACCTGCCGGATCTGGTTCATGTTTCCGGAGGCACCCGAGTCGACCATCATGTAGATCGGGTTGGTGCGGTCGAAGTTGGCCTCCATCGCCCGACCGACCTCGGCGGCAGCCTGGGTCCACAGCTCGATGAGCTCCTGACGACGCTCGTCGTCGGTCATCACACCGCGCTCGTAGTTCTTCTGGACCTTCTCGGCCTGGGCCTCGTAGCGGCCGAGGATCTCGACCTTGCTGTCGGGCGTCGTGACGTCGTCGATCGAGACCGTGACGCCGGAGAACGTGGCCCACTGGAAGCCGGCGTCCTTGAGCGCGTCGAGCGAGGCGGCGACCTGGACCTTGGTGTAGCGCTCGGCCAGGTCGTTGACGATGGCGCCGAGGCGCTTCTTGCCGACCTCCTCGTTGACGAAGGGGTAGTCGGCCGGCAGCGTGTCGTTGAAGTGGACCCGGCCCAGGGTCGTCTCGAGCAGGATCGCGGTCCGCTCCTCCCAGTCGGCACCCATCTCGAGGTCGAGCGGGGGGACGATGTCGACGAGACGGATCCTGATCTTGCTCTGCAGGCTGATCTCGCCACGGTCGTAGGCCATGATCGCCTCGGACGGGGTGGAGAAGATGCGGCCCTCGCCGACCTCTCCGTCCCGGTCCCCGGTCAGCCAGAACAGGCCGATGATCATGTCCTGCGACGGCATGGTCACCGGACGGCCGTCCGACGGCTTGAGGATGTTGTTGGTCGAGAGCATCAGGATGCGTGCCTCGGCCTGCGCCTCCGCGGACAGCGGGAGGTGGACAGCCATCTGGTCGCCGTCGAAGTCGGCGTTGAACGCGCCGCACACGAGCGGGTGGATCTGGATGGCCTTGCCCTCGATCAGCTGGGGCTCGAAGGCCTGGATGCCGAGGCGGTGCAGGGTGGGCGCGCGGTTGAGCAGCACGGGGTGCTCGGTGATGACCTCTTCGAGGACGTCCCACACGACCGGGCGAGCGCGCTCGACCATCCGCTTGGCGGACTTGATGTTCTGCGCGTGCGACAGGTCGACCAGGCGCTTCATCACGAACGGCTTGAACAGCTCGAGCGCCATCTGCTTGGGCAGACCGCACTGGTGCAGCTTGAGCTGTGGCCCGGACACGATGACCGAGCGGCCGGAGTAGTCGACGCGCTTGCCGAGCAGGTTCTGACGGAAGCGGCCCTGCTTGCCCTTGAGCATGTCGGACAGCGACTTCAGCGGCCGGTTGCCCGGACCGGTGACCGGACGGCCGCGACGACCGTTGTCGAAGAGGCTGTCCACGGCCTCCTGGAGCATCCGCTTCTCGTTGTTCACGATGATCTCGGGTGCACCGAGGTCCAGCAGGCGCTTGAGCCGGTTGTTGCGGTTGATGACGCGGCGATAGAGGTCGTTGAGGTCGGAGGTGGCGAAGCGGCCACCGTCGAGCTGGACCATCGGACGCAGGTCCGGCGGGATCACGGGAACGGCGTCGAGGACCATGCCGATCGGCTGGTTGCCGGTCTTGCGGAACGCGTCGACGACCTTGAGTCGCTTGAGGGCGCGGACCTTGCGCTGGCCCTTGCCGTTCTCGATCGTGTCGCGCAGCGACTCGACCTCGGCCTCGGTGTCGAAGTCCTGCAGGCGCTTCTGGATCGCCGTGGCGCCCATGAAGCCCTCGAAGTACTTGCCGAACCAGTTCTTCATCTCGCGGTAGAGGAGCTCGTCGCCGAGCAGGTCCTGGACCTTGAGGTTCTTGAAGGTGTCCCAGACCTCCTCGAGACGCGCGATCTCGCGGTTGGCGCGGTCGCGGAGCTGGTTCATCTCGCGGTCGGCACCGTCGCGCACCTTGCGCTTGGCGTCAGCCTTGGCACCCTCGGCCTCGAGGGTGGCGAGGTCCTCCTCGAGCTTCTTGGCGCGGTCCTCCACCGAGGTGTCGCGGCGCTTCTCGAGGCGCTCGCGCTCGAGGCCCACCTTGTTCTCGAGGGACTCCGAGTCGCGGTGACGTGCGTCCTCGTCGACCGAGGTGATCATGTAGGCGGCGAAGTAGATGACCTTCTCGAGGTCCTTCGGCGCCAGGTCGAGCAGGTAGCCCAGGCGCGACGGGACGCCCTTGAAGTACCAGATGTGGGTCACGGGGGCGGCGAGCTCGATGTGGCCCATCCGCTCGCGACGCACCTTGGAGCGGGTGACCTCGACGCCGCAGCGCTCGCAGATGATGCCCTTGAAGCGCACGCGCTTGTACTTGCCGCAATAGCACTCCCAGTCCCGGGTGGGACCGAAGATCTTCTCGCAGAAGAGGCCGTCGCGCTCGGGCTTGAGCGTGCGGTAGTTGATGGTCTCCGGCTTCTTGACCTCGCCATGGCTCCACCCGCGGATCTCGTCCGCGGTGGCCAGGCCGATCTGGATCTGCTCGAAGAAGTTCACGTCCAGCAAGATGTGTTCCTTTGGTTGCTGTGTTGAGTCAGGTGGCTGTGGGACCGAGGGGCCCGGGCGGCGCGTGGCGCCGCCCGGAGCTCACCTCAGACTTCTTCGACGCTGCTGGGCTCGCGCCGCGACAGGTCGATGCCGAGCTCCTCAGCCGCACGGAAGACGTCTTCCTCGGCGTCCTTCAACGCGATCGCGCTGCCGTCCTGCGACAGCACCTCGACGTTGAGGCAGAGCGACTGCATCTCCTTGACGAGCACCTTGAACGACTCGGGAATGCCCGAGTCGGGGATGTTCTCGCCCTTGACGATGGCCTCGTAGACCTTCACGCGTCCCGGCACGTCGTCGGACTTGATCGTCAGCAGCTCCTGGAGGGCGTAGGCAGCGCCGTAGGCCTCCATCGCCCAGACCTCCATCTCGCCGAACCGCTGGCCGCCGAACTGGGCCTTGCCGCCCAGGGGCTGCTGCGTGATCATCGAGTAGGGGCCGGTCGAGCGAGCGTGGATCTTGTCGTCGACGAGGTGGTGGAGCTTGAGGATGTACATGTAGCCCACGGCCACCGGCGCCGGGAACGGCTCGCCGGAGCGACCGTCGAAGAGGGCGGCCTTGCCGTCCTCCTTGACCATCCGCTCACCGTCACGGTTGGGCAGCGTCGCACCCAGCAGACCGGTGATCTCGTCCTCGCGGGCACCGTCGAAGACCGGGGTCGCGACCTTGGTGCCGGGCTCGGACTTCTCGGCGTGGATGGACATGAGGCGGTCCTTCCACTCCGCCGAGCCCTTGTCGGCGTGCAGGTCGATGTCCCAGCCCTGCTTGGCGAGCCAGCCCAGGTGGAGCTCGAGGATCTGGCCGATGTTCATCCGGCGCGGCACACCGAGCGGGTTGAGCACGACGTCGACCGGGGTGCCGTCCTCCATGAACGGCATGTCCTCGACCGGCAGGATCTTGGCGATGACGCCCTTGTTGCCGTGACGACCGGCGAGCTTGTCACCCACCGAGATCTTGCGCTTCTGCGCGACGTAGACACGGACCAGCTGGTTGACGCCGGGGGGAAGGTCGTCGCCGTCCTCGCGGTCGAAGACGCGGACGCCGATGACCGTCCCGGACTCACCGTGGGGCACCTTCATCGAGGTGTCGCGCACCTCGCGCGCCTTCTCGCCGAAGATCGCGCGGAGCAGGCGCTCCTCCGGGGTCAGCTCGGTCTCGCCCTTGGGCGTGACCTTGCCGACGAGGATGTCGCCGGTCGTGACCTCGGCGCCGATGCGGATGATGCCGCGCTCGTCGAGGTCCGCGAGGCCCTCCTCGGAGACGTTGGGGATGTCCCGCGTGATCTCCTCCGGACCGAGCTTGGTGTCGCGAGCGTCGACCTCGTGCTCCTCGATGTGGATCGAGGTGAGGACGTCCTCCTGCACCAGGCGCTGGCTGAGGATGATCGCGTCCTCGTAGTTGTGGCCCTGCCACGGCATGAAGGCGACGAGCAGGTTGGTGCCCAGCGCCATCTCGGCGTTGTCGGTGCACGGACCGTCAGCGATCGGCGTACCGACCTCGAGGCGGTCGCCCGCCTTGACCAGCGGGCGCTGGTTGATGCAGGTGCCCTGGTTGGAACGCTTGAACTTGGCCAGCTTGTAGGTCTGGTAGGTGCCGTCGTCGTTCATCGTCTCGATGGCGTCGGCGGACACCTCCTTCACCACACCGGCGTTGTCGGCCACGACCACGTCGCCGGCGTCGACAGCGGCGCGGTACTCCATGCCGGTGCCGACCAGCGGGCTGTCGCTGACGACCAGCGGCACCGCCTGGCGCTGCATGTTGGCGCCCATCAGCGCGCGGTTGGCGTCGTCGTGCTCCAGGAAGGGGATCAGGGCCGTCGCGACCGACACCATCTGGCGCGGCGAGACGTCCATGTAGTCGACCTCCTCGGCCAGGATCGCGTCGACCTCACCCTTCTGCTGGCGGACCAGGACGCGCTCCTCGACGAACTTCATCGTCGAGTCGAGCGCCGCGTTGGCCTGCGCGATGACGTAGCGGTCCTCGTCGTCGGCGGTCAGGTAGTCGATCTCGTCGGTCACGACACCCTTCACCACGCGGCGGTAGGGCGTCTCGACGAAGCCGAACGGGTTGATCCGTCCGTAGGAGGCGAGCGAGCCGATCAGGCCGATGTTGGGGCCCTCAGGGGTCTCGATCGGGCACATGCGGCCGTAGTGCGACGGGTGTACGTCACGGACCTCCATGCCGGCGCGGTCACGGGACAGACCACCGGGACCGAGCGCGGACAGGCGACGCTTGTGCGTCAGGCCCGCGATCGGGTTGGTCTGGTCCATGAACTGGCTCAGCTGGGAGGTGCCGAAGAACTCCTTCAGCGCCGCGACCACGGGGCGGATGTTGATCAGGGACTGCGGCGTGATGGCCTCGACGTCCTGGGTCGTCATCCGCTCGCGGACCACGCGCTCCATCCGGGCCAGGCCCGTGCGGAGCTGGTTCTGGATGAGCTCGCCGACCGTGCGCATGCGGCGGTTGCCGAAGTGGTCGATGTCGTCGGCCTGGACCTTGACGGGGGTGCCGTCCGGGCCCTCGACGACGTTGCCGGCAGCGTCGACCAGGTCGGCCTCGGCCTGGACACCCGCGGCGTGCAGCTGCACGACGTAGCGGATGGCAGCGACGATGTCGTCGATGGTCAGCGTCTGCTGGTCGAAGGCCTCGTGCAGGCCGAGCTTCTTGTTGATCTTGTAGCGGCCGACCTTGGCGAGGTCGTAGCGCTTGGAGTTGAAGTAGTAGTTGTTCAGGAGCGTCTGCGCGGCCTCGGCCGTCGGCGGCTCGCCGGGGCGCAGCTTGCGGTAGATGTCGAGCAGGGCCAGACGGGTGACCTCGAGGTTGATCTGCTCGGCGGTCGGGGCCTCACCCCGCGCCTTCTTGGCCAGCTCCTCGGCCACGACCTCGTAGCGGACGCTGTCCTTCTCCAGGGTCAGCATCATCGACTCGTACTGACCGAACTCCTCGCGGATCTGGTCGGTGGTCCAGCCGAGTGCCTTGAGCAGGACGGTGACGTTCTGCTTGCGCTTGCGGTCCAGACGCACGCCCACCAGGTCGCGCTTGTCGATCTCGAACTCCAGCCAGGCGCCGCGGCTCGGGATGAGCTTGGCGGTGAAGATGTCCTTGTCGGAGGTCTTGTCGGGCGAGGACTCGAAGTAGACGCCGGGCGAACGGACGAGCTGGGACACGACGACCCGCTCGGTGCCGTTGATGATGAAGGTGCCCTTCTTCGTCATCATGGGGAAGTCACCCATGAAGACCGTCTGGCCCTTGATCTCGCCGGTCTCGTGGTTCATGAACTCGGCCGAGACGTAGAGCGGACGAGCGTAGGTGAAGTCCTTCTCCTTGCACTCCTCCTCGGTGTACTTCTCGTCGACGAACACAGGGTTGTCGAAGGAGAGCATCATCGTCTCGGAGAAGTCCTCGATCGGGGAGATCTCCTCGAAGATCTCCTGCAGACCGGTCTTCTCGGAGACGTCCTCACCGTTGGCCCTGCGGGCCGCGACGGTGGCCTCCCACCGCTCGTTGCCGACCAGCCAGTCGAAGCTGTCGGTCTGGAGCGAGATGAGAGGGGGAACCTCGAGAGGTTCGGTGATCTTTGCGAAAGAGGTGCGACGGTGGTTACCAGCGGAGCTGCGCGCGGCCAAGAGGTGTCCTCACGAATGAGCGAGTGATCGGCGCCGGCCGACCACCATGACAGCCGTCCGGAGGGCGTCGGGCATCTGAGGGCAGGCGCAAGGAGACACGATAGCGCACATCGGGACACGCCTCAAACACGGGGTCGATTCCCGGAAGGGAACGCGCCTCGCGTGGTGCGATGATGATGGACGCCGAAGCGCTCCGGGTCAAGTGGAACCGTGCATCTGATCACCGCCCCGGGAGAACGCCACAGGGTGGTCACCCCCCAAGGGGTGACCACCCTGTCGGTGGACAGCAGGACTCCGCAGGAGTCCCGACGTCAGTGGGTCACTTGACGGTGACGGTGGCGCCGGCGGCCTCGAGGGCGTCCTTCGCCTTCTCCGCCGCAGCCTTGTCGACCTTCTCCAGGATCGGCTTCGGGGCCGCCTCGACGAGGTCCTTGGCCTCCTTGAGACCGAGGGAGGTCAGGGCGCGGACCTCCTTGATGACGTTGATCTTCTTCTCGCCGGCGGCCTCGAGGACGACGTCGAACTCGTCCTGCTCGACAGCAGCCTCGGCACCGGCGGCCGGGGCACCCGCGGCGGGGGCAGCGGCGACGGGGGCAGCGGCGGTGACGCCGAAGGTCTCCTCGAACTCCTTCACGAACTCCGAGAGCTCGATGAGGGTCATTTCCTTGAACGCGTCGAGCAGCTCGACGGTGGACAGCTTCGCCATGGTGGCGGTTCCTTCCGATCTGAGACCCGCGCATCGACGCGGATCAGTGGTTATCAGGTGGTGTACGTCGGCCTGGCGTCAGGCGTCGGTGGACTCGGCAGCCTCGGGGGCCACCTCGTCGGTCGCCTCGGGCTCGGCGGCCTCCGCAGCGGAGGCCTCCTCGACCGGGGCGTCCTCGGCGGGAGCAGCCGACCCAGTGTCTGAATCCTGGGAAGCACCACCTGCGAGGATCGAGGGGTCCTCGGTCGCCTTCGCCTCCAGGGCGCCGGCGAGCCGGGCGACCTGGGCGAGCGGGGCGTTGAGGAGGTAGACGGCCTGGGAGAGCGACGCGAGCATTCCGCCCGCGAGCTTGCCCAGCAGCACCTCGCGCGACTCGAGATCGGCCAGCTTGGCGATCTCGGCAGCGTCGAGGGACTTGCCGTCCAGGACACCGCCCTTGATGACAAGAGCGGGGTTTGCCTTGGCAAAGTCACGCAGACCCTTGGCGGCCTCGACCACGTCTCCATTGATGAAGGCGATGGCTGTCGGGCCGGTGAGCAGGTCGTCGAAGCCTTCGATTCCCACCTCGGTGGCGGCAATCTTGGCGAGCGTGTTCTTGACCACGGCGTAGTGAGCGTTCTCGCCGAGTGAGCGCCGCAGGTCCTGCAGCTGCTTCACGGTGAGACCGCGGTACTCGGTCAGCACAGCGCCGGCGGACTCGTTGAAGGACTCAACGATCTCCGCGACGGCGGCAGTCTTTTCTGGCCGCGCCATGGGGTCTCCTTCCGGGGTTGACCACCGGCGTCCCGGCCCACAGACGACGAACGCCCCGAGCGCGGGCTCAGGGCGTGTGCGGCACCAGCCGCTGCTCCTCACCTGCGCCGGCCGTCCGCTGCTGCGAACCTTCGGTCACGGGCGTGGAGCTCGTGACAACCTGCGGTCTCTGGTTTCTCCGGGGAACCTTACGTGCCTCGCGCCGGGGCAGACAAATCGGTGCCGCCGCCGCCAAACAGCGCATTCGCCCCCGTCGAGCGTGCATCACTGGTTGCATGGTGGACGTGGATCAACAGCTCACGACGGTCGGGGCCTCGCTGGCCCGCAGCGACGAACGCATGCTCACCGGACGCAACGCTGCCGGCCGCGTCTGGAAGACCGGCTTCGGCGGTCTCGATCCCCTCATCGGAGGCGGCATGCGTGCCGGGTCGCTGATCCTCCTCGCCGGCCCGCAGGGGCTCGGCAAGTCGACGTTCGCCCTCCAGGTGGCGCGCAACAACGCAGCGTCCGGGAGGCCGGTCGTCTACTTCTCCTACGAGCACGACGCCGAGGACCTGACCCAGAAGCTGCTCGCCATGGAGGCGGGTGAGCTCGACGAGTCCGACCAGGTCCGGATGACCAGCATCCGCTCCATCTTCGACGACCTGTGGGTCAGCTCGCTCGAGCACCGCCTGACGTCGGTCCCGTCCGGCGTCGAGGCGCTGGCCAGGATGTCGCACTACTCCTCCTCCCTGTTCATGCACCGCTCGACCGGCACGCGCACCGACCTC
The DNA here is from genome assembly GCA_963806925.1 of uncultured Actinomycetota bacterium. Classification (GTDB taxonomy): domain Bacteria; phylum Actinomycetota; class Actinomycetes; order Propionibacteriales; family Nocardioidaceae; genus Nocardioides. Next base: position 116,419 of record CAWEAI010000003.1, on the reverse strand, counting down.
GCCGCCATCCAGACCACCGTCGAGGCGGTCCGCGAGGCCGCCGGCGCCACGCCGCTGGTGGTCATCGACTATCTCCAGAAGGTGAGCTCGACCCTGCGCGACGACGACGAGCGCAGCACCCAGGTCGTCGAGGGCCTCAAGGACCTCGCCATCGACCTCAGCGCTCCCATCCTCGCCATCTCCGCCGCCGACAAGCAGTCGCTGCGCACCGGGCGACGCATGCGCGCCAACGACCTTCGCGGCTCCAGCGCGCTGGCCTACGAGGCCGACGTCCTGATGATCCTCAACAACAAGTACGACATCGTCGCGCGCCACCACCTGACCTACGACCTCACCAACGCCGACCGGTTCCGCGAGTACGCCGTCCTCACGGTCGAGAAGAACCGTTTCGGTCGTGATGGCGCGGTCCTGCAGTTCCGCACCCGCTTCGACCAGGGCCGCTACGAGCCCGAGGGCAGCATCGTGGACGAGCAGCTGATCGACGAGCGGATCTTCCGCGAGTGACCCGGCGAACGATCAGGCGCCGGGGAGGCCCTCGGTGACCTCGTCGGCCGGCGGGGCCTCGATCTCGACGTCGGTGCCGAAGTCGGCGTAGCGCCCCTGCGTGGTCGACGAGGTGCCGGCACCACCGCCTGCAGCCGGGAGGTCGATCGTCTGGGCGAACTTGCGAGGCAGGTTGTCGGCGTCGATCCACAGGTCCGTCATGAGCTCCTTCGGGAGCATCTCGGCCATGGCGGCCGGGAAGCCCATCGCGGCCAGGTACTGCGACGGGTCCATCGCGATCCGGTAGTGGTGGGTCGCCACGCCGTCGATGTCCTCGGGGCCGACGAGCTCGAGCGCCGTCGGCGACTCCAGTGCCGTGAACATCACCTCGGGGTCCATCGCCCTGCCGATCATGCCGACGAGCGAGCTGGGGTCATCCAGGTCGATCCTGGCCCACGTGTCACCCGTACCGAGGTCCGGCGACCTCAGGTACATCACGCCATCGAGAAGGATCAGCTCCATCGCCCGTGCGCCCGTGCTCGAGGCCTTCATCTCCACGCCGTCGTCGCCGAAGCGGGCGTGGCCCGACATCGTCTGCGACTCACCGGCGACACCGGACACGGACTCGAAGGTGAAGGTCTCTGCCTCCCGCATCGCAGCCATCACCGAGGGGTAGAAGTCGTCGGCGGACAGCTCGACGAGAGACGCACGCGGCTCCGCGGTCGCCTCGTCGCTCACACCGGCGGAGGGCTCGGCTGAGGGCTCGACCGAGGGCTCGGCGGAGGGCTCGGCGGCGGAGGAGTCGCTGCTCTCGTCGCTGCAGGAGCTGACACCTGCACCGAGAGTGAGGACGAGTGCTGCGGTGCCGAGGCGACGAGCGAGGGGCGTGACGCGCATGGCGTGGTGTCTCCTGGGGCGATCGGGCCGGACGACGTGTCTCCCGAATGGTTCCACACCCCCACGAATCCTCCCCACTGCCGGGCCCGGACGCAGCTCGGCCCGGTCACCCCGACGGGCGACCGGGCCGGAACGGCGGCTGTGGTCGATCAGGCCTGAGCGGCCTCGTCCTCGGACGCGACGTTCTTGACGCGGTTGGGGTCCACCTGGATGCCGGGGCCCATCGTCGTCGACACGGTGATCTTGCGGATGTAGCGGCCCTTGGAGCTGGCCGGCTTCAGTCGCAGCACCTCGTCGAGTGCGGCGGCGTAGTTCTCCGCGAGCTGCACCTCCGAGAACGACGCCTTGCCGATGATGAAGTGCAGGTTGGCATGGCGGTCGACGCGGAACTCGATCTTCCCGCCCTTGATGTCCGTGACAGCCTTGGCGACGTCGGGGGTGACCGTGCCCGTCTTCGGGTTGGGCATCAGCGAGCGCGGGCCCAGGACGCGGCCGAGTCGGCCGACCTTGCCCATCATGTCGGGGGACGCGACGACGGCGTCGAAGTCGAGCCACCCACCGGCGACCTTCTCGATGAGCTCGTCACTGCCGACGAACTCGGCGCCGGCCTCGCGGGCTGCGTCAGCCTTGTCGCCGGTCGCGAACACCAGGACGCGGGCGGTCTTGCCGGTGCCGTGGGGCAGGTTGACGGTGCCGCGGACCATCTGGTCGGCCTTGCGCGGGTCGACACCCAGGCGCATGACGACGTCGAGGGTCTCGTCGAACTTCTTCTTGGAGCCGCCCTTGGCGATCTTGATGGCGGCCAGCGGGGCGTAGAGCTCGTTCTGGTCGAACGTCTCCGCCGCCGCGCGGTAGGTCTTGCTGCGCTGCATGGTCTTCTCGTTTCTGTGGTGCGAAGGATGTGGTTAGCGAGCCAGCGCGGCTCTCCCACAGGTCAGTCGGTCGTGATGCCCATCGAGCGCGCAGTGCCCTCGACGATCTTCATGGCCGCGTCGATGTCGTTGGCGTTGAGGTCGGGCAGCTTGGTCGTCGCGATCTCGCGCACCTGGTCCTTGGTCAGCTTGCCGACCTTCTCCTTGTGCGGGACGCCCGAGCCCTTCTTGAGACCGGCAGCCTTCTTGATGAGCTCGGCGGCCGGAGGGGTCTTGGTGATGAACTCGAAGGAACGGTCTTCGTAGATGGTGATCTCGACGGGGATCACGTTGCCGCGCATGGACTCGGTCTGGGCGTTGTAGGCCTTGCAGAAGTCCATGATGTTGACGCCGTGCGGGCCGAGCGCCGTACCGACCGGCGGAGCCGGGGTGGCCGAACCGGCCTGCAGCTGCACCTTGACCAGTGCGGCGATCTTCTTCTTGGGAGGCATAGCCAACTTCTCTCTCTCTTGTGGTCACGACGAGGGCACACGCCCCCTGCCACGGGTTGTCGCTCGTTCATTGTCGGCCCGCAGGGCGGGCCGGGTGAAATCGTCAGACCTTCTGGATCTGCGAGAAGCTCAGCTCGACCGGGGTCTCCCGGCCGAAGATCTCGACGAGGGCCTTGACGCGCTGCGACTCGGCGTTGATCTCGGTGATCGTCGCGTGCAGCGTCGCGAACGGGCCGTCCACCACCATGACGGAGTCGGACACGTCGAAGTCGGCGACCTCGACCGGCTTGCGCGGGGTGGTGGAGGCCCCCTTCTCCCCCGAGGCGACGGACTCGGCCTCGGCGCTGGCCAGGACCGCCGGGGCCAGCATGTCCTCGACCTCCCTCATGCTCAGCGGCACGGGCTGGTGACTGTGACCCACGAAGCCGGTGACCGACGGCGTGTGGCGCACGGCGGACCAGGACTCGTCGGTGAGGTCCATGCGGACCAGCACGTAGCCGGGCAGGACGGTGCGGGTGACCATCTTGCGCTGGCCGTTCTTGATCTCCGCGACCTCCTCGGTGGGGACCACGATCTCGTGGATGTAGTCCTCCATGTTGAGGGAGATGATGCGGTTCTCGAGGTTGTGCTTGACCCGCTTCTCCATGCCGGAGTAGGTGTGCACGACGAACCAGTCGCCCGGCTTGGCCCACAGCTCGCGGCGGAAGGCCTCGAGCGGGCCGTCCTCCTCGGCGGCATCCTCGGAGCCCAGGTCGACGGCGTCCTCATCGGGTTCCGCGGCGGCGCCCTCCGGGGTCGTCTCGTCGAGGGTCGTCTCGTCGAGGGCCGTCTCGTCGAGGGCCGTCTCGTCGAGGGCCTCGACCTGGTCCACGTCATTGCTGTCCGACACGTCTACTCCGTACGTCGTTGCATGGGCCCGGTCACGAGGACCGGGGGCCGGGTTCACCCGGCCGGGGTCAGTGCGGTGGATGCACTGCTCCGTCGTCTACTGGGTGCCGCCACCGGCGAAGACCTCGAAGACCAGCTTTCCGAAGGCGAGGTCGAGCACCGTGACCAGCGCCATCACCACGATGACGAAGACCAGCACCACGAAGAAGTAGGTGATGAGCTGCTGCTGGGTGGGCCACACCACCTTGCGGAGCTCCGCCACCACCTGGCGCAGGAACGTGGCGGGGCTGGTGCGCCCACGGTCGTCGCCGCGCGAGTCGCGCCGGTCCTGAACCGCGTTGCCGTCGGCCACGTTTCCCACCTTCTCGTCGTTGCTGTGCAGTGTTGCTCGCAGGGCACGAGGGACTTGAACCCCCAACCTTCGGTTTTGGAGACCGATGCTCTACCAGTTGAGCTAGTGCCCTCCGGCGGCCTGTCGTCCATCCCTGCCACGCACCGCTCGGGCATGGCGAAGCATGTGGCGAAACCACCAATCGAGAAGCATACGGGGCTGATCCAGTGCCGTCGAACCGAGGAGGAGAACCGGGGTCCACCCGAGGCTCCCCCCTACGATGCGTCGCATGGTGGGTGATCGGCTCCGGGACGTCTCCGCACTGCCCAAGGCACACCTGCACCTCCACTTCACCGGCTCCATGCGCCACGGCACCCTCCTCGAGCTGGCGGAGCGCGACGGCATCGCTCTGCCCGACTCCCTCGTGCAGGACTGGCCGCCGCAGCTGAGCGCCGCCGACGAGAAGGGCTGGTTCCGGTTCCAGCGTCTCTACGACGTGGCCCGCTCGGTCCTGCGCACGCCCGACGACGTACGACGCCTGGTGCTGGAGGCAGCCCAGGACGACGTGCGCGACGGGGGTCGATGGTTGGAGATCCAGGTGGACCCCAGCGGCTATGCGGCCCGCTTCGGCGGGATCACGGAGTTCACCGACCTCGTTCTCGACTGCGTGCGCGACGCCTCGGAGCGCACGGGCCTCCGCATGGGCGTGGTGATCGCGGCCAACCGCACCCGCCACCCGCTGGACGCCCGCACGCTGGCCCGGCTGGCAGCGCAGTACGCCGGACGGGGTGTGGTCGGCTTCGGCCTGTCCAACGACGAACGGCGCGGCACCACCGCCGACTTCGCGAGCGCCTTCCGGATCGCGGACCGCGCGGGACTGCTGCTCGTGCCGCACGGCGGCGAGCTGCGCGGCCCCGACCACGTCCGCGAGTGCATCGAGAGCCTGGGCGCCGATCGCCTCGGCCACGGCGTACGCAGTGTGGAGGACCCGGCGCTGCTCGACCGCGTCGTCGCCGCCGGCATCGCGCTCGAGGTCTGCCCGGTCTCCAACGTCTCGCTGGGTGTCTACTCCGACCTCACGTCGGTGCCGCTCCCCCAGCTCCTCGCCGCGGGCGCGACCATCGCGCTGGGTGCCGACGACCCGCTGCTGTTCGGCTCGCGCCTCGCCGCGCAGTACGCCACCATGCGGGCGGCGCACGGCCTCGACGACGCGACCCTGGCCCGCCTGGCCGGGATGTCGTTCGCTGCCTCCCGCGCGCCGAGCGACGTCGTCGAGCGCGCGCGCCGCGACATCGCCGCCTGGCTCGCCTGACCCCGGCCCCCACCGCCGCCCCGACCGCCAACCCCGGCCCCGACCCGCTGTCAAGGGTCAGAGGGTGCAGCCGACCAGCACCGGCTCGTGATCGAGGGTGACGCCGAAGGCGTCCCGGACGCCGTCGCGGACCTCGCGCGCGAGCATCAGCAGCTCGCTGGTCGTGGCGCCACCACGGTTGGTGAGCGCGAGGGTGTGCTTGGTGGACAGGCCCACCCGCTCGCCCGCGGCCGGGCTGGTCCATCCCTTGCCGAAGCCGGCGTGCTCGATCAACCAGGCCGCGCTCGACTTCACCCTCGCGTCGGGCTGCTCCCAGCGTGGTGCTTCGTCGGGCAGTGCGGCGGCCTGCACGCGACTCAGGAACGGGTTGGTGAAGAACGAGCCGGCGCTCCACGTGTCGGGGTCGTCCGGGTCGAGCACCATGCCCTTGCCGGTGCGCAGGGCCAGCACGGCCCGGCGGACGTCGCGGAGCGGCGCTCGCTCACCGGCGTCCACGCCGAGCGCGCGGGCGAGCTCGGCATAGGCGACGGGCGCCCCCAGGGTGCCGAGCCCGAGCTGGAAGGTCACGTCGAGGACGACGTAGCGACCCGGCTCGGCCTTGAACCGGCTGTGCCGGTAGCCGAAGCCGCAGTCGGGCGCGGCGAAGCTGCGCTGCCTGCGCTCCACGCGGTCCCAGGTACGCACGCGCGAGACGGTCTGCGAGACGTCCTGGCCGTAGGCGCCGACGTTCTGGATCGGCGTGGCTCCGACAGCGCCGGGGATGCCGGACAGTGCCTCGATGCCGGTCCAGCCGTGGTCGACGGCGAGGGCGACCAGGGCGTCCCAGTCCTCGCCTGCGGCGACCGTGAGGCTGGCGCCACTGCACGCGTCGGCGTCGACGCCGACCCCGGTGGTCGCCACCTCGACCACGCGGCCGTCGAAGCCCTCGTCGGCGACCACGACGTTGGAACCACCGCCCAGCAGCAGCACGGGCACGCCGGACGCGTCGGCCTCCGCGACGGCGGCGACGAGCTCGACCTCGGTGCTCGCCCGCACCCACTCGCGACCGGGCCCACCCAGACGCAGGGTGGTGTGGTCGCGCAGGTCAGGCACGGACAGGTGCCTCGCGTACGACCGCGCGGGGCATGCCGAGGACCTTCTGTCCCCCGGACGTGACCTCGAGAACGAGGGTGACGAGGCCGTCGGCGACCGACTTCACGGTGCCGGCGACGACGACCTCCGCACCGCCCTCGGCGGGGACGACGACGGGGCTGGTGAACTTCGCACCCAGGTCCACGACCTCGGCCGAGTCGGTCCACTCCGCGACGGCCACCCCGACGAGCGCAAGGGTGTACATCCCGTGGGCGATCACCCCGGGCAGGCCGACGCTGAGCGCCACCTCCTCGTCCTGGTGGATCGGGTTGTGGTCGCCGCTCGCAGCCGCGTAGGCGACCAGGTCGGCGCGGGTGAGGGTGAACACCCGCTGCGGGAGGACGGCTCCGGCGATCAGGTCGGGGATCATCGGGCCTCCCCCTCCGCGGACGAGTGGACGAGGGTCGCCTTGCCGGTGCACACGACCGCGCCGGTGGCGTCGGTGATCTCGCTGGCCGTGGCGATGATGTCGGCGCCGCCGATCTGGCGCAGCCCGGTCACGGTCAGCGTGGCCGTGAGCTCGTCGCCGGTCACCAGGGGGCGCGTGTAGGCGAAGCGCTGCTCGCCGTGCACGATGCGGTGCAGGTCGATCTGCTCGGCGTCGAAGAAGGCCTGCATGGCCCCGAAGGCGAGCACGATCGGGAAGGTCGGTGCGATGCCACCGCCGGGGTGGCCGACCGCGGCGGCGAAGGCGCCGACCCGTTCGGGGGTCACGGTGAGCGGGGCCGGCGCGGGGAACTCGCGCCCCACCAGGGAGGGGTCGACAGGCATGTCACGACCCTAGCCGGGGGCGACGCAGTCGTGCACGCACAGCGACCCGTCCGAGATCTCGGACGGGTCGGTTGCGGACTGCGACGAGCGTCAGCGGGTCTCGCGGTGCGCGGTGTGCGCGCGGCATCGCGGGCAGAACTTCTTCAGCTCGATCCGGTCGGGATCGTTGCGACGGTTCTTCTTGGTGATGTAGTTGCGCTCCTTGCACTCCGTGCACGCGAGCGTGATCTTGGGGCGAACGTCAGAGCTCTTGCTGGCCACGGTGAATCCTTAGGTGTGCGGAGGCGGTGCGGGTGAGGCTGGACACTGCGGGTGGTAGCGGGGGCGGGATTCGAACCCGCGACACCACGATTATGAGCCGTGTGCTCTAACCACCTGAGCTACCCCGCCGCGGAGGCCGGACCGCCCCGGTGGGGAAGGTCCGATCCAGAGCCCCTTTACGGAATCGAACCGTAGACCTTCTCCTTACCATGGAGACGCTCTGCCGACTGAGCTAAAGGGGCAACGACGCAGAACGATACAGACGAAGACCATGGATGAGAAATCGGGTCCGGACGCCCTCTGGACGGCTCCAGTCGGGGTCTCTCAGGCGGCCTGGATCCGGGGCCATCCGACGGCCTCCTCGAGCTCGTAGGCCAGTCCCAGCAGGCGGGACTCGCGACCCGCTCCCGCCCCCAGCATCATGCCCTGCGGCAGGCCGGCGGCGGTGGTCGCGAGGGGCAGGGAGACGGCCGGCTCGCCGTTCGCGTTCTGCAACGGCGTGAAGGCGACCCAGTCCATCATCCGACCCATGATCTCCTCGTAGTCCTGGTCCGGCCGGAGGTGACCGACCAGGGGTGTCTCGGTGGCCAGGGTCGGGGTGAGGGTGATGTCGTACGACGCGCGGTGGTGGGCCGCGACCCGCTGGGAGCCGCGCAGCACGGCGATCGAGTACGGCAGCTTGTGCAGGTTCTGGGCGGCGTGCCTCGCCAGGCCCAGGGTGAGGTTGTCGAGCTTGGTGGGGTCCCACGAGTCGCCGAAGTCCTTGCGACCGCGACGCGAGATCGACAGGGCGAGGATCGACCAGTAGCGCACGAAGTGCACCGGGAAGCTCGCCCGGACCGGGTTGTCGATCTCCTCCACCCGGTGGCCGAGCGACTCCAGCAGCGCGGCGGTGCTCAGTGTCAGCTCGCGCACCTCGGGACTGCACGCGCGCCCGATCCCCTGGGTGACGACGGCGATCCGCAGCCGCGCCCGACTGGGTCGGGTGATGTCGCCGACCGGGGCCAGCAGCGGGTTGCGCCAGACCTTCTCGGCCTCGCGGTAGAACGCGGCCGTGTCGCGGACGCTGCGGGTCAGCACGCCGTCGGAGACGATGCGGACGGGCATCTCGCGCATCATCCTGTCCTGCGCCAGCCGACCGCGCGTCGGCTTGAGCCCGACCAGGCCGTTGACCGCGGCCGGGATCCGGATGGACCCCCCACCGTCGTTGGCGTGCGCCATCGGCACCGCGCCGGCGGCGACCAGGGCCGCCGACCCGGCCGAGGACGCACCGGCGTAGTGGTCGGTGCTCCACGGGGAGCGGACCGGGCCGAGGCGCACGTGGTCGGCCGCACCGGAGAAGCCGAACTCCGAGAGCCGGGACTTGCCGAGCGGGATGAGCCCGGTGGCGAGATACATCCGGGCGAAGTCGCCGTGGGCCTGCTGGGGGGTGCCGGTGAAGGCGTCGGTCCCGTGCTGCGTCGGCATGCCGGCCACGTCCACGTTGTCCTTGACGAAGGTCGGGACACCGGCGAACCAACCACCCCGGGGCTCTCGCGCCTCGGCCCGGGCGCGGTCGTAGGCGGCGTGCGCCACCGCCCCGAGGACGGCGTCGACCTTCTCGGTCCGGGCGATGGACGCCTCGACGACCTCGGGGACCGACGCCTCGCCGGCCGACAGTGCCGCCACGACCCCGGTCGCGTCGAGGTCGGCGAGGGCGTCGTCGGTGAAGGCGTGCACGCGCGTCATGGACGCGAGGCTAGTGGGCCAGGCCCCGGCGGTGACAGCCCTCGAGGTGATCGTCGACGAGACCGATCGCCTGCATCAGGGCATGCATCGTCGTCGGTCCGACGTGCGCGAAACCGGCCTTCTTGAGTGCTTTCGACAGGGCCAGAGACGCCGGCGTCGAGGTGGGCACCTCGTCGGTGGTCCGGGGCGCGGGGCCCGGCTCCGGGCGGAAGGACCACAGGAGGGCCTCGAGGCCGCCCTCCTGGCGCAGCGCGAGGGTCGCCCGGGCATTGGTGATGGCCGCATCGACCTTGCGGCGGTTGCGCACGATGCCCGCATCGCCCATCAGCCGTTCGACGTCGGCGTCGTCGTAGGCCGCGATCGTGTCGGCGTCGAAGCCGGCGAACGCGGCACGGAAATGGTCGCGCTTGTTGAGGATCGTCAACCACGACAGGCCCGACTGGAACGCCTCCAGGGTCAGCCGTTCGAGGTGCGCGCTCTCACCCGAGACGCGCATCCCCCACTCGGTGTCGTGGTAGGACCGGTTGACCGGATCGCCGGCGCCCCACGGGCACCGCGCCACACCGTCCTCTCCGATCACCGCTGCCGAACCCACCGCCATCAGCGTCGGAGCTTGAGGCGGACGTGGGGCATCTCGGGGGCCGGGATCGGCGGCAGGTCGAGGTCGACCACGCCGAAGCGGCCGTCGCCCTGGGTCTGGCCGACGATCTGCGCCTGCCACTCCTCGCGGAACCCGACGATCTCGTCGTGGGTGCGGCCGATGAAGTTCCACCACATGACGATCGCCTCGCCGAACGGCGGACCGCCGAGCACGAGCAGTCGGGCCTCCTCGTGCGCCGTGATCGTCAGCGTCCGGCTGCCGGTGGGGGCGAAGGCGAGGTCACCGGGCCCCAGCTCGGTCCCGTCGACCTCGATCACGCCCACATCGAGCAGGACGCCGTGCTCGAAGGTCTCGTCGACCTCGATCTCGAGGCTTCGGCCCGTCGCGAGCATCAGCTCCGCGCCCAGCAGCGGGGTGTGCGTACGCACCGGCGATCTCGCCCCCAGCAGGGACCCGAGGAACACGCGGGCCTCCCACCCCGGCCCGCGGACCGGCTGCGGCGCGAAGTGCTCGAACCCAGGCGGGGTGTCCCGGCTGCCCTCGGGCAGGGCGATCCAGAGCTGGGCGCCGTGCAGCACCGTGGTCTCGGGGGTGGACACCTCGGAGTGGCTGATCCCTCGGCCACCCGTCATCAGGTTGAGCTCACCGGGTCGTACGACGGCGTGGTTCCCCGCGGAGTCGCGGTGCTCGATCTCTCCCTCGAAGAGCCAGCTGGCTGTCTGCAGCCCGGTGTGCGGGTGCGGCGCGACGACCATTCCGCCGGTCTCCTGGACCCGGTCCGGCCCGTAGTGGTCGACGAAGCACCAGGCACCGATCAGCGCGCGGTGCCGCTGCGGCAGCGTGCGTCGTACGCGCATGGCCCTGGGACCACCCAGCGGGACCTCGCGTGGCCCGAGCAGGTCGATGTGCGTGGTCATCACCCATCACGATACCGGGCGCCGGCCCTGCACGGGGACCCCACCCGAACGGCGCCCTCAGCTCAGGTAGTGCGGCTCGTCGTCACGGTGCGACCCGGAACCCTGATCACCCGAACCGTGCGAGTCCACGGCACCGGCGTCGGCGTCGGCGTCGGCGCCACCGTCACGGTCCAGTCGGACCACGATGGACTTGTAGACCGGCTGGTTGCTGGCCTCGGCCGTGGAGTCCAGCGGCACCAGCGCGTTGGCCTCGGGGTAGTAGGCCGCGACGCACCCGCGCGGCTGGTCGTAGGGGACCACGCGGAAGGACCGGGCCCTCCGCTCGACGCCGTCGTGCCACTCGCTCACCAGGTCGATGACGGCACCGTCGTCGAGGCCGAGGTCGCGGAGGTCGTCGGGGTTGACGAAGACCACCCGCCGGCCGCCCTTGACGCCGCGGTAGCGGTCGTCGAGCCCGTAGATCGTGGTGTTGAACTGGTCGTGCGAGCGCATCGTCTGCAGGAGGAAGCGGCCCTGCGGCACGTCGAGCACCTCGAGCGGCGTCGAGGTCATGACCGCACGACCGCTGGGCGTCTCGAAGATCCGGTTGTCGCGGGGCGGGTGGGGCAGGACGAAGCCGCCGGGCTCATCGACCTTCTCCTCGTAGGACGCGCAGCCGGGGACGACGCGGGCGATCCGGCGTCGGATCTCGGTGTAGTCGTCACGGAAGGCGGCCCAGGGGACGGGCGACTCCTCGCCGAGGGTGGCCAGGGCGAGGGAGCAGATGATGTCGACCTCGGAGCGCAGGTGCTCCGACGGCGGGTCCAGGGGACCCCGCGAGGCGTGCACGGCCGACATCGAGTCCTCGACCGTCACCCGCTGTGCCCGCCCGCCGGTCATGTCCTTCTCGCTACGGCCGAGCGCGGGGAGGATCAGCGCCTCGCCGCCGTGCACGACGTGCGAGCGGTTGAGCTTGGTCGAGACGTGGACGGTCAGCGCGGCGTTGCGCATCGCGGCCTCGGTGGCATCGGTGTCGGGGGCGGCGCCGACGAAGTTCCCGCCCATCGCGAAGAAGACCCGGATCTTGCCGTCGCGCAGTGCCTGGATGGAGCCCACGGTGTCGAGCCCGTGCTCGCGGGGCGGCTCGAAGCCGAACTCGTCGCGGATCGCGTCGAGGAAGTGGTCGGGAACTCGCTCCCAGATCCCCATCGTCCGGTCACCCTGGACGTTGGAGTGCCCGCGCACGGGGCACACTCCCGCGCCGGGCTTGCCGATGTTGCCCTGCAGGAGGGCGACGTTGACGATCTCCTTGATGGTGCCCACGGCGTTGTGGTGCTGGGTGATGCCCATCGCCCAGCAGGTGATGGTCGCCGGGGAGTCGGCGATCATCCTCGCGGCCTCGGTGATCTGGTCGCGACTGAGCCCGGTGGACGCCTCCACCTTGGCCCAGTCGAGGCTCGCGACGTGCGCGAGGTAGTCCTCGAGGCCGGTGACGTACTGGTCGAGGAAGGCGTGGTCGAGCGCGTCCCACTCGACGAGCAGGGCGCCGACGGCCTGGAAGAAGGCGAGGTCGCCGTTGAGCCGGATCGACAGGTGCAGGTCGGCCAGCGCGGTCCCGACGGCGAGGCCCTTGGCGTGCTGGGGGTTCTTGAACCGGACCAGGCCCGCCTCCTGGAGCGGGTTGATCGAGATGATGCGGGCGCCGCGGGACTTGGCCTCCTCCAGCGCGGAGAGCATCCGCGGGTGGTTGGTGCCGGGATTCTGCCCGACGACCAGGAGCAGCTTGGCCTGGTGGATGTCCTCGAGGCTGACGGAGCCCTTGCCGATGCCGATGGTGTCCACGAGCGCGGATCCCGAGGACTCGTGGCACATGTTGGAGCAGTCGGGCAGGTTGTTGGTCCCGAAGGCACGCACGAAGAGCTGGTAGACGAACGCGGCCTCGTTGGAGGTCTTGCCCGAGGTGTAGAACGTCGCCTGGTCGGGGTCGTCGAGGCGGCGCAGGTGACCGGCCACGGTCGCGAACGCGTCATCCCACGAGATCGGCGTGTAGTGGGTGGCGCCGGGGCGCAGCACCATCGGCTCGGTGATCCGGCCCTGCTTGCCGAGCCAGAACTCCGTGCGTCCCGCGAGGTCCTGCACCGAGTGGGTCGCGAAGAACTCACGGTCGAGCAGCTGACGGGTCGCCTCCTCGGCGACGGCCTTGGCGCCGTTCTCGCAGAACTCGGCTGCGTGCCGGTGCCCCGGCGCGGGGTCGGGCCAGGCGCAGCCCTGGCAGTCGAACCCGTCGACCTGGTTGAGGCGGGTGAGCGTGCTCGCGGTGCGGCGTACACCCATCTGGCCGAGCGCCCTGCGCATCGCGACAGCGACGGCAGTGGCTCCGGCGGCGGCGTGGGGGGTCGACTCGACCTCGACCTCTGCCTCGTCGATGTCGCCGGCAGGCACCTGGCGGGCCTCGTTGCGGAGTCGGGCGGGCACGTCTCGCAGCTGGGAGAAGATCGTCACCCCCACATACTGCCTCGCGGGTGGTGTGCACCACACCGCCCGCAGGGGTCCCCTGCCGCTCCGAGGAGGGTCAGCTGCCCCAGCTCCTCGTGATCGAGCGGCCGGCCGGGCGATTTAACAGTTCGTCCCCGGGTGCCCGCGCCGCCTACCCTCGTGGACGACATGCAGGACTTCCCACCCCGGATCGCGACGTTCTTCTCCGGCACCGACGACGCGCCCACCCCGGACCCCGACACCCGGTCGGCCGCGGCATTCCTGAGGTGGATGCTGCGCCAGCAGTGGCAGGTCATCGCCTGCTCCACCCTCGCCTGCCTGCTGTGGCTGATGCCCCTCACCTTCGGCCCCTACATCGTCGGGCGGGCCGTGGACGAGGGGATCCTCGCCGGGTCGCGCGGTGCGCTGCTGGCCTGGGCCGCGGTCATGCTCGCCGTGGTGCTGGTCGGCGGCGTGTTCGGCGTCGTCTTCCACACCCTCGTCGTGCGCAGCTGGCTGATCAGCCTCTACGGCACGACCCAGATGGTCACCCGCAAGATCGCGCAGATGGGCCACGTGCTGCCGCGCCGCTCGCCCACCGGCGAGGTGCTGAGCGTGTCGTCGAGCGACTCCGACGAGTTCGGCGCCCTGACCGAGATCCTCGCGCGCGCCGTCGCCCAGCTCGTGTCCTACCTGAGCGTCGCCGCGATCGTGCTGTCGATGTCGTGGCAGCTCGGCGTGGTCGTGCTCATCGCCGCGCCGGTGCTCATGGGCGCGGCCCTGCCGCTGCTGAGACCGCTGCACCGACGCCAGCAGGTCGAGCGGAGCCGCAACTCCGAGCTCACCTCGCTGGCCACCGACATCGTCGCCGGGCTCCGCATCCTGCGCGGGATCGGCGGCGAGGAGACCTTCGGCCGCAACTACGCCGACCAGTCGCAGCAGGCCCGCAAGGCGGGCGTCTCCTCCGGCATCTGGCAGGCCGCGGTCGAGGCCGTCGGCGTGCTCTTCTCCGGGATCTTCCTGGTGACCCTGGTGTGGCTCGGCACCCGTGAGGTGCAGTCCGGTGAGCTGACCGTCGGCCAGCTGGTGAGCTTCCTGGGCTACGGCCTGTTCATGGTCGGCCCGATCCGCACGTTCTTCGAGCTCGCCCAGAAGTCCACCCGGGCGCTGGTGAGCGCGCGTCGGGCCATCGCGATCTTCGAGCAGGTCCCGCCGTGGCGCGAGCCCCTCGCTCCCCTGCCGCTCGACGGTCGCCGCGAGATCCACGACGACCTCAGCGGGTTCACCGCCCGTCCCGGCCTGCTGACCGTCGTCGTGAGTGCCGTGCCCGAGCAGAGCTCGGCGCTCGCAGATCGCCTGGGCCGTTACCTGCCGCCGGACACCGACCCCGTGGGCGAGGACGACGGCGACGGCCTCAAGGGTCGGGCCGCACGTCTCGCCCGCGCCGATCGCGAACGACGCCGAGCCCGGATCGCCGCCCGCGACGAGGAGGTCGCGACCCGCGCGTGGGGCGTACGCCTCGGCGACGTCGACCTGTCCAGCGCCCGCCTCGACGACGTACGCCGCCAGGTGCTGGTCAGCGACACCGGCAGCAGCCTCTTCGCCGGCACGCTCCAGGACGCGATCGACCCGCACGGGCGACTGACCCGCGCGCAGGCCGAGACCGCGCTGCGCGTGGCCAACGCCGAGGACGTCTACGACGCACTCCCCGAGGGGTGGCAGGGCCAGCTCGACGAGCGTGGCCGCGGGCTGTCGGGCGGGCAGCGGCAGCGGGTCGTGCTCGCGCGCGCGCTGGCCGTCGACGCACCGATCCTGGTCCTGGTCGAGCCGACCTCCGCCGTCGACGCCCACACCGAGGCACGCATCGCCGAGCGGGTGAGCGAGCTGCGCCGGGGACGTACGACCGTGGTCTGCACCGTGTCCCCGCTCTGGCTCCACCACGCCGACCGGGTCGTGCTGCTGCGCGACGGTGACGTGGTCGCCGAGGGCGCCCACAGCGAGCTGCTGGAGCACGACGCCGCCTACCGCGACGTCGTGATCCGCGCCATGGACGGCGCCGACGAAGGGGTGGTGTCGTCGTGAGCGACCTCCTCGCGACCTCCCCCGACACCTGGCGCGACCGTGCCGCGGACGCCCCGCCCGTGCCGGACGAGCTGACGCCCCCCACGGATGCCTCCCGACGCGAGCGCGTGCACGCATTCCGGGAGCGCCACGACCTGCGCCGCCGGCGCGCGGAGGACGTCTGGTCCGCGTCCCGCAACCCCGAGCGCGGGTGGCCGGTCGCCGGCAACCGCGAGGTGCTGGCGTTCCTCGGCGACCTGCTGCGGCGTCGCCGCGGCGCCTTCGTCGTCCTGGTCGTCCTCAACGCCCTCGCTGCAGTCGCCGGACTCGTCGTCCCGCGACTGCTCGGCGAGCTGGTCAACACCACCGTCGACGGCGTCGGCCGCTCCCTCGACCAGCTGGCGCTGGTGATCGTCGCGGTCGTGCTGGCGCAGGCCGCCTTCACCTTCCTCGCGCAGCGCACGTCCACGCTCTTCGGCCAGGACCTGTTGTCGACGGCGCGCGAGTTCATCGTCCGCACGATCCTGCGCCTGCCGCTGGGGGCGGTGGAGAGCGCCAGCACCGGCGACCTGGTCACCCGGGTCACCCGCGACGTCGGCACGATGAGCCGCTCGGTGCAGTACGGCGTGCCGATGGCGATCATCTCGTTGCTGACGGTGATCCTCTCGGTCGGCGCGATGCTGCTCAACTCGGTGGTCCTCGCCGTCCCTGCGCTCCTCACCTTCGCGACGTCGGGCTGGGCGGTCCGCAGCTACCTGCGACGCGCGCCCCATGCCTACATCACCGAGGGGGCCACCTACTCGCGGATCAACACCACCCTCACCGAGACGGTCGAGGGCGCCCGCACCGTCGAGTCGCTGGGGCTGTCGCGGGTCCGGGTGCGCGCCGGCGACGACGACATCGCAGTGTCCTCGCAGGCCGAGCGCTACACGATGTCCTTGCGCAACATCCTCTTCGCGGTGCTCAACTTCGCCTTCCAGACACCGCGCGTGATCACCCTGCTCGTCGGTGCCTACGCCTACTCCCGCGGCTGGGTCGACCTCGGCCAGATCACCGCGGCGGTGCTCTACGTCGAGGCGCTGAGCGACCCGCTCGACCGGCTGATCAGCGAGATCGACCGGCTGCAGGTCGGTGCGGCGTCGACCAGCCGGCTGCTCGGGATCGCCGAGGTCAGGCCCGACCGGACGGCCGGTGAGCGGCTGCCGGAGGGGACCGACCTCGTCGGCGAGGACCTCCGCTTCGCCTACCGCGAGGGGCACGACGTCCTGCGCGGCGTCGACCTCCGACTCGGCGCCGGTGAGCGGCTCGCGATCGTGGGTCCCAGCGGCTCGGGCAAGTCGACGCTCGGCCGCCTGCTGTCGGGCATCAACCGCCCCCGTACGGGCTCGGTGAGCGTCGGGGGTGTCGAGCTGGTCGACCTGCCGCTCGAGGTGCTCCGCACCGAGGTCGCCCTGGTCACCCAGGAGCACCACGTCTTCATCGGCTCCGTGCGCGACAACATCGTGCTGGCCCACGAGGGCTCCGACGACGACGCCGTCCGTGCGGCACTCAGCGCGGTGGGCTCGCTGCTGTGGGTGGAGCGGCTCCCGCAGGGGCTCGACACGATGATCGGCTCCGGCCGCTACGCCCTGACCCCCGCTCAGGCACAGCAGGTCGCGCTGGCCCGGCTGATCATCGCCGACCCGCACACCCTCGTCCTCGACGAGGCGACGTCGCTGATCGATCCCCGGACCGCGCGGACGCTCGAGGGGTCGATGAACAACCTGCTCGAGGGCCGCACCGTCGTGGCGATCGCCCACCGCCTCCACACCGCCCACGACGCCGACCGGATCGCGGTGGTCATCGAGGGGCGCATCGTCGAGCTCGGCAGCCACCACGAGCTCGTCGAGCTCGACGGGGAGTACGCCGCGCTCTGGCGCGCCTGGACCTCCTGAAGGCTCAGCCGTCGAGGCTGCGGTCCAGGTTGATCACGGCGCTGATCAGGCTCAGGTGGGTGAAGGCCTGCGGGAAGTTGCCGAGCTGCTCGCCGTTGAGCCCGACCTGCTCGGCGTACTGCCCGACGTGGTTGGCGTAGGTGAACATCTTCTCCAGCGCCACGCGTGCGTCGGCGTCTCGGCCGGCTCGGGTCAGCGCCTCGACGTACCAGAACGAGCAGAGCGAGAACGTGCCCTCGACGCCGGGCGCGTCCTTCTCGTCCACCCCGTCGTCGAAGGAGTCCGGGTCGTAGCGCAGCACCAGGCTGTCGGTGACCAGTCGCTCCTCGATGCGGGCCAGGGTCGAGAGGAAGCGCGGGTCGTCGGGGGCGATCATCTTCACCATCGGCATCAGCAACGTCCCCGCGTCGAGGACGTCCTCGCCGGGCGAGGCGGTGAAGGCGCCGAGCGCCTCGTCCCAGCAGTCGGTCATCACGCGCTCGTAGATGGCGTCGCGGGTCGCGGCGAGCTCGGTGAGGTCGCCGGGAAGACCGCGTCGGCGTGCGATGCGCATCATCCGCTCGACCGCGACCCAGCACATGACCAGCGACGTCGTGTGGGTGCGCGGCTCACCCCGGATCTCCCACATCCCCGCATCGGGGCGGTGCCAGTTGTCCATCAGCCACGACACGATGCGGCGCAGGTCGGTCCAGGCATCGTGGCTGATGCCGGGACCGTGCTTGTCGAAGAGGTAGACCGAGTCGATCAGCTCGCCGTAGACGTCGAGCTGGAGCTGGTCGACCGCACCGTTGCCCGCCCGCACCGGACGCGAGCCCCGGTGTCCGCTGAGGTGGTCGAGCTCGCGCTCGTGGGGGACCTGTCCGTCGAGGTCGTAGAGCACCCGCAGCGGGCCGAGGTCGCCGTCGTCGGGGGCCTCGCCGAGCCGCTCGGAGAGGAACCGCACGAAGGCCGAGGCCTCCTGGGTGAAGCCCAGGCGCAGCAGCGCGTAGACGCTGAAGGCGGCGTCGCGGACCCAGACGTAGCGGTAGTCCCAGTTGCGTGAGCCGCCGATCGTCTCGGGCAGGCTGGTCGTCGGGGCAGCGACGATCCCGCCGGTGGGCTCGTGGCACAGCAGCTTGAGGGTCAGGGCGGAGCGGTCGACCCACTCGCGCCACCGTCCGGTGTAGGTGCTCTGCGCGAGCCAGGAGCGCCAGTAGGCGGCGGTGGCGTCGAACAGCTCGTCGACGTCCGCCTCACAGCACCCCTGCGGCTCCTCGTCGGGCGCCAGCACCTCCAGCACGAAGAGGGCGGCCTCACCCTCCTGGAGCGCGAGGCGCGCGGTGGCCGCGCAGTCGTCCACGTCGAGCGGCGCGGTGCTCGACAGGGCCAGGCGCACGTCACCGTCGGCGAAGCAGACGAGGTCGTCGCGGACCACGAGGTCGGGCTGGGTGACCCCGTAGTCGGGTCGCGGCG
The DNA here is from genome assembly GCA_963806925.1 of uncultured Actinomycetota bacterium. Classification (GTDB taxonomy): domain Bacteria; phylum Actinomycetota; class Actinomycetes; order Propionibacteriales; family Nocardioidaceae; genus Nocardioides. Next base: position 97,835 of record CAWEAI010000003.1, on the reverse strand, counting down.
CCATGGTCATGGTGAGGTCGACGGACCCGCGGAGCCCGACGACCCGACGCACCAGCCGCTGGCGGTGGTCGGGGTCGTGGGCGCGCAGCAGCGGCATGAAGTCCTGCACCTCGACCACGCCTCGCTCGGTCATGAAGCGCGTGACGAGGATGTTGGTCTCCGGGTGGTAGTACTGCCGGCTCCGGGCATCCGGGTCGTCGGGTCCCAGCCGCCACGAGCCGGCGTCCGGGTCGAGCACCGCGGCGAAGACGCTCGGGGCGTCGAAGCGCCCCGGGCAGAACCAGTCGATCGTGCCGTCGGTGGCGACCAGCGCCGCCGTACGCAGGTCGCCCACGAGGCCGTGGTCGGCGATGGCGGCCTGGGCAGCCGCGGTCTCAGGCACCGTCGTCCTCGCTGCCGCCGAGTCGCCAACCACCCTCGGCGAGCTCGAGGGCGTCCTGCGGACCCCAGCTGCCCTGCTCGTAGGGCAACGGGTCGGGGCGGTCGTCGAGCACCGGCTGGCAGACCTCCCACAGCCGGCGGGTCTCCTCCGCATGGGCGAACAGCGTGTGGTCCCCGTGCAGCACGTCGAGCAGCAGGCGCTCGTAGGCCTCGAGGGCCTCGTCGTCGGGCAGCTCCTCGCCCAGGTCGAGCCGCATCGTCGCCGGCGCCAGCTCCATCTGAGGGCCGGGCCGCTTCCCGAGCACGTCGAGGTGGACCGTGGCGTCGTCGGTGAGCTCGAGGACCAGCTCGTCGCGCGCCAGGTCGGCGCCGAAGACCGACGACTCGGGCGCGCGGAACCGCAGCGTCACGGTGCGGCGCGTCTGGGCGAGGGCCTTGCCCGTGCGCAGGAAGAACGGCACCCCGCGCCACCGGTCGTTGTCGACCCACGCCTCCAGGGCGACGAACGTCTCGACCGTCGAGTCCTCGTCGACGTCGTCCTCGTCCCGGTAGCCGTCGTACTGGCCGAGGACGACGCGTGCCGGGTCGAGGGGGCGTACGTCCTGGAGGACCGTGCGACGGGCAGCGCGCACGGCCTCGGCCGACCACTCACCCGGGTCCTCGAGCGCCACGGCGCCGAGGATCTGGAAGAGGTGGGTGGAGACCATGTCGCGCAGGCAGCCGGTGGACTCGTAGAACGAGCCGCGCCCCTCCATCGTCAGCGTCTCAGGCACGTCGACCTGGACCGAGGCGATGCTGCCGGCGTTCCACGCCGGCTCGAACAACGCGTTGGCGAAGCGGAGCGCGAGGAGGTTCTGCACGGCCTCCTTGCCGAGGAAGTGGTCGATGCGGAAGACCTGGTCCTCGTCGAAGACCTCGTGGACGTCGCGGTCGAGCTCCTCGAACGACGCGAGGTCGAGCCCGAACGGCTTCTCGATCACCAGCCGCGACCGCTCCACCAACCCCTCCCGGCCGAGCATCGCCACCATGCCCGACATGGCGGTCGGGGGCACCGACAGGTAGACGAGGCGCAGGACCTCCCCGTCCGGAGCGAGGGACGTCTCGACCTGCCGCACGTGGTCGGCCAGGGCGGACCCGTCGTCGGCGTCCGAGGTGCGGAAGGTGGTCCGCTCGAGCAGGTCCGCGACCACCGTCTCGTCGAGGTCCTCGACGCTCTCGCGCAGCCCGTCGAGCACCTCGGTGCGGAAGTCCTCGTCCGATCCCGGTGAGTGCCGCCCGCTCCCGACGATCGCGTAGTCCTGCGGCAGCCGTCCCGCCACGGCCAGCCGGTAGAGGCCGGGGAAGAGCTTGCGGCCCGCGAGGTCGCCGCGGGCACCGAACAGCAGCAGGACGACAGGCTGCAGCGCGTCGTCAGTGGCACGGTCGGCATCGTTGTCGGTGGCAGTCATGACGTCCACGCTAGACACCGGCCGAAGGGACGGGGGGTCAGCTGTTGCTGAACACGGCGGGGCCACCGTCCGTGCCGTCCGCGGTGGGGCCGCGTCCGGCCCAGGTCCACGCGTAGGCCGGGTCCTCGACGTCGCGCGCACCTTCTCCGAGCTCGAGCGGGGCGAAGGTGTCGACCATGACGGCGGACTCCTCGAAGTGGTCGGCGCCGAGGCTCGCCTCGATGGCGCTCGGCTGCGGGCCGTGAGCGTGACCCCCGGGGTGCAGGCTGATCGAGCCGAGCCCGATGCCCGATCCCTTGCGCGCCTCGTAGTCGCCGCCGACGTAGAACATGACCTCGTCGGAGTCGACGTTGGAGTGGTAGTAGGGCACCGGGATGGCGAGGTCGTGGTAGTCGACCTTGCGGGGCAGGAAGTTGCAGATCACGAAGTTCCAGCCCTCGAAGACCTGGTGCACCGGCGGCGGCTGGTGGACCTTGCCGGTGATCGGCATGTAGTCCTCGATGTTGAGCGTGTAGGGATAGAGGCAGCCGTCCCACCCGACCACGTCGAACGGGTGGGTGGCGTAGGTCATCCGGGTGCCGACGATGCCCGCACTCGTGCGGTGCTTGACGAGCACCTCCACGTCGCTGCCCTCGGTCCGGAAGGTCTGCGTCGGACCGTGGAGGTCGCGCTCGCAGAAGGGCGCGTGCTCGAGGAGCTGTCCGAACCGCGAGAGGTAGCGCTTGGGCGGATGGATGTGGCTGTTGGCCTCGATCGCGTAGAGCCGCGACGTCTCGGCCGGGACCCAGCGATGGTCCGTCGCGCGCGGGACGACCACGTAGTCGCCGGGCCGGTAGGCCACGACGCCGAAGACGGTCTCGACGGTGCCGGAGCCGGCCTCGACGAAGACGCACTCGTCACCGATGGCGTTGCGGTAGAGCGGGGACGGCTCGGTCCCGGTCACCACGTAGGCGATCCGCACGTCGTTGTTGCCGAGGATCACCCGGCGGCCCTCGACCGGGCAGGGTCCGGTCGTGAGGTCGTGGAGCTTGAGGTGGCGCGGCTTGAGCGGGTGGTTGGGGGTGCGGGACTGGTCCGGCAGCCCCCAGACGGCGCTGTCGGTGATCGCGCTCGGCACACCGCGGTGGTAGAGCAGCGAGGAGTCCGAGGAGAAACCCTCCTCTCCCATCAGCTCCTCGCGGTAGAGATGGCCGTCGTCGTCGCGCAGCTGTGTGTGGCGTTGACGCGGCAGGTGCCCGAGCGCTCGGTAGTGAGCCATCCGTCGCCTCCGGTCATCCGATCATCGGACGAAGATGTCCGACATCTGGTGGTTAGAGTAAACCGGTGAGCTCCAGCCCTGCACCGGTCGTGGTCGCACCCTGGCCGCAGGAGTGGCACGGCCTCGTCGACGACGCGGCGATCTTCCCGCCGGGCGACGTGCCGATCCACGAGGCCACCGCGGCGTGGTCGGCGCGCCGCGAGGAGCCCCACGCCGATCTCGTCGGCAGCTTCGTCCTGCGCGACACCGACGTGCCGCTCGTGCGCGGCTTCGGTGCACCCCTGGCGATCGTCCTCACCGGGGGCGCGGGACAGGTTGCCGGCCCCGTGGGAGCCGCCGCCCGGTCGGGGTTGCACGTGGCCGGCCTGGAGATCGCGCTGCGCGACCCCGACGACCCGGGGGCCAACGTCCGCCGCGTGGTGGCCGCCGTCGACATGGCCCGCGACGCCGGCACGCTCGCCGACGACACACCGGTCTTCATCGAGGTGCCGGGTCCCCCCACGTCCGCCTGGCTCGCCGCGGCCGACGAGGTCGCGGCCGCCGGTCTCCGGCTCAAGCTGCGCCTGGGCCATGTCGACCATGACCTCGTTCCCGACTCCTCGACGGTCGCCGCATGGGTCGACGCGGCCCTCGACCGGGAGACCCCGTTCAAGGCCACCGCCGGCCTCCACCGCGCGGTGCGCCACGACCCCGAGGGCGGCGGGTCGCACGGCTTCCTCAATGTTCTCGTCGCCACCCGGGTGCTGTGGGACGGAGGCTCGACCGGCGACGCGACCGACGCCCTCGAGCAGCGCGACGGCGCAGCCCTGGCCGCGGGCCTGACGCCCGCAGGCATCTCCTCGGCCCGTCGCTGGTTCACCTCGTTCGGGTCGTGCTCGGTGACCGAGCCCCTCGAGGACCTGATCGCTCTCGGGCTCATCGACCGACCCGGGGAGCAGGGATGACCGCGCACACCTGGGTGCCCGGCGCCACGGGCTCCGGCTTCGACGTCGACCACCTCCCCTTCGGTGTCGTCGCCCGCTCCGGCGAGCCCCCGCGCGTCGGCGTACGCATCGGGGAGCAGGTGCTCGACCTGAGCCTCGTGGCATCGTCCGAGACGCACGCGCTGTTCGACCAGCCGACGCTCAACCCGTTCATGGCAGCAGGCCCCACGGTGTGGGCCTCCACCCGCGCATGGATCACCGGGCTGCTGAGCGAGGAGAACCAACGCCACCTCGCCGAGACGGCGCTCGTCCCGGTCGACTCGGTGACGATGCTGATGCCCTTCGCCGTCGGCGACTACGTCGACTTCTACGCCTCCGAGCACCACGCCTCCAACGTCGGCCGGATGTTCCGCCCGGACCAGGAGCCGCTGCTGCCCAACTGGAAGAGGCTGCCCGTCGGCTACCACGGTCGCTCGGGGACCGTCGTCGTCTCCGGGACCGACGTGGTGCGACCGATGGGCCAGCGCAAGGCGCCCGCTGACGACGCACCGACCTACGGCCCCTCCCAGCGCCTCGACATCGAGGCCGAGCTGGGCTTCGTGGTGGGTGTGCCGTCGACGATGGGCGACCGGGTCGCCACGGCGGACTTCGCGCGGCACACGTTCGGCGTCGTCGGGCTCAACGACTGGTCGGCGCGCGACATCCAGGCGTGGGAGTACGTGCCGCTCGGCCCGTTCCTCGGCAAGTCCTTCGCGACCTCGATCAGCGCCTGGGTCACCCCCCTCGCCGCACTCGACGCCGCGTGGACCGCGCTGCCGGGCCAGGACGACCCGGAGGTCCTCGACTACCTGCGCGTCGAAGGTCCGGCCGGTCTCGACATCGACATCGAGGTGATCCTCGACGGCGAGGTCGTCGCCCGTCCGCCCTACCGCACCATGTACTGGTCGCCGGCCCAGATGCTGGCCCACACGACCGTCAACGGTGCGAGCATCCGCACCGGCGACCTCTGGGCCTCGGGCACGGTGTCGGGCCCCGAGCACGACCAGCGTGGATCCCTGCTCGAGCTGTCGTGGGGCGGCAAGGAGCCCTTTGTCGTCGCCGGCCGCGAGCGCACCTTCCTCGAGGACGGCGACGAGGTCACGCTGCGCTACTCCGCCCCCGGCACCGGCGGCGGTCGGGTCCGCCTCGGCGAGGTGACGGGACGGATCCTGCCCGCGCGCTGAGCGCGTCCTAGGCTGGGGCTCGTGATGCAGCTCGGTCAGTACGCCGCCCCCCGGCACGCCATCGCTCACCTGTCCGACCCGCACCTGATCGGCGGCGGCGGGCTTCACCACGGCGTCGTCGACAACGCTGCCAACCTCCGGCTGGCCCTGGCCCGGCTCGCCGCCGTACGTCCCGCGCCGCAGGCCCTGGTCTTCACCGGCGACCTCGCCGACCAGGCGGATCCCGACGCCTACGCGACACTGCGCTCGATCGTCGAGCCCATCGCTGCGGAGATGGGCGCGATCGTCGTGTGGACGATGGGCAACCACGACGAACGAGCACCGTTCGCCAGCGGACTCCTCGACTCCGACGACGACGGCTTCCAGGACCGGGTGCACGACGTGGACGGGCTGCGGATCGTCGCGCTCGACACGAGCGTGCCCGGCTACCACCACGGCGAGCTGAGACCCGAGCAGCTGGACTGGCTGGCCGACGTCCTGGCCACTCCCGCCGAGCACGGCACCTTGCTCGCGATGCACCACCCGCCGCTCCCCCTGCCGATGTTGCGCGCCGCCGAGCTGATCGAGCTGCACGACCAGCAGGCACTCGCCGAGGTCATCGCCGGCAGCGACGTGCGCGGGATCCTCGCCGGCCACCTGCACCTGTCGACGTGGTCGACCTTCGCCGGCGTGCCGGTGTCGGTGGCCTCGGCCACCTGCTCCACCAGCGACCCGGCACCGGTTGACCGCTTCCTGTCGGCCGTCGACGCCGCGCAGGCCTTCACCATGGTCCACGCCTACGACGACCGGCTCGTGCACACCCTGGTCCCGCTCGAGCGGGGCACCGAGGTCAGCCACGTCGGCTCCGACATCGCCGAAGCCCTCGAGGACGTGCCGCTGGACCAGGCGCGTGAGCTGGCCTCGTCCAAGACCTCCCCGTTCAACACCTGAAATCCGAGGACCCCCTTGCGACTCCTGCTGATGCGCCACGGCCAGACCCACGCCAACGTCTCGGGCGAGCTCGACACCGCCCATCCGGGTGTCGACCTGACCGATCTCGGTCGGGCGCAGGCCGCAGCGGCGAGCACGGCCATCGCCGGCGAGGCGATCGACGCGATCTACGTCTCGAGCCGAGTGCGTACGCACCAGACCGCGGCGCCGACAGCCGACGGTCGCGGCCTGGAGCCGACGGTGATGGAGGGCCTGGAAGAGATCTCTGCGGGCGACTTCGAGATGCGCAGCGACCACGACGCGATCACCGGCTACCTCGGCAGCATCGCGACGTGGCTCGAGGGCGACCTCGCGCACCGGATGCCCGGCGGCGAGTCGGGCGAGGAGTTCCTGGCGCGCTTCGATGACGCCGTGGGCCGCATCGTCGCTGCCGGACACGAGGCGGCGCTCATCGTCAGCCACGGCGCAGCCATCCGCACCTGGGCGTCGACCCGGATGGAGGCCCACCCCGAGGCGCCACCCGCGAGCCAGCCGATCCACAACACCGCTCTGATCGTGCTCGAGGGCGATCACGAGGCGGGTTGGCGGATGGTGTCGTGGCAGGGACACCCGGTGGGAGGCACCACTGGTGACGGGCGGAGCCTCGAGGACCCGAGCGCCGAGGACCCGACCGGTGACCTCGACCCGGACGGCGACGGCAAGGTCGGCTGAGGCGCCGTCGGTCCTCACAGCGAGCGGTGGACCGTCGTCAGCGATGGGTGATCGAGCAGCTGCACCGCTGAGGTGCCGCCGCCGCGCTCGGGGTCGAAACTGATCGTCTCTTGATCGAACATGTGTGTGCTTATGCGTCGTGAGGGCGTAGCGTCTACCTCACGTTCCTCGCAGCTGCGGGCCACCAGGGTCACCTCCCCGGTGCGCCATTCCCGAGCTCGGGGGGCGAGTTGCGAGGGTCAGTAATTGTCCGGGGCGATCCCGGGCCTCCAGGAGCGACGACCGTAGCCCCACCGCGTCGTGTGGGGTGATCCCGTCGTCGAGAGGAGGTCCACCGGTGAGTCATCCGATCATCACTGCGGTCTGCGACATCCGCGCCCTGTTGAAGGGTGTGGCGGGCGCCAACCCGACGTTCATGACAACGAGCGAGAAGGCGACCGCGCTGGGTGAGCTCGTACGAGCCGAGGCCCAGGTGGCGGAGCTGCGGCTGCGGGTCCTGGCCGACGCCTCCGACCTCGCGGAGTCGACGGCTGCGAAGGACGCAGCAGGCTGGGTGGCGCACGAGACCCGCACCCGGATCGCTGACGCGCGCGCCGACCTCACCCTCGCCACCGCACTGGACCGCGCAGCGTCCGGTCCTGGCCGCGGGGATGCGCGACGGCGACGTGACGCTCGCGCAGGCCCACGTCATCCGCCGCGCACTCGACGCCCTGCCCGCACGGGTCCCGTCCGACACGATCGCGCTGGCTGAGTCACAGCTGGTCGCCTACGCCCGCGAGTTCGGGCCCGCAGAGCTCGGGCGACTCGGGCGGCGGATCCTCGACACCGTCGCCCCCGAGATCGCCGAGCAGGCCGAGGCCGACCGCCTCGCCGACCTCGAAGCCCACGCAGCGGAGAAGACCCGCCTCACGATGCGCCGCCAGGGCGACGGCACCACCCGCATCTCCGCACTCGTCCCGGACGCGACCGCGACCCGGTTCGCGACCTACCTCGAAGCATTCGCCAACCCCCGCACCCCACCCCACGCCACCACCACCAGCACCAGCACCGGCACATCTGCAGACACCGCGAACGCGGCCGATCCGCTCACCCTGCTGCCGTACCCCAAACGCCTCGGCCAGGCGCTGGGTGAGTTCCTCGAGGCCGTCGACCCGAGTCGTCTCCCGATCCACGGCGGGGACGCGACCACCGTCATCGTGACGATCCCGCTGGCCTCCCTGCGCGCCGAGCTGGGGGCAGCGGACCTCATCGGCGCCGGACTCGTCCCCGGCGACGACCTCACCGGCGACCGCATCACCGCAGCCCACGCCCGACGGCTCGCGTGCACCGCGAAGATCCTCCCCGCCGTCCTCGACGGCCGCATCACTGCCCCTCGACCTCGGACGAGCGAAACGACTGTTCACCCCCGCACAACGCAAAGCGCTCCTGATCCGCGACCAGACCTGCCGCGCCGAAGGATGCGACACCCCCGGCACCTGGTGCGACGCCCACCACCTCAACCCCTGGCACACCGGCGGACCCACCGACCTCGACGAACGCGGTCCTGCTCTGCCCACACCACCACCACCGGATCCACGACACCGCCTACCGCACCGACCGACTCCCCCACGGCGACCTCAGGTTCCACCGACGCAGATAGGCCATCAGCGATCCTGGTCTCGATCCTCGTACGTCGGGGAGCACACACAGCGGTCGACGACGACCGCTACACGCCCTCGGTCCCGATCCCCGGGTGCACGAAGGCGTGCCCCGCCTTCATCTGCTCGACCGACCCGGGGTGGAGCCGGGCGAGGTGGGCGATGCCACGGCGGCGATAGCGCAGGGTCTGGACGATGCCGAGCGCCCAGAAGATGTACTGCACGGCGAGCGCGAGCTTGAAGTCGGTGAGCGTGTAGGCACCCATGCCGCCAGGGTTGGCGAGGTCGAGCACGATGCCGATCAGGGCCATCGTCAGCAGTGAGGCGGTGAAGCCGCCGACGTTGACCAGCCCGTTGGCCCGACCGATCGCGTGCGTCGGGGTGAACGAGCGGGCGAGGTCGAAGGCGACCATCGCGGCCGGACCGCCGCTCGCGGTCGCGAAGGCCATCACCACGACGAGCCAGTCGGGTGCGGCTCCCGGCCACAGCAGCACCGCCGTCCACGGCACGACCATCGCGACGACGACGCCGACGACGATCCACGAGCGGTAGTAGGGCAGCCGTGCCACGAGGCGGGCGAGGGCGAGCCCGCTCACCACGGCCCAGGCCGTCATCGCCATCAGCAGCGTGCTGGCGCCGGTCGGCGTCCAGTCGAGCCCCTGGACCAGGAACGGGTAGCCCCACAGGAGGGCGAAGACGGTGGCGGAGAACTGCGACGCGAAGTGCGACCACATGCCCAGTCGCGTGCCGGGGTTGCCCCAGACGGTCCGGACCGAGCTGGCGAGCGCACGGAGCTTGATCGCCACCACCTCGTCGCTGCGGTAGGGCGAGTCCTTCACCAGGGCGAGCACGGCGACGAGCAGCACGACGCCGAGACTCGAGGTGAGCGCGAAGGCTCGGGTCCACCCGAGTGCGCTGAGGAGGTAGGACAGGGGGCCGGCCGCCGCGATCGCGCCGAGCTGCCCGGACAGTCCGGTCAGCTGCGTGACCATCGGGCCCTGCCGCACGAGGAACCAGGCCGTGACGAGGCGGATCACGCTGACGAACACCATCGCATCGCCCGCACCGACGACCGCCCGGGACAGCACCGCACCTGCGAAGGATCCGGCGAAGGCGAAGCCGAGCTGTCCGACGGTCATCAGCACCAGGCCGCAGATGAGCATCGCGCGCGAGCCGAAGCGGTCCAGCAGGACGCCGACCGGCACCTGCATGCCGGCGTAGACGACCAGCTGGAGGACGGTGAACGTGGCCAGGCTGGTGGCGCTGATGTCGAAGCGTTCGGAGGCGATGATCCCGGCGACACCGAGCGAGCTGCGGTGGAACACGGCCAGCACGTAGACCGCGAGCGCGACGAGCCAGATCACCCAGGCACGGCGCTTGCCGATGTCGTGGATCTGGTCCCTGCTCACTCCTCGCCTGCTCCGCCGCCACCGAGGGCAGCGGTGAGCTCGGCACGGTGGGGCGGGTCGGCGCCGGGTCGCGAGACGGTGATCGCGGCGCCGATCGCGGCCGTCGTCACAAGATCGACCACGTCGCGATCGGTCAACGATCGCAGCGCGTCTGCGCCGCCCGGACCGCTGACGCCCAGCGCGAGCAGGGTGTCGATCAGGACCCCGCTGAACGTGTCGCCCGCACCGACCGTGTCTGCGACCGCGACGGGGACGCCCGGCACTTCGAGGGTGGTGCCGTCCGGACGCACGGCGACGGCGCCCTCGCCTCCTCGGGTGACCACGACGAGGCCCGGGCCCGATGACGCCCACCGGGTGGCCGTCGCGACGGGTGCGGAGTCGGGGAAGAGCCACTCGAGGTCCTCGTCGCTGACCTTGACCAGCCCGGACAGGGCGACCAGCTCCTCGACCCGGGCGGCGGCGGCCGCGCGGTCGGGAGTGAGGGCCGGGCGGGCGTTGGGGTCCAGCGAGACCAGGGCTCGGCCGTGGCGGGAGCGCACTGCCTCCAGGACCACGTCGGCGCCAGGGTCGAGCAGTGTCGCGACGGATCCCACATGCAGGACGTCGCAGTCCTCCTGCGGCACCTGCGCCAGGTCCCACACCAGGTCGAAGTCGTAGGTCGCGGCACCGGTCTCGTCGAGCGTGACGACGGCGGTCGACGTACGACCGGTGGCGGGGGCCTGCGCGAGGACGGTCACGCCGCTCGCCTCGAGCCAGGAGCGGACGAGCCGCCCGCGCTCGTCGTCGCCGAGAACGGTCACCAGACGGACGTCGCGGCCGAGACGACCGAGCGTGATGGCGACGTTGGCGGGGCTGCCGCCGGGAAGGTCCTGCGGATGTCCGTCACGGTCCGGGACGACGTCGACGAGCGCCTCGCCGACGACAAGGATGCGCGCAGGCTGTGGGTCCGTCATGTGCCCATCATGCCGGTGCCGCGTCGCCGCGCGACAGGGCCACCGCACGTGCAAGACCCGGCGCCAGCGGCATGCGCGGGAGGAGGGTCGCCTGGACGGCGTGGTAGAGGTCCGGCTTGCCCGGCCACACCGACGCCCGGGGCTCGTTGGCGGTGTCGAGCTCGTGGTGCCAGGACCCCAGCTCGGTGTCACGGACGTGGTCGATCACGTAGCCCCACCACGCGGCGTACTGCTCGGCGAACTCCCGCTCCCCCGTACGCCGGTGCAGCGCGGCCGCGGCGGCGATGGCCTCGGCTGCGACCCAGTGCATCCGCTCGCGGACGACCGGCACGCCGTCGAAGTCGGTGGTGTAGACGAAGCCGGGCGCACCGTCGACGTGCCATCCGTCGGTGACCGCCCTCGCGAAGAGCAGCCGGGAGTGCTCGAGCAGGGCGGGCGGTGCCGCGTCGCCGAGGGCCGCCTCCACGTGGAGCAGGAGCCGCGACCACTCGAGGCCGTGCCCGATCGTCGCGCCGAACGGCTTGAAGGGGTCGTCGGGGCGATCGCGGTTGAGCTCGAGGTCGACGGACCAGTCGGGACCGAAGTGCTCGGGGAGCCTGCCGTCGTAGGACGTCGCGAGCCCGGTCGCGAGCCCCGAGAGTCTGCTGGCACGCTCGTGCCAAATAGGTGCGCCGCTCACGTCGCCCACCGCCAGCATCGCCTCGACCGAGTGCATCGCCGCGTTGAGTCCGCGGTAGGGATCCGGCGTCGTCCACGCGCGATCCCACTCATCGACCACCCGAGAGATGGCATCGTCCCAGAAATAGGCTTCGTAGACCCGGGTGGCCTCGTCCAGCACCCCCTCGGCGCCGGGCAGCCCGGCCGCGACTGCGGAGGAGGCGGCCAGCATGACGAAGGCGTGGTCGTAGCAGGACTTTCCGGTCCCGACCGGCACCCCGGTGGCGTCGACGGCACCGAACCAGCCGCCGTGCTCGTCGTCGTGGAGCGTGGTGCGCAGCCCGTCGAGCGCGGCGCTCGCGATCGGGACGGACCCCTCGACACCGAGCATCGCGCCCAACGCGTGGACGTGGACCGTGCGGCTGGTGATCCAGGTGTGGACGGGTCGGGTCAGGTCTGGTGCACCGGCGTCGTCGAGCCACGCGACCCCGCCGATCGGGTGGATCACCCGTCCCCCGAAGCCGAGGAGGCGACGCAGCTCGGCGTCCAGCCAGGCGTCGTCAGGTGCCACGGGTCCACTCACATCGGCAGTCAACCAGCCCCGTCAACCGACGGGCCCACGACGCACGAGACCCCCGCACGCTGTGCGGGGGTCTTGCGACTGGACCCGTTGTTCCGTCCAGTGGCAGGTAGAGGATTCGAACCTCTGTAGGCGTTGCCGGCTGATTTACAGTCAGCTCCCTTTGGCCGCTCGGGCAACCTGCCGGGCCGTGCGGAACAATAGCAAGGCACGGACACCGCTACGAATCGCCGGGGCACCCCGGCAGCGCCCATGAAGGAGGCAACACCATGGCTGACTCGAGCTTCGACATCGTGAGCAAGCTGGACCGCCAGGAGGTCGACAACGCCCTGAGCCAGGCGGCTCGCGAGATCGCCAACCGCTTCGACTTCAAGGGCACCGGGGCCTCGATCGAGTGGAAGGGGGAGGCGGCCATCGAGATCACCGCCTCTGCCGACGACCGCGCCAGCGCCGTGCTCAGCGTCTTCCAGGACAAGCTGATCAAGCGCGACCAGAGCCTCAAGATCCTCGACGCCTCCGATCCACGCCAGTCGGGCCAGGTCTCGAAGATCGACATCGCGCTCAAGGAGGGCATCACCACCGAGGACGCGAAGAAGATCTCCAAGCTGATCCGCGACGAGGGTCCCAAGGGCGTGAAGGCGCAGATCCAGGGCGAGGAGCTGCGCGTCTCGTCGAAGAAGCGCGACGACCTCCAAGCCGTCCAGCAGCTGGTGAAGTCGCAGGACTACGACTTCGCGGTCCAGTTCACCAACTACCGCTGACGCCAACAGGGGCCCCGGACCGAACGTCGGAGCCCGGGCCCCGCCTGGTGAGTCCGGTGAGCCCACCGGGATCCAGCCGTCGCGTGTCGGGGGTCACGGCTGTCGCACACGTCACGTCCACCGGAGCGCGACGGGGTGGAATGAGCGCGCCTCGCGGCTAATGTGGACCGTTGGGAGACCACTCCAGCGACACGTAGGAAGCAGGCCCAGAGGTGACTCCACCCACCAAGCAGGTCAAGCAGCTCGACCGCGTCATCATCCGGTTCGCCGGCGACTCCGGCGACGGCATGCAGCTCACCGGCGACCGGTTCACCCAGGAGACCGCGGCCTTCGGCAACGACCTGGTGACGCTGCCCAACTTCCCCGCGGAGATCCGAGCCCCCCAGGGGACCCTGCCGGGGGTCTCGTCGTTCCAGGTGCACTTCGCCGACCACGACATCCTCACCGCAGGCGACGCCCCCGACGTGCTCGTCGCGATGAACCCGGCGGCCCTGCGCGCCAACCTCGGCGACCTGCCCCAGGGCGCGACGATCATCGTCGACACCCACGACTTCACCGCCCGCAACCTCACGAAGGCCGGCTACACAGCCAACCCGCTCGACGGCGACACGCTGTCCGGCTACGCCCTCCACGCCGTCGACCTGACGGGGATGACCGTCGAGGCGGTCAAGGAGTTCGGCCTGTCGCGCAAGGACGCCTCGCGCGCCAAGAACATGTTCGCCCTGGGCCTGCTGTCGTGGATGTACGGCCGTCCGACCGAGTCCACGCACACGTTCCTGGCCAAGCGGTTCGCCAAGGTGCCCGACATCCGCGACGCCAACATCGCTGCGTTCACGGCCGGCTGGAACTTCGGTGAGACCACCGAGGCGTTCATCGTCCGCTACGAGATCAAGCCGGCTCCGATGGCGCCGGGCACCTACCGCAACATCACCGGCAACCTGGCCCTCTCCTACGGCCTGATCGCCGGCGGCGTGCAGTCGGGCCTGTCGGTGTTCCTGGGCTCCTACCCGATCACGCCGGCCTCCGACATCCTGCACGAGCTCAGCAAGCACAAGGGCTTCGGCGTCACCACCTTCCAGGCCGAGGACGAGATCTCCGGCGTCGGTGCCGCCATCGGCGCCTCGTTCGCCGGCCAGCTCGGTGTCACCACCACCTCGGGCCCCGGCGTCGCCCTCAAGTCGGAGGCCATCGGTCTGGCCGTGATGACCGAGCTGCCGCTGGTGGTCATCGACGTCCAGCGAGGCGGCCCCTCCACGGGTCTGCCGACGAAGACCGAGCAGGCCGACCTGCTCCAGGCGATGTTCGGGCGCAACGGTGAGGCGCCGGTCCCGATCGTCGCCCCGCAGTCCCCCGGCGACTGCTTCAACGCGGCCGTCGAGGCCGTCCGGATCGCGATCACCTACCGCACGCCGGTGATGCTCCTCTCCGACGGCTACCTCGCCAACGGCTCGGAGCCCTGGCGGATCCCCTTGCTCGACGAGCTACCGGCGATCGACCCCGACTTCGCGACCGACAAGAACCACGTCGTCGCCGGCCAGGACGGTGCTGAGGACACGGCCGAGTTCTGGCCCTACCTCCGCGACGAGGCCACGCTGGCCCGGCCGTGGGCGATCCCCGGCACCCCCGGTCTCGAGCACCGCATCGGCGGGCTCGAGAAGGGCGACGGCCACGGCAACATCTCCTACGACTCCGCCAACCACGACTTCATGGTCCGCACACGCCAGGCCAAGATCGATCGGATCGCCGACTCCATGCCTCCGCTCGAGGTCGACGACCCCGATGGCGAGGCGAAGGTGCTCGTGCTCGGCTGGGGATCGACGTACGGTCCCATCGGTGCCGGCGTACGTCGCGTGCGCAAGGCCGGCTACCGCGTCGCCCAGGCCCACCTGCGGCACCTCAACCCGTTCCCCCACGACCTCGGCGACGTGCTCAAGCGCTACGACAAGGTGCTGGTGCCCGAGATGAACCTGGGCCAGCTGTCCCTGCTGCTGCGCGCGAAGTACCTCGTCGACGCCGTCGGCTACAACGAGGTCCGCGGCCTGCCCCTCAAGGCCGCCGTCCTGGCCGACGTGATCGGCGGACTGGTCGCCGAGGCCGAGGGCATCGAGGTCGACCTCACCACCGCTCCCACCCACGAGGAGAAGACGTCATGACCCTCCAGGACCACACGGCCGAGCTCGGCATCCCCGGTCTCCGATCCGGCATCGAGGGCGTGCCCACGACCGAGGACAAGCAGACCGGCAAGGACTTCACCTCCGACCAGGAGGTGCGCTGGTGTCCCGGCTGTGGTGACTACGCCGTCCTGAAGGCCGTGCAGTCCTTCCTCCCCGACCTCGGACTGCGGCGCGAGAACATCGTGTTCATCTCCGGGATCGGCTGCTCGTCGCGGTTCCCCTACTACCTCGACACCTACGGCATGCACTCGATCCACGGCCGGGCGCCGACGATCGCGACCGGCATCGCCACGGCGCGCGAGGACCTGTCGGTGTGGGTCGTCACCGGTGACGGTGACGCGCTGTCGATCGGCGGCAACCACCTGATCCACACGCTGCGCCGCAACGTCAACATGACGATCCTGCTCTTCAACAACCGGATCTACGGCCTCACCAAGGGGCAGTACTCCCCCACCTCGGAGACCGGCAAGATCACCAAGTCCACGCCGATGGGCTCGGTGGACCACCCGTTCAACCCGGTGTCACTGGCGCTCGGCGCCGAGGCCTCGTTCGTGGCCCGCACCATCGACTCGGACCGCAAGCACCTCACCTCGGTGCTCGCCGCAGCCGCCGCCCACCGGGGCACGTCGCTCGTCGAGATCTACCAGAACTGCCCGATCTTCAACGACGGCGCGTTCGACGCGATCAAGAACCCCGACACGAAGGCCGACGCCCTCATCCCGCTGGTGCACGGTGAGCCCGTCCTCTTCGGGGTCCCGGACGGCGAGGGTCGCGGCTCCAAGGCGCTGGTGCGCGACGAGCAGACCGGTGGCGTGAAGATCGTCGCGACCGCCGACGTGGCCGCGGCCGACATCGTCGTCCACGACGCCCACAACGAGGACCCGACGATGGCGTTCGCGATCTCGCGGCTCACCGACGCGGGCTACCTCAACACCTCTCCCATCGGCATCTTCCGCCAGGTGCAGCGACCGACGTACGACGACGGTGCGCGCGAGCAGGTCGCGGCCGCAGGAAATGGCGACACCTCCGACCGCGCCTCTCGGTTGCAGGCGTTGATCGGCGGCGGCGACACCTGGACCGTCCTGTGACCCCCCTACACTCGCGGAGTGCCAGATAGCCGACGTGGTCTCCTCTTCGGCGCAGCGGCCTACGTCCTGTGGGGTTCGTTCCCGCTCTACTGGACGTTGCTCGAGCCGGGCGGTGCCATCGAGATCCTCGCCCACCGCGTCGTCTGGTCGCTCCTGACGATGACGGTGATCCTGGTGCTGTGGCACCGGGTCCCCCAGCTCAAGGCCCTGCTTCGTGACCGCCGCAAGCTGCTCCTCATCACGGTCGCCGCGGTCGTCATCTCCGTCAACTGGGGCGGCTACATCTGGGGCGTCAGCAACGGCCGTGTCGTAGAGACGTCCCTGGGCTACTTCATCAACCCGCTCGTCACCGTCCTGATGGGGGTGCTGGTCCTCGGCGAAGGGCTGCGTCGCCTCCAGTGGGCGGCGGTGGGCATCGCGTGCGTGGCCGTCGTGGTGCTCGCGGTCGACTACGGCCGTCCACCCTGGGTGGCTCTCCTCCTGGCCTTCTCCTTCGGCACCTACGGCCTGGCGAAGAAGCAGGCGTCCGTCGGCGCCGTGGAGAGCATCACCTTCGAGACCGTCGTGCTGGCCCCGGTCGCGGCGGCCTACATCGCCTGGCTGACGGTGAGCGGCCAGTCCAGCTTCGGCTCGCACGGGATCGGCCACGCACTCCTGTTCACCACGACGGGGATCGTCACGGCCATCCCCCTGATGCTCTTCGGTGCGGCGGCGATCCGCGTCTCGATGGTCTCGCTGGGCCTGCTGCAGTACCTCGCCCCCACCATCCAGTTCGCCCTCGGGATCCTGGTCTTCGACGAGGACATGCCCGCCAGCCGCTGGGTCGGCTTCGGCCTCGTGTGGGTGGCGCTCGCGATGTTCACCGTCGAGGCACTCAACCATCGGCGCCAGCTGCAGCTGATCGCCCACGCCACCGCTGCCTGAACCGCTCTCAGTAGGTGCGGTTGGCCACGATGTCGGCGAACGACGCCAGGGCGGTGCGCACGGGACCCTCGTCGAGCACCTCGAGGTGCCGCTTGGCCCGTGCCGCCTCGGAGAGGACATAGCCGCGCGACTGATCCATGGCCGGGTGCTTGCGGAGGAGGTCGAGGGCCTCGGCATGCTCCGCGTCGTCGGTGAGCGGCCTGCCGAGCAGCTCGAGCAGGCGTGCGTCGGCGGGGTCCGTGGACGCCTGGGCCATCAGGACCGGGAGCGTGGGTACGCCCTCGCGCAGGTCGGTGCCGGGAGTCTTCCCGGACGTGACGGACTCGGAGGCGATGTCGAGGATGTCGTCGGAGAGCTGGAAGGCGGAGCCGACGATCTCGCCGTAGGCGCGCAGCGCCTCGACCACCTCGGGTCCCGCACCGCTGAACATCCCGCCGTAGCGCGCCGACGTGGCGATCAGCGAGCCGGTCTTGCCGGCCACGACCTCGAGGTAGTGGGCGAGCGGGTCCTCCCCCGGCCCCGGCTTGACGGTCTCGAGGATCTGGCCCTCGACGAGACGGGTGAACGTCGTGGCCTGGATCCTGACCGCGTCCGGCCCCAGATCGGCGGTCAGCTCCGAGGAGCGACCGAACAGGAAGTCACCGGTGAGGATGGCGACGTGGTTGTCCCAGCGGGCGTTGGCGGTGTCGGCACCGCGGCGCAGGGCGGCCTCGTCCATCACGTCGTCGTGGTAGAGCGAGGCGACATGGGTCAGCTCCACGACGCAGGCCGCGGTGAGCACCTCGTCGGCGTCGGGCTGCGGCCCCGTCTCCGCCGCCAGCAGCACCAGCAACGGACGGAAGCGCTTGCCACCGGCCATCATCAGGTGCCTCGCAGCGGCCGTCACGTAGGGCGTACGGGCCTGGCAGTGCCCGACCAGCAGCTCCTCGACGCGCGCCAGGCGCTCGACCAGACGCAGCTCGAGGTCGGCATCGACGACGGGCAGCGCAAGGGGCGAGGCGTCTGTCACCTGATGAACTCCCCAGCGACCGCAGCCAGGTCGAGCACCGGTCCCGGCAGCACGCCGAGCACGAGCGTCACGGCCGCACCCACCGCGATCACGGTCGCGGTCAGGACGGACGGGTAGGCGACGCTCGGGCCGTCGCCCGCCGGCTCGTCGAAGTACATGACCTTGATGACCTTGATGTAGAGGACCGCCGCGACGATGCTCGCGATCACCGCGGCCACCACGACGGGCCAGGCACCGGCGGCGAGAGCCACGGAGAAGACGGCAAGCTTGCCCACGAAGCCGGACGTCAGCGGGATCCCGGCCATCGCCAGCAGGAAGAAGGTGAAGACCGCAGCCACCACGGGCGACTCCTTGCCCAGACCGGCCCACCGGTCGATCGCGGTGCTCTCACCA
This sequence comes from uncultured Actinomycetota bacterium, assembly GCA_963806925.1. Lineage (GTDB taxonomy): Bacteria > Actinomycetota > Actinomycetes > Propionibacteriales > Nocardioidaceae > Nocardioides. Next base: position 79,376 of record CAWEAI010000003.1, on the reverse strand, counting down.
CCGGAGTCGCGGACCAGGCTGACGACAGCGAAGGCGCCGATCGTCGCGAAGCCGTAGGTCGTCAGGTAGAACAGCACGGCCTGGACCGCGGTGATCTCACCCGACGTCAGCTCGCCGGAGGACTGGATGCCGACGACACCGGTGAGGATGAAGCCGGTGTGCGCGACCGAGGAGTAGGCCAGCAGCCGCTTGATGTCGCTCTGGGTGATGGCGAGCGCCGCACCGAGGAACATCGACAGGACCGCGACGATCCACAGCATCGGCTGCCAGGACGAGCGGTCGGCGCCGAGCGCGACGTAGAACAGGCGCATGATCGCCCCGAAGGCCGCCACCTTGGTGCCGGCGGCCATGAAGGCGGTGACAGGGGTCGGCGCTCCCTGGTAGACGTCGGGCGTCCAGGCCTGGAACGGCACGGCGCCGACCTTGAACAGCAGGCCGACCGACAGCAGGGCCGTGCCGATGAGCAGCAGGCTCGAGCTGCCGACGTCGTTGCGCACGGCCTCGTTGATCGAGGCGAAGTCCATGGCACCGGCGTAGCCGTAGAGCAGTGCTGCGCCGTAGAGGAAGAAGCCGGACGAGAAGGCGCCGAGCAGGAAGTACTTGAGCGCCGCCTCCTGGCTGAGCAGCCGACGTCGACGCGCGAGCCCGCTGAGGAGGTAGAGCGGCAGCGAGAGGACCTCGAGGCCCACGAACATGGTCAGCAGGTCGTTGGCAGCCGGGAAGAGCATCATCCCGAAGACCGCGAACATCATCAGCGGGTAGACCTCGGTGTGCTCGCGGTTGGCCACCAGCGCCGCGGTCTCCGCGTCCGTGCCGGGCACCGCGGCGGCCTGGCCCGAGAAGGCGGAGACGCCACCGTCGAGGTGCCGCTCCGCGAAGAGCAGGACGCCGGCGATGGCGAACGCCAGCACCAGCCCCCAGATGAACAGGCTCGGTCCGTCGACGGCGATCGTGCCGCCGACCGCGAGGATGCCGCGCGCGGCGCCGTCGTCGTACGTCGTCACGTCCCGCGCCACGACGACCACGCCCACGAGGGCGACGACCAGGCCGGCGAGGGCGAGCGACACCTGGCTCACATAGCGCTGCGTGCGCGGTACGAAGGCCTCGACGACCACACCGAGGCAGGCCACGGCGAACACGGCCAGCAGGGGCCACAGCTCGAAGTACTCGACGCTGGGCTTCACGAACTCGGTCACCGGTGACCACCCTCCTGGGCGATGCCCACACCTGCGAGGGAGTCGTGGACGAACGGATTGATGACGTCGAGCAGGGGCATCGGGTAGAAGCCGAACAGCACGAGCGCGAGCAGCAGCGGAGCGACGATGCCGACCTCACGCCGGTCGAGGTCGGCCACCGGGGCCATCCCCTCCCGGCCGGGACCGGTCATGGTGCGCTGGTACATCCAGAGCGCGTAGAAGGCAGCGAGCACGATGGCGAGCACTGCCACCGTCCCGACCAGCCAGTGGTGCTCGAAGGCGGCGATGATGACCATCATCTCGGACACGAACGGCGCGAGCCCGGGCAGGCCGGCAGCCGCCAGACCGGCGACGAGGAAGAACCCGGCGAGCACCGGCGCGGTCTTCTCGACCCCGCCCATCTCGCGGATCGACGCGGTGCCCGTGCGCTGGATCAGGAAGCCGGCCACCAGGAACATCAGCGCGGTCGCGATGCCGTGGTTGACCATGTAGAGGATCGCGCCGGTGCCACCGGTGGAGCTGAAGACGAAGATGCCGAGCACGATGAAGCCGAAGTGCGACAGCGACGTGAGGCCGATCAGGCGCAGCACGTCGTCCTGCCCGATGGCGACCAGGGCGCCGTAGATGATCGAGACGAGGGCGAGCACCACGACGACCGGCGTCGCCCACTGCGAGGCGTCGGGCAGCAGCCCGAGGCAGAACCGCAGCATGCCGAAGGTGCCGATCTTGTCGAGGATGCAGACCAGCAGCACCGACGTGCCGGGGGTCGCCTTCTCCGTCGTGTCGGCCAGCCAGGTGTGCACCGGGAACATCGGTGCCTTGATCGCGAAGGCGATGAAGAAGCCGACGAAGAGCCAGCGCTGGGTGATCGGGTCGATGTCGATCGCGGCGAGGTCGGTGATCAGGAAGCTCGGGTTGCCGGCGTTGGCGGACACGACGTAGAGGCCGATCACGGACGCGAGCATGATCAGCCCGCCCGCGAGCTGGTAGATCAGGAACTTGGTCGCCGCCCGGCCACGCCCCGAGCGACCGAAACCGCCGATGAGGAAGTAGGCCGGGATCAGGGTGGCCTCGAAGACGACGTAGAAGAGCAGCACGTCGGTGGCCGTGAAGACCGCCAGCGACATGGCCTCCAGGGCGAGGGTCCAGGCGAAGAACGCCCGAGCACCGCTGGTGCCCTCCGCGTCGGACTCACGCCAGCCGGCGAGGAGGACGATCGGCACCAGGACGACGGTGAGCAGCACCATCAGCAGGCCCAGTCCGTCGACACCGAGGGCGTAGTGCACGCCGAGCGCCTCGATCCAGACGTGGGTCTCGGTGAGCTGCATGCCCCCGCCCACGTCGTAGGCGGTGGCGGCGGCGATGCCGGCGACCAGGGTGGCGGACGCGAACCCGATGCCGACCGGTCGGGCGAGCGCGCTGGGCACGAAGGCCGTCGCGAGCGCCCCGAGAAGCGGCAGCAGGATGAGGATGGTCAGGATCATGCGAGGTTCACCGCCAGGAGGACCAGCACCAGCAGGAGGGCACCGGCGAAGAGGGACAGGGCGTAGGAGCGGACGAACCCGTTCTGGACACGGCGCAGCGTCCTCGACAGGCCACCGACCGCGGCCGAGCCCCCCTCGACGGCACCGTCGACACCCACCCGGTCGAACGTGGTCAAGCCGCCGACCAGCGACGCGCCGGGGCGCACCACCACGGCGTCGTTGATCGCGTCACCGTAGAGGTCGGCGCGCGCGGCGCGGACCGCGAGCGACACGTCCTGCGGCGCCTCGCGAGCGATGTCGCGCCTGCCGACGAGGAACCACGCGGCGGCGACACCGATGGCGACCACGAGGGTGATCAGCAGCGTGATGACGATCGCCGGCAGCGGCGGCTCGTGGTGCTCGGCGTGGCCGGTGACCGGCTCGAGCCACGTCACGATCCAGTCGCCGACGAGCAGCACCCCGCCCAGCACGGAGAGGGCCGCGAGCACCATCAGCGGCACGGTCATCACCGAGGGCGACTCGTGCGGGTGCACGTCCTTGGCCCACCGCTTCTCGCCGAAGAAGGTCATCAGCATCAACCGGGTCATGTAGAAGCCGGTGATGCCGGCCCCGAGCATGGCCAGGACGCCCACCAGCAGGTTGTCGGCCAGGGCCGACTCGATGATCTTGTCCTTGGACCAGAAGCCGGAGAAGCCCGGGAAGCCGATGATCGCGAGGTAGCCCATCGCAAAGGTCACGAAGGTGACCGGCATCGCCTTGTTGAGCGCGCCGTAGTGGCGCATGTCGACGTCGTCGTTCATGCCGTGCATGACCGACCCGGCGCCGAGGAACATGTTGGCCTTGAAGAACCCGTGCGTCAGCAGGTGGAAGATCGCGAACGGGTAGCCCACGGGTCCGAGACCGGCGGCCAGCATCATGTAGCCGATCTGGCTCATCGTCGATCCGGCGAGGGCCTTCTTGATGTCGTCCTTGGCGCAGCCGAGGATCGCGCCCCACAGCAGCGTCACGGTGGCGACGACGACGACCGCGGTCTGCGCGACCGGCGCGACCTCGAAGACGAAGTTGGCGCGGACCACGAGGTAGACACCTGCGGTGACCATCGTCGCCGCGTGGATGAGCGCCGAGACCGGGGTCGGGCCCTCCATCGCGTCGAGGAGCCACGACTGCAGCGGCACCTGGGCGGACTTGCCGCAGGCCCCGAGCAGGAGCAGGAGACCCAGGATGTTGAGCGTGGTCTGGTCGGCCTCGCCGGTGAGCTCGCTGACGCCGCCGAAGTCGGTGGTGCCGAAGGTGGCGAACATCAGCGCGATCGCCAGGGACAGGCCGATGTCTCCGACGCGGTTGATGACGAAGGCCTTCTTGGCGGCGGCGGCCGCCGAGGGCTTGTGCTGCCAGAAGCCGATGAGCAGGTAGGACGCCAGGCCGACGCCCTCCCAGCCCAGGAAGAGGCCCACGAAGTTGGCCGACAGGATCAGCGTCAGCATCGCGGCGACGAAGAGGTTGAGATAGCCGAAGAACCGGCGACGGCGCGCGTCGTGCTCCATGTAGCCGATGGCGTAGACGTGGATCAGGGACCCGACACCCGTGATCAGCAGCAGGAACAGCGCGGCGAGCTGGTCGTAGAGCAGGTCCATGCCGACGCTGAGCGAGCCCGTCTCGAACCAGGTCCAGAGCTGCTGGCCGACCTGGCGCTCCTCCTCGTCACGGCCGAGCAGCGAGACGAACAGGGTCAGGCTGAGCGCGAACGACAGGACCGCAGCGGCGGTGCCGACGAGGTGGCCGTGCTTGTCGAGGGACGACCTGAGCGAGCCCTGGAGGAACGGGGCGACGCCGAGCAGCAGGACGGCACCGAGCAGCGGGAGGGCGATGACCAGCCACAGCAGGTCGAACACGCCACCCGCCGAGGCGTCGGGAGCGACCACGGGCACGGACGTGCTCTCGGCAGCGAGCAGCACTGAGTGGGACACCAGGTTCACGAGCTCTCCCTCAGTACTTCAGCAGGCTGGCGTCGTCGACCGAGGCCGAACGTCGGGTGCGGAAGATGGTCATGATGATCGCGAGCCCGATCACGACCTCGGCAGCCGCCACCACCATCACGAAGAAGGCGGTGATCTGGCCGTCGAGGTTGCCGTGCTGGCGGGCGAAGGCCACGAACGCGAGGTTGCAGGCGTTGAGCATCAGCTCGACGCACATGAAGACCACGATCGCGTTGCGGCGGGTGAGCACACCCACGCAGCCGATCGTGAAGAGGATCGCGGACAGGACGACGTACTGGGTCATGCGTGCTCGTCCTCCTCCGTGGTCGCAGCCGCGCCGGCCCTGCCGGCGGTCTCGGGCATCGTGGTCGCGTCGCTGTGGCCGTCGTTGCCGCCGAGCTGACGGCGTACGTCGACGATGTCGTCGGCCATCGCGGGGGCCGAGCGGACGGTGCCGCGGGCCGCGAGCACGCGGGAGACCGACGACTCGGCAGCGGTCCCGTCCGGCAGCAGGGCAGGGGTGTCGACCGCGTTGTGGCGGGCGTAGACGCCGGGCGAGGGCAGCGGACCGAGGGGCTTGCCGTGGTCGGCGTAGTCACGCATCCGCTGCGCGGCCAGGCTGGCCTGCGTCGGCTTGGGCGTGAGCCGCTCGCGGTGCGCGAGCACCATCGCGCCCACCGCGGCCGTGATCAGCAGGGCGCTCGTCGCCTCGAAGGCGAAGACGTAGCGCGAGAACAGGATGTTGGCGATCGCCTGGACGTTGCCGCCGGCATTGGCCTCCTCGAGTCCGACCACGGTGCCGAGCGTGACCTGGCTGAGCGCGACCACCAGGACCGCGCCGAACGCGAGCCCGACGACGACCGCCATCGCGCGCTGGCCGCGGATCGTCTCCACGACCGAGTCGGAGGCATCGACGCCGATGAGCATCATCACGAACAGGAACAGCATCAAGATGGCGCCGGTGTAGACGATGATCTGGACCGCGAAGAGGAACGGCGCGTCCATCACGGCGTAGAGGAACGCCAGGCTGATCATCACCACGGCCAGCAGCAGTGCGGCGTGGACCGCCTTGCGGACGAACAGGATGCCGAGCGCGCTGAGCACCATCAGCGGCGCGAGGAGCCAGAAGGTCATCTGGTGGTCCCCCTGTAGTAGTCGCCCTCGTCGTCGCCGAGGCGCATCGCGTGGGGAGGCTCCTCCATGCCGGGCAGGAGCGGGGCCAGCAGGTCGGACTTCTCGTAGATCAGGTCGGCTCGGTTGTTGTCGGCCAGCTCGTACTCGTTGGTCATGGTGAGCGCACGCGTCGGGCACGCCTCGATGCACAGGCCGCACAGGATGCAGCGCAGGTAGTTGATCTGGTAGACCCGGCCGTAGCGCTCACCGGGGCTGAAGCGGCCGGACCCGTCGTCCAGGTCGGTGTTGGAGGCACCCTCGACGTAGATCGCGTCGGCAGGGCAGGCCCATGCGCACAGCTCGCAGCCGATGCACTTCTCCAGGCCGTCGGGCCAGCGGTTGAGCTGGTGCCGACCGTGGAAGCGCGGAGCGGTGGGGAGCTTCTCCTCCGGGTACTGCTCGGTGACGACCTTGCGGAACATCGTCCGGAACGTGACTCCGAACCCGGCGACCGGGTCCCAGAGGCTTTCCTTGACGGTCTTGGAATCACTCATGGCTCTCCTCCGCTGAGGCGGTGACGGTGGTGCGGGCCGTGGCGAACGTCATCGGCGCGGCAGCACCGCGCACGGCACCGCCGGCCGGCATGGGCGGGACGGGGAAGCCGCCGGCGTAGGCGTCGAACGGCTGCTCGTCCGCCTCGTCGGCGCTCTCCTGGTCCGTGTCCTTGCCCTCGCCGATGAACAGCAGCGCGACGGTCACGACGAGCAGGACGCCGATGGCGCCCACCAGGTAGGTGCGGTTGATGTTGCCCTCGAGCGAGATCACCCGGATGGTCGCCACGGCCACGATCCAGGCCAGCGAGACCGGGATCAGGACCTTCCAGCCGAGCGCCATGAACTGGTCGTAGCGCAGGCGGGGCAGGGAGCCGCGCAGCCAGACGAAGAGGAAGATGAAGATGAAGATCTTGGAGAAGAACCACAGCAGCGGCCAGTAGCCGCTGTTGGCCCCGTCCCACACGTTCTCGACGCCCCAGGGGGCCGCCCACCCGCCGAGGAACAGCGTGGTGGCGATGGCGGACACCGTCGCCAGGTTGATGTACTCGGCGAGGAAGAACAGCGCGAACTTGAGGCTGGAGTATTCGGTGTGGAACCCGCCGACCAGCTCACCCTCGGCCTCGGGAAGGTCGAACGGCGCGCGGTTGGTCTCCCCGACCATCGAGATGACGTAGATGACGAAGGACGGGAGCAGGATCAGGCCGAACCAGAGATCGTCCTGCGCGGCCACGATCTCGGAGGTGGACATCGACCCCGCATAGAGGAACACCGCCACGAGCGCGAGGCCCATCGCGACCTCGTAGGAGATCATCTGCGCGCTCGAGCGGAGGCCACCGAGCAGCGAGTAGGTCGAGCCGGACGACCAGCCGCCGAGGACGATGCCGTAGATGCCGATCGAGGCGATGGCGAGCATGAACAGGACGGCGACCGGCATGTCGGTGAGCTGCAGCGGGGTCCGGACGCCGAAGAAGTTGACCTCGGGGCCGAGCGGGATCACCGCCCACGTCACGAAGGCCGGCACCACGGCGATCACCGGTGCCACCAGGAAGACGACCTTGTCGGCCGCCGTCGGGATGATGTCCTCCTTCAGCGCCAGCTTGACGCCGTCGGCGAGCGACTGCAGCAGGCCGAAGGGCCCGTGCCGGTTGGGCCCGGAGCGGTGCTGCATGCGGGCCACGACCCGGCGTTCGAACCAGATGTTGAACAGCGTCAGCAGCACGAGGATCAAGAAGATGAAGACGGCCTTGAGTGCGATCACCCACCACGGGTCCCGGCCGAAGGCGGCGAGGTCGGGGGCCGGCAGCTCCGCCGCGAGCGGCAGGACGGCCATCACGCTGTTCATCACTGGGAGGCTCCCTTCACGGTGACCTGGCTGCCCGGGGATGCGAGCTCGGCGAGGACCCCGCGACCGAAGGACCGCGCCGGCACCCAGACCACGTCGTCGGGCAGGTCGGCGACCACCACCGGCAGCCGCACGCTGCCTCGGTCGCCGGAGATCATCGCCACGGGCTCGCTCCCGGTCTGCGGCCCGACCATGCCGAACACTGCGTCGTACGCCGCCTGGCTGAGGCGGGCGACCGGCGTGCGCGCGGTGGCGCGCAGGTGCACCTCACCGTCCTGCATCGAGCCGAGGTCGATCAGCTGCTTCCAGGTGGCGAGGGTGAGGACGTCGGTCCCCTTCCGCGCCACCTTGGCCGGCTTGGGTGCCCTGCCGGCGTCGAGCGCCGGGCGGGGGCCGTCCCACGGGCCGAGCGCCTGCATCTCGGCCCGCACCTCGCTCACGGTGCGGAAGCCCAGCGGACGACCCAGCTCGTCGGCGATCCCGGACAGGATCCGCAGGTCAGGCAGCGACGCCGGGTTGGTGAAGACAGCCGGGAACTCCCGCGCGCGACCGTCCCACGTCACGAACGTCCCGGACTTGTCGGACACCGGGGCGACCGGGAGCACGACGTCGGCCACGCGGGTCACGTCGGTCTCGCGCAGCTCCAGGCTGACCACGAAGCCCGCAGCGTCGAGCGCCGCGCGGAAGGCGGCGGGGTCGCTGGTGTCGTCGGGGTCGACGCCGCCGACCACGAGCCCGCCGAGGTCGCCCCTGGCCAGCGCGGAGATGATCGCGTCGCCGTCACGGCCGACCTTGGCGGGCAGCGAGCCCACGCCCCACGCCGCGGCGACGTCGACGCGCGCCGAGGCCTCCGTGACCGGACGACCGCCCGGGAGCAGGTTGGGCAGTGCTCCGGCCTCGACCGCACCGCGGTCGCCGGCGCGACGCGGCACCCAGGCGAGTCGGGCACCCGTGCTGCGAGCGAGCTCGAGGGCGGCCGCGAGAGCGCCGTGGGTGCCGGCCAGGCGCTCGCCGACCAGGATGACGGCATCCTTGGAGACACCGTGCTCGGCGTCCTTGAGCGAACCGATCGTCTCGACCTCGGCGCCCGGGGCGGTCGGGATCAGGCGACCCTTCATCTTGTGCAGACCGCGCGAGGTGTAGGGCGCGACGGACAGGACCTGGGTCCGCCCGCGCATCGCGGCCTTGCGCAGGCGCAGGAAGATCGTGGCAGCCTCGTCCTCGGGCTCCAGGCCCAGGAGCACGACCACCGGAGCGGCCTCGAGGTCGGCGTAGGTCACGTCGCCGGACAGCGCGACGTGCGCGGCGAGGAAGCTGGCCTCCTCCGCGCTGTGCGTCCGGGCCCGGAAGTCGACGTCGTTGGTGTCGAGCGCGACCCGGGCGAACTTGGCGTAGGCGTAGGCGTCCTCGGCGGTCACGCGACCTCCGGTCAGGACGGCCCCGGCCCCGGCGTCGCGCAGGCCGCGAGCCGCGACGGCGAAGGCCTCGGTCCAGGACGCCGGACGCAGCACGCCGTCCTCACGGACCTGCGGGTAGGTGATGCGGTCCTCGGCCTGGGTGTAGCGGAAGGCGAAGCGGTCCTTGTCGCTGATCCACTCCTCGTTGACCTCGGCATCGTTGCCGGCGAGGCGACGCATCACCTTGCCGCGACGGTGGTCGACGCGGATCGCGGCACCGCAGGCGTCGTGCTCGCCGACACCGGGCGTGGAGACGAGGTCGAAGGGACGCGAGCGGAAACGGTAGTCGGCCGAGGTGAGGGCACCGACCGGGCAGATCTGGATCGCGTTGCCGGAGAAGTAGCTCTCGTAGGGCTCGCGCTCGTAGATCGCGACCTGCTGGAGCGCGCCCCGCTCGGCGAGGGCGATGAACGGGTCGCCGGCGATCTGCTCGGAGAAGCGCGTGCAGCGCGCGCAGAGCACGCAGCGCTCGCGGTCGAGCAGGACCTGGGCGGAGATGTTGATGGGCTTGGGGAAGGTGCGCTTCACGCCTCCCGAGGCGGCGAAGCGGCTCTCGCCGCGGCCGTTGCTCATCGCCTGGTTCTGCAGCGGGCACTCGCCCCCCTTGTCGCAGACCGGGCAGTCGAGCGGGTGGTTGATCAGCAGGAACTCCATGACGCCCTGCTGCGCCTTGTCGGCCACCTCGCTGGTCGCCTGCGTGTTGACGACCATGCCGTCGGCGACCGGGAGCGTGCAGGAGGCCTGGGGCTTGGGGAAGCCTCGGCCGTTGCCGGCGTCGGGGATGTCGACGAGGCACTGCCGGCAGGCGCCCACGGGCTCGAGCAGCGGGTGGTCGCAGAAGCGCGGGATCTGTACGCCGACCTGCTCGGCCGCGCGAATGACGAGGGTGTCCTTGGGCACGCTGACCTGGACGCCGTCGATGGTCAGGGTGACCGTCTCGACGTCGGTCGTCGCGGGGGCCCGGGAGGGGGTGGTCGTCATGCTTCGGCTCCGACGGTGGTCGAGGGGAACGCGGTCGAGGCGGCGGGGTCGAACGGGCAGCCCCCGTGGGTCAGGTGCGCGAGGTATTCGTCGCGGAAGTGCTGGATGGAGCTGGAGATCGGGCTCGTCGCGCCGTCACCGAGCGCGCAGAACGAACGCCCGAGGATGTTGTCGCACTGGTCGAGCAGGAGGTCGAGGTCCTCCTCGCTCCCCTGCCCCTTCTCCAGCCGCGCGAGCGTCTGCGTGAGCCACCACGTGCCCTCGCGGCACGGGGTGCACTTCCCGCACGACTCGTGCTTGTAGAACTCGGTCCAGCGCAGCACCGCTCGCACGACACAGGTGGTCTCGTCGAAGAGCTGGAGCGCCCGCGTCCCCAGCATCGACCCCGCCGCGCCGACCGACTCGAAGTCGAGCGGCACGTCGAGGTGCTCGGGCGTCAGGAGCGGGGTGCTGGAGCCGCCCGGCGTCCAGAACTTGAGCTCGTGGCCCTCGCGCATGCCCCCGGCCAGGTCGATCAGCTCGCGCAGGGTGATCCCGAGGGGGGCCTCGTACTGTCCGGGACGCGTGACGTGGCCCGAGAGGCTGAAGATGCCGTGGCCCTGTGACTTCTCGGTGCCCATCGAGGCGAACCACGCGGCGCCCCGGGTGAGGATGGCCGGGACCGACGCGATCGACTCGGTGTTGTTGATCACGGTCGGGCTGGCGTAGAGCCCGGCGACCGCGGGGAACGGCGGACGCAGGCGGGGTTGGCCGCGACGGCCCTCGAGGCCCTCGAGCAGTGCCGTCTCCTCACCGCAGATGTAGGCGCCGGCGCCGGCGTGCACGATCAGGTCGAGGTCGTAGCCCGATCCGTGGATGTTCTTGCCGAGGTGCCCGGAGAGGTAGGCCTCCTGGACCGCGCGCTGCAGGCGGCGCACCACGTGGAGGACCTCGCCGCGGACGTAGATGAACGCCGTGTTGGCCCGGATCGCGTAGGAGCTGACGATGACACCCTCGACGAGGGTGTGCGGGCTCGCCATCATGAGCGGGATGTCCTTGCAGGTGCCCGGCTCCGACTCGTCGGCGTTGACCACCAGGTACTTCGGCCTGGGGTTGTCCTGCGGGATGAAGCCCCACTTCATGCCGGTCGGGAAGCCGGCGCCGCCGCGGCCGCGCAGGCCCGAGTCCTTGACGGCGGTGATGACTGCGTCGGGTCCCATCGCGAACGCCCGGTCGAGGGCGGCATAACCGCCGCGCTCCTCGTAGGCGGCCATGGTCCACGCGCGCTCGGTGTCCCAGTTGTCGGTGAGGACCGGGGTCAGTGTGTCGGTCATGCGTTCTCCCCCTTGCTCGACTCGATGCCGGCGGTCCACCCGTTGTCGCGAGCGATCGTCAGGCCCGCGAGCGAGGCCGGCCCGGCAGTCGGACCCTCGTCGGCGCGGTCGTCGGGGAAGCCGGCGAGCACCCGCTCGGCCTCACGCCACGTGCACAGCTGCGGGCCTCGCGTGGAGTGGACCGGCGTGCCGGCGCGCAGGTCGTCGATCGCCGTGATGGCCGACTCGGGCGTCTGGTTGTCCATGAACTCCCAGTTGACCATCATCACCGGGGCGTAGTCGCAGGCCGCGTTGCACTCGATGTGCTCGAGCGTCACGCTCCGCAGCCCGTCGGCGTCGGCGGTGGTCTCGTCGTTGCCGACGTCGAGGTGCGCCTTGAGCCGCTCGAAGATCAGGTCGCCCCCGAGCACCGCGCAGAGCGTGTTGGTGCAGACGCCGACGTGGTAGTCGCCGACGGGCTTGCGCTTGTACATCGTGTAGAAGGTGGCGACCCCGTTGACCTCGGCGGCGCTGATGCCGAGGATCTCCGCGCACGCCTCGATCCCTTCGGGGGTGACGCGGCCCGCGACGGACTGCACGAGGTGCAGCATCGGGAGCAGGCCCGAGCGCGCCTCGGGATAGCGCGCGGCGATCTCGCGCAGCTCGCCCCAGGTCTTCTCGTCGAGCTGACTCATCGGTCGACTCCTCCCATCACGGGATCGATGGAGGCGATCGCGACGATCACGTCGGCGACCATGCCGCCCTCGCTCATCACGCTCGTCGCCTGCAGGTTGGTGAACGACGGGTCCCGGAAGTGCGCGCGGAAGGGACGCGTACCGCCGTCGGAGACGACGTGGGCACCCAGCTCGCCCCGTGGGGACTCGATCGGCACGTAGGCCTGGCCGGCCGGGACCCGGAAGCCCTCGGTGACCAGCTTGAAGTGGTGGATCAGCGCCTCCATGGACTCGCCCATGATGTGGCGGATGTGGTCGAGGCTGTTGCCCATCCCGTCGCTGCCGATCGCGAGCTGGCTGGGCCACGCGATCTTCTTGTCCGCCACCATCACCGGCGCACCCTCGAGGCCGGCCAGGCGCTCGACGGCCTGCTCGACGATCTTGAGCGACTCCCACATCTCGTTGAGACGGATCCGGAACCGGCCGTAGGCGTCGCAGGTGTCCCAGGTCTGGACATCGAAGTCGTAGTCCTCGTAGCCGCTGTAGGGCTGGGTCTTGCGCAGGTCCCACGCGTAGCCGGTCGAGCGGAGCACAGGACCGGTCATGCCGAGGGCGATGCAGCCGGCGAGGTCGAGGTGTCCGACGCCCTCCAGGCGGCCCTTGAAGATCGGGTTGGCGTTGCAGAGCGCGGCATATTCGGGCAGCCGCTTCTTCATCAGGACGATGAAGTCGCGGATCTCGTCGAGGGCGCCGGGCGGGAGGTCCTGGGCGACGCCGCCGGGGCGGAAGAACGCATGGTTCATCCGCAGGCCGGTGATCAGCTCGAACAGGTCGAGGACCAGCTCGCGCTCCCGGAAGCCGATCGTCATCACCGTCAGCGCGCCGATCTCCATGCCGCCGGTCGCGATCGCCACCAGGTGCGAGGAGATGCGGTTGAGCTCCATCAGGAGCACGCGCATGACCTGCGCCTTCTCGGGGATGTCGTCCTCGATGTCGAGCAGCCGCTCGACACCCAGGACGTAGGTCGCCTCGTTGTAGAACGGGGAGAGGTAGTCCATGCGGGTGCAGAAGGTCGTGCCCTGCACCCAGGAGCGGTATTCCATGTTCTTCTCGATGCCGGTGTGCAGGTAGCCGACGCCGCAGCGGGCCTCGGTGACCGTCTCGCCCTCGAGCTCGAGGATCAGCCGGAGCACGCCGTGGGTCGAGGGGTGCTGCGGACCCATGTTGACCACCACCCGCTCCTCGGCGGCATCGCCGATGCTGTGGGTGATGGAGTCCCAGTCCTGGCCGGTGACGGTGAAGACGCGGCCCTGGCTGGTGTCACCGGGGGCGGCGTAGAAGTCCTGCTGCTGGCTGGTGTCTGCGGTCATGTCAGTTGTAGCTCCTGCGCTGGTCGGGCGGAGGGATCGATCCACCCTTGTACTCCACGGGGATCCCGCCGAGCGGGTAGTCCTTGCGCTGCGGGTGCCCCGGCCAGTCGTCGGGCATGAGGACCCGGGTGAGAGCGGGATGACCGTCGAAGATCAGCCCGAACATGTCGTACGTCTCGCGCTCGTGCCAGTCGAGGGTGGGGTAGACGCTCACCAGGCTGGGCACGTGCGGGTCGCTGTCCGGCGCGGTCACCTCGACCCGGATGCGCCGGTTGTGGGTCATCGAGGTGAAGTGGTAGACCGCGTGCAGCTCACGCCCGGCGTCGTCGGGATAGTGCACGCCGCTGACGCCCGAGCAGAACTCGAAGCGCAGCGCCTCGTCGTCGCGCAGCATCTGGCCCACGAAGGGCAGGTCCTCACGGCGCACGTGGAAGGTGATCTCGCCTCGATGGACCACGACGCTCTCGAGCGCCGACACCAGGTCGGTCGCCTCGAGGCGCGCCTCGAGGGCGTCGGCGACCTCGTCGAACCAGCCGCCGTAGGGCTTCTGCGTCGGCGCCGGGAACACCGTGGCGCTGACGAGACCGCCGTAGCCGGAGGTGTCGCCGGTGCCGGACGTGCCGAACATGCCGCGCCGCTCCCCGACGGCACGGACCTCGCCGGTGGGGGCGGGCACGTTCTCCGGCGACTGCTGCGGAGCGGGCTGCTCGACACCGGTGCCGGTGCCGGTGCTGTCCTTGGCCGACTCGAGGTTGCGCTCCTCGGCGGGCCGGGCGGACACGTTCTTGTCAGAACCGTCGTCGGTCCGGGCGTCGGTGGCGTCCGGCTTGTCGTCGCTCAACGCAGGAGGCCCTTCATCTGCGAGGTGGGCAGCGCGCGCAGGGCAGCGGTCTCGAGCTCGGCGATCTCGTTGCGGCGGTTGACGCCGAGCTTGGTCGCCTGGACCTGGTCGTGCAGCTTGAGGATCGCGTCGATGAGCATCTCCGGGCGCGGTGGGCAGCCGGGGAGGTACATGTCGACCGGGACCACGTGGTCGACCCCCTGCACGACCGCGTAGTTGTTGAACATGCCCCCGGAGGAGGCGCACACCCCCATCGCGAGGACGTACTTGGGCTCCGCCATCTGGTCGTAGATCTGTCGCAGGACCGGGGCCATCTTCTGGCTCACGCGGCCGGCCACGATCATCAGGTCGGCCTGGCGCGGGCTGGCGCGGAAGACCTCCATGCCGAACCGGGCGAGGTCGTACTTGGGTCCGCCGGAGGTCATCATCTCGATGGCGCAGCAGGCGAGGCCGAACGTGGCGGGCCAGAACGAGGCCTTGCGCATGTAGCCGGCGACACCCTCGACCGTGGTCAGCAGGACGCCGCTGGGCAGCTTCTCCTCGAGTCCCATGAGTCAGTCCCAATCCAATCCGCCGCGTCGCCACACGTATGCGTAGGCGACGAAGACTGTGCCGATGAACAGGACCATCTCGATCAGACCGAACAGGCGCATGGCATCGAAGTGCACGGCCCAGGGGTAGAGGAAGATGATCTCGATGTCGAAGACGATGAAGAGCATCGCGGTGATGAAGTACTTCACCGGGATGCGGCCGCCCCCGACTGGCTGCGGGGTCGGCTCGATCCCGCACTCGTAGGAGTCGAGCTTGGCGCGGTTGTAGCGCTTCGGCCCGGTGAAGGCGCTGATGACCACGGAGAAGACCGCGAACCCGGTCGCGATCAGTGCCAGAGCGAGGACCGGCGTGTAGAGCTCCATCGCTTCCCTTCCGGTGGATCCGGCGCCGGAACGAGGTGAAGGCATGTGACCTTGTGAATGACTTCACGAGTGGCGCGAGCCACAGTCTAGGACTCAGGTGCGGTGTGCGTCACGCCGGGGCGGTGGCGCGGTGCAGGGCCACGATGCCGCCCGTCAGGTTGCGCCACTGCGGAGCCTGCCAGCCGGCCTCGGCCACCATCGCGGCCAGCCCGGGTTGGTCGGGCCACGCCCGGATGGATTCGGCGAGGTAGACGTAGGCGTCAGCGGCACTCGCGGTGACGGAGGCGATCTGCGGCAGTGCCCGCATCACCCCGTCCAGGTAGACGGTCCTCAGGGCGCCGTTGACCGGGCGGCTGAACTCGCAGACCACCAGCCGGCCGCCCGGACGCGTCACCCGGAGCATCTCCCCCAGCCCCGCCACGGGATCGACGAAGTTGCGCAGGCCGTAGCTGATCGTGACGGCGTCGAAGGTGTCGTCGAGGAACGGCAGGCGGGTCCCGTCGCCGGCCACGAACGACAGGCCGGGGCGGTCCTTCTTCCCCTGACGCAGCATCCCGACGGAGAAGTCGCACGCGATCGCGGTCGCGCCGTGGGCGGGGAAGGGCTCGCTGGAGCAGCCGGTCCCGGCGGCGAGGTCGAGGACCAGGTCACCTCGGCGAGGTGCCACCGCCGCGACCATCGACCGGCGCCAGCTGCGCTGGATCCCTGCGGTCATCAGGTCGTTGGTCAGGTCGTAGCGCCTGGCGACCGTGTCGAACATGCGACGTACGTCGGTCGGTTGCTTGTCCAGGTCAGCGCGGGCCACGCTGCGAGCGTAGGCGTCCGAACCACGCGAGACGCAACCCGGGGGTGTCCTCGTGCGTCCCTACACTGACCGCTCATCCTGCTTCCGGGAGAACCACATGCCACGCCGTCCCACCGTCGCGCTGCGAGCCCTGCTGTGCCTGCTCGCCGGGCTCGCCGCTGTCCTGTCGACCGCCGTCCCGTCGACCGCCCTCTCGTCGACCGCCGTCTCGTCGAACGCTGTCGCCTCGAGCGCAGTCGCCGCGGCCGCGTCGTCGGGCGAGGGGTTCGCCCCCATGCGCCCTGGCGACCGCGGCTGGCGGGTGCGCGTGCTGCAGAGCCGCCTGCACCAGCTCGACCTGCACTCCGAGGTCGTGGGGAGCCGCTTCGACGAGGAGACCCGTGCCGGGGTCGCCACCTTCCAGCGTCGCCGCGCCGGGCGCGCGGACGGGGTGGTCGACCAGCGCACCTGGCTCCGGGTCGTCGCCCTCACGACCGAGCCCACGACCGAGGCGCTCCACAACGTCTACACCCCCGGCCGCCCGCTGCTGGAGCGCGGCGACACCGGCATGTGGGTGCGCCAGGTGCAGGCCCGCCTCGAGCAGGTCGCCTGGTACGACGCCCGGGTGAGCGGCCGCTACGCCGGCTCGACCGTTGCGGCCGTGAAGGGCTTCCAGGCCAAGCGACGGATCCCGGTGACCGGCCAGGTCGACCGTCGCACGCTCACGCGGCTGAAGGCGATGACCCGCGAGCCCACGAGGGCCGAGCTGTTCAACATCGTGCCCGCCGGACCGGCCCTCGACCCGCGCTGCCTCACGGGTCGAGCGATGTGCGTGGACAAGACCTCGCGCTCGCTGCGCTGGCTGGTCGACGGCGTCGTGCTGCGCACCGTCGAGGTGCGCTTCGGCTCCGACGAGCTGCCGACCCGCGAGGGCGCCTTCGCGGTCTTCGGCAAGTCGCGCGACCACGTCTCCAGCCTCTACGACACCCCGATGCCGTTCGCGATGTTCTTCTCGGGCGGGCAGGCGGTGCACTACTCCCCCGACTTCGCGGCCAACGGCTACGACGGGGCGTCGCACGGATGCGTCAACGTGCGCGACCGGTCGGGCATCGAGTGGCTCTTCGACCGTGTCGCGATCGGCGACAAGGTCATCGTCTACCGCTCCTGAGCCACCGGCGGTGAGATCGGGCTCAGGCTCCCCCAGCTCCTGTGCCCAGCTCCTGTGCCCGGCTCCGTGCCCGGACCCGGGTGACGTGGGCCACCCCGGGTGCTCGACCGGTAGATCTGCGTCCGGCGTTCGGTGTCCCCGCGTAGGGTTCTACCTCGTGACGACCCCCGCGTCCGCCGCCGGCCCCGGACCCGCAGCGCCCCTGGTCGTGCGCACCGTCCCGGTGGACCTGGCAGACCTCCCGCTCCTCGACCTGCTCCCCGAGCACGAGTCGCTCAGCTGGATCCGTCGGGGCGAGGGCGCGGTCGGGTGGGGCGTCGCGGCCCGCCTCGAGACGTCGGGGCAGACCCGCTTCAGCGATGCGGTGAAGTGGTGGTCGGAGACGGTCGCCCGGGCCGAGGTCGACGACCGGGTGGGCGAGCCGGGCACCGGGCTGGTGTGCTTCGGGGCGTTCGCGTTCGCCGACGAACCCGGCGACTCGGTGCTCGTGGTCCCGCAGGTCATCGTCGGTCGGCGCGGCGACCGCACCTGGCTCACGACCGTCTCGGTCGAGGCGCCGACCCTGTCCCCGACCGCCCCGCCGCGGGCGCCGGTGGGCCTGACCTTCTCCGACGGCTCGCGCAACGGCGACGAGTGGATGACGATCGTCGCCGAGGCGGTCGGCCGGATCGGTGCCGGCGACCTGGAGAAGGTCGTCCTGGCGCGTGACCTGATCGCGACCACCAGCGAGCCGATCGACGTGCGGTGGCCGCTGCACCGCCTCGCCGACCAGTACGCGATGTGCTGGACCTTCCACGTCGACGGCCTCTTCGGCGCCACGCCCGAGATGCTGGTGCGCCGCGAGCGCGGGCTGGTGACCTCCCGCGTGCTGGCCGGCACCATCCGACGTACGGGCGACGACGAGCGCGACCTGGCGCTCGCCGCCACCCTGGCCCGGTCGTCGAAGGACCTCGAGGAGCACGAGTACGCCGTCCGCTCGGTCGCCGACGCGCTCGAGCCGCACTGCTCCTCGATGAACGTCCCCGAGGCCCCCTTCGTGCTCCACCTGCCCAACGTCATGCACCTCGCGACCGACGTGAACGGTGTCGTCCACGACATCGCCACCTCGCTCGAGCTCGCCGAGTCGCTGCACCCCTCCGCTGCCGTCGGCGGCACGCCCACCCCCGCGGCACTGTCGTTGATCTCCGAGATCGAGGGGATGCCGCGTGAGCGCTATGCGGGGCCGGTGGGCTGGATGGACGCCTCCGGTGACGGCGAGTGGGGCCTCGCCCTGCGCTCGGCGCTCATCACCGACGCCGGCGTCCGGCTCTTCGCCGGCTGCGGCGTCGTGGCGAGCTCCGACCCGGGGGCGGAGCTCGCCGAGTCGCAGGCCAAGTTCGTGCCGGTGCGCGACGCCCTCGAGGCCGGCTGAGCGCTCCCCGGCCCCGGGTCCCTACAGGTCCTGGCCGGGCTCGCGTCGTTCGAAGACCTGGCCCTGCGGCAGCAGGTTCGCCATGTGCGAGGCCACCAGGTCGAGACCGATCTCGCTGTAGACGCGGTCGTGGATCGCCAGCGAGGTCGGTGCTGCCACCTCGCGCACGAAGTCGACGGCCTCGCTCACCTTCAGCCACGGCGCACTCACGGGTGCCAGCAGCACGTCGACCGCACGCCCGGGCGCCGTGAGGGAGTCGCCGGGGTGGAAGACGCTGACGCCTCCTGCCTCGAGGACATAGCCGGAGTTGTCGAAGCGGTCGTAGTCGGGGTGGATCACCGCGTGCTTCTCGCCGATCACCTCGACGGCGGCCCCGACGAGGTCGAAGCGATCACCGGGGCGCACGACCGTGACCCGCTCGGCGACGTCCGGGGCCTGGTCGCGCAGCAGTCTGTCGACCGCGGAGATCGTCCAGATCGGCGCGTCGCAGCCACGCAGGAGGTCGGGGTGCACGTGGTCGGCGTGCTCGTGGGTGATCAGCACGGCGTCGGCCCCGTCCAGCGCGGCCGGGTCGGTGAACACGCCGGGATCGAGGACCACGACCCCGGAGTCGGTCTGGATCCGCACGCAGGCGTGCCCGAATTTGGTGATGCGCATGCCGCTCAGCCTAGGACCGGGGAATCGTGGAGGATGAGGGGCGCACGGTTAGGGTGAGGCTTCCGACTGGGTGGAGTGCCCTGGGGGAAAGACAATCGCACCCGACACGAAGAGAGTTCACATGCCTGCACGACGCGTTCTCGCGGGGAGCGTCGCGGCGCTGCTCCTGCCTGCGTCCCTGCTCATGATCACCGAGACCGGCTCGGCCAACGGTTCCGCGGCACCCGCTGCGTCGACGTCGTTGACCATGAAGGCCGGTCAGAAGATCTCGCTGGAGGTGCTGCCGCAGATCGTCCAGCAGGGCGGGCGCACCGCCAGCGCCAACTCGGCCAAGGCCGGGGTGACGGCGACCCTCAAGCCGGTCAAGGTCGGCCGCACAGTCGTCCTCGAGCAGCTCAACGGCTCCTCGTGGAAGAAGGTCGGGACCGCCAAGCAGGAGAAGTCCGGTCGCGCCTACTTCTCCGCGAAGGTGTCCAAGGGGGGCGAGGCACTGACCTACCGCGTCACGGCCGAGAAGTTCCAGGGCCTCCAGAAGGTCACCAGCAAGTCCGCCGACACCGCCCGGTGGCTCACTCCGACATTCTCGGACGAGTTCTCCGGCAACACCCTCGCCACGACGTGGAGCATGCGCGGACAGGACTACGAGCCGTCCAGCAAGCGCAAGTGCTCCAAGGGCGACCCCTCTGCGGTCAAGGTCGGAGGTGGCGCCCTGCGCCTGAGCGTCATCAAGGACCGCTCGCGCTCCGGCAAGTGCCGTGCGGTGTCCCGCAAGGTCACGAAGAAGATCTCCTACCGCGTCGCCGGTCACGTCGGCAGCGCCGGCATGTTCGACTTCAAGTACGGCGTCGCTGCAGCCCGCATCAAGACGCAGAAGCTGCAGGGCCAGCACGCCAGCTTCTGGATGCAGCCGGTCGGCGAGAACCGGCCCGGCAGCGCCGGCCACGAGATCGACGTCATCGAGTACTTCGGTGACAAGCACCCGCAGGGCGGCCTCACCAGCTTCATCCACTGGTACCGGGGTCAGCGACTGATCAAGACCGGTTCCTGGATCAAGGACTCCGAGTCGTTCCTCAAGAACAAGAGGGACGGCTGGTCGAAGAACTACCACGTCTTCTCGGTGCAGTGGACCCCGAAGGTGATCATCTTCCGCATCGACGGCAAGGAGACGTGGCGCACGTCGGCGCGCGTCTCGAAGGCCCAGCAATACCTCATCCTGAGCCTGCTCGCCTCCGACTACGAGGCGCTGGAGCTCCCCGACGCGAAGCTCCCGCAGCACATGTACGTCGACTGGGTCCGCGTGTGGGAGACCCCCGTCTCCTGATCGGCACCTGCCCTCACCTGGACCACACGATCCGCGCGTTGGCCCTCCCTGGAGATCAGGGGCGGGTCAGCGCGCGGATTCGTCCGTCCAGGTCTGCCCGGTTGTCGCGGCGCACGCGCGCCTCGACGACCTCGATCCCGCCGTTGGGCGAGGCGAGGGCCTGCACGAGCTCGGGCAGGCTGGTGACCTGCAGGTGCGGCGTACGGGTGGCTGCGCACAGGCTGGCGATGTCGACGTGGTGCGGCGTGCCGAAGAGCGTGTCGAAGCGATCGGCATGGGCAGGGGCGCCCTGCTCGAGGGTCGCGAAGATCGAGCCGCCGTCGTCGTTGACCACCACGATCGTCAGGTCGGGCCGGGTCTCGCGCGGACCGAGGACCAGGCCGGTGGTGTCGTGGAGGAACGTCACGTCGCCCATCAGCGCGATCGCGCGCGAGGACTGAGCTCGACCCAGGGCGGCCCCGATCGCCGAGCTGACGGTGCCGTCGATGCCGGCCAGGCCGCGATTCGCGATGACCTTGCGCCTGCCGCCGACGTCGTAGGGCGCGACCATCAGGTCCAGGTCGCGGATCGGGTTGGAGGCACCGACGAAGAGCAGCCCACCCGGCGGCACTGCCGCACTGACCGCGCCCGCCACCTCATGGGGAGTGAGGTCGGGTTCTGCGGCCAGGAGACGGTCGAGGTCGCGCGCCAAGGTGCGGTCCGCATCGCGCCACACGTCGAGCCAGGTCAGGTCGTCCGACTCCTCCACCAGGACGTGGTCGGCCTCGTGGTCGACCGCGAACGGCCGTCGGGTCCACCTCCCGCGGTGGTGCCTCGAGATCACCTCGACGTCGGTCCGGGCGAGCAGGCGGGAGACCGGACGTGCCAGCGTGGGGTGACCGAAGACGACCACGCGCTCGATCTGCTGGGACAGCGCCCCGCCGAGGAGGAGGCGGTAGGTGCGGATGACATGGTCGCCGGTGCGGCAGCCGCTGGACGGCTCGGCGAGGAGCGGCCAGTGTCCACGCTCCGCAGCGTTGCGTGCGGCCGGACCGGCGTCATCGCCCGCCACCACCACCGTTCGCCGTCCGGGCTCGACGCGGTGCTCGGTCTGCACCCGGACGGGATCGGCGTCGACCCACGCAGCCGCCGCGCCACCTCCGTCCCACCCGTCGTCGGGCAGGAGCGGGTCGTCGAGCTGGACGTTGAGGTGGACCGGTCGTCGGTGCCCGTGCGTGCGGAGGAAGGCCATGGGCTCGTCGAGCCCGGCCGCTGCGACGTCGAGCGTCGGGGCGAAGGTCCCGAAGATGTCGACCTGGTCGGTGGTCTGGTTGGCGCCGGTGCCGCGCAGCCGGGCCGGGCGGTCAGCGGTGACCACGACGAGGGGCACGCCGGCGTGGGCGGCCTCGAGAACGGCGGGAAACAGGTTGGCGACCGCCGTTCCGGAGGTGCACACCACTGCCGCGGGTCGGCCGCTCACCTTGCCGAGGCCGAGCGCGAGGAACCCTGCGGTGCGCTCGTCGATGCGGGTGTGGAGCCGGAGGCCGCCGACCTGCGCCGCGTCGTAGAGCGCGAAGGAGAGCGGGGCGTTGCGCGAGCCCGGGGCCAGCACCACGTCGCGCACGCCGGCGCCGCGGAGCGCGGTGACCACCGCCCTGGCCAGTGCGGTCGAGTCGTTCACGAGATCCGATCCTGCCCTACGTCGCGCAGCCGGGCCTGCCAGTGCGCGACCCGGTCCTGCCCGGGCGCAAGCCGCGCGAGTGCGGCCTCGTCCACCTCGGGTCGAGCCACCGCGAGCATGCCGTCGACCGGGAGCATCGGCACGAGGGCCACGTCGTCGGTGAGCAGCTGGACGGTCGCCAGTCCGCAGGCGTGGCGGAGCTCGGGCAGTGCCGCCGCGAGGGCGACCCCGGCCGCGATCCCGACGCTCGACTCGATGGCGCTGGAGACCACCACGGGCAGTCCGATGTCTTCCGCGATCCTCAGGCAGGCGCGTACGCCCCCGAGCGGCTGGACCTTGAGCACCGCAATGTCCGCGGCCTCGAGGTCCCGGACGCGATAGGGGTCCTCGGCGCGGCGGATCGACTCGTCGGCGGCGATGGGGACGTCGACGCGGCGGCGTACGACGGCGAGGTCCTCGACCGTGGCGACCGGCTGCTCGACGTATTCCAGGCCGCCGGCGGCGCGTTCGAGCGCGGCGATGGCCCGCACCGCCGCGTCGACGTCCCAGCCGCCGTTGGCGTCCACCCGGATCAGTCCGTCGGCGCCGAGGGCGTCGCGCACCGCCTCGACGCGCGCCACGTCGTCGGCGAGGGACTGCCCGCGCTCGGCGACCTTCACCTTGGCGGTGCGACAGCCACCGGCGGTGACGATCGCGTGCGCGCGCTCGGGGTCTGTCGCCGGCACGGTGACGTTGACCGGGATGTGCCGGCGCAGCGGCTCGGGCCAGCCCTCGTCGGCGGCCTCGCGGGCGCAGGCGAGCCACGGACGGGAGGTGGCGTCGTCGTACTCCAGGAAGGGCGACCACTCACCATAGCCGGCGTCGCCCCGCAGCAGCAGCCCCTCGCGCACCGTGATGCCACGAAAGCGCGTCCGCAGGGGGATCGCGAAGACGTGCCTCACCCGACCCCCCGCAGCGCGAGCCGGTCGACCTTGCCGTTGGGCAGCAGCGGAAGGTCGTCCACCCGGACGACCTGGCGCGGCGCCCAGGACCGGGGGTGGACCAGGCTGATCCAGTCGCGCAGGTCGGCCTCCTCGGCCGTGCCCACGACGACCGCGACCAGCCGCTGACCCCACTCGGCATCGGTGACGCCGAAGACCTCGGCCCGGTCGACCTGCCGGTGCTGGCGCAGCCGCTCGGCCACCGCGGCGACCGGGATCTTCACGCCGCCGCTGATCACCACGTCGTCGATCCGGCCGAGGACCTCCAGCCGGCCGTCCTCGTCGAGTCGACCGACGTCCGAGGTCAGGAACCACCCGTCCACCACGGTCGCGGCGCTCAGCCCCGGGTCGGCGTCGTAGTGGCTGAAGAGGGTGGGGCCGGCGATCCGCACGCGGCCGTCGACGGCGACGGCGACGGCGACGCCGTCGAGGGGCACGCCGTCGTAGACGCAGCCGCCGGCGGTCTCGGACGAGCCGTAGGTCGACACGATGCGGACGCCGTGCTCCTCGGCCCGTCGGCGCAGGTCGCGGTCCAGCGCGCCACCGCCGACCAGGACGGTGCGGCAGCGGGCGAGCGCGGCCAGCTGTGCGGGATCGTCCATGATCCGGTGCAGCTGCGTCGGCACGAGGGACACGAACCCAGGCGCCCCGGAGTCGTCGGAGGCGACCGCGCGAGCGACGTCGAGGTCGTCCACGACGATCGGCTCGTGACCCGCGACGAGCGACCGCACGATCACCTGCACCCCTGCGACGTACGACGGCGGCAGCGCCAGCAGCCAGCGGCCGGACTCCCCGAGCCGTCGGGCCGAGGCCTCGACGCTCGCCAGCACCGCGCTGCGCGGTATCACGACCCCCTTGGGCGTGCCCGTGGAACCCGACGTCCGGATCAGCAGCGGGTCGGGACTGGCCGCCTCGAGCCACCGGGACAGCTGGGTGATCGCGACCGAGGTCTCGTCCGAGGGCCGAAGGAAGCTCACCCGTCGAACGCTAGCCGCACGGCCTTTCCGCGCACAGGTCGTGTCAGGCGAGACGGCCCCCGGGCATAGCCTCGACGCCATGAGTGCCTACTGGATCTGCATCTACAACGCCGTGCACGACGCCGACAAGGTCGCGGCCTACGCCGAGCTGGCCGGACCCGCCATCCGAGCCGCCGGCGGCCGTTTCCTGGTCCGCGGCCTGCCCGAGGCCACCTTCGAGCTGGGCGAGGCGACCCGCACCGTGGTCATCGAGTTCGACTCGGTGGAGGCGGCCGTCGCCGCCCATGACAGCGACGCCTACCAGGCGGCGTTGAGCGCGCTCGGCGACGGAGCCGACCGCGGCATTCGCGTGGTCCCCGGGGTGTAGGCGCGACAGCTTCCGGCACCACAGATCGCTGGGGAAGGTCGCCCGTGGCATGTCCACGGCGATCTTCCCCACTGATCTGTCCTCGGCAGGGTGACCGGGCAGGGTGACCGGGCAGGGTGACCGGGCAGGGTGACCGGGCAGGGTGACCGGGCAGGCGCGGTTAATCGGGCGACGAGCGTCGGTGGCGCGGGAGAGGATGGGCAGTGATGCTCACCGCCCTGAGACGCTATGCCGCTCCCCCGTCCGCGCTGGCCGGGCGACTGTCGATGCAGTCACTCATCTTCGCCTCGGCGGACGGCGCCTTCCTGGCCGGCTCGGCGGTGTTCTTCATCCTCGTCGTCGGCCTCTCGCTCGGTGAGGTCGGCCTCGGTCTCACCATCGCCGCGGTCGCGAGCTTCGTGGTGGCGGTGCCGATGGGCAAGCTGGTCGACCGCTTCGGGCCCAAGCGGATGTGGTCCCTCAGCGCCGTGCTGCAGGGCGCCCTGTTCGCGCTGTGGCCGTGGATCGACAGCTTCCCCGAATACGTCGCCCTCGCGGTGGCGATGGAGATCGTCGGCACGCTGGCCGGCACCGCCCACGGCGCCTACGTCATCGACGTCCTGCCCCCGGCGGAGCGGGTCGAGTCCCGCGCCTACCTCTACTCCGCGCTCAACCTCGGCTTCAGCGTGGGCGGCCTGGTCGGTGTCGTGGCGATCGCGTTCGGCACCGACGCGCTGCGCTGGGCCCCGCTGCTCAGCGCAGCGCTGTTCGTGGCCAACAGCGTCGCGGTGCTCCGGCTGCCGGACGCGAGCCACGACGTACGCGGTCCGGAGCCACGTGCCAAGCCCGAGGGCATCCCTGCCATCCGCAACCGCAGCTGGATCGCCGTCACCGCACTGACCGGTGTCATGTGGACCAACCAGGTACTGCTGCACACGGTGATCCCGGTGTGGCTGGTGACCGAGACCGACGCGCCCGATGTCCTCGTGGCCCTGCTCTTCGGCACCAACACGCTGATGTGCATCGTCCTGCCGCGACTGGCGTCGCGGGGGATCCGCGACGTCGAGACAGCCCTGCGAGCCGTGCGGATCTCGACGGTGTTCTTCGTCCTCACGTGCCTGATCACGCTCGTCACCCACGAGACGGTCGGCTGGCTCACGATCGCCCTGTTCTTCCTCGGCCACGTCGTCCTGACCTGGTCCGAGCTCTTCCTCTCCGCGTCCGGCTGGACCCTCGAGGTCGAGCTGATGGACCCGCGGCGGCGCGGTGACTACCAGGGCGTCTCGGAGCTCGGCGGCACCCTGGGCAGGTTCTGGGCGCCCGCGGTCTACGGCTTCCTCGCGATGGAGTGGGGCGCCTTCGGCTGGCTGACCATCGCCGCCATCGTCACCGCTGCCGCGACCGGGTTGCACGTCGCCACCCACGCGGGACGGCGCTGGCTCGAGCAGCACGTGCCGGCCGACGTCCTCGCAGACGCGCGCGCGAGCGCTCCCGCCGTCGAGGACGCAGCGGCGGGCGGTCAGCCCTCGGTGATGGGCCCCGACGCGCCACTGCCAGAATCCACGGGTGACCTCACCCGCTGACTGGCTCGCCGGCGCGCGCCCACGCACCCTCCCCGCCGCCGTCGCGCCGGTGCTCGCCGGCACCGGCGTCGCGTCCCACGTCGACGACGCGGTGTGGTGGAAGGCCCTGCTGGCCCTGGTGGTGAGCCTGGCCCTGCAGGTCGGCGTCAACTACGCCAACGACTACTCCGACGGCGTCCGGGGCACCGACGCCGACCGGGTCGGCCCGATGCGACTGGTCGGATCGGGCACGGCGACCCCGCGCGCGGTGAAGACCGCCGCCTTCCTCGCCTTCGGTGTGGCGGCCGTGGCCGGACTCATCCTCGCGGCCACCACCGCCTGGTGGCTCGTCGCGGTCGGTCTGGTCTGTGTCGTCGCCGCCTGGTTCTACACCGGCGGCGGCACGCCCTACGGCTACCTCGGGCTCGGCGAGGTCATGGTGTTCGTGTTCTTCGGACTCGTCGCGGTCATCGGTACGACGTACGTCCAGACCGAGACGTGGGAGTGGCCGGCCCTCTACGCCGGGATCGGCATCGGCGCCCTGGCCTGCGCGATCCTGGTGGCCAACAACCTGCGCGACATCGCGACCGACGCACCCGCCGGCAAGCGCACCCTCGCCGTGCGCATGGGCGACGAACGCACCCGCTACCTCTACGCCTTCCTCGTCCTCCTCGCGGCTGCCGCGGTCGTCGCGGTCGCCGCGGCCACCACCTGGTGGGTCGTGCTCGGACTGGGGTTCCTGGTGCGGGCCGCCGCACCGACGCGAGCGGTCCTGACCGGGGCCACCGGCCCGGCGCTGATACCGGTCCTGGTCGGCACCGGCGCCTCCGAGCTGATCTGGTCGGTGCTCGTCGCGACCCCCCTGCTCGTCGTGCGGTGATCGTCGCCCGATAACCCGTGGCCCGTGCGGGCGGCACTCACTACCGTTCGACCCATGGACTACGACTTCGCGCTCCTCGACCTCGCGGACGACTCCGACGCAGGCGGTCGCGCGTCGCCGCGGGTGGATCGGCGCGGTGCTGCGCGGCTTCCGCGACCCCCGCCCCGACGACGAGCTGATCACGCGCTGGGTCGACCACTACCGCACCGACCACGTCCGGGTCAGTGGCGCGTGGCTGCCGGAGGGCGAGTTCGGCGCCGGCCCGCTGCCGGTCGCCACCTACGCCAGCCTCGACAAGACCCTCAACGCCGGTCTCGAGCTGCTGCCACTGCGGATGATCACCGACGTCACCACCAGTCCCACCCACCGGCGCCGCGGCCTCCTCAAGCGCCTCATCGAGGACGACCTGGCCGATGCCGTCGCCCGGGGCGTACCGGTCGCCGCACTCACCGCCTCGGAGGCCACGATCTACGGCCGCTGGGGTTTCGGGCCGGCCACCTTCAACCTGACGATCGAGCTGGACGCCTCCCCCGGCTTCGCGCTGCGCGACTTCGCCGATCCCGGACGCGTCGAGCTCGTCGAGCCCGCAGACGCCTGGGCGCACGTGAAGGGTGTCTTCGACAGCCTTCCACGCCCGCCAGCGGGGCTCGGTCGAGTGGCCCGCGCCCTACAAGGACATCCACACCGGCGCCTACGACTTCAACGACCGCGGCGCCAACACGAAGGTCCGCGCGGCGGTCCACCTCGACGCCGATGGCGCGGTCGACGGCTTCGTCGTCTTCTCGCCCGGCGAGAAGGGCGTGACGAAGGTCGAGGAGATGGTCGCCCTCACCCCGGCCGCCCAGCTCAGCCTCTGGTCGTTCCTGGCCACCGCCGACCTGGTGAAGACGGTGACCTTCAACATCGCCCATCCCGACGACCCGCTCCTGTGGGCGCTCGTCGACCTCAACCGGATCAAGGTCACCGCGCTCGGGGAATTCCTGTGGGTCCGGGTCCTCGACGTCGAGCGGGCGCTGGCCGCTCGGCCGTGGAGTGCCGACGGGGACGCTCGTCCTCGCCGTCGAGGACCCGCAGGGGCACGCGTCGGGCCACTTCGCGATCGAGACCTCCGCAGGCCGCGCGAGGGTGAGGCGCACCGAACGACCTGCCGACGTGACGCTGACGGCCGAGACGCTGGGCTCGCTCTACCTCGGCGGACCCCGCGTGGGGGTCCTCCGCGCGGCCGGACGGGTGCACGGCACCGACGACGCCGTACGTCGCTTCGGCGCGATGGCGGACCTCAGCGACCAGCCCTACTGCCTGACCGGGTTCTGAGCGACGCGTCGACGTCGAGCCGGTCGACGTCGAGGCTCAGGCCCCGTCCTCGCGGGCCTTGCGCTCCTCGAAGGCGGCGGACGCCCTGGCGGCGCGTGTCTCCACCCGCTGCGCGAACGCGTCGCGCTGCCGGTCGAGGATGAAGTAGGAGCCGACGCCTGAGATCAGGAACGCCGAGATGACGGCCCAGAACAGGTGGTAGCGACCGTCGAAGGCCAGCGCCATGATGCCGACGACGACGCCGAACGACGCGAGGAACAGCACGATCCGCAGGACGGTGTAGACCACGAACTCCTTCACTCCTCCAGCCTAGGTCGCACTGACTACATTGGAGGAATGCTCAAGGTCGTGATGGTGGTCGCAGCGATCGCGTTCGTCGTCTGGCTGCTGGTCAAGGTGGCGTTGCGCCGTCTGGACGGTCCGGGAGGATCACGCCCGCGTGTCATCGGGCCCGACGACGACCCAGACTTCCTGCGTGGCCTCGACCGACCGCGCGGCCCGGACGACACGTGAGCTGGGCGCTGCGGCGCCCTCGGCGTAGGAGTGCTGGCTCGTCGTGCTGAAGAAGTTGATGCCGATGAAGTTGAACCAGAGCGTCAGCGCACCGACGATCGCCAGGATCGCGGCGTTGCGCCCCCGCCACCCGGCGGTCGCGCGGGCGTGGAGGTAGGCGGCGTAGATCACCCAGGTGATGAAGGCCCACACCTCCTTGGGGTCCCAGTTCCAGTAGGACGACCACGCCTGGTGCGCCCAGATCGGGCCCGTGATCAACACCCCGAAGGTCCACACCGGGAACCCGAACGCGTGCATCCGGTAGGAGATGCGGTCGAGCGTGGTGAGCTCGGGCAGCCGGGCGAGGTAGCCGGTCTCCTTGGTCGAGCGCGCCTTCAACAGGTAGAGGATCGAGGTGATCGCACCGAGGGTGAACGCGCCGGTGGCGATGATGGCGGACACGACGTGGATCACGAGCCAGTAGGACTCCAGGGCCTCGGTCAGCGGGGCGACGGGCTCGTAGAGCCACAGCACGTTGGCGAGCATCACGACCAGGGTGAATCCCACGACGATCGGGCCGAGCCACGCCAGCCGCCAGCGGTTCGTGGTGGCGAGGAACAGCGCAACGACCACGAACGTGCCCGCGAGCGTGAACTCGTACATGTTCCCCCACGGCACCCGGTTGGGGTCCGCGGCCATCCCACGCCCGAGAAGGGCGATGAGGTGGGCCAGCGCGCCGATGCCGGTGAACAGCACGCCGAGGGTCCCGGCCAGCTCGGTGCGCCGGACGACCTGCTCGTCCGGCCCCTCCATGATCGGCTCGCCCCCGGACGACACCAGCTGCTTGAGCGGTACGTCGCGCAGGGCGGCCCACTGCACGGCGTAGGCCAGCAGCGCGAGGAAGTAGACCACCCCGGCCGCCGCCACGCCCTGGTTGCTGAGGGTCTCCCACTGTGCGTCGGTCACGACTCGTCCTCCTCCTTGCCCGTGTGCTTGCCCGTGTGCTTGCCCGTGTCTGCTGATCCGTCTGCCGGTGGTGCCTCAGCTCGGCCACGATGTCCCTCAGCTCGTCGCGGCCGGTCTCCGGATCGCCCCCGGACGAGCGGTCCAGTCGCGCCACCTCCACCAGTGTGCTGCCATCGTCCTGACGCCGCGCCCGGACCCACAGCCGGCGGGGTCGGATGAACAGCGAGCCGAGCAGTCCCAGCAGCGCGGTCACGACGCCGCCGAGCGCGACGAGCTTGCCCGGCGTGCGGCTGATCTGGATCTTGTTCCAGCGCTCGAGGCCCTCGAAGGTCACACTTCCCAGCCCGTCGGGGAGGGTCACGGTGTCCCCCGGGCGCAGGTCCAGGCGGACGGGCTGACCGTCGTCCTTGAGCAGCTGCGTGGCCTTCGTCTTGTCCAGGACGTAGACCGAGGCGCTCGAGCCGTCGTCGAGACCGACGTCGCCGGTGTAGACCTGCAGCGAGACCAGCGGGCTGATGGCGTTGCCGAAGGCCGACGACGGCAGGCCCAGGGATCCGTCGGCGTTGGTCCCGCGGGCGTAGGTCGGGTAGAAGGTGCCCTCCAGCCCGAGCTGCTCGGGCCGAGCGTCAGCTGCCTTGACCACGCCGAAGGACTCGAACGTCTGCGGGTTGATGGGCAGGAAGGTGGTCGGCCCCGACTGGGCGACGTTGCCGTCGCCGTCGCGGACGGTGATGACCGGTGCGTAGCCGTGGCCGATCAGGAAGATGTCGGTGTTCCCGATGGAGAGCGGGTGGTTGACCCGGAGGTCGTACTCCTCGGTCGCGGCGCCCGGCCGGGTCTCGTAGTCGAGGTGCGCGACGAACTTGCGCGCCTGCCCGGCGCGCCTGCCCTCGGTCATCCACTCGACGTCGAAGTCGGTGATGCTGAAGGAGAAGGGCTCCATCACCGACGGGTCGAAGAGGCTCCCGGGGGCGAAGTCGTCGTACTGGGTGAGGTTGTTGGAGAAGCCGTAGTCCTCGCCGTTGAGCAGGATCACGCCACCCTTGTAGCCGAAGAGGCTGCCCACGCCGACACCGACGAGGACCACGATCACGGCGAGGTGGAAGACGAGGTTGCCGGCCTCGCGCAGGTGGCCGCGCTCGGCCGCGACCGCGTCGGAGTCCTCCGAGGAGTCGACACGGAACCGGCGGCCCCTGATCACCGACGCGGCGCGAGCCAGGACGACCTCCGGCGCCTCGTCGGTGACGTACGACGTCGACTCCGGCAGTCGCAGGAGGTTCCGCGGTGCCCGCGGAGGCCTGGCGCGCAGCGCACGGGCGTAGACGAACAGGCGCGGGATGATGCAGCCGACCAGCGAGATCATCAGCAGGAGGTAGATCGCGGAGAACCACACGGAGCCGTAGACGGCGAAGAGGTCCAGCCGGTCCCAGATCGGCGTCAGCCGCGGGTGGTCGTCGCGCCACTGCGAGACCGCGAGCGAGTCCACGTCCTCCTGCGGGAAGACCGAGCCCGGGATGGCGGCGAGGGCGAGCAGCAGCAGGAGCACCAGCGCCGTACGCATCGAGGTGAGCTGGCGCCACGTCCACCGGGCGAACTCGCGAGCGTTGAGGTCGTTGGGCAGCGCGGTGGCCTGCCGGGCGTCCGACGGCCGGCCGAGCGGATCGGTCACAGCGGCGTCCCGAACCCCAGCACGGCGCCCTGGAGCCGTTGGACCAGCACGTCCCACCAGCCGGTGACGAGCAGGACCCCGACCAGGATCATCATCGCTGCGCCGACGCGCATCACCAGCACCTGGTGGCGCCGGACGACCGAGAAGGCGCGGAGCATCCGGCGGTAGGCGAAGGCCGCGGCGATGAACGGGAGCCCCAGGCCGAGCGCGAACACCCCGGACAGCACCGCGCCGCGGGCGGCCGTGGCCTCGTTGACCGACAGCACATTGATCGCGGCCAGGGTCGGGCCCACGCAGGGTGTCCAGCCGACGCCGAAGAGGAAGCCCAGCAGGGGCGCGGCGCCCAGGCCGACCGCGGGCACCCGGTGGATGCGCCAGTCGCGCTGGAGGAAGCCGATCCCCCCCAGGAAGGCAACCCCCAGCAGGATCGTGATGACCCCGAGCACGATGTTGAGCTGGCGGGTGTGGGTGAAGAGCCACGCCCCGGCCGCACCGGTGAGGCTGCCGAGCAGGATGAACACGACGGAGAACCCGAGGACGAACAGCACCGCCCCGGTGACCAGTCGGCTGCGACGCGCGTCCTCGAGGTCGGACCCCGACAGGCCGGTCGCATACGACAGGTAGCCGGGAAGGAGCGGGATCACGCAGGGGCTGAAGAAGGAGATCAGCCCTGCCAGCAGCGCCACGGGCAGCGCGAGGATCAGCGACCCGGACAGGGCTGTGTCCTGGAACCACCCGCTCATGCAGGACCTTCTTCGAGGACCTTCTCGACCAGGGAGAGCAACGTCTGGGTGGTCGGGACCCGACCGTTCACCGAGGCGGCGATCCGACCCTCGGCGTCCAGCACGACCGTGCTCGGGATGGAGCGCGGGTTGAGCGTGCCGGCGAAGGCCAGCAGCGCCGCACCGTCGGCGGAGTAGAGCGAGGGGTAGCGCACCTCGAAGGTGCGGACGTAGGAGCGGGCAGCCTCGACCGAGGAGTCGCGGATGTTGATGCCGAGGAAGGTGACCTCGTCGCCCAGCTCGGCAGCGGCCTCGTTGAGCTCGGGCTGCTCGATGCGGCAGGGTGGGCACTGCGACCACCAGACGTTGACGACCACGGGCCTGCCGCGCAGCTCCGTCAGGTCGACGGCATCGCCGTCGAGGTCCGTGCCCCTCAGCTCGATCACGCCCCCACGAGCGGAGGGCGCGACCTCCGTCGGCACTCCCTCACCGGTGATGTAACCCTTGTCCCCGGTCCCGGACAGGCTCGAGCAGCCCGCCAGCACGAGCAGGCAGGCGATCACGACCAGCGGGCGCACGAGCTTCAGGGCCGGTCCTCCCGCGGCGCCCCGCCGGAGGAGAACGGAGCCGAGCGGTCGCCCACCGGGATGAGGTCGCCGGCCGGCTCGGAGTAGCGCACCTGCACCATCCGGTCGTCGTCGAAGACCACGCTCGTCAGGGAGCACAGGGTGCACTGCCGGGTCTTGGGGTGGTGGAGATAGCTGCGCTTCTCCAGGAAGAGTCGCGTCGTCCAGATCGGCAGCTGGTGGGACACCACGACCGCCTCGTGGCCGGACGCCGCGTCGCGGGCGTCGTGGATCGCGGCGACCATCCGTCCGGCGATCTCGTCGTAGGGCTCACCCCACGACGGCTTCCTCGGGTTGTACATGTGCCGGAGCAGGGACGGGCGCTTGAGGAAGGTCCTGGCGCCGGAGCTGAAGTTGATGCCCTCGAACTTGTTGCCCGACTCGATCACCCGCGCGTCGATGGTCGGCGTCAGCCCGCGGACCGCGGCCAGGGGGGCGCCGGTCTCCTGCGCCCGCTCGAGCGGGGACGTACGGATGTGCACGATGTCGCGCTCGCCGATGGTCTCGGCGATCCGCTGCGCCATCTCGTGCCCGAGCGTGGAGAGGTGGAATCCGTCGCGACGTCCGTAGAGCACGCCCTCGGGGTTGTGGACCTCGCCGTGGCGCAGCAGGTGGACCGTTGTCTGGACACCCATGTCAGTTCCCTCCGGCTGTGGCGGCCGCGGTCGCGGCCGCGGGAAGCGCGTCGATGATGGTGGAGACGGCTCGGTCGTCGTGGGCCGCGGACACGAACCACGCCTCGTAGGCCGAGGGCGGCAGGTAGACGCCCTGGTCGAGCATCGAGTGGAAGAAGGCGGCGTAGGCGACGGTGTCCTGCCGGCTCGCCTCCGCGAAGTCACGCACCGAGCCCTCGCGGAAGAACACCGAGAACATGGTGCCCGCGGCCTGCACCGCGTGCGGCACGCCGGCGGCCTCGAGCGTCTCGGTCACCGCGTTGCGGATGGTCAGCGCAGTCGCGTCGAGGTGGGCGTAGACCTCGGGTGTCGCGAGCCGCAGCGTGGCCAGTCCTGCGGTGGTGGCGACCGGGTTCCCCGACAGGGTGCCGGCCTGGTAGACCGACCCCTCCGGAGCGAGGTGGGCCATCAGGTCGGCCCGGCCACCGAAGGCCGCGGCCGGGAAGCCTCCGCCCATCACCTTGCCGAAGGTCATCAGGTCGGGGGCCCAGCCCTCGATCGCCCCGTCGAGGCCCCACCCGCCCTGCTCGGTGGCACGGAAGCCGGTCATCACCTCGTCGCTGATGAACAGCGCGCCGTGGGACCGGCAGGTCTCGGCGAGGAACGCGTTGTACCCCGGCGCGGGCGGCACGACGCCCATGTTGCCGGGGAAGGCCTCGGTGATGAGGCAGGCGATGCGTGGTCCGTGCGCCTCGAAGGCGGCCCGGACGGCCTCTCGGTCGTTGTAGGGCAGGACGAGCGTCTCGGCCGCGGACGAGGCAGGTACGCCGCTGGTGCCGGGCACCGCGAGCGTCGCGACGCCGGAGCCGGCCTCGGCCAGGAGCGTGTCGACGTGGCCGTGGTAGCACCCGGCGAACTTCACCACGAGGTCGCGCCCCGTCGCGCCCCGGGCGAGCCGGATCGCGGACATGGTCGCCTCGGTGCCGGAGGAGACGAAGCGGACCCGCTCGACCGGGGTGCGTGCGACGATCTCCTCGGCCAGCTCGACCTCGGGCTCGGTCGGGGTGCCGTACGACGTACCGCGGGCGACCGCACCGGCGACCGCGGCCTGCACGTCGGGGTGGGCGTGGCCCAGCAGCATCGGGCCCCACGAGCAGATCAGGTCGACGTAGTCGTTGCCGTCGGCGTCGGTGAGCCAGGCACCGGACGCGGAGGTGATGAAGCGGGGAGTGCCTCCGACCGCGGTGAAGGCGCGCACGGGCGAGTTGACGCCTCCCGGCGTCACGGCGCGAGCCCGCTCGAAGAGCGCCTCGCTGGCCGCGGTCGTCGGAGGCAGGTTCGCGGAGGTCACGTCGCCATTGTCACGTAGTCGGGCAAGTGCGTCGCAGTCGGCGCACGACGCCGACCGAGGATGTGCCTTGAGCCACACCTGAGTGGCGCGTAACTTGGTGTCACGAACGCCGGTCGGTGGCGGGGGTGGGGCCGGAGGGGATCGTGCCTCCCTACGGATGCAAGGGGGGTGTGCATGACGAGGTTCCGGCGGTTCCAGCGAGCCACCGCGCTCGTCCCTCTGGCCGTGCTCTCCGTCGCGTGGACCGCCAACCTGGCCGGCGTGGGTGCCGGGTCCGTCCCCGCTGACGCGGAGGGCCCCGGCACACTGCCCGACGGCACCGTGCTTCCTGCGGTGGCGATCGAGGCCCCAGCCAGCGTCGGCGACACCGTGCTCACGCGTGCTGCCGCCCTGACCCCGGGATCGGCCACGAGCATCCCGCAGGCCGCCCTCGCCGCCTACCAGCGCGCGGAGGCCGTGATCAACGAGGCCGACGCCGGCTGCAGGCTGCCCTGGGAGCTGATCGCCGCGATCGGCCGCGTCGAGTCCGACCACGGGCGCTTCGGCGGCAACACCCTCGACGACGAGGGCGTGGCCCGCCCCGGCATCTACGGCGTCGCCCTCAACGGCAAGAACAACACCCAGGAC
This sequence comes from uncultured Actinomycetota bacterium, assembly GCA_963806925.1. Classification (GTDB taxonomy): domain Bacteria; phylum Actinomycetota; class Actinomycetes; order Propionibacteriales; family Nocardioidaceae; genus Nocardioides. Next base: position 44,055 of record CAWEAI010000003.1, on the reverse strand, counting down.
ATCAGCGACACCGACGGCGGCCAGTACGACAACGACACCCGTCACGACCGCGCGGTCGGACCGATGCAGTTCATCCCCTCGACCTGGTCGGTCGTCGGCGTGGACGGCGACGGCGACGGCACCCGCAACCCCCAGGACATCGACGACGCCGCGCTCGGCACGGCCGTCTACCTGTGCTCCGGCGACGACGACCTGTCCGGTGAAGCGGGTCAGCGCGTCTCGGTCTACCGCTACAACCACTCCAACGACTACGTCGACCTGGTGCTCTCCATCATGCGCGCCTACCTGGACGGTGACTTCAGCGCCGTGCCCAGCTCGACCCCGTCCTCGGTGACGAGGCTTCCCGACGTCAGCGTCCAGGGTGACGGCTCCGGCACCGACGGCGGCAGAGGTGGCGAGGGCGGGAACGACGACCAGACCCCGACCGTGAAGCCGACCCCGACCGCCACCCCGACGGCCACACCACCCGCCGTCCCTGCGACGCCGACCCCGACGTCGTCGCCCACACCGACCTCGTCGCCGACGCCCGGCGCGGACCCGACGTCCTCGTCGACCCCGACCCCGACCTCCACTCCGACCACGCCCGCCCCCACGCTGCCGCCGCTTCCGCTGCCGACGACCCTCCCCCCGATCCCCCAGCCCCTCACCATCGCCGAGGCCACGAACCAGTGCCTCGCCTCCGGCATCTCCCCGCTCGATGCGGTGGCACTGAACGCCTGCATCCAGACGTTGATGAACCCCTAGCCCGGCGAGCCAGGTGACCGGGTCTCGTGACGGTCGCTGGCGCGACCTCCTCGACCAACGACGGACCGCTGGTCGAGGAAGGCGCCCTGGCGCCTGTCACGAGACCGCCCGAGCTCCTCAACCGACGGGGGGCGCGCGCGGAGGTCAGCGACGCAGGAGGCGAGCGGCCTCGGCTGCCCAGTAGGTCAGCGTCACGTCCGCGCCAGCGCGCCGGATCGAGGTGAGCGTCTCCACGATGGCGGCCTCGCGGTCGATCCACCCGTGGGCAGCGGCGGCCTCGACCATCGCGTACTCGCCGGAGATGTTGTAGGCCGCGACGGGGACGTCGACGGCGTCACGCACGCGGCGTACGACGTCGAGGTAGGCCAGCGCGGGCTTGACCATCACGATGTCCGCGCCCTGCTCCACGTCGAGCAGCGCCTCGCGCACGCCCTCGACGGCGTTGGCGGGGTCCTGCTGGTAGGTCCTGCGATCGCCGACCAGCGAGGAGTCGACGGCCTCGCGGAAGGGGCCGTAGAACGCGGACGCGTACTTCGCGGAGTAGGCGATGATCGAGACGTGGCTGTGACCGGCGGCGTCGAGCGCCTGGCGTACGACCGCCACCTGGCCGTCCATCATCCCGCTGGGACCGACCATGTCGACGCCGGCCGCGGCCTGCGCGAGCGCCATCTCGGCGTAGGCCGCCAGGGTCTGATCGTTGTCGACGTCGCCGTCGGGCGTCAGCAGCCCGCAGTGGCCGTGGTCGGTGAACTCGTCGAGGCAGAGGTCCGACATCACGGTGAGTTGGTCGCCCACCTCGGCCACCACGTCGGTGATCGCGAGGTTGAGCACGCCCCCCGGGTCGATGCCGCCCGAACCGGTCGCATCCTTGTGCTCGGGGACGCCGAAGAGCATCACCCCGCCCAGGCCCAGCTCGGCAGCCTCAGCAACAGCCCGCTTGAGGGAGTCGCGCGAGTGCTGCACGACCCCGGGCATCGAGGAGATCGGTCGCGGCTCGGAGAGGTCCTCGCGGACGAAGACCGGCAGCACCAGGGAGCTGGCCTCCACCGACGTCTCCGCGACCATCCGGCGCAGCGCCGGCGTGCGTCGCAGGCGGCGCGGACGGATCAGTGGAGTCTCCGGCACCCGGTGCTCCTCGCTCACCTCTACTTGGCCCGTGCCTTGCGGCGACCCGATGCCGTGCGCTCGCTCGGCCGGGTCACGGGCTCGCCGTTCTCCAGCATCGCGAGGCGTCGGGCGGCGCCGAAGTCGGCCAGGGCCTCCACCAGCACCTCCACGTCGGGCGTCGGGGACAGCACGTCGACCCGGAGTCCGTGCTCCTCCGCGGTCTTGGCGGTGGCCGGCCCGATGACGGCGATGATCGTCGACGGGTGCGGCTTGCCGGCGATGCCGACCAGGTTGCGCACGGTCGAGGACGAGGTGAACACGACCGCGTCGAACTTGCCGGTCTTGATCGCGTCGCGCACCGGCGCCGGCGGCGGGGTGGCCCGCACGGTGCGGTAGGCGGTGACGTCATCGCACTCCCAGCCGAGGTCGATGAGGCCGGCGACGAGGTTCTCCGTGGCGATGTCCGCGCGCGGCAGGAAGACCCGGTTGATCGGGTCGAGCAGCTCGTCGTAGGGGGGCCACTCCTCCAGCAGGCCGGCGGCGGACTGCTCACCGGCAGGCACCAGGTCGGCACGCAGGCCCCAGCCGGCGATCGCCTCGGCGGTCTTGTCCCCCACCGCGGCGATCTTGAGGCCGGAGAAGGCCCGCGCGTCGAGGCCGTACTCCTCGAACTTCTCGCGCACCGCCTTGACCGCGTTGACGGAGGTGAAGGCGATCCACTCGTAGCGACCCTCGACGAGACCGCGCACGGCCTTGTCCATCTGCAGCGGGTTGCGCGGCGGCTCCACGGAGATCGTCGGGACCTCCTCGGGCACGGCGCCGTAGTCGCGCAGGCGACGCGACAGCGAGCCGGCCTGCTCCTTGGTGCGGGGCACCAGCGCGCGCCAGCCGAAGAGCGGCTTGGTCTCGAACCACGACAGCGTCTGGCGCAGGTCGACGACGTCCCCGATGACGATGATCGCCGGTGGCGAGACCCGGGCGGCGCGGACGTCGGCCGCGACGTGCGCCAGCGTGGAGATGAGGGTCTGCTGCTCGGTCGTGGTGCCGACGCGGGTCACCGCGACGGGCGTCTCGGGCGAGCGGCCCGCGTCGATGAGTGCCGCCGAGGTCTCGCCGATGCTGCCGACCCCGGAGAGCAGGATCAGGGTGCGGTCGTCGGCGTAGGTGCTCCAGTCGACCTTCTCGCCGCAGGTGACCACGGCCATCTCGCGGTGACGCTTGGTGGTCAGCGGGATGCCGGCGTAGGCGGGCACCGCGCTCACCGAGGAGACCCCCGGCACGACCTCGAAGCCGACACCGGCCTTCGCGCAGGCCTGCGCCTCCTCGGGGCCGGAGGCGTAGAGGAACGGGTCGCCGACCATCAGCCGCACGACACGCTGCTTCCTGCCGTGGCGTACGACGACCTTGGCGCGGGCGGCGTGCGTCAGGGGCTGGCCGTCCTCGCCGAAGCCTCCGTCGACGATCTCCGGACCGTCGAGCTGTCCGTCGGGGCCCTCGATGAGGCCGAGGACGGCGCGGACCAGGTCGACCTGCTCGGGCGTCTCGGTCACGACGACCTCGGCGCTCTGCAGGAGCTCCACGGCGCGCACCGTCAGGAGTCCCGGGTCGCCCGGTCCACTGCCGACGAACGACACCCAACCCGGGGTGGGCACCTGGACTGCGGTGGTGCTGGCCTGCGGGGTCTGTACTCGCGTCATGCGTGCTGGTTCCTCACTGGTGGTGCTGCCATCAGGTCTGCTGCTCCCTCGTCGAGCATGTCGCTCGCGAGGCGTGTTCCGAGGGCCTCGGCCTGGTCGACCGGACCCGTGCTGCTCATGCGTACGGAGAGGGTGCCGTCCTCGGAGAGGGCCACGGCACGCAGCCACAGTTCCTCACCGTCCTCCCCTTCGACAACTTCAGCCAACGCCCCCAGCGGTGCGGAGCAGCCGGCTTCGAGGGCCGACAGGACTGCGCGTTCGGCAGTGACCGCGGCGCGGGAGGCCGCGTGGTCCAGCTGTGCGAGCGCGGCAACGAGGTCGTCGTCGCCGGAGCGGCACTCGATGGCGAGCGCCCCCTGACCGGGCGCGGGCAGCATCTGGATCGGGTCGAGGACCTCGGTCACCTCGTCGAGACGGGCCAGCCGCGCCAGCCCGGCACGGGCCAGGACCACCGCGTCGACCTCGCCCTCGCGTACCTTGCGGATCCGGGTGTCGACGTTGCCGCGGATGCCCTGCACCGCCAGGCCCAGGCCGAGCGCCTCGAGCTGGCTCACCCGTCGCGGGGAGCCGGTGCCGAGACGGCTGCCGACCGGCAGCTCGCCGAGCGTGAGGCCGTCGCGGGCGACCACGACGTCGCGCGGATCCTCGCGCAGCGGGACCGCGGCGAGGGCGATGCCGTGGGCCGGTGCGGTCGGAAGGTCCTTGAGCGAGTGGACGGCGACGTCCACGGTGCCGTCGATCAGGGCGTCGCGCAGTGCGCTGACGAAGACGCCGGTGCCGCCCATGGTGGCGAGCGGGGCGGTGCTGCGGTCGCCCTCGGTCGAGACCTGGACGAGCTCGACCTCGAGGCCGAGGAGCTCGCGGATCAGGTCGGCGACGAGGCCCGACTGCGTGGTCGCCAGGGCGGAGGCGCGGGTGCCGAGGCGGAGTGCTGGGGCGGCAGGGGTGCTCACGGCTGGCCCTCCCCGCGCGTCATCGCACCCACGGCGTCGGGGTCGAGACGGAAGAGCTCGGCCAGCGCGGCGGTGTAGGAGACGGCCGGCTCGGCGTCGGCGAGCTCCTTGACGCGCACGGTGGGCTCGTGGAGCAGCTTGTCGGCGACGCGGCGCACGGTCTGGAGCACCTCGGCCCGGGTCTGCTCGTCGAGACCGGGCAGGCGCGCGGCCAGGCGGACCATCTCGGCGTCGACCACGGTCGTGGCCATCGAGCGCAGTGCCACGACGGTGGGCGTCACGCTCGCCTGGCGACGCACGGCGAGGAAGGCGGTGATCTCCTGCCCGACGATGCTGCGTACGTCGTCGACGCCGGCGGTCGCCTCGAGGCCGCGCAGCTCGTCGGACAGCCCGGCCAGGTTGACGAGCGTGACACCCGGGAGAGCGCCGACGGAGGGGTCGACGTCGTGGGGCAGCGCCAGGTCGATGACGGTCAGCGGGCGGTCGCTGCTGCCCCGCGCGGTGACCACGTCGGCCAGACGTACGAGGGACTCGGGGGCACCGGTGCACGACACCACGATGTCGGCCGAGGCCAGCTGGTCGACGATCGCGGTCAGCGGCAGCGACGAGGCGGCGTACTCGGTGGCGAGGCGGTCGGCACTGGCGGAGGTCCGGTTGAGCACCGCGATGCTCGCGGCACCTCCGCGCGAGAGGTGGGCCACAGCCAGTGAGGCCATTGCACCGGCACCGATGACCACCGCGCGCGCGCCCGCGACCGGCACCGGGCTGCGCTCGAGCGCCGCACCGACGAGCGACGGCGCGGCCCGGTCGATGTCGGTCTCGGCGTGGGCACGCTTCCCGACGCGCAGGGCCTGTTGGAACAGGGTGTTGAGCGTCGGGCCGACAGTGCCGTTCTCCTGCCCCACCCGGAGCGCGTCGCGGGTCTGGCCGAGGATCTGCCCCTCGCCGATGACCATCGAGTCGAGTCCGGCGGCGACCTGGAAGAGGTGCGCGACCGCACCCTCGTCGTAGTGGACGTAGAGGTGGGGCAGCAGCGCCTCGGTGGACTGCTCGGCGCGGGCGACGAGGAGGCCGGAGAGGTCCTCGACGCTCCCGTGGAAGCGATCGACCTCGGCATAGATCTCGAGGCGGTTGCACGTGACGATCGCGGTGGCCTCGGTGACGTGCTCCCCAGCCACGACGTCGGCGATCAGCTTGACGGTCCCGTCGGCGTCCAGGGCGAGCCGCTCCAGGAGCTCGACCGGGGCGGACCTGTGCGAGATGCCCACGACCAGGATGCTCATGCGCGTGCTCGTTTCACTGCGGACGCGCACCAGGCACGAGCGGCGCTGCGCTGGATGACTCGCTGGCTCACGACGCGTCCTCCGACCGGACGGCCAGGGCCTTGCGCTGCTCGTGGTAGGCGAGGATCTGCAGCTCGATGGACAGGTCCACCTTGCGCACGTCGACCCCGTCGGGGACCGACAGCACGGTCGGCGCGAAGTTGAGGATGCTGGTGATGCCGTTGGCCACCAACCGGTCGGCGACGTCCTGCGCGGCGACGGCCGGCGTGGCGATCACGCCGATGGAGACCGCGTGCTCGGCCACGATCGCCTCGAGGTCCTCGAAGGAGCGGACGTCGAGGCCGGCGACGACCTCGTCCTTGCGCGTCGGGTCGGCGTCCAGGAGCGCCACCACCCGGAAGCCTCGACTGCGGAACCCGGAGTAGTTGGCGAGCGCGTGGCCGAGGTTGCCGATCCCCACGATGACCACGGGCCAGTCCTGCTCGACGCCGATCTCGCGGGCGATCTGGTAGCGCAGGTATTCGACGTCGTAGCCCACCCCGCGGGTCCCGTAGCTGCCGAGGTGGGAGAGGTCCTTGCGCAGCTTGGCGCTGTTGACGCCGGCGGAGACCGCGAGCTCCTCGCTGGAACAGGTCGTCGTGCCGCTCTCGGCGAGACCGGTCAGGGCGCGCAGGTAGACGGGAAGCCGAGCGACGGTCGCCTCGGGAATGTCCCGGGCGGAGTCGGGGGTCCGTGCGGTCACAACTGCTTCTTTCCAGTCCCGCGAACCTCGCGCGGACTCCGCCACTGTAGGCAGTTTGTGAACGAAGGAACAAACCGGGACGAGCCCCGGCTACCACATGTGAGATGACCCACCCGAACGGGGGTCGACGAGGGACGACGGAGTCGCGTCTCCACCCGACCCGGCTGCGGTCTACACGACGAGGGCCGCGCGCAGTCGCGTCTCGTCGACGCGCCAGAAGTCATGCTGGGCGCCGTCGACGAAGGTGACCGGGACCTCCTCGCCGAAGCGGTCGGCGAGGTCGCCGTCGGCATCGATGTCGACCTCGACCCACGACTCCCCGAGGTCCTCGCACACGCGTACGACGACCTCCCGCGCGGCGTCGCACAGGTGGCAGCCGGGCCGGGAGTAGAGCGTGACGCGGGGCTCGCTCACTGCAGGAGCCCGTCGAGCCGGCGCCGTTCCATCCCGCGCAGGCGACCCTTCTGGACCTTGCCCGTGACGGTCAGCGGGAGGGCGTCGACGATCTCGATGCGCGTGGGCTGCTTGAAACGGGCCAGCCGGATGACAGCGTGCGCGCGGACCGACTCCTCGAGGTAGGGGCGGGCCCCGTGCTCGCCGAGCTCGGCGACGACGTAGGCCACCACGGTCTCACCGGTCGACTCGTCGGGGGCGCTGATGACGGCAGCGTCCACGACGCCGTCGACCTCACGGATCACCTCCTCCACCTCGCTCGGGTAGACGTTGAAACCGCTGACGATGATGAGCTCCTTGACCCGGTCGACGAGGAACAGGTCGCCGCTCGCGTCGAGGAAGCCCACGTCGCCCGTACCGAACCAGCCGTCGGCGTCGGGACCGTCCGAGGAGTCGGGCCAGTAGCCGCTGAACAGGTTGGCGCCACGGACCTGGATCACGCCGGGGTCCTCGCCCTCCACGACGTGGTGGGTCTCGTCGACGAGTCGCAGCTCGATGCCCGGCAGCGCGGCGCCGACCGAGCCCGGCTGGTTGGCGCGGCTGCACAGCGTGCTCGTCACCACGGGCGAGGCCTCGGTCAGGCCGTAGCCCTGGTGCACCGCGATGCCGGTGATCGCGGTGAAGGACTCGCTGGTCCCGGGCTCCAGGGGCGCGGATCCCGACAGCACCAGGCGCACCGGACCGAGCCGCTCGCGCAGGTGCTCGTCGGGCAGCCAGTGCGCGAAGACGGGTGGGGCGATCGGCACGACGCTGCACGCCTCGTCGTCGATGAGGTCGAGGACCGCCTGCGGCTCGAACTGCTCGACCAGCACCAGCCTGGCCCGGTGGCGGAGCACCCCCCCGAGGACGGCGTTGAGACCATAGACGTGGAAGAGCGGCAGCACGCCGAGCACGACGTCGTCGCCGTGCATCATGGGCGGCTCGACGGCCGCGACCTGTTCGATGTTGGCGAGCAGCGCACGGTGACTGAGCATCGCCGCGCGCGGCCTCCCGGAGGTGCCGCTGGTGTAGAGGAGGGCGGCCAGCCTCTCGGGGTCCGGGAGCGGCGGCACCGGGCGTACGACGTCGGAGCGGAGGTCGGCGAAGGCCACCTCGCCGTTGTCGGGCTGCGCCCCGGTCACCACGACGACGGGGCGCGGGGCCTCGCCGAGCGCACCGAGCGCGGCGCGCACGACGTCGCGCGCCGTCTCGTCGACCACGACCATGCGGGCGCCGGAGTCGATGATCATCCGGGCGATCTCACCGGACACCGAGCGCGGGTTGACCGGGACCACGACGACCTGGGCGCGCAGCACCCCCAGGTAGGCGGTGACGAACTCGATCCTGTTGCCGACGACGATCATCACCCGCTGGCCGGCACGGATGCCGGCGGCGCCGAGGCCGGTGGCGATCCGGGCGACCTCGTCCTCCAGCATCGACCACGTGAGGCTCCGACCACCCGTCTCGAGAAGGGCCTGCCGGTCGGGGACGTCCGCGGCTGCCTCGGCCACGAAGGCGGAGACGTCGGAGCGCGGCATGGGCGGATCCTTCCACAGTACGCTGGCCGGGTGACCCGGTCAGAGCGTCCCCGACGGCTCAACCTGCAGCAGCGCTCGGCCCTCGCCGGCGAGGCAGCGGCCGCGTCCGCCGAGGTCGAGAACGCGCTCATGACTCCCAGCGACCTGACGGCAGCGGCCTTCTTCGACGTCGACAACACGGTCATGCAGGGCGCCAGCATCTTCCACTTCGCGCGGGGTCTGCATCGCCGCAAGTTCTTCACGACCGGCGAGATCCTCTCCGCGGCGTGGAAGCAGGCCTACTTCCGGATCCTCGGCGTCGAGGACCCCACGCACGTGGCCGAGGCTCGCTCCTCCGCGCTGTCCTTCATCGCCGGGCACACCACGGCGGAGCTCCAGGAGCTCGGGGAGGAGATCTTCGACGAGGCGATGGCGCACAGGATCTGGCCCGGCACTCGCGCCCTGGCCCAGATGCACCTCGACGAGGGCCAACGTGTCTGGCTGGTCACCGCCGCGCCGATCGAGATCGCCAGCATCATCGCCAGGCGGCTGGGACTCACCGGCGCGATGGGCACCGTCGCCGAGCACGTGGACGGCGTCTACACCGGCCAGCTGGTCGGTGACCTGCTCCATGGCCCGGCCAAGGCCGAGGCGATCAAGGCGCTGGCCGCCCGCGAGGGGCTCGACCTGACGCGCTGCTCGGCCTACTCCGACTCCAGCAACGACCTGCCGATGCTCTCGATGGTCGGCGATCCGTGTGCGATCAACCCCGATGCCCGGCTCCGTGCCCACGCCAGGGCGCAGGGCTGGCGGATCCACGACTACCGCACCGGGCGCAAGGCGGCTCGCGCCGGCCTCGTCGCTGCGGCGGTGGCGGGCGCAGTCTCCGGTGCCGTCGCCGCGGGCGTCAGCGTCCGCGGTCGGGAACGGCCCGGCTGAGGCTCGCCGATGGCGCCGGACGGGTTCACAGAGCCCGGGGCGCCACCTATCGTGGACGTGCTGCGACCGGGAGGGACAGCGTATGCGGTCATCGGAGGGCCTCGGGCGCGCGCTCGACGACGACTTCGACGCGCTGCGACGCGCCGTCCGGTACGCCCTCTCCCCCCAGGTGCTCCTGGCCGAGGCCGCGGCGACGGGCACCTCCTCCCCGCCGCCCCGCGGCTCCCGGACAGCAGGCCCGAACGCCTTCGGCGACGAGGACCAGGCCGCCTCGTCCGAGGCCGACGGCGCCGAGCGGGACCGGCTCATCGCGCTGGTCCAGCTCGCGCGGGCCGGCGACAAGGACGCCTTCGGCCTGCTCTACGACCACTACCAGGCATCGGTCTACCGCTTCCTCTACTACCGCACCCGCTCGCAGGTGCTGGCCGAGGACCTGACGTCGGAGACCTTCTTCCGGGCGCTGCGGAGCATGAACAGCTTCCGCTGGCAGGGCAAGGACTTCGGCGCGTGGCTGATGACCATCGCGCGCAACCTCACCGCCGATCACTACAAGTCCGGCCGAGCCCGCCTGGAGATGACCACCGAGGACATGACGCCGCACGACGACGTCTCCCCGGGGCCCGAGACCGCCGTCCTGGCCGGACTCACCAACGAGGTGCTGCTCAAGGCCCTCACCGAGCTGCCGACCGAGCAACGCGAGTGCCTCATCATGCGGTTCCTCCAAGGGATGTCGATCGCCGAGACGGCGCTGGCGCTCGCCCGCTCCGAGGGCGCGGTCAAGCAGCTCCAGCTGCGCGGCGTACGCAATCTGGCCAAGCTGCTGCCGGCAGGGTTGAGGGACACATGACCCGACCCGTAACCCGCCGCTCGTCCCGGTCGTTCGCCTGTGTGGGAGGACCCACCAGCACTCAGACAGGACCAGCCCGATGACAGCCGCTTTCTCGGCACGCCGGCGCGCCGACGACTTCGAGGGCCTCCTGTCCCGAGCCTCCGACGCCCCGCTCACCGAGGGTGATGCGGCGCGGTTCGCGGCCCTGCTGGATGTCGTCTCCGACCTCCGTGCGATCCCGGACCTCGCTCCCCGCGCCGAGTTCGTCCGCTCGCTGCGCGAGCACCTGATGACCGAGGCCGACACCGTGCTGCTCCGCCGGGCGCCGGCCCCGTCGCGCCTGGCGATGCCGGCTCCGTCGCGGGTGCGTGATCGACGGGTGGGCGCCCTGCTCGGCGGGGTCGCCCTCGTCGGCGCCACCGCCACGATGGCCGTCGCCGCGCAGACCTCTCTGCCCGGCGAGTCGCTCTACGGCCTCAAGCGGGGAATCGAGTCGGCACAGCTGCGTCTCGCCGGTGACGACGTGTCGCGCGGACGCATGCTGCTCGCCCAGGCCGAGCTCCGCCTGAGCGAGCTCGAGCAGCTCGCCTCGGGCGAGGGTGGCAACGCCGTCCTCGTTCCCGACACCCTCGACGCCTTCACCGACCAGTCCAGCGAGGGCGTGCGTCACCTGCTCGCGGCCCACGACCGCGGCGGGTCCGACGACGAGGTCCAGCGCGCGCGCGACTTCACCGCGACGAGCCTGCAACGCCTCACCGCCCTGCAGCAGCAGCTGCCCGCGAGCTCGCGCGACGAGCTGCTCAGGGGCGGGCTCACCCTCACCGACCTCGACGTGGAGATCAGCCGGGCCTGTCGGTCGTGCACGGGCGGGATCTCGCTCACCCCCGACTTCCTGCTCAGCAGCGCGACCCAGGACCTGCTCGCCGGGCTCGACAGCGACGGGACGACCCTCGAGGCGGCGCCCATCTCGGGCCAGGACCTCTCCGGGATCACGATTCCCGATGACCTGCGCTCGCCCGAGTCGCCGGCGCCCACCTCGGACCCGCCCCCCACCACGGGCGCGACCGAGGTTCCTGGGCCGAAGGCGACCGACGGCGCCGACCCGGACCCGGACCCTGACCCTGACCCGGCCCCGGATCCCGTCGAGAACGGCGACGTGGATGGCGACGTGGAGGGCGGCGTCGGCGACGACGTGGAGGGCGGGGTCGACGACGGTGCGCAGGACGGGGTCGACGACGGTGCGCAGGACGGGGCCGTCGACGGACTCGACGGCGTCACAGGTGGAGCGCTCGGAGGCCTCGCGGGTGGGGTCGATGACGCCACGGGAGGGCTCATCGACGAGGTGACCGGCACGCTCGACCCGATCACCGGCGGGACCCTCGGCGACACGACCGACGGCCCGCTGCCCTGACCGGGCCGTCCGGCTGACGGAGCGGCGTACGGCTAGCTGAAGACCCCGTCACGTTCACGCAGCAGGTCGAACAGCGTGTACTGGATGGTCTCGCGCACCTGATCGGTGACGTTGAAGACCAGCATCGGGTCCTCTGCCTCGGCCGCATCGTAGGAGTCGGTGCGGATCGGCTCTCCGAACTCCAGGATCCACTTCGACGGCAGGGGCACCATCCCGAGCGGTCCCAGCCACGGGAAGAACGGCGTGATCGGGATGTAGGGCACGCCCAGCAACCGTGCCAGCGACGGCACGTTGCCCACGAGCGGGTAGATCTCCTCGGCCCCGACCACGGAGAGCGGAATGATCGGTACGCCGGTGCGCAACGCCGCGGAGACGAATCCCCCGCGCCCGAACCGCTGCAGCCGGTAGCGCTCGCTGAACGGCTTGCCGATGCCCTTGAAGCCTTCAGGCCACACGCCTACGAGCTCGCCGCCGGACAGCATCCGCTCGGCGTCCTCGATGCACGCGAGCGTCGCACCGCTCTTGCGTGCCAGCGAGCTGACCACCGGCAGCTTGAAGACGAGGTCGGCACCGAGCGGCCGGAGGAATCGATGCGCCTTGTCATGCACGGTCAACATCGTCATCAGACCGTCGAGGGGCACCGTGCCGGAGTGGTTGGAGACCACCAGCGCGCCGCCTTCGGCCGGGATGTTCTCCAGGCCGCGCACCTCGAGACGGAACCACTTCTCCGCGACCGGACGCAGCGCCGACATCAGGAATCGCTCGGTGAGCTCGCGGTCGAAGCCGTAGTCGTCGACCTGGTAGTCGCCCTCCAGCCGGCGGCGTACGAATGCCATCAGCTCGGCCACCCGGCGCTCCCAGTCGTCGCCGAAGACGTCCTTCGCGGCACCTTGCGCGGCCGAGAACCAGTCACCGAGCGGGATCCCGGTCCCCGGCGGTGCTCCAGCCACCGTCTGCTGCGCCGTGTCGGTGGCTGGGCCACCGCCGGTCGGGCCGGGGTGCGCCGCTGGGGGGACGGGCGTGGCCGTGTCCGTGTCCGTCAAGGACCCGGTGCCCTTCTCCGCGGGCTTGCGGGTGGTCGGATTCCTGGCCGTGGGGACGAGGTTGCGCGCGGCCGTGGACGGGCGGGCCTTGCCGGTGCCACGGCCCGGACGCCCCCCCGTGCCGATCGGGATGACCACTGCGTCACGCGCCTCTTCAGCCACGGCCGGCTCCGACGAGAGGCTCGGACGCGGGCGCGACGTCGCGACAGAAGTCGGCGAAGGCCTCGGGCGTGGAGTAGGCCGGCTCGAAGCCGAGCCGGGCGCGCATCCGGGTGGTGTCCACGCCACGACCGTAGGTGAGGAACACCAGCTGTTCCGGCGAGAAGTCCGACATCCGGGCCTGGCGCATGGTCGCACCGAGGCGACCGACGGCGAAGCGCGGAAGGGCGACCGACGGCGTGCCGAGGCGGCGTACGGCCTGGCTCAGCGTCAGCAGGCCCGCACCGGCGACGTTGAAGATGCCGGCGGTTCCCGTGACCGCCGCGTGTCGGAGCACGTCGAGCAGGTCGTCCTCGTGGAGGAACTGCAGGCGCGGGTCGAAGCCCAGCACCCGGGGGATCAGGGGGAGCCGGAAGTAGTTGGTCAACGGGCTCACGACATGGGGACCGACGACGTTGGCGGCGCGGATCACCGTGACGGCGACATCGGGGCGCCGTCGCGCGAAGCCACGGACGTAGCCCTCGACCTCGTAGACGTCCTTGCCGTAGCCCGAGGACGGCAACCGCTTGGGGCCCATGTCCTCGGTGAACATCGCGGGGTCACGCGGGCTCGAGCCGTAGACCGTGGTCGTCGACTTCACGACCAGGCGCTGGACTGTCGTCGACTTCTGGCACGCAGCGAGGAGCTGCATGGAGCCGATGACGTTGAGCTCCTTCATCGTCCCGCGGCCGCCGGCCGACCCGGGGGTGGCGATCACGCTCATGTGGACGACGGTGTCGACGTCCTCCTTGGCGAGGACCTTGGCGATGACGGGGTTGCGGATGTCAGCGCGGACGAAGGAGACGTCGCCGATGTCACCACGCGGGGGGACGACGTCCACCCCGATCACTCGCTCGATGGACGGGTCGCTGGCCGCGGCGCGCGCGAATCGTCGTCCGATGTCCCGGGAGATCCCGGTGACCAGCACGACCCGTCCCATGGTCGAGGGTGTTACTTGCCGAGCTTGCGGCGCTGGACGCGCGTCTTCTTGAGCAACTTGCGGTGCTTCTTCTTGGCCATGCGCTTGCGCCGCTTCTTGATGACAGAACCCACGTGGATCAGACCTTTCCTTGCGGCCGACACCTATCGGCCTGACCGGTCCACCCTACGTGGCAGGGAGGTGCAGCGCTCAATCGCGTCTGCCGACGGGACACGCGCGCCCGACCGGGCTCAGCGTGGGCACTCTCAGCCGGCGTTGTAGAAGCTCTTGCGCAGGTAGTCGTTGACGTCGTCCTCGGTGACCCGGAACGACCGCCCGACGCGGACCGCCGGCAGGTCGCCGCCGTGCACGAGGCGGTAGACGGTCATCTTCGAGACCCGCATCCGCGAGGCGACCTCGGCAATGGTCAGGAAGTGGGCCTCGGACATGTCGCCAGGGGTGTTCGCAGCCATGGTGCACCGTTCCTTCTGCGCGGGACGGCGCCGGCTTCACCGCCGGCGTCACAGGCGTGCCGCTGTGGTGAGACTAGGGCTCGCGTGACGGGTGGGGAAGAGGAACTCCAGAGAAACTTGTGTGACTCACGGCGTGTCGGGTTGAATCCGCCCCGATCGCGACCCCGCGCAGGCGTCCGACGGCGGTGTCATGGCAGTGGGTCCAGCCCGTGCAGCGGGAAGATCTCCATCCGCGTCGCGTGGATCGCCCGGTCCAGCCAGGCATCCGGGTCGTAGCCGTCCGCCCAGTCGCGGTAGGCAGGGGTGCGCCCGTCGGTCATCCGGTGCGGGGCCGTCGCACCGATCACCTCCTCGACGTAGGCGCGCCACAGCGGTGGCGTGGCCGTCGTCGGCTCGAGCGGGTGCCCGGTGGCGATCGCAAGCAGGTGGGTCCACGCCCGTGGGACCACGTCGACGATCGAGTAGCCACCGCCGCCGGTGACGACCCATCGACCGCCCGCGACCTCGTGCGCGAGCTCGTGGAGTGCGACGTAGGTGGCGCGCTGGCCGTCGATGCTGAGCATCATGTGGGCCAGCGGGTCGTCCATGTGCGAGTCGCACCCGTGCTGGGTGACCAGGACGTCGGGGTCGAAGGCGCGCAGGACGGGAGGCACGACGGCATGGAACGCGCGCAGCCACCCAGCATCGGCGGTCCCGGGTGGGAGGGCGACGTTGACCGCGGTGCCCTCGGCTCCGACGCCACCGGTGTCGGCGGGGAAGCCCGTGCCGGGGAAGAGCATCTGGCCGGTCTCGTGCAGGGAGACCGTGAGCACCCGCGGGTCGTCGTAGAAGATCTTCTCGACCCCGTCGCCGTGGTGCACGTCGATGTCGACGTAGGCCACCCGCTCGGCGCCGTCGGCCAGCAGCTGCTTGATGCCGACCGCGACGTCGTTGTAGATGCAGAACCCGCTCGCGCGGTCGGGCATCGCGTGGTGCAGGCCGCCGGCGATGTTGACCGAGTGCAGCGACTCGCCGCTCCAGACCTGCCTGACCGCTTCGAGCGTGGCGCCGACGACGTGCGCGCTGGCGAGGTGCATGTCCTTGAAGACCGGGTCGTCGTCGGTGCCGAGGCCACGCGACGGGTCCGCCCAGCCCGGCGTCGTACCGGCCTTGATGACCGCCTCGATGAGGGCGTCGTCGTGGACGGTCCCGATCTGCTCCGACGTCGCCATCGGCGCATCGACCCGCTTGACGCCGTCGAGCACACCGAGCTCGTCGGCCAGCCGCATCGTCAGGTCGACCCGGAGCGGGGACATCGGGTGCGTGGGCCCGAAGTTGTAGTCGGTGAGTGTCGGGTCGAACACGACCGACGTGGGACCGGAGCACTCCATGTGCTGGACGTTACTCGCTCGAGCGCTCTCAGGAACCTTCGGCCAGCTCGCGGGACCGGTCGCGGGCAGCCTCCATGGCGGTGAGGAAGGCCGCGCGTACGCGGTGGTTCTCCAGCTCACGAAGTGCGGAGGCAGTCGTACCTCCCGGCGAGGTGACCTGCTCGCGCAGGACGACGGGGTGGGTCCCGGTCTCGCGCAGCATGACGGCAGACCCGACGAGGGTCTGCACGACCAGCTCGGTCGCGGTGGCGCGGGGCAGGCCGAGGTGGACGCCCGCCTCGATCATCGACTCGACGACGAAGAAGATGTACGCCGGACCGGAGCCGGAGATCGCGGTGACCGCATCCATCTGCTTCTCGGGGATCCGGAGCACCCTGCCCGTCGAGGCCATCAGCGACTCCGCCTCGAGAAGGTGCGACTCGTCGCAGTGCGAGCCGGGTGAGATCGCGGCCATCCCCTCGTCGACCAGGGCCGGGGTGTTGGGCATGACCCGGACCACGGCGACACCCTCCGGCACGCGGGACTCGATGAAGGCGGTCGTGATGCCCGCGGCGAGGGAGACGATGAGCTGGCCGGGTCGGAGGTCGCCGGCGATCTCGTCGAGCACGTCGCCCATGTCCTGTGGCTTCACGACCAGCGCCACGGTGTCGGCCTTGGCTGCCGCCTGGCGGTTGGAGACGACGGCCACGCCGTAGCGCTCCTCGAGCTCGCGGGCGCGCTCGGAACGCTTCTCCCCGACCATCAGCTGGTCGACGCGACGCCCGGCGCGTACGAGACCGGACAGCAGGGTCTCCCCCATCACGCCGGCGCCGATGATCGCTGTGCTCATGGCCGCAACCTACTCGCTCGGCTACTTCTTCGAGACGAGCGACCTCGCGAAGAAGGCGAGGTTCTGGGGCTTCTCCGCGAGGCGACGCATCAGGTAGCCGTACCACTCGGTGCCGTAGGGGATGTAGACGCGCACCGTCTCGCCGGCGGCGGCGAGGCGCTTCTGCTCGTCGGGGCGGATGCCGTAGAGCATCTGGAACTCATAGGTCCCCGCACGCCGGCCGAAGCGGCTCGCGAGCGAGGAGGCGATCTGGACCATCCGTGGGTCGTGCGTGGCGATCATCGGGTAGCCCTGCCCGGCCAGCAGCACCTTGAGGCAGCGGACGTAGGACTTGTCGATCTCGACCTTCTCCTGGAACGCGACGTCCTCCGGCTCCATGTAGGCGCCCTTGCACAACCGCACCCGGGAGCCCTCGTGGGCGAGCGCGCGGCAGTCGGCCTCGGTGCGGTGCAACATTGCCTGGAGCACGGCGCCGGTCTCGGGGAAGTCCTTGCGCAGCTCACGCAGGATCGACAGCGTCGAGTCGGTGGTGGTGTGGTCCTCCATGTCGAGGGTCACCGTGGTGCCGGCGTTGCGGGCTGCGCGGCAGATGTCGCGGGCGTTCTCGAGGGCGATCTTGTGGCCGGTGTCGGGGAGGAACTGCCCGATCGCGCTCAGCTTGACCGACACCTCCGCGTGCGGGGCGAGCCCGCGCGAGCTCAGCTCCGCCAGGACCTCCTTGTAGGCGGCGACGGTCGCCTCGGCCTGTGCGGCGTCGGTGGTGTCCTCGCCGAGGTAGTCCAGAGTCACCCGCAGACCGTGGTCGACCAGCCCGGAGGTGGCGCGCACGGCGTCGGCGGTCAGCTCCCCCGGGACGTAGCCGGTGACGATGCCGCTCGAGACGGGCATGGTCGAGACGAGCTTCTTGACCCCTTGGCTGCGGGCGAGCAGGAGGATCGGCTGACGGAGCAGGGACATGGTCGAAGGCTACGCCGCGATCACGGCGTACGCCGTCCCAGGGTGGCGGCGCCCAGGGGTGAGCGCGGCGAGGGCGTACCGGTCCCGCCCGGGACGAGGCCCGTCCCTCCACCCCGACCACCCCCGTCGGGCGGTGGTCCAGCCACATTTCCACGGCTCGATATGTGGCTCCACCACCGCTCGGTGGGCGTGCCGTCGACTCACGCCCGCCGGCGGTGCTCCACCTACGTTCCAGCGCTCAGAAGTGTGGGCCCACCACCGCTCACCCGGGGCGCGAACGGACCGCTCACCCGGGGCGCGAACGGACCGCTCACCCGGGGCGCGAACGGACCGCTCACCCGGGGCGCGAACGGACCGCTCACCCGGGGCGCGAACGAGCACGAGAGGCGCGCGGTCAAGGGGTCGTCACGCCCAGGTGGGCCCGGGCGAACTGCAGCGACTCGCGCAGGTCCGTCTCGCGCTCGGCGCGGTCGGCGCACCTGCGGGTGTTGATCTCCAGCACGACGTGGCCCGCGAAACCGGTGCCCGCCAGGTGGCGCAGGAACTCCCCGGCGCGCATCACGCCGCGACCCGGGACGAGGTGCTCGTCCTTGGCCGACCCGGTGCCGTCGGTGAGGTGGACGTGACGCAGGCTCCGACCCATCCGATCGGCCATGTCGATGACGTCACTGCGCGCGATGGCGGCGTGGGAGAGGTCGATCGTGGTGTTCGCGTAGTCCTCGGTGCTGGGGTCCCAGCCGGGCAGGTACATCTCCATGCCGCGGCGCGAGGAGGCGCGCCAGGGATACATGTTCTCGACGGCGAACGCGATGCCGGTGCGGGCCTCCAGGGATGCGATCCCCTCGACGAAACCGGCGGCGTAGTCCTTCTGCCACCGAAACGGCGGGTGTACGACGACCACGTCGGCGCCGACCGCCTCGGCCATCTCGGCCGACCTCTCCAGCTTGCCCCACGGGTCGGTGCCCCAGACCCGCTGGGTGAAGAGCAGGCAGGGCGCGTGCACGGCGCAGATCGGCACCTCGTGGTGCTCGCTGAGCTTCTTGACCGCGTCGATCTGCTGGCTGAGGCCGTCGATGCCCACCATCACCTCGACCGCGTCGTAGCCCAGCGAGGCGGCCCAGCCGAAGCCGTGTGCGGTCGACTCCGGATAGACCGAGGCGGTGGAGAGCGCGATGAGGGGCGCTGCCGGGGAGGGCATGGCTCAGCGACGCCCCGGGAAGATCGAGATCTGGTCGAGCCGCTCGAGGATCACGCCCTCGCGCAACGCCCAGGGACAGATCTCCAGGGCGGGCAGGTCGAAGATGTCCATGCACGCCTCCGCCACGAGGGCGCCCGGCACGATCTGGTGCGCGCGGCTCGGCGAGACGCCGGGCAGGGCGGCGAGCGCGTCGGACGACATGTCCATCAGTCGGGGGATCCAGGCGGACAGGGTGTCGAGCTCGAGCACCCGAGGCGCCAGCGGTCCGTCACCGCTGGGCGCAGCGCCACAGATGCGCGCCAGCGACCGGAAGGTCTTCGAGGTCGCGGCAGCCCGGTCGGGCACGCCGGGACGCAGCAGGTGGCCGGCGTCGCGGGCGATCTCCGCGCGGATCTTCGTGCGCAGCTCGCGGATCTGCGCAGCACCCGGCTGACCGCCGCCGAACCACATCCGCGCCATCCTGCCGGCTCCCAGCGGGAGCGACCAGGCCACGTCGGGGGCCTCGTCGGTGCCGGCGGCGATCTCCAGGGAGCCGCCGCCGATGTCGAAGACCGCCAACCGGCCGGCCGACCAGCCGAACCACCGGCGTACGGCCAGGAACGTCAGCCGCGCCTCGTCCTCACCGGAGAGCACCTCCAGCACCACGCCGGCGTGCTCGGCCACGTGGGCCAGGACCTCGTCGGAGTTGATGGCGTCGCGCACCGCCGAGGTCGCGAAGCCCAGCATCTCCTCGCACCCCTTGTCGTCGGCGATCTCGGTGGCCGAGGCGCAGAAGTCGGTGAGGGCGTCGATGCCCGCGGAGGTGACCGCTCCGTCGTCGTCGAGGTGCTCGGCCAGGCGCAGCGCCTGCTTGTGCGAGGACGCCGGGAGCGGGGCGGCGCCACCGTGCGCATCGACCACGAGGAGGTGGCCGGTGTTGGAACCGATGTCGAGGACGCCCAGGCGCATGGCTGCCACGCTACTAGGCCACGGGCGCGCCACTAGGCTCCTCACGTGAGCGAAGTCGACCTGGTGTTCCCCCGCGCGTACGTCGAGTTCGCCGATCCCGCCGACGAGGGCCAGGTGTTCCGCTGCGACCTGACCTGGCTCACGTCCTCCTACATGTGCATCTTCGGTCAGGGCTGCCAGGGGATCTACGCCGACGCCCCCGACGTCGGCTGCTGCACCCTCGGCGCGCACTTCTCCGACAAGGACGACGAGAAGCGCGTCGCCGGGTTCGTCGCCCAGCT
Source organism: uncultured Actinomycetota bacterium (assembly GCA_963806925.1). Lineage (GTDB taxonomy): Bacteria > Actinomycetota > Actinomycetes > Propionibacteriales > Nocardioidaceae > Nocardioides. Next base: position 24,185 of record CAWEAI010000003.1, on the reverse strand, counting down.
CACCCCCGACGACTGGCAGCTGCACCCGAGGCGCAAGGCGAAGAGGGCCGACTGGGTCGAGACCGACGACGACGGCGAGCGCAAGACGCTGGCCGTGGAGGTCGACGGCCAGCGGGCGTGCGTGTTCCACAACCGCACCGACTTCGCTCCGTCGACGGGCTCCGGCGGTGCCGGCTGCGCCCTCCACGGGCTGGCCCTGCGGCAGGGGCGCAACCCGTTGGAGACCAAGCCGGACGTGTGCTGGCAGCTGCCGATCCGCCGCCAGTACCGCACCGTCGAGGTGCAGGACCAGACGTCCTACGTCGAGGTGTCGATCGGCGAGTACGACCGGCGCGGCTGGGGTCCCGGTGGCCACGACCTCGACTGGTACTGCTCGGGCAACACCGAGGCGCACGTCGCCCTCGAGCCGGTCTACCTCACGCACGAGGCCGAGCTGGTCGAGCTGATGGGGCCCCTGGCGTACGCCGAGCTGGCGCACCACTGCGAGGCCCACGTGCGCTCGCGCTCCGCCCTCGCCCTGCACCCGGCCGACCCGCGCTGACGCCGCTACGGGCCACCCACGCCGGATCGCTCGACATCAAGAGAACCTGACCCCGGTGTTCCGATGGCCGGGACGCAGGCCCAGAATCTCTGCATGCGCCTGGACCACGTCAGCTTCGCCGCCGGACCTGATGGACTCGCCAGCACCGCCCAGCGCATCGGGGGGCTGCTCGGCACCACCTTCGTCGACGGAGGTGTGCACCCCCGCTTCGGCACCCGCAACATGATCCTGCCCCTGGCCGATGACACCTACATGGAGATCGTCGAGGTGCTCGACCACCCCGCCAGCGACAAGGCCCCCTTCGGTCAGGCCGTGCGCGCCCGCTCCGCACTCGGTGGCGGCTGGCTGGGCTGGGTCGTCTCGGTCGACGAGATCGCCCCGATCGAGAGCCGGCTGGGCCGCGAAGCGGTCAAGGGCAACCGTCACCGCCCCGACGGCACGGAGCTGGTGTGGCAGCAGGTCGGCGTCCACGGCCTGCTCAACGACCCGCAGCTCCCCTACTTCATCCAGTGGCAGACCCGCACCGGCCTGCACCCCAGCAGCGGCGCGACCGGCGACTTCTCGCTGGCCTGCCTGGAGATCGCCGGCGACCCGCAGCGGGTGAGCGAGTGGCTCGGCCAGACCGTCGAGGCACCCCTGGAGGACGTCAAGGTCGACTGGGTCGCCCCCAACGGCACCCCCGGCATCGTCGCGGTCCAGCTCCAGACGCCGCAGGGCCTCGTTCGTATTTGAGGCCTCGCCCGTCGCCCAACATCTGGCACACCCCCGATCTCTACGAGCTCGAGAACCGTGCCGCCGACCCGCACGGCCGGATCCTGGCCGCGATGCAGGAGATCGGCGACTGGTCCGGTCGCACGCTCCTCGACATCGGCTGCGGCACCGGGTTCCACCTGCCGCTGTGGGCCACGACCGCGCAGCGGGTGGTCGGCGTGGAGCCCCACCCTCCGCTGGTGTCCCTGGCCAGGCGGCGTACGAAGCGGTTGGCCAACGTCACCGTCGCCAAGGGCATGGCCGAGGCGCTGCCGCTGCCGGACGCATCGGTCGACGTGGTGCACGCCCGCTGGGCCTACTTCTTCGGTCCCGGCTCCGAGCCGGGACTGCGCGAGCTCGACCGGGTCGTACGCCGCGGCGGCACGGCATTCGTGATCGACAACGACGCGACGAGGTCGACGTTCGGCGGCTGGTTCCGCAGCGGTTACCCCGAGGTCGACCCGACAGCGGTGGAGCGGTTCTGGTCGGCCCACGGCTGGCAGCGTCGGGAGATCGACATGGGCTGGTCGTTCGCCTCGCGCGACGCGCTCGAGGCCGTCGTACGGATCGAGCTGCCACCGGCTGCGGCGCAGGAGGCCCTGGCCTCGCACGCCGGCACCGAGGTCGACTACGCCGTCAACCTGTGGTGGCGTCACTTCCCCTGACAGCCCGGCCCGGTTGCTGGGCCCGTTTGCTGGCTCCGCTTGCTGGGCCCGGTTGCTGCGCCGCCGCGACTCGCTTGGAGAAAACCGGGCGCATTCGAGCGCAGGTGCGGCACACTCGCGGTGTGGGACTGATCACGAGGTGAGCGATCCGGGCGAGACCGCGGCCGGACGGTGCGTGCTGGCGGGCCCGGAGAAGGCAGCCACCGGCATCCGCGGCTTCGACGAGATCACCAACGGTGGTCTTCCTCGTGGCCGACCGACGCTGGTGACCGGTGCCGCTGGCTCCGGCAAGACCCTGTTCGGGATCGAGTTCCTGGTCCGCGGGGCCCGCGACCTCGGCGAGCCCGGGGTGCTCATCGCCTTCGAGGAGGCCCGAGCCGACCTGGCCACCAACGTCGCCTCGCTCGGCTTCGACCTCGAGCAGCTCGAGCGCGACGGCCTGCTCGCCATCGATGCCTTCCGGCTCGACCCCGCCGAGATCGTCGAGACCGGCGAATTCGACCTGGAGGGCCTGTTCATCCGGCTGGCCATGGCGGTCGAGTCCGTGGGGGCCAAGCGGGTGGTCCTCGACACGATCGAGCTGCTGTTCAGCGCGCTGCCCAACGAGGCGATCGTCCGCGGGGAGCTCGGGCGGCTGTTCCGCTGGCTGAAGGATCGCGGTCTCACCGTGGTCATCACCGGCGAGCGCGGCAAGCAGGGCAACCTCACGCGCTTCGGCATCGAGGAGTACGTCTCGGACTGCGTGGTCACCCTCGACCACCGGGTCGAGGACGAGATCTCCACCCGACGACTGCGGGTGGTGAAGTATCGCGGGTCGCTGCACGGCACCAACGAATACCCCTTCCTCATCACCGAGCAGGGACTCGTGGTGGTGCCGATCACCTCGGTGGGGCTGACCTACGAGGCCTCCTCGGAGCGGGTGTCGACCGGTATCCCCCGGTTGGACGAGATGCTCGTCGGCGGCTTCTTCCGAGGTTCCTCGGTGATGGTGAGCGGGACCGCGGGCACGGGCAAGACCAGCATCGGGGCGATGATGGCCGATGCGTCGTGCGCACGCGGCGAGAAGGCGCTGTTCTTCTCCTTCGAGGAGTCACCGCCCCAGCTGGTGCGCAACATGCGCTCGATCGGCCTCGATCTCCAGCACTGGATCGACGAGGGCCTGCTGGAGGTGAAGGCCGTCCGGCCGACGGCCTTCGGCTTCGAGGAGCACCTGTCGATGCTGCACCGGCTCCTGGACGCGCACGAGCCGCAGCTGGTCGTGCTCGACGCCGTCGCCAGCCTCACCCACGCCGGCGCCAGCGGCTCCACCACCTCTGCCATCTCTCGTGACCTCGACCTGCTCAAGAGCCGCAACATCACCACGGTCATGACGACGTTGACGCACGGCGACCGGCAGGAGTCGAGCGAGGTCGACGTGTCCTCGCTCGTGGACTCCTGGCTGCTGCTGCGCAACCACGAGAGCAACGGCGAGCGCAACCGCCTGCTCTTCGTGATCAAGAGCAGGGGCTCGGCCCACTCCAACCAGGTGCGCGAGTTCGTGCTCACCGACGACGGCGCGGAGCTGCTCGACGTCTACATCGGTCCGGACGGTGTGCTCACCGGCTCCGAACGGGTGGAGCAGATCTCGCGGGAGCGCCTGTCCCAGGCCTCGCGCGCCGACGAGACCGAGCGGCGCCGACAGGATCTCGCGCAGCGCTCCGCTGTGCTGCAGGCACAGGTGTCCGCCCTGCAGGCCCAGCTCGCCGCCGAGACGGCCGAGTTCGAGCGGTTCAGCTCCTCCGAGGCCCAGGGCCACGCCTCCGGCGATGCCGTGCGCGCCTCCTCGGGCAGGAAACGCTCCGGCGACCGGTCGGACCCCCTGGCGGTCGGCCCCCTGGCGGTCGGCCCGTGAGCGACGACAAGATCGGGTCGACGGAGTCCTCGGACTTCTCCGACACCGTCGACCCGGACGGCAACGCTGCGGACGGCGCGCCGATGTACGACCTGCGCCTCTACGTCGCGGGACAGTCACCTCGCTCGGTGCGGGCGGTGGAGAACCTCCGCCAGGTGTGCGACACCCATCTCGCCGGGCGTTACCGGGTCCAGGTCATCGACCTGCTCGTCAACCCGTCACTGGCCCGTGGCGACGAGATCGTGGCGGTGCCCACCCTCGTCCGCAAGCTGCCGGAGCCGATCCGACGGATCATCGGCGACCTGTCCGACACGGACCGGGTGCTCGTGGGGCTCCAGGTGCGCTCGCAGTACGAGAGCCCGTGATGACGACCGCCGAGGCGGAATCGCGGTGGACCCTGACGCTCTACGTCAGCGGCGCGTCCTGCCGTTCCGCCGAAGCGATCGTGGCCGTGCGACGCATCTGCGACGAGGACCTCGCCGGCCGGGTCGACCTCACCGTCCTCAACGCGGCCGACCACCCCGAGCGGGTCACGCGGGACCACATCGTGGCCCTGCCTTCCCTGGTGAAGCACTCCCCCGCACCGCTGCGGCGCCTGGTCGGCAACCTCTCCGACGTGGATCGACTGCGCCACGACCTCGAGCTGGTCCACCTCCCGGCGGGCACGCACATCGAGGCGGGCACGGGCACGGACACGGCGACGGCGATCGCTTCCGACTCCGACGAGGGGGTGGGCGGCCCATGACTCCCAGCGACGACTTCGACGAGATCTCGCGACGCGGGATGGACGAGCTGCGCGGACAGATCGACTACCTCCAACAGGCCCTGACCGCGATCAGCAGTGGTGGCGTGGACGCGGTGGTGATCGGCGAGCCGGACCAGGAGCAGGTCTACACCCTCACGAGCGCCGACCGGCCCTACCGGGTCATCGTGGAGCGGATGGGCGAGGGTGCCGCCACCATCTCCGAGCGCGGCGTGATCCTCTTCGCCAACCCGCAGCTGGCAGCCTTCCTCGGCGTCGACCGCGACACCATGATCGGGCGGGACATGACGGCCTACGTCACCGCAGCCCAGCGTCCTGCCCTGGACGCCCTGCTCGCCACGCGATCGACCGAGATCCTGCGGGCCGAGCTGTCGATCGAGAAGGCGGACGGAGCGGACGTACCCGTCCTCGTGGCGGCCACCGCCCTGGACATGGAGGGGGTGCTGGTCCGGTGCCTGGTCTTCACCGACCTCACCATGGAGAAGCGCGTGGAGCTGCAGGTCGCGCAGGAGGGCGCCCAGGCCGAGCGGCGGCGGGTCGCTCGTGAGGTCAACGACACCATCGTCCAGGGTCTGGTGACCGCGGAGATGGCACTCGACCTCGGATTCCTCGACCAGGCGCGGGTGGCGATCTCCACGACCTCGTCGCAGGCACGTCGGTGGATCGGCGAGCTGGCGGTGGACCAACGGGTGCACCCCGGAACTGCCGTGCGCAGCTCTCCGGCACGTGTCGCCCCGGACGCCACATGACCGACACCTTCACCGTGATGGTGGTCGACGACGCAGACGACCTCCGCGACCTGCTGTGCCTGCTCATCACGCGTCATCGAGGCTGGCAGGTGGTCGCGACAGCAGCGCACGGCGAGGAGGCCCTGGCTCGTGCGATCGAGTTCCGGCCCGACCTGGTGCTGCTGGACATCGCGATGCCTGTCATGGACGGCATGCAGGCGCTTCCGCTCATCCGCGACGCGAGCCCCGACTCGGTCGTGGTCATGCTCTCGGGCTACCCCTTCGCCACCGCAGGTCAGGGAGCCCTCGACGCCGGCGCACACGGCTACCTCGAGAAGGCCGACCTGGTGAGGAGCCTCATCCCGGGCCTCGAGCGCATCATCGACGCCGTCCGAGCCGACAGCGGTGGAGCTGCGGGCTAGGACGATCCGCGCACGGCGAGGGTCGGGGTCAGCAGCACGCCCCGCGTCTCGACCGGCTGGTGCGACAGCAACGCCCGCAGGGTGCGCACGATCTCCACCGCCACGTCCTCGAGCGGTTGGCGTACGGAGGTCAGGCCCACCGGGTAGACCTGCGCGACCTGGGAGTCGTCGAAGCCGACCACCGCGACGTCGGTGCCCGGCGCCAGCTGGCGGATCCACAGCGTGTGGAGCACGCCCATGGCGAGGGTGTCGGACGCACACACGAAGGCGGTGGGGGCTGACTCGTCGAGCAGTACGGCGCACGCCTCGGCGCCGCTGTGCACCACGTCCTCGACCCGGGAGGCGAGCCCGGTGGTGGGCAGGTCGTTGGCGCGCATGGTCGAGACCCAACCCGCGCGGCGGTCCTCGCCGATGGGTGAGTCCTTGCGCCAGCCGATCCAGGCGATCCGGGTGTGGCCGCGGTCGATCAGGTGCTGGGTGGCCAGGGCGGTGCCGGCCGCTCCGTCGACGTCGACCCATGCGTGCTGGGCGACGTCGTCGTCCCACGGGCGCCCGAAGGCGACGAAGGGTGCGCGCTGCTCGCTGAGCCACGTCGCCTGCGGGTTGCCGAGGTAGGTGTCGGTCACCACGAAGGCGTCCACGGCCGTCGAACGCAGGAGGTGCTCGTAGCCACCGATCGGGTCCTTGTCGTCGGCCGGGAAGAGCAGGACGGCGTAGCCCGCCTCCTCGCTCGCCTCGACGAGGGAGTGCACGAACCGGTCCATCATCGCGTTGGCGGTGCCCTCCTGGGCCGGGGTGAACCGCAGCCCGATCAGCGAGGACGTCCTGGTCCGCAGGTTGCGGGCAGCGCGGTTGGGCGAGTAGCCGAGCTCGGCGATCGTCTGCCGGACGCGCTCGAGGGTGTCGGGACGCAGGAGGTCCGGGTTGTTGACCGCGTTGGAGACCGTCTGGCGCGAGACCCCTGCGCGCTCGGCGACGTCGGCGAGCGTCGGCGGTGTCACCGGCAGCTGAGCGCCGCTTCGATGATCCGTCCGCCCCATGTCACGCCCCCTCTTGACCGATCCAACCGGCGCCAGCATACGGGCGGTCATGCCCCTGGCGCCCCACCGGAAAGGGCGAAGGGCCCTTGCGAGTATGAGTCGCAAGGGCCCTTCTGGTGACCGGATCGTGTGACGACCTCCGGTCGACGTCTCTTCATCGTGGATCCCCGCACCTGCGTCACCCAGGCGCGGCGTCTCCGGTCGACCGAGGTCGACCGAGCCGGATGGACCCTCGTCTCCGAGTCATCCCGCCTCCCCTCGCGGGTCGGCGTAGGAGAAGTTCTACGCCGTCTGCCGGTGGTGGCGCAAGGCCTCTCGCGGGCGGGTTCTCCACCCGTCGTTCCTCCACCGGCCCCTCCACCGCAAGGGCGGCTCCGTCCCCATCTGGCGCCTGTTCCTCCACAGATTTCGACCTCTTTCCACAGGACGGGACCACCATCTGTGGAGAGGTGGTCCGGACCAGTCAGCCCACGACGGCCGTCGTCGAGCCCGGGCCGCAGGGCACCTCCGGGCCGACTGTCGTCGCCCTCCTCTAGCGTGGCGCCCATGCCCACCCGTCCGACCAAGACACGCCCGTCCTACCGCTGCTCCGAGTGCGGATGGGAGACCGGCAAGTGGGTCGGGCGGTGCGGCGAGTGCCAGGCGTGGGGTTCGGTCGCCGAGGCCGGTGCACCCACGATGCGGGCCACGGCCGGCCCGGTGTCCACCCCGGCCGTCCCGATCGGTCAGGTCTCGACCCACGAGTCGGTGGCCCGACCCAGCGGGGTGCCCGAGCTCGACCGCGTGCTGGGCGGCGGCCTGGTGCCAGGAGCGGCGATCCTGCTGGCCGGCGAGCCGGGTGTCGGCAAGAGCACGCTGCTGCTCGAGGTCGCCGCGCAGACGGCGAAGATGCAGCATCGCACTCTCTACGTCACCGGCGAGGAGTCCGCTGCGCAGGTCCGGATGCGCGCGGACCGCACCGGCGGCGTCCACGAGGAGCTGTTCCTGGCTGCCGAGACTGACCTCGGTGCCGTGCTGACCCACATCGAGGAGGTCCGCCCGACCCTGCTGGTGGTCGATTCCGTCCAGACCATCGGTGCCTCCGGCATCGACGGCGTGCCGGGTGGAGTCACGCAGGTCAAGGAGGTCGCGGCTGCGTTGATCCGTGTCGCCAAGACCCGCAACATCACCACCGTGCTCGTCGGCCACGTCACCAAGGACGGGTCCATCGCCGGGCCGCGCGTGCTCGAGCACCTCGTCGACGTCGTCCTCCACTTCGAGGGCGAGCGCAACTCGCGCTTCCGGATGCTGCGGGCGATGAAGAACCGCTACGGCCCGGTCGACGAGGTGGGGTGCTTCGACCTGTCGTCCGACGGCATCTCCGCGGTCAGCGACCCCACCGGGCTGTTCATCGAGCACCACACCCAGGACGTGTCGGGCACGTGCGTCGCGGTCACCATGGAGGGCCGCCGTCCGCTGCTCGCCGAGGTCCAGGCGCTGGTCACCGCCTCCCCCCTCGAGAGGCCGCGACGCACGGTCTCCGGCGTCGAGTCCTCGCGCGTCGACATGGTGCTGGCGGTCCTCCATCGTCACGCCCACCTACGCATCGCCAACAGCGACGCCTTCGTCGCCACCGTCGGCGGCGCCAAGCTCCACGACCCGGCGGCCGACCTGGCCATCGCGGTTGCCATCGCCAGCTCCCACCTGGGCCTGGCCGCGCCGCGCGGCGCCGTCGCCATCGGCGAGATCGGACTGGCGGGCGAGCTCCGCAGGGTGCGCGACCTCCCCCAGCGGATCGCCGAGGCGGCCCGGCTCGGCTTCCGGGTGGCGGTCGTGCCGCGGGAGCGCGCACTGCCCAGCGAGCGCGGGATCCCCACCCGCCGCACGATCGACGGTCTCAAGGTGGTCGAGGTCGACGACATCGTCGGAGCCCTCCTCACCCTCGACCTCACGCCACCGCTCTGACCACCAGCGCGCCGGGCGCGACCCTTCCCCGGTGGATGGGTCGGTCCGACCGCGCCCTGCGCCCCCTACACTTCACCCGATGGCGCACGGGGGCGCCCTGACAGCACGTGGAGGACCGGTGGCGGAGCGCATCGACGACCAGCTCAGGTTGCGCGCGACCCTGGCCTCGATCGCACCTGGGACCCCGCTGCGCGACGGCCTCGAGCGGATCCTCCGCGGACGCACCGGGGCCCTGATCGTGCTCGGCCAGGACAAGACGGTCGAATCGATCGCCACCGGCGGCTTCACCCTCGACGTGCCCTTCACCGCGACCGGCCTGCGCGAGCTGGCCAAGATGGACGGCGCGATCATCCTGGACAAGGACATCACGCGCGTGCACCGCGCGGCGGTCCACCTGATGCCCGATCACACGATCCCGTCGGAGGAGACCGGCACGCGTCACCGGACGGCGGAGCGCGTGGCCAAGCAGACCGGCCACCCGGTCATCTCGGTCTCCCAGTCCATGCAGATCATCGCCGCCTATGTCGGCGACATCCGCCACGTGCTGGAGGACTCCGGAAAGATCCTGTCCCGCGCCAACCAGGCGCTGGCGACGCTCGAGCGCTACAAGCTCCGTCTCGACGAGGTGTCCGCGACGCTCTCCGCGCTGGAGATCGAGGACCTCGTCACCGTGCGTGACGTGGCCGTGGTCGCCCAGCGGCTGGAGATGGTCATCCGGATCGCGGACGAGATCGAGGACTACGTCCTCGAGCTCGGCACGGACGGACGGCTGCTCTCCCTCCAGCTCGAGGAGCTGGTCACCGGCGTCGACGCCGAGCGCGAGCTCGTGGTCCGCGACTACCTGCCCGGCGGCAGGCGACGCCAGGTGGGCCCGGAGCCGCACCTGGCCGAGCTCAAGGCGCTCTCGCCGACCGAGCTCGTCGACCCGGCGTCCGTGGCACGTGCGATCGGCCTCGGCGGTGCCGAGCACCTCGACGCGGCCGTCGCGCCCCGCGGCTTCCGGCTGCTCGCCAAGGTGCCGCGCCTGCCCCCCGCCGTCGTCGAACGGCTCGTCGACCACTTCGGCGGGCTCCAGCAGCTGCTCTCAGCCGGGATCGACGACCTCCAGGCGGTGGAGGGAGTCGGCGAGCTGCGCGCCCGCAGCGTCCGCGAGGGGCTGTCCCGGCTCGCCGAGTCCAGCATCACCGAGCGCTACATCTGACCCGCCCGCAGTGCGCGTCAGCGCGCTGGGTCAAGCGGCGCAGGGAGCTATCCCTCGGAGTTGCCGCCGCCGTCCTCGCCGGGCGTGTGGGCGGTCTCGTCGCCCGTCTTGCCGCCTTTCCGGCCGCCTTTCTGACCGCCCGCCTGGCCGCCCTGCTCGGGATCTGCCGTCTGGGTGACCACCGACGGCGTCACGGGCAGGAGCTCGAACTGGACGTCGGTCGCCTCGCCACCGAGGGCGGCCGCCAGGACGTGGTAGTAGCCCGGGTAGGCCCATTCGGTGCGGTCGGAGCAGGTCTCGTCCGAGCGCCTGCCACCCGCCCAGGTGACCACGACCGGGGTGTCGACGGCCTGGCGGACCACCACGTCCTGGACCAGGATCGCATCGGGGCACTCGCGGGTGCTCCAGATGAAGTCGTCGCCGCTCGTGATGGTCAGGGTCAGGGTCTGCGGGGAGACCTGCCAGGTGCAGGCCTCGGCGACGCCGGTGCGCAGGTTGAGCGTGATCGGGACGTCGGCGCCGCCGGGCGCCGAGGTGATCGTCGGCGTGGCCACGACGTCGGAGTCGGCACACGGGCCGGTCGGCTCGGCGAGGACGGGCTCGGGTGGCACAGTCTCGGTCGGCACCGTCTCAGTCGGCACGGTCTCCGTCGGGACAGTGTCGGCCGGGACGGACTCCTGCTGACGGTTCTTCTTGTTCTTCTTGTTCTTCTCACCGGTGCCCTCGCCCGCCGTCGGCCCGGCGGTGGGCGCGGCCGAGGTCTCGACAGCGGCGCCGGCCTGCGCAGCGGTGCCGCTCGTGCGGTCCGTGGCGTCGGACGAGCCGCCCAGCACGCGCGCGAGCACGACGACGAGCATCAGGGGGACACCGAGCACGATGAGGCGTCGGGTCCAGTAGACCCGCGCCGGAAGCGGCCCGCGAGGTCGCACGGTCGACGGCATGACCACAGGGTAGGTAGCCGGGAGGCCGTCTGGGCGCAGGCGCACCGACTCACCTACGATCGCGCTGATGGACGCCCTCTCCCCCGACGCCCTCCTCCCCGACCCCCCAGGTGATGACCTGCACGAGGCGGTGCTCGACTGGTACGACGCCCATGCGCGCGATCTGCCGTGGCGCGGCGTGGGTGCCTCGGCGTGGTCGGTGATGGTGAGCGAGTTCATGCTGCAACAGACCCCGGTCGCACGCGTGCTGCCCGTGCACGGCGCGTGGCTGGAGCGGTGGCCGACGCCGGGAGGCCTCGCGGCGGAGTCCACGGGCGAAGCGGTGCGGATGTGGGGCCGACTCGGCTACCCCCGCCGGGCCCTGCGGCTGCACGCCGCCGCGGTGGTCCTCCTCGAGCGCCACGGCGGCGAGGTCCCCGCGTCGTACGCCGACCTGATCGCGCTGCCCGGCGTCGGCGACTACACCGCCTCGGCCATCGCGAGCTTCGCCTTCGGCCACCGGCACGTCGTGCTCGACACCAACGTACGTCGGGTCCTGGCCCGCGCGGTGTCGGGCGAGGAGTTCGCGTCGCCGGCGATCACGCGAGCCGAGCGCGACGTGGCGGCGGCGCTGCTCCCCGACGATGCCGCCACTGCCGCCACCTGGGCCGTTGCGACGATGGAGCTCGGCGCCCTGGTCTGCACCGCGCGCCAGCCCTCGTGCGAGGCCTGCCCGATCGCCGGGCCCTGCGCGTGGCGCGGTGCGGGCTTCCCGTCGTACGACGGACCTGCGCGTCGCGGGCAGGCGTGGGCGGGCACCGACCGCCAGTGCCGCGGTCGCATCATGGCGCTGGCCCGCGAGGCCGAGGGATCGGTCCGCACCGCGAGCATCGAGACGGCGTGGCCGGTCGACGACCAGCGCGAGCGGTGCCTCGCGGGCCTGGTCGCCGACGGGCTCCTGACGCAGATCACCCCGGGGCGCTGGGCGCTCCCGGGGTGATCTGAAGAAGCCGGATCAGGCTTCGTTGGCCTTGGTCACGTCCGTCGGACCCTCGGTGTCGTCAGGTCCGACCACCGGAGCTCCCTCGGCGTCGACCGCCTCGAGCGGCGGGGTGTCGGGCACCACCGAGTTCTTCTGACCCTTGAAGGTGAAGGTCGCCGTGGGCCCCTCGCCCTCGACGCCGACCAGCACGATCTGGCCGGGACCGACCTCACCGAAGAGCATCTTCTCGGCGAGCACGTCCTCGATCTCGCGCTGCACCGTGCGGCGGAGCGGACGAGCACCGAGCACCGGGTCGAAGCCCCGCTCGGCGAGCAGGTCCTTGGCCGGCTGGGTGAGCTCGAGGGACATGTCGCGGTCCTTGAGGCGCAGCTCGACGGCGGCGACCATGTTGTCCACCATCGACACGATCTGCTCCTTCGACAGCGGCGGGAAGACGACGATCTCGTCGACGCGGTTGAGGAATTCGGGACGGAAGTGCTGCTTGAGCTCCTCGGAGACCTTGCTCTTCATCCGCTCGTAGGAGCCCGCCGGGTCAGCGCCGACCGCGCCGAAACCGAGGTTGACGCTCTTGGCGATGTCACGCGAGCCGAGGTTGGTGGTCATGATGATGACGGTGTTCTTGAAGTCGACCACGCGACCCTGCGAGTCGGTCAGGCGACCTTCCTCGAGGATCTGCAACAGGCTGTTGAAGATGTCGGGGTGGGCCTTCTCGACCTCGTCGAAGAGCACCACCGAGAACGGCTTGCGGCGCACCTTCTCGGTGAGCTGGCCGCCCTCCTCGTAACCGACATATCCGGGCGGCGAGCCGAACAGGCGCGAGACCGTGTGCTTCTCGGAGAATTCGCTCATGTCGAGCTGGATGAGCGCGTCCTCGTCGCCGAACAGGAATTCGGCGAGCGTCTTGGACAGCCACGTCTTCCCGACGCCGGAGGGTCCGGCGAAGATGAACGACCCGCCGGGACGCTTCGGGTCCTTCAGACCGGCACGCGTGCGTCGGATGGCGCGGCTGAGGGCCTTGACGGCCTCCTCCTGACCGATGACGCGCTTGTGGAGCTCGTCCTCCATCTTGAGCAGGCGCGTGGACTCCTCCTCCGACAGCTTGACGATCGGGATGCCCGTCGCGACGGCGAGGACCTCCGCGATCAGCTCCTCGTCGACCTCGGCGACCTCGTCCAGGTCACCGGCACGCCACTGCTTCTCCCGCTCACCGCGGCGGGCGGCGAGCTGCTTCTCCTCGTCGCGCAGGCGGGCCGCAGCCTCGAAGTCCTGCCCGTCGATGGCCGCCTCCTTGCGCTGGCGCACGTCGGCGATCTTGTCGTCGTACTCGCGCAGGTCCGGCGGTGCGGTCATCCGGCGGATGCGCAGGCGCGACCCGGCCTCGTCGATGAGGTCGATCGCCTTGTCCGGCAGGAACCGGTCGGAGATGTAACGGTCGGCCAGCGTCGCCGCCGAGACCAGTGCCTCGTCGGTGATGGTGACGCGGTGGTGGGCCTCGTAGCGGTCACGCAGGCCCTTGAGCATCTCGATCGTGTGCGCGATCGAGGGCTCCTGGACCTGGATGGGCTGGAAGCGCCGCTCGAGCGCGGCGTCCTTCTCGAGGTATTTGCGGTATTCGTCGAGCGTCGTCGCGCCGATCGTCTGCAGCTCGCCACGCGCCAGCATCGGCTTGAGGATGCTGGCGGCGTCGATCGCGCCCTCGGCCGCACCTGCTCCGACGAGGGTGTGGATCTCGTCGATGAACAGCACGATGTCGCCGCGGGTGCGGATCTCCTTGAGGACCTTCTTGAGGCGTTCCTCGAAGTCACCGCGATAGCGCGAGCCGGCCACGAGCGCGCCGAGGTCGAGCGTGTAGATCTGCTTGTCCTTGAGCGTCTCGGGCACGTTGCCCTTGACGATGTCCTGGGCCAGACCGGCGACGATCGTGGTCTTGCCGACGCCGGGCTCCCCGATCAGGACGGGGTTGTTCTTCGTGCGGCGCGACAGGATCTGCATCACGCGCTCGATCTCCTGCTCACGACCGATGACCGGGTCGAGCTTGCCCTCGCGCGCGGCCTGGGTCAGGTTCTGGCCGAACTGGTCGAGGACCAGCGAGCTCGACGGTGCCTCACCGCCCGACCCGGAGGTCGTGGCGCCGGAGGCGGCAGACTCCTTGCCCTGGAAGCCGCTCAGCAGCTGGATGACCTGCTGGCGGACCCGGTTGAGGTCGGCGCCGAGCTTCTGCAGGACCTGCGCGGCGACGCCCTCGCCCTCGCGGATCAGCCCGAGCAGGATGTGCTCGGTGCCGATGTAGGAGTGGCCCAGCTGCAGGGCCTCGCGCAGCGAGAGCTCCAGCACCTTCTTCGCGCGCGGCGTGAAGGGGATGTGCCCCGACGGGGCCTGCTGGCCCTGGCCGATGATCTCCTCGACCTGGGCGCGCACGGCCTCCAGCGAGATGTCGAGGGACTCGAGCGCCTTCGCTGCGACGCCCTCGCCCTCGTGGATGAGACCGAGCAGGATGTGCTCGGTCCCGATGTAGTTGTGGGAGAGCATGCGGGCCTCTTCCTGGGCCAACACGACAACTCGCCGGGCTCGGTCGGTGAACCGCTCGAACATGTGCGCTCCTCTACGTCTGCGAGGTCCGCGGATCCCCCGCCGGAGCAGGAGTGCGAACACTGGGCTCAACGCCCGACATCAGCCTACGTGTTCCCGCCGCAGACACGAGGCCGTCCGCTCAGGGCGAACAACCCCGCGTCCGGACGTGAGATCAGTGCGCGGCGTCGTAGGCCTGCTGGACGTCGGCGGAGATGCGTCCCCGCTCGGAGACCTCCATGCCCTGGTCCTTGGCCCACTCGCGGACGTCCTTGGTGTTGGTGGACGATCCGGCCGTGGCCTTGCGGGCGCGTCGTGCGCCGCCGGTGACCTTGCGGGCGTGACCGACGTAGCCGCCGAGGGCCTCGCGCAGGGACGCAGCGTTGGCGTCGTTGAGATCGATCTCGTAGGAGGATCCGTCGAGACCGAAGGAGACGGTCTCGGTGGCCTCGGAGCCGTCGAGGTCGTCCACCAGGATGATGTTCACCTTTTGTGCCATTGTGTGCTCTTTTCATCGCAGGGATTCATCGGACACCACGATCATCGCCCCCTGATGCTCTGACAAACAATTCCTCAGGAATTGAAAAACGGCACCCGCGATTGTCAAGAACGTATTGACGGCCGTCATCGGGCAATTGAGAGAAGGTCCGGTTGCGACATTCCCACATACGCCGACATTTCGAGGCTGTTCGATGAAAACGGGCACTCAGTCATTGTTGCGCTCGAAGACGAGTCGCAATCCTTGCAGCGTCAGCCCCGGCGAATGCACGGTGAAGCACCCGCAGTCATCGACGATCAGCGGCGCCCAGTGACCGGTGGAGATCACGGTGACGTCCTCGGTCGCCACGCCGAGCTCGTCGATCATCCGAGCCACGAGCCCCTCGACCTGTGCCGCGACGCCGAAGAGCATGCCGCTCTGGAGGGCCTCCACGGTGTTCCTGGCGATGACCGAGCGGGGTCGCGCCAGCTCGACCTTGCGCAGCTGGGCGCCTCGACGCCCGAGCGCCTCGAGGGAGACCTCGATGCCGGGCGAGATCGCGCCACCGACGTACTGCCCCTTCGCGTTCACCACGTCGAAGGTCGTGGCGGTGCCGAAGTCGACGACGATCGCGGGACCGCCGTACAGCGTCGCCGCCGCGAGGGCGTTGACGATGCGGTCCGTGCCGACCTCGCGCGGGTTGTCCATCAGCACCGGGATCCCCGTCCGGACCCCGGGCTCCACCACGGTCGCGGGGACGTCGTCGAAGTGGCGCCCCAGCATCTCTCGCCACTCGAGCAGGACAGCCGGGACCGTCGCGCAGACCGCGATGCCGTCCACGTCGGCGATCCGCTCGGCCAGCAGGCCGAGGAGGAGCACCGACCACTCGTCGGCGGTGCGACGCTCATCGGTGCTCACCCGCCAGTGGGCAGTGACCTGGTCGCCGTCCAGCAGGCCGAGGAAGGTGTGGCTGTTGCCGATGTCGGCGGCGAGCAGGCTCATCAGGCGCTCATCGCGGAAGCTGCGAGGCGCTGAGGTCCATGCCGATGTCGAAGACGATCACCGAGTGGGTCAACGCTCCGACCGAGACGAAGTCGACGCCGGTGGCACCGATCCTCGCCGCGCGCTCGAGGGTGATCCCGCCGCTGGCCTCGAGCGGCACGCGCCCCACCGTACGACGTACGGCGTCCGCCATCAGCTCGTCACTCATGTTGTCGAGCAGGATCCGCTCCGGGGGCACGGGCAGCGCGAGGAGGTCGTCGAGCTGGTCGAGTGTCGTCACCTCCACCTCGACCGGCAGCCCGGGGTGCCGACCGCGGATCACCTCCAGCGCCGGCAGCACTCCCCCGGCGGCGATGACGTGGTTGTCCTTGACCATCGCCATGTCCTGGAGGCTCGTGCGGTGGTTGACCCCACCGCCGCAGCGCACGGCGTACTTCTGCAGCGCCCGGAGGCCGGGCAGCGTCTTGCGGGTGTCGAGCACGCGGGTGGGCGAACCCTCGAGCGCCGCGACCCAGTGCGCCGTCGCGGTCGCGATGCCCGACAGGTGGCACGCGAGGTTGAGGGCGGTCCGCTCCGCGAGGAGGAGGCGCTGGGTCAGGCCGGAGACCCGCATGACGACATCACCCTTCTCGACCCGGGTGCCGTCGGGGAGCCGGTCGGTGATCGTGGCATCGGCACCGACGACGTGGAAGGTGGCCGCCGCCAGGCCCAGGCCCGCCACCACGCCGGGCTCACGGGCGGCGAAGACCGCGTCGCCCCGGGCGTCGGCCGCGATGGTCGACGAGCTGGTGGGGTCGTCCATCGACGGGTCGGGGAGGTCTTCCTCGAGTGCGCGTGCGATCAGGTCGCGCGCGGCCCGGGGGTCGAGGCCGGCCGCGGCGAGCTCGTCGCGCAGGTCGGCAGGCAGGTCGTCGGGACTCGTCATGCGGTGACCTCCATGGTGCTCGGGTCGGTCGAGGGTGCGGAGGTCCACTCGAGGCGGATCGTGCCGTCGTCGAGCCACGAGTCGACGTGGCCGGCCCGGGTGTCGTCGCGGTCGGGGAAGTCCTCGCGCCAGTGCGAGCCGCGGGTCTCGGTGCGCAGGGCGGCGGCCTCGGCCAGCGCGCGACTGATGGCGAGGAGGTTGGTGGTCTCCCACGCCGCCGGGCCGACCTCGGCGTCGCCGGGCGCGAGCGACTCCAGGTGTGCGATCGCCTCGGCCAGCCCGTCCGCGTGGCGTAGCACGCCCGCGCGGGTGGTCATCACGTCCTGCATCGCGGTGCGCAGACCGCCGTCGAGGAGCCCCTCGAGCCGCCGGTCGTCGGCCGGGTCCGCCCACTCCCGCAGCTCGCCGACCAGCACGTCGGCGATGCGGCGCGAGAAGACCAGTCCCTCGAGCAGCGAGTTGGACGCCAGCCGGTTGGCGCCGTGCACGCCGGAGCAGGCGACCTCGCCGGTGGCGTAGAGGCCCGGCACCGTCGTACGTCCCCAGAGGTCGGTCGCGACACCGCCCGAGGCGTAGTGCTGGGCCGGTGCGACCGGGATCAGCTCGGTGACCGGGTCGACGCCGTGCTCGCGGCACACGCGGAGGATGGTGGGGAAGCGCCGCTCCCAGAACGCCTGCCCGAGGTGACGCGCGTCGAGCCACATGTGGGGCTGACCGGTCTCGAGCATCCTTCGGGTGATGGCCTTGGCCACCACGTCGCGGGGAGCGAGGTCGGCGAGCTCGTGCTGGCCGTGCATGAAGCGGTCGCCGTCGAAGTCCACGAGGAACGCGCCCTCGCCGCGCACGGCCTCGGAGATCAGCGGCTGCTGCCCTTGCGAGTCCGGGCCGAGCCACATCACGGTGGGGTGGAACTGGACGAACTCGAGGTCGCGCAGGCGCGCACCCGCGCGCAGGGCGAGCGCCATGCCGTCGCCCGTCGAGACGCTGGGGTTGGTGGACTGGCTGAACACCTGACCCAGCCCACCGGAGGCGAGCACCACGGCGCGGCAGTGCGCGGCGCCGACGCCGTCGCGCTGGCCCTCGCCGAGCACGTGGAGGGTGAGGCCCGCGACACCGCCGTCGGCGGAGCGCAGGAGGTCCACGGCCAGCGCGTGCTGGATCACCTCGATCTCGGGGGCTCGCTCGACCGCGGCGATGAGGGCGCGCTGGATCTCGGCGCCGGTCGCGTCGCCGCCGGCGTGCGCGATGCGGTCGCGGTGGTGGCCGCCCTCGCGCGTCAGCGAGAGCTCGCCGTCCGGGTGGTGGTCGAACTGGGTGCCCAGCGCGATCAGCTCACGAACCGCCTCGGGGCCCTCGGTCACCAGGATCCGTACGGCCTCGACGTCGCAGGCTCCCGCGCCGGCGACGAGGGTGTCGTGCTCGTGCTGCTCCGGGGTGTCACCGGGGCCGAGGGCTGCGGCGATGCCGCCCTGCGCCCACTGGGTGGAGCCGGCGGCGAGGACGTCCTTGGTGACGACGAGGAGGTGGAGCGAGGGATCAGCCGCGTGGATGCGCAGCGCGGCGGTGAGCCCGGCGATGCCGGACCCGACGACCACGACGTCGGCGCGGGTGGTCCAGCCGGGGGCGGGCGCTCGGAGGCGGCCCGGGACCGGCCGGTGGTCTGTCATCCGTGCAGGCTACCGAGACAGCACGTCGCCGCGGGTCAGGGCGCCGTCCCCGAAGGTCTCCGCCGGGTCGAAACCGCTGGACACCCCGAAGAAGATGGGTGCGTTGTCGATGAGTCGGGTGGTGCCGACCCGCGCAGCCACCAGGATCCGGCCCTCGCCGGCCTCCGGGGCATGTCCGAGCTCGGTCGAGGTGAGGGCGAGGTAGTCGAGCTCCAGACCGGGTTCGGCCCTGATCACCGCCATCGCCGCCCAGCGTGCGGCGGGGACGCCGTACGACGCCCGCGCCTGCGCGGCGCTGATCGCGCGGCTCAGCGCGACCGCTGCCCGCCGCTGGTCGACGTCGAGGAAGCGGTTGCGGCTCGACAGGGCGAGACCGTCGGGCTCGCGCACCGTCTCCGCACCGACGACCTCGATGCCCAGGCAGAGGTCGCGGACCATCCGGCGGATGAGGGTGAGCTGCTGGTAGTCCTTCTGGCCGAAGACCGCGAGATCCGGGCGGACGAGACCGAAGAGCTTGGCGACCACGGTGAGCACGCCGTCGAAGTGGCCGGGGCGCGACTCGCCGTCGAGGATCGTCGCGAGCACACCGGGCGCGACCGTCACACCGTCACGGACCGACTCGTGGCTGAAGCCCCCGGGATACATCTGATCGACACCGGGAGCGAACACCACGTCCACGCCCTCGGCGGCGCAGACCTCGAGGTCTGTGGTCAGGGTGCGGGGATAGCGGTCGAGGTCCTCGGTCGGGGCGAACTGCATCGGGTTGACGAAGATGCTGACTACGACCGGACCGTCGGTGGCTGCTCGCGCTCTACGCATCAGGCTGGCGTGGCCCTCGTGCAGGGCCCCCATGGTCGGCACGAACGCGACCCGCTGACCCTCTCGCCGTGCCTCTGCGAGCAGGTCGGCGAGCTCCTCGCGCGTGTGCACGAGGACCGGGGCCGAGGTCATCGAGAGATGCCCTCGCCAGCGACCCGGATCCCGGCGGAGTCGAGCACCTGCAGCATCTTGTTGGCGCGGATCGGGAGCAGCCGGCCGTCGGTGACGGCACGATCGAGCGTGGCACGAGCCATGGCGACATAGGACGGCAGCGTCTGGGGAGCCGTCGTGACCAGGTCGGCGACGTGGGCACGGACGGTCTCCACATCCCCACGGACGATCGGGCCGGTCAGCGCCGCATCGCCGTGATCGAGCGCGTTGTCGAGTGCGGCGGTGAGCAGCGGACGCAGGGTCGCGGCCGGGTCGGTGGCGCCGGCGGCCGACAGGATCTCCATCGCCTCTGTCACGAGCGTGACGAGGTGATTGGCGCCGTGGGCGAGACCTGCGTGGTAGAGGGTGCGGCGGTCCTCGGGGACCCACATCGGGCGCCCGCCGAGGTCGGCGACGAGTCCCTCGGTCAGCGCCCGGTCGGCGTCGTCGGCGGTGACCCCGAAGACGCAGCCGGAGAGACGGGTGAGGTCCAGCTCCGTCCCGGTGAACGTCATCGCCGGGTGCATCGCGATCGTGCGGGCACCGACCTCGCGGGCCGGCTCGAGCACGGCGAGCCCGTGGCGGCCGCTCGTGTGGACGACGACCTGACCCTCGCGGAGCGCGCCGCTGGCGCTGAGCATCGTGACGACGTTGGACAGCATGTCGTCGGGCACCGTCAGCAGGAGGAGGTCGCTGGCGCGGGCGACGTCGGTCGGCTTGGCGCCCGCGACCCCCGGCAGCAGCGCCTCCATCCGACGGCGCGAGGCGTCCGACTCACCGGCGGCGGAGACGATCTCGTGGCCCGCGGCGCGGAACGCGGCGGCGAGGACGGCGCCGACGCGGCCTGCGCCCACGACACCGATGCGGTACTTGTCCATGTCGACCTCTTCGTTTCAGTCCCTCGCGGGTACCGATCTACTGCGATCACCCTCGAGCGTACGCGTGCAGATTCCATCGCGGAACCGCCTGAGCAGGTGACGCAGGCCACTCGGAGCGGCGTTCCGACCCGCAGTGGGTTGACGCACTGACTAGTTGGTGTCACGATCTAGTCATGGAAGCAACTAGTACGGCCGCCTGGCCGACGGAGTGGCTGCGGGGGGCGCTCGGCGTCTGCGTGCTGCATGTGATCGCGGGCGGACCGACCTATGGGTACGCCATCGCGAACGCGCTCGTGGACGCCGGACTCGGCACCGTCAAGGGCGGCACGCTCTACCCGTTGCTCGGTCGCCTCGAGGCGGCCGACCTGGTCACGGTCGAGTGGCGCGCGGGAGACGGAGGCCCGGGCCGCAAGTTCTACTCCCTCACCCCTGCCGGTCGCGAGGAGCACAGGCGCCAGGCCACCGCCTGGCTCGCCTTCTCCGACATCACCACCACGTTCATCAGCAGTCCAGCGCTCGCCGGACCGATCCGGAAGGACCCGTCATGAAGATCGAGACCCACACCCCGCACGTCGAGCAGGACTGGGCGGAGGCGTTCCTGCTCGAGCTGCGGCTCCGGAGCGTCGCCGGGAACCAGATCGGCGCCGCCCTCGCCGAGGTGGAGGCACACTGCGCCGAGAGCGGGGAGAGCGCCCGGTCCGCCTTCGGCGACCCTGCGGCATACGCCGCCGACCTGGCGCCCACTCTGCCCACCAGCCCGCTCGAGGTGCGAGGAGAGCTCGCCACGTCCGCCCTCGGCCTGGGCGGCATGCTGCTGACGCTTGCCGCGGTCGGCGCGTGGCAGACCGGCGACCGCGTCGAGGTCACTGCGGGGCTGACGGCCGTCGTCGTGCTCGTGATGGCGGGCGCCGCGCTCATCGTCGCGTGTGCCGAGCAGCTCATCCGCGCGGTCGTAGGCCACTGGTGGGTGGCAGTGCTCGGCGCGATGCTCCCGATCGTCCTCTTCGTAGGGGTGCTGCTGGTCGGCAGGCAGACGCTGTTCAGCGTGTCGGCGACGCCGGCGTTCGTTGCCGGGATGGCCCTTCTCGCCCTCAACACGGCCCTTGCCTTGCGCACCACTGACGTCGTCGACGACCCGGTGATCGGCCCGGAGGGCGCAGGTGGCGCGGGCACGTTGGGCGAGGACCGGGTCACCCGCATCATGGGTCGGGTCGGCCCGTGGCTCTTCCCTCTGCTGACCGCGGTGATGGCGCTCCCGCTGGTGCTCCTGTGAGCGCTACGCCCTGAGGTGCAGCTTCGCGTGCTCCGGGTCGTCGACGACGAAGGGACGCGGGGCGCGCGGGAGCCAGGTGTGGGTGACGTGGTCGACCACGTGCACGCCGTCGGGCGACATGATCTCCACGACCCCCTCGGGCACGTCGCCGGCGTGGAGCGCGTTCCACACCAGCCACTCGCGCCGCTTGCGGCGGTTGCGGATCGAGGTGGCGAAGGCCTCGGGGTTGGTCCAGTGGGCGAACTCGTCGCCGTCGAGCCACTTGAGCTCCACGCACAGCCCCTGCGGGAGCGCGAACTGCTCGATCCGGTCGGGCGTCGTACGGATCTCCCACTCCGGCGCCTTCGCGTAGACGTAGTCGGGGCTCATCGGGAAGCCCCACTCCTCGATGTTGCGCAGGCCGAGGTCGAGGTAGGCCTTCGACTCCGACTCGATGTAGAGGCCGTGTCGCGGGAAGCGGATGACCGCCTCGGCCATCCCCACCTGCCAGGACAGGTCGGCCATCGACACCTCGCCCTCGGTCGTGAGGACCATGTCTCCGTCCCACTTCCAGGAGTAGCGGGTGCGGACGTGGGAGAAGCACCAGTTGTAGAAGTAGGCCAGGGAGTGCACCGAGCGCTCGTTGACGCGCAGGTGCTCGCCACCGGCCCGCGCGACGGCGAAGGGGTAGTGCTTCAGCGTGAACCTGTGCGCCAGGCCGTGCTCGTCGGCCACCCGCACCGCTTCGGCGGCGGTGCCGTCGTCCGACCCGTTGTCGACCAGCAGGACGTGGTCGCAGGCGCGCAGCAGCGGCGGCAGCACGAAGCGCAGACCCGGGGCCTCGTTCTTCACGCGCAGCACCGCGGTCGCACCCCGACGCAGGCCGCCGGGTCGGTTCCACGGCCAGACGATGTCGAAGTCGGCGTGACCCTCGAGGTTCGTGAGGCCGTCGCCCGAGCCGATCGGGATGCTCACGGCTGGTCGTCCCCCCGGAGATCGCGCTGCCGGCCGAGCGCCTTGCGCACCGAGCGGCGTACGGAGGGCGGGATGGCGGCGCGCACGTCGTGGGGCACCCGGTCGGTCAACGAGCGGGACCCAGGCGCGGCAGCGGCCTCGGCCCGCGCGCGCCGACGCGCCTGCAGCCGCGCGTGCTCGGCACTGGAGCGGCTGATCGCCTCAGCCTCCTCGTAGAGCTCCACGTAGGTCTCGCGGAGCTGGTCGAACCTCGCGTGCGCGTCGGTGGTGTCCCCACCCTCATCGGCGAGCTTGTTGAGCTCCTCCCACGTCTGGGCGGTGAGGTCGTGCAGGCGCCGGGGAAGGGCGAGGTCGTCGAGGCTGGAGGAGACGCGGCGCAGGTGGGGGTCGATGAAGCGGTGGACCTCGCGGATCTGGTCGCTGCGGGTGTGGATGATCGTCTGCAGGTCGAGGGCATGGCCCATTGCCGTGGTCGTCCGCACCCAGTCGGTCAGCAGGTCCTCGTAGCGGACGAAGACGCGCCCGCCGTCGCCCTCCACCGGCCGCGTGGCGCGCTCGGTGTGGAGCAGCATGTTGACCCAGCTCGCCGCCAGGTGCGCGGAGCCGAGCTTGTTGGCGTAGTACTTCTGCTTCGACCCGACCACCTCGGCGGGCGGGCGGAGCATGGTGGCGAAGACCGGCGTCGCGCCCGTACGGATCGCCGCCACCCGCCACAGGCCCAGGAACCAGCTCAGTCGCGGGTCCTTGACGACCAGCTCCGGGTGCTCGGCGAAGTGCGGCTCGAGCCACTCGCTGGCCCGGATCCGGGCGGGCTCACGGCTGCAGATGCGGCCCGTGTCGAACCATGCGCCGGGACGCGCGTCGCTGACCTGCACGAGTGCCTCCGCGAGCCACTCGTCGTGGGCGTCCACGACCCACTGCGGCTCGCTGAACCCCCGCGGGTTGGAGTCGTCCGGCGGCACCTCGGGAAGCGGGACGTGCATGCCCAACCTGGAGACGATCCCGGCGAGCGTGCTGGTGCCGCTGCGCCCGGCACCCGCGACGAAGAGGACCCTTCGCGGCACTCCGTCGGGGTTCATCTCGTCGATCGCTCTGGGCTGCTCGGTCACGGCGGGCAGCCTACCGGCGGCGCAGGACCTGGCCCCGACACGACTAGGGTCATCGGCCATGCGGCTCTACCGGAGGGCTCCCCTCCTCGGTGTGGTGATCCCCGCCTGGGGCGTGGAGGACTACCTCGACGCCTGCATCCGATCGCTGATCGCCCAGACCCACCGCCGCTGGGAGGCGGTGATCGTCGACGACGGCTCGACCGACCGCACCGGTGAGATCGCCGACGGGTGGGCGGGTCGCGACGCGCGCATCAGCGTCGTCCACTCGGTCAACGGCGGCCTCGGCGCAGCGCGCAACCTGGGCACCGTCGGGGTGCGCGGCGACTTCCTC
This sequence comes from uncultured Actinomycetota bacterium, assembly GCA_963806925.1. GTDB lineage: Bacteria > Actinomycetota > Actinomycetes > Propionibacteriales > Nocardioidaceae > Nocardioides. The sequence continues at coordinate 163 of CAWEAI010000003.1, read as the reverse complement.
GCCTTCCTGGACTCCGACGACGTCCTGCCCCCACGGCGTACGCCGACCTGCTGGGCGCGCTCGACGGGTCGGGCTCCGACTTCGCCACCGGCTCGATCGTGCGCTGGGAGGCCGACACCCTGGCGGAGCCGCCGTGGATGCGGCGCCTGCACCGGCCGATGCG
>CAWEAI010000002.1:0-267582 GCA_963806925.1 uncultured Actinomycetota bacterium | reverse complement strand
GCATCGGCCTTCTGCATTGACGCGTGCCGGCGTGTGTCGCTGTTTGTGACCCAGAAACCCGTGCGTGAGTGCCCCGAAGAGGATTCCCTCGCCGAGTCCCAGGAGGCCCAGGGTCGATCCCGTCGGCCCAACGCGGAGTCGGCGGTGCGGCTTCATTCGCGGCGGAAGGACGCACGTAAATTGGGTGTGGATCGGAGGGCTTGTGGCCTCCCGCAGCTGGTCCCTTGGTGGCACGCCCGTTAGTCAAGCGGTGTCCGGACCGGTCGCGAATTGAGCCGGTCCACTCGCCCCTCCGAGACCTTCCCGCGGCCCGTGCCCATGAGATCGCTGAGCGAGCTGTGGTGTGCGACTGGTCCCTGTCCCTCCCGACCAACCAGCTCTGCGGAACGCGACTCACGAACTCGAGCGGCTCAATCTCTGCTTGCCGTCCAACTGCTGACTACCCGGCCAGCGCACTCCGGAGCTCCGCGTCCTGCAGTCCCCTGGCATCGGTCTTGCCGGTAAACGCGGCGTTCTGCTTCGACAGACGTGTCCCGACAAGCTTCCGGAGACCGACACCCCGGTCAATCGACCGGGGCGGCCCGATCAATGGACTCATTGAATCGAACGGCAACGGCGCGAAACCCCTTCTTCGTCGGATGCAGTTCGTTGGACCACCAGTTCCAGTAGTCCGCATGCGCTGACAGAACGCCGCGCAAGTCGATGTGCGTGACGTGCCCGAAATCTTCCACGTCTCGCAAGCTTGCAAGCATGAGATTGTGCTCGTCGATCAAGAGCCGCACGATCTCGCGACGCCGATCCATCGTCTTTGATTCTGGGAAACCTTTGGCTTCGAACCCAGGGCCGAGCCATGGCCCGGGAAGCTTCCCAAACCCGCTGAGAAAACCGCGCCCGTCGGGTATCGCGTAATCGTAGCCGTGAACCAGAATGGGGACTGGTCGGCCAAGCAGATCCTCGCATACACGAGTCGTGGCTGCGATCAGGACGACAAGTGCATCGCGTAACCTCTCGTGAATGAGGCCATCCGCGATTCTCGCGTTCAAACCTGAGTGAGGCGAGCTCGCATGGTTCAGAAGGTACGAGAATTCTTCTCCGGCGATGTCGTTGCCCCCGCCTGACAGCAGGATGGCACGTGGAAAGGTCCGTCGACTTCGGGCCCGGTGAATGAGGCGATAAAGCATGTCCGACTGCGATGGCGCGAAGGCCATGCTTTCAAGGGTGTCTCCGCGGTGAGCGACAGACTCAACCTCGAATCCGTGCTCGTCCTCGAGCATCGAAAGGACATCGTTGAACGGGTAGTCGAACCAGGAGTCCCCTTCAGCGATCAGCGTGCCCGCATGACGGCGACTACCTTCTCCTAGCGAGAACGGACCAATCGCCCGGATGGCGAACGACGTGGGCTCGGCCAGCTTCGCTCGTGTCTTCCGCCGAATTTCGGCTTGTCGCGCCTGTCTTCTGATCGCTGCGTCAGCAAGGTCGACGCCTGCCTGTAGTGCCTCACGGCTCGAATTCTCGTCGTCTGCCATTAGTCTCCTCCTATGGGCGGCGGGCCTCTACTTGGCTGCGGCAACTCCTACGCCGCCGGCGCCGGCGATCACAAGGGCGATGAACGCTTTCGCCTGGAGGCTCACATAGTCAGGAGCGATAGTCAGTTCCTTCGCACCGTCTGCCACCTCGATACTCGCGGGATCGAGATAGAGCCACACGAAGAGCGCACCCACCACGACGAGGACTATGGCGTCGAAGACGAGGACCGCAGCGGTTACCCTGCCGGAGCTGTCGTCATCCCGGTCCAACCGCGCGATCAGGTTCCGTTGACTTCCATCGTCGTTAGTTGGGCCAGCGCCCACAGCAATTCCGAGTTGCGCCGCGACGAAAGCCGTTATGGCAGCCCCGCAAAGGGTGATCACATATTCCACACCCTCACCAGGCGCATAGGTCGCGGTCGACAGCGCGCCGTCGATCATGAAGTAAGCGGCCGCTGCGTAAAGACAAGCAGCGAGAATGCCGAACCCGGCCTTGATGAGAGTCGCGATAGTCATTGCCCGTCCGCCTGCTTGTAGAGCCTCGACTGAGGAGTCACTTCTCCTGAGTATCAGTGGCACCCCGATAGCGCGTCAACGTATCGCGAGCACGGATCGACCTTCGCATGATTCATTGGTCGAGCCTCGTCGCGTCGGCCCCTCGGTGCGCTTGCCGGTCAAAGCCATGGCGGGTCTGGGATCCACGTGCCTCCGGCCGCAAGGTCGCGGGTGCAGGAGCCAGCTGCGCCGACGCGGATGAGGACGTGATCGCGGCGTCGCTAAGCCTCGATCCACCGATGAGCAGGTTGGCGTGGGTCGGCGGCGGTGACGGCGGCTTTCGACGGTGTGGGCGTGGCTGGTTGCCTGGCCTCGCTGCCGGGTCGTTCCGTTGTGTCCTGGTCGTGCCGGTGGCGGCGGGTGGTCAGGTGGTCGCGGTCGGTGGTGGGCCGCGGCCGTGAGCGAAGAGCCGGGGCCAGGCGGTCTCGCCAGGGCCAGGCCGGTCGGGTAGGTGCAGGGTGACCCGTCGTGCCGAGGACGCGATCCGGGCCGGGACGGCGATCAGCTTGCGGCGGATCGTCGCGGTGGTGGCCTTGGCCAGGGCTGGGCCGGTGAGGGTCGCGGCGGCGCGGGTGAGGTTGAACGCCATCACGGCCAGCACGAGCCAGGCTGCGTTGGCGGTGAACTTCCCGGACGGCAGGTGCGCCAGCGCGGAGTTCTTCAGGTCGGCGTGGACCTGTTCGATGATCGCGTGGCCGCGGTGGGTCTTGTCCGCGGCCACGGTGTCGGCCACGGCCGGGTCGGTGGTGGTGAAGAACGCGTGGAAGCGCCAGGTGTCGAACAGCGTCGCCTGCCCGTTCTTGGCGCTGGGGTTGAGGTCGGGGATCCGGCGGACCACGAGCCGGCCGGGGACCTGCTCGGCCTTCTTCTTCGAGGTGAACGCGGTGAACGGAATCTCGGCGACCTCGGCGCGAGAGACCCAGGTGCTGGTCGGTTCGTCGAAGACGGCGTCGGTGTACTCGATCGGGGTCCACGCGTCGTCGGCGATGGTGGTGATCGCGGCTTTGACCTTGGGATCCATCCGCACGGTGACCGAGACGTCGGCGCCAGCCGCGGAGCGCGGCACCGACCGTGGCGTAGCCGTAGAACGCGGAGTCGGCACGCACCAGCGGCCGTAGGCCGGAGCCGGACGACAGCGAGCCGGTGGTCTTCAACGCGTCGGCGACCAGCCGTTTCGCGCCTCGCGGTGAACCGCACGATCCCTTGCGGAGCCGTTGGGCCACGATCACCGGCGCGGACTGCGCTGGTGGACACGGTGGCGAGCAGCGCGTTGAGTCCACGGACCCCGGAGTAGCCGTAGCCCGAGCCCTGCTTGGCGTAGCCGTGGACCTCGATGATGGTGTCGTCGATGTCGACCATCACCCGCTCGCCGGAGTCCTGGCGGCGCGAGCAGCGGTGCCTGGTGCGCCAGCCCGGTCAGGAACCTCGACGCGACCGCGTCGAGCTGGCGGACGTGGCCGAAGCTGAACGAGCGCAGGAACGAACCCAGCGTCGAGGGCGCGTAGGCGCCTGGCGAAGACCCGGCCCATCCCGCCGTGGCGCAGCAGCGCCATGTCGTCGATGGAGTCCGCGCCGGCGACCATCCCCGCGACCAGCGAGGCGACCTTCAACCCGGCGTTCGCGCCCTTGTCGGTCGGCACGCTCAGATGCGTCTGGGCCAGCTCCTGGAGCCCCGCGGACCGGGCCAGCGCGAGCACCGGGACCAGCCCGGCCGACGACACGAGATTCGGATCATCGAACACCGCCGAGGTCGCGCCGAGCGTGTGGCAAAGTTGCATCTACGAGATGCCCTTCGTGCTGGTGGAATTCGGACCCTAGAGAAGTCAGATTCTTCCAGCACGTAAGGGCATTCTCACTTCACGACGCGCTCACCCACCAACCTCATCGGTGGATCGAGGCTTAGCCATCGCCCGGGACAACGGCTTGAACGCCGTCATCACCATCTCGAACGAGATCCCGGCAGTAGCCGGCCAGCACCCGACGAAGGTCGACAAGCGAAAGCTGAAGAAGGTCGAACTACACCACGTTTCGTGGTCGCAGGTCCTTGCCGAGGCAGTAATGCAGAAGGAGTTCCGCGGCGTCGCCGACCCGGACCAAGCGTGGATTCTGGGAGAGCTCATCCGCTACCTCGAGCACAGCAAGTCTGGTGCGCTGGAGTTCGACGACATGGGCGAGGCCTGGGTTGGCGTGCGCGACCAGGTGACAGCAGGCACATTGCGGAGCAACGACAAGGGCATCGCCGAGGTGGTCGCCCGCTTCGATGCACTCCTGAGATTCGCCAGCCTCCAGCTCGGTCGCCAGCTCGGCACCGAGGTCGTCCCGGTGCTGTCCCGCAAGGAGGCCGCGGACCCCCTCGTCCGCGCTCAAACCCTGGCGGATTCGCTCTGCACCACGGGCCAAATGTCCGGCGCCATCGCATCCCGGACACCGTCGGCCAGCTCGTCGTGACTGCAGATCTCCGTGCAGGAAGGGTCACCTGTCACGTCGACGTCGATTCCCCACGTGAGGGGCGGGCCACCACTCGAGTGAACTGGCTGGTGCGTCAGCTGAAGAACGCGCCGGACGGTACGAGGGTCGAGGCGTTCGTCGCACGCGCGCGCGGGTCGCAAGCGGCCGAGCTGTTGTCCACCGTGCGGGAGAACCCGAACAGTCTGGTGCTCGATGCGTCGAAGGAACTGCGATCGTTCCGGCTCGCCGTCTCCGGAAACCTGGGCTCGAAGCGCGGCCGGGGACGCGGGATCGTTCATCGACTCCGTCCTTACCACCGTCGACAGCTTCTACTTGGACGTGCTGGGCAACCTGCGGGCGTGGTCGGCGGCTCCGCCGAGGCTTCGCCCTGTCAGCGTCGAGCCAGCCGACCTGGATGACACCGTGCCTGCCGCGCTGGTGTCTACCGACTACTCCTCCCAAGACGGCGCCCAAGAAGACTTCGACAATCCAGAAGTGGGAACTGACGCCCCCGGGTGAGGTGTCCGCTGTGTCGCCTGCCGTTGCCTACGCGGGTGGGGAACCAAAAGCGTGAACTGGACGCGAGACGGTCTAGCTGCGGCTGGGTTCAATGGGTTCATTACCTTCCGGGACCTGCCCACATCCCCCGTCCACCGGGGGCAGGGCGTCTACGCGATCCTGCGCGATGGAACGGAGCCGCCAACGTTCCTCGACCAGAACCCCGCGGGATGGTTCAAGGGGAAGGACCCGTCAGTCGACCTGCCAACTCTCCAGAGCACCTGGGTCGACGGACCTCACGTTCTCTACATAGGTAAGGCTGCAGCGGGAGCATCCGGTCGACGCGGCATCGCCAAGCGGCTCGACGAATTCCGGAGGCACGGCGATGGCCAACCCGTGGGCCACTGGGGTGGCCGATACCTCTGGCAACTCGCCGACAGCGCACGTCTTTTGGTGGCGTGGCTAGAAACGCCTGATGCCGATCCTGAAGACGTGGAGTCTGGGCTCATCAGCGAATTCGTCGACGACGCTTGAAAACGAGGCCAGAACCGACGGTTCGAGGATCCGGTAGAGGACGCGGTACTCGCCTCGCCGTGCTGACCACAGGGGCGCCAATGGTTCGCGCAACCGCCTGCCGACGCGGTGGGGGTCGGTGCGCAGCGGGCCGGCGATGAACTCGAAGGCGGCCACAGCGACCCCTGCTGGCAACAGCTCCTCAAGTGCTCGTCGTGCGCTCCGGGTCAGGACGACGTCGTAGCCGCCGTCCTCGCCCGGATGTGCACTCAGGACTGGAGGCGTCCGAGCCGAAGCATTGCCGAAGGGACCTCATTCAGTGGCGAGGTGAGCCCCGCGTCGAGGTCACTGAGCCCCTCTTTCAAGGCCTACACCTCCTCGGCACGACTGAGGAGGTCGACGATCTCGAACGAAGCGTCGTAGTCCTCAGCTTTGAGCACCACGACGGCCCGGTCACGGCAGTGTCGTCATGTACAGGTTTCTAGCGCGACGGCGGTGCTCCGAAGACTGTGTGGTGTCTCCGGAGCACCGCCGTCGAGCGGTTGCAGATGCGACCGGGCAAGCGCTACGAGTGGGTGAGCTCGTCTGGGCGGACCGGGTCGCGACTCGGGTCTGCTCCTCCCGTGCCCGATCCATGAGAGGTGGGCGTTGAGTTGAGCTGCTGCGCGACCACCGTGCGTACGCCCGGCGGAACCGTCGTGGTCACAGGCTCGGCCCGCAGCTGCTTCACGAGGCTGTAGCAGACCCAGATCATCACCAGCAGGAACGGGATACCGAAGACGATGACGGTGGTCTGGATTGCTGACAGACCGCCGGCAATCAGCAAGGCGATGGCGACCGCGCCGATCATGCAGCCCCAGAGGACCACCAGCCAGGTCTTCGGGTGCAGTGAGCCGCCCTGGTTGAACATGGCGAGCACGAGCGCTGCGGAGTCGGCCCCGGCGACGTAGAACAACATGATCAGCAACACGACGACCAAGGCGGTGAACGTGGACGCGGGCATGCCGTCGAGGAGCGTGAACAGCGTGTTCTCGACCCCGCTGTCGAGTGAGCCGGCCATGTCGGCCACGCCGTTGAGCTGGAAGTCGATGGCGGTGCCGCCCATGACCACGAACCACACCGTGCTCACGAGCGTCGGCACGATGAGCACGCAGACGACGAACTCACGGATGGTGCGACCGCGCGAGATGCGGGCCATGAACGTCCCGACGAAGGGTGCCCACGACATCCACCACGCCCAGTAGAAGATGGTCCAGCCGGCCAGCCAGTCGCCGCCGCCGAACGCGCCGGTGCGGAAGCTCATCGGGAAGAACTGCTCGATGTAGCCACCCGAGGTCTCGGTGAACGTGTTGAGCAAGAAGATGGTCGGCCCGAACACGAAGACGAACACGAGGATTCCGATGGCGAGCAGGGCGTTGGTGTTGGCAAGCCACTTGATGCCCTTGTGGGTCCCGCTGACCGCGGAGACCACGAATGCCGCGGTCAGGGCGGCGATCACGGTGATCGCGACGGTGTTGCTGGTCGGTGCGTCGAACACGCGGGTGAGGCCGGAGTTGATCTGGATGGCGCCCAGGCCCAGCGAGGTGGCTGCACCGAAGGTGGTGATGAAGATGGCGAAGATGTCGATGGCACGACGGCCGGGGTGGCTGGTGGGCTTCGTGGGCAGGACCAGCGAGCTCAGCAGGTTCGGCAACCCCTTGCGGAAGGTCGCGTAGGCCAGCGCCATGCCCACGACTCCGTAGAGCGCCCACGGGTGCAGGCCCCAGTGGAAGACGGTGTACTGGAGTCCGAGCTGCGCGCTCTCGGGCGACGACGGCGCGGCCATGTCCATGGGTGGGGTCAGGAAGTGCGACAGCGGCTCGGCCACGCCCCAGAAGATCAGGCCGATACCCATGCCGGTGGCAAACATCATCGAGATCCACGATCCGGTGCTGAACTCCGGTCGCTCGTCGTCGCGACCCAGCCGGATGCGTCCGTAGCGCGAGATGGCTAGCGCCAGCATGAGCGCGACGAACCCGAAGGTGGTCAGGACGTAGATCCAGCCCGTGCCGTCGATGGTGGCGTTGAGCACGGACGTGGCGGTGGAGGCCAGGCTCGTGGGTGCGATCACGCCCCACAGGACGAAGGCGACGGTGACAGCCAGGGCCGTGCCGAACACGACGTAGTCGACCCCGGCCTCACGGTCGGAGGCTCGTACTTCGTGAGGTTCCAGAGGATGTTCCTGTGGAATGTTTTCGTCGATGTCGACGGTCATGCCGAACCCCTTGCAGTGAGTGAGTGGGGTGGAACGTCCGGCTCAACCGTGTTTCGTATGATGAAATCCGAATACCAGACGGGACAAAGGTGGAGGCGACGAGGGGGACCTGTCAAGACATCTGAGTGAACTTTCGGTGGCTTAACTCGGCGGAAACCCGAACGAAACCCGCTGCCGAGCATCCGCCTCCGTAGGATCCGCACCATGGTGAACAGTCACGGTGCGCGGGACAACTCGGTCCACTCGGTCGACCGGGCCATCTCGATCCTGCAGGTCCTCGCGCGTCATGGAGCCGTGGGAGTCACCGAGATCGCCACTGAGCTCGACATCCACAAGTCCACCGTCTCGAGGCTGCTGGGGACCCTGCAGGCTCGCGGGCTCGTCGAGCAGGGTTCGAACCGCGGCCGGTACCGGCTGGGCTACGGCGTGGTCCAGCTCGCCGAAGGCGCGGCCCGCAAGCACGACCTGGCCGCCGTGAGCCGGCCTATCTGCCAGGACCTGGCCGAAGCGGTCGGTGAGACGGTCAACATCGCCGTCCAGGACGGCACCACGGTCGCCAGCATCGACCAGGTCATCGGATCCGCGACCGTGACCACGATGAACTGGGTCGGTCAGCGCACTCCGATGCACGCGACGTCCGCCGGCAAGGTGTTCCTCGCCAGCATGCCCCCCGCGGAGCTCGAGACCATGCTGGCCGGCGGGCTGACCCGTTACACCGACCACACCATCGTCGACGTCCGGGTCCTCACCGCAGAGCTCGACACCGTCCGCGCCCGCGGCTATGCGCGGACGCTGGAGGAGCACGAGGTGGGGCTCGCCGCCATCGCCGCACCGATCAAGGCCCTCAACGGTGACGTGATCGCAGCACTCACCATCACGGGCCCGAACTTCCGCATCAACGACGACACCATCCCGCACCTCGTGCCGCAGGTCGTGTCGGCTGCCGCGGAGATCTCTGAGCGCAACGGATACCCCAAGCCCGGCTGACGGCTCTGCGAGCCTGCCTGGGCTCAGGAGTCGAGCAACGCCTGATCAGGCGGAAGGTCCGGCGGGGTCTGGTGAGGTCCTGGCAGCTCGCGCTCGAGCCGCCGCCGCGCGCTCACGAGTGAGTCGTGGGTGATGGTGACCGCCAGGTCGGTGTCCCCGTCGGCGAGGGCGTCGATGAGTGCCGGTTGAGGGACCCACAACGAGGAGTCGTGAGCCTCGATCGCAGCGCGTGCGCCGATGACCTTGTAGGGGCGGCACCGCAGCCACAGCGACTCGATGCTCGCAACAAGCACCTCGTTGCCGCCGGCGCGGTAGAGGATGCGCAGCAGCGCCTCATCCTGGTCCAGGGCAACGGTGACCTGCTGTTGCACGACCGCGCGGTACATCCGCTCGCACGCCGACCTCATCTCCTGCAGGTCACGTGCGCTGACGGCGTGGGCGCCCCTGCGTGCGGCCTCGGTCTCGAGCAACGTCCGGACCTCGTACAGGTCGAGGAGCTCGCGTACGGTGAACTCACGGACGCGTGCACCTCGGTGGGGTTCGGTCACGGCCAGGCCGTTCTCGACCAGCACTCGGATGGCCTGGCGCACGGGCATGACGCTCGTGCCGACGTGGTCGGCCAGGTCCCGCACGGGGAGACGGTCACCTGCCGCGAGCTCCCCGTCGAAGATGCGGCGCGCGAGGAGCTCGTAGACCTGGTCGGCGACCAGCATCGTGGCGGAGGGCCCTGACTCGGACGCGCTCTCAGCCTGCGTGACCACGCGTGCCTCCCTGTGAGCTGCGGACCTGACAACCCAGACGATACCGAGGAGCCAGGACATCGGCCACGGGGGAGTGGGAGACACCGCTGAGGTTGCGCACGAACAACGTCGATCAGGTCACGCATCGTGGTCGCGGCGCTCATGCGATCGGTCCGAATCTCGTCGATAGTGCCGGTTGTGACGGCCCCGCGGGCTGTCCTGTGATCACATTCGGCGCCGTGTCACTCTGACACGGACTTTGCCGCGCGTGCAGTGCAGGTGCGGCGCGCTGACCGAAGGTCTTGACTTCGTTTGTGATCACAACGTAGCGTCCAATCATCAGCGCGGACCAGCGGCCCACGGCGACCAGCGCGAACCTCCCGAGAGGCGACCATGCCCAACAAGATCCTGCTCGTGGCTTCGGAGAACAAGAAGCTCGGCAACCTGGTGACCAAGAGCAAGCTCACTCGTCCGATCGTGCAGCGCTACGTCGCCGGCACGACGCTGGCCGAAGCGCTGGATGTCACCGAACAGCTCAACCTCGCGGGCATCGAGGTGAGCCTCGACCTGCTCGGTGAGTCCGTCGGCGACCTGGCCCAGTCCGACACCGCGACCGAGGAGTACGTCCGCGTCATCGAGGAGATGGCTCCTCGCAGTGTTAACGCCACGGTGTCGGTCAAGCTGTCGCAGCTGGGCATCGTCATCTCGAGCGAGCACTGCGAGAAGAACCTGCGCCGACTCCTCGAGGTGGCGCGCGAGCGCGGACGTGCCGTGGAGGTCGACATGGAGCACAGCTCGGTCGGGCGCGAGACTCTGGCCATCTTCCGCCGCGTGCACGTCGACTACCCGGAGACCCGCCTCGCTCTGCAGGCATGCATGCGCACCACCATCGAGGACCTCCTCGACTTCGGCGACAACCCGCCGAAGATCCGCCTCGTCAAGGGGGCGTTCGACGAGAAGCTCGAGGTGTCGATCCTGGACAAGGCCGACGTGACCGCCCAGTACCAGCACCTCGCCAGGTGGGCGCTTGCCAACCTTCCCGACCCGGCCTTCGGCACCCACGACGACGCGTGCATCGACACGGTCAAGCAGACCGCGCGCGAGCTCGGGATCGCCAAGGGAGCCTTCGAGTTCCAGATGCTCCAGGGAGTCCGGCGCGACGTCCAGGAGCAGCTGGTGCGCGACGGCTACCGCGTCCGCGTCTACCTGCCCTACGGCACCGAGTGGTACCCGTACCTGACCAGGCGGATGGCCGAGAAGCCCGCCAACCTCTTGCTCTTCCTCCGCTCCGTCGTCGGGTCCTGAGCAGCCGTTCCGACTCGACACCACTCAGCTCTCGCTCATCCCACGCTCCAGGAGACCGTCATGACCACCGTGAACCTCGCCGCGAACCCACGGATGCCTACCCCGTTCAACGAACCGGCCCGCGACTTCCGACCTGGGTCGGCCGAGTCGGAGTCGGTCACCGCCGTCATCGAGCAGCTCCGGTCGAGCCCGACCGAGATCGCGCACGTCATCGACGGCGAGCGCATCATGACCGCAGACGCCGACTCCGTCGTCGAGCCGCACGCCCACCGCAGCGTCATCGCGACGATGGCCACCGCCGACGAGACCGTGACCAAGCAGGCCATCGCCGCCTCGCTCGCCGCCCAGCACGAGTGGTCGCGCACCCCGTGGTGGGAGCGCGCCGCCATCATGCTCCGCGCGGGCGACCTGGCGGCAGGCAAGTACCGCGACCAGCTCGTCGCCGCGACGATGGTCGGGCAGTCCAAGACGTTCCACCAAGCCGAGATCGACGCGACGTGCGAGTTCGCGGACTTCATGCGCTTCAACGTCCACCTGGCCCAGCAGATCTACGCCGACCAGCCGTCCTCGCAGCCCGGTGACATCAACATCCTCGACCAGCGCCCCCTGGAAGGGTTCGTGCTGGCCCTGACGCCGTTCAACTTCACCGCCATCGGGGTCAACCTGCCCGCCACGCCCGCCCTCATGGGCAACACCGTGGTGTGGAAGCCGTCGGAGAAGGCCGCACTCGCCGCCGACGTCAGCATGCGCGTTCTCGAGGAGGCTGGTCTGCCGCCGGGGGTCATCAACCTCGTCCACGGCTCAGGGGCGTCCGTGTCGTCCACGGCCGTCGCCCACCCCGACTTCGCCGGGCTGAGCTTCACGGGGTCCACCCAGGTGTTTCGCAGCCTCTGGCGAGCGGTCGGCGAGAACATGGACACCTACCGCTCCTTCCCACGCCTCGTCGGGGAGACCGGCGGCAAGAACGCCGTCCTCGTCCACCCGACCGCGGACGTCGACGCCGTACGCACCGCACTCGTGCGCGCCGCGTTCGAGTTCCAGGGTCAGAAGTGCTCGGCCGCCTCACGCGCCTACATCGCCCGGTCGGTGTGGAACAGGCTGCGCGACGACCTCGTCGACACCGTGCGGGCGCTGCCGGTCGGGGACCCCACCAAGCACGAGACCTACGTCGGCGCCGTGATCGACCAGGCAGCGGTGCACCGGCTCCAGGGCGCCTTCGACCGGGCCGCGGCGACCGACACCCACGAGCTGCTCGTCGGAGGCACGACCGACACCTCGGTCGGCTGGTTCGTCGACCCGACGATCTGCACCACCACCGACCCGACGTCGTTCGGCCTGTCGGAGGAGTTCTTCGGACCCCTGCTGACGGTCTACGTCTACGAGGACTCCGAGTGGGACACCGTGCTCCGCGAGGTCGACAGCGCCAGCGGCTACGCGCTGACCCTGTCCATCTTCGCCTCCGACCGCCGCGCCATCTCCGTTGCCCTCGACGTGCTGCGCAACGCGGCCGGCATGACCTACATCAATGACAAGCCCACCGGCGCGCTCATGGGTCAGGTGTCCTTCGGTGGTGGACGTGCCTCCGGGACCAACGACCGCACCGGTTCGCGTCTTGCGCTGCAGCGTTGGCTCTCGCCGCGCTTCGTCAAGGAGACGCTCACCCCGGCCACCGACTGGACCTACCCCTACCTCCAGCGAGGCGACGCATGAGCACCAGGGCCGTCGTCATCGGCGGCGGCCTGATCGGGCTCTCCATCGCCCGGGCGCTGAGCGAGCGCGGTCATCACGAGGTCCTCGTGCTCGAGCGCCACAGCCTCGCCAGCGGCGGGACCGGCAAGTCGAGCGGCATCTTCCGCGCCCACTACGGCATCCCCTCGATCGCCGCGATGGCGTGGCGCAGTCTCCCCGTGTTCGAGGAGCTCGGCGACGACGTCGGGTTCCGACAGGTCGGCTACACCGTCATCGTCGGTGAGGACAACGTCGAGCCGCTCCGAGCCAACACCGCGATGCACCAGGGTCTCGGGATCGACGTCGACCTCATCGACACCGACCAGCTGCAGGCGCTGTGGCCGATGATGGAGGTCAGCGACGTGGCGCTGGCGTCGTACGAGCCGCGAGGAGGCTTCGCGGACGCCACCCAGCTGGCGCTGCACTACGGGCAGCAGGCTCGGGCGAAGGGCGCCAGCATCCGACAGCGGACGTCGGTGGCGCGGATCCGCACCGAGGGCGACAAGGTCACGGGCGTCGAGCTCGACGACGGTGAAGTCATCGACGCCGACGTCGTCATCGTCGCGGCCGGCTGGTGGTCCAAGCACCTGCTCGCCGCACTCGACATCGACTTCCCCGTCGAGTCCTACCGCTCCGAGCTGCTCATCGTCGACGCCGGAGTCGCGCTGCCCGACCTGCCGGTCGTCTCCGACCTGATCAGCCTGCAGTACTGCCGGCTCGAGGGCTCGGGCCAGTTCCTCGTCGGCAACAGCGACCACTCCGACTTCCACACGAAGTTCGTGGACCCGGACGCCTACTCCAACGTCGCGGGCGAGGCCGGCATCATGGCGTACGCCGAGAAGCTGATGCACCGGTTCCCCGGATTCCCCGACCCGTCGGTCACTCACACCTACGCCGGGGTCTACGACGTGCCTCCTGACTGGAACCCGGTCATCGCGCCGGTCGGTGGCATCGACGGACTCATCCTGTGCGCGGGGTTCGCCGGGCACGGCTTCAAGATCAGCCCTGCCGTGGGAGACCTCGTCGCCGACCTGGTTCTCGAGGGGGACAGCACGGACGCGGACATTCCTGCCGCCGACTTCCGGCTCGAGCGATTCGAGGAGGGCGCGCCCCTCACCAGTCTGCATCCCTACGTCGGCGCCGGTGAGATGCGCTGATCGACTGAGAGTCGGGAGCCCTCAGTCGTCGAGTGCGTCCCGGTCGTCGCGGGTCCGTACCCAGGGCGGCGGACCGAGATCACCGCCGCCCGGAAGGATCACGGAGACGACCGCGATCGCTCCGTCGTCGTCCTCGAAGAGGTCGATCGTGAGCTGGCACGCGAGCCTCCGCGCCCGGTCCGTCGCCGGGTCCGTACGCCGCTGGCTGTGAGCACTACCCGGGTAGGACCTCCAGCCACACCGGACGGGCTGGGCGTGGAGACGCCGCACGTGGTGAGCGGTGGCGATCCACGCGTGATCGACACGACCGGCTGACCCAGGTCGTTGGCCACGGGGCGCACCGCGTACGCCACGACAGGGTCGCGCACGCGCCGGCGCCAGTCGGGCGAGGTGGCCGACTGGGTCCCGTCGGCCGTTCCGGCCGCCTCGCCGTCGACGTAGAGCCGCACCTCGGGCGCGAGGCGCGGGCGGGTCGAGCCGGAGACGAGGAAGCGCAGGAACGCCCAGGCCTGGACGCGGGCGGCGGCGTCGGCAGGGCAGGTCCACGACGGGGTCGCCGTGGCGACGATGACCACGACCTCGTCGGGCCGGACCGTGTCGCCGGAGGGCGGCACCGACCCCAGCACCTGTCCGGCAGGATCACACTGGGGCACCGGGTCGACCCGCGTCGCGATGCCGGCGCGCCCCAGCGCGCTGACGGCCTCGGTGGAGGTCAGGCCGACGAGGGCGGGCACGGTGGTGACCCTCCGCTCGACCTTCTCGCGGTCGGGCGCGCCGTCCACGATCGTGACCGCGAACGCCGCGGCGACGACGGCGACGAGCACGAACGCGGCTAGTGAGGGGTTGCGAGACCGCCCGCCGAGGACCTCCTCACGGAGCGCGGGTACGACGACCTGGTCGGGGTCGGCGGATCGAACGATGCGCCGCCGCTGGGCCTCGATCACGCGATCGACGACCGCCGCAGCACGGTCCGCCGGCACGCCGAGCTCGGTCGCCATCTCGACGAGGCGTCGGTGCCGCGCATCTCGGTAGTCCTGCAGGTCCATCTACCGCCCCTGGTCCTGACGTCCGAAGCCAGCACCGTCGGTCGGCGCTGGCACGTCACTAGTGTCACACCAACCGCTCAACGCCAGATCCGCCCAGGAGGCACCCGATGTCCGTTCCACGCACCGCGATTCGCACCGCAACTCCCGCCGCACGGATGCGCGCCGCGGACTGCGACCTCGACGACTTCGTCATCCTGGTCGAGCGGCACACCGACGCCGCCGACTACCCCCTGGCCGCTGAGGTGCAGCAGAACGTTGTCGTCTACGACGCCGACCGGCTCCGCGCCGAGGTGGCCCGGCCCGACGGTGAGGACTTCGTTGCCGCCGAGCTGGTCCGGGCGCTCACCGACGGGCCCGGCGTCGTAGCGTTCCGTGGCGCGTTCGCCGACCTCGACCTGGTCGATCGGGTCACAGCCACGTTCGACGCCTTGATCGCCGACGAGAAGGTCGCCGGCGGAGCGAGAGGGGACCACTTCGCCAAGTCCGGCGCCAACGACCGGGTGTGGAACGCCCTGGAGAAGCTGGCGGTGCGTGACCCCTCGACGTTCGTCGACTACTACGCCAACGACCTCCTCGCACTGATCTCGCGGGTGTGGCTGGGCCCCGGCTACCAGGTGACCTCGCAGGTCAACGTCGTACGCCCGGGCGGCCAGGCGCAGGACCCACACCGCGACTACCACCTGGGCTTCCTTGCGAATGCCGTCGTGGAGGAATACCCGAGGCACGTGCACCTGTTGTCGCCGGTGCTGACGCTGCAGGGCGCGGTCGCGCACTCCGACATGCCGGTCGAGAGCGGACCCACGATGTATCTGCCCTACTCCCACCAGTACGCCTTGGGGTACCTCGCCTGGCGGCTGCCGGAGTTCCGCGACTACTTCCAGCAGCACTTCGTACAGCCTCCCCTCGCCAAGGGGGACGCGGTGTTCTTCAACCCTGCGCTCTTCCACGGCGCCGGCACCAACGTCTCTGCCGACATCCAGCGCGTCGCCAACCTGCTCCAGGTCTCATCGGCTTTCGGTCGGGCCATGGAGACCGTCGACCGCGACCGGGTGTTGCGCGCGATCTACCCGCTGCTGCTCGAGCGTCGAGCCGCGGGCCTCCCGGCAGACGCGCTCGGTCACGCGCTGGCGGCGGCGGCTGACGGCTACCCGTTTCCCACCAACCTCGACCTCGACCAGCCGGTCGGCGGACTGACGCCGGCGTCGCAGGCCGAGTTGGCCGCAACGGCCCTGGCCGATGGCGCCTCGCCTGCCGAGCTCGGTGCGGTGCTCGACGGCTACGCCGCACGGCGTAGGACCGCACGGTGACGGCGAGGTCGGTCACACGATTCGTCTGCCGCGGCCAAATGGTGCGGCGGAGTCCCTCAGTCGCACGTCCCGCCTCTCCAGGCGTCGGGTTCTTCGGCGTGCCTTGCGTGCTGCTGAGCGAGCCATCGCGGCCGCGCCGATGGAACCGGCCTCCGGCCCCAGGTCCGCGACGACGATCGTCGGTTCAGTGCGGTGCCCCCGCCCCGTGAGGGCCTTCGAGAAGGCCGAGCGGGTGGGGCGTAGAAGCAGGTCACCCGCATCGGACAGGCCACCGCCGATGACGATGCACGACGGGTCGAACGCCGCAGCCAGGCCGGCGAGTCCCACTCCGAGCCATTCTCCAATGTCACCGAGGAGCTCGAGCGACAACGGGTCGCCGTTGCGCGCCTCCTGGGTGATCTGCGGGCCGGTGAGTCGCGTGGGATCGCCGTCAACGAGTTCGCGAAGCCGGTGGGCAAGCGGCGAGCCGTTGGCGATCAGCTCCCTCGCATCCCGCAGCAGGGCCGTTCCGGAGGCGTACTGCTCCCAGCACCCACGGTTCCCGCACTCGCAGCGGCGTCCTAGTGGCACCACCTGCATGTGGCCGAACTCTCCAGCCATTCCATTGTGGCCCCGGAACACCTTCCGGTCGATGATCAGTGCGCCCCCGATGCCCGTGCCGAGCGTGATGCACACCACGAATCGCTCGTCCTTCGCGGCACCGTAGAGGGATTCGGCGACTCCCGCAGCGTTCGCATCGTTGTCGACCACGACCGGGAGTCGTACTCGCTCCGCGACAGCCGCACGCAGCGGCTCGCGGCGCCAGTTCAGATGAGGGGAGAACATGACGACGGTACGAGCAGCGTCGACGAATCCGGCGGCGCCGATACCTATCGCAGCAATCTCGTGCGAACGTCGAAAGTCCTCGACGATCGTGACCACTGAATCTTCCACCAGCCGGACGTCGTGACCCAGCGTCGGCACCTGGCGTCTGGCCAACACGTTGCCATGAGGGTCGACGACACCCGCCAGGATCTTCGTCCCACCGATGTCCACCCCGATGGTGGACGCCTCCGCGCGGAACAGGATCGATCGGCGGAGAGGTGTCTCGGGCACGCCGGCCAGCCTAGCCCGTGGGCTATCTCTCGACCTTGACCATCTCGAACCGGTGGAGGTCGGGCCTGTACGTGTGCCGGCCGTGCTCCACCGGTCGGCCGAGATCCACATAGGCCGTCGTCACGATCGTCAGGACCGGGACGCCGACCGGAAGATCAAGCAGTTCGCCCTCCTCGCTGCTCGCTCCCTCGGCACCCACGGACTGATGTGCGACGTCGGGGGAGACACCGACCCTTCTCAGTGCTTCGTAGAGGCCCTCGGTCTCAGGATCGAAGTCTGTGAGGCTCAGCATCCCCACAGGCAACCAGTTCCGCATGACCGCGAACGGCCGACCACCAGTGGAGCGGAGCCTCTTCAGGAACAACGCATCGCCAGGCACGTCCAGCTGCAGCGCTTCTGCGACGTCGTGGGGAGCAGGTCGTACCGAAGCTTCGACCAGGCTTGTCGATGGCTTCTGGCCATGGTCGAGGAGTTCGTCGAACAGGCTGATCAGTCCCGAGCGTCGGGCGAGGTGGGGGGCCACGACCTGCGTCCCGACGCCGTGCTTGCGCATCAGGACGCCACGATCGACAAGCTGGTCGACGGCGTGTCGGACGGTGGCGCGCGAGATGCCGAGCCGCTCGACCAGGACGGGTTCACCCTCGATTCGGTCGCCCGTCGTCAGCACGCCGTCGGCGACTGCCTGCTCGATGTGCTGGACGAGCTGCATGTACAGGGGTGTCGGCGACTTGTGATCCATCCGGACTGCAGACAGCACGACAGGGGGATCCGCGCGACGACGAGGCATGGTGGAACGTACCAAGGGCACAAGCGGCTGGAACATCCGGAGGCGAGGGAAACTCTCACCGCCAACCCTCCACTACTTGTACGGACATGCTAACATCCGCATATGTCCAGGTTGAGGAGCGACGGTTCGCAGCCCGTCCAGATGGCGCCCCTCGTCCAGGACCGGACGAGCTCCACGCCCTTGTACCACCGCGTGGCGCAGCACATCACCGACGCGATCGAACGTGGCGACCTCGCGACCGGAGACCGGCTCGACGGGGAGATCGGGCTGGCCGAGTCGCTCGGCATCTCGCGCGCCACGATACGACGGGCGATCGAGGAACTCGTCGCTCAAGGAGTTCTGGCTCGTAAGCACGGCGTGGGTACGCAGGTGTTGTCGCAACCGAACCTACGAAGCACCGGGGTGCGAAGTCTCTTCGACGAGCTGGCTGCCGCTGGCCGATCGCCTCGCAGCGAGATCATCCAGTTCGGGGTGGTCGACGCGGACCGCGATGCAGTGGCGGCCGCGTTGGAACTCCCGGAAGGCACGCCGGTCACCCACATCGAACGCCTCAGGTTTGCCGATGACGTCCCTTTCGCCATCATGCGCAACTGGATCCCCGCTTCGTTGGTCCAGCTCGACGCGGGTCGCATCGAGGCCGGCGGGCTGTACGAGGAGATCCGCAACAGCGGGATCCGCATGCGTGTCGCCCGACAGAGCATCGGGGCCGAAGTCGCGTCGACCGAGAAGGCCGTTCTGCTGGAGGTGAACCCCGGCGCTGCCCTGCTCAACATCCACACCGTGACCCTGGCCGACCTCGGCCATCCGGTCGAGCTCGGATCGCACGACTACCGAGCCGACCTGTACCGGTTCGAGATGACCAGTGTCGAGCGCTGAGCGCGACTCACCAGCCGGTTGGGAGATCAACCAGTGACCAGTACCGATCGCATCGCCGCGCTGAGGAGCGTCAGCGTGGACCGCGCCGAGCGCGTCGCCCGAGCCAAGAAGGAGCGGCGTCGGCCGAGCTCCCCGCTGGGCCCGAACGGCAAGACCCTGGTCATCGCGGCCGACCACGCGGCCCGCGGGGCCATGCGCGCCGGAGACGACCCCCTGGCGATCGCAGACCGTCCGGAACTCCTGACGCGCCTGTGCGCAGCGCTCGCGCGTCCCGAGGTGAACGGCGTGCTCGGGACGGCTGACGTGCTGGAAGAGCTTCTGCTGCTCGGAGCGCTCGAAGGCAAAACGGTATACGGGTCGATGAACCGCGGTGGTCTGCTCGGCGCGTCGTTCGAGCTCGACGACCGGTTCACGGCCATGCGTGCTGGCGCCATTGCCGACTCAGGGTTCGATGGTGGGAAGATGCTGCTGCGCATCGACCTGCAGGACGTCGGTTCCGTTTCGACGATGGAGTCGTGCGCTCGCGCGGTCGACGAGCTCTCCGAGCGGGGTCTGCTCGTGATGCTGGAACCTTTCATGTCATCGCGGCTCGACGGCGTGGTGCGCAACGAGCTGACGCCAGAGGCAATGATGCACGCCATCGGGATCGCGTCTGCCCTCGGCTCGACGGCGGCCAACACCTGGCTCAAGGTGCCCGTCGTCGACGACATGGAGCGCGTGATGGCATCAACCACGCTGCCTTCGTTGGTCCTCGGTGGCGAGGTTCCGCGCGACCCGGACCACACCTACGGCGCGTGGGCCGATGCGCTCGCTCTTCCGAACGTCCACGGCCTCGTGGTGGGACGCGCGCTCCTCTACCCCGGCGATGGCGACTACGAAGCAGCGATCGACACAGCGGTGTCCCTTCTCTAGGTCTCGATCCGGCATCCCGGAACGCAGCAGGTCACACATCAAGGTCGCCAGCTGACCCCTCACGACAGGAGAAAAGTGAAGCTCGGAGTCATCGGAGTCGGTCGCATCGGCGCCCACCACGCGAGAGTCCTCCTGGCACTGGACGGCGTCGAGGCGGTCCACGTCACGGACGCCGCTCGGGGAGCCGCCGCCAGGGTCTCCGCCGAGCTGGGGCTCACCCCGTTCGACACCCCGGAGGACCTGTTCGCGTCCGGGATCGACGGCCTGGTGATCGCCTCGTCCACGCCGACCCATCCGGAGTTCGTCATGGCAGCGATCGAGGCCGGGATCCCGACGTTCTGCGAGAAGCCGGTCGCAGACAACCCCAGGGCGTCCCAGGAGCTGCTGGACAAGACCTCCGGATCCGACGTTCCTGTCCACATCGGATTCCACCGCCGCTTCGATCCGGGTCACGTACGTGCCAGGGACGAGCTGCGGTCCGGCAACCTGGGCTTCGTGCACACCATCCGCTCGACGGTTCTCGATCCCGCGCCACCGCCGGCGGACTACATCGCCATCTCCGGCGGGATCTACCACGACTGCTCGGTCCACGACATCGACGCGGTCCGCTGGGTCTCGGGGAGCGAGGTGGTGGAGGTCTTCGCCGCAGGCGGCAACCGGGGCGAAGCGTTCTTCGAGGAGGCGGGGGACGTCGACACCGGCGCCGCCATCCTCCGGCTCGAGGACGGCACCATCGGCATCATCTCCAACTCGCGCTACAACGGCGGCGGTTACGACGTTCGTCTTCGAGCTTCACGGCTCGCGGGGCGCGGTCGCGGCCGGGCTGGACGACACCTACCCGATGCGGTCGCTCGAGCACGGCGTCGAGTTCCCGGAGGGTACTCCCGCAGCTTCTTCATGGACCGCTTCAGGGCGGCATACGTTGCAGAACTCACGGCCTTCACGGACGTCGTCGGCGGACTGCGAGAGTCCCCGTGCACCATCGCCGACGCGGTTGAGACCTCGTGGGTCGCCGAGGCGTGCACCGTGTCACTGCGCGAGAACCGGCCCGTGCGGATGGACGAACTCCGCCGAGCCCCCACCGCTGACGCACGGCGTCGCCGAGACGAGGGGCTCGGCGCTCGTTAGTCGTCTGTACGGGGAGCTGGACCGGCTGCAGGTCACGTCGACAGGCGGATGTTGACCTGCTTGGTCTGGCTGAA
The DNA here is from genome assembly GCA_963806925.1 of uncultured Actinomycetota bacterium. GTDB lineage: Bacteria > Actinomycetota > Actinomycetes > Propionibacteriales > Nocardioidaceae > Nocardioides. Next base: position 246,646 of record CAWEAI010000002.1, on the reverse strand, counting down.
CGCCGCGATGGCGCCCTCGATGGAGAACTCGCGACCCATGCCGGACTCCTTGTAGCCGCCGTACGACTGCCCGACCACCTGACCGCCGCCCTGGTTGACCTGCACCCAGCCGGCCTCCAGGCGGTGTGCCGTGGAGACGGCCTCGTCGAGGTCGGCCGACCAGACGTAGGCCGCCAGTCCGTAGGAGGAGTCGTTGGCCATGCGCACCACCTCGTCCGCGTCGTCGAACGCGATGACGACGAGCACCGGCCCGAAGATCTCCTCCCGGGCGATCCGCCAGTCGTTGTCGACGCTCGCGAACACGGTGGGGCCCTGGTAGAGCCCCGGCCCGCCGTCGACGACGTGGGCCAACCCGTCCAGCACCACCCGGACCCCGGGCTGACGACGGCCGTCCTCGACGTAGTCGCGGATCGTGTCGTACTGGCGCTCGTTGATGATCGAGCCCATGTCGGTCGCCTCGTCGAGCGGGTCGCCGACCACGAGCTGCCGGGCCGCGTCGACCAGCCGCTCGAGCACCGGCTCGAGGACGGAGCGGTGCACGAACAGCCGTGACCCGGCCGTGCAGGACTGACCCTGCCGGGTGAATCGCATCGCGAGGAGCACGCCCGCGACGGTCGCGTCGATGCGCTCGGGCGTCGCCGCCGAGGGGAAGACGATGTTCGGGTTCTTCCCGCCCGAGCTCCAAGGAGACGTGCGCGAACCGGCGCCCGGCGCGACGCCGCGACGTCGCGGCCGACGGCGGTGGAGCCGGTGAACGAGACCTTGTGGATGCCGCGGTGCTCGACGATGGCCTGACCCACCTCGCGGCCGCTGCCGGTGACGACGTTCAGCAGACCGGAGGGGCAGGTGCCTCCGCGCGATCTCGGCCAGCTTCAGGATCGTCAGCGGAGCCTCGTCGGCCGGCTTGACGACCAGGCCGTTGCCGGCGGCCAACGCCGCGGGGATCTTCATCCCGGCGATCATCAGCGGCGAGTTCCACGGCAGGATCGCGCCGACGACCCCGAGGGGTTCGGTCCGGGTGTACTGGAGTTGGTCGTGCGCCGGCGGGGAGGACCGCGCCCTTGAACTCGCCGGCGACGCCGCCGAAGTAGCGGAACAGCGAGATCAGCGTCGTCACCTCGGGACGCGCCTGGGTGCGCAGGGCGTTCCCGGTGTCCTGGGCGGTGAGGACGGCGAGGCGCTCCGCCTCGGCCTCGAGGTCGGCGGCGATGGCGAGCAACGCCTGCTGGCGCACCGTGAAGTGGGCGGCTGCCCATTCGCGCTGGGCGTGATGCGGCGGCCTCGCACCGCGGCGTCGACGTCGTCAGCCGTGCCGGCGGGCACTCGGGCCAGCACCGTGCCGGGTCGCGAGGGGGCGACGACGTCGTGCCAGCGGCCGCTCGGAGGACTGGCACCTCGGAGTCGCCCACCGGCATCAGCCAGTCGGGGACGTCGGGACCCTCGGCCGTGGACATCAGCGTCGTGGTGTGCATGGTCATAACGGTGTCTCCTGATTCAGAGGTCGTGGCGATGTGCGAGCACGGCGGGGAGCGTCAGCGAGCCCGGCTTCCCAGTCGTCGGTGATCCACGTCTCGGCCGGATCGAAGTGCGGGGAACGGTCCCGGTCGGACTCCGGTCCGGCGAGGAAGTTCAGGAGCCACATGTTGGCGGCGGGACCGGCGGTGCAGAGATGATAACCGCGGGGGACCGCGACGAGGGTCTCGTCTCTGAGCGGGAGTGCGTCTCGTCCCAGTCGTCCTCGGGGGCGAAGTTGCGGTGGAAGCCGAAACCGCTGGGGCGGTCGAACCGGAAGTAGTACGTCTCCTCGAGGCGGGGCGAGCCGTCGACGCCGTCGTGGCGGTGGGGAGGCCAGCCCGTCCATGAACCCCGTGCGACCCACCCTTCGTACATGATCAGCCGCTCCGCGGGGATCGGGGTCGGCCAACGTCGAGACGACCTGGCGACGGGCCGGTCCGCCTCCGCGGAGCACCGACTCCATCTCCTCGGTCGTCGACGACGCGCGGGTCAAATCGACCCGCGGCCGGCGCCTGTCCGATCGTTGATCTGTGACGTCTGCACGGGCCGCGACGGACACCGGGGCGCCGGGCGGGACATAGACGACGTCGGCGAGGCTGGTGAACGGACTCGGTCGGAGCGATCGACGTGGTCCAGCCCGGACCCCTTCACCGTCGACGTGGCCGGACACCACTGCCAGAGCGGACTCCTGGGTCGTGCTGGACAGCGTCGTAGGACTGCCCGGCCGCCAGATCGACGACGACGGCGCTGAGGTGGTCCCAGCCGGCGAGGCCGGCGTCACGGAAGCAACGACGCGCGTCACGTGACCGACACTGCCGGCGTGCGACTCGGGTGCGTCCAGCTGCTGCCTCGTGGGGAAGCCGTCCGAGCAGTACGGCTGCTCGACCGTGTAGCCGGCAACCCGCATGGCGAGCTCGAGCGAGTCCTGCCACGACAGCGCCATTCAGCCGCGCCGCCACGAGCGAGCCGGCGGTGGCGTCACCGCCGCCGACGGTGCAGACGGGATCGACCGATACGGACGGGACTCGTCGCCTCCACGGCCCCGTCGGTGATGAGCATGATGCCGTCCGGCCCCAGCTTCAGCGCGACGCGCGGCAGGTCGAGGGCCATCACGGCGCTCGACGAGCTCCGACGCGGCTGGGTCTGGTCGAGGCCCAGCAGCGCGGTGAACTCCTCCTCGGTCCCGATCACCACGTCGGCGTGCGCGACGACCGGGGTGACGGCCCGGCGCGTAGTCGGCCGGCGACCCCCACGAGGACGGTCGAAGATCGAGGTCCCACCACACCTCGACGTCGCGACTCCTCGCCGCTGGCGCTGAGGTCGGAAACGATCGAGGGCGTCGTGCCGGAGGCCATCGCGTCGCCCGACAGGAGCAAGATGTCGAGTGAGTCCCACGGCAGGCCCGTCGGCGTGGGACGAGGTCATGCAGCGAGTCGGCCGGACCGGACCGGAAGAACTGGCGCTCGCCCGTCGTCCGGGGACGGCTGCGCAAGGATCGCCATGGACGTCGGTGCCCCCGCGATGGTGTGCACCCAGCGAACGTCGACTCCGGTGTCGCTGAGCTGTCGTCGAACGAGCTCGCCGGCAAAGTCGTCCCCGGTGGCTGTCAGCACCGCAGCGCGAGCGCCCAGCCGCTGCGCCACGATCGCGATGTTGGTCGGGCTGCCGCCCACCGAGGCGACGAAGGTCTTCGCGTCCCGCATGTGGACGCCCAGCGTCGCTGACGTAGAAGTCCAGGTTGATCCGCCCGACGGTCAGGACCCGGGGGTCCGTGGCCGTGGGCGGTCGGGTCAGTTGGAGGCATCCGGTACGGCCCGAGTCAAGAGCGCTGAGCCAGCGCTGGGTCTTCTTGTTCTCGACGTAGTCCTGGCGGGCGGCGTCGACGGCCGGCATCTCCGAGATCTCGGACGTGGCCATGTCCCACCAGCAGGTGGCGTATCCGCCGACCCGCTCGTGCCAGTCGGTCTCGACGACGATGGCGGTCGTCCTGGCGGAACCGCGGGCGTCACCAGTGCCTTCTCGAAGTCCGTCAGGTTCGAGACGTCGATGACGTCGGCGCCAAGACCCTCACAGATCTTGCCCGAGGTCGTGGTGCTGGACGCCCCCCGAGTACTTCCCGTCCTCGCCGCGGTAGATGTAGTGGCAGCCGAAGCCTTCGCACCCGACCTGCTCCGAGACGTTGCCGACGCTGGAGAAGCCGTGGTTGTCGATGAGGATGAGCGTGATCTTCAGGTTCTCCTGCACAGCGGTCGCGAGCTCGGAGTTCATCATCAGGAACGACGCGTCACCCGACATCACGAACACCTCGCGCGAGGGGTCGGCGATCTTCGCGCCGATCCCACCGGCGATCTCGTAGCCCATGACGGAGTAGCCGTACTCGACCTGGTAGCTGAGGGACTCCCTCGACTTCCAGAGCTTGAGCAGGTCGCCCGGCAGGCTCCCGGCGGAGGTGACGACGACGTCGGTGGGCTCCGCGGCTGACTGCACGACCGCTCCGATGAGCGAGGCCTGGGTGGGCAGGGAGCCCGCGGTGCGAGCTGTAGAGACGCTCGACCTCGGCGTCCCACCAGTCGTGGTGGTCCTTGACCTCCTGGCGGTAGGCCTGACCGGTGTCGTAGTCGCCGACCGCCTCGGTCGAGCTCCTCCATGACGGCGCGCGCGTCGCCGGTGACGGCGATGCCGCCGTGCTTGAGCGGAGTCCATCTCGAAGACGTTGATGTTGACGAAGCGGACGTCCGGGTTCTGGAAGGCGGTCTTCGACGCGGTGGCGAAGTCGGTGAACCGCGTGCCGATGCCGATGACCAGGTCTGCCGTCGCCGGCCATCTCGTTGGCACCCGCGCGACCCGGCGACACCGGCGCCCTGAAGGCTCAGATCGTGGTCGCAGTGCATGGTCCCCTTGCCGGCGTGGGTCTCGGCGACGGGGATGCCCGTCTTCTCGGCGAAGGCCGTGATGCACTGCCTCGGCCTCGCTGTAGCGAGCGCCGCCCCCAGCGATGATGAGGGGCTTCTTCGAGGCCCGCACGGCCGCTGCTGCGCGCTCGACGGCGGCGCTGTCAGCGCGATTGCGGGCGATGTGCCAGGTGCGCGGCAGGAACATCTCCGCGGGGAAGTCGTAGGCGAACGTGCCCACGTCCTGCGGCATGCCGATGAACGCGGCGCCTGCGTCGGCCGGAGACGTGAGGATGCGCATGACCTCGGGGAGCGAGGTGATCAGCTGCTCCGGACGGCTGATGCGGTCCCAGTAGCGAACAACCGGGCGGAAGGCGTCGTTCGTCCCGATGTCGGGCGCCGTGTTCGTTCTCGATCTGCTGCAGCACCGGCGACTGGACGCGCTCGGCGAAGTTGTCGCCGGCGATGATCAGGGCGGGAACGCGATTGACCGTCGCGGTGGCAGCTCCGGTCACCATGTTCGCGGCGCCCGGTCCGATCGACGACAGGCAGGCGAAGGACTGTCGCCGGTTCTTCATCTTGGCGAAGGCCACCGCCGCATGGACCATGGCCTGCTCGTTTCGTGCGAGGTAGTACGGGAACTCGTCCTGGTACTGCTGGATGGCCTGCGCCATGCCACCGATGTTGCCGTGACCGAATATCCCCCAGATGCCGGGGAAGAACGGGTGCTCGTCGCCGTCGTGCTCGACGCGCTGGGCGATCAGGAAGCGGACGAGCGCCTGGCCGGCGGTCAGTCGAACTGTTGTCATGTCAGACCTTTCGAATGCGATCAGCAGGTAGGTCGCTCGATGACCAGGACACACGTCCGTGCGGTGGACGGGCACGACGCGGGCGTGGTGGGCATCACATGCGGCTTAGGTTTTAACACACACGACGCATGCTGCGCAACGTTGCGAATCTTAGTTGCGCTGAGCGCTATCGACGATCATACATGTGTGATTGAGTCGGATGTCCGTACAACTGTTGACGTGAGTATGTCTGGGGTCGTAATGTGCGTCACATGTCGGGCCTAAAGAAGGTCGCGACAGTGCCCATCAGGGCCGCAACCCTCTCGCGCAGCACGGACTCACGCTGCTGGTGTCTGGGTCAGGTTCGTCTAGGAGGAGAAATGATGCTCAGAAAAAGGTCCACCTCGGCTGCGCGTGCGTCGATCGCGCTCACCGCGGCCGTCCTTCTCACGGCGTGCAGCGGCACGGGAAGCGAGGACGATTCGTCCGAGCCCGCTGAAGCGGACTACACCTATGCAGTCGTCACCCACGCCTCCCCCGGGGACGCCTTCTGGGACCGAGTCAAGTCAGGCGCCGAGAAGGCCGGCTCTGACTACGGCGTCAGCGTGGAGTACAGCGGGGATGGCGACCCGGCCAAGCAGTCACAGCTCATCGATGGAGCGGTGGCGCAAGGGGTGGATGGCATCGTCGTGTCGATGGCCAACCCGGACGGACTCGAGGACAGCGTCAAGGCTGCCGTCGCGGCTGGGATCCCGGTCATCACCATCAACTCCGGCGTTGACTTCTTCCAGGACTTCGGGGCCATGACCCACGTCGGTCAGAGCGAGAGCATCGCTGGTGAGGCAGTCGGAGCGAGGCTGAAGGAACTCGGCAAGACAAACGCCATCTGCGTGATCCACGAGGCGGGCAACGTCGGGCTGGAAGAGCGCTGTGCGGGCGTCGCGAAGGCGATGGGCGGCACGGTGGAGAACCTCCAGGTCGACGGGGCCGACAACAATGCGGTCCAGGCCACCATCACCTCGCAGCTGCAGGCTGATGACAGCATCGACGTCGTCCTTGCTCTGGGCGGGCAGTACGCCGTCGACTCAGTGAGCGCTGTGGACGCAGCCGGCAGCTCTGCCGAGGTGGCTACGTTCGATCTCTCAGAGGACGTCCTGAACGCCATCAATGACGGAACCGTCCTGTTCGCCGTGGACCAGCAGCCCTACGTGCAGGGGTTCATGGGTGTGACCGGCCTCTACCTCAAGTCCATCAACGGCAATGACATCGGTGGGGGCGAGCCCATCAACTCCGGCCCCGCCTTCATCACGACAGACAATGCGGACGCCGTCTTGGAGTTTGCCCAGAACGGCACGCGCTAGGGCCTCGGTGGTGCCCGGCGGATGCTGGGCATCACCTCCCCCCATCGAACCAACACTGGAGAGCAACGATGACTATCGCCGCGGTTGACGAGCGGATGGCGCAGGGCTCTACCCTCAAGAGACTGCTGAAACGGCCACGAGGTCGGTGCGTTCGCCGCCGCGCTGGTCATCTTCGCGTTCTTCGCGATGACGACAAGCGTGTTCGCGACGCCCGCAGGTGCCAGCACCTGGCTGCGCAGTGCCTCGACGATCGGCATCATGGCGGTCGCTGTGGCCCTGCTCATGATCGGTGGAGAGTTCGATCTTTCCGCCGGCGCCATGACGGGGTTCAGTGGTCTCGTCGTCGGAGTGCTCACGACACAGTACGGCCTCAACCTCTGGGTCGCGGTGGTGGTCTCTCTCACTCTGTGCCTGCTGATCGGTGCCGTCAACGGCATCCTCGTCATGCGCACCGGGCTGCCCAGCTTCATCGTCACCCTCGGCACGTTCTTCGTCCTCCAGGGCGTCGACCTGGCCGGCACGAAGGCCCTCATCGGCCAGGTGGCCATTCAGGGCATGCGCGACGTGCCCTACTACGAGTAGGTCCGCAGCTGTTCGGCTCGGGGGTCGACGTTGGGGGAGGCATGGTCTATGCCTCCGTCTTCTGGTGGATCGCCGTCACCATCGTCGCCACGTACGTACTGCTGCGCACCAGGATGGGCAACTGGATCTTTGCAGTCGGTGGGGCTCAGCAGTCGGCCCGCCAGGTCGGTGTTCCCGTCTTCTCGACGAAAATCGGACTCTTCATGACCACCGCCGGCGCGGGATGGCTGGTCGGGATGCTGCTGCTCTTCACCACCTCCACGGTGCAGAGCAGCACCGGTGTCGGTCAGGAGTTCATCTACATCATCTGCGCAGTGGTCGGAGGTTGCCTGCTCACGGGTGGGTACGGCTCCGCCATCGGCGCCGCCCTGGGCGCCCTGATCTACGGCATGACCAACCAGGGGATCGTCTACGCCGGCTGGGACAACAACTGGCTCAAGGCATTCCTCGGAATCATGCTCCTGGGAGCTGTGCTCCTCAACGAATGGGTTCGCAAGCGAGCGGAGACAGCACGATGAAGATAGGCGACACTGCCGCACCCCGTGGCACGCATCCCGCCTCGCCCAGCGAGACGCCCATCATCGAGGTCCGTGGCATCGGCAAGCGGTACGGAAGCATCATCGCCCTGAGTGAGGTGACGACGTCGGTCCGCGCAGGTGAGGTCACCTGCGTGCTGGGCGACAACGGTGCCGGCAAGTCGACGTTCATCAAGATCCTCGCCGGAGCGCACGAGCACACCGAGGGCGAGCTGCTCATCAACGGTACGGCGACCACGCTCGCAAGTCCGCGCGACGCGCTGGAGCTCGGCATCGCGACGGTCTACCAGGACCTCGCTGTCGTCCCCCTGATGCCGGTGTGGCGGAACTTCTTCCTCGGCAGCGAGATCACGAAGGGCTTCGGTCCGCTCAAGAGGCTCGACGTCGACGAGATGAAGCGCATCACCAAGGACGAGCTCGCGGCGATGTCCATCGACCTGCGAGACGTCGATCAGCCGATCGGGACGCTTTCGGGAGGCGAGCGTCAGTGCGTCGCGATCGCTCGCGCCGTGCACTTCGGCGCTCGCGTTCTGATCCTCGACGAGCCGACTGCCGCCCTCGGGGTCAAGCAGTCGGGAGTCGTCCTGAAGTACATCGCCAAGGCCCGCGACCGTGGACTGGGCGTCGTTTTCATCACCCACAACCCACATCACGCCTATCCGGTCGGCGACCGCTTCACCCTGCTGCGCCGCGGGCGGAGCATGGGCGAGTTCACCAAGGGAGAGGTGACGTTGGACGAGCTCACGTCGATGATGGCCGGCGGCACCGAGCTGGACTCCCTGGTGCAGGAGCTCGAGAGCACCATGGGCAAGGACTCCTCACTGGTGACCGAGATGATTGCCGACGTCAGCTCCCACCCGTAGGCACTGCTACGACGGCGACCACGGTCGGCCGAGCCGACACCATGAGGAGACCTTTCATGAGCATCACCACAGCAGGGTCTCCCAGGTCCCGAAGTCCAAGAACGGCGAGGAGTTGCGTACAGCGCGACATTGTATCGCGCGAGTTGCGCGTTGTAACGTCCACCATGACTACTATGGGCACCCTCGAACGCGGACTCAAGATCCTGGACCTCTTGGTCGAGATCGAGTCCGACCCGGTTCGCCGAGCCAAGGGCGTTGCGGTCCAACAGATCGCCGTCACCCTGGACATCCACAAGAGCAGCGCGTCTCGGCTCATGCAGACACTGGTCGCATCGGGCTACGCCGTTCCGACCAGTCCGAACCGAAGAGGCTTTCGGCTGGGCCGGCAGTCCAGACGAGCGAGCGCCTGCAGACGGCGCAGCGGCGGCTGAGCATCAAGGCGCAGCCCTACCTCGAGCGCCTGGTCGACGTCACCGGCGAGTGCTCTCATGCTGCCGTCTCGGCAGGCACGTCTGCGCTGGTCATCGACGACGCTCAGACCGACAAGGCATTACGCGTGGTCGCCGGGTCGGGTCGTCGAGTTCCCCTGCACTGCACCTCCGCGGGCAAGGTGCTCCTCGCGCACGGGCTCGCGACCCTCCCCGCCCATCTCCAGGGTCGGACCCACAAGACCATCATCGAGGTAGGTGCCCTCAGTGAGCCACCTCGAGCTGGTGGTCGAGCAGGGGTACGCAGTCGATGACGAGGAGAACGACGAGGGTGTCCGATGCATCTCGGCTCCGGTGCGCGAAGGGCGCGACGGACCGGTCATCGGTTGCATCGGCATCGACGGTCCATCCGTCCGCATCACGCCCGAGGGCATCCCCGGGCTGGCCGCGCTCGTCGTGGATGCCGCCACAGACCTGTCAGCGGGGCTCGAGGAGCGCCCGGTGCCTGCTGACGACATGACCTGACTCGTGGCGCTCGCCGCCTCATTCACCCGAAAACCTCACCGCTGACACCACGCCGACCGGCGGCCAACCACAGGAGCCACTCCATGTCCATCGACCTGTCCCGCATAGCCGCTGCCCCCATCACGTGGGGAGTGTGCGAGGTGCCTGACTGGGGCTACCAGCTGCCCGCGGCCGGAGTACTCGCCGACATGGCGAATCTTGGGCTGAGCATCACCGAGCTCGGCCCGGACGGCTTCATCCCGGGATCACCGGCGGAGCAGAGGGACCTGCTGGACCAGCACGGTCTTCGTGCGGCCGGGGCCTTCTGCCCGGTCGTGCTGCACGACCCCGACCTCGACGTCGACCGAACGGTCGGGAAGATCATCGACGCCTTCGAGGTCCTGGGAGCCACGATGATCGTCCTCTCCGCGGACTCCGGCGCGGCCGGCTACGACCTCAAGCCTGAGCTCGACGAAGACGGTTGGACGTCGTTGCTGGCCAACACGACCCGCATCCACGCACGTGCCGCGGAGCGGGGCATCACGGCGTGCCTGCACCCGCACGTCGGAACGATGGTCGAGAGCCGCGACGAGGTGACACAGTTCCTCGACCGCTCCGTCGTGCCGATCTGCCTCGATGCGGGGCATCTCATGGTCGGGGGCACGGACCCCGTCGAGCTTGCCAAGCAGGCTGCGGACCGGGTCGCGCACGTCCACCTCAAGGACATCAACCTTCCCGTTCTGGAAACCGTCGCGTCCGGTGAACGCAGCTACACCGAGGGGGTCGCCGCACACATGTACTACGTGCTCGGTGAGGGAGACCTCGACCTCGCGGGCCTCGTCCATGCTCTCGAGAATGCCGGCTACACGGGCCTGTACGTGCCCGAGCACGACCGCATGATCCACGTCGCCTCGGACGACTCACTCGTCCGATCCGATGCTCGCGCCAGCGTCGAGTTCCTCCTCGGCATCTGACACCCCGACCGACGAAGGAAGCACCCACCATGAAGATCGTCCTGGCCGGAGCCGGCCGCATCGGCACCATGCACGGCCGCGTACTCGCGCAGCTCGTCGACCCGTCCGACATCGTCGTCACAGACCCCGCTCCTGACCGAGCCAGAGCGCTCGCCGACGAGCTCGGCGGGACCGTCGCCGCGACTCCCGACCAGGCGCTGCGCGGCGGTGCCGACGGTCTGGTCATCGCCACCAACACCCAGACTCACGCGGAGCTGATCCGCTCCGGCTGCGCGGCCTCGGTCCCCACCTTCTGCGAGAAGCCGGTCACGATGGACGTCCCGAGCACCCGCGAGGTGCAGAAGTTCGTCGAGTACAACGGCACGCAGGTCCAGATCGGTTTCCAGCGTCGCTTCGACCCGGGGTACGTGGAGGCTCGGCGGCGGGTGCGCTCCGGCGAGCTCGGCGAGCTGCGACGGGCGCACCTGGTGAGCGCGGACCCGGCGTCGCCGCCGATCGATTTCATCGCCACGTCCGGAGGGATCTTTCGCGACCTCCTCATCCACGACCTCGACATCCTCCCCTGGGTCGCAGGCAGTCCCATCGCCTCGATCTCGGCGCTCGGTGCCGCGCGTACGCCCGACTTCGCCGAAGTCGGCGACGTCGACGAGGTGGTGGCGATGCTGTCGCTCGAGGACGGCACGGTCGCAACCCTGCACGGATCGAGGAGGAACGGCGCCGGGTACGACGTCCGGATGGAAGCGGCCGGCACCTTGTCGACCGTGGTGGTGGGACTAGCTCCAGAGTCTCCCCTCAGTCGGCCGAGCCGGACGTCGGACCGACGGGCGTCGAGCCGTGGACGTACTTCGCCCATCGCTTCGAGGCCGCCTACCGCCGAAGAGATGGTGGCGTTCCTCGAGATGGTCACCACAGGTGGATCAAGCCCTGCACCATCCGTGAGGCCGTCGACGCCGCCGTGGCGGCCGAAGCCGCGGACGTGTCGCTGCAGGAGAACCGTACGGTGCACCTGGATGAGATCCGACGCAACTTCGGGGTGGAGCGGTAGGTCTCGGCCGAGGCACGTGCGCACGAGGGACACCGATCGCGGGCACTCATGACACGAGGTGGACATGGGCACAGCACGCAACGTGGCGAATTCGCCGAGGGAGAAACTGATGGGTTCGCAAGGTCAGCACGTCGTGGTCGTCGGTACCGGTCGCATGGCACGAGTCCGCGTACCACGCCTGATTGCCGCCGGTGTCGAGGTGACGTTGACAGGACGGGACCCGAAGCGCACCGAGCTGGTGGCGGCCGACCTCGGCGTCCGATCAGGGCCGCGGGACGCGCTTGTCACGAAGTCGTTCGACGCTGTCATGGTCACGAGTGCGTCCGAGGACCACCACGCCGACCTCAGTGCGTTTCTCGGCACGGCGCCGGTCCTCTTCTGCGAGAAGCCGGTTGCTGCGACGATGGAGCAGGCGCGGGCCCTGCAATCGAGCGTCGAGCGAATGGGCGCCGAGGTGTACGTCGGGTTCCAGCGCCGGTTCGACCCGGATGTCGCCTCTCTCCAGCAGCGAGTGGTCAGGGGAGAGCTCGGAGACTTGCTGCACGTGCGTGCGTCGAACTTCGATCACCGGCCCAGTGCCCGTGAGTTCATCGCGAAGAGCGGTGGAATGTTTCGCGACCTGCTCATCCACGACCTGGACTGGCTCGCCTGGACCACCGGCACGCAGATCGACTTCGTGCACGCCTTCGGCTCAGTGAGGTCGTGTGAGGACTACAGGGACTTCAACGACTGCGATGTCGCCGCAGTCACGGTCGTCATGTCGGACGGAGTGCTCGGGACCCTGAACTCGACCAGAATCCACCCGAGCGGTCAGGACGTCCGGATGGAGGTGTTGGGCAGCCAGGCGTCCGCTTCTGTCGGCCTCACGTCCCGCACACCGTTGCAGGCCCAGGAGTCCGACACCCACATCGGGACCCAGCAGCCACCCGCCGACTTCATGGAACGTTTTGCGACCGCATTTCAGCTCGAGACGGACGAGTTCGCTCGCTACGTGAGTGGTGAGGCCGAACGGTTCGGGGGATGCACCCTCGATGAGGCTGTCCTAGCGCTCGCGGCGGCGGAGGCGTGCCAGGCATCGTGGGCGGGAAGCACCCGCGTCAGCGTGTCGGACTTCTTGTGACCGATGCGCCACGACTGCAGTGAAGCTCCGCGATCCAGTGACCGCGTTCGCGCCTGCGCTCGTAGGCGGACAGCAGGGATGGAGCCATGGGCGCTGCCCTGTCCGTGGTGGGATAGAGGGGTGGTTGCCCGATTGAAGGATGTGGCGGAAGCCGCCGGCGTGTCCATCCGCACGGTGTCGAACGTCGTGAACGACTTCCCACAGGTCAAGCCCGCGGTTCGTGCTCGTGTGCAGGCGGCCATAGACGAGCTGGGATATCGGCCCAACATGGCTGCTCGGCAGTTGCGTCGCGGACGCACGGGAATGATCGCCTTGGCCGTCCCGAATCTGGGCGTGCCCTACTTCGCCGAGCTGGCCGGTCACGTCCTTCGTGAGGCGGGTCGTCATGGGCTGACACTGGTGCTGGAGCAGACCGACGGGGATCGGCAGCGCGAGACCGTGATGGTCCGCGGACCTCACTCGCAGGTGATCGACGGCCTGATCCTGAGCCCACTGTCGGTGACTCCCGATGAGCTCCCGACGGGTCCGTCCTCCCTGCCCCTGGTGTTGGTCGGAGAGCGCATCACCGACTCCCGCTTCGATCATGTGGCCATCGACAACGTTGCGGCAGCCCGGAAGGCGACGAGCCATCTCGTGTCCGGGGGCCGGCGACGTATTGCCGCCGTGGGCGCGCGCCCCGGCGCCAGCGACACCATGGCTGATCTGCGTCTGCAGGGTTACCGGGAGGCAATCGCTGCCGCCGGTCTGAGTGTCGATCCATCCCTGGTGAGCGAGACGCGGTGGTTCGACCGCCGCGACGGTTATGACGCTGCGCGCTCGCTGATGTCGTCTGCCTCGCGGCCCGACGCGATCTTCTGCTTCACCGACATGCTCGGCGCACGGAGTGCTGAGGGCCCTGCACGAAGGCGGCTTCCGCGTGCCCGAGGACGTCGCGGTCGTCGGTATCGACGACGCCGAGGAGAGTCGATACTCGTCACCGTCGCTCACCAGCATCTCGCCCGACAAGGCTGAGATCGCGCGGCGGGCGGTCGCGCTGCTGGTCAGTCGCATCGAGGGCGGTGAGCACGAGGGCCATGACTACGTGCCCGGCTTCACCCTCGAGGTCCGTGAGAGCGCTCCAGCCCGACGCGATCACGGTGCATGCGGGACGGACGTGCTGGAGAGCCCCCGAGCAGGGCCTCGCGCGCCATCGAGGACTTCGCAGCAGGCTTCAGTGAGATGTTCCTCACCACTTGCAACGTTGCAAGTTTGACTGTAGAATTTTTCCATGGAGACAGCCACGGATGGCAAGGTCCCCTGAGGTGGGTCGGAAAGACCCGTCGCGGGACGCGAATCGGTGATCGCAGGTCCGGCGGGCGATCCGCGTGAGGGAGGCACGGATCACCGCGACACGCCGAGTTCCAGGTCGGCCCGGTGGATCCCAGGGTGTTCGGTTCGTTCGTCGAGCACATGGGCCGCTGCGTCTACACCGGGATCTTCGAGCCAGGACACCCTGACGCCGACGAGGACGGACTCCGCACAGACGTGCTGGCGCTCGTTCGGGAGCTTGGCGTGACGACGGTCCGGTACCCAGGAGGCAACTTCGTCTCGGGCTACCGCTGGGAGGACGGCGTGGGACCGGTGGAGAACCGACCCTCTCGTCTCGACCTTGCCTGGCGGGCCACCGAGTCCAACCTGTTCGGTCTCAACGAGTTCATGACGTGGTGTCGCAAGGCCGACGTCGAGCCGATGTTGGCGGTGAACCTCGGGACACGCGGACCCCAGGAGGCGGCTGATCTGGTCGAGTACGCCAATCACGCCGGGGGCACGATGTTGTCCGACCTGCGACGCAGCCACGGGTTCGAGCAGCCTCACGACGTACGGCTGTGGTGTCTCGGGAACGAGATGGACGCCCCGTGGCAGCTGGGGGCGAAGACGGCGGAGGAGTACGGCCGGGTCGCAGCCGAGAGCGCCAAGATGATGCGTCTGGTGGACCCTCGGATCGAGCTGGTGGCCTGCGGCAGCTCGATGCGCTCCATGCCGACCTTCGCACGGTGGGAGTCAGACGTCCTGGAGCACTGCTACGACTACGTCGACTACGTCAACATGCACGCCTACTACGAGGAGCACGACCGCGACCTGGGCGGCTTCCTGGCGTCCGCGGTCGACATGGACGTGGCCATCGACGAGACGATCGCGACCGTCGACCACGTGGCCGCGCGACTGCGATCGCCCAAGCGTCTGATGATCTGCTTCGACGAGTGGAACGTGTGGTTTCAGCAGCACTTCAAGGGGCCGCAGTCGCTGCGGTGGGAGAAGGCGCCGCGCGTCATCGAGGACACCTACGACGTCGCCGCAGCAGTGGTCGTCGGGACCCTGCTCATCTCGCTGCTCCGCCACGCCGATCGCGTCAAGATCGCCTGCCAGGCGCAGCTGGTCAACGTGATCGGCGCGATCCGCACCGAGCCGAACGGGTCCGCGTGGCGACAGACGATCTTCTACCCGATGGCGCACGCCGCGCGATTCGCCCGCGGGGTCACCCTGCACACGGTGGCCGAGTCCCCGACCTATGCGGCTGAGCCGTTCGGCGAGGTGCCCGTGCTGGATCACGTGGCCACCTGGGATCCCGAGCTCGGCACCGTCACGTTGTTCGCCGTCAACCGGGGACTCGAGGAGCACCTCGCCTTGACGGTCCAGCTCGAAGGTTTCGAGGACCTGGTCTGCCACGAGCACCTGGTGCTGGACGGGGGCGACGACGTACGTCGCAGCAACACCGAGGACGGTCCTGACCGGGTCCAGCCCCGCACGGTCGAGGGGACTCGCGTGGTCGACGGCGTGCTCAGCACCTCACTGCCACCCTTGTCCTGGAACGTGATCCGGCTCGTTGCGCAACCTCGGCTTCACGAGCCACCAACCGCGAAGTCCCCCACACAGGGGCGTGAAGGATGAGCACCACCGCCGCCACCAGCACGCGTCCCACAAACCCCCGGAGCACCGGACGACGTTCGGTGGCGCAGCGACGCCCCGAGCCGCCTATCTGTTCCTCCTGCCCTTCCTGCTGCTGGCTGTGGTCTTCATCCTGTACCCGGTCGTGCAGGCAGCCATCATGGGCTTCTACGACTGGGACCTCCTCACCCAGCAGGCAACGAACTTCGGGCTTCAGAACTACACGCAGATGTTCGGCGGGCAGGGCCTGACCTGGTCGGCAACGACGATGCTGTGGTGGCGGGTGCCGCTGCTGCTAATCAGCGCCTCGGCGCTCTATGCCCGCACCCGCGGGACGGGGGACGCCGGCGCTCTGACGACGGCGTCGATCGTGTCGCTCCTGCTCGTGGCGCTGTTCGGCATCCACCCGGGAGAAGGGGGCCGGTGGAACGACCCGCGTTTCTGGGCCGCGCTGCAGCACACCATCGAGTTCACGGTGATCTCGACGCCGCTGATGATCGGCCTGGGTCTGGGCATGGCCTTGCTGGTCAACGTGCCGAGCCGGATCTCCACGGTCTATCGAACCGCGTTCTTCCTGCCCTACGTCCTCCCGGTCTCGGTGGTCACCCTGATCTGGATCTACCTGCTCGACCCGAACCGAGGCCTGGTGGCCGCCGTCACCGGCGCCTTGGGGATCGACCCCATCGACTTCCTGAACTCCCCGAACCTGGCCCTGCCGGCGGTGATCCTGACCACGATCTGGTGGACGGTGGGCTTCAACCTGATCCTGTTCCTCGCGGGCCTGCAGGACATCGACCCGCACCAGTACGAGGCGGCACGCCTCGACGGCGCGGGACGCTGGAGCTCCTTCGTCTACATCACGTTGCCGGGCCTTCGACGCGTGCTCGTGCTGGTGATGGTCACTCAGGTGGTCTCGTCGTTCCAGGTCTTCGGACAGGTCTACCTGATGACCAAGGGTGGGCCTGGCGACTCCTCCCTCGTCCTGATCCAGAACGTCTACGAGACGGGCATCCGGGACGCCGAGCTCGGCTACGCCTCCGCCCAGTCGCTGGTGCTGCTCGTCGTCATTCTGCTTGTCTCCCTGGCCCAGCTCCGCCTGCTCCGAAAGGACAGCTGATCACCATGTCCCACGCCACCATGCCCCACGCCAGCCAGCCCCGCGCGGTGTCAGACTCCTCCGCAGTGTCGAGCGCCAAGCGCAGGGCCACGGGCCGGCTCGGACTCTTCCACCTCGCCATGGCCGCTGTCGCGATGGTCTGGCTGCTGCCCATCGCCTGGATGGTGGTGCTCTCGGTCTCGGACAACCAGCAGCTCCAGCTGAACAGCCAGACGCTCATCCCTCGAGGATTCACCCTCGACAACCTGATCGGTGAGCTCGGCAACTCGCAGATCCTGCGCTGGCTCCTGAACAGCGTCGTCGTCACCGGGGTCACGACCCTGGGCACGGTGCTGCTCTCAGCCATGGCGGGGTATGCCTTCGGACGCCTCGAGTTCCCCTTCAAGCGCACGCTGTTCGTCGTGACCCTGGCCGGTCTGATGGTGCCCCGGGAGGCCATGTTCATTCCCCTATACCTGATGTTCAGCTCCACCGACCAGCTGAACAGCTACCAGGCGCTGTTCCTCCCGCGGATTGCCCTGCCGCTCGGTGTGTTCATCATGACCCAGTTCTTCCGCGCGGTGCCCCACGAGCTCGAGGAGGCGGCACTGATGGACGGTGCCGGCCATGGCCGGATCTTCTTCAACATCATGCTGCCGCTCGCGCGCCCGGCGATGGCGGCGCTCGCCATCTTCGCCTTCGTGCAGTCCTGGAACGACTACTTGTGGCCCCTGGTCGTCGCGACCAACCCGGACTTCTACACCCTCACGGTGGGCCTCGCACAGCAACAGGGCACCTTCGAGTCGGCGCGCAGCCTGGGCGACCTCATGGCCCGCGGAGTCGTGGGAAGCCTCCCGCTCGTCATCGTCTTCCTCCTCTTCCAACGCCACCTCGTCCGAGGTATCGCGCTGGGCAGCGGAGACAAGTAGCAGACCCCGGCCGTTCGGCTCGAGGGGCAATCCGACAGGAGAGGATCCTGATGTACCAATCCAAGTGGCGCCATGCGCTCGTCCTCACCACGATGCCGCTGGTCGTCGCACTGGCGGCCTGCGGAGGGGGTGGCGATCCTGCGGCGGACGCGGGCTCGGTGGCCGACGTCACCGAGGCAGACCTGAAGGGCACGACCATCACGGTCGGCGACTTCTTCGGCGACTGCATCGACGCAGTCGGGGGCAAGACCGACCTCAGCAACTCCCAGACCGAGTGCGAAACCATGCGCATCCTGAACAACAAGTTCAACGCGGAGAACGCACTGGGCATCACGGTCAACCGTGAGGGCGGCGCAGAATGGTCGTCGTACTACGACGCCGTCAACGCCTCGTTCGCAGCCAGCAGCCCACCGGACATCCTGCTCATGCACGAGTCCAACATCGCCGACTACGCCAGCCGGAACCTGCTGCTGCCCCTGCAGGACAATCTCGAGGCGGTCGGGGTGGATCCTTCGGACTTCACCGAACCCGCGACGGAGGCGGCGACGATCGGCGACAACTACTTCGCGGTTCCCTTCGACGAGCACGCGAACCTCAGCCACCTGAACATGGACCTGATGGCGCAGGCGGACCTGGTCAACGGTGACGGGTCACCGATCCTGCCGACCAGCCCGGAGGAGCTGAAGCAGCAGGCCCAGCAGTTCCAGGACGCCACCGGCAAGCAGTACCTGGCGTTCGCCAACGACTTCAACATCCCCTACCGGTTGATGACCTCCCTGGCTTCGCAGCAGGGAGAGCCGCTCGTGACCGACGACGGCGAGGTCAACCTCGACAGCGACGCCGCCAAGGAATCGCTCAGCCTGATCGCCGACCTCTACTCCTCTGGCATCGCTGACCCCAAGCAGACCTACGACTCCTCGCAGCAGGCGTTCCTCGGGGGCGATGTGGGGATGCTCGTGAACGGGACCTGGGTCGTCAACGAGTACAGCAGGTCCGCGCCGTTCGACTACGTAGCCACCGACTTCCCGACCCTCTACGACGAGCCCGGTGTCTGGGCGAACTCCCACACCTGGGTGGTTCCGTTGCAGGAGGACGCCGACCCGGTGGCGTACCGGGCGGCCATGGAGTACGCCGCATTCATGTTCGAGAACGATGAGGCGTGGTCCCTCGGCTCTGGTCACCTCTCGGTGCGTCCGTCCATCCTGGACAGCGAGTCCTACCAGGCTGCGCCCCAGCGCGCGAACTATGTAGCGACCGCCGACACCGCGGCCCTGGTGCCCCAGGTCGTCGGCTGGCAGGGTGCCGAGGACGCCCTCCAGCAGGCCATCGAGACGGTGTGGCTCGGGGGCAACAGCGTCGACCAGGCGCTATCCGAGGCGCAGGCAGCAGTGGAGAGCCAACTCGACTGAAGTGCAGCTCCGACACCCGAGCTCGACAGCTGGGGCTCCGGACGGGCGTCTGGCCCATCACGAGGCCAGACGCCCGTCGATCAGTCGACAGGCAAACTCCCAGCAACCCTGAGGGGTCGGTCCATGCCGTCTAGGCTTGGCCGTGGATCCCGCAGACCGAGACGCGGAGCACCGCAGGCTCGCGCGCCCGACCTGGCGGAATGACTGTCAGCGCACATGACCGCGGGCCGTCATCCCTTCGCCGGGTTTCTGCATTCCTGCGTAATTCGCCAGGGGAAGACCCAGACTGGCCCGGGGCGTCATCGATGCCGCGGACGTGGCGATGACGGTGGGTGAGGGCGATGGTGCGTGCACGCGGGAGTCTCGCCACCGCGCTGGTGTGGGTGATGGGCCTGGTCGTGGCCGCCTACTCCGGGGGACTGGTGCTGCAGGGCGGCGTGACTCATCCGATCGTGGACTTCTGGCTGTCGCTGTCGACGTCGTGGTTGCCTGCGGTGGTGTGCTGGTCGGTGGTCGCGCGGGTCGGGTTCCGTTCCTCGGAGATCCTGCTGGCCGCGCTGGCGATCACCTTCTTGGCCGCCGGGGACACCTACTACGCCCCGCTGACCAGCACCTGGTCACCGCCGTTCCCCAACCCCGGGGACCTCGGATACATGTTGTTCTACCTGTTGTTCCTGGCCAACCTGGCCATCGTGGTGCGCCGTGATCTGCAGGGGCAGTCGTCGTCGGTGTGGCTGG
This sequence comes from uncultured Actinomycetota bacterium, assembly GCA_963806925.1. Taxonomy (GTDB): domain Bacteria; phylum Actinomycetota; class Actinomycetes; order Propionibacteriales; family Nocardioidaceae; genus Nocardioides. The sequence goes on along the minus strand of CAWEAI010000002.1, from coordinate 226,942 downwards.
ACTGTGCGGTGGGCGCTCTCGGGGCGGCTGCCGTGCTGGCGGTTGCGCTCGACCCGGTGATCGCCTCAGCCCTGAGCGGTTCATGGTCGTTGGCCACCGCCGTGGCGCTCGCCTACCCGTTGGCCGACCTGCTGCTGGTGGCCGCCGTGTCCGGGATGCTGGTCGTGCGCGGCCTGCAGTGGGGCGATCGACTGGTCCTGCTGATCGCGGGACTGATGACGTACGCAGCGGCGGACGTGGTCTACGCGCAGCAGGTGACCGACGGGACCTACGTGGTCGGAACCCCGCTCGACGCGCTGTGGTCGATCGCCATCGCCCTGATCGCGCTGTGCGTGTACCGCTCCGCACGCAGTGACGTGGCGCCCGCTCCGGCGGGTGCTGCAACTCGAGCGACGGCCCTGATGATGTCGGGATTCGCCACCCTCGCGGGGCTCGGCGTGCTCATCGCGGGGACCCGGACCCCGGTGTCCACCCTGGCGGTTGCCATGGCAGGGCTCACGCTGGTGGCGGCGGGCGCTCGCACCCAGGTGGCTTTTCGCCAGCTGCTGCGGATGGCGGACCTACGTCGTCAGGCGGAGACGGACCACCTGACCGGGCTCCCGAACCGACGGGCGCTGTACGTCCAGGCGGACGCGCGGATGACGGGTCCGGACTGTCGGCGCCAGGCGTTGCTGTTGTTGGACCTGGACAGGTTCAAGGAGGTCAACGACAGCCTGGGCCACCAGGCCGGGGACCAGCTGCTGATCCAGGTCGGCGCGCGTCTGAGCGAGCACCTGCGGCCCGGGGACCTGCTGGTGCGTCTGGGCGGCGACGAGTTCGCGGTGCTGCTCGACGACGCGGGGGCCGAGCAGGCCGGCGCGGTCGCGGTCAACATGGGCGCGGCGTTGGCTGAACCGTTCGCCCTGGACGACATCGCGATCCACAGCTCGGCGAGCATCGGCGTCGCCCTGTTCCCCCACGACGGAGGTGACCTGAGCACGTTGTTGCGCAAGGCGGACGTAGCCATGTACAAGGCCAAGGCCTCCGGAGAGGGGCATCACGCCTACGGCAGCATCGACGACTCCGACGACATCACCCGGCTGCGTACGGTCAACGAGCTGCGGACCGCACTGACCAGCGCCCAGCTCGTCGTGCACTACCAGCCCAAGATCGACCTGGTCACCGGGCAGGTCCACGACGTGGAGGCGCTGGTGCGCTGGGACCACCCCACCCGCGGTCTGCTCTACCCCGACTCGTTCCTGGAGCTGGTCGAAGACGCGGGGTTGATGCGTGCCATGACCCGGGTGGTCCTCGAGATCGCCCTGGATCAGGCCGCGGCGTGGCACGCCGCAGGCCGATGCCTGAGGATTGCGGTCAACATCTCCGCCAGCTCGATGATCGACGCCACCCTGCCCGACGAGGTCGTTGCCATGCTCACCGCCCGGGACCTCACTCCCGCCGCCCTGCAGCTGGAGATCACCGAACAGTTCCTGATGGCCGACCGGGACCGGGCCCGGGACATCCTGACCCGGCTGCGCGACAGCGGTGTCCAGATCTCCATCGATGACTTCGGCACCGGGTACAGCTCACTGTCCTACCTGCGCGACCTGCCCATCGACGAGCTCAAGCTGGACCGCTCGTTCATCATCCCGATGGCCGACGACGCCCGCGCCGCCGCCCTGGTCGCGTCCACCATCGACCTGGCGCACAGCCTCGGCCTGCGGATGGTCGCCGAAGGCGTCGAGAACCACACCGCGTACGCCGAGCTGGCAGCCCTGGGATGTGACCAGGCCCAGGGCAACTACATGTCCCGACCCGTCCCCGTCGCCGAGCTCGACCTCTGGCTCGACACCCGCGACACCACCGACGAGCTCTCTCGGATCGCAAGCCTGCTGCCCTCCATCTGACCCACACCTCGTTCTCATGGCGCGGGGCCGGATCAGGCGCCGCTCGGTCATCTCTCGATCACCACTCGACGGCAACCTGATTCTGCGGCGTAGAGTCTCGCGCGTGCTGATGCCTGCCACCTTGTCCGAGGTCGCCGCCGCTGTCCTGGACCTGCTGGCGGACGGGTGCGCGTGGGATGAAGAAGAGTTGATCGTCGCCCTGGCCGGGCGTGGCGTGGAGCTCGGGGTGGAGCCCGAGGACACGGTCGCCGAGGTGCTGGAGTCCGACGACGTGCCGTTGGTGGTCGCGGTAGACGACGGCTTTGTGTTGCTCTCCGCGCTGTTGCGCGGTCGAACCCTCACTCATCGGCTGACCGCGATCGAGGCCGAGCACGACATCGTGGTGCTGGGCACGGATCTGGCGCCCATGTGGTTCCTGACCGACGCGCAGGAGTACCAGCGCTTGGTGGACGGGTCCGAGCTGGTGCCCGCCACACGAGGTCTGGACCATGAGCTGATCGCCGAGCGCTGCCTACCGGCCGACCTGCCGGACGACTTCGCGTGGCTCCTCCTGCGCGGGACGTTCCAGCGCCTCGGACTGGGTGCGGGGGACCTGTTGGGTGTCACCGTGCGGGACGAGGGTGTGGAGATCAGCTCGATCGTCGACGTTCCGGACCCTCAGCGGGTCGGGGAGCGACTGGCCGAGTGCCTCGGCCAGCACGGTGAGGGCGAGCCCGACGAGGTCAGCGACCTGGTGTGGAACGCATGCCTCAAGGAACCGGAGCTCCTGGTGCGGCCAAGCGCACCGCTGACGGACGCGCTCCGCGCGGCTGGCCTGGCCTTCGATGGCGACTTCGTCGGTCCGCCGGGTTTCGACTTCGAGCGGTGGCGCACCGCGAAGGGAGTGAGCAGGCTCGCACTGGTCCACCGGCTCGACGAGGACGGGGCGCTCGCGGTGCTCGCTCTGACCCGGATGTACGACGACGTCGCACGACTGTTCGACGCCGTGCAGGCGGCCGCCGACAGCGATCGCATGATCGAGGACATCTGGGGGGAGGGAGACGGTGCAAGCAGTGGGACGGCGCCGTCACCCGGCTCGTACCCGGTGCGTGACATGGTGGGGTTTCTCGACGATCCGAGTGTCGCCGGGGCGCTCCTGGTGGAGACGATCGGCGCCGGACGCGCGGGCGCTGCGGCTCTGGGTCTGTTCGCCGAGACGCTCGAGGAGCAGGTGCCGCAGCGGCACGCTGCGTCGTTGCGCTGGTTGCGTGGCAAGGCGTTGGAGCGGATGGGTCGCGTCCTGGAGGCCGAGGAGGCGTTCGAGGCGGCGTTGGACCTCGACGGTGCTCACCTGCTCACCCTGTACGAGCTGTCGCGGTACGCCAGCGACCGTGGCAACGCCGAGCGCGGCCTCTCCCTGTTGCGGCGGGCCGGAGCGCCTGCCGATGACGGTCTGGTCGAGCTCCTGACTCGTTTCCGTCCGCAGGAGCGCACGGACATCGGCCGCAACGAGCCGTGCTGGTGCGGATCGGGTCGTAAGTACAAGGTCTGCCACCGCAACCGTGAGTCAGTGCCGCTGACCGCGCGTGGGGCATGGCTCTACCAGAAGGCAGGCACCTACGTCTCCGATGGCCCGTGGCGGGATCTGGCGATCGACGTCGCCGAGATCCGGGCCCACCACTGGAACGACGAGGGGGCGGTCTGGCGGGCGCTCAACGAGGGACTCGTCACTGACCTCGTGCTGTTCGAGGGGGGAGCGTTCGAGGAGTTCGTCGCCGAGCGTGGCGCGCTGCTGCCTGACGATGAGCGGCTGCTGGCCGGCCAGTGGCTGCTCGTCGAGCGGTCTGTCCATGAGATCGAATCGGTCACGCCCGGCAAGGGGTTCATCGCGCGCGACATCCGCACCGGCGATCGGGTCGACGTGCAGGAACGTTCGGCGAGCCGCTCGCTCAGGGCCGGCGAACTGATCTGCGCCCGCCTGGTGCCTGTCGGCGACACCATCCAGGCCTTCGGCGCGCTCGAGCAGGTCACTCTTCGCGAGCGTGACGGTCTGATCTCGCTGCTCGACGCAAGCCCTGGACCCGAAGAGCTTGCCGCGCTCCTCAGCGCCCGGTATGCGCCGCCCCAGCTGCAGAACACCGAGGGCGAACCGTTGGTGATGTGCGAGGCGACGCTGCGCTCCGACGACCCGGTCGCCTTGGCGGACCTGCTCGACAGGGCGTTCGACGCGGTCGAGGGCGAGGCAGGGCACTGGGTCGAACACGTGACCACGCATGGGATGGAACGGATCCGCGCAACTCTGGAGGTGGACGGCCCCGACCTGCGGGTGGAGGTCAACAGCGAAGCGCGGATGGACCGGGTGCTGGCCCGCGTGCGCACGCTCCAGCCCGGGCTCATTCTCCTGGGACAGACGCGTCGTCCGGCTGCTGACGTGCACGAGGCGGTCGGGCGCGCCCCGCTGTCCGGTTCGGGTGCTGCTCTCGACCCCGCCGATCCTGCTGTGGCCGCCGCGCTCGCGGAGTTCATCCGCGCTCAGGAGCACGCATGGCTCGACGACCCGATTCCTGCGTTGGCGGGCGCCACTCCCCGCGAGGCCGCCTCGGACCCCACCAGGCGCCCCGACCTGCTGCGCCTGCTCGACACCTATGAGGAACCGACCGGCTCCGGATTCGTCACCATGGACCCGACGCGACTGCGGGCGGCGCTGGGACTGGCCTGACTCGATCAGAAGCCCTCCGACCGTCTCACCAGAGACGTCGGCGACAAGTTCCGGCTCTTCCACCTCCGGGTTGCTGTGCCGGACCTAGACTCTCGTCGTGAGCACCGTTCCCGTCGTCGCCTACTTCGCGGGCGACCCCAGCAGGACCTACCAGCTGATCCAGTGGCTGGAGGTCCTCGACGCGCTGCATCTCGTGCACCCCGTCTGCCTCGTCCTGCGTGATCCGGCGTCGGCGACGGTGATCGAGTCCCGCACGGATCTGCCCGTCCACGTCGCGGAGACCCTGCCGGCACTGACCGCGCTCTACGCCGACCTCGACCCCCGCGTGGTGCTCTACTGCAACAACTCGTCGCAGAACTTCGACTCCCTCCTCGACGGCCGCCGCCTGCACGTCCACATCAACCACGGCGAGAGCGACAAGCAGTCGATGGCGAGCAACAACGCCAAGGCCTACGACCGGGTGTTCGTGGCGGGCGAGGCCGCCGTCCAGCGCTACGTGAGCGGGCTGCTGGAGTTCGACGCGAGCCGGCTGGTGCGCATCGGTCGGCCGCAGCTCGACCTGAGTCGGACACCCCTGGTCGAGCCCAGCACGCGTCGTACGGTCCTCTATGCCCCCACCTGGGAGGGGGACGCCGACTACAACGACTACACCTCGGTCCACTCGATGGGCGAGTCGATCGTGCGAGCGATCCTCGACGTGCCGGACGTCAGGCTCGTCTACAAGCCGCACCCCAAGGTCACCACGAGCCGTACGCCGTCGGTCGCGGCTGCTCACCTGGAGATCCTCCGGCTGCTGGCCGCGGCCGCGGCGGAGGATCCCGCCGCCGGCCACGTGGCCGTGGTGGCGGGCGACATCCTGGCCGTCATGCCGGCGTGTGACGCCATGGTCACCGATGTCTCCTCGGTCGGCCTGGACTGGCTCTACCTCCACACCGACAGACCGATCTTCCTCACCGACCAGCACAGCGACCTCGAGCAGCTCCGACAGCAGATCCCGATCAGCCGGTGCGCCGACGTCGTGGACGCCGACGCCGTCGACGACCTCGCGTCGCTGCTGGGCGAACGGCTCGAGCGCGACGAGCACCACTTCGCCCGGATGGCGATGCGGCACCACTACTTCGACGACCTCCACGTCGGTGAGAGCACGGCCCGCTTCCTGGGTGCGGTCTCCGAGCTGGTCACCCGGTGCGACCAGCTGCTCGCAGACCTGGACCATCCGGACGAGACTGCCAGCGCCGGCTGAGCCCGTACTGAGCCACGAGGGTCGCGCCGGCCGCGAGAAGCCAGCCGGCGGCGACGTCCACGACGTAGTGCTCGCCGGTGTAGACGAGCGTCAGGGCCATCGCCACGGCGTACGCCGCGAGCAGGACGCGGACGAGGCCGCCGACCGACGGCCAGAGGAACAGCGCCACCAGCAGGGCCGCTCCCGCGTGCAACGACGGCATCGCGGCGACGGGATTGCTGCCGGACTGGCCGAGCTCGGTGAGCCGTGCCACGACGTCGAGGTTGATGTGCTCCCAGCCGATGTGCGAGATCCGGTCGACCGTCCCGATGTCGCCCCGCTCAGCGGCGAGCCACGGCGGGGCTGCGGGATAGGCGACGTAGCCGACGATGCCGACGACCGACATGGACAGCACGGCCACCAGCCATGCCGTGAACCGCTCGCGCAGGAAGAACCAGGTGACGGCCGTCAGCAGCGGAATCGTGACGAAGTGCGTCACGTAGACCAGCGCGGCGACGACGTCGTACCACTGCGACGTCGCGTCGTGGAGCCGCTGCTGCAGCCACACCGTCGGAACGGTGCCGAAGACCCGCTCGTCGGCCTCTGCCGGTCCCATGACATGGAGCCCCGCACCCAACCGGTTGGTCGAGGCGCCATCACCTTCCTGCAGCGGTGCGCTGATCCAGCCCGCCACGGCGTAGGCGAGGAGGATCACGCTCAGTGGCGACCAGGAGATCAGCAGCTGGGCGATGGGGCCGTGTCGCACGTCCTCGTCCTCCTTCATCCGCGCCTGCGCGCGAGGATGGCCTGTGTCCGGAGGCGGTTGTAGCGCTGGATGGCGATGAAGGGCAGGTTGATCCCCACGCCGTAGGCGACCAGCAACGCCGACGGGAGCGGTGGGTTCCACAGGAGGAACAGCGGGCTGCACGCCATCGCCCACCAGTGGCCCAGCTCGGCCCGACGCGTCTCGCGAGCGAACAGCTCGAGTCCGCCCACGTCGTACGCCGGCAGCCGGCGCTTGCTCACCCCGCCCTGGAAGAGGGCGCCGGCCTCCGGCACCCTGTCCTTCCAGCGGTGGATGTGCAGGCGGTCGCGATACCACCGGCCACCGGCCTCGAAGTCGCGGGGACGCAGCAGCCAGCCGTCGCGCCGCAGTCGCTCGTCGCCCAGCCGGTGGGCGGCGTAGCCCGTGCCGGCATGGAAGAGGCCCTGCACCACGACGTCGACAGCGACCGTCACGGCCTGTGGCATCAACAACCGCAGCATCAGCGGACCTCCTCGGAGGTGGACCGCAACGACACCTCGCGGCCGCGCCACTGCACGGACCTGCGCAGCACCGTGTGGAAGGCCGATCGCGCGAAGATCACGTCGAACGCGACGAGGCAGACCGGGAAGAGGGCCCACGTCCACCAGCGGAACGAGCCGATGCGGCGCAGGATCCACCGCAGCTGCACGGCGACGGCGACCCAGGCGATCGCCCACAGCAGCGGAGCGCCGTAGCTCAGCGAGGCGCCCCACCCGGTCGCCGACTCGACGACGGCGAGACCCGCACCGACGGCGACGGCGTGGTGGGCGCTGATCCACAGCCCGGCCCCGGCCGCAGGCGTGGCGGAGGCGGCCGATGCCCCCGAGGCGAAGTTCTTGGTCCACCCGTCGGCCAGCTGACGCAGCCCGCCGGGGTAGCTCCGCATCCGGATCGCAGAGCCGCCCACCGCGCAGAGCACCGGCAGGCCCACCTCGTCGTACGCCGCTGCCAGACCCACGTCGTCGAGGATCGCCGCGCGCACCGCCGCGTGCCCGCCCGCGGCGCCGTAGTCGGCGCGCGAGGTCAGCAGGCACGGCCCGAAGGCCATCGGGCGTCGCGCAGGGGAGCGGGCGAACGCACCACTGGCCATCAGGGACATGACGTTGAAGTAGGACGAGAGCTGTTCGTAGGCCGCTTCGACCCGGTGGTAGGGCTGCACCGACACCAGCCCGCCGTGGCGCTCGTGCATCTCCAGCAGACCGGCGAGGGCGTCGGGCTCCAGCGCCGTGTCGGCGTCGAGGAAGAGCAGGAGGTTGCCGCGGGAGGCATCGGCACCGAGCTGGCAGGCCCACGCCTTGCCGGTCCAGCCGGGCGGGGGAGACGTGGCGCTCAGCACGGTGGCTCCACCCGCCCGGGCGACGTCTGCGGTGGCGTCGGTCGAGGAGTCGTCGACGACCACGACGTCGACCAGGGCCAGCGCCTGCAGCGACTGGAGGAGCTCGGGCAACGTCGCCGCCTCGTTCCTGGCGGGGACGACCGCCGACACCGAGGGCTGCGGACCGGTGGGGAGGACACCGCGCGGGACGGCTCGCAGGTCTGCCAGCAGCCAGGCCGCGGCCCCGGCTGCGAGGAGCAGCACGAGGACGAGGACGACGCCCGTCACGGCGCCACGCCGACGCGACTCACGCGCAGCGGCATGCCGCCGCGCGGGTGCACGGCCACCTGTGCCTGCGCAGCCGGCCGCGACCACCCGGACGGGAGGTCGAGGCGGTGCTCGCGTAGCAGCTCGCTCAGCACCAGGACCATCTCGCCCAGCGCGAACTCGCGACCGATGCACAGGCGCGGGCCCTGCCCGAACGGCAGGTAGGCGTGCCGGACGGCGCCCGGGTCCCGGAAGCGTTCGGGCCGGAAGGCGAGCGGGTCGGTCCACGGGTCCGGGCGGCGGTGCACGAGCCAGGGGCTGATGATCACCAGCGTCCCGGCCGGCACGTCGTGACCGTCGATGACGTCGGGTCCCAGGGCGCGGCGCGACACCACCCAGGCCGGGGGGTAGAGCCGCAGCGCTTCGTCGATGACGGCGCGGGTCCAGGGCAGGGAGTCACGGTGCGCGGTCAGCGACACCGGCCCCGCGTGCCCGGCGAGCTCGGCGCGCAGGCGGTCCTGGGTGGGCTGGTGCTCCGCGAGGAGCATCAGCGTCCAGGCCAGTGACGCGGCCACCGTCTCGTGCCCGGCGATGACCATGGTCACGAGCTCGTCGCGGATCTCGGCATCGCGCAGGTCGCTGTCGAGCAGGAGTCCGAGCAGGTCGTCGCCGTGCGAGCGGTCCGTCGAGGTCCGCGCGCGCCGCTGGGCGATGATCTCGGCGGTGCTCGCGTCGAGGCGGCGCCGGGTCGAGCGCAGCCGCAGGTTGGTCCGGGTCGGCGTCCACTGCGCTCGCGGCAGGATGGAGCGACCCAGCCGCACGACCAGCTCGGCGGAGTCGCTGGTCGCGCGGAGCAGCTGCTGAGCCTGGCCGGAGAGGTCCGCGGAGAACAGGGCCCGGCCCACGGCGTCGAGGCCGATGCGATGCGTCAGTGCCGCGACGTCGACGATGTCGCCGCTGCGGAAGTCGCTGCCGCCGAGACGCGCTGCGACGGCCGCCCGGGCCGCGGCGCGCACCTGGTCGCCGACGGCCTCGAGGCGTTGGTGGTGGAAGGCCGGCGCCGCGAGTCGCCGGTGCTCGATCCAGTCGGGCTCCGAGGAGGCCAGCAGTCCCGGACCGGTGACGCGGGCCAGGGCGGCGTACTGGACGGTGTCCTTGCCCCAGTTGCGGGCCGACGACTGCAGCACGTGGCGGGCGACCTCGGGGTCGGTGACCAGCAGCACGGGTGGCCCCGGGACAGGGAAGGAGACGAGGTCGCCGAAGCGATGCGACACCTCGCCCAGGAACGTGAGCGGGTCGGCGCGGACCGAGCGGAAGGCACGCGCCATGTCGAGCGAGGTGGGCCCGGGCACCCCGATGTCGGTGGGCTGCGTGGCCGTCTCGATCGACTGCTGGAGCGACTGCAGCCGGGTCGCGACGCTCACGCCGTCCCCCCGCCGGTCTCGTCTGCGCTGCCGGCGACCGAGCCACACCCACACCACGCACGACGTGAGCACGAGGGCGAAGCCGAACGCCACGTCCTCGACGGGTGCGAAGAAGAGCCGCCCGTCGCCGATGAACACCACGTCGCTGGTGCCCACGATCGCGTCCGAGGAGTAGCGGACGATCTCGCGGCCGGTGAGCCAGCCGTTGGTCAGGAGCTGGAAGAAGATGATGATCGCGTAGGCCGACCACCAGTCGCGCGTCGTCGTCAACCGGGTGCGCGCGACCCAGCGATCGAGCACGAGCGCCACCAGCACCGCCACCGCGGCGATCCCCGTGTAGGTCATCGGACCCCCCGGTCGTGACGGGAGGTCGCCCGGGCCCGGGCGACGCGCACCGCCTCGTAGGTCAGCACGGCGACCAGTGGGATCACCACGAAGAAGGCGACCTCCTCCAGCGGCAGTCCCGCGATGCGCCACGGCAGCGTCTGGGCCTCGTCGAACCACCAGTGCCCCGCGTCGGTGGCGTGCAGGTCCCAGATGAGGAACGGCGTGCCGGCGGCGAGGACGGTGAGCAGCAGGCGGATCGGCTGGCGCAGCACCCGGAGCCCGAAGGCGGGCACCAGCGGCAGGGTCCCGACGAGGCAGAAGGCGAGCATCGCGACGTAGGACCAGTGCAGCAGGTTCATCCGGTCACCGGGAGCGACGACCGGTCGCCGGTCAGGCGCTTGAGCACGAGCTCGGCGCTGATCAGGCACATCGGCAGTCCCACGCCCGGCACGGTGGTGGCCCCGGCGTAGAGCAGGCCGTCGACCTTCGACGAGGTGTTGCCCGGCCGCAGGAACGCGCTCTGGCGCAGGTTGTGCTCGAGCCCGAGGGCACCGCCGCGCCACGAGTTGTAGCGCCGTTCGAAGTCCGCGGGCCCGACCGTGTGCCGCACACGGATGCGCTCGCGCAGGTCGCAGATGCCGGCCCAGCCCGCGACCTGGTCGATCGCGGCGTCGACGGTGCGCTCGACCGCCTCCGATCCGGCGCCGTCGTCGCCGCCGGCGCCGATCCGGACGTCGGCCGGCACCGGGACGAGGACGAAGAGGTTCTCGGTGCCCTCCGGGGCGACGGACGGGTCGGTCTCGGACGGCTTGCAGACGTAGACCGACGCCGGGTCCGGGACCCGGGAGTCGGCGCCGAAGATGTCGCCGAAGTTCTGGTCCCAGTCGGAGGTGAAGAACAACGAGTGGTGGGCCAGCTCCGGCAGACGGCCCTCGACGCCCAGCATGGCCAGCACCGCACCCGGGCCGGGGGAGCGCCGCCGCCACGCCTGCTCGGGATGGGTCTGCAGGTCCGAGGGGAGGAGCGAGGTCTCGAGGTGGTGGAGGTCCGCGGCCCCGACGACGACGTCCGCCGCGGTCGTACGACGCTCGCCGTCCGCCGTGGTGTGCTCGACGCCCGTGACCCGCGGCCGGCCGCGGGACGGCTGGCTGGTGAGGATCCGGGTGACGCCGGCGCCGGTGTGCAGGCGGGCGCCGTGGCGCTCGGCCAGCTCGGCGACGACCTCGATCAGACGGGTGAACCCGCCCTGCGGGTAGAGCACGCGGTCACCGAGGTCGAGCCGGCTCATCAGGTGGTACATGCTCGGCGCGCGGCTCGGGGACGAGCCAAGGAACACCGCGGGATAGCCCAGGACCTGGCGCAGTCGGTTGTCGGAGAACCGAGCCGCGACGTGGCTGGCCAGGGAGCGAGTGAGCAGCCGACCCAGCAGCGGCGTACGGCGCAGCACGTCGGTGCGCAGGAACGATGACGAGGAGTCGAAGTTGCTGTAGAGGAACCGCCGCAGTGCCAGGTCGTAGGTCTCCTCCGCGGAGGCGAGGTAGGCGTCGAACGCCGTCCCGGCGCCGGGCTCCACGGACTCGAACAGCGCGCGGTTGTGGGCGCGGTCGGGCCGCAGGTCGAGCGGCTCGTCGTGGCCCTCGAAGAAGACGCGATAGCTGGGGTCGAGCGTGATCAGGTCGAGCTCGGCCTCGGCCGTGGTGCCCAGCAGCTCGAAGAAGTGCTCGAACACCTCGGGCATCAGGTACCACGAGGCGCCGGTGTCGAAACGGAAGCCGTCGCGCTCGATGCTGCCGACCCGGCCCCCCAGCTGGTCGTTCTTCTCGAGCAGGTCGACCTCGTGTCCGCGGGAGGCGAGCAGAGCGGCGGTGGCGAGGCCGGCGATGCCGCCGCCGATGACGACGACCTTCACGAGCGAGGACCGGACAGGGCGTGGGCCGCGATGCGCAGCTTGACCGTGGCGGGCACGCGCACCCGGGTGCGACGGATCTCGGTGGCAGGGGTGCGGCGCAGGCGGGTGCCGAGCTCGGCGAAGGTCGCGTGGGCCGCCCGGACCGCCCGCCTGCTGCTGGCCGGGAGCAGGGGCAGGACCGCGGCGGCTGCGTCGAGGTCGGCGTCGATGTCGTCGAGGATGCGGTCGCGGTCGTCGTCGCTGAAGCGGTCGGGGCTCAGGCCCGGGAAGTAGTCGCGGCGCAGGACGTCGTGGTCCTCGGCGAGGTCGCGCAGGAAGTTCAGCTTCTGGAAGGCCGCACCCAGCCGACGTGCGCCGGGCGCCAGCGCGTCGTAGCCCGACGACGGGGCGCGGGAGGCGTCGGGCGCGTCGACGAAGGCGCGCAGGCACATGAGTCCGACCACCTCGGCGGAGCCGTGGACGTAGTGCTCGAAGCTCTCCGGGGTGTGGACGGTGGTCTCCAGGTCCATCCGCATGGAGTCGAAGAAGGGATCGACGATCGCCGCCTCGATCCCCACCGAGCGGGCCGTGCGGGCGAAGGCGTGCACGACGAGGTTGGCGCTGTAGCCGCTGTCCATCGCGCGGCGCAGGTCGTCCTGCAGCCCGTCGAGCAGGGTGGCGCGGGTCGCGGACGGCAGCGCGGGATCAGGGTTGTCGACGACCTCGTCGGCCACCCTCACCAGGGCGTAGATGTTGCGGACCTGGGTGCGGACCGGCTCGGCGAGCAGCCGCGAGGCGAGCCCGAAGGAGCTGGAGTAGCTGGCGGATGACCTCGGCGGCGGCACCTTCGGCGACGGTGTCGTAGAGGGTCCGGGGGTCGCGACGGCGGACCAGGAGCGTCATGCCGCGACCTCGCTGCGCGCCAGCGCGCTCGGGTGCATGGTGGCGGTGAGGGCGTCGAGGAAGTCGATCGAGAAGCCGAGGCCGTCGAAGACGGCTCGCGCCGCGGTGAGCTGCGCCTCGGCGAGCTCCTCGACGAAGCTGCGCGACCCCGACGCGGTCAGCAGGCGGCGGACCTCCTCGAGCTCGGCGTCGTCGAGGTCACGTCCGAGGTGCAGCCGGATCTGCTCCCACTCGGGGGTCGAGCGCGCGTGGACCATCAGCGGGGTCTGCTTGCGCGTGCGCAGGTCGCCGGTCGCGCTCTTGCCCGACAGGGACGTGTCTGCGAAGACACCGATCAGGTCGTCCACCAGCTGGAAGGCGATCCCCAGCACCAGGCCCGCCTCCCCGAGGCGCAGGACGGTGGCCTCGTCGGCCCCGGCCAGCACCGCACCTGCCTGGAGGGGGAGCGCGAAGGAGTAGGCACCGGTCTTGTCGGCCTCCATCGTGACGCTCTCGGCCAGCGACGCCGGCGCCAGGTCGAGCGTCAGGCGTACGTCGGCGAGCTCGCCGGCCGACGTCGTGTGCAGGGCGTCGTCGAAGAGGTCGAGCAGTCGCGCGACCACGTCGACGGGCGCGCCGCACGTCGCCACCGTGCGTACGGCGGTGGTGAGGCCGAGGTCGCCCGCGAGGATCGCAGCGGTCCGCCCGTAGTGGTCGGCCTCGGCCTGGTCGGCTCCGTCGGCGTGCGCCTGGGCCCGGAAGGTGCCGCTCACGTTGGGCCGACCGCGCCGGGTGTGGTCACCGTCGATGACGTCGTCGTGGATCACGAAGGCAGTGTGCAGGAGCTCGAGCGCGGCACCGACCTGCACGGCCTGGTCCCCCAGGTCACCACCGAGCGCGTCGTGCGTGGACAGCAGCAGGGCGGGACGGAACCGCTTGCCCCCCTCGGTGGCCAGGGCCAGCGTCTCCCAGAGGCGGGCATGGTCGGGCCCGATCGCCGTCGCACGTCGTCGGCCCTCGTCGAGCAGGCGCCGGAGCGCCTCGTCCGTGGTGTGTGAGCTCATCGGTACTCCCACTTCGTGCTCTGCTGGACGACGACAACCTATGCAACACTTCCAACTAAATCTAGGCGACGGGCGGAGGGGTCGGCAGGTGCAGCGCTTCCCGGGCGGCTCGTTGACCATCAGTGACCTCGCTCGTCTCACCGGGGTGCCGAGTGCGACCCTGCGCAGCTGGGAGTCACGGCACGGGTTCCCCCGCCCGACGCGACGTGCCGGTGGACACCGACGATATGCCCGTTCGGACGTGGACGCCGTGCTGGAGGTCGTCCGACACCGCCAGGGCGGCCTGTCCCTCGAGGCGGCCGTACGCCGCGTGGTCGTCGTACCGCTCGCCTCGGGGTCGGTCTACGCCGAGCTCCGCCGCCGCCACGTGGAGCTCGTACCGCAGGTGCTGTCGCGGATCACGCTGATCGCACTGAGCCACGCCATCGAGGACGAGTGCTGCGCCCGCGCCTCCCAGCCGGTGCTCTTCGGTGGGTTCCAGCGCGAGAGGTTCCTGCGCGCGTCCTACGAGCGGTGGCTCGAGCTGTCGCGCACCGCGAGGTCGACCGTCGTCTTCGCCGACTTCACCGATCCCGCTGCCCTCGGCGGCACCCGTCCGGTCGAGGTCGGCCTGCCGCCGGAGGCTCCGCTCAACCGCGAGTGGCTGGTGGTCTGCGACGCCCCCGACCTGCCGGCGTGCCTCTCGGCCGTCGAGCTCCCGGGTCGGCTCTTCGAGGTGGTGTGGTCGGTGGATCCTCGGGTCGTGCGCGACGCCAGCCTGGTGTCGGCCGCGCTGGCTGACCACTACCGCCCGGACTGGCGCGCCGCGCGGGAGGTCGACCTCGACGAGGACGTCGGCGACGTCTCCGCGGAGCTGCGGCGGGTCTCCGAGCTGTTCCACCGGATGCTGGCCTACCTCGAGGCCGCTCGCTGAACGCACGACGACCCCCGAGCCACGTGGTCGTGGAGCGGGGGCCGTTGCACGTCCTGGTCGAACGAGGTGCAGGGGGTGCGGCGCGTCAGACGCGCGGTGCGCCGTGGTCCTGGACGCGGTCCGCCGCCTGACGGGCCTGGTCCCCGACGCTGGGAGCGCCGGCCGCCTGGGCCTTGATCCTGGGCGCCTCCTCCTCGGCCTTGGTGAGGTAGCCCTCCCACCGCTGCTGCATCGGGCGGACGAGCCCGCCGCCGACGCCGACGATGATGACACCGGCCACGGTCGCCAGGATCGCGACCAGGACGGGCGGGTGACGGTGGTGGCGACGCCGATCTGGTTGAGCGCAGCGACGATGCCGAGGAACAGGATGAAGACCGAGGCGATGTTGGCGATGGTCCGGCCGTAGGACAGGCCGCCGAGGGTGCCCTCGACCAGGGTCTTGACCGCGGCGGCGATGGCCGAGGCCACGACCACGATGATGATGGCGACGATCAGGCTCGGGATGAAGGTGATGACGCGCTCGATCAGGTCGCTGATCGCGTTGGGGCCGAACACGCTGAAGGCGAGCTGGAGCACGAAGAGCATGAGCGTGTAGTAGATGAGCTTGGCGACGACGTCACTGGCGTCCATCTTCGAGTTGGCCATGGCCTGCTTGACACCCCCGCGCTCGACGGCTCGGTCGAAGCCGACCCGCTCGAGCACGGCGTTGAGGGCCTTGGCGATCGCCTTCGCGACGAGGAGACCGACGACGAGGATCAGTGCGAACAGCAGCAGCTTGGGCACGAACTCCGAGATGAGCGATCACGCCGTCGCGCATGCCGTCCTGCAAGGTGTCTTCCATGTCGTGCAAACCTCCGGTGATGCGCGCCGAAACGCGAGTTTACGTTGTCAGTTGACGATGTAAACCAACCACAGACACCCCGCCGGCGCCACCGCGTCCGGTCCCTTGGGGTGAGGACGCTGCGAGCGGGGTTAAGGTCCATCGCAGAGGAGCCACGACAGGAGATCCGTGCCCACGTCCAGGACCCATCCCGATGCGACGACGACGCCGGTGCGCGATGCCGACGCGGAGGTCGTCGACGGGCGGCAGCCCCCCTCGGCGCGCCGACCGCTCTCACGTGAGCGCATCGTCGAGGCCGCCATCGCGTTCATCGACGAGCACGGGCTGCCGGGCCTCACGATGCGCCGCCTCGGCAACGAGCTCGGCGTCGAGGCCATGGCCCTGTACCGCTACGTGCCCGGCAAGGAGGACCTGCTGGACGCGGTCGTCGAGCGACTCGTCGAGGGGATGCGCCGCGACGAGGACGTGCTCGACGCGCCGCGTGACGGGTGGCAGGACTTCCTCGTCCGGCTCGCCCACGGCGTACGACGGGTGGCGCTCGAGCACCCGAAGGCCTTCCCCCTCGTGGCGTCCCGGCCGCCCGAGGCGCCGTGGCTCCGGCCACCGTTGCGCAGCCTGGCGTGGGTCGAGGTGTTCCTGGCCGGTCTGGTCTCCGAGGGTTTCACCGACGAGGCCGCGGTCGCCGCCTACCGCGCCTACACCAGCGTCCTGCTCGGTCACCTGCTGCTCGAGGTCTCCAACCACGGTGCCGACGTGGGTCCCCTCGACGTCCTCGACGACAGGTCGGGCGACGATGAAGAGGTGCGCGACTACCCTCACGTGCACCGCATGCGGCAGTCCCTCTCCGAGGACCATGCCGCGGGGGAGTTCGAGGAGAGCCTCGAGTCGTTGCTGGACCGGATGACCCTGCTGCGCAACGAGCACCTGGACACCTGAGAACCTGCGGGGGTGCCAGCCGCCGCGACCCAGCCCCTGCGCGCCCTGTGGCGTCGCTACGACGACTACCGCGCCCGCTTCGTCGGTGCCGTGGTCGCCTCGACGATCAACAAGGTCGCCGACGTCGTCCCCGAGCTGTTGATCGGTGCCGCGGTCGACGTCGTGGTCCGCGGTGACGCGTCCTTCGTCGGCGAGGTGCTGGGCGTCGAGTCGCGCTACGCCCAGCTCGGCTGGCTCGCGGTCATCAACGCCGTGGTCTGGATCGTGGAGTCGCTGAGCCAGTACGTCGCCAGCGTGCTGTGGCGCGGTCTCGCGCAGGGGGTCGAGCACGACCTCCGGGTCGAGGCCTACGACCACGTCCAGCACCTCGACCTCGGCTGGCACGAGAGCCGGCCCTCGGGCTCGACGATCGCCACCCTCAACGACGACGTCAACCAGCTCGAACGCTTCCTCGACGTCGGTGCGCCGGCGATCCTGCAGACCGTGCTCAACGTGCTGCTGGTGGGGGCGGTGTTCGCGGCCGCCTCGACGCAGCTGCTCGTCTGGGCCTTCCTGCCGATCCCGGTGATCGTGGTCGGGTCCCTGGTGTTCCAGCGACGGCTCGAGCCGCTCTACGACCGGGTCCGCGTCGCTGTCTCCGACCTGTCGAGCACCCTGTCGGCCAACATCGCCGGCATCGCCACGATCAAGGCCTTCACCGCCGAGGACCGGGAGCGCGACCGCGTGGCCGCGGTCTCGCAGGCCTACCGCGAGGCCAACACCGAGGCGATCCGCTCGTCGGCCGCCTTCGTGCCCCTGGTGCGCCTCGCGATCCTGGCCGGCTTCACCTGCACCCTGCTCCTCGGTGGCTGGTCCACGCTGCGTGGCGACCTCGAGGTGGGCCTCTACTCCGTGCTGGTCTTCATGACCCAGCGCCTGCTGTGGCCGCTCACCGAGGTCGCCGAGGTCCTCGACCTCTACCAGCGCGGCCGGGCCTCCGCAGCTCGCATCCTGGGGCTGCTCGCGGTCCCGGTGACGGTTCCGGCCGGCTCCACCGCCCTCGAAGCGGCCGGTGGCCGGGCGGGTGGAGCTCCACGGGGTCCGGGCCGGCTACGCCGACGGCCCGGACGTCCTGCACGGCATCGACCTGGTCGTTCCGGCGGGTGAGACCCATGCGATCGTCGGCTCCACCGGGTCCGGCAAGTCCTCGCTGCTGCGCCTGGTGCTGCGCTTCGACGATCCACGCGAGGGGCGCGTGCTCTTCGACGGCCAGGACGTCCGGGACCTCGACTGGGACTCGCTGCGCGGCTCCCTGGGCTACGTCGCCCAGGACGTCTTCATGTTCGCCGGGACGATCGCCGACAACATCGCCTACGGCCGTCCGGGCGCCACCCTGGACGAGGTGCGGGCCGCCGCCGAGGCCGCCGCTGCCCTCGACTTCATCGAGGCGACGCCCGACGGGTCTCGACACCTGGGTGGGGGAGCGAGGAGTGACCCTCTCCGGCGGCCAGCGTCAGCGCCTGGCCCTGGCCCGCGCGCTCCTGCGCGACCCGGCGGTCCTGGTCCTCGACGAGGCGACGAGCGCGGTCGACAACGAGACGGAGGCCGCGATCCAGCGATCCCTGCGCCGCGCCACCGCCCAGCGCACGGCGATCGTGGTGGCCCACCGCCTCTCCACGGTGCGGCACGCGCACCGGATCTGGGTGCTCGACGCCGGGCGGGTGGTCGAGGCGGGCACGCACGACGAGCTCATCGCCCACGCACGGGGCGTACGCCGCCCTGTGGCGCGTCCAGACGGGCGAGCAGGACCCGGTCGGCCGCTGACCGGCCGCTGACCGGACGCTGCCCGGCCGCTGACCGGGAGTGGTGTCAGGCAGACGCGAGTCGGACGACGAGCAGGGCGACGTCGTCCTCGGGGGTGTCGTCGATCATGCCGGCGAGCAGCTGGTCGCACAGGTCGTCCAGGTCGTCGGCCCCCGGGCGCCAGGTCGTGGAGCAGTCCGGCGAGGGCGTCGACGCCGTCGTCGACGTCGCGGTCGCGTCGTTCGACGAGGCCGTCGGTGTAGAGGAGCAGCGTCGAACCGGGGGCCACGAAGCGCGACGCCCTCGGCGCGGGGGGAATGAGGGTCGAGACCGAGCAGCAGGTCGTTGCCGGCGACGTCGGCGAGCCGGGACGACCTCGCCGCCGGGACTCAGCAGCAGGCCGGGCGGGTGGCCGGCGTGCGCCCAGCGGAGGACGACCTCCTCCCCGGCGTGCGCGCCGAGTCGGGGGTGCCACTCGAGACGGGCCACCACCGCCGTGGCCGTCGTCTCGAGCCGCAGCGACTCCATCACCTCGTCCACCCCGGACAGGATGGCTGCCGGCGCGTAGCCGCTGTGCACGGCGATGCCGCGCAGCAGGCCACGGACGCTGCCCCATCGCTGCGGCAGCCTCGACGTCGTGGCCCACGACGTCGCCGACCACCACCACGAGGTCGTGACCGGCCGGGCCCGCGGCTCTGCTGGACGAAGGCGTCGTACCAGTCGCCACCGATGCGAGCCGTCTCGCCCGCGGGGGTGTAGCGGGTCGCGATCTGCACGTCGTCGAGCTGCGGGGGATCGGTGAGCATGCTGCGCTGCAGGGCCTCGGCGACGTCGCGCTGCGAGGCGTAGAGGCGCGCGTTGTCGAGCGCGAGCGCCGCGCGGGACCCGATGTCCTCGAGCAGGGACTGGTCGGCGGTCGCGAAGGCTTGGCGATCGGCGCCGCGGAAGAGGCTCACCACCCCGACCGTGCGACCGCGCGCCTGCAGCGGCACGACCAGCGCCGATGCCGGGTCGAGCTCCAGGAGCGGTCGCGGGCCTCGCCCGGGACCAGCACGTCAGCGATCATGGTGGCCGCGTCGGAGCCCAGCAGGACCGGCTTCATCTCCCTGATCGCCCGGCCGAGGAAGGACCTGTCCGTCAACGCGTCGATCCGCAGCGGCGCATACCGCTCCAGCGTCGCCGCCATCGTCGGGTCGGCGTGCGCCCAGGCGACGTCGCGCAGGCCCCGGCGCCAGTCCGGGTCGTGGGGGTCCTCGACGAGGGTGACCAGGCACCAGTCCCCGAGCTCGGGCACGAGCAGGGTCGCGAGGCGGCGCACGCCCTCGGTCGGGTCGAGGGTGCTGGTGAGCGCCTCGGAGACCGAGGCGAGGAGGGCGAGGCGGCGCGCCGACCGGTCCCGCGCGTGCTGCGCCTCGCGTCGGGCGGTCATGTCGACGAAGTAGACGGCCAGACCCTCGGTGGACGGCCAGGCGCGCACCTCGTACCAGGCGTCCAGCGGCGGTGGGTAGTAGGCCTCGAAGGAGACGGGGCTCCCGGTCGTGACGGCCTCGCGGTAGTGGGTGTCGAAGTCGCTCCCGACGGAGGCGGGGAAGGCCTCCCAGATGCTTCTGCCGATCAGGGACGTGCGCCCCTCGCCGAAGAGACGCTCCGCCTCGGAGTTGACGTAGGTGAAGCGCCAGTCCTGGTCGAGCTGGAAGAACGCCGAGGACATCGACTCCAGCACGCGGTCGATCCGCGCCTCGCCCTCGCGGACCCCGGTCGTGTCGTAGGCGGCGCCGACCAGTCGCTCGGCCGGTCCGCCCGGGTGGTCGGCGAGGGCGCGTCCACGTGCCTCGATCCAGCGGATGCTGCCGTCGGGGCGCAGCACGCGGTATTCGGCGGCGAAGTCGCCGCAGGTGGCGACGGCGCTGCCCGAGCGCGTCGCTCACCCGGGCCAGGTCGTCGGGATGGACGCACCGGTTGAAGGACTCGATGTTGCCGCCGAAGGTCGTCTCGTCGAGACCGAAGAGCTCGAGCAGGCGTCCGTCCCACCTCAGCCGGTCGGAGGTGAGGTCCCACACGAAGGCACCGACGCCTGCGGCGTCCACGGCGAGCTGCCACGCGACGCGGTCGCTGACGGCGTCCAGCGAGACGGCGTCCATCGAGACGGCGTCCATCGAGTCGAGGAGGACGTCCTGAGCCGCGTCGGCACCGTCTCGGCGCGAGGGCTCGGGCATGCCCGTCTCGACGTCGTCCTCGGACACCTGGGTCCTTCCATCCGGGGTCTCGCCGGCAGCCCGTTGTCTCGAGCGCCGCGGTCAGGGTGGCACATGCGTGCCCGAGGCGCGGCGGAATCCGTCAACCACCGGAGAACGTAGGGGAAACCCTGACAGGGGTAACGTCGGAGCCATCCGCACCCGGGGTCGCCCGCATCCTCGCCGGGGCCATCTGAGACGAAGGGGATGCCCATGACCGCAGGTCTTGCGACCGGTCGTGCAGGATCGCCCGCGACCGTGGTCCGGGGGCTGCTCGGCTCCGCGCACCTCGGGTCCGACTGTGGCCGTGACGGTGCTCGTCGCGCTGCTGGCCGGTGCGCAGGGGCTCGACCGCCGCAACAGCTGCGCTGGTCGTGTCGGCGGTGCTGGCCGGGCAGCTGTCCATCGGCTGGAGCAACGACCTCCTCGACCTGGCCCGCGACCGGTCCTCGGGACGGTCGGACAAGCCGCTCGTCAACGGCGACGGGTCCGCCGCGGGTCGTACGGATCGCGTGTGCTGCAGCCGTCGCTCGCCACGCTCGCCCTGTCGCTCGCCGTCGGGGTCGCCGCAGGGCTGGTCCACCTCGGGTGCGTGGCGTGCGGCTGGGCCTACAACCTCGGTCTCAAGGCGACCGTCCTGGTCGTGGCTCCCCTACGCGCTCGCGTTCGGTGGCCTGACCTTCTTCGTCGCGCTGGCCGGCGGGTCGCAGCCGCCGTGGTGGTGGCCGGTCGGGGGCGGCGCTGCTCGGCGTCGGCGCCCACCTGGTCAACGTCCTGCCCGACGTCGAGGACGACCTGGCGACCGGCGTACGCGGCCTGCCGCACCGGCTCGGCCCGCGCCTCATCGCGCCGGTGGCCGCAGCGGTGCTGGCACTGGCGTCCGTCGTCGTGCTGGTGGGCGCGTCTCCCTCGACACCCGCCGCGGTGGCCGTGGGCGTGTCGATCGTCGGCGCTGGTGGTCCTCGTCGTCGCGGGCCGCGGACGGGTGCCCTTCGTGGCAGCGATCGCCATCGCCCTCGTCGACGCGGTCCTGCTGGTGGTGGTGAGGTGAGCGACCCCGGAGCACTGGGACCTCGTCGTGGTCGGCGCCGGACCCGCGGGCGCGTCCGCCGCGCTGGGTGCCCTGACGCACGACCCGACCCTGCGGGTGCTGCTGCTCGACCGCAGCGACTTCCCGCGCGACAAGTCCTGCGGCGACGGGATCGCGTGGCACGTCCTCGACGCCCTCGCCGAGGTCGGGGCGGGCGACGTGATCGACGACTGGACCCCGATCCGCCGGCTCGAGCTGTCCCGCGGCGGGGCGAAGGTCGAGGGCACCATGCGTCGCGAGGTCCACGTCGTGCCGCGCCAGGTCTTCGACGCACGGCTGGTCGAGCGAGCCGTCGCCGCGGGCGCGGTGCTGCGACGGCACCGGGTCAGCTCCGTCACCGACGGTGCGGGACAGGTCACCGTGTCCGGCACCATCACCGCCCGGGTGGTCGTCGCGGCCGACGGCGCCCACTCGCGGATGCGCGCCGGCCTGCTCGGTCCGCGCCACGGGCAGCGCGCGCTCGCCATCCGCGGCTATGCGCCGACCACGCCGGAGCTCGCCGGGCGGCAGGTCATCCGCTACGGCGAGCGACGCCAGCCGTCCTACGCCTGGGCCTTCGACCGCGGCGACGGACTGGCCAACGTGGGCTACGGCGAGCTCCTGCCGCGTGCGGGCGCACGCCGCACGGCCCCGAGCCGGCAGCTCCTCCTCGACGAGCTCGAGACCCTCATCCCCGGAGCGGCGGCCACCGGGACGGACTGGCTCGGGCACCACCTGCCGCTCAGCGGCTGGCGCTGGCACCAGCCCGACGGGGCGGTCCTGCTGGTCGGTGACGCCGCCGGGCTCGTCAACCCGATGACGGGGGAGGGCATCTACTACGCCGTCGCCACCGGGATCGCGGCCGGTCGCACCGCAGCCCGCTGCCTGGCGGAGGGCCGTCCCGAGGCGTCCGGCGCCCGGCACCGCCGCGACGTACGACGCCTGCTGGGCACGCACCTCAAGCACACCTGGGCCGCCTCGCGGCTGTCCCGCTCGCCCGCCGTCGTCGACGCCGGGATCCGCGCGGCGGCCCGCGACCAACGGGCCTTCGACACCCTGGTGGACCTCGGGCTCGGGGACGGCCGGATCAACCCCCGGCTGGCGACCGGCGCTGTTCGCATCACCTCACTGTGGGTACCCGTGTGGACCGGCCACCCATGATGGAGACACCATGAAGATCCTCACCGTCCGCAGCGCCCTGCCGGCCCACTCCTACCCCCAGCACGAGATCACCGAGGCGTTCGCCGCCGTGGTCTCGCAGCGCAGTCACGACCGGTCGCTGTTGCGGCGCTTCCACGCCAACGCCGGAGTCGAGCGTCGCCACACCGTGCTCCCGCTGGAGGACTACGCCTCGATGGGTGACTTCGGACAGAGCAACGACCTCTTCATCGAGCACGCCGTCGAGCTCGGCTCACGCGCCCTCGTCGACGCGCTCAAGGCCGCCGACCTGACGCCGTCGGACGTCGACCTGATCATCACCGCCACGGTCACCGGCCTGGCCGTCCCGTCCCTGGACGCGCGGATCGCCGGGGTGGTCGGGCTGCGCGAGGACGTACGCCGCCTCCCGCTCGTCGGGCTCGGCTGCGTCGCCGGAGCGGCCGGCATCGCCCGGCTCCACGACTACCTCCTCGGCCACCCCGGGCACACCGCGGTGCTGGTGGCGGCCGAGCTGTGCTCGCTGACCCTGCAGCGCGACGACGTCACCGTGCCCAACCTGGTCGCCAGCGGGCTCTTCGGCGACGGTGCCGCCGCCGTGGTCGCGGTCGGCGACACGGGTCGGGACGGACCGGTCCGGGTCCTCGACTCGCGCAGCCGGCTCTACCCCGACAGCGAGCGCACCATGGGCTTCGACGTCGCCAGCACCGGCCTGCGGATCGTGCTGGACGCCGCGGTGCCGAGCCTGGTCGAGCGCTACGTCCGCGCCGACGTCGACGCCTTCCTCGCCGACCCACGACCTCACCCGGGCCGACATCGGCTGGTGGGTCTGCCACCCCGGTGGCCCCAAGGTCATCGAGGCGCTGCAGACCGCGCTGGAGGTGCCGCGCGACGCCGTGCGCCTGACGTGGGAGTCGCTGGCCGACGTGGGCAACCTCTCGTCCGTCTCGGTGCTGCACGTCCTCGAGAAGACGCTGGCCGAGCGCCCGCCGGAGCCCGGCACCCACGGGATGCTGCTCGCCATGGGGCCGGGCTTCTGCTCGGAGCTGGTGCTGCTCGAGGCGGCCTCGTGACCACGCTCGTCGCCTTCACGGTGCTGGTCGCGCTGGTGGGCCTCGAGCGACTGGCCGAGCTGGTGGTCTCGACCCGCAACGCGGCGTGGAGCATGGAGCGTGGCGGCGTCGAGAGCGGCCAGGGGCACTACCCGTTCATGGTGGTGCTGCACAGCGGCCTGCTCGTCGGTGCGCTGGTGGAGGCGTGGGTCCGACGCCCGGACGTCCCGTCGCTGCTCGCCTGGTCGATGCTCGGGCTGGTCGTGGCCTCGCAGGCGCTGCGCTGGTGGTGCATCAGCACCCTCGGCCGACGCTGGAACACCCGTGTCATCATCGTGCCCGGACTGGCGCCGGTCCGCGGCGGTCCCTACGCCTTCTTCACGCACCCCAACTACGTCGCGGTCGTCCTCGAGGGTCTCGCGCTGCCGTTGGTGCACGGCGCGTGGATCACCGCGGTCGTGTTCACCGTGCTCAATGCCGGACTGCTGACCGTACGGATCCGGGCCGAGGACGCCGCCCTGGCGACGCTGCCTGGCGCGCGGTCCGCCGACGTGGGGTTCAGCGGTGCGTGACCTGGTGGTGGCCGGCGGCGGGCCGGTCGGCATGGCGGCGGCGCTGCACGCCCGCGCGGCCGGGCTCGACGTCGTCGTGCGCGAGCCCCGCCCCGGCCCGATCGACAAGGCCTGCGGCGAGGGCCTGATGCCCGGTGCCGTCGCCGAGCTCGCCGCCCTCGGGGTCGATCCGCACGGCCACGACATCGCGGGGATCCGCTACCTGGACGGTCACGGTGGCACGACCGGAGCCCAGGCCCGCTTCGCCACCGGGCCCGGGCGGGGCGTACGTCGCACGGTCCTGCATGCGGCGCTCGCCGAGCAGGTCGCCGGTGCGGGCATCAGCATCGAGTCCCGCGCGGTCCGCAGCGTGCGCGACCACGGCGACCACCTCGAGGTGGACGGCGAGCAGACCCGCTACCTCATCGCAGCCGACGGGCTCCACTCGCCGACCCGCCGCCTCGTCGGGCTGGAGGCCCAACGACCGGCCGGACGACGCCGCTTCGGTCTGCGCTGCCACGTCCAGCAGGCGCCCTGGTCCGACTTCGTCGAGGTGCACTGGTCCTCGCACGCCGAGGCCTACGTGACGCCCGTCGACGACGACCTCGTCGGGGTCGCGATCCTCACCGAGCCGCGGGGAGGGCTTCGACGAGGCCCTCGCCGACTTCCCGGTGCTGCACGAGCGACTCCTCGGCGAGCGCACCCGGGTCCGCGGCGCCGGTCCGCTGCACCAGAGGGTGCGGGCGCGGGCAGCCGGACGGGTACTGCTCGTGGGCGACGCCGCCGGCTACGTCGACGCGCTGACGGGGGAGGGCATCGCCCTCGGTCTCGCCCAGGCGAGGGCCGCCGTGGGGTGCCTCGCCGCCGACCGCCCCGATCGCTACGAGCGCCAGGCGCGTCGCATCGGCCTGCGCCAGGAGGTGCTCACCCACGCGCTGCTGCTGGCGACGGGGAGCCAGGTCCTGCGCCGTCGGCTGGTGCCGGCCGCCCATCGTCTCCCGTGGGTGTTCTCCACCGCGGTCAACCAGCTCGCCCGACCGATAGAGGTGCCTGCATGACGGAGTCCGTGATCCTGCTCGACGAGGACGGCCGCGCCGCGGGCACGGCCGACAAGACGCAGGTGCACAGCGCCGACACGCCGCTGCACCTCGCCTTCTCGTGCTACCTCTTCGACTCCGAGGGTGCCGTGCTGGTGACGCAGCGGGCTCTGCACAAGCGGAGCTTCCCCGGCGTGTGGACCAACAGCTGCTGCGGGCACCCCGCGCCCGGCGAGGCGATCGACGACGCCGTCCGACGTCGCGTCGAGCAGGAGCTCGGCCTCCGGGTCCGCGACCTCCGCCTGGTCCTGCCCCGCTTCCGCTATCGCGCCGAGCAGCACGGGGTCGTGGAGAACGAGATGTGCCCGGTCTTCGTCGGCACCGCCGACGCAGGGCTCGCGCCGGACCCGGACGAGGTCCAGGAGGCCCGCTGGGAGCCGTGGCAGCCCTTCCGCACGAGCGTGCTCGACGGCACCCGCGAGGTGTCGACGTGGTGCCGCGAGCAGGTGGAGCAGCTGCCCGAGGACCCGCGCGCCGCACCGGCCGCGTCGTGGGACGACCTGCCGCCGGCGGCCCGGCACGGGTGAGGTGTCGCCGGGCAGCCGGACTGCCCGCGTGACGATCAGGGGCTGCGTTCCTCGACAGCGGTCGCCCCGGTGGACGAGCTCATCGCTCGTCGGTGACCAGCCAACGGCCGTGGTCGTCGAGGTGCGCGAGCCCGGACGCCTCGAACGCCTCGAGCCATCCCGTCATGGGGGCAGTGCCCCAACGACGCTGGTAGATCCCGGCGTTGCGCACGATGTCGGCCAGATGCTCCACCGGGGGGCGCGAGACCGGGTGCCACTGGTGGTAGGCGCGCGCCGCCCCGACCCAGCCGAGCTCGAGGCCCGCCTGCAGCACGACCCGGGCGAAGTCGGTGTCCTCGCCGCCGTAGCCGACGTACTCCTCGCAGAACCCACCGCTGCGACGCCATGCCTCGACCGAGCAGGCGAAGGACAGCGACCAGAAGAGGTCGGGGTCGGCCCCGCGCAGTCGTTCACCGACTGCGAGCCGCGGGCGTGCGGGATGGGGTGAGTCGACGTCGCCGAGCGCCGCGAGGTCGTAGCCCCGAACAGGTGGCGCGTCGAGGTAGGTGACGGGGCCGGACCAGACGGTCGCGGGCTCGTCCGCCACCGCCTCGACGTAGGCCTCGACCAGCGCGGGGTCGGCGAGGCAGTCGACGTCGAGGAAGACCAGCGTGTCGGCACCCCGGGCGATGGCCGTCGCGGCCCCGCGGTTGCGGGCAGCGGCGATGGGCAGCCCCAGCGGAGTGCTCGCGAGGGTGGCGCTGCACCAGTCGGCGGCGGCGACGACCGGGTCGTCGATGGCGACCACGACATGGTCCAGGTCGGCCGTCTGCACGGCGAGGGACGTCCGTTGCAGGGCGAGATGGTCGTGCCGTCCATGGACCACCGTCACCACTGCGGCCGTGCTCACGCGTGCGTCACCCCGGACATGACCGACTCCACGATCTCGGCGAGACGCTCGGGCGCGTCACCGTCACACCAGTCGGCCCAGCCCTCCCCGTCGAGCACGCGGGCCTCGTGGAGCACCTCGCGCCACCCGATGTCCGGCACAGGATCGACCACGACGGCGGGCCATCCCTGCGCGAGCGCCGCAGCGGTGACGTGCTGTTCCTGGAACGGGCGGGGCGCGGGCACCACGACGGCGGGCACGCGGAGGGCCGCCACCTCGGCCAGCGAGTTCTGGCCCGGGTGCAGGACCACCACGTCGGCCCCGGCCAGCACGGCAGCCGGGTCTGCACGCCACGTCCCGAGGGTGTGGCTGAGCACGCTCCAGTCCCAGCCGGGAGTCTGCTCCTGCGCCCGGCCCACCATGTCGGGGGTGAATCCGTCACCGCCGGTGCCGGCAAGGAGCACGACGTGGGGGCGCAGGCGGGACGACCGTCGACGCGTCTGTCCACGCGCCGGCCTGACCGGGAAGCGCGAGACGGCGCCGATGGCCACGAAGCGGTCCGCGTGCACGGCCGCCAGGTCCGGCAGCAACCGGTCCGTCCAGCCGCGCGGCCACGGCCCGACGAGCGCAGATGCGGCGCCGAAGCCGAGCTGGTGCGGGACGTCCGTACGCCGTCCCGGTGCGGTGAGCGCCACCACCGGGACGCCGTGGAGCCGGCTGAGGAGACAGACCTCGACGGACTGGTCGACGACCACGGCGGCGGGGGAGTGCTGGTCGATCCAGCCGGAGACGGCTGCCATGCGACCGCGCAGTCCCGCGTCACCGAGCGGCGCCCAGTGCAGGAGGCCGTCCGCGGTCACGTCGGCTCCGTCGTAGGAGCCCGCCTCGTTGTCGAGGGGGAGCTGGATCCAGGGGCCGGTCCAGGCCTTCGGCCGGGGGAGTGAGGAGAGCCCGGTGACCTCGTCGGGCAGGTGGGGCGCGACGGTCATCGCCCGGTGCAGGTGACCACTGCCGTGGTGGTGGACGTAGTAGCCGATCACGCCGCCAGCCTCTGGACCATCAGCTCGTCGTAGAGGTCCTCGTAGCGGTCGACCATGCGCGTGAGCGAGAGCTCGGCGACGGCACGCTCGCGGCACCGACCGCGGTCCAGCGCCATGGCCTCTTTGAGCGCGCGGGCGAGGAGCTCGACGTCGTCCGGCGGAGCGAGGCGGCCCGTGTCAGGGCTCAGCACCTCCGGCAGACCACCGCGGGCGTAGGCCGCCACAGGTGTCCCGCACGACAGGGCCTCCGACGCGACCAGGCCGTAGGGCTCGTCCCACACCGGCGTGACCACCGCGACGCCGGAGCTCCCGACCAGGGCCGCCAGCTCGGACTGCGTGAGGTGGCCGGCGTAGACCGCGTCGCGGCCCAGCAGCGGCTCCACCTCGGCGCGGAAGTAGTCCAGGTCGAGGATCGGGCCGGCCAGCACGAGGGGAACGCCGGCCCGGCGGGCAGCCACCACGGCGTGGTGGGGGGCCTTCTCCGCCACCAACCGTCCCGACCACACGGCGCCGCCGCCTCCGGGGCCCTCGGGCCATCCGGTCACGTCGATGCCGTTGGGCACGCAGGTGCTCGCGGTGATGGGCGCCCACGACGCGGCCGTGAAGCGGGAGACCGCGGCGAAGGAGCTGGTCCCCCCGCCGAGCCGGACGGCCGACTCGAGCCACCACAGGGGAGGCGTGTGCAGGGTGGTGAGCATCGGCATCGGCAGCGAGCCGGCCATCGCCACGGGCAGGTAGTGGAGGCTGTTGTTGTGCAGGACGTCGAAGTGCCGGCCCGGGGCGCGTCCGAGCTCCAGCATGAGTGCCAGGTAGGCGTGGTGCTCGGCCACCTCGACGTGGGGCGGGGCGCCGACGTCGTGGCGCCCGGGATGCTCCGCCAGGGCGTCGAGGTCGAGCTCGACGATCCCCAGGGCGGGGTCGGAGCCAGGTGCGGCGAACACGGAGACCTCGTGCCCGCGTCGGACCAGCTCACGGGCCAGGTGCCACGTCATCGACTCGAGGCCGCCCGCGAACGGCTCGGCGATGGGGAAGCGGCTGTGGGCGACCAGGCAGATCCTCAGCGGTTCCCGTCCCAGCACCTCGGTCACCGACTCGTCCCGGTCGCGGCTGCGGTCCGGTGCTCCCGGAGGTCGGCGATGCTCATGGACCCGGGTACCCCCTCATGGCCGCCTCAACCCGCGCCTCCACCCGTACGGATGGGAAACCGGGGTGAGCGCCACCCGCCCCGGCCGATAGCATCGCCGGACAGCTGCACCGCCCGTCCCCGCCGCCTCCCGAGGAGCTCACGTGTCCGACATCCAGGTCGTCCGCATCCACGCCGATGAGCGTGCGGAGACCGCGGTCACGGCGGGCACCAGGGCCTGGGAGCTGTTCCGCGACGACGCCGACGTGGTCGCGGCACGAGTCGGCTACTTCGAGCTTCCCGAGGGTGAACTGATCAACCCTGAGCTTCGCGACCTGTCGTACGAGCTCGCGAACGGTGACGTGGTCGAGAGCGTCCTCATCGACAGCGCCGACGGCCGTGACATCCTGCGCCACTCGACCGCCCACGTGATGGCACAGGCCGTGCAGCAGCTGTTCCCGGACGCCAGGCTCGGCATCGGCCCGCCGATCGACAACGGCTTCTACTACGACTTCGACGTCGAGACCCCGTTCGTGCCGGAGGACCTCGTCAGGATCGAGTCCGCGATGCGCAAGATCATCAAGGAGAACCAGCGCTTCGAGCGCCGGGTCACCTCCGATGCCGCAGCACTCGACGAGCTCAAGGACGAGCCCTACAAGATCGAGCTGATCGGGCTCAAGGGTGGCGCCGGAGCGGCCGACACCGAGGGCGCGAGCGTGGAGGTCGGGGCCGGCGAGCTCACCATCTACGACAACATCGGCCGCAGCGGCGAGACCAGGTGGTCCGACCTGTGCCGTGGTCCGCACCTGCCGACCACCAAGCGCATCCCCGCCTTCAAGCTGATGCGCAGCGCCGCGGCCTACTGGCGCGGCGACGAGAAGAACAAGCAGCTCCAGCGCATCTACGGCACCGCGTGGGAGACCAAGGAGGCGCTCGAGGAGCACCTCCACCGCATCGAGGAGGCCGAGCGACGCGACCACCGCAAGCTCGGCCGCGAGCTCGACCTCTTCTCCTTCCCCGACGAGATCGGCTCCGGGCTACCGGTGTTCCACCCCAAGGGCGGCGTGATCAAGCGCGAGATGGAGGACTACGTCCGCCGGCGGCACATCGAGGAGGGCTTCGACTACGTCGGCACCCCCCACATCGCCAAGGAGGGCCTCTTCTACACCTCGGGCCACCTGCCCTACTACGGCGAGGGCATGTTCCCGGCGCTCGACGTGGACGGCATGGACTACCGCCTCAAGGCGATGAACTGCCCGATGCACAACCTCATCTACCGCTCGCGGCAGCGCTCCTACCGTGAGCTGCCGCTGCGGCTCTTCGAGTTCGGCTCGGTCTACCGCCATGAGAAGTCCGGCGTCGTGCACGGCCTGACCCGGGTGCGCGGCTTCGCGCAGGACGACTCGCACTCCTACGTGACCCCCGAACAGGCGCCCGGCGAGATCAAGCACCTGCTCGACTTCTGCCTCAGCCTCTTCCGTGACTTCGGGCTCCATGACTTCTACCTCGAGCTCTCGACCCGCGACGACTCCAAGCCTGACAAGTTCATCGGCTCCGACGAGGACTGGGAGCTGGCCACCGAGGTGCTCCGCCAGGTGTGCGAGGAGTCGGGACTCGAGCTCGTGCCGGATCCCGGCGGCGCGGCCTACTACGGACCCAAGGTGTCGGTGCAGGCGCGCGACGCCATCGGCCGGACCTGGCAGATGTCGACCATCCAGTACGACTTCAACCAGCCGTCGGCCGACCGCTTCAACCTCGAGTACGTCGCAGCCGACGGCACCCGCCAGCAGCCGGTGATGATCCACTCCGCCAAGTTCGGCTCGATCGAGCGGTTCATCGGCGTCCTCGTCGAGCACTACGCCGGAGCGTTCCCGCCGTGGCTCGCGCCCGTCCAGGTGCAGGGCATCCCGATCGCGGAGCGTCACAACGACTACCTCTTCGACATCGCCAGGCAGATGAGGGCGCAGGGGCTGCGCGTCGAGGTGGACGAGTCCGACGACCGGATGCAGAAGAAGATCCGCAACGCGCAGCTGCAGAAGGTGCCGTTCATGCTGATCGCCGGTGACGACGACGTGGAGAAGGGCGCGGTCAGCTTCCGCTACCGCGACGGTCGCCAGGACAACGGCGTACCGCTGGCCGAGGCGATCGAGAGGGTCGCCGCTGCGGTCGCCAGCCGCGAGCAGGTCTGAGCGCTCGCGATGCCTGACCTGCCGGTGGAGCCTGACTCTGCATCCCCCAGGCCGATCGTCGACCTGACCGAGGCCGAGGCGCGACTCAGGCTCCCGCTCAAGTGGGGAGTGCCGTCCGATGTCATCCCCGCCTGGGTCGCCGAGATGGACTATGCGGTGGACCCGGTCGTGCTCGAGGCCGTGCAGCGGATGCTGGCCGACGGCATCACCGGCTACCCGGTCTTCGGCTGGGACCCGGCGCTCGCGGATTCCTACGCGGGGTGGTCGGCGCGGCACTTCGGCTGGTCGCCGCAGCCCGAGGCCGTGCACCCGGTCGTCGACGTGACGGCCGGCGTGCGGGTGGCGCTCGACGTCTTCAGCGGACCGGGGGGCGTGGTCTTCCCGACCCCGGGCTACAACGCGCAGTTCGGGCTCGCCGGAGTCACCGGACGCGCGGAGCACCCGCTCGAGGTGCCCGCCTCCTCGGCTCGCGCGGAGATCGACCTGGACCGTCTCGACGCGTTGTTCGCCGCCGGCGCGCAGACGCTGCTGCTCACCCAGCCGCACAACCCGTGGGGTCGGGTGTTCACCCGCGCGGAGCTCGAAGGCATCCGCGACGTGGTCCTCCGCCACGGTGCGCGTGTGGTGAGTGACGAGATCCACGCCCCGTTGGTGCTGCCCGGCGCCGAGCACGTCTCCTACCTCGCCATCGACGGCACGCACGACCACGCGGTCGCGGTGGTCGCAGCGTCCAAGGCCTTCAACACCGCCGGCCTGCGCTGCGCCCAGCTCGTGGTGCCCGACCCCGCCGCGCAGCGTCGCCTCGTCGACCAGCCGATGTCGCGCAACGACTCGCACTCGCCGGTGGGCGCGGTGGCGGCCCGCGCGGCATACGACCACGGCGACGGCTGGCTCGCCTCGCTCCGCGAGCGTCTCGACGAGCAGCGCACCCTGCTCGGCGAGCTCCTCGCAGCCCATCTTCCCGAGGTGCGGATGCGCCCGCTGGAGGCGACCTACCTCGCCTGGCTCGACGCCTCGGCCTACGGTCACGACGACGCCGCGGCGATCGCCCTGGAGCGCGGCCGGGTGATGGTGAGTCCCGGCCACTCCTACGCGCCCGGGGCGACCGGGCAGGTGCGACTCAACATCGCCACCTCGCCCGCCCGGCTCACCGAGATCGTGGAGCGGCTGGCGAAGGCCTGGGTCTGAGCCCCCCTGAGCCAGTCGGCGACCTCACACCCTCTTCACATACCTGCGACACGGCGAGACGTACGTCCTCCCGCCCGCCACCACCTCGTAGGGCAGGTCACCGTCGTCGGCCCAGCCACGCTTCTCGTAGAACCGTCGGGCTCGCGCGTTGCCCGCCACCACTGCCAGCCAGGCCTCGGCGTGCCCACCCCGCGCGACCTGGCGTTCCGCCTCGTCGAGCAACACCTGCGCAAGACCCGAACCTCGCGCCTGCGGAGCGACGAAGACCTGCTCCACCTCGTCACCCACCACCATCACGAAGCCCACCAGCTCGCCCGGGTCGGACATCGCCACCGTCGTGTCCGCCACCCGTGACGGCGTGCGCTCGTGGAAGGCCGCGAGGGTGCGGGCGGCGGTGAGTCCCGCGGGCACGTGCCCGGCATGACCGACGTGCCAGCCCTCGTGCCACACGACGGCGACAGCAGCCATGTCGGCAGCGGTGGCCGGTCGGATCGACGTCATCGCACCACCCTAGGATCGTCGCCATGAGCGACGAGAGCCCTGACGGACTCGAGCGGATCTGGACGCCGCACCGGTTGGCCTACGTCCGGTCGGCCGTGGACGACGAGGGGTGCCCGTTCTGCTCGATCCCCAGCCACCCGGACGCCGAGTCGCTGGTCGTCGCTCGAGGTGGGTCGACCTACGTCGTGCTCAACCTGCATCCCTACAACCCCGGTCACCTCATGGTGCTGCCCTACCGTCACGTCGCCGACCTCACCGAGCTCACCTCACAGGAGTCGGGCGAGCTGATGGCGATGACCCAGCAGGCGCTGCGCGTCGTACGCCGCGTCAGCCGTCCGCACTCCTTCAACGTCGGGCTCAACCTCGGCCGGTCGGCGGGCGGGTCGCTGGCCGACCACCTCCACCAGCACGTGGTGCCGCGCTGGACCGGCGACGCCAACTTCATCACCGTCATCGGCGGCGCGAAGATCCTGCCGCAGCTCCTCCAGGACACCCGTGACCTGCTGGCGACCGCGTGGGCCGAGGACGACGCCGAGTCTCAGCCGACCGGGTAGGGGTAGTCCGCCGAGCGCCCCTGGAAGGCGAGGATCGCCGGGTTGCGGATGCGTCCCTCGCGGATCTCGATCGCCCGGCTGATCACCTCGCTCGCGTCCCACGACCCCGGGCCGGCGAGAACGGTCTCGACGAAGGGGAGCAGCGCCTCGCTGTTCTCCCACGTCGCGGAGTTCCACAGGTAGGACGGGCTGTGGTCGACGGCGTAGTAGTGGACCCGGTCGCCGACGGTGAACATCGGCTCGTCGAACGTCGTGGGGGTGGCCCACTCGAAGCCCATGCCCTCGTCGCACGACACATCCACGATCAGGCTGCCCTGCCTGAACTCGGCCACCTCGTCGGTCCGCAGGTAGGTCAGCGGGGCTGCGGGGTCCTGCAGCGTGCAGTTGACGACGATGTCGTTCTCGGCGAGGTAGGCGGCCAGGGGCTCGCGACCGCGCTCGGTGATGACGTGGCTGACCCCGGGACGGTCCGGGTGGTGGTCGAACTGTCGGATCCGCACCGAGTGGATGGGTGAGCCCACGGCCGCGACCCCGCGGTTGGTGAGCACGGCCACGTCGCTGACACCGTGGGCCTTCAGGGCGGTGACCGCGCCGCGCGCCGTGGCGCCGAAACCGATCACGACCGCGCTCAGCCGGCGGCCGTAGTCACCCGTGATGCCGACGAGCTCCATGGCCTGCAGCACCGAGCAGTAGCCCGCGAGCTCGTTGTTCTTGTGGAAGACGTGCAGGCCGACGTGGCCGTCGGAGGTCCAGTGGTTCATCACCTCGAACGCGATGAGGGTCAACCCCCGGTCGATCGCCAGCTGCGTCATCTCGCGGTCCTGCACGCAGTGGGGCCAACCCCACAGCACCTGGCCCTCGTGCATCGCCGCGAGGTCCTCGTGCTGCGGCTTCGGCAGCACCACCACGTCGGACTCCTGCAGGATCTCGCGGCGCGACGCGAAGCCGGCGACGTGGGGTGCCAGCTCGGCGTCGTCGACCCCGAAGTGCGCGGCATAGCCGTGCTCGAGCGTGGTCCGGGCGGCGATCTCGGGGGAGAGCCGCGACAGGTGCTCGGGGTGCAGGGGGAGACGGTGCTCGTTCTCCTTGGCGGACGTGCCGATCACGCCCAGGCTGAGCAGGGTCACTTCTTCTTCGAGGTGAAGGGATCGGGTGAGTCGTTCTTCCCGGCCGCCTTGGCGTGCTTGTCGGCACGCTTCTCCTTGATGGACTTGCCGGTCTTCTTGGTCATGCCTTGCCGTGGCGACTTGTCGCTCATCGGGGCTCCCTGGTCGGAAGCCTGGGTGGCTCCGTGGTCTCACACTAGCCCCCGCCGCTAGCGTGGCCGCCGTGACTGACCCACGGCTCGCCGCCGACGCCGCCCTCGCCGCCGACCTCGTGCGCGAGGCCGCCCTGCTGGCCGCCCGGATCCGGGTCGAAGGTCTCGACGTGTCGCACAAGACCAGTGGTTCGGACATCGTCACGCAGGCTGACACCGCCGCCGAGCGGCTCGTCGTGCAGCAGCTCACCGAGGAGCGTCCCGACGACGCGATCCTGGGCGAGGAGGGCACGTCCCGGCCCGGGACCTCCGGGCGCACCTGGGTCATCGACCCGGTCGACGGCACCTACAACTTCTCCCGCGGCAGCGACTGGTGGTGCAGCGCGATCGCGCTGCGCGACGAGAACGACGTGCTCCTGGGGGCGGTGCACCACGCGGCCACCCGGCGTACGTGGGTCGGTGGCCCCGACCTCCCGAGCACCTGCGACGGCACCGGGCTGGCCCCGTTGCCCGTGACGCCGCGCGCGTCCCGCTGCGCGACCACCTACCTCCACCCGCCGTTCTTCGGCAGCGAGGTGGGGGAGGCCTTCGGACGCGCGCTGGGTGAGGTCGGCACCCTGCGGATGCTCGGGTCGGGGACGATGGACGCGATGGCCATCGCCGCCGGACAGTGGGACGTGCTGTTCCAGCACTCGGTGGCCGACTGGGACAGGCTGCCGGGTGCCGCGATCGTCCGCGGCGCCGGCGGCGCGTCGCTCGTCGTCGCCGCCGGGGGCGTGGACTGGACCGTCATGGGTGCGCCCGCAGCGGTGGCGGACGTCCGCGCCGCGCTGCTCGACCGATAGCCTGCGGCCGTGCTCGACCGATTCAAAGCCTTCTGGCAGGGCGTCATGCTCGCGCCCTTCATCAACCTCTTCATCAGGCTCGGCATCAGCCCCGACGTGGTGACGCTGGTCGGCACCGCCGGGGTCAGTGTCGGCGCCCTGGTCTTCTTCCCGCAGGGGATGCTGTGGCAGGGCGTCCTGGTCATCACCGCCTTCGTCTTCAGCGACCTCATCGACGGTGCGATGGCCCGCAAGATGCAGCGCAAGGACGACTTCGGCGCCTTCCTCGACTCGACGCTCGACCGGGTGGCCGACGGAGCGCTCTTCGGTGGGCTCGCCCTCTACTACGCCTGGCACGCCGAGAGCCGCCTCTACCTCGTGCTGTGCCTCGTCATCCTGCTGATGGGCGCGGTGACGTCGTACGCGCGTGCGAAGGCCGAGCAGCTCGGCTACGACGCCAAGGTCGGCATCGCCGAGCGCCCGGACCGCCTCGTCGGGATGCTCGTCCCGGCGTTCTTCGCCGACGCGTTGGACCTGCCCTGGCTGCTCCAGAGCGCCCTCTGGGTCCTCGCCATCGCAGCCACCGTGACGGTCGGGCAGCGGATCTGGGTCGTCCGCGGACAGGCCCTCGCCCGCGCGGCGTCGCAGGGCTGATCACCGGGGCGATCGGGGCCCCGGCCCGGCCCGTCCCGATGCACCCCCACGGGGGGTGCCGCACTACGATCGGACCATGGCTGAGCACACCCCCCAGACGTCTGTGGAGACCCCCGTCGAGCATGGCACGAGCCGCGTCAAGCGTGGCATGGCAGAGATGCTCAAGGGCGGCGTCATCATGGACGTCGTCACCGCCGAGCAGGCGAAGATCGCGGAGGACGCCGGCGCTGTCGCGGTGATGGCGCTCGAGCGGGTCCCGGCCGACATCCGTGCCCAGGGCGGTGTGTCGCGGATGAGCGACCCCGACATGATCGACTCGATCATCGCGACCGTCTCCATCCCGGTGATGGCCAAGGCGCGCATCGGGCACTTCGCCGAGGCGCAGGTCCTCCAGTCGCTCGGTGTCGACTACATCGACGAGTCCGAGGTGCTGACCCCGGCCGACTACGCCAACCACATCGACAAGTGGAACTACACCGTGCCGTTCGTGTGCGGTGCGACCAACCTGGGGGAGGCGCTGCGCCGCATCACCGAGGGTGCGGCGATGATCCGCTCGAAGGGTGAGGCCGGCACCGGCGACGTGTCCAACGCCGTCATGCACATGCGCACGATCGGCGGCGAGCTCCGGCGGCTGCACGGCATGGCCGAGGACGAGCTCTACGTCGCGGCCAAGGAGCTGCAGGCGCCCTTCGAGCTGGTCAAGGAGGTCGCGGCCGCGGGCAAGCTCCCGGTCGTGCTGTTCACCGCCGGTGGCATCGCGACCCCGGCCGACGCCGCGATGATGATGCAGCTCGGCGCCGAGGGCGTCTTCGTCGGCTCCGGCATCTTCAAGTCCGGCAACCCCGTCGAGCGCGCCGAGGCGATCGTCAAGGCCACCACGTTCTACGACGACCCCGACGTGGTCGCGAAGGTCTCACGAGGCCTCGGCGAGGCCATGGTCGGCATCAACGTCGACGAGATCCCGCAGCCGCACCGTTTGTCCGAGCGCGGCTGGTGATGTGTCGGTGACCTCGCGGGCTCAGGTCCGTCGCGGTTCACCGGCATAGGTGCCGAACGACCACTGGTTGCCCTCGGCGTCCCGCATCCCGAACTCCCGGCTGCCCGACCGGCATGCACCGGACCCGGGATCGGCGCCCTAGGATCGGCGTCCGTGAGTCCCACCATCGGCGTGCTGGCCCTCCAGGGCGACGTGCGCGAGCACCTCGCCGCGCTGCGGTCGCTGGGTGCCGAGCCGATCGCCGTACGTCGCCGGGCCGAGCTCGCTGCCTGCGACGGCCTCGTCGTCCCCGGCGGGGAGTCGACGACGATGATCAAGCTCGCCACCATCTTCGACCTCATCGAGCCGCTCCGCGTCGCGGTCGCGGGCGGGCTGCCGGTCTTCGGGACGTGCGCCGGGATGATCATGCTGGCCGACCGGATCGAGGACGGCGCCGTCGGGCAGGAGACGATCGGCGGCCTCCACATCACGGTCCGCCGCAACGCCTTCGGCCGCCAGGTCGACTCCTTCGAGGAGGACCTGCCGGTCGACGGCCTGGCCGAGCCGGTGCGCGCCGTCTTCATCCGGGCGCCCTGGGTGGAGTCGGTCGACGCCGACGTGGAGGTCCTGGCGCGCGTGGCGTCCGGACCGGCCGCGGGTAGGATCGTCGCGGTCCGGCAGGGCAGGCTGATGGCCACCTCGTTCCATCCCGAGGTCGGCGGTGACGCCCGGATCCACGGAATGTTCGTGGATCTGGTGCGCTCATCCTGACGTCGTACCCCGCTCTGCCACCGCACCCGACTCGATTGAGGGACTCATGTCAGGCCACTCCAAGTGGGCAACGACCAAGCACAAGAAGGCAGCGGTCGACGCCAAGCGCGGCAAGCTGTTCGCCAAGCTGATCAAGAACATCGAGGTCGCCGCCAAGCAGGGCGGCGGTGACATCGCCGGCAACCCGACGCTCTACGACGCCATCCAGAAGGCCAAGAAGAGCTCGGTGCCCAACAAGAACATCGACTCGGCGCTCAAGCGCGGCTCGGGGGCGGAGTCGGGCGGCGTCGACTACGAGACGATCTCCTACGAGGTCTACGGCCCCCAAGGCGTCGCGATCCTCGTCGAGTGCCTCACCGACAACAAGAACCGGGCCGCGATGGAGGTCCGCACCGCGGTGACCCGCAACGGCGGCACCATGGCAGACCCCGGCTCCGTCTCGCGCCTGTTCAACCGCAAGGGTGTCGTGCTGGTGCCCAAGGTCCAGGACCACGACGGCGCGACGCGTGAGGTCACCGAGGACGACGTCCTCGAGGCCACCCTCGACGCCGGCGCGGAGGAGGTCATCGACCTCGACGAGGCGTTCCAGGTGCAGAGTGAGGCCACCGACGTGGTCGCCGTGCGCACCGCGCTCCAGGACGCGGGCATCGACTACGACTCCGCCGACGTGGAGTTCGTCGCGAGCCTCGAGATCCCCGTCGACGCCGCCGGCGCCGGCAAGGTGATGCACCTCGTCGACGCCCTCGAGGACCTCGACGACGTCCAGGACGTGTTCACCAACGTCGACGTCCCCGCCGACGTCATGGCCGAGCTCGAGGCCGCCGACGCCTGACGCCTGAGACGCACCGCACGCGCCCGGGGCCGGCGCTGTCACGCCGGGTTGGTGTGACTACCCACCCCGACGCATCACAGTCGGTACACCCACCAACCCGGCGTCACGGCGAGCGCGTGGACTCCGCCCCAGTCCACCAGACATCCACAGCCGATGCCCGACCGCACCTCTCCACAGCGCGCCGCCGAGGAGCCGCCTCGCCGTCGGAGGTCGTCCTGATGCTCGGCGGCATGTACCTACCGGCCATCGCGCTCATCCAGTCACAGGACGGGCTCATCACCTCACGCCAGCTGTCCCGGGCGGGCCTCGACCCCAACGACGTACGCCGTCTGGTGACGGCCGAGCGCCTGCTGCGGCTGCGCCGCGGCGTCTACGTCGACGGCGAGGCGTGGGCAGCGCTGGACCCCTACCGGGGCCGGCCGATCCTCCGCATGCGTGCCGCCAGGCTCAGCCTGACGTCGCGCACGTACGCCTTCAGTCACGACTCGTCCGCGATCATCCTGGGCATGGGCGCGCCGGACCCACGTCAGTCGCTCGTCCACGTCAGTCGTGACAAGGTGCACGGCGATGCCGAACGGTCGGGTGTGAAGCACCACTTGGCGCCGTACCGGCCGGAGGATGTGTGCATCAGGGAGGGACTTCCCGTCCTCGGTCCCGCCCGTACGGCGCTCGACATGACGCGGGAGCACGGGCGGGCGCACGGCCTGGCAGCGTGCGACGCGGCCATGCGCAGTGGCGTCACCCGCGCGCAGCTCCACGACGTACTGGCGACGATGACCTCATGGCCGCACAGCCGCTGCATGCGGTGGTGCATCACGCACGCGGACGCGCTGGCGGAGAGCTACCTGGAATCCCTCGCCCGTGACTTCGTGCTGGAGCTGGGCATCGGCCGCCCCGAGCTGCAGGTCGGGCTGACCGACGGGCACACCACCGCCTTCGCCGACATCTGCGTGAGGCGACACTTCTTCGAGGCCGACGGGCTCATGAAGTACGCCCCGGACAACCCGAGCGGTCTGGCGCCTACGACCGTCCTGGCGGAGGAGAAGCGCCGACACGACTTCCTGACCGGGTTCAAGCTCGGCAGCTCGCGGCTGACCTACGCCGATCTTTTCAGCGGACGCCGAGCCGCCCTCGCCCGCGTCGCACGTGAATACGCCGACACGTGCGCCCGGTTCGGCACGGACATCTATGACCTCACGCCCCACCGGGTCACGCGGCGCTGACCTTCCCCTGCTGTAACGCCGGGTTGGTGGCACTACCCACCCCTTTGCATCATGGTGGGTACACCTCCTAACCCGGCATTACAGCGGGGCCGGCCGCCGCGAAGCCCCACCCCCGCCGCGTGTCGTACGCCGTCCCGCTGGCGCCGCGGGTTAGCGTGGCCGCACGAACAGGTGTTCGGACGGACCATGACGATCAGCGGCGAGAGGTGGCGGCGTGCGGGTGCTCGGCATCGACCCCGGCCTGACGCGCTGCGGCGTGGGCGTGGTCGACGGCAGCGTCGGGCGCCCGCTCACGATGGTCGACGTGGGCGTGATCCGCACGAGCGCGTCGCTGCACATCGCCGAGCGGCTGGTGAGCATCGAGCGCGGCCTGGAGGCGTGGATCGAGGAGCACCGCCCCGACGCGGTGGCCGTCGAGCGGGTCTTCGCGCGCTCCGACTCCAGCACGATCATGGGCACGGCCCAGGCCAGCGGGATCGCCCTGGTGGTGGCCGCGCGGCGCGGCCTGCCGATCGCGCTGCACACCCCCAGCGAGGTCAAGGCCGCGGTCTCCGGCAACGGCCGCGCCGACAAGGCACAGGTCGGTGCGATGGTCGTGCGCATCCTGCGCCTCACCGAGCTCCCCAAGCCCGCCGACGCCGCCGACGCGCTGGCCCTGGCCATCACCCATGTCTGGCGCGGTGGCGCCCAGGCCCGCATCGACGCGGCGGCCGCCCTGGCCGGACCCCGTCGCACCCGCTATCCCGTGAGGAACCGATGATCGCCTTCGTCCGCGGCGAGGTCGCCGCCGTCACCCTCAACAGTGCCGTGCTCGAGGTGGGTGGAGTCGGCCTCGAGCTGATGTGCACCCCCGGCACGCTGGCCACCCTGCGCGTCGGTCGCCCGGCGATGCTGCCGACCAGCATGGTGGTGCGCGAGGACAGCCTCACCGTCTTCGGCTTCCTCGACGACGACGAGAAGCAGGTCTTCGAGCTCGCCCAGACCGCGTCCGGCGTGGGTCCCAAGGTGGCGCAGGCGATCGTCGCGGTGATGAGCCCCGACGACTTCCGCCGCGCGGTCGCCGGGGAGGACGTGAAGGCGCTGACGCGGATCCCGGGGATCGGCCAGAAGGGTGCCCAGCGCATCATCCTCGAGCTCAAGGACCGCATCGGCCCGCCCGTCGGGGCCCACCACGCCACGCCCGCGGGACCGGCGGTCCCCCCGTGGCGCGACCAGGTGCACCAGGGTCTGGTCGGACTGGGCTGGTCGACCAAGGAGGCCGAGAAGGCGGTCGACCTGGTCTCCCCCGAGGCCGGCGACCTGCCCGATGTCGGCGTGCTGCTCCGCGCGGCCCTCCGCACGCTGAGCAAGGGCTGAGGCGGGGTCCGTGGTGGACTGGGACGAGGACGTCGACGACGAGATCACGCAGGACGACCTCGCGCGGGCCGAGCTCGCCCACCTGCAGCGCCTCACCGACGCCGACGCGGACGGCGACGACCGCGCCGTGGAGGCCGCGCTGCGCCCGAAGACCCTCGACGAGGTGATCGGCCAGGCACGCGTACGCGACCAGCTGGGGTTGGTCCTCGAGGCCGCGCGCCGCCGGGGGCGAGCGCCCGACCACGTCCTGCTCTCCGGCCCGCCGGGGCTCGGCAAGACGACGCTGGCCATGATCATCGCCGCCGAGATGAGCACGCCCCTGCGGCTCACCAGCGGCCCGGCGATCACCCACGCCGGCGACCTCGCCGCCATCCTGTCCGGCCTCAACGAGGGCGACGTCCTCTTCGTCGACGAGATCCACCGGATGTCGCGACCGGCCGAGGAGATGCTCTACATGGCCATGGAGGACTTCCGGGTCGACGTGATCATCGGCAAGGGTCCCGGTGCGACCGCGATCCCGCTGGAGATCCCGTCGTTCACCCTCGTCGGCGCCACGACGCGGGCCGGGCTGCTGCCGGGGCCGCTGCGCGACCGGTTCGGCTTCACCGCCCACCTGGAGTTCTACGAGCCCCACGAGCTCGACCTCATCGTGCACCGCTCCGCCGGCCTGCTCGACGTCCACCTCACCGCGGAGGGCTCCAGCGAGATCGCCTCCCGCTCGCGCGGCACCCCCCGCATCGCCAACCGGTTGCTGCGCCGGGTGCGCGACTACGCCCAGGTGCGCGCCGACGGGGTCCTGACCCTGCCGGTCGCCCAGGCAGCGCTCGAGCTGTTCGAGGTCGACGAGTCCGGCCTCGACCGCCTCGACCGCGGTGTCCTCGACGCGCTGTGCCGCCGCTTCGGCGGGGGACCGGTCGGCATCTCGACGCTCGCGGTGGCCGTCGGTGAGGAGCGCGAGACCGTCGAGGAGGTCGCCGAGCCGTTCCTGGTCCGCACCGGCCTGCTCGCGCGCACGCCGCGCGGACGTGTCGCGACCCCGGCGGCCTGGCGCCACCTCGGCCTCACGCCACCGGTGGTCCCCACGGTCGACTCGACGCTGTTCGACGAGGCGTGAGGGCCGCGTAGGCTCGCGCCCACGCACCCCACCCCTAGGAGAGACACGAACGTGAACGATCTCGCTGCGCTACTGCCCCTGGTCGCCATCCTGGCCCTGTTCTGGTTCATGGTGATCCGTCCCCAGCAGCGGCGCCAGAAGGCCGTCGTCTCCCTCCAGAACAGCATCGAGGTCGGTCAGCGGGTGATGATGTCCTCGGGCGTCTTCGGCACCGTCACCGCGATCCTCGACGACCGGGCCCGTCTCGAGATCGCGCCCGGCACCGAGATCGAGATCGCCCGCGCCGCGATCGCCAAGGTGGACGAGCCCGCGCTGGACACGTCGGACGATGTCTGACCTGCACGCTGCTCGGGAGGCGCTCGAGCGCCTGACGGTCGACGTCGCGGACTGGCCCGAAGAGGGCGTCACGTTCAAGGACATCACTCCCGTCCTCGCCGATCACGACGCGTTCTCCGCGGTCGTCGCTGCGATCGCTGCGG
Source organism: uncultured Actinomycetota bacterium (assembly GCA_963806925.1). Lineage (GTDB taxonomy): Bacteria > Actinomycetota > Actinomycetes > Propionibacteriales > Nocardioidaceae > Nocardioides. The sequence continues at coordinate 184,057 of CAWEAI010000002.1, read as the reverse complement.
CCGGCCGCGACGAGGAGGGCCGGGTCGTCATCGACAAGGTGGTCGGCATGGAGGCTCGCGGCTTCATCCTGGCCGCGCCGGTGGCGCTGGCCCTCGGCGTCGGCTTCGTGCCGGTCCGCAAGGCCGGCAAGCTGCCCCGAGCGGCCCACTCGGTGTCCTACGCCCTCGAATACGCCGAGGCGACGCTGGAGATCCACCGCGACGCCATCGCGCCGGGGGAGCGGGTGCTGATGGTCGACGACGTCCTCGCCACGGGAGGGACGGTGGTCGCCACCCGTGAGCTGATCGAGGCCTGCGGCGGCGTCGTGGCAGGGGTCGCGGTGCTGATGGAGCTGGGCTTCCTCGACCCGCGCTCGGTCACCGGTGACCTGCCGATCTCGACGCTGCTGACCCTGTGAGGCGTGCTGTCGTCGGCAGCGGCGTAGGAGCCCGTCCGGACCCTCACTAGACTGGGTGGATGGCAGAGGAGCAGGTGCCCGTGCAGGAGCCGAAGGCGCCCCCGACCGCGCGCGGCATGCGCGCCCGGCTGGCCCGCGTCGGCACCCGCCCGCCGACGTCCAACCCGGTCCTCGAGCCCCTGTTCCGCGCGGTGCGCGCCAACCACGCGAAGGCCGACCTCGCGCTCCTCGAGCGTGCCTACGCCGTCGCCGACAAGTGGCACACCGGCCAGATGCGCAAGAGCGGCGATCCCTACATCACCCACCCGCTCGCGGTGACGACGATCCTCGCCGACATCGGGATGACCGAGCCGACGCTCGTCGCGGCGCTCCTGCACGACACCGTGGAGGACACGCCCTACACGCTCGAGGCCTTGCGCGCGGACTTCGGCGACGAGGTGGCAGTGCTCGTCGACGGGGTGACCAAGCTCGACAAGGTGCAGTACGGCGACTCGGCCCAGGCCGAGACCATCCGCAAGATGATCGTGGCGATGTCGCGTGACATCCGGGTGCTGGTGATCAAGCTCGCCGACCGGCTGCACAACATGCGCACCCTGCGCTACGTGCCGGCGGCCTCCCAGGAGCGCTCGTCGCGCGAGACCCTCGACATCTACGCCCCGCTCGCGCACCGCCTCGGCATGAACACGCTCAAGTGGGAGCTCGAGGACCTGGCCTTCGCGACGTTGCACCCCAAGATCTACGACGAGATCGTGCGGATGGTGGCCGAGCGATCGCCCTCGCGCGACCAGTTCCTGTCCGAGGTCGTCGACGAGATCGAGCAGGACCTCAAGGCCTCGCGGATCAACGGCAAGGTCACCGGTCGCCCCAAGCACTACTACTCGATCTACCAGAAGATGATCGTCGGCGGCCGCGACTTCTCCGACATCTACGACCTGGTCGGCATCCGGATCCTCGTCGACGAGGACCGCGACTGCTACAGCGCGCTCGGGGTCATCCACGCCCGCTGGAACCCGGTGCTGGGGCGGTTCAAGGACTACGTCGCGATGCCCAAGTTCAACATGTACCAGTCGCTCCACACCACGGTCATCGGGCCGCAGGGCAAGCCGGTCGAGGTCCAGATCCGCACCTTCGCCCAGCACCGGCGCGCGGAGTACGGCGTCGCAGCCCACTGGAAGTACAAGGAGAACACCAAGGACGGCGTCGACACCGACCGCCTCGGTGACCGCGACGATCTGACCTGGCTGCGTCAGCTCCTCGACTGGCAGAGCGAGGTCGACGACCCGGGCGAGTTCCTGGAGTCGCTGCGCTTCGAGATGAACCAGGCGCAGGTCTACGTCTTCACCCCGCGCGGCGACGTCATCCCGCTGCCGGTGGGCGCGACGCCGGTCGACTTCGCCTACGCCGTGCACACCGAGGTCGGGCACCACACGATCGGCTCGCGCGTCAACGGCCGGCTCGTCCCGCTCGAGTCGACGCTGGAGAACGGCGACGTGGTCGAGGTCTTCACGTCGAAGGCTCCGAGTGCCGCGCCCTCACGCGACTGGCTCAACTTCGTCCAGTCACCGCGCGCCCGTTCCAAGATCCGGCAGTGGTTCACCAAGGAGCGGCGTGAGGAGGCGATCGAGCGCGGCAAGGACCAGATCGCCAAGCTGATGCGCAAGGAGGGCCTGCCCCTCACCCGCCTGATGACCCACGACGTGCTCACGCTGGTCGCCGAGCACTTCCACCACCCCGACGTGTCCGCGCTCTACGCCGCCGTCGGGGAGGGCAACCTCAGCGCCCAGGCCGTCGTACGTCGTGTCATCGACCTGCACGGCGGCGACGACGGCGCGGCCGAGGACATGTCCGAGGGCGTCACCATCACCGGTCGCTCGCGAGCCAAGCGGGCGCCGACGGACGCGGGCGTGGTCGTCCCCGGAGTCGACGACCTCTGGGTCAAGCTCGCCAAGTGCTGCACGCCCGTCCCGCCGGACCCCATCCTCGGCTTCGTCACCAAGGGCGGGGGAGTGTCGGTCCACCGGCGCGACTGCACCAACGCCTCCAGTCTGCTCGACCAGCCCGAGCGCGTGCTCGAGGTCGAGTGGGCACCCACCTCGCAGTCGACGTTCCTGGTCAACATCCAGGTCGAGGCGCTCGACCGCGCGAGGCTCCTGTCCGACATCACCATGGCGCTGTCCGACGCTCACGTGAACATCCTGAGCGCCACGCTGTCCACGACGCGCGACCGCGTGGCCAAGAGCCGCTTCTCCTTCGAGATGGCCGACGCCGCACACCTCGACGGTGTGCTCCGAGCCGTCCGCGCCGTGCACGGCGTCTTCGACGCCTACCGCGTCACGAGCTAGTCGGCAACGGCGTCTCTCCCGCGCCGGACCCGGCTGGTGGTCATCCGAGGGCCGCGGGCCTCGAGCTCCACGACCCCTGCACACCTCACCCGAAGTCGGCCGCAGCCTTCCTCGCCATGTCGAGGAACGCCTGCTTGCTGGCCAGCTCCGACTCCAGGTCCTTGACCCTGCGCGCGTCAGCGGCTGCGGTGGCCTTGTCGAGCTTGGCCTGCGTCTGCGCGATGCCGGCCTCGAGCTTGCCGATCATGTCGTCGGCACGAGCCGACTTCTCCGGGTCGCTACGGCTCCACTGGTCGTCCTCGACCGCCCGGATCGCCTGCTCGACCTGGCGCATGCGAGCCTCGAGGTCCTTGATGCGCTCACGAGGCACCTTGCCGGCGGCGTCCCAGCGGTCAGCGACGTCGCGGAAGGCCTTCTTGGCGGCGTCGAGGTCTGCTCCGCCCTTCTGGGCCTGCGGCACGAGGGCCTCGGCCTCGGTGAGGATCTGCTCCTTGGCCACGGCGTTGCCGGCGAACTCCTCGTCGAGCGCGGCGTTGGTGGCGTCGCGGGCACCGAAGAAGGTGTCCTGGGCGCCTCGGAAGCGCTGCCACAGCGCGTCGTCGACGTCGCGCGGGGCCGGTCCGGCGGCCTTCCAGTCACGCATCAGGTCGCGGTAGCGGCCGGCGGTCGGGCCCCACTCGGTCGAGGTCGAGAGCTCCTCTGCCTCGGCGGCCAGCCGCTCCTTGACGACGCGGGCGCCGTCGCGGCGCTCGTGCTCCTCGGAGAAGTGCGCCTTGCGGTGGCGGGTGTAGGTCGTGCGAGCGGTGGAGAAGCGGCGCCACAGTGCGTCGTCGGTGGAGCGGTCGAGCCGGGGAAGCTCCTTCCACGTCGTGAGGAGCTCGCGCAGGCGGTTGGCGCCGTTGCGCCAGTCGGTTCCCTCGGCGAGCTTCTCCGCCTCGGCGACGAGCCGCTCCTTCTCCGCCTTCGACTCGGCGCTCTTCTGCGCGCGCTCCTCCCGGCGCGCGGAGCGCTGCACGGCGATCACCGGAGCCAGCGCGTCGAGCCGCGCAGCCAGGGACACGAGGTCGCCGACCGCGTGGGCCTCGACGACCTGCTCGCGCAGGGCCTTGCTCGACGAGGTGGCCTCCTCCGGCGCCAGCCGGCCGGACGTGACGCGCTGCTCGAGCAGGCGGACCTTGCCCTCGAGCTCGGCGAAGCGCTTGGTGAAGAACTCCAGCGCCTCCTCGGGGGTGCCGGCCTCGTAGGACCCGACGGAACGCTCTCCGTCAGGCGTGCGGACGTAGACCGTGCCGTCCTCGGCCACCCGTCCCCAAGCCGTCACAGCTGGGGCCGAGTCGTCTCGGGACTGCTTGTCGGAGCTCATGGTCGCCCATCGTAGTCATGGTGCGGAGCACCCTCGGTAGGCTTCCCACCCTCGACCCGCACGACCGATGCCGGACCCGAGAACAGACACGCCGAGACAAGCAAGGACTGACGCCTGTGTTCATCGCTGGCTTCCCCGCCGGACCCTGGGGGACCAACTGCTATGTCGTGGCGACGGGTCCCGGCACCGAGTGCGTGGTCATCGATCCCGGCAAGGACGCGGCCGCCGGCGTCGACGAGGTCGTGCGCGAGCACCGCCTCAAGCCTGTCAGTGTGCTCGTGACCCACGGGCACGTCGACCACATGTGGTGCGTCGCGCCGGTCGCGGGCTCCTACGACGCCACGGCCTGGATCCACCCCGGTGACCGACACCTGCTCAGCGACCCGATGGCGGGGATGAGCCGCGAGACCACCCAGATGCTGCTCGGGGGCGACTACGCGTGGGCCGAGCCCGACGACGTGCGCGAGCTCGCGGACCTCGCCGAGCTCGAGCTCGCCGGCCTCAGGTTCGTGGTCGACCACACCCCCGGGCACACCGAGGGCTCGGTGACCTTCCGTACGCCCCATGCGCAGCAGGACGTGTCGGAGGTGATGTTCTCCGGCGACCTCCTCTTCGCCGGGTCCATCGGTCGTACCGACCTGCCCGGCGGCGACCACGCGACGATGCTGCGCAGCCTGAGGGACAGGGTGCTGCCGCTCGCCGACGACATCGTCGTCCTTCCGGGCCACGGCGAGCAGACCTCGATCGGTCGCGAGCGCGCCACCAACCCCTATCTCCGCGACCTCACCCAGGACCTCCCGTGAGCAAGATCAGCCCGCTGAGCGGGTTCCCCGAGCTGCTGCCCGCCCAGCGCGTCGTCGAGCGCGAGGTCATCGCGTCGCTCTCGCGCACCTTCGAGCTGCACGGCTTCGCCAACATCGAGACGCGCGTCGTGGAGCCGATCGAGCGCCTCGCGAAGGGCGGTGAGGTGGACAAGGAGATCTACGTCCTGCAGCGCATCGCTGCCGAGCCCCACGCGAAGGCCGACCTCGGACTGCACTTCGACCTGACCGTCCCGTTCGCCCGCTACGTCCTCGAGCACGCAGGCCACCTGGAGTTCCCCTTCCGGCGCTTCCAGGTCCAGCCGGCCTGGCGCGGCGAGCGGCCCCAGGAGGGCCGCTACCGGCAGTTCACCCAGGCCGACGTCGACATCGTCGGGCGCGACGTGCTCCCGTTCCACCACGACGTCGAGGTGATGTCGGTGATGGTCGACGCGCTCGCCGCGCTGCCGATCCCGCGCGTGTCGTTCCAGTTCAACAACCGCAAGCTGATCCAGGGCTTCTACCGGGGCCTGGGAATCCCCGACGTCACCGACGCGATCAGGGTGATCGACAAGCTCGACAAGCTCCCGGCCGACGAGGTCGCGCAGATGCTCCACGAGCGGGTCGGTACGACGCCCGAGCAGGCGCAGCGATGCCTGGAGCTGGCCACCATCCGGGTCGCGGACACCTCCTTCGTCGAGCGGGTCCGGGCCCTCGGCGTCAGCGACGAGCTGCTCGACGAGGGGCTCGCAGAGCTCGCCGCCGTCGTCGAAGGGTGTGCCGCGGTCGCAGGGGACCGGGTCGACGTCGAGGCCAACCTGCGCATCGCCCGCGGCCTCGACTACTACACCGGCACCGTCGTGGAGATCTTCATGGAGGGCTACGAGCGCCTCAAGTCCGTCGGCGGGGGAGGGCGCTACGACGCCCTCGCCAGCGACGGCCGGACGACCTACCCCGGAGTGGGCGTCTCCTTCGGCGTGTCCCGCACCCTCGTGCCCCTGATCACCGACGGTGTCCTCTCCGGCAGCAGGCCGGTGCCCAGCGCGGTGCTCGTCGCCCTCAACGCCGAGGACGAGCGCGCCGGCAGCACCTCCGTCGCGGGTGCCCTGCGCGCCCGCGCGATCGCGTGCGAGGTCGCCCCCGCTCCCGCCAAGTTCGGCAAGCAGATCCGCTTCGCCGAGCGACGCGGCATCCCCTACGTCTGGTTCGTCCAGGTCGATCCCGACTCCGGAGAGGTCCGCCACCAGGTCAAGGACATCCGCAGCGGCGAGCAGGTCGACGCCGACCCGGCCACCTGGACGCCACCCGAGGCCGACCTCCGGCCCCGCACCACCTCAACCACCGAGATCGACCCCAAGGAGATCAACCAGTGATCCGCACCCATGACGCCGGCGCCCTGCGCGCCGAGCACGTCGGCCAGACCGTCACCCTCGCCGGTTGGGTGGCACGTCGGCGCGACCACGGCGGCGTGGCGTTCCTGGACCTGCGCGAGGCCAGCGGCGTGGTCCAGATCGTCGTACGGGACGAGGCGATCGCCCACAGCCTGCGCAGCGAGTACTGCCTGAAGGTCACCGGCGAGGTCGTGGTGCGCAAGGCCGGTAACGAGAACCCCCACCTCGCCACCGGTGAGATCGAGGTCGTCGCGCTCCCCGGCGAGGCCGGCGTCGAGGTGCTGTCCAGCTCCGACCCGCTGCCGTTCCCGGTCGACGACGCGTCGGGCCACAAGGGCGGCGAGGTGGGTGAGGAGGCCCGGCTCAAGCACCGCTACCTCGACCTGCGCCGCTCCGGGCCCAACGCCGCCCTGCGGCTGCGCAGCAGGATCAACAAGGCCGCGCGCGACGTGCTCGACGAGCGCGACTTCGTCGAGATCGAGACGCCCACCCTCACCCGCTCGACGCCCGAGGGCGCGCGCGACTTCCTGGTGCCGGCGCGGCTCGCGCCGGGGAGCTGGTATGCCCTGCCGCAGAGCCCGCAACTGTTCAAGCAGCTCCTCATGGTCGGCGGCATGGAGCGCTACTACCAGATCGCGCGGTGCTACCGCGACGAGGACTTCCGCGCCGACCGGCAGCCCGAGTTCACCCAGCTCGACATCGAGATGAGCTTCGTGGACCAGGAGGACGTCATCACCCTGATGGAGGACGTCCTGGAAGCCATGTGGGCGCAGGCCGGGCACAGCATCGAGCGGCCGCTGCCGCGGATGACGTACGCCGAGGCGATGGCGCGCTACGGGTCCGACAAGCCCGACCTCCGGATGGGCCTCGAGCTCGTCGAGTGCACCGACTACTTCAAGGACACCGGCTTCCGGGTCTTCCAGGCGCCCTACGTCGGAGCCCTCGTCATGCCCGGAGGCGGCAGCCAGCCGCGCCGTCAGTTCGACGCGTGGCAGGACTGGGCCAAGCAGCGCGGGGCCAAGGGCCTGGCCTACGTCACGCTCGCCGAGGACGGCGAGCTCGGCGGCCCGGTCGCGAAGAACCTCACCGACGCCGAGCGTGAGGGCCTGGCCGCCCACGTCGGCGCCCGACCGGGGGACTGCATCTTCTTCGCCGCCGGAGCCGCCAAGAGCAGCCGCGCACTGCTCGGCGCCGCGCGGCTGGAGGTCGGTCGCCGCGGCGGGATGCTCGACGACACGACCTTCGCCTTCACCTGGGTCGTCGACGCACCGCTGTTCGAGCCGAGCTCGGACGCAGTCGCCAGCGGCGACGTCGCCGTCGGCGCCGGCGCGTGGACCGCTGTGCACCATGCGTTCACCAGCCCCAAGCCGGAGTTCGTCGACACCTTCGACACCGATCCCGGCAGCGCGCTGGCCTACGCCTACGACATCGTCTGCAACGGCAACGAGCTCGGTGGCGGGTCCATCCGTATCCACCGCGGCGACATCCAGCGACGTGTCTTCGCCGTCATGGGCCTGGCCGAGGCCGAGGCACAGGAGAAGTTCGGCTTCCTGCTCGATGCCTTCAAGTTCGGCGCGCCGCCGCACGGCGGCATCGCCGTCGGCATGGACCGCATCGTCGCGCTGCTCGCCGGGACCGACTCGATCCGCGACGTGATCGCCTTTCCGAAGTCGGGGGGAGGCTACGACCCGCTCACCGCCGCCCCTGCGCCGATCACGCCGGAGCAGCGCAAGGAAGCCGGTGTGGACGCCCGGCCCGCGGAGGACATCTCGCCACCGCAGTGATCACCGGGAGGTTCCACACCCGTGCGGGAGGAACGCGTCGTGACGAGATCGTTACGCGCTGGTGACGGTCCGTGCAGTGCAGGTCACATAGAGTCCCGTTTCGGCGCCACCCCCGGGGGATGGGCGACGGCGTCCGGAGCTTCGCAAAGACAGATGGGGAGAGCATGTCGGCAGAAACGGCAGGGCCGGAGACGCTGGGCTCGTTGACCGATGAGCCGCAGCAGCAGGATCCTCACAGCCAGCAGGCCAAGGAGATCGCCGGCAAGTCCCCGCTGCGGATCGCGCTGGGACGTCTGGCCAAGGACAAGATCGCTGTCGTCTGCGCGATCGTCGTGCTCTTCTTCGTCGTCTGTGCCGTCTTCGCCGGTCCCATCAGCAGCGCCTTCGGGGTGAGCCTCGAGACGCCGCTGGCCAGCGAGCGCGTCGACGGCCTCAACCAGGGTCTCCCCAAGCCGGAGATGGGTCCCCCCAACGGGTCGTTCACCTGGGACCACCCGATGGGTGTGGCTCCGCGCACCGGCGAGGACAACCTCGCCTACTGGCTCTACGGCTGCCGTGTCTCGCTGCTGATCGCGACCATGGCGACGATCTTCGCGAGCGTGGTGGGGGTCGTGGTCGGCCTGGTGTCCGGCTTCCTCGGCGGTCGGGTCGACAAGGTCATGTCGTTCTTCATCGACATGTTCCTGACGATTCCCTTCCTGCTGGCCGCGCTGACCATGGCGCCGATCATCAACGACCGGTTCAGCCTCTCCGACAACTACTCGATGATCCAGAAGTCGGCGCTGGTCGTCGTGCTGTCGATCTTCGGGTGGATGGGCACCGCGCGACTGATCCGCGGTGAGGTGATCACGCTGCGCGAGCGCGAGTTCGTCCAGGCGGCGCGGGTGATCGGCATGCCGACCTCGCGCATCCTGTTCAAGGAGCTGCTGCCCAACCTGGCGGCGCCGATCATCATCAGCGTCTCGCTGATGCTGCCGACCTTCGTGGCGCTCGAAGCGGGTCTGGCCTTCCTCGGGATCGGTGTCACCGACGGCGTCTCGTGGGGTCAGATGATCCTCAAGGGCACCAACCTGACCTTCTTCCGGGAGTACCCGCAATACCTGTGGCAGCCGTTGCTCGGCATCGTCGCCCTGGTGCTCTCGCTCAACCTGCTGGGCGACGCAGTCCGCGACGCCCTCGACCCCAAGACCCGACGCTGAGCACCAGCTCAGTGGAGAGTCTGTGCACGTCGCCGGAGACGCCGTCCTCGGTGAGAACAAAAAGGAAAGGCTGGACAGCATGAAGCGGAACAAGCCGCTCGCGCTCGTCGCTGGTGCTGCTCTTCTGACTCTTGCCGCCTGTGGCGGCGGTTCGTCGGACGACGGTGGCAGTGGCGAGGAAGGTACGCAGAGAGAATTCGGCGGCCAGGAGGGTGGGAGCAAGAACGCTGAGCTCCAGGGCCCCGCTGCCGAGGTCGAGGGCGCTACGGCCGGGGGCACCATCACGGTGTACCTCCCGGGTGACCCCGGACCGGACTCGCTCGACCCGTCCGGTGGTTGGTCCGTCACGGGCAACTCCATCCAGCAGGCCCTCACGAGCCGTTCGCTGACCCAGTACATCCGCGACAGCGAGACCGGTGACCCCGTCCTGGTGCCCGACCTCGCCACCGACCTCGGCACGCCCAACGAGGACTACACCGAGTGGACGTTCACCATCCGCGAGGACGCCACGTGGGAGGACGGCCAGCCCGTCACCGCCGAGGAGGTTGCCTTCGGCATCTGCCGCTCGCTCGACTCCGAGGCGTTCCCGTCCGGTCCCGGCACCGAGTACTCGAAGGCCTACTTCGCCGGTGCGGCCGACTACGAGGGCCCCTACACCGGCAAGGACCCGAAGTGCGAGGCCTATGACGGCATCTCCGTCGACGGTCAGGACGTGACCATCTCGATGGGCAAGCCGTTCCCCGACATGGACTACTGGGGCGCCTTCATGGCGATGGGCCCGGCCCCGCTCGGCAACGCCTCCAAGCCGCCGAACTACGGCACCAAGCCGCTGGCCAACGGCCCCTACAAGGTCGAGAGCTACAAGCCCAACGAGGAGCTGGTCCTGGTCAAGAACGACCAGTGGACCGGTGAGTCCGACCCGGGTCGTCACCAGTACGCCGACGAGTTCGTCTTCAAGTTCAACCAGGACCAGTCCAAGGTCGACGAGATCATGCTCTCGGACAACTCCGACAGCCAGACCGCCGTCTCCGCCGCACTCGGCTCGGACAAGTACAACGACGCCAACGGCCAGCTCGGGGAGCGTCTCGTGCAGCAGACCTCGCAGTGCGTGAGCACCCTGACGCCGGACTACACGAAGATCACCGAGATCGAGGTCCGCAAGGCCCTGGCCTACGCCTACCCCTACGAGGACGTCTGGATCGCCAGCGGCGAGGTCCCGGGCGTGACCCGCATCCCCGCCAACTCGGTCATGCCCCCCGGCATGGCGGGCAAGAAGGAGTTCCAGGTCGACGGTGAGCAGATCACCTACGACCCGGAGAAGGCCAAGGCGCTGCTGGCCGAGGCCGGCTACGCCGACAAGCCCTACCCGATCACCATGGTGGTCTACGAGGTCGACCCGCTGGCCGTCGCCGGTCAGGAGCAGATCACCAAGGGCTTCGAGGCCAGTGGCTTCTCGGTCAAGGTCATCCCGGTCCAGGAGTCGCCCTACAACATCTGGCTGGACCCCGACAACAAGATCAACAAGACCCTCAACCTCCGCGCCGTCAACTGGTGCTCGGACTGGCCCGCCGGTTCGACGATGGTCCCGCCGCTGCTGAAGACCGATGCTGTCTACAACACCGCTCTGTTCTCGGAGCCGGCCATCGACGACGAGATGGACAACATCGCCACCCTTCCGCTCGAGGAGCAGGCTGACGCGTGGGGAGCGCTGGACGAGACGATCATGACCGACTACTTCCCGATCATCCCGACCGCGTTCCGCAACGACCTGTTCGTCTTCGGGACCAAGATCGGCAACCCGTCGGGAGACGGCTCGATCGGTGCGCCGAACTACAAGGACCTGTACGTCATGCAGTGATCCTGGTGCTCACTGGGCCGCCTCGTGGCCTCGAGCACCGCGCACCACCAGCACCACCTAGTGGCAACCACTGACGAGTGGGGGCTCCCGCAGCGGGAGTCCCCACTCGCCGGCCCGGACCCGAGTAGGCTGTCTCGCCTCGGGGGACCGACTCATCCACCATCACCGGAGAGTGACCTGCGATGTTCGCGTATGTCGTGAAGCGGCTGATCTCGGGAGTGCTCGTCCTGACGTTGGTCTCGATGGCGATCTTCCTGCTGTTCTGGTACGGCCCCTCGAGCCCGGCTCAAACGGTCTGCGACCGCGAGACGAGCAACCGGTGCGGGGACCGGATCGAGATCTACGAGAGGACGCTGGGTTACAACAACCCTGTCTACGAGGAGTACGGCAAGTTCGTCCAGGGCGTGTTCGTCGGCCGCACGCTGACCATCGCGTCCAGCGACTACCCGTGCTCGGCTCCCTGCCTCGGCGTCAGCTTCATCACCAAGGAGCCGGTCAAGGAAGCACTGGTCTCGCGCATCCCGGCCACCTTCTCCGTCGCCCTCGGCGGCGCGTTCCTCTACCTGCTCCTCGGGGTCCCCATCGGCGTCGCGGCTGCGCGTCGCCGCGGCTCCGTCACCGACAAGGCCCTGGTCTCGAGCTTCCTGTTCATCAGCTCGATCCCCTACTACCTCTTCGCCCTGCTGACCTGGCTCTACCTGACGATCACCTTCGAGGTGCCGCTCTTCAGTGACACGGGCTACTTCCCGATCACCCAGGACGGACCGTTCAAGTGGTTCAGCGGGCTCTTCCTCGCCTGGGTCGCGCTCGGCATCTTCGGCTGCACCCAGTACACCCGTTTCACCCGCGGCGCGATGGTCGAGGCGCTCAGCGAGGACTACATCCGCACGGCCAAGGCCAAGGGTCTGCCAACACGGACGATCGTCTACCGCCACGGGCTGCGCGCCGCCCTCGTGCCGGTCGTCACCATCTTCGGCATCGACTTCGGCACGCTGCTGGCCGGCACCATCTTCACGGAGCGGATCTTCGAGATCCAAGGCATCGGCTGGTGGAGCCTGCAGGCTGTCCAGAACCGCGACCTGCCCATCGTGATGGCGACCGCCCTGTTCAGCGCCGTCGTCCTGATCATCTCCAACCTGCTCGTCGACGTGGTCTACAGCGTCCTCGACCCGAGGGTGAGGCTCTCGTGACCAGCGTTCCCATGACCCAGTCCTCCGCGGAGCAGGACGACGCCTACGACGGTCCCTTCCTCCGCGTCGAGGACCTGATGGTCACGTTCCCGACCCAGGACGGCCCCGTCACGGCGGTCAGTGGCCTGACCTACTCGGTGGAGAGGGGCAAGACCCTCGGCATCGTGGGGGAGTCCGGGTCGGGCAAGTCAGTCTCGAGCATGGCCGTGATGGGGTTGCACGACGCGAAGTCGGCCCAGATCTCCGGGTCGATCCGGGTCGGTGGCACCGAGGTCGTCGGGCTCGGCGAGTCCCGCATGCGAGGCCTGCGCGGCAACGCGATGGCGATGATCTTCCAGGACGCCCTCGCCGCGCTCCACCCGTTCTACAAGATCGGCGGACAGCTGGAGGAGGCCTACCTGGTCCACCACTCCAGCGCCTCCAAGCGCGACGCCCGCCGCAAGGCCATCGAGATGCTCGACCGCGTCGGCATCCCGCAGCCCGACCGCCGCGTCGACGACTTCCCGCACCAGTTCTCCGGCGGCATGCGCCAGCGCGCGATGATCGCGATGGGGCTCATCAACGACCCGTCGCTGCTGATCGCCGACGAGCCCACCACGGCCCTCGACGTCACCGTGCAGGCACAGATCCTCGACCTGCTCCAGGACCTCCAGCGCGAGTTCAACTCGGCCGTCATCATCATCACCCACGACCTGGGCGTCATCGCCGAGATGGCCGACGACGTGCTGGTGATGTATGCCGGTCGGTGCGTGGAGTACGGCACGGTCAAGCAGATCCTCGTCTCGCCCGAGATGCCCTACACCTGGGGCCTGCTCTCCAGCATCCCGGACGTGAGTGCGTCCACCGATGCCCGCCTGATCCCGATCCCGGGCAACCCCCCGAGCCTGCTCACGCCGCCTCCCGGATGCTCCTTCCACCCGCGTTGCGTGCACGCCAGCAAGGTCCCCGGCGACCTGTGCCGCACCGAGCTTCCCGAGCTGCTGCCCGCCAGCTCCGGCACGGCCCATCTCAAGCGCTGCCACCTGGTGGACCCCGTCGGGGTCTACCAGCGCGAGGTGCTGCCTGAGATCGCCCCCGACCTGGTCGAGGAGACCCGATGACCCAGGATCCCAACGCCCGCGCGCAGGTGGAGCCCACCGAGCTCGGTGCCGCTGCCGCCGATACGGGGGACCGTCAGCTCGTCGACGGATCCACCGGCGCCCACGGCGCCCGGGGGACGGGGATCGACGACCTCGACGTCGCGTCGGTCGCCGACCGCGGCCGCACGGCCACCGCGCTCGACCCCGACGCTCCGCCCGTCCTCACCGTGGACAACCTCACGATGTACTTCCCCGTGCGCTCGGCCGGACTCGTCCGCCGCACGATCGGGCACGTCCAGGCTGTCGACGGCATCTCGTTCGAGGTGCCCAAGGGCGGTTCGCTCGGGCTCGTCGGGGAGTCGGGCTGTGGCAAGTCGACCACCGGACGCCTGATCACCCGGCTCTACAAGCCGACCGGCGGCTCGATGATGTTCGAGGGACAGGACCTCGCGACGCTCTCCAACAAGGAGATGAAGCCGCTGCGTCGTGACGTCCAGATGATCTTCCAGGACCCCTACACCTCGCTCAACCCGCGCCACACCGTCGGCACGATCGTCGGTGCGCCGCTCGAGGTGCACGACATCGTGCCCAAGAACCAGGTGCTCAAGCGCGTCCAGGAGCTGCTCGAGGTCGTGGGTCTCAACCCCGAGCACTACAACCGCTACCCCAACGAGTTCTCCGGTGGCCAGCGCCAACGCATCGGCATCGCGCGCGCCCTCACGCTCAACCCGAAGGTGCTCGTCGCCGACGAGCCGGTGTCGGCTCTCGACGTGTCGATCCAGGCGCAGGTGGTCAACCTCCTCCAGGACATCCAGAACGAGTTCGACGTGGCGTTCCTCTTCATCGCCCACGACCTCGCCATCGTGCGTCACTTCTGCCCCGAGGTGGCGGTGATGTACCTCGGCAAGATCGTGGAGATCGGTGACCGCGAGACCATCTACGGGCGCCCGCACCACCCCTACACGCAGGCGTTGCTGTCGGCGGTGCCCGACGTGAAGCAGGCGGCAGTCGGTGGCCGTCGCGAGCGCATCCGGCTCGAGGGCGACGTACCGAGCCCGGTGAACCCGCCCTCGGGCTGCCGGTTCCGCACCCGGTGCCAGTTCGCCCAGGAGATCTGCGCGAAGGTCGAGCCGCCGCTGCTGCAGATCGGTCCTCGCCACAAGGCCGCATGCCACTTCGCGGGCGAGCTCGGCGCGCACCCGGCCACCCCGGTGACCACGGCCCTGCTCGGCGTCGACGACCAGGGCAGCCCCGTCTCCGGCGCCGCGGGGACCAACACCCAGCTCACGATCCCGGGCTACGAGAAGACCTGGTACGACCTCACCACCAAGCAGACCACGGGCGCCTGAGGCGCGCGCCGCCCCGCTGCGGGGAAGCGTGCGACCCAGGGAGATACTCACTCGCGTGGACAGCTTGTTCGAGATTCCGGGCGAGGGGCGACCCACGTCCGCGTCGGTCACGGACACCGCCCTGCCCGGGGCCGGCTCGCTGGGTGCCAACACCCACGCCTCGGCGCCGCTGGCGGTCCGCATGCGCCCCCGCACGATCGACGAGCTGGTCGGCCAGCAGCAGCTCCGCGCCGCCGGCTCGCCGCTGCGCCGGCTGATCGAGGGCGACCAGTCGATGTCCCTGCTGCTGTGGGGACCACCCGGCACCGGCAAGACGACGATCGCCGCGATCGTGAGCCAGCAGACCCGCAGGCGCTTCGTCGAGGTGTCGGCAGTCGCGGCGGGGGTCAAGGAGGTGCGAGCCGCCATCGACGGCGCCCGGGCCGAGCTCGTCCGCAGCGGGCAGGAGACGGTGCTGTTCGTCGACGAGGTGCACCGCTTCACCAAGGCCCAGCAGGACGCGTTGCTGCCGGGGGTGGAGAACCGGTGGGTGACCCTGATCGCCGCGACCACCGAGAACCCGTTCTTCTCGGTCATCGGTCCGTTGCTCTCCCGCAGCCTGCTGCTGCGCCTGCAGTCGTTGACCGACGACGACGTCGCGGAGGTGATCGACCAGGCGCTGCAGGACGAGCGCGGACTCGCAGGCCGCACCGTGCTCGAGGAGGAGGCGCGCGCCCACCTCGTACGCCTGGCCGGAGGCGACGCCCGTCGCGCGCTGACCTACCTGGAGGCGGCTGCCGGCGCGGCCGTCGCGAGGTTCGCCGGCACCCGCACCTCCACCGCCGAGGACACCGGCGTCACCATCGACCTCGCCACCGCCGAGACGGCCGTCGACCAGGCCGCGGTGCGCTACGACCGCCAGGGCGACCAGCACTACGACGTCGTCTCGGCCTTCATCAAGTCCATCCGGGGATCCGACCCCGACGCTGCCCTGCACTACCTCGCGCGGATGATCGAGGCGGGGGAGGACCCGCGCTTCATCGCCCGGCGCCTGGTCGTGCATGCCAGCGAGGACATCGGACTCGCCGATCCGACCGCTCTCCAGGCGGCGGTGGCGGCCGCCCAGGCGGTCCAGCTGATCGGCATGCCCGAGGCCCGCATCAACCTCGCCCAGGCCACCATCCACCTCGCGGTCGCGCCGAAGTCCAACGCGGTCATCGTGGCCATCGACGCGGCGCTCGCCGACGTCCGGGCGGGCAGGATCTCTCAGGTGCCGTCCCACCTGCGCGACGCCCACTACGGCGGCGCGAAGGACCTCGGTCACGGCAAGGGCTACGCCTACCCGCACGACGAGCCGTTCGGCGTGGTCGAGCAGCAGTACCTGCCCGACGTGATCGCCGACGTCAGCTACTACGCACCGACCAGCCTCGGTGCCGAGGCGGGCATCAAGGACCGCTGGGAGCGCGTACGACGCATCGTCCGTGGTCGGGACGGGACCGCATGAGCCGGAGAACGCCCCTGTGGGCGGTCGGCTGCGTGATCCTCCTGGCCGTCCAGGCCTGCGACGCCGGGACGGCCGTCTCGAGCGACTCCTCGGACGGCGCCGCGATCGGGACCTACGGGGTGCCGGGTGCCGCGACCAAGGAGCCGGACCGTCGCGCTCCCGCAGCCGACATCGAGGGAGCCGTCTCCGGTGGCACCATCACGGTCCACCTCCCGGGTGCGCCGGGGCCCGACACGCTCGACCCGACCGCCGGCTGGTCGGCGACGGGCAACGCCATCCAGCAGGCGCTCCTGAGCCGCTCGCTGACGCAGTACGCCGTCGGGGCCGGCGGACAGCAGGTGCTCGTGCCCGACCTCGCGACCGACCTCGGCTCGCACAACGACGACTTCACCGAGTGGACCTTCACCATCCGCGAGGACGCCACGTGGGAGGACGGCCGCAGGGTCACGCCCGAGGAGGTCGCATTCGGGATCTGCCGCTCACTCGACTCCGAGGCGTTCCCGTCCGGACCCGGCACGCAGTACTCCAAGACCTACTTCGCGGGCGCCGCGGACTACGACGGTCCCTACACCGGACAGGACCCGGGCTGCGACGACTACGACGCCATCTCCGTCGACGGCTCCGACGTCACCATCGCGATGTCGCGTCCCTTCCCCGACATGGACCACTGGGGCGCCGTCATGGCGATGGGCCCGGCACCGCTGGGCGACGAGGCCGACCCGCCCGCCTACGGCAGGCGACCGCTCGCCAACGGCCCCTACAAGGTGGAGCGCTGGGCGCCGGCCGAGGAGCTGGTGCTGGTCCGCAACGACGAGTGGGCCGCGGCCTCCGACCCCGCGCGCCACCAGTACGCCGAGCGCTGGGTCTTCAGGTTCAACCAGGAGCAGGCCACGGTCGACGAGATCATGCTGTCGGGCAACGCGGCCAGCGAGACCGCCGTCTCGACGTCCCTGAGCGCAGGCCTGCTCACCCGAGCCCAGCGGCGGCTCGGTGATCGCCTGGTCCAGCAGCCCTCCCAGTGCGTGACGGCACTGACGCCCGACTACACCAAGATCACCGACATCAACGTCCGCAAGGCCCTGGCCTACGCCTACCCCTACGAGGACGTCTGGCTCGCCGACGGGGAGGTGCCGGGGGTCACCCGCATCCGCGCGGGCTCGCTCATGGCCCCCGGCATGGTGGGCCGGAAGGACGTGCAGGTCGACGGTGGGCAGATCACCTACGACCCGGCGAGGTCCAGGAAGCTCCTCGCGAAGGCCGGCCACGGCGACCGGCCCTACCCGATCACGATGATCTACAACGAGCTCGATGCCTCGGCCAGGGCCGCCCAGGACCAGATCACCACGGGATTCGAGGCGGGCGGGTTCTCGGTCCGGGCCATCGGCGTCCAGACGTCGCCCTACAGCATCTGGCTCGACCCCGACAACACGATCAACCAGGCACTCAACCTGCGCGCGGTCGGATGGTGCCCGGCCTGGCCCACCGGGGCCGCGATCCTCCCGCCGCTGTTGAGGGGAGGAGCGCCCTACAACACCGCCTTCTTCGACGAGGCTGCGGTCAACGACGCGATGGACGACATCGCCACGTTGCCGCCGCAGGACCAGGCCGCTGCCTGGGGGGACCTGGACGAGATGATCATGACCACCTACTTCCCGATCATCCCGACCGCCGCCGTCAACCACCTGTTCGTCTTCGGTCGCCGGGTCGGCAACCCGGGCGGCACCGGCGCGACGGCGTCGCCGAACTACAAGGACCTCTACGTCGTGCCGCGAGGCTGATGGCTTCTGCACGGCTTCTATAGGGTGTCCCGGTGACGACGGTGCAGGTGTGGATGGGGGCGATCTGCGCCGTGGCGACCGCACTGGCGTGCGTGTCGCTCCTGCTCGCCCGTCAGGCGCGCACCCGCGCGCTGCGCGCGGAGGAGCTCGTGGCGTCGCTCGCGGGGCGCGTCAGCGCCCTGGAGCCGGGTGCCGAGGCTCCGGTGCAGCCCGCGGACGGCCCCACCTACCTCATCACCGGGATGGACGCCGACACAGCGGCCGCCCCGGCTCCTGACGTACCGGTGGCCCGGCCCATCGACGGCCGACTCTTCACCGACATCGTGGCGCGCGAGGCCGTCGTGAAGGCGGCGTCCTGGGCGCACGGACTGCGCCGCGCGCTCTCGGCCGAGACCCGCAACCGCGTCCGGTTCGAGGTGCGTCAGGAGACCCGTCGCGCGGGCCGCGAGCGCCGGGCGGAGACCAAGCAGGCGCTGCGCGAGTTCCGCGCCCGCGAGCGGGCCGCGACCCCCGCGCGCGACATGGGCGAGGACGTCGCCTGATGGGTCGCCCACTCTGGTTCGTCGCCGGGGCCGGGGTCGGGGTCTACGCCGCAGCCCGGGCCCGCCGCGTCGCCGACTCCCTGAGCGCCGAAGGCCTGCGCGACCGCGTGCGCGGGTGGCAGGTCGGTGCCCGCCTGCTCGCCGAGGAGGTCCAGGAGGGCCGCGCTGAGCGGGAAACCCAGTTGCGCGACCAGCTGGGCCTGAGGCCGACTGGCCGCACGCACGCTGCGGAGCTCCGCTCCGCGCCCGACGACACCCACCTGAAGGACGAGAACTGATGGACACCGCCGAGATCCGCCGACGATTCCTCGCGCACTTCGAGAGCGCCGGACACGCCGTGGTGCCGTCCGCCTCACTGCTCGCCGACGACCCCAACCTGCTGTTCGTCCCTGCCGGGATGGTGCCCTTCAAGCCCTTCTTCCTCGGCCAGGAGTCACCGCCGTGGCCGCGTGCCACCAGCATCCAGAAGTGCGTGCGCACCCCCGACATCGAGGACGTCGGGAAGACCACCCGCCACGGCACGTTCTTCGAGATGTGCGGCAACTTCTCCTTCGGCGACTACTTCAAGCAGGGGGCGATCGAGCTGGCGTGGGACCTGCTCACCAAGCCGATCACCGACGGCGGATACGGACTCGAGGCGTCGCGGCTCTACCCCTCGGTCCTGGTCGGTGACGAGGAGGCCATCGGTCTGTGGATGAAGGCCACGGGCCTGCCCCGCCAGCGGATCGTCCAGCTCGGCAGGAAGGAGAACTACTGGTCGATGGGGGTGCCCGGGCCGGGTGGCCCCTGCTCGGAGATCCTCTACGACCGCGGGCCCGAGTGGGGTCCGGAGTTCGACGTCGCGACGCTCGGCCCGGACATGCCGTTCGAGCTCGAGGACCGACTGTTGGAGATCTGGAACCTCGTCTTCATGCAGGACGAGCTCTCCGCGGTCCGGTCCAAGGAGGACTTCGACATCGTGGGCTCCCTGCCGAAGAAGAACATCGACACCGGGATGGGCCTCGACCGTGTCGCGTTGCTGCTCCAGGGCAAGCGGAACATGTACGAGATCGATGTCGTCTACCCCGTGATCGCCAGGGCCGAGGAGCTCACCGGCAAGCGCTACGGCGTCGATCCCGCCGACGACGTGCGGTTCCGGGTCGTCGCCGACCACGTCCGCTCCTCGATGATGCTCATCGGAGACGGAGTCACCCCGGGCAACGACGGGCGCGGCTACGTCCTGCGCCGGCTGCTGCGTCGCGCGGTCCGCTCGATGCGGCTGCTCGGTTGCGAGGACCGGGTGCTGCCGGAGCTGATGCCGCTCTCGCGTGACCGGATGGGGGAGACCTACGACAACCTGCTCACCGACTGGCCACGGATCTCCCAGGTCGCGTTCGCCGAGGAGGATGCGTTCGGCAAGACGCTGCAGGCCGGCACGCAGATCTTCGACACGGCGGCAGGCGAGGTGAAGCAGGCAGGCGGCTCGACACTGTCGGCCGAGCGGGCGTTCGCGCTCCACGACACCTTCGGCTTCCCGATCGACCTCACCCTCGAGATGGCTTCGGAGCAGGGCCTCCGGGTGGACGAGCAGGGCTTCCGCGCCCTGATGGCCGAGCAGCGCGAGCGCGCCAAGGCCGACGCGCGTGCCAAGAAGGGCACCCACGGCGACACCGGCGCCTACCGCGGGATCCTCGACGAGTTCGGACCCACCGAGTGGCTGGCCTACGAGAGGCTCGAGACCGAGTCCCGTCCGCTGGCGCTGCTCAGCGGCGGCTCGGCCGTGACCCGCCTGGGCGAGGGCGAGATCGGCGAGCTGGTGCTGGACCGGACGCCGTTCTACGCCGAGTCCGGGGGCCAGGTGGCCGACGCCGGCACCATCGTCTTCGACGGTGGCCGACTCGAGGTGATCGACGTGCAGCGCCCCATCAAGGGCCTCGTCGTCCACCAGGTGCGGGTGCTCGAGGGCGAGCTGGTCCCGACCGGCACCCACGGCAGCGTGCACGCCCAGGTCGACCCCGAATGGCGGACCGGAGCGCGCCAGGCGCACTCCGGCACCCACGTCGTGCACGCCGCGCTCCGCGAGGTGCTCGGTCCCACCGCGCTGCAGTCGGGCTCCTACAACCGGCCCGGCTATCTTCGCCTCGACTTCGGCTGGACCTCGGGGCTCAGCCCCGAGCAGGTCCGTGACATCGAGCTGGTCTCGCAGCAGGCGCTGCGCGCCGACCTCGCGGTCGCCTGGGACTACATGACGCTCGAGCAGGCGCGGGACTGGGGCGCGATCGCGCTCTTCGGCGAGACCTACGACAACACCAAGGTGCGCGTCGTGGAGATCGGCGGTCCGTGGTCGCGTGAGCTGTGTGGCGGGACGCACGTCGACCACGCCTCGCAGATCGGCACCGTCGTGGTGACCGGCGAGACCAGTGTGGGCTCGGGCAACCGTCGCATCGAGGCGCTGACCGGGGTCGAGGGATTCGGCTACCTGGCTCGCGAGCGTGACGTGGTGGCGCAGCTGACCACACTCCTCAAGACCCAGCCGGACGACCTCGTCGCCCGTGTGCAGGGCCTCACCGAGCGGCTCCGCGCCGCGGAGAAGGAGCTGGAGAGGTCCCGCGTCGCGCAGCTGCTCGGAGCCAGCGCCCAGGTCGCTGCCGGCGCGACGCAGGTCGGGCCCGTGCAGGTCGTGGCGCACCGCGTCGACGGCGCGGGCGGGGCCGACGTACGCAACCTCGCGATGGACGTGCGCGGGCGCCTGCCACACGGCGAGCCGGGTGTGGTCGTGGTCATCGGCCAGGCCGACGGCAAGGTGTCGGTGGTCGCGGCCACCAACGACGAGGCCCGCGCGCGCGGGTTGTCCGCCGGCGAGCTGGTGCGCGTGCTGGGTCCGCTGCTCGGCGGCAGGGGCGGCGGCAAGGACGACGTCGCTCAGGGCGGCGGCTCCGACACCTCCCGGATCGACGAGGCACTCGCGCTGGTCGCGACCGAAGTGGCCCGGCGCGCGGGTCAGGGCTGAGCGTGCGGTTCGGCGTACGGCTCGGGATCGACCCCGGCGACGCCCGGATCGGCGTCGCCGCGAGCGACCCCTCCGGCTTCCTGGCGAGCCCGGTCGAGACGGTGCGCGCCGGTCGCAGCGACGTACGCCGGCTGGCCGAGCTGGTCGCGGAGCGTGGGGCGATGGAGGTCGTGGTCGGGCTACCGCGCTCGATGAGCGGCGTGGAGGGTCCGGCGGCGGTGAAGGCACGCGCCTTCGCCGCCCGGCTGGCCCGACGAGTTGCCCCCACGCCCGTCAGACTGTGTGATGAACGACTGACCACGGTGTCGGCCGAGCAGGTGCTGCGCGAGCAGGGTCTGCACGGAGCCAAGCGACGCGCCGTGGTGGACATGGCAGCCGCGGTGCTGATCCTGCAGACTGCGCTCGACACGGAGCGGTCCAGCGGGCAGGCGCCGGGAGAGATCGTCGAGGTGAGCGATGAGTGAGCACGAGCCTGAGCCCGAGCTGTTCGACCCGGACGCACCGGTCTCCGACGACCCTGGTGAGGACGACTACGAGTACGTCCCCGGCGGTCGCCGCCGCAAGGGCCGGGGCCTCAAGGGCTGTGTGGCGGTCATCGTCGCCCTGGCCGTGCTCGCCGGCGGCTTCTGGTTCGGTCTGACCCGCGGGGTCGACTGGGTCTCCGGCCAGTTCCAGGGGCCTGACGACTATCCCGGCCCCGGCACCGGCTCCATCGAGTTCACCGTCAACGAGGGTGACACCGTCGCCCAGATCGGCCGCAACCTCAAGGCAGACGGCATCACGCTGTCCGTGCAGGCCTTCATCGACGCCGCAGCAGGCGATCCCGACTCGGCCGGCATCCAGGTCGGCGACTACGTGCTCCAGCAGGAGATGAGGGCCGCCGACGCGCTGGAGGTCCTCGTCGAGCCCGACAACCTCATCACCTTCCCCACCGTGACGATCCCCGAGGGGCTGCGGCTCGTCGACATCGTGGCGACGCTGGCCAAGAACACCGACGTCCCCGCCAGGGCATGGAACCGCGCCCTCCAGCAGCCCGCCAAGCTCGGGCTGCCCGACTACGCCGACGGCAACGCCGAGGGATACCTGTTCCCCGCGACCTACGAGATCGAGCCCGGCATGAAGCCGGTCAAGATCCTGGCGATGATGGTCTCGCGCTGGCGCGAGGCCGCGGACGCCGCGGGGCTGGAGGAGAAGGCCGCCGAGCTCGGGAAGACCCCCGGCGAGCTGATGATCATCGCCTCGCTCATCGAGGCCGAGGGCCGCGGCGACGACATGCCGAAGATCGCCCGGGTCATCTACAACCGCCTCGACGGTCCCGGCGACAAGGGCGGCACCAACGGCACCCTCGGCATCGACGCCTCCAACGCCTACGGCCTCGGCCTGTCCGGCACCACGGCGCTGACCACCGAGCAGCTGTCGGTCGACACCCCCTACGACACGCGCCGACGGCCGGGACTGCCGCCGACGCCCATCGAGGCACCCGGTGACGCTGCCATCGAGGCGGCGGCCAACCCGGACGACGGCCCCTGGTACTACTACGTCACGGTCGACCTGGAGACGGGCGAGACGAAGTTCTACGAGGACTACGACGACTTCCTCGTGGGTCGCGACGAATACCGGGCCTACTGCGAGACCTCGGACCGTTGTTGAGGCCGAGGCGGAGGTGAGTGCCGCGACGCCACCGCCGAGGCGCTGCGGCGTGCTGGGAGACCCGATCTCCCACTCGCTGTCGCCAGTGCTGCACCGGGCGGGCTACGCCGAGCTCGCGCTCGACTGGGCCTACGACGCGCACCGAGTGCCCTCCGGAGGTCTCGCGACCTTCCTGGCCGGGCTGGGCGGGCAGTGGCGCGGGCTGTCGCTGACGATGCCGCTCAAGGGCGAGGCGATCGACGTCTGCGACCGGCTGACCGACCGTGCTCGACAGGCGGGTGCGGTCAACACCGTGGTCCTGGAGGCCGACGGTGCCCGGGTCGGGGACAACACCGACCTGCCCGGGGCCGCAGCGGCGATCCGCGAGCGTACGTCGATCCCGCTGACATCGGCCGCCATCCTCGGCGGTGGCGCCACCGCACGCTCGATCGGACTGGCCCTGCTCGACCTGGGCGTGCGATCGGTCGAGGTGCTGGTGCGCGACGAGGCGCGCGCCGAGGAGACGGTGGCCGTGCTGCGTGCCCACCCTGCGCAAGCGGACGTCGGGACCGGACGGCTGGACGACGACGGCGAGCTGAGCGTCGACATCGTCGTCACGACCATCCCTGCCACCGCGCAGACCGGGTCGCTGGTGGCCCGTTGCCGGGAGGTGCCCGTCGTCTTCGAGGCGCTCTACGACCCCTGGCCGACGCCGCTGGCTGCGTCGGTGCTGACCGGGGCGGGCGACCGCATCCTCATCGGCGGACTGGACCTGCTGGTCCACCAGGCCGTGATCCAGTTCGAACTGTTCACCGGGCTCCGGGCGCCTCTGGAGGCCATGAGGGAGGCGGGCCGCCGGGCGCTCGCCGGACGGAGTGCGCCGTGAACGAGACCCTGCTGGCCGTGGTCCTGGCGGCGGTGCTGGCCGGGCTCGGTGGGCTCCTCGTGCCGAGGCTGATCGCCCGGGAGCCGGAGCCCGAGCCGGATCCCGCACCGCCCGCCGGCGATGACGCCGACGAGGTCACGGCGGAGGACACCGACGGGGCGGCCGCCGAGGAGCCGCCGAAGATGCTCTACACCGACATCGCCGCCCGCCCCGGACTGGCCTGGCGCAGCGCGCTGGTCGCCGCCGTGTCAGGTGGGCTGATCGGATCTGCGACCGGTCTGGACTGGCCGCTGCTGTGGCTGGTCCCGCTCACCCCGGTCGCCGTCGCCCTGTCGGTCATCGACTGGCACACGCGGCTGCTGCCGCGCCGCATCGTCCTGCCCGCCACCCTCGGGGCCATCGTCGTGGTGACGGCCGTCGGCCTCGCGACCGGCGAGCGCGACGCGCTGGTGAGGGCGCTGCTGGCGATGGTGGTGGCCCGTTCGTTCTTCTGGGTGCTGTGGTTCGTCCGATCCGCCGGCATGGGCTTCGGCGACGTACGGCTGGCGGCTCCGGTCGGGCTGGTGCTCGGCTGGGTGGGCTGGGGCGCCCTGGGACTGGGACTGTGGATCGGCTTCATGGCCTTCACCCTCCCGGCGGTCGGGCTGGCGCTGGTGCGGCGCGACCGGGCGATGCTCAAGCAGTCCTTCCCGTTCGGGCCGTTCATGGTGATCGGCGCCCTCGCGGGTCTCGTCTGGGGGACCGCGCTCGCTGGGCGCATCTGGGGCTGAGAGACTTCACGCATGCTCCGATGGCTCACAGCAGGCGAGTCCCACGGTCCCTCGTTGGTGGCGATCCTCGAGGGGCTGCCCGCCCACGTCCGCGTCACGACCGACGACCTCGCCGACTCGCTCGCCCGGCGGCGACTCGGCCACGGCCGCGGCGCCCGGATGAAGTTCGAGAAGGACGCGATCCGCGTGCTCGGCGGCGTCCGCCACGGCGAGACGCAGGGCGGTCCGGTCGCGATCGAGATCGGCAACACGGAGTGGCCCAAGTGGGAGAAGGTCATGTCGGCCGACCCCGTCGACCCGGTCGAGCTCGACGCCCTGGCCCGCAACGCCCCGCTGACCCGCCCTCGACCCGGCCATGCCGACCTCGTCGGCATGCAGAAGTACGCCTTCGACGAGGCCCGCCCGATCCTCGAGCGCGCGTCGGCCCGGGAGACCGCGGCGCGCGTGGCGCTCGGTCGGGTGGCGTCCAACTTTGTGGAGCAGGCCGTCGGAGCGCGGATCGTCTCGCACGTGGTGTCGCTCGGTGGGGTGAGGGCGCCTGCCGGTGTCGTACCCGGACCCGACGACGTGGCGCGCCTCGACGCCGACGAGGTGCGCTGCCTCGACCCCGAGGCCAGCGCCGCCATGGTGGCGCGCATCGACCAGGCCCACAAGGACGGCGACACCCTCGGCGGCGTCGTCGAGGTCGTCGTCCACGGCCTCCCGCCGGGCCTCGGCTCGCACGTCCACTGGGACCGCCGGCTCGACGCCAGGCTCGCGGGTGCGCTGATGGGCATCCAGGCGATCAAGGGAGTGGAGGTCGGTGACGGCTTCGAGCTGGCCGACACCCCGGGCTCGCTGGCGCACGACGAGATCGTGCCCACCGACGAGGGGCTGCGCCGCACGTCGGGCCGCTCGGGTGGCACCGAGGGTGGCATGTCCACGGGGGAGGTCCTGCGCGTGCGCGCGGCGATGAAGCCGATCGCGACGGTGCCCAAGGCGTTGCGCACGGTCGACGTCTCCACCGGCGAGGCCACCGTCGCCCACCACCAGCGCTCCGACGTCTGCGCCGTTCCCGCTGCCGGGATCGTCGCCGAGGCGATGGTGGCGCTGGTCCTGGCCGACGCCGTGATCGAGAAGTTCGGCGGGGACTCCGTCCAGGAGACCAAGCGCAACGTCGAGTCCTACCTCGACACCCTGCGGTATCGCTGATGCACCCTCGCGTGGTGCTCGTGGGACCGATGGGCGCCGGCAAGACGACCGTGGCGGGCCTGCTCGGCGCAGCCTGGGACGTGCCGGTGCGCGACACCGACGCCGACATCGTGGCGTCGTCGGGCCGGGAGATCTCCGACATCTTCGTGGACTCCGGTGAGGAGCACTTCCGCGAGCTCGAGGCGGTCGCCGTCGCCGCGGCCCTCGCCGAGCACGACGGGGTGCTGGCCCTGGGCGGAGGCGCCGTGATGCGGGCCGAGACACGAGCCCTGCTGGCAGGGCTCCCGGTGGTGTTCCTGCGGGTCGGACTCGCCGATGCCGTGAAGCGCGTCGGTCTCGGGGTCGGGCGACCCCTGCTGCTGGGCAACGTCCGCTCGCGGGTCAAGGCCCTCCTCGACGAGCGCACCCCGATCTACGAGTCGGTCGCGACCCACGTCGTCGACACCGCGGACCGCACCCCCGACGAGGTCGCAGCCGAGATCCTGGAGCTGCTCCGATGAACGACACCGTGCTCCACGTCGCAGGACCCTCGCCCTACGACGTGGTGGTCGGCGACGACCTCGCTGCGCGTCTGCCCGAGGTGCTGGGCGAGTCGGTGCAGCGTGTCGCCGTGCTCTACGCCGGCACGCTGGGTGCCCTGGCCGACCCGGTCGTGGACATCCTCGTCGAGCACTACGACGTGGTGGCGCTGGGACTGCCCGAGGGCGAGCGGGCCAAGACCGCCCCCGTCGCCTCCGACTGCTGGGAGGCGCTGGGCGAGGCCGGGTTCACCCGGTCCGACGCGGTCGTCACCATCGGTGGGGGAGCGACCACCGACCTCGGCGGCTTCGTGGCGGCCAGCTGGCTGCGCGGCGTGCGTGTCGTGCACGTGCCCACCACCCTGCTCGCCATGGTCGACGCCGCGGTCGGAGGCAAGACCGGCATCAACACCGGCGCGGGCAAGAACCTCGTCGGTGCCTTCCACGAGCCTGCCGGCGTCCTGTGCGACCTGTCGCTGCTGGCCTCGCTGCCCCGCGAGGAGCTGGTCGCCGGGCTGGGCGAGGTCGTCAAGTGCGGCTTCATCGCCGACCCGGTGATCCTGGAGATCGTCGAGGGCACGGACCCTGCGGCACTGACGCCTGACTCCGCCGAGCTGCGCGAGCTGGTCGAGCGGGCGATCCGGGTCAAGATCGACGTCGTCGTCGGTGACCTCAGGGAGACCGGAGCCTCCGGCGGGATCGGTCGAGAGGCGCTCAACTACGGCCACACCCTGGCCCACGCCATCGAGCGCACCAGCGACTACACGGTCCGCCACGGCGAGGCCGTCGCGATCGGGTGCGTCTACGTCGCCGAGCTGGCCGCCCGTGCCGGCTCGCTCGACCGCGCCGTCGTCGAGCGGCACCGCGCCGCGCTGTCCCGCGTGGGGCTGCCGACGACGTACGACTCCGCCTCGTTCGACGACCTCCATGCGGCGATGAAGGTCGACAAGAAGGCACGCGGCTCGCAGCTGCGCTTCGTCGTGCTCGACGACCTGGCCTCGCCGCGGATCCTCCCCGGGCCGAGCGAGGACCACCTGCGGGCGGCGTACGCCGCGCTGTCATCGGCTGGGTGATCGCACCAGATCCCGATGCGCGTGGTCGGCGACGGCGAGCCGTCCCGCCGCTGCCGGACACTCCGCTCATCAGAGGCGCGGCGCCGTACGCTGCCGTCATGAAGGTCCTCGTCCTCAACGGACCCAACCTGGGCCGCCTCGGTCGCCGCCAGCCGGAGATCTACGGCTCGACCACGCACGCCGAGCTCGCGCACCTGTGCGTCGGGTGGGGAGGTGACCTCGGCCTCGACGTCGAGGTGCGTCAGACCAACCATGAGGGCGAGCTGCTCGACTGGCTCAACACCGCCGCCGACGACGGTGTCCGGGTCGTCCTCAACGCCGGCGCCTGGACCCACTACTCGCTGGCGCTCTGGGACGCCTGCGCCCAGCTCACCGCCCCGCTGGTCGAGGTGCACATCTCCGACCCGAAGCAGCGCCCCGAGGAGTTCCGGCACACCTCCGTCGTCGAACCCCACGCGGTCCTGACGATCGTCGGTGAGGGCATCGACGGATACCGGCGGGCGCTGGAACACCTCGCCAGGCCCTGACTCGCACCACCAAGAAGGAAGAGGAACGCCACCCGCAGCGGTGGGCTGCGCACACCTGATTGGATCGAGGGGTGCTGCCCTTCCGCCAGGTCGATGTCTTCAGTGCCGAGCCGTGGCTCGGCAATCCGCTCGCGGTGGTCCACGACGCCGACGGGGTGAGTGACGAGCAGATGGCGCGGTTCGCGCGGTGGACCAACCTGTCCGAGACGACGTTCCTCTGCGCCCCGACCGACCCGGGGGCTGACTACCGCGTGCGGATCTGGACGACCGGCGGTGAGCTGCCGTTCGCGGGGCACCCCACCATCGGGAGCGCCCATGCATGGCTCGAGGCCGGGGGAGTGCCCCGCGGCGACGTGATCGTCCAGGAGTGCGCCGCCGGACTCGTCGACGTACGCCGCTCGCCGGGGCTCGGCTTCGCCGCACCGCCGCTGCGTCGGTCGGGCCCGGTCGAGGACGACCTGCGCGCGCGGATCGTGACGGCGCTCGGCGTGAGTGACTCCTCGGTCGATGACATGGCGTGGATCGACAACGGGCCGGGTTGGGTCGGCGTGGACGTCGGTTCGGCGCAGGCGGTGCTCGACGTGGTGCCCGACATCGCTGCCTTCACCGACCTCAAGGTCACCGTGCTGGGTCGCTGGGACGATGTCTCGGCCACCCGGCTGGGCGCCGACGTCGAGGTGCGCGCGTTCTACGCCGACGGCCGCGACTTCGGTGAGGACCCCGTCACCGGGTCGGCCAACGCCGGCCTCGCGCAGTGGCTCATCGGCACCGGCGCCCTGCCGTCGGCGTACACGGCCCGGCAGGGCAGCGTGATCGGCCGGGAGGGACGCGTCCGGCTGGAGGCCGACGGCGACCGGGTGTGGGTGTCCGGCGACGCAGTCACTCGGATCACCGGTGAGGTGGAGCTGTAGTCCGCGACTCCAGCCTGCGCTCGCGAACGTTGTCGTCCTCCCACGCATCCCCGATGTGGAAGCGCTTCTTGCCGACCTGCTCGAACCCGTGCCGCGCGTAGAACGCGTTGGCCCGGGCGTTCTCCTCACTGACTCCGAGCCAGATGCCCTTCGCATCGCTCTGGCTGGCCGTCTCCAGGGTTGCCGCCATCAGCCGCCCGGCGACCCCGGTGCCGTGGTGGTCGGGGTGGACGTAGCACCGCTCCAGCGAGAGGGTGGGGCGGAACCGGATCGCGCCGGCGACGTCCGGGTCGGTCGGCTCGCCGGCGAGCAGCATCGTGTAGCCGACCGGGTCGGCGCTCTCGCCGTCGTCGGCGAGCAGGACGACGCGATCCGGATCGGCGAGGTGGCGACGGAAGCTCTCGGGGTCGAGCTGGGTCGCGATGTGCGTCGCCAGGAACTCAGCCGACGTCTGCGCCGTGCACGCCAACGGGAAGGTGAGCGCGGCAAGACGGGACAGGCCCTCGGCGTCGGTCTCGACAGCTCGGCGGACGGTCAGAGGCACACTCGGACCCTACCGAGCGCAGCGCCCCCACCGGGAGGACTGCAGAGATGGCTGCCGCGCCATGGAGGCTCTGTCGAGCAGGACGGTGCGCCATCGCTCCGCCGATCACTGGACGTACCTCATGCGGAAGATCCAGGCACGGCTCCGCTCCCGTCCACCTGCGGAACCGGTGGCGGGAGTGGGGCTAGCCGATCGGGATGCGGACGGTGCCGAGGGACGTGACGAGGACGCTCAGGTCCGAGGGTCCTGACCAGAGGTAGGACCCCGGTCCAGTGCGTTCGTAGCTCCACCGACCTGCCGTCTTGGCTCTGTGGTGGCGTCGACACAACGGTGCGAGCGAGTCGGGAGAGGTCTGACCCGGCGGTCCGCCGCCGGCGGGGTCCAGGAACGGCTCGCGATGGTCGAGGTCGCACTGGCGCGCAGTGTGCCCGCACCACGGGAAGACACAGGTCTCGTCGCGGAGCCGCACTTCCTCAGCCATCCGCGGAGGTGGGTCGTGCCGGTCGACCGACCAGCGGTCGTCCGCAGCGACGTGGATCACCGGCTGGACCGTGACACGTGAGCGGCCGGCCCACTCCCGGATGAGGTCGAGGGTTGCCGGCCCCAGCCCTTCGACACTGCCGGTCGCCCCGGGGACGCCCGTGACGACGTCGGCAAGGGAGGCGTGGAGGTAGAGCCGAACCTTGGCGTCACGCCGACCGGTCGCCTCACGACGCGCTCGCTCGTGCGCCTCGACGTCGGGCGAGTCCACCAGCGAGGTCAGGTCGAGTCGCGCCTGCGCGTCGGCGATCACGCCGAGAGCCTTCGCCTTGCGTACGCCGAGCGGATCGGCGTCACCCAGCGCGCCGAGGGCCTCGGCCTCGGCGCACACCACGTCGTGGAAGCGGGTCAGGTCGAGCGTGTCACCCGAGGCGTGGATCTCGGACGTGCTCGAGCCGTGGCGTGGGTCGGGGTGCACCAGGACCACGTCCCACGAGGACCGGCTCGCCTGCTCGCGGTCGGCGAGGCCTTCGGCGTCGCACTGCGCAGCCGCCTCGGCGACGAGGCGGTCCAGGGCTGGCGCGCTGAGTGAGGACACGCGCCCCGCGACGTGGCGGTCGACCCAGCGTGCGGCGTCGAAGGACAGTCGGCGCGTCCGGGACGCGACCCGGCGCGCCTTCCAGGCCGGCACGAGCAACGCCCGCGCCTGGTCCCAGAGGAGGGGGAGGCGGTGGTGCAGGTCAAGGGCGTCGGCGAGCAGCGACGAGGCGGACGCCGGCGAGCACCCGAGGGCCACGGCGAGCGGCTCGCTCGTGAACGCCGCCACCTCTGGGGTGCCTGCGCCGCCCAGCGTCTCGGGCTCGGTGAGCACTGCGGGCAGAACAGGGCCCTCAGCTGTCTCACGCGCGTCGACGGGCGGGTGCGCGACCGCCCACTGGTAGGCGATCCGCAGCTTGTGGACCTCACCCTCGCAGAGCACCGACTCGATCTCGGTGGCCTCCGACAGCAGCGCAGCCTCGGTGAGGTCCTCGAGGTCGGTGACCTCGGATCCGAAGGCGGCGGGTGGTGTCATGTGACCACTGAACCAGAGCCCACCGACACTGGGTCGACGTGGCGAAGCCCGCCTGTGGACAGGATTGCTCGACCAGCGACGGTGAGGTCAGAGCGAGTCGAGCCACCCGCTGATCGCCACGTCGCCGGCACCGAAGACGAGGGTCTTGCGAGAAGCCCTGCCGTCGGCGAGGACCGCGGCGGCGACCTGCGCGACCAGCTCCCGCGGTGACTCGTCGCCGTCACGGGAGGCGGCGTCGGGGTTGACGCGGCCGTCGGAGGGCTCGTTGGTGAGGGCACCGGGGCCGAGCACCGTCCAGTCCAGCTCGGTGCCGCGCAGGTGCTCGTCGGCGGCGATCTTGGCGTCCTGGTAGCGACGGAACGGGTCGTCCGCGGGTACGAGATGGTCGGCGGTGGCGCCGGAGAAGGAGACCATCACGTAGCGGGACACTCCGGCGGCGACGGCGGCGTCCATCGAACGGATCGCGGCGTCCCGGTCGACGGCGTCGGTGCGCTCGGGCGAACCGCCGCCTGCCCCGGCGGACCAGACGACGGCATCGGAGCCGCGGAGCAGCTCGGTGAGGGCTGCGACGTCTGCGTCCTCGAGCGACGAGACGGCGGCAGTCGCGCCGGTCGCCTCGACGTCCGCGACGTGGTCCGGGTTGCGGACCACCGAGTGGACCTCGTGGCCGGCCTCGACGAGAAGGGGAGCGAGCAGGAGGGCCACCTTGCCGTGGCCGCCGAAGATCGTGGTGCGCATGTCTCGACGCTAGCGCGACCACGGTGGCGCAGGTCCAGACGTCCACCACGCCGTGACGACCGGCCCGCGCATTTCCTGGCTCTCGTGGACCGCCCCTAGACTGACCCGTCGGCGCGGGCACGCCCGGCGCCACCCTTGACATCTAGACACCTCGTGACGAAGGCGGAGATCGCGACATGGCAAGCACCAACGACCTGAAGAACGGCATGGTCCTCAAGATCGAGGGCCGTCTGTGGGCCGTCGTCGAGTTCCAGCACGTCAAGCCCGGCAAGGGCCCGGCCTTCGTGCGCACCAAGCTGCGTGACGTGGAGTCGGGCAAGAACGTCGACAAGACCTTCAACGCCGGCACCAAGGTGGAGACGGCCAACGTCGACAAGCGCACCATGCAATACCTCTACAACGACGGCTCGTCCTATGTGTTCATGGACAACACCACCTACGAGCAGCTCGAGGTCGGCCCCGAGGTCGTGGGCGACGCGAAGAACTTCATGCTGGAGAACCAGGAGGCGATCGTCGCCACCAACGAGGGCCGCGTGCTGTTCATCGAGCTGCCCGCTTCCGTGGAGCTCCTGATCGCCGAGACCGAGCCGGGCCTGCAGGGCGACCGCTCCACCGGTGGCACCAAGCCCGCCACCCTCGAGACCGGTCACACCATCGCGGTGCCGCTCTTCATCACCTCCGGCGAGAAGGTCAAGGTCGACACGCGCGACTCCTCCTACCTCGGCCGCGTCAAGGGCTGAGCGCACCACGTGGCTGCCCGTTCCAAGGCCCGCAAGCGCGCGCTGGACATCCTGTTCGCCTCCGAGCTCCGATCCGAGGATCCGGTCGTGGCGCTCGAGCGAGCCATCGAGGCCGGCGAGGGGCCGACGAACGACTACTCCAGCACGCTGGTCAGAGGCGTCGTCGAGCACCTGGCCCGCATCGACGAGGTGCTGAGCACGTACAGCGTCGGCTGGACGCTCGCACGGATGCCGACGGTCGACCGCAACGTGCTGCGGATCGGCGTCTACGAGCTGCTCTGGGGCGAGTCCGACGTGCCTGAGTCGGTCGCCGTCAGCGAGGCGGTGCACCTGGTCCAGGACCTCTCCACCGACGATTCGCCGGCTTTCGTCAACGGCCTGCTCGGCTCGATCATGCGGGACCGCGCCAGCCTCATCTGAGATCACGCCTGCCCCACCTCACCCGGAAGGATCAGGTGGGCTCGCTGCGGGGTGCCGGCCGGTCTAGGTTGGCGAGATGAACGCCGCTGACACTGCCGAGTCCGCCCACGACAGTGCGTGGCTCGACGTCGCCATCCGGGCCGGCCTGGTCGCCTACGGCGTGGTGCACCTCCTGATCGCCTGGTTGGCCGTGCAGCTGGCCTTCGGGGAGAAGGAGGACAGTGCCTCCAACGGGGGCGCCCTCAACTACCTCGCCCAGCAGCCCCTGGGCAAGGTGCTGGTCTGGTTGATCGCGGTCGGGATGCTCCTCCTGGTCGTGTGGCGCCTCCTCGAGTTCGCGTTCGGGTTCGCGGAGGAGTCCGACGAGAAGAAGCGGTGGCGCAAGCGGGCCGCATCGCTCGCCAAGGGCGTCATCTACGGCGCGCTCGGGGTGAGCGCGGTCAGGACCGCCATGGGTTCCGGGTCGTCCAAGGACGGCACCGACGGTCCGACCGCGACGATCATGCAGTGGTCCGGCGGACAGCTCATCGTGGGTGCCATCGGACTCGCGATCATCGCCTACGGCCTCACGCTGATCGTGCGGGGCTGGACCGAGAAGTTCCGCGAGCACCTCGACGCCCAGGGACAGTCAGGCAAGGACGGCTCGGCCTTCGTCACGCTCGGCAAGGCCGGCTACATCGCGAAGGGCATCGCGATCAGCATCATCGGTGGTCTCTTCGGCTACGCCGCGATCACGCACGAGGCGAAGAAGTCGGGCGGGCTCGACCAGGCCCTGAAGACCGTGCTCGAACAGCCCTTCGGCCCGGTCCTGCTGACGGCGATGGGTCTCGGCTTCGGCGCCTACGGGCTGTTCTGCTTCGCCCGGGCCAGGCACCTGTCTCGCTGACCCACGAGGCGGGCCGCCGTGTGGTCGGCCCGTGGGCTCAGCCCGCGACGTGAGCGCGGACCTGCTCGATCGTGTCCGCCTCGGCAGCCGACTTGTCGTCGCGGTAGCGAAGCACCCGCGCGAACCGCAGCGCGACGCCACCGGCATAGCGGGTGGAGCGTTGGAGGCCGTCGAAGGCGATCTCCACGACCTGCTCCGGGCGGACGTGCACCACGTAGTGGCTGCGATCGGTGGGAGATGTCGCCAGAGCGGTGAACCGCTCGGTCTGCCAGGCGAGCATCTCGTCGGTCATCCCCTTGAAGGTCTTGCCGAGCATCACGAAGCCACTCTCGGACGAGTCGTCGCGGGCGCCGAGGTGGATGTTGGACAGCCAGCCCTCGCGACGACCCGACCCCCACTCCACAGCCAGCACGACGAGATCGAGGGTGTGGACCGGCTTGACCTTGACCCACGCGGAGCCGCGCCGGCCGGCCGCGTAGGGAGCGGACAGATCCTTGAGGACGACGCCCTCGTGCCCGTGCGCGACGGTCTCGGTCGCGAAGGCGGCCGCAGCCGAGGGGTCGGCGGTCACCAGGCGGCGTACGCGGTGCTGCTCGGGCACGAGCGCATCGAGGGCGGCGAGGCGTTGGTGGCCGGGGGAGTCGAGCAGGTCGCTCCCGTCGAGGTGGAGCAGGTCGAAGAAGTGGGGGGTGACGACCACTCCGGTGTCCTGGGCCGTCCGGCTGGCGGTGTCCTGGAAGGCCATCGGGCGGCCGTCGTCGGTCAGGGCCAGCGCCTCACCGTCGAGGACGAAGCGCTGGGCCGGCAGGGAGCGGGCGACCTCGACCACCTCGGGCAGCCGGCCCGTGATGTCGTCGAGGCTGCGCGTGACGACGAGGACGTCGTCACCGTCGCGGTGCACCTGGATCCGGATGCCGTCGAGCTTGGCGTCGATCGCGACCTCGGTCGTCCCGTCGGCGGACAGCTCGGCCATCGCCGCCGCCACGTCGGGCGCGCTGGAGGCGAGCATCGGCATGATCGGGCGACCGACCTCGAGCCCGATCGCGGCGAGCGCCTCCTCGCCCTCGAAGGCGGCCCCGGCGGCGGCCACCGTGCTGCCGGTGAGCATCGCTGCGCGCCGGACGGCGGGCAGCGGGACGCCCGCGACCTGCGCGACGGCCTCCTGGGTGACGGCGTCGAGAGCGCCCTGGCGCAGGTTGCCGGTCACGACGGCCTGGAGCCAGGTCTGCTCGGGTGCCGTGGCGCGGCCGAAGAGGGCGGCGACCGCGTCGCGTCGGACCTGCTGGGAGCCTGCACCGGCGATCGCGGACATCGCCTCGAAGGCCTCGTGGACCTCGAGCACCGTCAACGACGGCTCGTCCGCGGGCGGCGGCAGGTCGCTGACTGCGCGCCAGCCCAGGCCCGTACGACGTTGGCGCAACGCGCCGCCGAGGTAGGACACCACGATCTCGAGCTCGACCGCTGCGACGCCTGCCAGGGTCTCCGCGAGCGCCGACACCTTGGCCTTGCGGGACCGCGTGGCAGCGACGGCGGTGGAGGTGGCGACGAGCTCGGCGAGCAGCATGGCTCCATCCTGCCGCCCAGCACCGACACCGGGTCACCCCCCGCGGTCAGGGTCGGGGCCAGCAGGCCCGCGTGCCCGGGTCGCGAGCAGTCCCACGGTGAGTCCGCCGACGCGTGAGCGTCAGGGGACCCGCCCGCACTGCAATACCGTGTCGCCATGAAGGCTTTGGTCCTGGAGAACATCCATCACAGCGCCGTCGGGGTCCTGGAGTCCCGCGGCTACGAGGTCGACGCGCGCACGGGCGCGCTGCCCGAGGACGAGCTGATCGCCTCCCTCGAGGGCGTGGACCTGCTGGGGATCAGGTCCAACACGACGGTGAGCAGGCGGGTCCTCGAGGCCGCGCCCGGGCTGGAGGCGATCGGCTGCTTCTGCATCGGCACCAACCAGGTCGACCTCATCGCCGCCGCCGAGCGGGGCATCGGTGTCTTCAACG
Organism: uncultured Actinomycetota bacterium; assembly: GCA_963806925.1. Taxonomy (GTDB): domain Bacteria; phylum Actinomycetota; class Actinomycetes; order Propionibacteriales; family Nocardioidaceae; genus Nocardioides. The sequence goes on along the minus strand of CAWEAI010000002.1, from coordinate 148,130 downwards.
CGCCCTACTCCAACACGCGTAGCGTGGTCGAGCTCGTGGTCGGCGAGATCATCGCCCTGGCCCGACGGCTGCCCGAGAAGATCCAGCGGATGCACGAAGGCGTGTGGGACAAGTCGGCCAGGGGCAGCCACGAGGTGCGGGGTCGCACGCTGGGGATCGTGGGCTACGGCAACATCGGCACGCAGCTGTCGAACGTCGCCGAAGCGCTGGGGATGCGCGTGGTCTTCTACGACACCGCGGATCGTCCGGCTCACGGCAACGCCCGCCGGATGCCGTCGCTCGCAGCACTGCTCGAGACCGCCGACGTGGTGAGCCTCCACGTCGACGGCAGGCCCGGCAACGCCGGCTTCTTCGGCGGCGAGGAGTTCGGAGCCATGAAGCCCCGCTCGCTCTTCATCAACGCCTCGCGCGGCATGGTGGTGGACTACGACTCCTTGCGCAGCCATGTCCTGTCCGGGCACATCGCGGGCGCTGCGCTGGACGTGTTCCCGATCGAGCCGAAGGCACAGGGGGAGACGTTCGAGTCGGTGCTGCGTGGTCTCGACAACGTCATCCTGACTCCTCACGTGGGCGGGTCGACGCAGGAGGCACAGGAGGAGATCGGCTGGTTCGTCGCGGAGAAGCTCGCGGGGTTCGCGTCGGCGGGCAGCACGGCGCTGTCGGTCAACCTCCCCCAGGTCCTCCCACCCTCACCTCTCGAAGGCCATCGACTCGGATTCCTCCACCGCAGCGTCCCGGGTGTGCTCGCCGGCCTCAACTCCGTGTTCGCCGACGCCGGGGACAACGTGATCGGTCAGCACCTGTCGACGAGGGACGAGCTCGGCTACGTCATCACCGACGCGTCGAAGCCCTTGTCGGCCGAGGCCGTCGAGGAGCTGCGGCGCTCCGCGCACTGCGTGTGGGTGCGCACCTGGTGACGATGCCGTGCTGCGCCGCCTCCGGCCGCGCGCGCTCCCGGTGGCCCGCCTGAGACATCAGCCAGGTCCTCAGGTGGCGCCGGGAAAGCCGTGCTGTCGCCAGGCCTCGTAGGTCACGACGGCTGCGGAGTTCGACAGGTTGAGGGACCTGCGACCGGACAGCATGGGGATCCGGAGCCGATCGGTGACCCGCTCGTGGTCGAGCACCTCGGTCGACAGCCCGGTCGGCTCCGGCCCGAAGAGCAACACGTCGCCCGCCTCGAAGGCGACCTCGGTGTGCCAGCGGGTCGCGTGTGCGGTGAAGGCGAACACCCTCGATCCGACCAGTCCGGGGCTGGACAGGGCGACGTCGAGGTCGTGATGGACGACCACCGACGCGAGGTCGTGGTAGTCCAGCCCGGCGCGCTTGAGCTTGGGCTCGGAGAGGTCGAAGCCGAGGGGCTCGACGAGGTGCAGCGTGGCTCCTGTCCCGGACACCATCCGGATCGCATTGCCCGTGTTGGGCGGGATCTGGGGCTGGAGGAACATCACGTGGAACACGGCTCAACCTAACCGACCTAGGCTCCGGGCATGACTGAGCAGACGATGACGGGCCGTACGGTCCTGGTGACCGGTGCGAGCGACGGGATCGGGGCCGAGGCGGCCCGGGTGCTGGCGGCGAGGGGCGCGTCGGTCCACGTGACGGGGCGGTCGCTCGACAAGCTCCGTCCCATCGCCGAGGCGGTGGGCACCGAGCCGCTGGTCGCCGACTTCTCGCGACTCGACGACGTACGCCGTCTTGCCGAGCAGGTCGGCGATCGCGTCGGGAGCCTCGACGTGCTGCTGAACAACGCCGGCGGCACCTTCACCCCGGCGGAGCGGACGCAGGACGGCCACGAACCCAACTTCCAGGTCAACCACCTCGCGCCGTTCCTGCTGACCCACCTGCTCCGCCCCCAGCTCGCGGCGGGCGACGCGTCGCTGGTCGTGAACACCTCCAGCGTCGCCAACCTGCTGGGCAGGATCGTGCTGGACGACCTCGACCACGAGCACCGCAGGGCACGGGGGTTCCTCGCCTACGGCACCGGCAAGCTGATGAACATCCTGTTCACCCGCGGCATCGCCGAGCGGTGGGCGGGCGATGGCATCGTCTCGGTCGCGGTCCACCCGGGACCGGTCGGCAGCTCGTTCGGGCGTGACTCCTTCCTCGTCGGCCTGCTCTACCGCACGCCGATCAGGCGGGTCGTGACGATCAGCGTCGCCGAAGGTGCGGCGCCGCTCATCACCCTGGCGGAGGGCGGACCCGACCCCGAGGTCAACGGTCGCTACTTCAGCCGCTTCACCCCCGACGGCCGCGAGAACAAGCAGGCCCGCGACCAGGTCCTCATCGACGGCCTCTGGGAGCGCTCGGCCGCGTTGGTCGGCCTCGGCTGAGCCGGGGTCCGATCCCGCCTCATCTCGCGCGCGAACGCACCATCCGCAGCACCTCTTCGGAGCGCTCGGTGAGCGCACCGACCACGACGTGAGCGGCCTGGGCGGCGGCCACCTCCCGCGCGTGCGCCACCCACACGTCGTCGATGTGCAGGCGAACTCGGCGAAGGCCTCGTTGAGCCAGAGGTCGTCCCACCAACGCATGGTGACGATGTTCCCGAACCACATGTGCGCCATCTCGTGCAGCAGGACGTTGGTGACGAGCTGCCACTCAGCGATGGTCGGCTCGTGCCGGCGCAGGATGTCGACGAGCGGGTCGCCGGACTTGCTCACCACGCTCGGCGGCCTCCTCCTGTCGAAGGCTGCGGACGGTCACGTGGTGGTCCTCACTCGAGGTCGGGTGCTACGGGCGACTCGGCGCCCGTCGTAGGGTGCCAGCATGGCGGCGGACGTCGAGTACAGCGGCGACGATTTCTACTGCGACGTGGCCATCCCGAACTCCTCGCTGCTCCGCGTCGTGCACGAAGACGACTGGGTGCTGGCCTTCCACCACACCAGGCCGTTCTGGAAGAACCACATCGTCGTCGTGCCCAAGGTGCACGTGCGCTCACTCACCACGATCACCGCCGAGGATGCGGACCTGGTTCGGCGGCTCCTCGGCGTGGTCCAGCAGGTGGCTCGTGAGGTCGAGCTCCGGGACGGGGAAGCGGCAGTCCTCTCCAATCTTGGTCGCTACCAGGATTCGAAACACGTGCACGTCGAGGTGGCTCAGGCGGGTGGGTGCAGCCCGGCGTCCGCTCCGGTGGTCCGCCACGACGTGAAGTGGACAGTGAGCCCGGCCCGGGTCGGCGCGCAGCAGAACGGCCCTGCCGTGACGGGTGCGGACGGATCCAGGGGCGCGACGCGAACGAGTCGCCAGGGCTCGTCGTCCACCCGGGCGCGAACGGTGAGTGCGTTGCCGGACCAGCTGCCGCGGACGGTCACCAGCCGCCCCGCCCAGCTCGGCACAGGGGACAGGGACCAGTCCGATGTACCTCTGGTGACGACGGCCCCGAGGCTTTCCTCTCCGTCGCTCAGCTCGACGCCCGCCTTGATCCACGAGGCGTCGTCGACCCGCACGAAGATGCCGGCCTGGTCGAACTGCTCGGCGAAGTCGAGGCGGAACTGCACCTCGAGTGCAGACTCCGGCTCCAGCTCGGCGAGGAGGGCGTGCTCGCTGGAGTGGATGAAGCCGTAGGACGTGAGGCGCCAGGCATCGCTCCCCTTGCGGGCCGTGACGTGGAGGCCGTCCGCGTCGGCCGCGACGTCAGCAGGCTCGTTCGTCCACTGTCCGTCGGTCCACGCAACGGTGTACGTCATGTTCGCCCTCCCTACGGGCCCGGAGGCCCTCACTGACCGACGCTGGTCCGGACCTCGTAGAGCTCCGGGAAGAAGGTCAGGCTCAGAGCCCGGCGCAGGAAGTCCACGCCCGACGACCCGCCGGTGCCCACCTTGTGCCCGATCACCCGTTGCACCACCTGCAGGTGCCGGAAGCGCCACTGCTGGAAGGAGTCCTCCATGTCGACGAGCTCCTCGCAGGTCTCGTAGACGCCCCAGTGCTCGGCCGGTGCGGCATAGACGGAGGCGAAGACGTCCACGAGCTCGGAGTCGCTGGTGCGCGGCTGCGACCAGTCGCGGTCCAGCAGCCGCTGCGGCACTGCGTACCCCTGCCGGGCGAGGTGGGCGAGGAACTCGTCGTAGAGCGACGGCTCGTGCAGGAGCTCCTCGAGGGCCGCGCATGCCACCTCGTCGTGGGAGAAGACCGCCACCATGTCGGCGTTCTTGTTGCCGAGCAGGAACTCGACCTCGCGGTACTGCGAGGACTGGAAGCCCGAGCTGGTCGCCAGGAACGGGCGGATCTCGGCGTACTCGCTCGGCGTCAGCGTCGCGAGCACCGACCACTGGTCGGTGAGCGTGTGCTGGATGTGCTTGACCCGCGCCATCCGCTTCAACGCGGGGGAGAGGTCGTCGCCACGCAGCAGGTCGCGCGCCGACCGGAGCTCGTGGATCATCAGCTTGAGCCAGAGCTCGCTGGTCTGGTGCTGCACGATGAAGAGCAGCTCGTCGTGCTGCTGCGGGTCGGACAACGGCTGCTGGGCCGAGAGCAGCACGTCGAGGCGCAGGTAGTCGCCGTAGGACATCGACCGCGAGAAGTCCTGCTGGATGCCGTCCTCGAGGTCGCGCCTGTTGGGTGATCCGCTCGTTCCTTCTGACATGGGCCGCAACCTAGTCGGTGCCCTCGTCTACCGTCGCCCCATGGCCCCGACGACGGCAGGTGAGCTCACCCGCACCTGGCAGCCTGCCTGGCCCTGCTCGGTCGCCCAGGTGCTGCGCCCGCAGCGGCGTGGGGCGGGCGACCCGACGCAGCGTGAGGACGACGCAGGTCGTCACTGGCGCGCCATGCGTACGCCCGCAGGCCCAGCCACGTTGTGCGTGCAGGCCCGCCCCTCGACCGGTGACGTGCTCGGTCGCGCGTGGGGCCCGGGAGCGGAGTGGGCGTTGGACCGGATGCCCGCGCTGCTCGGGAGCGAGGACGACCCGACCGGCTTCGAGGCGCACCGCCACCCGCAGGTGGCCGAAGGCTGGAAGCGGCACCCGCACTGGCGCCTCGGTGGCACCGGTCTGGTGATGGAGTCACTGATCCCGTCGATCCTGGAGCAGAAGGTCACGGGCAAGCAGGCCTTCGGCTCGTTCCGCGAGCTCGTACGCCGTCACGGCGAGGCGGCGCCGGGACCGACGGCCGCCCTGAGGCTGATGCTCCAGCCGGCCCCGCAGGCGGTGGCGGCCATCCCGTCGTGGGAGTGGCTCCGCCTGGGCGTCCAACCCGCCCAGTCCCGCACCCTCGTCACGGCCTGTCGGCTGGGACCCTCCCTCGAACGGGTCACCGAGGTGCCTGTCGACGAGGCGGACCGGCGGTTGCGATCGGTGCGCGGGATCGGGGTGTGGACCAGTGCCGAGGTGCGCCAGCGGGCGCTCGGCGATGCCGACGCGGTGAGCTTCGGCGACTACCACCTCGCCAACTGGGTGGGCTGGGCACTCGTCGGGCACGACATCACCGACGACGAGATGGCCGTGCTGCTCGAGCCCTACCGTCCCCATCGCGGACGGGCGGCTGCGATGGCCATGGCCGGTGGGCAGGCACGACCACGACGTGGCCCGCGGATGAGCATCCCCACCCACCTCCCGGCGCGCTGAGCCTCAGAGCAGCGGTCGCAGGGGGGCCAGGAAGCTCTCGGTGAACTTCCGGTTGAGGTCACGAGCCTGCCACTCGGACAGCGTCAGCTCGAGGCAGTTGGACTGGTCGGTGCGGAAGACGTCCTCCATCACCGCAGCGAAGGCCGGGTCGATCACCTCGACGTTGATCTCGTAGTTGCCCTGGAGGCTGAGTCGGTCGATGTTGGCGGTGCCGACCGTGGCCCAGCTGCCGTCGACCGTCGCGGTCTTGGCGTGCACCATCGCGTCCTTGAAGCGCAGGACCCGCACTCCGGCCGTGAGCAGCTGGCCGTAGTAGCCGCGCGAGACCCAGTCGGCCACGATGTGGTTGGACTTCAGCGGCAGCAGGATGCGTACGTCGACGCCGCGGCGCGCCGCGTCGGCCAGCGCGTCGACGAAGTCCTGGTCGGGCAGGAAGTAGGCGGTGGTGAGCCAGATGTTGCGGCTCGCCCGGTTGATCGCCTCGAGGTACATGCTGCGGATCGGGAAGGTCCACTGCCGCGGGATGTTGCGGTGGATGCGGATCTGCGGATCCCAGTCCGATGCGGTCTCCAGGAGCAGGGGCCGCTCGTTGCGGCGCAGCTTGTGGTGCCGGTTGAGGTTCCAGAAGTCCGCGAACGCGCGCTTCAGGTCCCACACCCCTGGCCCGGTGATCCGCACGTGCGTGTCGCGCCACTCGGTGGCGTAGGCGGAGCCGATGTTGTAGCCGCCCAGGAAGGCGACCTCCTCGTCGACGACCAGCATCTTGCGGTGGTTGCGGCCGTAGCGACGCAGGTCCCACACGCGGAGGCCGGCCGTCCAGACCGGGTAGCGCAGGACCTTCATCGAGGGGGAGAACCGCTTGAAGGAGGGGGAGACGACCAGGTTGGCGAAGCCGTCGTAGACGCAGTGCACGTCCACTCCGCGGTCGGCGGCGGCAGTGAGCGCGGCCTTGAACTTCCAGCCGATCTCGTCGCCCTTCCAGATGTAGGTCTCGAAGAGGATCTGCTTCTTGGCGCCGTCGATCGCTGCCAGCATGTCGTCGTAGAGGTCGCGCCCGAAGGTGTAGGTCGTGATCTCGCCGCCGCCCACGGCCACCGTGGCGGGGTCGGAGACGGGGAACGGCTTCGGCTTCTTGCCGCGGCGCCGGTAGGAGTCGACCAGTGACAGCGCGATCGCGAGCCCGAGCTGGAGACCGAGCAGACCGAGCAGGCTCCGTCGAACGGCGGTCAGCAGGCGGGCGGCACTCACGCGGACAATCTAGCGAGCAGGCGATGGGGGCGCGCGGTCACTTCCTGCCGAGGGGAACCGCTCGGTCCCACGCGGCGATCCCGGGGAAGAGCGCGGTCGCCAGGAACGAGGCGGCGAGCGCCAACTGCGCCAGTCCCAGCCACGTCCCGCCCGAGAACAGCACCGAGGCGCCGAGCACGCCCCAGCACGCGGCCAGGACGAACGACCACCGGTGGCTGCTCGTCCGGGTGTCGTGCGCGGAGGTCGTCATGTGGTCATCCTCGCGGACCCGGACCTGCGTAGCAAGGACTCAGGCCAGCCTCAGCGCGGCATAGCGATCCACGTCGCACGGCTGGTCGGACAGGACGCGGAAGAGCGCAGCCCGCAGCATCGCCTGCCGATGCGCGCCGGAGCCCCAGTCGTCGAGTGCTCCGGCGGGGGCGCCCCACCAGAGCACGGAGTCCAGGACGCAGACAGCCTCTGCCCACAGGGGCGAGCGCCAGGCGGGGGACAGGTCGATGACGAACGGGACGCCGGCCGCGTCCAGGAGCACGTTGCCTGCGAGGTCCGCATGGACGACCTGCTCGCGGCCGAGGTCGGTGTCGTCCAGCTCCGCAGCGAGTGCGGTGACCAGGTCGTGATGACCTGGCTCGGGGCGCTCGCTCGCCGCGCGAACAGCCGCCTCGGCGTCGTAGGCCGCCCGCGCGGCGACGGCCCACTGGTCCGTTCGGGCGTCGAGGCCGTCCGGGCGCGCGGGGACCGCACTGGCGAGGCGGGCATGGAGGAGGTGGGCGGTGGCCCGCAGGGTGGCGAGGTCGTGGCACGGCGTCGTGCGAGGTTCGAAGCGGGTGGCAGCCCAGCCATCGACGACCAGTCGTCCATCGCGGGCCGGGACGGGGAGGGCGAGGCGGAGCGAGCGGGGCACCTCCTCATCGAGGCGCACGGCGAGGCGGGCCTGGACGGAGGCCAGCCAGCCGAGCTGGGTCGCGTCCCGATCAGGAGACAGGACCAGGTCGCCTGCCCGGAAGCTGGTGCCCTGACCTCCGACCAGCGGCTCGAGGACGCCGTCGGCGATGAAGAGGTCGATCACGTGCGCCGGTGGCACAGCGGGGTCCGAGGCCATGAACGGGAGCGTAGGCCTCAGCGCACCATGACGGCAGTTGGGAGGCCGCAGTCGTCCTGCCACGCTCCGGGACGGAAGTCCCGGGGCCCAACTGCCTGCATGGTGTCGGTCCACAGTCGCGAGCACCCGTTGTCGGTGGCTCCCCGTACGCTCGACCCATGCGTCCGATCACCGATCTCGAGCGTCGTGTGGCGCCCTTCAAGGTCGTCTCCGACTACAACCCCTCAGGCGATCAGCCGGCCGCGATCGAGGAGATCGTCGAGCGGGTCAAGGGTGGGGTGGAGGACATCGTGCTCCTCGGCGCGACCGGCACCGGCAAGACCGCCACCGTCGCCTGGGTGGCCGAGCAGCTCCAGCGTCCGGTCCTGGTGCTCCAGCCCAACAAGACGCTGGCGGCGCAGTTCGCCAACGAGCTGCGCCAGCTGTTCCCGGACAACGCGGTCGAATACTTCGTCTCCTACTACGACTACTACCAGCCCGAGGCCTACGTCCCCCAGACCGACACCTACATCGAGAAGGACTCCTCGATCAACGAGGAGGTCGAGCGGCTGCGCCACAGCGCGACCAACAGCCTGCTGACCCGTCGCGACACGATCGTGGTCTCGACGGTCTCCTGCATCTACGGCCTCGGCACCCCGCAGGAATACGTCGACCGGATGCTGCGGCTCAAGATCGGGGAGGAGCACGACCGCGACTCGGTGCTCCGCCAGCTCGTCGAGATCCAATACACCCGCAACGACATGTCGTTCACCCGCGGCACCTTCCGCGTGCGCGGGGACACCCTCGAGATCTTCCCGGTCTACGAGGAGCTCGCCGTGCGCGTCGAGTTCTTCGGCGACGAGATCGAGCGGCTGATGACCCTCCACCCCATCAGCGGCGAGGTGATCTCCGAGGACACCGAGCTCCACGTCTTCCCCGCCACCCACTACGTCGCAGGGCCCGAGCGGATGGAGCGGGCGATCACGGGTATCGAGCTCGAGCTCGACGACCAGCTCGCCACCTTCGAGAAGCAGGGCAAGCTCCTGGAGGCGCAGCGGCTGCGGATGCGCACGACCTACGACGTCGAGATGATGAGGCAGGTCGGATCCTGCTCGGGCATCGAGAACTACTCGATGCACATGGACGGCCGCAGGCCGGGCACCGCGCCCAACACCCTGCTCGACTACTTCCCCGAGGACTTCGTCCTGGTCGTCGACGAGTCGCACGTCGCGGTGCCGCAGATCGGCGGGATGTACGAGGGCGACATGTCGCGCAAGCGCAACCTCGTCGACCACGGCTTCCGGCTGCCGAGCGCGATGGACAACCGTCCGCTCAAGTTCGAGGAGTTCCTCGACCGGATCGGCCAGACGATCTACCTCTCGGCGACGCCGGGCAACTACGAGCTCGACAAGGTCGGCGGTGTCGACAACACCGTCCAGCAGATCATCCGCCCGACCGGGCTCGTCGACCCCGAGGTCGTCGTCAAGCCCACCAAGGGCCAGATCGACGACCTGATCCACGAGATCCGCACCCGCGCCGACAAGAACGAGCGGACCCTGGTCACCACGTTGACCAAGAAGATGTCGGAGGACCTCACCGACTACCTCCTCGACGCCGGCATCCGCACCCGCTACCTCCACTCCGAGGTCGACACGCTGCGGCGGATCGAGCTGCTGCGCGAGCTGCGCATGGGCGAGTACGACGTGCTGGTCGGCATCAACCTGCTCCGCGAGGGTCTCGACCTGCCCGAGGTGTCGCTGGTGGCGATCCTCGACGCCGACAAGGAGGGCTTCCTGCGCTCCGACAAGTCGCTCATCCAGACCATCGGCCGTGCAGCACGCAACGTCTCCGGCCAGGTCCACATGTATGCCGACAAGATCACGCCGTCGATGGAGAACGCGATCGGCGAGACCAACCGTCGCCGGGCGATCCAGGTCGCCTACAACAAGGAGCGCGGCCTCGACCCCCAGCCGCTGCGCAAGAAGATCGCCGACATCACCGAGATGCTGGCCCGTGAGGACGAGAACACCGAGGAGCTGTTGCGCACCTGGGCCGACGTCGGTCAGAAGGGGCGCGCCGGTGGGGTGAAGCCGGGCAAGTCCCCGACACCGGCGCTGTCGCGGATCCACCGGGACATCCCGGACACCGCGGGGATCCCGAGCAGCGACCTCGCCGAGCTCATCCAGGGACTGACCGACCAGATGCGCACCGCGGCCGCCGACCTCCACTTCGAGGTCGCCGCGCGTCTGCGCGACGAGATCTCCGACCTCAAGAAGGAGCTCCGCCAGATGATGGAGGCGACGAAGTGAGCAGGGGCCGCCGGTCACGGACGAGCGCGGCCCCTGCCTCGCGCCCGAGCTCCGTGCGCTCCTCGTCTCGAGGCGGCGCGTCTTCTCCAGCGCGGGCTCGATGACTCTGCGGTCGGCGCCCACCCCTGCGGAGGGGCGCCCGGGTGTCGTTGTCCCACCGTGCGGCTAGCGTCGGTTGCATGACCACTCCCATCGACCTCGGTCGCCCCATCGCCGGCGACGTCATCGACCTGATCCTCGAGGACCACCGCCGCTTCGAGGCACTGATGCGTGACCTGCGCGACAGCTCCTCGGACCGCGACGCGGTCCGCCGTGCCCTCGCCGCGCTGCACGTGGCCCACGCGGAGGCAGAGGAGAAGCATGTCTACCCCACGCTCCGCCGCAAGGACGCGATCACCGCGCACGAGGCCGAGCACGGCGAGGAGGAGCATGCCGAGGGACACGAGGCGATGCTCAAGGTGCTGGAGCTCAAGGGCACCGACACCCAGGCCTTCGACGACGCGGTCGAGGAGCTTGCGACCGCCCTCAACCACCACCTGACCGAGGAGGAGCTGACCATCCTCAACCCGGCCCGCGAAGAGGTGGGGGAGCAGGTGCGCGCCGAGCTCGGCGCGGCATTCGTGACCGAGCGCAACGCCCAGCTCGACGCCGACTGCGGCAGCATCGACAACGTACGCCGCATCGTGCGGGCTGCCGAGCAGGACGGGCTCCTCGACGACGACGAGGACGACGACGAGGACTCCGACGACTGAGCGGTGAGCGTTCAGCGGTGCCGGAGGATCGTCAGGCCGACCATCCGCGAGACCACCATCGCGATGTAGAACACCCCCGTCATCATCTCCACCATGACCACCGACCTCGCCTGCGCGCCCACCGCGACGATGTCGGAGAGTCCGACACTGGTGAGGATGGAGAAGGACAGGTAGAGCAGCTCGAACCAGGTGTGGTCGAAGCCCTCGGCGTTGCTGAACGATCCCGGCCAGATCACCCGGACGGCCGCGAACACGTAGGCGAAGCCCCAGGCGACGACGGTGAAGGCGGCTCCGGTCGCGTAGTACTCGTCCGTGGTGACCTTGTCGTCGTGGAACAGGTAGCGCAGCATCGCGTAGGAGACGTAGAAGTAGAACGGCGCGTGCAGCAGGCCGGAGGCGAGCACGACGCCGTCGTTGTCGGGGAAGACCGGCTCGATCAGCGTCAGGACCATGGCCGGAGCCCCGAGGAACAGGATGACGCGGCTCGCCACGGGAGTACGCCGTACGGCGAGCACGGCGGCGGCCACGGCCAGCATCCCGATCCCGCCGAGCGCTGCGCGCCCCACCACGGAGTCGTCGAGGAACGGCCACAGGAGCACCTGCAGCAGCTGGGCTCCGAGCAGCATCGCCGAGGGGTGCGTGCCCAGCAGGTCCTGTGGTCGCTTCACGGTGAGCGAGTCTAGGCACGCCGATGAGCGGCGGCTGGACACTCGGCTGGGCTAGGTTGCGCGGCGTGGACGTGCGCAGCGCGAGACTGGTGACCGGCGCCCTGGCAGTCGTGCTCGTGGCGCTGCTGGTGGCCATCGGGGTGGTGGTATCCCCACGGGGGTCCGCGGACGACAACCTGAGTGCCGCGCAGCGCGAGGTGGCGGCTGCGGCGCGCGCTGAGGCCCTGGCCTTCCTCACCGTCGACCACGACGACATGGACCCGCTCATCGACGCCGTGCTGGCCGGGGCCACGGGCGACTTCGCCGCGCAGTACGCCGCCCAGCGCGACACGCTCACCAGCGAGGCGATCAGGACGGAGGCGACCTCCACCGGCGAGGTGGTGGCCCTCGGGGTCGGCGCCCTCGACGACGACTCCGCGACCGTGCTGGTCGCGGCCAACAGCACCGTCACCAACACCGGCACCGACGGCGAGGGACAGGTCCGCTACTACCGGCTGCGCCTGGACCTGGTCCGCGCGGACGGACGCTGGCTCACCAGCGACGTGGAGTTCGTCCGGTGACGACGTGGGAGCGAGCCACCCTCGCCCTCGGGGTGCTGGTGCTGGCCGCCGCCATCGCGCTGGTGTGGCTGGCCCGGACCGATGACCGGCCGCTGTCCGGGATCACGACCGCTGAGTCCGACCTGGCGGTCGTCGCGGCCCCCGCGGTCAAGGACGACGTCCTGGCGGTCGCCGAGCAGGCCGCCGCCCGGGTCTACAGCTATTCCTGGACGTCGCTGGCCGAGGACAAGGCTGCCGCCCGCACGCTGCTGACGGGCGACATGCTCGCCCAGTACGACCGGACGATGGCCGGCGTCGCCAGCTCCAGCCAGGACGACCGGACGGTGGTGACGGCCGAGGTCGTCGGATCGGCACTCGTGGCCGCGACGTCGTCCGACGCGCGGGTGCTGGTGTTCGTCAACCAGAGCACCGCGACCACGGACCTCGACGAGCCGACTCTCGACCTCGATCGCGTGCTGGTGGCACTCGTCCGCACCGGCGGCGGCTGGAAGGTCAGCGAGCTCGATGCCCTGTAGCCCCAGCCACCCCTTGTGAGCACGCCTCCCGGACGGGAGGATCGCGACGTGGACGATGTGACGACCGACCTGTTGATCATCGGCGCAGGTCCGACAGGGCTCTATGCCGCCTACTACGCCGGGTTCCGCGGGATGAGCGTCGCGGTCGTCGACTCCCTGCCCGAGCTGGGTGGGCAGATCACCGCGATGTACCCGGAGAAGGCGATCCTCGACGTCGCCGGCTTCCCCCGCGTCAAGGGACGCGACCTCGTCGCGGGGCTGGTCGAGCAGGCTGCCACCGCCCACCCGACGTACGTGCTCGACCGCACCGCGATCACGCTCGAGCATCGCGAGGACGACGTGGTGGTGAGGCTCGACGACGGCACGCAGGTCGTGGCCGGCGCGGTCCTGATCACCTCGGGCATCGGCAAGTTCAGTCCGCGTCCGCTCGCGGCCGGCGAGGGCTGGGTGGGGCGCGGGATGGAGTTCTTCGTGCCGAGCTTCGCGCCCTACGCCGGCAAGGACGTGGTCATCGTCGGCGGCGGGGACAGCGCCTTCGACTGGGCCCAACACCTCGAGCCGGTCGCGGCCTCCGTCACCCTGGTCCACCGCCGCGACGCGTTCCGCGCCCACCAGCGCACCGTCGCCGAGGTCCAGGACTCCAGCGTCGAGATCATCACCCGCGCTCAGGTCACCGAGCTGCGCGGCGACGGCCACCTCGAGGAGGTGGAGATCAGCGTCGACGGCCAGGACCCGCAGGTGCGGCCCGCGCAGGCGCTGGTCGCGGCGCTCGGGTTCATCGCCGACCTCGGCGCCATCCAGCAGTGGGGCCTGGTCACCGAGAAGCGTCACGTCGTGGTCGACTCGGCGATGCGCACCAACCTGCCGCGCGTCTTCGCCGCCGGTGACATCACCGACTACCCCGGCAAGGTGCGGCTGATCGCCGTCGGCTTCGGGGAGGCCGCCACGGCGGTCAACAACGCCGCCGTCACCATCGACCCGTCCGCCCACGTCTTCCCGGGCCACTCCAGCGAGGGGTGAGGCCGCGCCTCGTACCGGCCGGTAGTCATACTGGGGTCCTCATCGAGCGCGACGCGAAAGGCGTGAGTGTGCGCATCGCCATGCTGTCCTACCGGAGCAAGCCGCACTGCGGCGGCCAGGGCGTCTACATCCGTCACCTGAGCCGGGAGCTCGTCCGCCTCGGCCACGACGTCGAGGTGTTCTCCGGGCAGCCCTACCCCGACCTCGACGCGGGTGTCCGGCTGACCAAGGTGCCGAGCCTCGACCTCTACCGCGAGCCCGACCCGTTCCGGGTGCCCACGCTGCGGGAGTTCCGCGACCGGATCGACGTCGAGGAGTTCCTCACCATGTGCACCGCGGGGTTCCCCGAGCCGAAGACGTTCGGCTCGCGCATCTCGCGGCTGATGCGCGAGCGCGCCGCCGACTTCGACGTCGCCCACGACAACCAGGTCCTCGCGCCCGGGGTGATGGACCTGGAGTCCTACGGCCTCCCGGTCGTCGCGACCATCCACCACCCGATCACGATGGACCGCGCGATCGACCTGCAGACCGCCCCGACCTGGCGCAGGCGGCTCACGCTGCGGCGGTGGTACGGCTTCCTGCGGATGCAGGGCAAGGTCGCCAAGCGGCTGCGCACGGTGCTGGTGCCCTCGGAGTCCTCGGCTCGCGACGTCGCCCGCGACTTCGGTCTCGACCCGGCCCGGATCAAGACGATCCTGCTCGGCGTCGACGACGTCTTCGCCCCGCCGACCCAGCCGCGGGTGCCGGGTCGGATCCTGGCCATGGCCAGTGCCGACGCGCCGATGAAGGGCATCGCGACCCTGCTGGAGGCCTTCGCCAAGCTCGCTGTCGAGCGCGACGTCTCGCTGGTCCTCGTCACCCGCCCCGAGGCGGGCGGTCGCACCGAGCAGCTCATCGGCCAGCTCGGGATCGCCGACAAGGTGTCGTTCGTCAGCGGCGTCAGCGACCAGGAGCTGGTCGAGGTGATGGGCTCCGCCGAGCTTGCGTGCGTGCCGTCGCTCTACGAGGGGTTCTCGCTGCCGACCGCCGAGCTGATGGCCTGCGCGACACCGCTGGTGGTCTCGCGCGCCGGTGCGATACCCGAGGTCGTCGGCCCCGACGGCAGGTGCGCCGACCTGGTCACGCCGGGTGACGTCGGCGAGCTGACCGGCGCCATCGCCGCGCTGCTCGACGACCCGGAGCGACGTACGGCGATGGGCGCGGCGGGTCGGGCCCGCGTGCAGGAGCTGTTCAGCTGGCGCGCCGTGGCCGAGGCCACCGCCGCCGCCTACGAGGAGACGATCGCCGCCTTCCACAGCGAGCAGGGCCGGCGCGAGGAGAAGGAGCACCACCGTGCTGACCGTTGACTTCGACCGGCTGGGGCTGCGCCCGGGCGAGCGCGTGCTCGACATGGGCTGCGGCGCCGGTCGTCACGCCTTCGAGATGTACAAGCGCGGGGCCGACGTCATCGCGTTCGACCAGGACCCCGACGAGCTGTCGACCGTGCGCGAGTGGTTCGCCGCGATGCGCGACGCGGGGGAGGTGCCGGCGGGTGCCGAGGCTGACGTCAAGGAGGGCGACGCGCTCGCGCTGCCCTTCGCCGACGGCGAGTTCGACAGGATCGTGGCCGCCGAGGTGCTCGAGCACATCCACGCCGACGTCGACGCCATCAGGGAGCTCGTCCGGGTGCTCCGCCCCGGAGGGACGCTCGCCATCACCGTGCCGCGCTGGCTGCCCGAGATCGTCAACTGGAAGCTCTCCGACGACTACCACAACGCCGAGGGCGGGCACGTCCGGATCTACACCGCCGAGGAGCTCGTCGACAAGGTGACCAAGGCGGGCCGGTCCAACGACGGCACCCCCGGCGAGGCCATGGTCCTCACCGGCAAGGGCTTCGCGCACGGGCTCCACACGCCCTACTGGTGGATCAAGTGCGCCGTCGGCGTCAACAACGACGAGCACCCCGTCGCCAAGGCGTACCACCGGCTCCTCGTGTGGGAGATCATGAAGAACCCCAGGGCGTTGCAGGTCGCCGGCAAGGTCCTCGACCCGCTCATCGGCAAGAGCATGGTGCTCTACTTCACGAAGCCGACCGCGTGAGTCGACCCCCGGCGCTCGGGGAGATCCTCACCCGCGCCCAGGTCGAGGCCACGGCCGCCTCGATCGCCGCGGTGCAGGAGCCGTCCGGTGCGATCCCGTGGAGCCTCGGTGAGCACACCGACGTGTGGAACCACCTCGAGTCCGCGATGGCGCTCATGGTGGGCGGCCGGCGCGAGGCCGCGGAGCGCGCGTTCGCGTGGGTGCGGGAGACCCAGCGTGCGGACGGGTCGTGGCCGATGAAGATCGTCGCCGGCGAGGTCGAGGACCACTCCGGGGAGTCCAACATGTCGGCCTACGTCGCGGTCGCGGTCTGGCACCACTGGCTGGTGGCTCGCGACGACGAGCTCGTACGCCGCATGTGGCCGACGGTGCGTCGCGCGCTCGACTTCGTGGTGTCCCTCCAGCTGCCGTTCGGTGGGATCGCCTGGTCCCAGGAGTGGCACGACGGTGCCCCGGCGGTGATCAACTCCGGCGCGCTGCTGGCCGGCTCGTCCAGCATCCACCACAGCCTGCGGGCCGGGGCCGCGCTGGCAGAGCTCGTGGGGGAGCCACAGGTCGGGTGGGAGCTCGCCGGCGGCCGCCTGGGCCACGCCCTGCGCGAGCACCGCGACCTGTTCCTCGACAAGTCCACCTTCTCGATGGACTGGTACTACCCGGTCCTCGGCGGTGCCGTGCGGGGCGAGGGGGCCGTGTCCCTGCTCGCCGAGAGGTGGGACACCTTCGTCCAGCCCGGTCTCGGGGTCCGCTGCGTCTCCACCAACCCGTGGGTCACCGGCGCGGAGACGTGTGAGCTGGTGATGGCCCTGGAGGCCATCGGCGACCGGGACCGTGCCCTGCGGCTGCTGGGCGACATGCAGCACCTGCGCACCGGCGACGGCTCCTACTGGACCGGCTACGTCTGGCCCACCACCCCCGACGAGCGGGGCGGCAACTGGCCGGTCGAGCAGACGACCTACACCGCCGCCGCTGTCGTCCTCGCCTTCGACGCGCTCTCCGACTCGACTCCCGGTGCCGACATCATGCGCGGAGTGACCCTTCCTGCCTTCGCGGAGCTCGCGCTCGAGTGCGGTTGCGCGTCGGCCGAGGGATCAGGGGAGCGGGTCGCCGGCCTCGGCCGTCACACGGCGTAGCACGCGCATCGACCCCACCGCGTCCACCTCGACGAAGGCACCGCCCGCGAGGGCGGGCAGGTAGATGTCCTCGTAGGGCGGCCGGCCACCGTCGGCCGGGTCGGGGAACACGTCGTGGATGACCAGCACGCCGCCCCGCATCACCCAGCGGGACCACCCGTGGAAGTCCGCACGCGCCGGCTCGACCCCGTGGCCGCCGTCGATGAAGAGCAGCGACAGGGGCGTGCGCCACCACCGGCTCACCGTCTCCGACCGGCCGACGACGGCGACGACGTCGTCCTCCAGCCCTGCCGCGGCGACCGTACGCCGGAAGGTGGGGAGGGTGTCCATGCGGCCGAGGGACGGGTCGACCAGCGTGCTGTCGTGGTGCTCCCACCCGGCCTGGTTCTCCTCCGAACCGCGGTGGTGGTCGACGGTGAAGACGGTGCCGCCGACCTCCCGGGCCGCCCCACCGAGCCAGATCGCGGACTTGCCGCAGTAGGTGCCGACCTCGAGCGCAGGACCGTGCGGCAGCCGCTCACAGGCCCAGCGGTGGAGCAGAGCGCCCTCGTCCTCCGGCATGAATCCCTTGGCGGCGCGCGCGTGCGCGAGCAGGTCGTCCGGCAGCACTCAGACGCCCTGGCCCGTACGTCGATCGGCGCGGTTGCCGCAACCGAGGCCGCCGGACACCTCGCCGGGCTCGACGCCGCTGTCGGCCTCCAGGCCGTGGCGCCAGGTGTTCCAGTGCCAGGTCAGGTAGCGGTCGACGGCGCGGACGGCGTGCGCACTCCGGATGGAGTGGAACGTGTCGAAGGCGTGCTGGGCCCCGGGCAGCTCGGCATGGACCACGGACTTCGTCGAGGTGCGTCGCAGCTCGGCGACGAAGAGCCGCGCCTGCTCGGCGGCGACCAGGGTGTCGACCTCGCCGTGGATGACGAAGAAGTCGGGAGCCTCAGGCGTGATGCGCAGGATCGGCGACGCGGCCTCGTAGACGTCGGGGGTGTCGGTCCACGTGGTCTGCATGACCTTCGGCCCGAGGAAGGAGTCGCGCATGCCGATCGCGTTGGGCAGCCCGGTGGACCCGGCGAAGTCGTAGACGCCGTAGAACGGCACGGCCGCCTGCACACGGGTGTCGGCGTCCTCGAAGCCGGGCTGGAAGTCCGGGTCGTTGGGCGTCAACGCGGCGAGGGCGGCGAGGTGGCCACCCGCCGAGCCGCCGGTGATGACGAGGTAGTCGGGGTCGCCGCCGTAGGCGGCGATGTTGTCGCCGACCCAGGCGATGGCGCGCTTGACGTCGACGATGTGCGCCGGCCAGGCATCACGGGGTGAGAGGCGGTAGTTGATCGCCACGCAGACCCAGCCCTTGGCCGCCATCCGGTTCATCAGCGGGCGGCCCTGGTGCTCCTTGGCGCCGACCGACCAGGCGCCTCCGTGGACCTGCAGCAGGACGGGCGCGTCGCGGATCGCGTCCTCGCCGGCAGGGAGATAGATGTCGAGCCTGCCGCGACGGCCGGCCTCGGAGTAGGCGAGGTCGCTGATCACCCGGACGCCGTCGTCGGCGAAGCGCAGCGGGCGCGCCAGGCGCCGCCACGGGGTGGCCAGGTCAGCCGGAGTGGGCACCTCGTCGAGCTGCTCGACGTAGTCGACGCCGAGTCCTTCGACCAGGGCCTCCTCGAAGCCCTGGCCCGCGCGCCGGCTCTGCTGGATGACCCGCGCCAGTCCGAGGGCGCTGGCGCCGGCGAGCGCGAGACCCGCCCGCGCCGGCAGGCCCGTGCGCCGACTGCGCGTGAGGTGGGCAGCCGCGTCGAGAGCCGTCAGCACCAGCATCTGTGGCGCGGTCTCCCCGAACACCCAGCCGGCGACGAACGCGGGCAACCCGACCCGCCGGCCGCGCGGCGGACGCAGGGCGTTGGCGGTCAGCGCGGCGAGGGCACTCTGGCGCCCCAGGAAGAACAGGCTCACCCGGACAACCTACTTGTCGGTACGGCTCGGGGCGACCAGGTCGTGGCGGCGCGGCTCAGCCCGCCGGTCGGAGCTGGGCAGCGAGGAAGTCGAGCACCGCGTCGACACCCTCCTGCCGGCGGTGCACGGTGAGGGTCGAATGTCCCCTGCCCTCGAGCTCGACGCGGATGAAGGCCTCGCCGAGCTCGGTGGTGAGGGTGTCGAAGCGACTGCCCACGGCCGGGTCCGAGCGGAAGCGGAGGCCGAGCACCTGCTGACCGGCGGCGCAACGACCCTTCACCACGGCGAGGTCGCCGGGGGACAGGTTGACGTCGCGCGAGCGTGAGGGCGTCACCGGGAACGGGGCACTCGGCTGGCAGAGCACGGGAGCGGCAACCGCGTCGTCGACCATCATCGCCAGCGCGAAGCCACCCGTGAAGCACATGCCGAGGGCGCCCACGCCCGGACCACCGAGCTCCGCGTGCAGCCCACGGGCGAGCGAACGCAGCCACTGCGCCACGGGCGTGGTCTCACCGGTGCGGAGCTTGGTGAACTCCCTGCTGACGCACACCTGGCGCAGGGCCCTCGCCGTGGAGCCCACGCTCATCGCGGCTCCGTCGGTGCCGAAGAGACTGGGCATCACGACGGTGTAGCCAGCGTCCACGACCTCCTCACCGAACCTCGCGACCTCCGGGGTGATGCCCGGGATCTCGTGGATGACGACGACTCCCGGACCATTCCCACGCCGGTAGGTCGGGTGGGTGACGCCGTCGTGGGTGTGGGAGCCGCGGGTCCATGCGTGCGGGAAGGTCATGGCGGCAGTGTGGCGCATCCGAGCGATAGGAGATGATCACGGTGTGATGACGTTCCTCGGGCGCGGGTCCGGGCGAGACTTCGTGCTGCTGGCCCTGCCCAAGACCGCGAGCACGTCGCTGGAGCGGACGCTCGCGCCCCATGCCACCGCGGTCGTCAGCTCGCCCCCGGCCCGCAAGCACCTCCCTGCGCGGGGCTTCGTGCACACGGTGGCCCACGACCTCGAGGCGCAGGGGCACCCGCGCGACTCCTACGAGCTGGTCACCATGTTCCGGGAGCCGCTCGCGTGGCTGGAGTCGTGGTGGCGCTACCGCGCCCGCGACGACAGCCGGCTGTCCACGGCGCGGATGTCGTTCGAGGAGTTCGCGCGCGCCTATCTCGCCGGCGACGACGACGCCCCGGTGCCGAAGGGGCGTCCGGCGAAGTTCGTGCACGCCCAGGGCGCGGTCGCGGTGGACCGGGTCTTCAGCCTCGAGCGCCCCGACGTGTGGTCGGCATGGTTCAGCGCACGGGTCGGGGTGTCGTTGGAGTTCGAGCACCGGAACTCCTCGGGTGCCGAGCACGGAACGCTGTCGCCGGAGACCAGGGGCCTGCTGGTGGACCACTTCGCGCCCGAGTACGACGTGTGGCGCCGTCTCGCCACGACGGGGGAGTGGTCGGGCGCGCGCGGCACCCGGCTGGTCGGCTGACCCCCGGGTCGGCTCAGTAGGTGTAGCCGTAGAGCTCGATGTCCTCGGCATAGACCTCGGCGATCCGTTGCCGCGTCTCGTCGGTGAAGTAGTCGTGGTAGGTGCCGTGCTTCGACTTGTTCTTGTGCACCGGCACCGTCGGCTCGAGGCCGAGCCGGACCTGGACCTGCTGGAGATCGTGCACGAAGTTCTCGGTGCGGCCCACGAAGTCTGCCTCGCGTCCACGCTTGGGAGCGCGCAGGTAGGTGACCTGGGGCGTGCCGACCCGGGCCAGCTCCTCGGTGCCCCGCATCACGAACTCGCTGAAGTCGGCGTAGGCGGCTGCCGCGCGCCACATGTCGTTGCCGTCGCGCATCGAGTTGTGCCTGACGTCCTGGGGCTTGCCGCTGGACGGACCGTGACGCCGGTCCCAGGCGACGATCATCGAGTACCACGAGACCATGCGGGCCCACGGGTTGCGGACGAACCCGAAGGTCCAGTAGTCGACGACCTGCGGCTCGTGCTTGAGGACCTTGCCGAGTGTCGCGTGCCGTCCGAGCGCCGGACGCGCCTTGCGGGCGTCGGGGCAGGCGTGCTTCACCGTCTCCTCGACCGATACTCCGCCGGTCTTGGGAACGTGCACGAAGAGGACCTGCCGGGAGTCGGAAATCAACACCCGTCGAGGCTACCGGCTGCGGCCGACTCAGCTCTCCAGGGGCCAGCCGCGCTGCACCCAGCCGCCCGTGCCGCCGGCCACGTTGATGGCGGGCAGTCCCTCGGCGCGCAGGTGGTCGACGACCTGCCGGCTGCGGCCGCCGGCAGCGCAGATCACGAAGAACGGCGTGTCGCGGGGCAGCTCGGCGATCCGGGCGGGAACGTCGTTCATCGGGATGTGGACGGCCCCGGGTACGCGCCCGCCGGCGACCTCGTCAGCCTCGCGGACGTCGACGACGTAGGCGCCCTGGCTGTGGGCCGCGACGAAGTCGTCGAGGTCGACCTCGTGCTCGGGTGCGTTGGCGGCGGCCTCCTGCGCGGCCTCCGCCTCCTGGCGTACGGCGTCCATGTCGAGCTCGCGGGCCTGCGAGATCACGCCCGCCAGCGCCTGGGGCGGGAGGGCGCCGGCCTGGTTGAAGAGCAGCACGCCGTCGCGGAAGAGCATCAGGGTCGGGATCGAGCTGATCGCGGCCATCTGGGAGAGCTGCTGCTCGGCCTCGGTGTCGACCTTGCCGAAGACGATGTCGGGGTTGTCCTCCGCGGCCTTCTCGTAGACCGGGGCGAACTGCCGGCACGGGCCGCACCACGCCGCCCAGAAGTCGACCAGGACGATGCCCTGCCCGCTCACGGTCTGCTCGAAGTCGGCCAGGGTCAGCTCACGCGTGCTCATGCAGCAAGCCTGCCACGACGTGGACGACGACTCACGTCGACGGTGTCACCAACCGCGCTCGCGCCACTCCTCGAGGTGCGGTCGCTCGCTGCCGAGAGTGCCGTCGCCGCCGTGACCGGGGTAGAACCACGTCTCGTCGGGCAGTCGCCCGAAGATCTTCGTCTCGACCTCGCCGAGCAGCTGGGTGAACAGGGCGGCGGCGTCGTCGCCCCGCGTGGCCCCCACCCCGCCGGGGAAGAGCGAGTCGCCGGTGAACAGGTGCGGTGCCGGCGAGAGGGACGAGTCGTCGAGGAGCAGCACGATCGAGCCGGGCGTGTGCCCGGCGATCGCGATCACCTGCAGCGTGCACGTGCCGACGGCGACCGTGTCACCGTCACCGACCCGGCGTCCGACGCTGACGCCGGTCTGCTCGGTGATGGCATCGGCATCGGGCTCGCCGGCGACGACGACCGCTCCCGGGTGGGCGGCGGCGACCGCGGCCAGGCCACGGTGGTGGTCCCAGTGCTGGTGGGTGGTGATGATCGAGGTGAGCGGGCGGGTGCCGATCAGCTCGAGGAGACGCTCGGGCTCCGCCGCCGCGTCGATCAGCACGACCTCGTCGGTCTCGGCGCAGTGCAGGAGGTAGCAGTTGTTGGACATCTCCGGGTCGACCGCGACCTTGGTCACCGTCAGGCAGCCGAGCGTCCGCACGTCCGGTTCGCCGCCCGGCGACACGTCGCCCGAGTAGTCGTGGTCGTCGTTCACCATGGCTCCACCTCCGGAAGAGATCCTGCATCTGACGTGAGCCCCGCCCCGGACCCCCGGCCGGTGAGCCACCAGCCCAGCGCCGCCGGCGTCCCGGTGACCACGGGTCCGCCCGCACCCTCGCCGTAGCGCCAGGTGCGGTCGAGGTCGTCGGGGCGGGCGCTGAACGGGGTGGGGTAGTGGCGCCTGGTCATCGACTCGAGCAGCAGCCCGCTGAAGTCGGCCGGCCAGTCCGCGTGGGTGTGGCCGGCGTCGAGGTCGGCGTGGTGGATCTCCACCTCGCGCACCCGCATCAGCGGCACGCTGGCGAGGGCGAGCTCCGGCCCCCCGGGCGTCCGCTCGAAGCGTCCGCTCCAGTCGTCGTGACGCATCGCGGCGAGGGCGTCGGAGAACAGCGTGGTGGCCCGCAGCAGCCGCTCACGCAGCTCCGCGGGCTCGGCGGCGGCGAGCTCGGCGATGTCGCGGTCGCGGGCCGCGGCGGAGGCGTACATCGGCGCCGGCCGGCCCAGGTGCGCCCCGTGCAGCACGCCCGCCAGTCCCTCCGCGTTGAGGGCGACGTGCGCCACCACGTGCGCGCGGGACCAGCCGGGGAGCAGTGAGGCACCGGCGTACGCCGGGTCGGCGAGGCCGTCGACGGTGCGTACGAGCGCCCGGTCTGCGCGCTCGAGCATCCCGGGCGAGGGCTGCAGGGGCTCGGTCACGGGGCCCATCGTGCCACCTCGTGACCGGTCACCCGGGCGGGTGGACGATGGCCTCGCTGTGGGTGCTGCGTGAGAGGGTGGAACGGCGAGTCGGGGCGACCCGATTCGGCTCGGGAGCGAACATGTGTTCGACTCTGACATGCCCGCCAGAACGAGGACCACAGTGGCCGACCAGCTCATCATCAGGGGCGCCCGCGAGCACAACCTCAAGGACGTCTCGCTCGACCTTCCCCGCGACGCGCTCATCGTCTTCACCGGACTGTCGGGCTCGGGCAAGTCCAGCCTCGCCTTCGACACCATCTTCGCCGAGGGTCAGCGTCGCTACGTCGAGTCGCTGTCGGCCTACGCCCGCCAGTTCCTCGGCCAGATGGACAAGCCCGACGTCGACTTCATCGAGGGTCTGAGCCCCGCGGTCAGCATCGACCAGAAGTCCACCTCGAAGAACCCGCGCTCCACCGTCGGCACCATCACCGAGGTCTACGACTACCTCCGACTGCTCTACGCGCGCGCCGGTCGTGCCCACTGCCCCACCTGTGGTGCCCCCATCGAGCGTCAGACGCCGCAGCAGATCGTCGACCGGATCCTCGCGCTGCAGGAGGGCCAGCGCTTCCAGGTGCTCGCGCCGGTCATCCGCGGTCGCAAGGGCGAATACGTCGAGCTGTTCCGCCAGCTCCAGCAGCAGGGCTTCAGCCGGGCTCGCGTCGACGGGCAGACCCACACCCTCGACGAGCCGCCCACGCTGGACAAGAAGCTCAAGCACACCATCGAGGTCGTCGTCGACCGGCTGGCGGTCAAGGAGTCGTCCAAGCGTCGCCTCACCGACTCGGTCGAGACCGCCCTCGGCCTGGCCGGCGGGCTGGTGGTCTTCGACTTCGTCGACCTGGACGAGAAGGACCCGGGCCGGGAGATGAAGTTCTCCGAGAAGATGGCGTGCCCCAACGACCACACCATCGACACCGACGACCTCGAGCCGCGCTCGTTCTCCTTCAACTCGCCCTTCGGCGCCTGCACCGTGTGCTCGGGCCTCGGCACCAAGATGGAGGTCGACCCCGAGCTGGTCGTCCCCGACGCCGGCGCCACCCTCGGCGAGGGTGCGATCGCGCCGTGGAGCGGGGCCCACGTCGCCGACTACTTCCTCCGCCTGATCAACGCGCTCGGCGAGGAGCTCGGCTTCGACCTCAACACCCCCTGGGACCGGCTCACGCCGCTGGCGCGCACCTCCCTGCTCGAGGGCCACAAGACCAAGGTCCACGTCGTCACCAAGAACCGCTACGGCCGCCAGCGCGCCTACTACGCCGCGTTCGAGGGGGTTCGCCCCTACGTCGAGCGTCGGCACCGCGAGGCGGAGTCCGACACGAGTCGCGACCGCTTCGAGGGCTTCATGCGCGAGGTGCCCTGCCCCACCTGCCGCGGCACCCGGCTCAAGCCGGTCTCGGTCTCGGTCACCCTCGGCGCCAGGGACGAGGGCGGCAAGAACATCGCCGAGGTGTGCGCGCTGCCGATCAACGAGGCCGCCCACTACCTCCGCACCGTCGACCTGTCGGTGCGTGAGCGCCAGATCGGCGAGCGGGTGCTCAAGGAGATCCAGGAGCGCCTCCAGTTCCTGCTCGACGTCGGCCTCGACTACCTCTCCCTCGACCGGCCCAGCGGCTCGCTCTCGGGCGGTGAGGCGCAGCGGATCCGGCTCGCGACACAGATCGGTGCCGGCCTGGTGGGCGTCCTCTACGTCCTCGACGAGCCGTCGATCGGCCTGCACCAGCGCGACAACCAGCGGCTGATCGAGACCCTCATCCGGCTCAAGGACCTCGGCAACACGCTCATCGTCGTCGAGCACGACGAGGAGACGGTGCGGGTCGCCGACTGGGTCGTCGACATCGGTCCCGGGGCCGGTGAGCACGGGGGCCAGGTGGTCCACTCCGGCTCCGTCCAGGGCCTGCTCGACCACCCCGACTCACTGACCGGTCACTACCTCAGCGGTCGGCGCGAGATCCCCCTCCCCGCCGTACGCCGCCCGCGCACCGTGGGTCGCGAGCTGACGGTCCACGGCGCTCGCGAGCACAACCTCCGCGACGTCGACGTCAGCTTCCCCCTCGGGGTGTTCACCGCGGTCACCGGCGTCTCCGGGTCCGGCAAGTCCACCCTCGTCAACGACATCCTCTACACGTCGTTGGCCAAGCAGATCTACAACGCCCGAGCCGTCCCCGGCCGGCACACCAGGATCACCGGTCTGGAGCACGTCGACAAGGTGATCCACGTCGACCAGTCGCCGATCGGTCGTACGCCGCGGTCCAACCCGGCGACCTACACCGGCGTCTTCGACCACGTCCGCCGGCTCTTCGCCTCCACGCCGGAGGCCAAGATGCGCGGCTACCTGCAGGGCCGCTTCTCGTTCAACGTCAAGGGCGGTCGGTGCGAGGCCTGCTCCGGCGACGGCACCATCAAGATCGAGATGAACTTCCTGCCCGACGTCTACGTCCCGTGCGAGGTCTGCCACGGTGCCCGCTACAACCGCGAGACGCTCGAGGTGCACTACAAGGGCAAGACCATCGCCGAGGTCCTCGACATGCCGATCGAGGAGGCCGCCGACTTCTTCGCCGCGGTCCCGGCGATCGCGCGCCACATGGACACGCTCGGTGAGGTCGGTCTCGGCTACGTCCGGCTCGGCCAGCCGGCGACCACGCTGTCGGGTGGTGAGGCCCAGCGCGTCAAGCTGGCCAGCGAGCTGCAGAAGCGCTCCACCGGCCGCACCGTCTACGTCCTCGACGAGCCGACGACCGGACTGCACTTCGAGGACATCCGCAAGCTCCTGCACGTCCTGTCGGGACTGGTCGACAAGGGCAACACCGTCCTGGTCATCGAGCACAACCTCGATGTCATCAAGACCGCTGACTGGCTCATCGACATGGGGCCGGAGGGCGGCTCGCGCGGAGGCTACGTCGTCGCCGAGGGCACGCCGGAGGACGTCGCGGCCGTCGAGGAGAGTCACACCGCCACCTTCCTCAGGCCGATCCTCGAGGGTCGGGGGGTGAAGCAGCCCCGCGGGAGGGTGAAGCCCGTCGAAGTCACCCGGCCGGTCACCAAGGCCGCCGCCAAGAAGGCAGCGGCGGCGCAGCGTGCGGCGAAGAAGGCGGCGGCCGCAGCTGCTCCCGCCACGAAGGCCGCCGCCAGCAGGACCCCGGCCAAGAAGGCCGTTGGGAGCAAGAAGGCCGCCACCTCCTAGGAAGAGGCAGCCGGTACCAGGTGCTCTGCTCAGGCGTCTGGGCCTACGCTTCCCCCATGACAGCGATCAACCGACGTCGTGCCCTGTCCGGCTCTGCTGCGGTGGCGGTGGGCGTGCCGCTCCTGGCGGCGTGCGGTGGTGACGAGTCCGGCTCCACGGCTGCCGACCCCTCCTCCTCCAGCTCCGAGGCGCCCGAGCCCTCGCCGAGCGAGGACGGTGCGGGCGGCGGTGGTGAGGCACTGGCCAGCGCCGGTGACGTACCCGTGGGGGGCTGCTTCGTGGTCGAGGCCTCGAAGATCGTCCTGACCCAGCCGACCGCGGGTGACTTCAAGGCCTTCACGGCCGTGTGCACGCACCAGGGGTGCCTCGTCAAGGCGAGCTCCGAGGGCGAGATCCCGTGCCCGTGCCACGGGAGCTCCTTCTCCCTCGACGACGGGTCGCCGCTCTCCGGCCCGGCGACGGAGGCCCTGGCACCCGTCGAGATCACCGTCGACGGGGACGCGATCACCCGCGCGTGAGGCTGACACGCCGCCGCTGAGCGGCGCAGCGCCGGCCACGGCTGAGGGTCCCCGCCCTCGCGGCGGATGTCGGGGGGCGCCCGTAGGGTTGCCGGGTGGCCACGCCGAGCTCCTATCGACCCGCTCCGGGGTCGATCCCGACCCGTCCGGGCGTCTATCGCTTCCGCGACGCCAAGGGTCGCGTGATCTACGTCGGCAAGGCCAAGAGCCTGCGACCGCGCCTCTCGTCCTACTTCCAGGACATCGGAAACCTGCACCCCCGCACCGCGTCGATGGTGACCACCGGAGCCAGCGTGGAGTGGACCGTGGTCGACACCGAGGTCGAGGCGCTCCAGCTCGAGTACAGCTGGATCAAGGAGTTCGACCCGCGCTTCAACGTGAAATACCGCGACGACAAGTCCTACCCCTGGCTCGCGGTCACCGTGGGTGAGGAGTTCCCGCGGGTGATGGTCGGGCGCGGCGCCAAGCGCAAGGGCACCCGCTACTTCGGGCCCTACAGCCACGCGTGGGCGATCCGCGAGACCGTCGACCTGCTGCTGCGCGTCTTCCCGATGCGCTCGTGCAGCAACGGTGTGTTCAAGCGGTCGGCCCAGATCGGTCGGCCGTGCCTCCTGGGCTACATCGACAAGTGCGCGGCCCCGTGTGTCGGCACCGTGAGTGCCGAGAGGCACCGCGAGATCGTCGACGACTTCTGCGACTTCATGGCAGGCAGCACGACGGCCTTCACCCGCCGCATCGAGCGCGAGATGTATGCCGCCTCGGAGGCGCTCGACTTCGAGAAGGCGGCCCGGTTGCGCGACGACCTCGGCGCCCTCACCAAGGCGCTGGAGAAGCAGGCGGTCGTGCTGGGGGACGGGACCGACGCCGACGTGATCGCGCTCGCCGAGGACCCGCTCGAGGTCGCCGTGCAGATCTTCTACGTCCGCGGTGGTCGGATCCGCGGCCAGCGCGGCTGGGTGGCCGACCGCACCGATGAGGGTGGCACCCCCGAGCTCGTCCAGGACTTCCTCCTCCAGCTCTACGGCGGTGTCGGTGTCGACGACGGGGGCGAGACCATCCCGCGCGAGGTGCTGGTTCCCGCGCTTCCCCCGGACGCGGGCGTGCTGGAGGAGCTGTTGGGCGAGCGCCGGGGGAGCAAGGTCGCCATCCGCGTGCCCCAGCGCGGCGACAAGCGCGACCTCCAGGAGACCGTCGCGTCCAACGCCGCCCAGGCCCTGGTCCTGCACAAGACCAGGCGCGCGAGCGACCTGACCACCCGCAACCGCGCGCTCGAGGAGATCCAGAAGGCGCTCGCGCTCGACGAGGTGCCGCTGCGCATCGAGTGCTACGACGTGTCCAACCTGCAGGGGACCGAGGTGGTCGCTTCGATGGTCGTGTTCGAGGACGGACTGTCGCGCAAGTCCGAATATCGCCGCTTCGTCATCCGCGGGGTCGACGGACAGAACGACGTCGCGTCGATGCACGAGGTGATCACCCGACGCTTCAAGCGGTTGCTCGACGAGCAGGCCAGGAGCGAGACGGTCTCGACCGACGCCGGACCCATGCTGGTCGACCCGGAGACCGGACGGCCCAGGAAGTTCGCCTACGCCCCGGGGCTGGTCGTCGTCGACGGTGGCCCGCCGCAGGTGTCCGCCGCCCGGGCGGCGCTCGCCGAGCTCGGCATCACCGACATCGCGGTGTGCGGCCTGGCCAAGCGGCTCGAGGAGGTCTGGCTGCCGGGCGAGGAGGACCCGGTCATCATGGCGCGCACGAGCGAGGGCCTCTACCTCCTCCAGCGGATCCGCGACGAGGCCCACCGCTTCGCCATCAACCACCACCGCAGCCGCCGCTCCAAGTCGATGGTCGAGAGCATGCTCGACGACGTGCCGGGACTGGGCGAGGTGCGCCGCAAGACCCTGCTCAAGCACTTCGGGTCGCTCAAGAAGCTGCGCGAGGCCGACGCCGAGGCGATCGCGCTGGTTCCCGGCATCGGGCCCCGCACCGCCTCGTCGATCAAGGAGGCGGTCGCGAAGGCCGACGCGACACGCAAGACTTCAGCCCTGTCCCCGGCGGTCAACACGGCCACCGGCGAGCTGATCGAGGAGGACTAGGCCATGTCCCTCAACCCCCACGCGGATCCGTCCCCGGGCGAGCTGGTGATCGTCACCGGCATGACCGGGGCCGGACGCAGCACGGCGGCCAAGGAGCTCGAGGACCTCGGCTACTTCGTGGTCGACAACCTCCCACCGACCCTGGTGCGCGACGTCGTACGCCTCGTCGACGACAGCCGCGGCATGCAACAGCCGATCGCGGTCGTCGTGGACGTCCGCTCGGGGTCGTTCTTCGACAGCCTCCAGGCCAATCGCCACCAGCAGGTGACCGGGCGACCGACGACCCTGCTGTTCCTGGAGGCCACCGACGACGTCCTGGTGCGTCGCCAGGAGGCCGCGCGTCGTCCGCACCCGATGCAGGGCGGTGGTCGCCTGCTGCACGGGCTCCAGCGCGAGCGCGCGGTGATGGCCGACATCCGTGGCGACGCCGACGTGCTGCTCGACACGTCCAACTTCAACGTCCACCAGCTCCAGGACCGGATCGCCGAGCTCTTCGGCACGGCGGCGACCACCCGGCTCAAGGTGACGGTGATCAGCTTCGGCTTCAAGTACGGCATCCCGGTCGACGCCGACTGGGTGGCCGACATGAGGTTCCTGCCCAACCCGCACTGGATCCCCGAGCTGCGTCCGCAGAACGGCCGCGACCCCGACGTCGCCGCCTACGTGCTCGCCCAGCCGGGCGCCGAGCAGCTCCTCGCGCAATACCTGCCCGTCCTGGAGACCGTCGCCCGGGGCTATCTCGCGGAGGGCAAGCGCTTCATGCAGATCGCCGTGGGCTGCACCGGCGGCAAGCACCGCAGCGTCGCGATGTCCGAGGCCATCGCGGGCCTGCTGCGCGAGACCGGCTACGACGTCAGCACGGCCCACCGCGACCTCGGCAGGGAATGAGGTGGCCCGCGACACTGCGCAGGCCGCGGTCGCCCTGGGTGGCGGGCACGGGCTCGCGGCTAGCCTGTCGGCGCTGCGACGGCTCAAGGACGACCTGACCATCGACGAGCTGACCGCCGTGGTCACCGTCGCCGACAACGGCGGATCCTCGGGACGGCTCCGGGGTGAGTTCGGCGTGCTTCCGCCCGGCGACCTGCGGATGGCGCTCGCCGCCCTCTGCGGTGACGACGAGTGGGGTCGCACCTGGGCCGACGTGATCCAGCACCGCTTCGCCGGCCACGGCGACATGCGGGGCCACGTCGTCGGCAACCTGCTGATCGTGTCGCTGTGGGAGATCATGGGCGACCCGGTGCGCGCGCTCGACTGGGTCGGACGACTGCTCGGCGCCCACGGCCGGGTGCTGCCGATGGCGACCACCCCGATGGACATCACGGCACGGGTGCGCGGCGCCGACCCGGACGACCCGACAGGTGTCAGCGTGATCCGCGGTCAGGTCGAGGTCGCCACCACTGCCGGACAGATCGAGTCCGTCGCCCTCGTCCCCGAGGACCCCCAGGCCTGCGTCGAGGCAGTCGCGGCCATCCGCGCCGCGGAGTGGGTCGTGCTCGGACCCGGCTCCTGGTTCACCTCCGTGATCCCGCACCTCATGGTGCCCGGGCTCCGCCGGGCGCTGGCGGAGACCCGGGGTCGGCTGATCGTGGTGCTCAACCTGGAGGCCCAGGTGGGGGAGACCACCGGCTTCGGGCCGGCCGACCACCTTGCTGCGCTCTTCGAGCACGCCCCCGACCTGACCGTGCACGCGGTGCTCGTCGACGCCTCGTCGTTGGCCGACGACCACGACCTGCTGGAGAAGGCCGCGGCCGACCGGGGTGCCCGGCTGGTCGTCGCGGACATCGCCGTGCCGGGGGAGCCGCGCCACGATCCCGGACTCCTCGCCGCCGCGTTCGTGCGGATCGTCGAGGAGGCGTCCGAGGGTCGTTGACCAGCATGGGAGGATCCCGTCCATGGCAATGACGGCACAGGTGAAGGCCGAGCTCGCCTCCACCCAGATCACCAAGACCTGCTGCCGCAAGGCCGAGGTCGCCTCGATGCTCCGCTTCGCCGGGGGACTCCACATCGTGAGCGGTCGCATCGTGGTCGAGGCCGAGCTCGACACGGGTGCAGCGGCGCGACGACTGCGCACCGACATCTCCGAGGTCTACGGGCACCCCTCCGACGTGGTGATGGTGCAGGGCAACGGGATCCGCAAGGGCAGTCGCTACATCGTGCGCGTGACCAAGGACGGTGAGGCGCTCGCTCGCCAGACCGGCCTGCTCGACCAGCGTGGGCGCCCCGTACGCGGCCTGCCGCCCGCCGTCGTGAGTGGCGGCGGCTGCGACGCCGTGGCGGCATGGCGCGGTGCGTTCCTGGCCCACGGTTCCCTCACCGAGCCCGGTCGCTCGTCGTCGCTGGAGATCACCTGTCCCGGTCCCGAAGCCGCCCTGGCGATCGTCGGGGTCGCCCGCCGGCTCGGCATCTCGGCCAAGGCGCGCGAGGTCCGCGGCGTCGACCGGGTCGTGATCCGCGACGGCGACGCGATCGGTGCCCTGCTCACCCGCCTCGGCGCCCACGAGTCGCTGATGGCCTGGGAGGAGCGCCGGATGCGTCGCGAGGTGCGCGCCACCGCCAACCGGCTGGCCAACTTCGACGACGCCAACCTGCGTCGCTCGGCCCGCGCGGCGGTGGCCGCCGGGGCCCGGGTCGACCGGGCCCTGGAGATCCTCGGCGAGGAGATCCCCGATCACCTGCGCCAGGCCGGACACCTGCGCCTCGAGCACAAGCAGGCCTCGCTCGAGGAGCTCGGCCAGCTGCACGAGCCGGTGCTCACCAAGGACGCGATCGCGGGCCGTATCCGCCGCCTCCTCGCCATGGCGGACAAGCGCGCCGAGGAGCTCGACATCCCCGACACCGAGTCCTCGCTGACCCCGGAGATGCTCGCCGACGACGAGTGAGGTACGTCGGCGCCCGCTGCGGGGGACGAACTCTTGGATCGATCCAAGTTACCTGTCCGTACCGCGAACGACCGCGCACCGTGCGTCGAGCGGGACCCGCTAGGGTCGGTGATGTTGGTCACCGAAGACCAGAGTTGTCCACGGGGCCACCGAAGGCCCCACACCAAGGAGACATGCACCCATGACCGTTCGCGTAGGCATCAACGGCTTCGGCCGCATCGGCCGCAACTTCTTCCGCGCCGTGCGCGCCTCAGGCGCCGACATCGAGATCGTCGGCGTCAACGACCTCACCGACAACGCAGTGCTCGCGCACCTGCTCAAGTACGACTCGATCCTCGGTCGCCTCGACGCCGACGTCTCGAGCGACGACACCTCGATCAAGGTCGGCGACACGTCCATCGCCGCGTTCGCCGAGCGCGACCCGGCCAACATCCCGTGGGGCGACCTCAACGTCGACGTGGTCGTGGAGTCCACCGGCTTCTTCACCGACGCCACCAAGGCCAAGGCCCACATCGACGCCGGTGCCAAGAAGGTCATCATCTCGGCGCCCGCCTCCAACGAGGACATCACGATCGTGATGGGGGTCAACCACGAGGACTACGACGCCGCGTCGCACCACGTCATCTCCAACGCGTCCTGCACGACCAACTGCCTCGGCCCGATGGCCAAGGCGCTCAACGACGAGCTCGGCATCGTCAAGGGCCTGATGACCACCATCCACGCCTACACCGCCGACCAGAACCTCCAGGACAACATCCACAAGGACCTGCGTCGCGCCCGGGCAGCCGCCCTCAACATCATCCCGACCTCGACCGGTGCCGCCAAGGCCATCGGCCTGGTGCTCCCCGAGCTCAAGGGCAAGCTCGACGGCTTCGCGCTCCGCGTGCCGGTGCCGACCGGGTCGGCCACCGACCTCACCTTCGAGGCCGGTCGCGAGACGACGGTCGAGGAGGTCAACGCGATCATCGAGAAGGCCGCCGACGGTGTCTTCCTCAGGTACTCCACCGACCCGATCGTGTCCTCCGACATCGTCACCGACCCGGCCTCGTGCATCTTCGACGCACCGTTGACGAAGGTCATCGGCAACCAGGTCAAGGTCGTCGGCTGGTACGACAACGAGTGGGGCTACTCCAACCGCCTCGTCGACCTGATCGGTCACGTCGGCGCGACGCTCTGACCACGATGAGCTCTTCTGCAGGGATCGACTCCCTGGGCGACCTGAGGGGCAAGCGTGTCCTGGTCCGCTCGGACCTCAACGTGCCCCTCGACACCAGCGCGACCGGCACACCGACGATCGCCGATGACGGTCGGATCCGCGCGAGCGTGCCGACCATCGAGAAGCTCGTGGACGCGGGCGCCCGGGTGGTCGTCACCGCGCACCTGGGCCGTCCCGACGGGTCGCCCGACCCGGCGTTCAGCCTGCGTCCGGTTGCCGAGCGGCTCTCCGAGCTGCTCGGCCGTCCGGTGGCGTTCGCGACCGACACCGTCGGTGCGAGCGCCGCCGACACCGTCGCCGGACTGGGGGACGGCCAGGTCGTCGTCCTCGAGAACGTCCGCTTCAACGACGGCGAGACCAGCAAGGACGACGCCGTCCGGGGTGCCTTCGCCGACCAGCTCGCCCAGCTCGCCGACGCGTTCGTCTCCGACGGGTTCGGCGTCGTGCACCGCAAGCAGGCCAGCGTCTACGACGTCGCGCTCCGGCTCCCGTCGGCGATGGGTGGACTGGTGGCGGCCGAGGTCGAGGTGCTGCGGCGACTGACCGAGGACCCCGAGCGGCCCTACGTCGTCGTGCTCGGCGGCTCCAAGGTCTCGGACAAGCTCGGCGTGATCGACAACCTCATCGACAAGGCCGACAAGATCCTCATCGGCGGCGGCATGGTCTTCACCTTCCTCAAGGCCCAGGGCCACGAGGTCGGCAAGAGCCTGCTGGAGGCCGACCAGCTCGAGACCTGCACCCGCTACCTCAGTGAGGCGGCCGAGCGGGGCGTGGAGATCGTCCTCCCGACCGACGTGGTGGTCGACACGGCCTTCCCGTCGGACGGCCGCGAGCCCCAGCCCGTCGTCGTACCCGCCTCGGAGATCCCGGCCGACGCGCTGGGACTCGACATCGGTCCCGCCTCCGCGGCGGCCTTCGCCGCGGCTCTCGCGGACGCCAGGACGGTGTTCTGGAACGGGCCGATGGGCGTCTTCGAGGTCGACGCCTTCGCCGAGGGCACCCGCGTCGTCGCGCAGGCGCTGACCGAGGTCGGCGGGCTCTCCGTCGTCGGCGGCGGCGACTCGGCTGCTGCGGTGCGGCAGCTGGGCTTCGACGAGGCCGCCTTCGGCCACATCTCCACGGGCGGCGGCGCCTCGCTGGAGTTCCTGGAGGGCAAGGAGCTCCCGGGCATCGCTGTACTCGAGAGGGACTGACCCATGGCTGGCACCAAGAACGACCGCACCCCGCTGATGGCGGGCAACTGGAAGATGAACCTCAACCACCAGGAAGCAGTGGTGCTGGTCCAGAAGCTCGCGTGGACGCTGTCGGACAAGCGGCACGACTACGCCAAGGCCGAGGTGGTCGTCGTGCCGCCCTTCACCGACATCCGCTCGGTGCAGACGATGGTCGACGGCGACCGCCTCTCCATCCGCTACGGCGCGCAGGACGTGTCGGTCCACGACGACGGTGCCTACACCGGGGAGATCTCGGCGGCGATGCTCGCCAAGCTTGGCTGCTCCTACGTCGTGGTCGGACACTCCGAGCGCCGGATGTTCCACGAGGAGAGCGACGAGCTCGTCAACGCCAAGGCCCACAAGACCCTGCAGGCCCAGATGACCCCGATCGTGTGCGTCGGCGAGGGGCTCGACGTACGCCAGGCCGGCGAGCACGTGTCGTTCACGCTGTCCCAGCTCGACGGCTCGCTCGACGGCTTCACCGCCGAGCAGGTGGCCGGCCTCGTGGTGGCCTATGAGCCCGTCTGGGCCATCGGCACCGGCGAGGTCGCCACCCCCGACGACGCGCAGGAGGTCTGCGCGGCGATCCGCGCCCGCGTCCGCGAGGTGCACGGCGACGGAGCGGCTGACGGCCTGCGGATCCTCTACGGCGGGTCGGTGAAGGCGGCCAACGTCGGTGGCATCATGGACAAGGCCGACGTCGACGGGTGTCTGGTGGGTGGAGCGAGCCTCCAGGTCGACGAGTTCGGTGGCATCTGCCGCTTCTACTCCATGCCCGATCTTTCGGGTTCGGCGTAGTGCGCCGCCGACGGGTTCTCGGCGGTCGTGACGTAGGCTTCCGCTCGTGATTCCGTTGTTCACCGTCCTGCTCGTCATCGCGAGCTCGATCATGATCCTGCTGGTGCTGCTCCACAAGGGACGCGGGGGCGGCCTCTCTGACATGTTCGGCGGCGGTGTGTCCAGCAGTCTCGGGGGATCATCGGTGGCCGAGCGCAACCTCGACCGCTTCACGGTCGGGGTCGGTGTGATCTGGTTTGCCTGCATCGTCGCCCTGGGGCTGCTCAAGGCCTACCAGGGCAACTGAGTCCCTCGAACAAGGAGTATCGCTCGTGGCTGGTGGTGGGAACGCGATCCGTGGAAGTCGGGTCGGAGCTGGTCCGATGGGCGAGGCCGAACGAGGCGATGCCGCACCACGACAGACGGTGACCTACTTCTGCAGCCACGACCACCGCTCGGTGGTCACCTTCGCCATCGAAGCCGCCGCGCCCTCCTCGTGGGACTGCCCCAAGTGCGGCCTCCCGGCGAGCCTCGACTGCGACAACCCGCCGCCGGCGCCGAAGATCGAGCCCTACAAGACGCACCTGGCCTACGTGAAGGAACGTCGCAGCGAGACCGAGGCCGCCGACATCCTCGACGAGGCGGTGGCCCAGCTGCGCAGCCGCCGCAAGGCCGGCGAGATCATCTTCTGACCGGGCACTTCCTCGCGCTGAAGATCGCCGACCGGGCACCTCCTCGCGCTGGACATCGCCGACCGGGCATCTCCTCGCGCTGGACCGTGGTCGCTGTGGATGACGTACGACATGTCGGCCCGGATCGCGGCAGGCTCGGGTCATGCCACTCCTGCCTGTCTGGTGTCGCGACGTCTCCCTTCTCGACACGTCGGCGCCGATTCCCCTCCACAGACCGTTCACCGCTGACGAGGCGGATGCCGCAGGAGTCCCTGCCAGCCTGCGGAGCAAGCTCGTGGAGCGCGGACTGCTCCGGCCCCTGGTCCGAGGCGTCTTCGTCGTTTCCCAGGTCCCGGACTCGCTGCGCCTACGGGTTGCGGCCGTCAGCCTGGTCGTACCGTCCCACCTGATCGCGGTCGATCGCACGGCCGCCTGGGTGCACGGGGTGGATGCCTTGCCACGCAGCGCCATCCACACGATGCCCTCGCTCGACCTCTTCAGCCTGACGGCGAGCCGGATGCGCCGGACAGGGGTCACGAGCGGGATCCGAGGTCTGCTGCCGCGTGACGTGGAGACGGTGGGGCAGGTCCGCGTCACGACACGACTGCGCACGGCGTGCGACCTGGGCCGGCTCCTGTGGAGGTATGACGCGCTGGGTGCGATCGACGGATTCCTGCGGCTGGGACTGGACCCGGTCGAGCTGCGTGCCGAGGTCGGCCGGTTCAGGGGCTATCGCGGCGTGGTGCAGCTGCGCCGACTGGTCCCGCTCGGTGACGCCGGTGCGGAGTCGCAGCCGGAGAGCGCGCTGAGGCTCCACTGGCACGAGTCCGGGATCCCGGTCCTGCCGCAGACGCAGATCTGGGAGTACGCCGACAACGGGACGCCGCTGTTCCGCATCGACCTCGGAGACCCGGGGCTCCAGTACGGCGGGGAGTACTTCGGTGAGGCGTTCCACGGCGAGGACGTGGCGGACCACGACGAAGCGCGTCTCGACTGGCTACGAACGGAGCGCGGCTGGGTGATCGATGTCTTCACCAAGGACGACGTCTACGGCACCGAGCTCGTCGCGGGAGGTCGACTCATGCACGGCTTCCAGGCGGCTCGGGCATCGTCTGGCTTTCGCGCCGCGACGATGATCGACCTTGCACGCTGATGCGAGCACGAGGTACTGCCCGGTCGGCGCGATCCAGCGCGAGGAGCTGCCCGGTCGGCCCGATCCGGCGCGAGGAACTGCCCGGTCAGCTCAGGTGGGAGGCGGCTTCCTCGTCGAGCCACCACACCGTCTCCTCGCCGCGTACGCCCCGCGCGGGCGTCTCCTCCACGGTGCCGGTCGGCGCCAGGGCCCGCGCGACGGCCTCCGCCTTGCCCTCGCCGCTCGCGATGAACCACACGGAGCGGCACCGCTCCATCGCCTCGAAGGTCAGGGTGACGCGGTCCGGAGGCGGCTTGGGCGAGTCGTGGACGGCCACGGCGAGGGCGTCGGTCACGGTCAGGGCCCGGTGCCCGGGGAAGAGGGACGCGCAGTGGCCGTCGGGACCGATGCCGAGCATCAGCACCTCGAAGAAGCCGGCGCCGTGCTCGCGCAGCGCGGCGCTGTAGGCGTCGGCCGCGTCCTCGGCGGTGGCCACCTCGTCGCTGGCCGGCACCTCGTGGACGTGGATGGGATCCACGCCGACGTGGTCCAGGAACGCCTCCCGGGCCTGAGCTGCGTTGCGGTCCGGCGAAGCGGCCGGGACGAAACGTTCGTCGCCCCACCAGAAGACCACCCGCGACCAGTCGACGGATGAGCGTGCCGCGCGTCGCGCCAGCTCGCGATGCAGCTCCTCGGCGATGCTCCCACCGGTGAGCCCGATCTGCGGGACCTCGCCGCGATCCTGTGCAGTCGCCAGCCGATCGAGCAGGGCGGAGGCCACGTCGCCGACGAGGGTGCCGGCGTCGTCGTGGCGCCGGACGACGGGGGCCGCGGTCACGTCTTCGTCCCGAGCTTGACGAGACGTGCGGCGGTGGCGGCGTAGACGTCGTCCTCGTCGAGCCGACGCAGCTCCTCGGACAGGAGCGCCGGGACCTCGCGTCGCTTCAGCGCGACGGGTCTGTCCGGTCGGTGCGGGGAGGTGAAGGTCGCCAGGGCCCCGTCGGCGCGCGAGATGCGGATCGGCCCCTGCCTGGTCTCCATGCTGACCTCGGTGATGCCGGGACCCTCGGAGGTGACGCGAGCCACCTCCACCTTGAGCCGGTCGCACAGCCATGCCACGAGCAGGTCGGCGCTCGGGCTGATCCGCTCGGCGGTGACCGTGGCGGACGTGACCTTGAGCGGGTGCTGGTCGAGCGCCGCGGCGAGGAGAGCTCGCCACGGTGTCAACCTGGTCCAGCTGAGGTCGGTGTTGCCCGGGGCGTAGCCCTGGCACTGGTGCAACATGGCGGTCGACTTCCCTCGCGAGACCGAGGCCGAGTCGGTGATCCGTCGCTGGGCGAGCGCGCCGAGCGGGTCGGAGGCCGGGTCGCTCGGGGGCGTCGTCGGCCACCAGATCGCCACGGGGGAGTCGGGCAGGAGCAGCGGCAGCACCACGGACTCCGCGTGCTTCACCACCTCGCCCTTGAGGCGGATCAGCGCGGTCTCGCCGCCCCAGCCGTCGCCGCTGCCCACCTGGGCGTTGACGCGCCCGGCACCGCGGGCGTCGCCGAGGATCACGCCGAGGACGCGCGAGGGGTGTTCACGCGACGCCCGCTTGGCCGCGAGCATCGCCTCGGCCGCGTCCTCCTCGGGCGCGACGATGATCAACGTCATCACCATGCCCATCGCCGGACTTCCGGCGCGGGTGCGGGAGCGGACGAACTCTGCGGCGATCTTCGCCGAGTTGGTGTCGGTGAGCTCGATCATCTCTAGGGCCTCCTCCACGTACGTCCGTCGCGGGCCAGCATCGCGTCGGCCGACTTCGGCCCCCAGGTGCCGGAGTCGTAGGTGTCCGGCCTGCCCTTCCGGGCCCAGTGCGCGATCACCGGATCGAGGATCTTCCACGAGAGCTCGACCTCCTCGTGGCGCGGGAAGAGGGGCGGGTCGCCGAGCAGGACGTCGAGGATGAGGCGTTCGTAGGCCTCGGCGCTGGCCTCGGTGAACGAGCCGCCGTAGGCGAAGTCCATGTTGACGTCGCGGATCTCCATCGCCGTGCCGGGGACCTTGGCGCCGAAGCGCATGGTCATGCCCTCGTCGGGCTGCACGCGGATCACGAGGGCGTTCTGCGAGAGGTCCTCGGTCGCGGTCTGCGAGAACGGCAGGTGCGGCGCACGCTTGAACACGACCGCCACCTCGGTGACCCGGCGCCCGAGTCGCTTCCCGGTGCGCAGGTAGAACGGCACGCCGGCCCAACGGCGCGTGTCGACGTGGACGGTGATCGCCGCGAAGGTCTCGGTCGTGGAGGTCTTCGTGATGCCCTCCTCCTCCAGGAACCCGATCACCTTGTCGCCACCGGCCCACCCGGCGACGTACTGTCCGCGCGCGGTGGTGGTGTCGAGCCGCGGTGGAAGCCTCGCGGAGGCGAGGACCTTCTGCTTCTCGTGCCGCAGGCTCTCGGCGTCGAAGGCGATGGGCTCCTCCATCGCGACGAGGGCCATCAGCTGGAGCAGGTGGTTCTGGATCACGTCGCGCGCGGCACCGATGCCGTCGTAGTAGCCGGCACGCCCACCGATGCCGATGTCCTCGGCCATGGTGATCTGCACGTGGTCGACGTAGTGGGAGTTCCAGAGCGGCTCGAACATGTTGTTGGCGAACCGCATGGCGAGGATGTTCTGGACGGTCTCCTTGCCGAGGTAGTGGTCGATGCGGAAGATCGAGCCGGACGCGAAGACCCCGGCGAGGACGTCGTTGAGCTCACGGGCGGACTCGAGGTCGTGACCGAAGGGCTTCTCCACGACCACGCGGCGCCAGTGGTCGGCGCGTCCCTCGGTCAGGCTGTCGGCCAGTCCGTGCTCCTTGAGCTGGCTCACCACGGTGCCGAAGAAACCCGGTGGGATCGCGAGGTAGAAGGCCATGTTGCCGCCCGTGCCGCGCAGCTGGTCGAGCTCCTCGATCGTGCGCCGCAGGTGCTCGAAGGCCTGGTCGTCGTCGAAGTTGCCCGGCACGAACCGGAAGCCCTCGGACAGCTGCTTCCAGACCTCCTCGCGGAACGGCGTACGGGCGTGCTCCTTGACCGCGTCGTGGACGATCTGGGCGAAGTCCTGGTCCTCCCACTCGCGGCGCGCGAAGCCCACCAGGCTGAAGCCCGGCGGGAGGAGACCGCGGTTGGCGAGGTCGTAGATGGCCGGCATGATCTTCTTGCGCGACAGGTCTCCGGTGACGCCGAAGAGCACCATCCCGCAGGGCCCCGCGATGCGGGGGAGCCGCCGGTCCTGAGGGTCGCGGAGCGGGTTGACGGCGCTCACCGGAGTCGGTTCTCCCGGTAGTAGCCGATCAGGGACTGCGTGGACAGGTCCTGCTCGGCCGTGATGCCCGCGTCTCCGCCGACCGCGGGTCGCAGCTGCTGGGCGAGCTGCTTGCCGAGCTCGACGCCCCACTGGTCGAAGCTGTCGATGCCCCACACCGCGCCCTGGACGAAGGTGATGTGCTCGTAGAGCGCGATCAGCTGGCCGAGGACGCCGGGGGTCAGCGCAGGAGCCATGATCGACGTGGTGGGCCGGTTGCCCGGGAACGTCCGGGCGGGGACGAGCTCTTCGGCCACCCCCTCCGCACGCAGCTCGTCGGCGGTCTTGCCGAAGGCCAGCGCCTGCGTCTGGGCGAAGAAGTTGGCGAGCAGCAGCTCGTGCACGTCGACGCTCTCGCCGTCGTGCTCGTCGATGAGCGCGTACGCCGGTCGGGCGAAGGCGATGAAGTCCGCCGGCACCAGCCGGGTCCCCTGGTGGATCAGCTGGTAGAAGGCGTGCTGGCCGTTGGTGCCGGGCTCCCCCCAGAAGACCTCGCCCGTGTCGTGGTCGATCGCCGACCCGTCGGCCCGCACGCCCTTGCCGTTGGACTCCATGGTGAGCTGCTGGAGATAGGCCGGGAACCGGTGCAGCTGCTGTGCATAGGGCAGTACGGCGTGGGTGTGGGCGCCGAGGAAGTTGACGTACCAGACGTTGAGCAGGCCCATCCTGAGCGGGACGTTGTCCTGCGGCGGCGCGGTGCGGAAGTGCTCGTCCATCGTGTGGAAGCCCGACAGCATCTCGGCGAAGCGGTCGGGACCGATGGCGATGATCAGCGACAGCCCGATGGCCGAGTCCATCGAGTAGCGCCCACCGACCCAGTCCCAGAAGCCGAAGGCGTTGTCGGTGTCGATGCCGAACTCGGCCACCTTGTCGAGTGCGGTCGAGACCGCGACGAAGTGCTGCGCCACTGCGGCGTCCGCGTCGCTGCCCGCCGGGAGGTGATCGAGCAGCCAGGCCCGGCACAGTCGGGCGTTGGTCAGCGTCTCGAGCGTCCCGAAGGTCTTGCTCGACACGATGAACAGAGTCGTCTCGGGGTCGAGACCGGCGAGCTTCTGGGCTGCGTCGGTGGGGTCGATGTTGCTGATGAACCGGCAGGTCAGACCGTCCTGCCGGTAGGGCTCGAGCGCCTCGTAGGCCATGACGGGCCCGAGGTCGGAGCCGCCGATGCCGATGTTGACGACCGTCTCGATGCGCTCGCCCGTCACACCCGTCCACTCACCCGACCGCACGCGTGCGGCGAAGGAGTACGCCCTCCCCAGCACCTCGTGCACGTCGGCCACCACGTCCTGCCCGTCGACCTCGAGCGAGGCGTCGGCGGGCAGTCGGAGCGCGGTGTGCAGCACCGCACGGTCCTCGGTGACGTTGATGTGCGCGCCGGCGAACATCGCGTCGCGACGCTCAGGCAGGCCGACCTCCTGGGCCAGGCGCAGCAGCGTGGCGTCGACGCCGTCGTCGAAGAGGTTCTTGGAGAGGTCGACGAGCAGGTCACCCGCCCGCAGGGTCTGGTGCGGCACCCAGGCCGGGTCGTCGGCCAGGTGCCGTCGCAGGTCGAGGTGGTAGCCGTCAGCGATGCGGGCCAGCTGGGCCCATGCCGCGGTGGCGGTGGGATCGACCGGCCCGTCCTCGCTCATGACCGTGCAGCCTCGAGCGACGCGGCCAGCGTCGTCTGGAGCTCGTCCCACGCCACGACGAACTTGTCGACGCCCTCCTTGATGAGCACGTCGATCACGTCGTCGTAGTCGATGCCGGCATCGGCCAGCGCCTGCATGTGAGCGGCGGCATCGTCGTAGAACGGCCGCACCCGGTCACCGCTCACCTCACCGTGGTCGGCGACCGCGTCGAGCGTCTTCTCGGGCATCGTGTTGACGGTGTCCTCCACGACGAGGTCGACGACGTACATCGTGTCGTCGTAGTCGGGGTCCTTGACGCCGGTCGAGGCCCACAGCGGCCGCTGCTTGCGGGCACCCTCGGCCTCGAGCCTCTCCCAGCGAGCTCCGCTGAAGAAGTCCTCGTACATCTGGAAGGCGAGTCGCGCGTTCGCGACACCGGCCTTGCCGCGAAGCCCCGGACCGGTCCCGGGTCCGGAGGTCGTCGCGGCGAGGCGCTTGTCGATCTCGGAGTCGACGCGCGAGACGAAGAACGACGCGACCGAGTGGATCCCGGCGAGGTCGTGCCCGTTGTCGAGCGCCTTCTCCAGGCCGGCGACGTAGGCCTCCATCACGCTGCGGTACTGCTCGAGACCGAAGATGAGCGTCACGTTGACCGAGATGCCGGCACCGATGGTCTCGGTGATGGCCGGCCAGCCCTGGGGGGTGCCGGGGATCTTGATCAGCGCGTTGGGCTCACCGACGATCCTCCAGAGCTCGGCGGCCTCCGCCACCGTCTCGTCGGTGTGGTGCGCGAAGCCCGGCGACACCTCGATCGAGACCCGGCCATCGACCCCGTCGGTGGCGTCGAAGATCGGACGCATGACCTTGCAGGCCTCGCGCACGTCGTCGGTGGTGATCGTCTGCGTGGCGGCGTCGACGTCGGCGCCGGCTGCCGCGAGCTCACGGACCTGGGCGTCATAGCGCTCACCCTTGGCCAGCGCGGCCTGGAAGATGGCCGGGTTGGTCGTCACGCCGACGACGAAGCTGGTCCGGACGAGGTCGGCGAGGTTGCCGGTCTCCAGGCGCTCGCGGGAGAGGTCGTCGAGCCAGATGGACACCCCGGCGTCAGCCAGGGCCTTGAGACGGTCGTTCATGCAAACCTCCGGGGCTTGGTGGTCACGGGGTGGATCGGTGGGTGGGTCAGGCGTTGACGACCGCGACGCTGTCGCGCGCCGCGTCGGCGACCGCGGCAGCGGTGACGCCGAACTCGGTGTAGATCCGGGCATAGTCGGCCGAGGCGCCGTAGTGGTCGATGGAGACGATCCGGCCCTGGTCGCCCACGAGCTCGCGCCAGCCCTGCTTGACCCCGGCCTCGACGGAGACCCGGGCCTTGACGTCGGGCGGCAGCACGGTGTCGCGGTAGGCCTGGTCCTGTGCCTCGAACCACTCCAGGCACGGCATCGACACCACACGCGCGTCGATGCCGTCAGCCGCCAGCAGCGCTCGGGCCTCGACGGCGAGCTGGACCTCGGAGCCGGTGCCGATCAGGACCACGTCGGGCGTGCCCTTGTCGGCGTCCAGCAGGACGTAGGCACCGCGCTCCACGCCCTCGGTGGAACCCCAGGTCTGCCCGGAGTCGGCGTCCCGCCCGCGGGGGAACACCGGCACGTTCTGGCGGGTGAGCACCAGCGCGGCCGGACGATCGGTGTGGCTGAGGATCGCCTGCCACGCGGCCGCGGTCTCGTT
Source organism: uncultured Actinomycetota bacterium (assembly GCA_963806925.1). Lineage (GTDB taxonomy): Bacteria > Actinomycetota > Actinomycetes > Propionibacteriales > Nocardioidaceae > Nocardioides. The sequence continues at coordinate 104,602 of CAWEAI010000002.1, read as the reverse complement.
GGCATCCCCGGGGCGGACGACGTCGAGTCCCGGCATGGCCCGCAGCGCGGCCAGGTGCTCGATGGGCTGGTGCGTCGGGCCGTCCTCGCCGAGCCCGATGGAGTCGTGGGTCCACACATAGGTGACCGGCAGCCGGCTCAGCGCGGCCACACGTACGGCGCCGCGCATGTAGTCGGAGAAGGTGAGGAACGTTCCTCCGAAGACGCGCGTGAGCCGGTCGGCCGCGATGCCGTTCATGATCGCGCCCATGCCGTGCTCCCGGATCCCGAAGTGCAGGACACGTCCGGCGTAGGGGTCGGTGCTCCACTCGCCGATCTCGGCGACCTCGGGACCCACCGAGGGTGCGCCGGAGATCGTGGTGTTGTTGGACCCGGCCAGGTCGGCGGAGCCTCCCCAGAGCTCGGGAAGCACGGACGCCAGCGCGTTGATCACCTTGCCCGACGCGGACCGGGTGGCGACGCCCTTCGCGTCGGCGGGGAAGCTCGGGAGGGCATCGGCCAGACCGACCGGCATCTCGCGGCGCTGCAGGCGGTGCAGCATCTCGGCCGCGTCGGCGTGCGCCGTGGACCAGTCGGCGAAGCGCTCGTCCCACTCAGCGGTCCACGCCGAACCCCGCTCGCGCAGCTGCCGCGTGCGGGCGAGGACGTCCGGCGGCACCTCGAAGGTCTGGTCGGGGTCGAAGCCGAGGACCTCCTTGGTCGCGGCGACCTCGTCCGCGCCGAGCGCGCTGCCGTGAGCGGCCTCCGTGCCCTGCGCATGGGGGGCCGGCCAGGCGATGACCGTGTCGACGACGATCAGGGAGGGCTGGTCGCTGACCGCGTGGGCCTCACGCACAGCGGCGTAGAGGGCCGGAACGTCCTCGACGTAGTCGGTGCCCCCGTTGGTCCAGTCGACGACCTGCACGTGCCAGCCGTAGGCCTCGTAGCGAGCCGCGACGTCCTCGGTGAACGCGATGTCGGTGTCGCCCTCGATCGAGATCCGGTTGCGGTCGTAGACGACCGTGAGGTTGCCGAGCTTCTGGGTGCCGGCGATCGAGCTCGCCTCGGAGCTGACGCCCTCCTGCAGGTCGCCGTCAGAGGCGATGGCGTAGACCTGGTGGTCGAAGAGGCCTTCACCGGCAGCGGCGTCCGGCTCCAGCATGCCGTGGATGCGGCGTCCCGACATGGCCATGCCGACGGCGTTGCCGACACCCTGGCCCAGCGGCCCGGTGGTCACCTCCACGCCCGCGGTGTGGCCCAGCTCGGGGTGCCCGGGCGTCTTCGAGCCCCACGTGCGCAGAGCCTTGATGTCGTCGAGCTCCAGTCCGAAGCCGCCGAGGTAGAGCTGGTTGTAGAGGGTGATCGAGCTGTGGCCGCATGACAGGACGAAGCGGTCGCGGGCGAGCCACTCCGGGTCGGCGGGACTGTGCCGCATCACCTTCTGGAACAGCAGGTAGGCCACCGGCGCCAGGCTCATCGCCGTGCCGGGGTGGCCGTTGCCGACCTTCTGCACTGCGTCCATGGCCAGCACCCGGGCCGTGTCCACGGCGCGTTGATCGGTGTCGTCCCACTCGAGGGTGGTGGGCAGGGCGGACTTCTCGGTCAACGCAGTTCCTCTCGATGGGTGGAGCCAGGATCACAGGGACGATCACAGGGACGACGAGACGGCCTCGACTACGAGCCTATCGCCGTGGCCGAGTAGACTCGACCCCACCCGAGGGTGGCCCACGACGCGAGATCTCTGCGGTCCATCGCCCACGGTTCCCCCCAGCGCTCATCCCATTCGCCCTGCCCCAGAGGAACACCCGTGTCGCACGCCGGTCCGCACGCAGATGCGTCTGCGCGGCCGTCGGACGGCCTCGAGCCGGAAGGGCCTCCGACCTGGCGTGACGTGGTCGGTGCCTACGTCGGGCTGACCAAGCCGCGGGTGATCGAGCTGCTGCTCCTGACCACCGTCCCCGTGATGTTCTTCGCCCAGCGTGGCATCCCGCCGCTCGGTCTCGTGGCGGCCACGGTCGTGGGCGGTGCCCTGTCGGCCGGCTCCGCGTCGGCGTACAACTGTGTCTACGACCGCGACATCGACGAACAGATGCGTCGTACGCGTCGCAGGGCGCTCCCCCGCCACATCGTGTCTCCCGCCTCCGCGCTCGTCTTCGCCACGACGCTGGCCGTGCTGTCGACCGTCGTGCTGGCGCTCTGGGTCAACTGGCTCTCCGCGGGCCTGTCGGTGCTGGCCAACGCGTTCTACGTCCTCGTCTACACGATCCTGCTCAAGCGTCGCACGACCCAGAACATCGTGTGGGGCGGCCTGGCGGGCTGCTTCCCGGCGTTGATCGGGTGGACAGCGGTCACCGGCGAGCTGGCGTGGACACCGGTCGTGCTCTTCCTCGTCGTCTTCTTCTGGACCCCGCCGCACACGTGGGCACTGGCCCTGCGCTACCGCGAGGACTACCGCAACGTCGACGTGCCGATGCTGCCGGTGGTCAAGCCCGCCGCCGAGGTCGGACGCCAGGTGGTGCTCTACAGCTGGGTGATGGTCGCGACGTCGCTGGTGCTGTGGCCGATCGCCGACACCAGCCTGATCTACCCGATCGCTGCGGCTCTGCTCGGCGCGATCTTCCTCGTCCAGGCACATCGGATGTGGTCCCGGGCCAAGGCATCGGACGCCCTCGCAGAGATCAACCCGATGCGACTCTTCCACGCCTCGAACCTCTACCTGTCCCTGCTCTTCGTGGCAGTGGCGCTCGATCCGCTCCTCGGTCGCTAGTGGGATACCTCACACCAATGCCTGTCGTCACGAAACTGACGAAACCTAGAGGAAATCTTGATAAGTCCTGCCGTACTGGTTTGCCCAGAACCCCGTTGAATACTCGATGGGGGAGGTACAAGACCTGCCCAGGGGACACATTGGGGAGTACAGGCACGTGATGACCACACAGCACCACCACAACCGGATGATCTCGAGGGCGGTGACGCTGGTCCTCGGGGTGGGATTCGCCGTCGGCGGTCTCGCCGGCGCCGCGAGCGCCCACCACAACACGATCACGGGCACGGTCGCCTGCGCGAGTGAAGGCGGATGGGCCGTCACCTGGACCGTCACCAACAGCGAGGAGCGCTCGGAGACCATCATCGAGTCCAACCGCGACGTCGTGCCGGTTGGCACCGTGCTGTGGTCGGAGGAGACTGCGACCTTCGACGAGACCGTCACGGACAAGCCCGACGGCGGGCTGACCCTGACGTTGACGGGCAAGTGGGGAAATGGCTCCAATCCCGTGACCCGCGAGAACTCGGGCAGCATCCCCGCGTGGAAGTTCTCCGACAACTGCAACGTCACCACCGTGACGCCGCCCACCGTTCCGGTGCTGGACGCATGTGGTCCCGGCAACGCCGTGTTCGGCCAGGTGCCGACCGGGCCGTGGACCTCGGCGGTGAACGCCAACGGCAGCCTCACCGTGACCGCTGACCCGGGCTACTCGTTCGGCAACGGCGCGACCTCTGTCACGTTCGCCGCTCCCGTCGACAGCAACCAGCCGTGCCCCGTCGTGACGCCGCCCGTCGTGACGCCGCCCGTCACGCCGGCACCCGTGGTCACGCCGCCGGTCGTGGTCGCCACGCCCGAGGTCCTTCCGGCCCAGGTGAAGGTCGTGCGTGCCGTCGCCAAACAGATCGACAAGTGTGGGCGCGCCGGTGACCTGTTCAGGGTCGGCAAGCGTGCCGGCGTGGTCTACAAGGCCAACGGCAAGGTGCTGCGTGAGGGCGTCTGGATCAAGGCGACCAGCCGCACGGTCACGGTTCGCGCCAAGGCTGCTGACGCCGCCTTCGCACTGAAGGGCAAGCAGGTCTGGAAGCTCTCCTTCTCCAACAGGGCCTGCGCGCCGGCCCCGGAGGTCGCGCCGAACACCGGTGCGTGATGCGTCGCACTGCGCTCACGCTCGTCATGCTGTGTGCGTCGGTGCTGCTCTCAGCCGGTCAGGGTGCGGCTCAACCCGCCCCTGACCGGCTGCAGATCGGCAGGACCGGCACCAGCGCGGCCATCATCAAGGTGGCCGCGCGCAACGACACCCTGGCCGTCGGGTCGCGCCTCAACGGCGCGGTCTACACCTGGTCGAAGGGTGACCCCCCGTGCGACCCGACCGGCAGCACCGTCTATGCCGGTCACGCCTGGCGGGCAGGCAACGGCGTCGCCGACCGGTGGGGTCAACTGCGCCGCGGTGACGTGGTGAGGGCCGCCGGGTGCCGGTTCAAGGTCACCGGACGTGAGTTCTGGTCCGCGAAGCGACCGATGGGCTCGCTCTACTCCGTCTCGGGGCCGGCGAGGATCGTGCTCGTGGCCTGCAAGTCCGACGACTACTCCAGGCGCACGGTGGTCTTCGCACGCAAGATCAGCGGCTAGACCGACCTTCCGTCAGGGAGCCCGCGTGGCCCCGGCGTCCTGCTTCTCCCCGTCTGCGCGAGCTTCCAGGGCGGCGTGATGGGGAAGGACCGCCAGGGCCACGCGCGCCAGCCCGGCCGCGAGCAGTGCCGCCCCGAGCATGTGGAGCGCCACCAGGGCGACCGGGAGGTCGAGCCAGTACTGCACCCACCCCAGCGTGCCTTGCAGCACCTCGAGCAGCAGCACCAGCGCGGTGACCTTGGCCAGCCATGAGTGCCCGCTGCGCAGCGCGACCAGCAGGAGCACGGCGGTGAGGGCGACCAGCACGTAGACGGCGTAGGCGTGCAGGTGCGAGATCGCCGCAGGGTCCACGTCGTTGCGTCGCGCGTCGGCGTCGCCGGCGTGCGGCCCGGCTCCGGTGACGACAGTGCCGAGATAGAGCACGACCCAGCCCGCTACGAAGGTTGCCCAGGCCAGGGCACGCTGCGGCGTCGGAGCCGCGCGTCGGTCGGGACTGCGCAGCTCATCGACCAGCGCGACGCAGACCATGATCATCGCCATCGACAGCAGGAAGTGCCCGGAGACGATCCAGGGGTTGAGGTCGGTCAGCACCGTGATGCCGCCGATGACCGCCTGCAGGGGGATGCCGAGCCCGATGAGCAGGGCGAGTCGCGTCGCGCGCCGGTGCCTCGCGCCGAGGGCAGCGAGGAAGCACAGCACCGCGACAGCGGCGAGCACGAAGGTGAGCATCCGGTTGCCGAACTCGATGGCGCCGTAGATGCCGAGCTCGGGGTGGGCGACGTACGACGCGTCGGTGCACCTGGGCCACGTGGGGCAGCCGAGGCCGGAACCCGTCAGGCGCACCGCGGCGCCCGTCACCACGATGCCGATGTTGGCGACGAGGTTGGCCACGGCGAGCGGCCACAGGTGCCGCGCAAGTCGGTCGAGCACAGTGTCCATCATTCCCACCTGAAGGTTCGGGCCGTCAGGACGGTGCCGAGCACGGCCCACGCGGCGAGCACGACCAAGGAGCGGCCGTCGATGCTGGCATCCACGAGCGCGGCGCGCATGGCTTCGCCGAGGGCACCCGAGGGCAACCACGTGATCGACGCCGCTGCGGCACCGTACGTGCTCGCCGGCAGGACGATCCCCCCACCGGCCATCAGCAACAGGTAGATCAGGTTGGCCAGGGCAAGCGTCGCCTCCGCGCGCAGGACACCGGCGACGAAGAGCCCGAGAGCGGCGAACGCCGCCGTGCCCAGCGCGATCGCGAGGACCACGGCGGCCCACGTCCGGGCGGGGTGGTCGAGGGTCGGGCGCCAGCCGAGGACCAGCCCGGCGACGACGAGCACGACGAGCTGCAGCACGACGACGTTGAGCAGCCCCAGGACCTTGCCGAGCAGCAGCCCGTGACGCGGCAGCGGCGAGGAGCCGAGGAGCTTGATCACGCCGTAGCGTCGTTCGAAGCCGGTGGCGATCGCGACGGAGGTGAAGGCGGTCGACATCACCGCCAGGGCGAGCACGCCCGGTGTGAGGATGTCGACGGCGCGATGTCCGTCGAGGTCGATGCCGATCCGTCCGGCCGCGGTCACACCGCCGACCAGCACGATCACGGGGATCACGATGGCGAGCAGCAGCTGCTCGCCGTTGCGCAGCATCAGCCGCGCCTCCATGCGCGACTGAGCCAGCACCATCCGCGACAGCGGCGCCCCGCCGGGCGCCGGCGTGAAGGTGGGCGTCGGGGTGGTGGCGAGGGGTGAGGGGCTCATGGTGTGAGCTCGCGTCCGGTGAGCTCGAGGAAGACGTCCTCGAGGTTGCGTTGGCCGAGGTTGAGCGTCTGCGGCAGCACGTCGTGCTCCTCGCACCAGCGTGAGACCCGCCCCAGGGTCATCGAGTCGGCCGGGCCGTGGATGAGCATGCTGACCTCGTCGAGCTGGCGGACCTCGGTGTCCGGGCCGAGCTCGGCCCGCAGCGACTCCGGGGCGCCGTCGGGGAAGGGCCGGTGGACGACGAGACGGATGGTGGCCGAACGGCCACCGCGCGTGAGCTCCGACGGTGTCCCGGTCGCGATCAGCCGTCCGTGGTCGATGATGTGGATGTGGTCGGCGAGGTGCTCGGCCTCCTCCATGTGGTGCGTGGTCAGCACCACGGTCACTCCGTCCGAGCGGATCTCCTCCAGCAGCTCCCACGTCGTGCGCCGCGCCTGCGGGTCCATGCCTGCGGTGGGTTCGTCGACGAAGACCAGCTCGGGGCGCCCGACCAGCGCGATCGCCAGGCCCAACCGCTGCTGCTGACCTCCGGAGAGCCGGCGGTAGGGCGTCCTGCCGCAGTCGGCGAGCCCCAGGCGATCGCTCAGCATGGCGGTGTCCAGGGGATGCGCGTGCAACGCGGCCATGTGCTCGAGCATCTCGTGGGCGCGTACGCCGCTCCACGCACCGCCCGCCTGGAGCATCACGCCGATCCGGGGCAGCAGCTCCGCCCGCTGGCGCTGCGGGTCGAGGCCGAGGACGCGGACGGTGCCGTGCTGGGGGGCGCGGTAGCCCTCACAGGTCTCCAGGGTCGTCGTCTTGCCCGCGCCGTTGGGCCCGAGGACCGCGGTGACCGAACCGCGGGCCACCTCGAGCGACAGGTCGTCCACCGCGACCTTGTCGCCGTAGTGCATGACCAGGCCGTCGACGACGACGGCGGGGGAGGTGGCTGACACGAGGAGAGTCTAGGTGCGCGGTGAGTGTGCCCCTGTCGGACCCCGCCGCTAGCGTGAGCCGCATGACACGCATTGCTGCGATCGAGGCCGACGACCTGGTCAAGCACTTCGGTGACACCGTGGCTGTCGAGGGGGTCTCCTTCTCCGTCCCGCAGGGTTCGGTCCTGGGCCTGCTCGGGCCCAACGGAGCCGGCAAGACCACCACGGTCCGGATGATGACCACGCTCACCCGCCCGACGTCCGGCACGGGTCGGGTGGCGGGCCACGACATCCTGTCCGCTCCTGCGGCGGTGCGCCGCAGCATGGGTCTCACAGGTCAGGCGGCGACCGTCGACGAGCTGCTCACCGGCCGGGAGAATCTCCGCCTGATCGGCCAGCTCTACGGTCTCGACCGGGGCTACATCGCGCGCGCCAGCGGCGAGCTGCTCGAGCGGTTCTCGCTGTCCGACGCGGGGGACCGGATCGCCAAGACCTACTCCGGGGGCATGCGTCGTCGCCTCGACCTGGCGGTCAGCCTCATCGCGACGCCGCCCGTGCTCTTCCTCGACGAGCCGACCACGGGCCTGGACCCGCGCTCACGGGTCGAGCTGTGGGACGTGCTGCGCGAGCTGGTGAATGACGGCACGACGCTCCTGCTCACCACTCAATACCTCGAGGAGGCCGATCAGCTGGCCGACAACATCGTGGTGATCGACCGGGGGACCGTGATCGCCGAGGGCACGCCGCTGCAGCTCAAGGACCGGTCCGGAGCCGCCGCGCTGGTGGTGACGGTCTCCCACGCCCCGGACCTGCAGGCGGCCGAGGCACTGATGCGCGCGCACGTGAGCGAGGTGCACGTCGACGCCGGGTCCCGGCAGCTGACCGCGCCCGCCGAGGGACTGAGCCACATGACCCGCGTCGCCGCGGTGTTCGACGAGAGCGGGATCGTGCTCGACGACATCGGGCTCAAGCGTCCGAGCCTGGACGACGTGTTCCTCCACCTCACCGGACACCGGGCAGAGGACCCGGTCGATCCTGCAGACCACGACGCCGGTGCTGTCCCGGCGGAGGAGATGACCCGATGAGCACGCTCGAGCGACCCGAGATCCGCACCACCGGACTCCTCACCCAGTCCTGGGCCATCGCCCGGCGCAACTTCCGCCACATCCGTCGGATGCCCGAGATGTTGCTCGACGTGACCATCCAACCGGTGATGTTCGTGCTGCTCTTCGCCTACGTCTTCGGGTCCTCGATCGACGTGGCGACCCCGGCCGGCTATCGCGCGTTCCTGCTCGCCGGGATCATGGCGCAGACGGTGGCGTTCGCGTCCTTCATCGTGGCCGTCGGCCTCACCTCCGACCTCCAGAAGGGGATCGTCGACCGGATGCGGTCGCTGCCGATCAACCCGGCCGCGGTGCTGGTGGGGCGCAGCATCTCCAGCCTCGTCCATGCCTCGATCGGACTGGTGGTGATGTCGCTGACCGGTCTGCTGATCGGCTGGCGCATCCACACCAACGTGTTCGAGGCGGCCCTGGGCTACCTGCTGCTCCTCGGCTGGGGGTTCGCGATGATCTGGGTCGGCATCCTGGTGGGCTCGGCGATGCGTTCGGTCGAGGCGGTCAACGGCGTCATGTTCGCCACCATCTTCCCGGTCACCTTCCTGGCCAACACGTTCGCGCCGACCGACCGGATGCCGCCCGTGCTGCGCGCGATCGCCGAGTGGAACCCGATCTCTTCGCTGACCCAGGCCGTCCGGGAGCTCTGGGGCAACGACCAGCCCCTGACTGCGGGCGCTGCCTTCCCGATGTACCACCCCATCCCCTTCACCATCGGGTGGATCATCCTGATCACCGCGGTGGTTGCTCCGCTGGCGATCCGCACGTTCCGGAGCCGTACCGCAGATTGAGACGCGATCAGGTTAGGTGAACCTTGCTTGAGCGGGCGCTCCAATAAGGTCACACTGGTGTTGTGGAATTCACCAGGACGGCGGCACCCCCGGAGGGGGACGCCCCGACACGCGAGCGCGTGGCGCTCGCCATCCTGGAGAACGGCCCCTCGACTGCCGCCGACCTCGCGCGCGGCCTCGACCTGACGCCCGCAGCCGTACGCCGTCATCTCGACCACCTGGTCGGGGAGGGTGACGTCGAGTCGCGTGAGCAGAAGGTCTACGGCAACCGTGGTCGCGGGCGTCCCGCCAGGGTCTTCGCTCTCACCCAGGCCGGTCGCGACACCTTCGACCAGCAGTACGACGACCTGGCGGTCCAGGCCCTGCGCTTCCTGTCCGAGACCCAGGGTGACGACGCCGTGATGGAGTTCGCACGTCGTCGGGTCGCCTTCGTCGAGCGTGACTACGCCGCCGTCACCACCGCGGAGCCGAGCCTGAGCCCGGCCGAGGCGCTGGCGCAGGTGTTCAGCCAGCAGGGCTACGCCGCGTCGGTGCGGGAGCTCCCTGTCGTCGGTGCCCAGCTGTGCCAGCAGCACTGCCCGGTCTCCCACGTGGCCCACGAGTTCCCGCAGCTCTGCGAAGCCGAGACCGAGGCCATCGGTCGCGTGCTCGGCACCCATGTCCAACGTCTCGCGACCATCGCCCACGGCGATGGCGTGTGCACCACCTGCATTCCCGGCCTCGAGTCCGCTCGCGCGCCGGTCCCAACCAATGAGGAGCAGTCATGACCCAGAACCTGAGCATCTCTGAGACCGAGGGCTCGACCAAGGTCGAGCGGATGAACCCCGAGCTCCAGGGGATCGGTCGTTACGAGTTCGGCTGGTCGGACTCCGACGCCGCCGGCTCGATCGCCAAACGTGGCCTCAGCGAGGACGTCGTCCGCAACATCTCCGGTCTCAAGAGCGAGCCGCAGTGGATGCTGGACATGCGCCTGAAGGGCCTCAAGCTCTTCCACCGCAAGCCCATGCCCACCTGGGGCTCGGACCTCAGCACGATCGACTTCGACAACATCAAGTACTTCGTGCGATCCAGCGAGAAGCAGGCCGCCACGTGGGACGACCTGCCCGAGGACATCAAGAACACCTACGACAAGCTCGGCATCCCCGAGGCGGAGAAGCAGCGCCTGGTCTCCGGTGTCGCGGCCCAGTACGAGTCCGAGGTCGTCTACCACTCGATCCGCGAGGACCTCGAGGAGCAGGGCGTCATCTTCGTCGACACCGACACCGCGCTGAAGGAGCACGAGGAGCTCTTCAAGGAGTACTTCGGCACCGTCATCCCGGTCGGTGACAACAAGTTCTCCGCGTTGAACACCTCGGTGTGGTCGGGCGGCTCCTTCATCTACGTCCCCAAGGGCGTGCACGTCGACATCCCGCTGCAGGCCTACTTCCGGATCAACACCGAGAACATGGGCCAGTTCGAGCGGACGCTGATCATCGCCGACGAGGACTCCTACGTGCACTACGTCGAGGGCTGCACCGCCCCGATCTACTCCTCGGACTCGCTGCACTCCGCCGTCGTGGAGATCATCGTCAAGAAGGGCGCCCGCGTCCGCTACACGACCATCCAGAACTGGTCCAACAACGTCTACAACCTCGTCACCAAGCGCGCTGTCTGCGAGGCCGGCGCGACCATGGAGTGGGTCGACGGCAACATCGGCTCCAAGGTGACGATGAAGTACCCCGCGATCTACCTGATGGGCGAGCACGCCAAGGGCGAGACCCTCTCGATCGCGTTCGCCGGGGAGGGCCAGCACCAGGACGCCGGGGCCAAGATGGTCCACGCGGCGCCCCACACGTCGAGCTCGATCCTGAGCAAGTCGGTGGCGCGCGGCGGCGGGCGTACGTCCTACCGCGGCCTGATCCAGGTCAACGAGGGCGCCTACGGCTCCAAGTCCAACGTGCTCTGCGACGCGCTTCTGGTCGACCAGATCAGCCGGAGCGACACCTACCCCTATGTCGACATCCGCGAGGACGACGTGTCCATGGGTCACGAGGCGAGTGTCTCCAAGGTCTCCGACGACCAGCTCTTCTACCTCATGTCGCGTGGCATGGAGCAGGACGAGGCGATGGCGATGATCGTGCGCGGTTTCGTCGAGCCGATCGCGAAGGAGCTCCCGATGGAGTACGCCCTCGAGCTCAACCGCCTCATCGAGCTGCAGATGGAAGGCGCGGTCGGCTGATCCTGAGGGACCAGCACGCACGCACCTGACACACCGAACGGAGAAAGTAGAGCTGTGACCCTCACCACCGAATCCGTCCGCTCCGCCCTGGAGCAGACCCCCGAGCCCGACCGGGTGGAGAGCCATCTCCACCCGAAGGGTTCCTTCGAGGTCGCGGACCACAGCGTCCCGACCGGGCGCGAGGAGATCTGGCGCTTCACCCCGCTCAAGCGGCTCAAGGGCCTGCACGCCGACGCGGAGTTCATGCGCTCGGCGACCTCGTGCACGTGGAACACGCCCGACGGCGTGCGCGTCGAGGGAGTGGGCGGCGACGAGGCGCGCGCGCTGCGCGGCATCTCCGGACTCGTCCCGCACACCCGCTGGAGCGCTCGCGTGCTGGCCGAGGTCCCCACGACCCTGCTCATCGACGTGCCCGCCGACACCGAGGTGCCTGAGCCGATCGTGGTCGACCTCGACGGCGAGGACGTGCGGGTCACCGAGGCGGGACACGTGGCCATGCGTTTCGGCGCGCACAGCAAGGCGATCGTGGTGCTCAACCACACCGGTTCCTCCACCATCGCCGCGGTCGTCGAGATCGTGGTCGGGGACGGTGCCGACGTCACGGTGGTCTCGATCCAGGACTGGGCGGACGACGCCGTCCACCTGTCCCACCACCAGGCACTCGTGGGTCGTGACGCGCACTACAAGCACGCGGCGATCTCCTTCGGCGGCGACCTGGTCCGGATGGACGCCAACGTGACCTACGACGGTCCCGGCGGGTCCGCGGAGCTGCTCGGCCTCTACTTCGCCGACGCCGGCCAGCACATCGAGCACCGGATCTTCGCCGACCACACCGCCCCGCACACCAAGTCCAACGCCATCTACAAGGGAGCGTTGCAGGGGGAGAAGGCGCACACCGTCTGGGTCGGCAACGTGCTGATCCGCAAGATCGCCGAGGGCATCGAGACCTACGAGGAGAACCGCAACCTGGTCCTCAGCGACGGGTGCCGTGCCGACTCGATCCCGAACCTGGAGATCGAGACCGGTGAGATCGAGGGAGCCGGCCACGCCTCGGCCACGGCCCGCTTCGACGACGAGCAGCTCTTCTACCTCCAGGCCCGCGGTATCTCCGAGCAGGAGGCCCAGCGGCTGGTCGTGCACGGCTTCTTCAACGACCTGATCCGCAAGGTCGGTGTGCCGTCCATCGAGGAGCGGCTGCTCGCCACGGTCGAGGCCGAGCTGGCCAAGAACGTCCTGAAGGAGCTCTTCTGATGGGCTTCGAGCGCGTGTGCGCGCTGGACGACGTCCCGACCGATCGGGCCCTGGCCGTCACGCTCGGTCGCTTCGACCTCGCCATCGCCCGTGACGGCGACGAGGTCTTCGCCGTGGAGGACCTCTGCAGCCACGCCGAGGTGGCGCTGAGCGAGGGCGAGGTCGCCAGCAACGACGGCGGCTGCCAGATCGAGTGCTGGCTGCACGGGTCGATGTTCGACCTGCGCACCGGCAAGCCCACCAACTTCCCGGCGACCGAACCGGTCGCCACCTTCCCCGTCGACGTACGAGCCGGGTCCAACGGCACGAGCGATGTCTTCGTCGACACCGAGACCACCCTGAACGGAGTCACCCCCGCATGAGCACTCTCGTCATCACCGACCTGCACGTCACCGTAGAGACCGAGGACGGTCCCAAGGAGATCCTCAAGGGCGTCACCCTCACCATCAACGAGGGCGAGACCCACGCGATCATGGGTCCCAACGGCTCGGGCAAGTCGACCCTGGCGTACTCGATCGCCGGTCACCCCAAGTACACGATCACCGGCGGCTCGGTCACCCTCGGCGGCCAGGACGTCCTTGCGATGTCGGTCGACGAGCGGGCCCGCGCCGGCCTGTTCCTCGCCATGCAGTACCCCGTCGAGGTCCCCGGGGTGTCGGTGTCCAACTTCCTGCGTACCGCCAAGACGGCGATCGACGGCGAGGCTCCCAAGCTCCGCACGTGGGTCAAGGACGTCAACGCGGCCCTGCAGCAGCTCAACCTCGACCCGACGTTCGGCACCCGCAACGTCAACGAGGGCTTCTCCGGCGGTGAGAAGAAGCGCCACGAGATCGCGCAGCTCGAGCTGCTCGACCCGCAGGTGGCCGTCCTCGACGAGACCGACTCCGGCCTCGACATCGACGCACTGAAGGTCGTGTCCGAGGGTGTCAACCGATTCCGTGCGCGCGAGGGCAAGGGTGTCCTGCTGATCACGCACTACACCCGCATCCTGCGCTACATCGAGCCCGACTTCGTCCACGTCTTCGTCGACGGCAAGGTCGCCGAGTCCGGCGGCAAGGAGCTCGCCGACGCTCTCGAGGCCGAGGGCTACGACAAGTACCTCAACCCCGCCTCCGCCTGATCCCGCATCACCTCTCCCACCGCCGAATGGAGGTAACGCCATGGACGGACTGCTTCCGGACCTGGACGTGATCCGCAAGGACTTCCCGATCCTCGAGCGGGTGCTCGCGGACGGGCAGCCGCTGGTCTATCTCGACAGCGCCAACACCTCGCAGAAGCCTCAGATCGTCATCGACACGATGGTCGACCACCTCGAGCGGCACAACGCCAACATCGCGCGGGCCATGCACCAGCTCGGTGCGGAGTCGACCGAGGCCTTCGAGGCGGCGCGCGACAAGGTGGCGGCGTTCCTCAACGCGCCCTCGCGCAACGAGATCATCTTCACCAAGAACGCCACCGAGGCGCTCAACCTGCTGGCGCGCACCATCGACCTGGCTCCCGGCGACAACGTCGTGATCACCGAGATGGAGCACCACTCCAACATCGTGCCGTGGCAGCTGGCGTGCGAGCGGGCGGGTGCTGAGCTGCGCTGGTTCGGCCTCACGGACGACGGACACCTCGACCTCACCAACGCCGACCAGCTCGTCGACGAGCACACCAAGGTCGTGGCCTTCACCTGGGTGTCCAACATGCTGGGCACGATCAACCCGGTCGCCGACCTGGTGGCCCGGGCCCGGGCGTTCGGCGCCCTCTCGGTGATCGACGCCTCGCAGGCCGCGCCGCAGCTCCCCGTGGACGTGCAGGAGGTCGGGTGCGACTTCCTCGTCTTCACCGGGCACAAGGTCTGTGGTCCGACCGGCATCGGGGTCCTGTGGGGACGCGAGGAGCTGCTCAACGAGCTCCCGCCCTTCCACGGCGGCGGCGAGATGATCGAGACGGTGACCATGGCGCGTTCGACCTACGCCAAGGCGCCGAGCCGCTTCGAAGCCGGCACTCCGCCGATCGTCGAGGCCGTCGGCCTCGGTGCTGCGGTCGACTACCTCGGACACATCGGCCTGGACGCCATCCACACGCACGAGCAGGCGATCACGGCCTATGCCCTCGACGGGCTGCAGTCGGTCCCCGGCGTGAGGATCATGGGCCCCCTCGACGCAACGCATCGCGGTGGCGCGATCTCCTTCGAGCTCGCCGAGGTGCACCCGCACGACATCGCCCAGGTCCTCGACGCCCGGGGTGTGGCCGTGCGCGCCGGGCACCACTGCGCCAAGCCGGCGCACGCCCGCTTCGGCGTGCAGAGCTCGACGCGGATGTCGTCCTACCTCTACACGACTCCCGCCGAGATCGACGCGCTCGTGGAGGCCCTCCACCACACCCGCAGCTACTTCAAGGTGGGCTGAGCCATGGGTGCCGAGCTCGACAACCTCTACCAGGAGATCATCCTGGACCACTACAAGCACCCGCACCACAAGGGCCTGCGCGAGCCGTTCGGGGCCGAGGTGCACCATGTCAACCCCACCTGCGGCGACGAGGTCACGCTTCGCGTGCAGGTGTCCGACGGTGTGGTCGAGGACGTCTCCTACGACTCCGTCGGCTGCTCGATCTCGCAGGCGTCGGCGTCCGTGCTGACCGACCTGGTGATCGGCAAGCCGGTCGACGAGGCCATGACCATCCACCAGACCTTCCTCGAGCTCATGCAGGGCAAGGGACAGGTCGAGCCCGACGAGGACGTCCTCGAGGACGGCATCGCGTTCGCCGGTGTCGCCAAGTTCCCCGCGCGCGTGAAGTGCGCGCTGCTGTCCTGGATGGCGTGGAAGGACGCGACAGCCCAGGCCCAATCCGAAGGAGAAACCCGATGACAGACTCTCCAGACCACAGCGACCTGCCCGAGGTTCCCGAAGCCACCGGGGGCGGCACTGCCACCGTCACCGTGGACGACGTCACCGAGGCGATGAAGGACGTCGTCGACCCCGAGCTCGGCATCAACGTCGTCGACCTCGGCCTCGTCTACGGCGTGCACATCGACGAGGGCTCCAACGCCGTCCTCGACATGACCCTGACCTCGGCCGCGTGCCCGCTGACCGACGTGATCATGGACCAGACCAACCAGGCCCTCGAGGGCCTCGTCAACGACGTGGCCATCAACTGGGTCTGGATGCCGCCGTGGGGCCCGGACAAGATCACCGACGACGGGCGTGAGCAGCTGCGCGCCCTCGGCTTCAACGTCTGAGGTGAAGCACGTGCTGAGCGTCGGGACCGCCGACGGCGCCATGCCGGCCCACCTGTGGCTCCCCGAGGGCGGCACGGGTCCCGGCGTCCTGCTCCTGCAGGAGATCTTCGGGGTCAGCGCCTACGTCGAGCGGCGGGCGCGGCAGCTCGCGGACGCTGGCTACGTGGTGCTCGCCCCGGAGATCTTCTGGCGCCTGGGTGTCGCCCGCGTCGAGGAGGGTCCGGACGCGCTGGAGGAGGCGTTCGGCCTGCTGCAGCGCACCGACTGGCCGGCCGCGGTGGCGGACGGCGTACGTGCTCTGGAGACCCTGCGCACCCACGAGGCCGTGCGGGGACCGGTCGGGATCGTGGGGTTCTGCTTCGGTGGCGGGCTGGGCTTCAACGTCGCGGCCCTCAGCCCGGCCGACGCCCTGGTGAGCTACTACGGCTCGGCGCTCCCGCAGCTCCTGGGCGTCGAGCCCTACGACGCCTCGGACGGCGCGCAGGCAGTGCTGCAGCCTGCGGACGTGGCGGCGCCGTCGCTGCACCACTGGGGTCTCGCCGACACGTTCGTCTCGCGCCCGGTCGTCGAGCAGGTCTGCGCCCTGCTCCGCACCCAGCCTCAGGTCATCGTCGAGACCTACGAGGGCGGCGGGCACGCCTTCGACAACGACGACTACATGTTCTACGACGCCCGCCTGTCCGCAGTGGCGTGGCAGCGGACCCTCGACTTCCTGGCCGAACAGCTGCGGCGGCTGCCGACCGAGGGCCGAGGGTCGACTCGCTAGGCTCCCGACATGGAGCACCCCGAGGTCGACCCCAGGACAGTCGAGGTCGGCGAGGTCGAGTTCGACCACGAGGAGCTGCGCGTGTTCTGGGAGCTCGCCCGCTTCCACGCCAAGCTCAATGCGGCGCCGACCTACTTCGGCCCGACCACCCTCGAGTCGGTACCGCCTCCGGCGTGGGCCTGGGGCGAGGCGGCGGGGGAGTCCGACGCGTTCGTCGCCCAGGTGCTGGCCGACGACGCGGGTGAGACGACGGCGATGGTCGAGGACTACGCGGGTGAGCTCCCGGTGGCAGGAGTGCTGTCCATCCTGTGTGACGGCTCGGGGGTCCCGCGAGCCCTGGTCGAGGTCTGTGACGTCGCCATCACCGGCGACGCCGTGGTCGAGTCGTTCAGAGTCGTCTACCGGGCCTGAGAGCCGAGGCCCACGGGTGTGGGAGAGTCCTCGCATGGCCGAACGGATGACCTACCTCCTCGTCGACGGGGAGAACATCGATGCCACCCTGGGCACCTCCATCCTCGGCCGCCGGCCGCGGCCGGAGGAGCGCCCGCGCTGGGACCGGCTGCTGGAATGGGCCGAGAGGGCCTTCGACCAGGACGTCACCGGACTCTTCTTCCTCGCCGCGACCAACGAGATGCCCACCAGCTTCGTGCAGGCGCTCCTGGCCATCGGCTTCAAGCCGATCCCGTTGAGCGGTGACGGCAAGATCGTCGACATCGCCATCCAGCGCACCGCGGAGGCGCTCGTGCAGCGCGAGGCCGACGTCGTGCTCGTCAGCCACGACGGCGACTTCGTCGATCAGGTGTCCGCGCTGTGCGACGGCAGCCGTCAGGTGGGTGTCGTCGGCTTCACCGAGTTCGTCAACTCGCAGTTCCGCAGCCTGCCGGGACTGCGCATCTTCGACCTCGAGTACGACCTGGGCGCCTTCAACACGCCGTTGCCGAGGGTCAGGATCATCCCGATCGACGAGTTCGACCCGTTCGACTTCCTCTGAGTCGTCGAACGGGCCGTGGTCTCACCTGCGGGCCCTCACGCGCGACCACCGCGCACCTTGGTCACCCAGTACTCGGTCGTCGGGGTGGGCGGGGTCGTGAAGCGCGCGTTGGGCAGGTAGAGGTCCTTGCCGAACCGGGCGACCGTGGTGGGCACGTCGAAGTCGTCCGAGGTGATGGTGCGCACGAGATCACCGCTCGTGCCGCGCTTGTCGAGCCTGATGACGGCGACCTTGTTGACCCGGTTGCGCACCACGTAGAGAAGACGGCCCGTGCGAAGCAGGCCGTCGCCCATCGTCAGAGAGGCCCCGCCCAGGTCGACCTCGGTGGCCCTGCCGGTCGACGGCCGCACGCGGTAGAGCAGGCCGGACGTCGAGTTGACGACCAGCAGCGCCTTGCCCGTGGGCGTGGTGCTGATGCCGTTGGCGCCGAAGCCCTCACCCTGCTCCCACTCGCCCGTCAGCTCGACGGTGGTGGCCGTGCCCGGCGCACCCGTGGGGCCGAGGTCGACGCGGTAGAGCTGCGGTTGCGCGGAGTCGGTGAACCAGGCGGCCTTCTTGGTGAGCACGACGTCGTTCACGAAGCTCGCGTTGGTGGTGAGCGTGTAGTCGGCGATGAGGTCACCGGTCTCCGCGTCGACGACGCGAGCGGAGCCGGCGTCGCCACCGGAGACGAACAGGCGCCCGCGCCTGTCGGACTTGAGGCCCACAGACGCGGTGCCCGGGCCCTGGCTGATGACCTCGCCCTCGCCGGTGCGCAGCGACATCCGGTAGATGTCACCGTCGGCGCGGGAGCCGAACCATGCGGTGGGTCCGGGACCGATCGTGATGCCCTCGGGCTGGAAGCCGTCGGGCAGCTCGAGGCGCGAGGGGAACGGGCGGTCCTTGTCGGAGGCCGCGCTGAGCGCCGGCGGCGCCGTCGTGAGTGCGGTCATGGCGAGGACGGCAGCGAGAGACGGGACGAGAAGACGACGCACGAGGACCTCCGGGGGTGGTGGACCGTCGACTGTAACGAGGTGGCACCAGCCCGGGCACCATGCAGGCTAGGTTGCGCTCGTGCCCCTCGTCCTGGTCCCGCCCGCCCGCTGGCCGCGCTGGGTCGACAACTTCACCACCAGTCACGGCGCGGCCGACCTGTCCGTGGCGGACGGCGAGCTGCGCGGGACGGCCCAGGACGGCTCGACCTTCACCGCACACCTGCCGTTCGACACGGCGTACGACGGACCGCCGGAGGTCGGTGCCTTCGCCGCTGCCGTGAGGGTGCCTGCGGTCTGGGGAGTCCTGCTCGTCCGCAAGGGCGGCTTCGCCATCGCCCGGATGACAGGCGCCGAGATGGTCGAGCACAAGATCGGCCAACGCCATGTCCAGGGGCGCACCAAGGCAGGCGGACAGAGCCAGCAGCGGTTCGCTCGACGTCGGGACAACCAGGCGCGCCAGGCCTACGAGGCGGCGGCCGACCACGCGGCCCGGATCCTGCGCCCGGGGCCTGTGGTGACCGGGGGAGACCGGCCGGCTGTGGAGGAGGTGCTCGCCGACGTGCGGATGCGGGCAATGGGTGCCGTCGAGCCGTGGCTGGCGGTCCCCGACCCTCGCCGGGTGGTCCTGGACCAGGCGATCCAGGACGCTCAGTCGCTCCGTGTGCAGGTCATCAACGCCTCACTGCACACGGGACGCGCTGATCAGGCGTCGGTGCGCCGTCGCGACGGTGACGTGCGCTAGGTTCCGGGCCATGGACGGGGCCCGGTGGCAGCCCGAACCAGGGTGGCAGCGCCTCCCGGGAGCGGGGCCGACGACGCTCGGAGTCTGGGCCGCGACGCTCGGTGGTCGTGACGTCGTGGTGAAGCGCCTCGGCAGGCCGGAGGCTCACGACGCCCCGGGAACGGCACTCCCCGGCGACGTCAACTACTGGCGCCGGGCCGCCGACGTCGCGCTCAGCGGCGTCGTCGCCGAGGCTCCCGGCCTGCGCGAGGCACCCGTGGTCGCGGTCGAGGAGGACCCGGAGGGGATCACGCTCATCCATGCACGGGTCGAGCACCACGACGCCCCCGGGCCCTGGCTGGCCGCCTGCCTGGGTCGCTTCGCCGCAGCCGGCCTCGGCGAGCACGCGTGGTTGGCGCGCGACCAGCTTCGCAGCCGGCTCGCTCTCGTGGAGCGGCGCGGCGGCTGGCGGATGCTGGTCCGGACCCCGATGGCCGATGTCGCCGACCACCTCTGGACGCACCGCACCCAGTGGCTCGAGCGCTGCGACGCGCTCCCGCAGGTGGCGCAGCACGGCGACCCGTCCGCAGCGAACATCCCCGGCCGTGGTGGTGACGGCGCGGTCGCCATCGACTGGGCGCACCTGGGTCGGGGCCCGGTCGGATCGGACCTGGGCTACCTCTCCCTCGCGACGCGCGAGGATGTCGAGCCGCTCGTCGAGGCCTACGTCGCGGTGCTGCCGGTCGACATCGCCTCGACCTCCGAGGTGATGACCGGCGCGCGCGTGATGGCCGTCTACACCGCGCTGACGCGCCTCGACTGGGCCCTGGCCAGGGTCGCGGACGGCGAGGGCGCGCTCGCCGGGAAGTTCCGCCACCCGAGTGTGGCGCCCTACATCTTCGCGATGCAGCGCCAGGCCGACCAGATCGAGGCGTTGCTCTCCTAGAGGCTGCTGGCCGAGAAGGTGTCGCAGGACTCCAGGGTGCCCTCGTCGTAGCCCGTCATGAACCAGGCGCGGCGCTGCTCCGAGGAGCCGTGGGTCCAGCCCTCGGGGTCGACGTCCTGGCCGGACTTCTGCTGGATCCGGTCGTCGCCGACGGTCTTGGCGGCGTCGATGGCCTCGTCGATGTCGGCCTGGTCGAGGGTGACGAGGTCGCTCTCGTAGGCCTCTCGCGTCCACATCCCGGCGTAGCAGTCGGCCTGCAGCTCGAGGCGTACGGCGTCGGAGTCGGGGCCCTGCTGGGTGCGGACCTGGCTCATCGTGCCCATCAGGTTCTGAATGTGGTGGCCGTACTCGTGGCCGAGGACGTAGGGCTCGACGAAGTCCCCGCCCTCGCCGCCGAGCTGCTGCTCGAGGACGTCGTCGAAGAACGTGGTGTCGAGGTAGATCTGCTGGTCGGGCGGGCAGTAGAAGGGGCCCACCTGCGAGGACGCCTGGCCGCAGCCGGTCTGCACGGCGCCGGCGAAGGTGTTGATCTGGGCGGGCACGAAGTCGGTGCTGCCCTGCTCGGGCAGGATCGTGGTCCAGTACTGCTCCAGCGACAGCGCCACCGCCTTGCGCGCGCAGTCGGGGTCGGAGTTGGCGTCGGCGCCCGTCCTGCAGTTGGCGTAGCGCTCGTCGCCGGAGTCGATGCCCGCCGGCTGCCCCTGCGCCTGACCCTGACCGGTCGCCCCCCCGCCACCGCTGCCGAGGCCCGTGCACTGGGTGAGCACCAGGAACAGGATGATGATGATGAGACCTCCGATGCCGCCGCCGGCCCGTGTGCCGCCGGGCATCGGGATCCGCATCCCGCCACCCCCCGCGCCGCCGCCACCGCCACCGCGGCCGGCGTCCCTCACGCGGCCCTTGCTGATGTCGGCCTTGGGGTTGAACCGCATGGACGTGCCTCTCCGCAGGTCGTGACGCCGGATGTGACGCAGGGGTGGAGCCTGCGCGCACATTAGCGCCTGCGTCGCCGATGGGGCTCTCCCGAGCACCCCTTCGTAGGATGTCGTCCGATGATCACCGCCCAGAAGCTCGAGGTCAGGGCCGGCGCGCGGCTCCTCATGGAGGATCTCTCCTTCCGGATCGCCGCAGGCGACAAGGTCGGCCTCGTGGGGCGCAACGGTGCCGGCAAGACGACCCTCACCAAGATCCTCGCAGGCGAGGCCCAGCCGGCGTCGGGGACGGTGCTGACCTCCGGTGACGTGGGCTACCTCCCGCAGGACCCCCGCACGGGTGACCCCGAGGTGCTCGTCCGCGATCGCATCCTGTCCGCGCGCGGCCTCGACGACGTCGTACGCCGGTTGCGTGCGGCCGAGCTCGACATGGCCCACTCGGACCCGAAGGTCCACGAGCGCGGCATGAGGCGCTGGTCGCGAGCCGATGCCGACCTCCACGCCGCCGGTGGCTACGCGGCCGAGTCGGAGGCTGCCCAGATGGCCGACTCCCTCGGCATCGAGTCGCGCATCCTCGACCAGAAGCTCGGCACCCTCTCAGGTGGCCAGCGACGACGCGTCGAGCTCGCGCGCATCCTCTTCTCCGGCGCGGAGATCCTGCTGCTCGACGAGCCCACCAACCACCTCGACGTCGACTCGATCGTCTGGCTGCGCGACTACCTGAAGGCCCACAGCGGTGGCTTCGTGGTGATCAGCCACGACAACGCCCTGCTCGAGCAGACGGTCAACAAGGTGTTCCACCTCGACGCCAACCGCGCGGAGATCGACACCTACAACATGGGCTGGAAGGACTACCTCGCCCAGCGGGAGGCCGACGAGCGTCGCCGCAAGCGCGAGCGGGCCAGCGCCGAGACCAAGGCCAAGACCCTCACCGACCAGGCCAACCGGATGCGGGCCAAGGCCAGCAAGGCCACGGCTGCCCAGTCGATGCTCAAGCGCGCCGAGAAGATGATGGCCGGGCTCGAGAGCGAGCGCGCAGCCGACAAGGTCGCCCGCATCAAGTTCCCTGCTCCGGCACCCTGCGGCAAGACGCCGATCATGGCCCGAGAGCTGTCGAAGACCTACGGCTCGCTCGAGGTCTTCACCGACGTCGACCTCGCCGTCGACCGGGGGAGCCGGGTGGTCATCCTCGGCTTCAACGGCGCGGGCAAGACCACGATGCTCCGCATCCTGGCGGGCGTCGACGCATCCGACACGGGGGAGGTCATCGCGGGACACGGCCTCAAGGTCGGCTACTACGCCCAGGAGCACGAGACCCTCGACACCTCCCGCACCGTGCTGCAGAACATGCAGTCCGCCGCGCCGCAGCTCACCGACGCCGAGGCCCGCAGCGTCCTGGGCTCCTTCCTCTTCTCCGGTGACGACGCCCACAAGAGCGCTGCGGTGCTCTCGGGCGGCGAGAAGACGCGCCTGGCGCTCGCCAGCCTGGTCGTGTCCTCGGCCAACGTGCTCCTGCTCGACGAGCCCACCAACAACCTCGACCCCGCCTCGCGCGAGGAGGTGCTGGCCGCGATCCGCACCTACGAGGGCGCGATCATCCTGGTCACCCACGACGAGGGCGCGGTCCGCGCGCTCGAGCCCGACCGGGTGCTGCTCCTGCCCGACGGCGACGAGGACCTGTGGAGCGAGGAGTACGCCGACCTGGTGTCGCTGGCCTGAGCTCCGTCGCCGGGGTTACCGACCGGTAGTAGCGTGGCGCCATGACTCCCGAAGACCTCGCCGCCGTGGGCCTCCGTCTCGACGTCGAGGGCCCGGTGGCCACCGTGACCCTGGACCGCCCGCACGTGCGCAACGCGCAGACACCCGCGATGTGGCTTGCCCTCGGTGAGGTGGGCCGGAGCCTGACCGAGGAGGTCCGGGTGGTCATCGTGACGGGGGAGGGCGAGACCTTCTCCGCCGGCCTCGACCGCGCGATGCTCGACCCGGCGACCGCCGCCGAGGAGAGCGTCGTCGGTCTGCTCGCGCTCAGCGACGAGGAGGCGGCCGCTCGGATCGACGAGTTCCAGGCGGGCTTCACCTGGTTGCGTGACCCACGCTTCGTCTCCATCGCCAAGGTGCGCGGACATGCCATCGGCGCGGGCTTCCAGCTGGCCCTCTCGTGCGACCTCCGGGTGGTCGCCGACGACGCGACGTTCTCCATGAAGGAGTCCGCGCTCGGCCTCGTCCCCGACCTGACCGGCACGAAGCCGCTCGTCGAGCACGTCGGATATGCCCGCGCCCTCGAGATCTGTGCCACCGCCCGCGTGGTCGGCGCCGACGAGGCCGTCAGGATCGGGCTGGCCCTGTCTGCGGTGCCGGCGGCCGAGCTGGATGCGGCGGTCGACGCCCTCGCGGCCGCGCTCGTCATCCCGATGCCGGGTGTGGTGCCGGAGACCAAGGCGCTCCTCCAGGGTGCTGCCCGGCGTGACCTCGACGAGCAGCGCCGTCTGGAGCGGCAGGCGCAGGTACGCCGCTTCCGCGACGTCGCCGCGGCCCTGGAGGGCTGACGCGGAACAATCCGCTCGTGGTGAGGGTTCAGGCGAGACACCTACGGAGGAGCGCGCATGTCGATGGGTCCAGGAGCAGGCGGACCGCCGTGGCGGCACCTGCGCAGCGACCGCAGCGTCGTCGACAACAAGATCGAGCGCCGGACCTTGCGCCGGGTCATCAGCTTCGCCCGACCCCATCGCCGGTTGATCACGGCCTTCCTCGGGGTCACCGTCGTCGACGCCGCACTCGTCGTCGTGCCGCCGCTGCTCCTCAAGCTGATCATCGACGACGGTGTCAGCTCCGGCGACACCTCGCTGGTGGTGTGGCTCGCTGTCCTGGTCGCCGTGGTCGCGATCGTCGACTCCGGGTTCGGCCTGATCACGGGGTGGCTGTCCAGCCGGATCGGTGAGGGCCTCATCTACGACCTGCGCACGCAGGTCTTCGCCCACGTCCAGCGCCAGTCGCTCGCGTTCTTCACCCGCACCCAGACCGGCGCGCTGGTCAGCCGTCTCAACAACGACGTCATCGGCGCCCAGCGCGCCTTCACCTCCACGCTGCAGGGGACGGTCTCCAACATCATCGCGGCCGTCGTGGTCGGGGTGACGATGCTCTTCCTCAGCTGGCCCGTGACGGTGCTGTGCCTCACGCTCTTCCCGCTGCTGCTGCTCGCCTCGAAGTGGGTCGGTAGCCGGCTCGCCGACCTCTCGCGCGCGCAGATGGACGGCAACGCCGACCTCGGCAACGCGATGACGGAGCGGTTCAACGTCGGCGGCGCGATGCTGCTCAAGCTCTTCGGTCGCCGTGAGGAGGAGGACGTGGCCTATGCGCAGAAGGCAGCGGTGGTGCGTGATCTCGGGATCCGGATCTCGCTGCTCACCCGCATCTTCTTCGCCGTCATGACGCTCGTGCCGGCACTGGCGACCGCGATGGTCTACGGCATCGGCGGCTGGCTGGCCATCCGCGGCGACCTGTCCGTGGGCACGATCGTCGCCCTCGGTGTGCTGCTCACCAGACTGCTCGGGCCCCTGCAGGGACTGTCCAACGTCCGCATCGACGTGATGACCGCGCTGGTCAGCTTCGACCGGGTCTTCGAGGTCCTCGACCTGCCGTCGCTGATCCAGGAGAAGCCGGGCGCGCTCGCCCTGCCGAGCAGCGCGTCGAGGTTGGAGTTCGACCACGTGGCCTTCACCTACCCGCGCGCCGAGGACATCTCGCTGGCCTCGCTGGAGAACGTGGCCCGCACCGAGTCGCGCGACTCAGGGCAGGTCCTCCACGAGGTCACCTTCACGGCCGAGCCCGGCCAGATGGTCGCGCTGGTCGGACCGTCGGGTGCGGGCAAGACCACCGTCACCCACCTCGTCGCCCGTCTCTACGACGTCGAGGCGGGCGCGGTCCGGGTCGAGGGTCACGACGTGCGCGAGGTGACGTTGCAGTCGTTGGAGGACGTCGTCGGCTACGTCACCCAGGACGCGCACATGTTCCACGACACCATCCGCGCCAACCTTCTCTACGCGCGGCCCGAGGCCGACGACACCGACGTGTGGGCCGCGCTCGAGGCAGCGCAGATCGCCCCGCTCGTACGGTCGCTCCCCGACGGTCTCGACACGGTGGTCGGCGACCGGGGCTACCGCCTCAGCGGTGGCGAGCGCCAGCGTCTCGCGATCGCTCGCCTGCTGCTGAAGGCTCCCTCGATCGTGGTGCTCGACGAGGCGACGGCGCATCTCGACAGCGAGTCCGAGGCCGCCGTCCAGGGGGCGCTGGACGCCGCCCTCGAGGGGCGTACGTCGCTGGTGATCGCGCACCGGCTCTCCACCGTGCGCAACGCCGACCTGATCCTCGTCCTCGACGACGGGCGGGTGGTGCAGCACGGCACCCACGCCGAGCTCATCGCCGCCGGGGGGCTCTACGCCACCCTCCATGCGACCCAGTTCCGCGAGGCGTCGACCGCGCCGACCGCTGGCTAGGCTCTCCCCATGGACCTGCAGCTGACCGACCGCGTCTACGTCGTCACCGGCGGAGCGCGCGGGCTGGGCCGCGCCAGCGCGGACGCCCTGGTTGCCGAGGGTGCGCGGGTGGTGGTCTCCGGGCGCACGTCCGCGTCGCTCGACGAGGCCGTTGCGACGCTCAACGAGTCCGCCGGCCGCGAGGCCGCGGTGTCCGTCCGGGTGGACAACGCCGACCACGCGGCCCCGACCCGGCTGCTGGCCGCGGCTCACGACACCTGGGGACGGATCGACGGCGCGCTGATCAGCGTCGGCGGACCGCCCAAGGGTCCGGTCACCGACATCACCGACGAGCAGTGGAGCGCAGCGTTCGAGTCGGTCTTCCTCGGAGCCGTACGACTGGCCCGCGACCTCGGCGCCGCGCTGTCCGACGGCGGCTCGCTGGGCCTGGTCCTGTCCTCGAGCGTGCGCGCCCCGCTGCCCCAGATGGCGATCTCCAACGGCCTGCGGCCCGGTCTCGCGATGGTGGCCAAGACGCTCGCCGAGGAGCTGGGGCCCCGCGGGGTGCGCGTCAACGGACTCCTGCCCGGCCGCATCGCCACCGAGCGCGTCGCTGAGCTCGACGCATCGACCGGGGACGCGGACGGCGCGCGCGCGACTGCCGAGAGGACGATCCCGCTGGGTCGCTACGGCCGGCCGGAGGAGTTCGGCGCGGTGGCGGCGTTCATCCTGTCGCCCGCTGCATCATTCCTGACGGGCGTGATGCTTCCGGTCGACGGCGGTCTGCTCCGGGTCCTGTGACTCGTCGTTCGGCTCCAGCATCTCGCGCCAGGTGCGCCGCCTCCTCGGGTCCGACCCGGGGGTGCCGCTGGGACGGTCCGTCGGAGCACGCGTGGGTGCCGGCCCCGATCCGCGGCCACCCCGCATCTCGTCGTAGATGAGGTAGAAGAAGCCGAAGACCGCCAGGGCCCCGAAGAACCACCACTGGAGGCCGTAGAAGAAGTGCGGTCCGTCGTCGAGCTCCGGAAGCTCGACGGGTAGCAGCGCCGTGGCCGGCTCGGGCGACTCCGAGCGCAGGTGGACCCAGCCGCCCACCACCTCGCGGTCCAGCGCCTCCGCGATCTCCTCGCTGTCCACGGCGCGGGTCGACCGGTCGATGACCACGGTGCTGTCGCCCTCGGCGTCGGCCCGCACCCAGCCGGTCACCAGGACCTCGCCCGAGGGCGGCTCGGGCACGTCCTCGGTGCTCGCACCCCGGTTGTCCGTGGCATACCAACCGCGGTCGACGAGCAGGCTCGTGCCGTCGGCGAGCTCGAGCGGCACCACGGCGTCGACGCCGGCCTCGCCGTCACGCGTGCGGTAGCGGACGATGACGGTGTCCTCCACCGCGTAGGTCCCGGTGGCCTCCACGATGCGCCACTCCTCGGTCTTCGCGACCGGCTCGCCCGGGGCCAACACATCGGCGACGGGGTCGGCGCCTGCCAGCTCGTTGCGCTCGATGATCGCGTTCTGCTCCTGGCGGTCCTCGAGGCGGTGGAACTGCCACTCGCCGAGCCGCCACGCCACCCACGCCAGGCCCACGACCACCAGCGCGAAGGCGATCCAGCGGCGTGAGACCAGGAAACGCAGGTTGTGCACGCGCCGAGGTTATCCGTCATGTCCTGAGGCGGTGCGGGGTGCCTCGATAGAGTGAGGACGTGACAACTCCCCTGGCAGACCGCTTCGGCCGCGTGGCGACGGATCTGCGCGTCTCCCTGACCGACCGGTGCAACCTGCGCTGCAACTACTGCATGCCGGCCGAGGGCCTGGACTGGCTGCCCACCGACCAGACGCTCACCGACGACGAGGTGGTGCGGCTGATCACGATCGCCGTCGAGAGGCTCGGTGTCCGCGAGGTGCGCTTCACCGGTGGCGAGCCGCTGCTGCGCCGTGGGCTGGTCGACATCGTGGGCCGTACGCACGCGCTCGGCGTCGAGACCTCGCTGACCACCAACGCGCTCGGCCTCACCCGCACGGCCCAGGCGCTGGCCGATGCGGGTCTCGACCGGATCAACGCGAGCATCGACACCGTCCGGCCCGAGACCTTCGCCACGATCACCCGTCGCGACCGGCTCAAGGACGTCGTCGAGGGCCTCGAGGCCGCCAAGGTCGCCGGTCTCGGCCCGATCAAGCTGAATGCCGTGCTGCTGCGCGGCACCAACGACGACCAGGCCGCCGAGCTGCTCCACTGGGCCGTCGAGCACGGCTACGAGCTGCGCTTCATCGAGCAGATGCCGTTGGACGCCCAGCACGACTGGAGCCGGACGGAGATGGTCACCGCGGACGAGATCTACGCGCAGCTCACCTCGGAGTTCACCCTGACCCCGCACGGCGAGCCGCGCGGAAGCGCTCCTGCCGAGCTCTTCGACGTCGACGGCGGCCCCGCCACGGTGGGCATCATCGCCTCCGTCACCCGACCGTTCTGCGGTGACTGCGACCGGGTCCGACTCACCGCCGACGGCCAGGTCCGCAACTGCCTCTTCGCTCGCGAGGAGTCCGACCTCCGGACGGCACTCCGCTCGGACGCCACCGACCAGGAGATCGCCGAGCGCTGGGTCATCGCGATGCTCGGCAAGCGCGCCGGCCACGGCATCGACGACGTGACCTTCCTCCAGCCCGACCGGCCCATGTCGGCCATCGGCGGCTGACGAGACCGGATCGCAACGATGGCTCGACCCACCCGATGAGCAGAGAGAGGGAACCATGCATGTAGGCGTGGACAGCTTCGTCTCCACCGTGACCGATCCCGTCACCGGCCACGTCATCGGGCCTGCGGAGCGGATGGAGCACCTGCTGGAGGAGATCACGCTCGCCGATCGCGTCGGGCTCCACTCCTTCGGCATCGGCGAGCACCACCGCAGCGAGTATTTCGACTCGGCGCCGGCGATCATCCTCGCGGCTGCGGCCGCCCGCACGGAGCGCATCCGGCTGGGCAGCGCGGTGACGGTGCTGAGTGCGGCCGACCCGGTGCGGGTCTTCCAGCAGTTCGCGACCCTGGACCTGATTTCGAAGGGACGCATCGATCTCGTGGTGGGCCGTGGCTCCTTCACCGAGGCGTTTCCCCTCTTCGGACTGGACCTCGCCGACTACGACTCGCTGTTCACCGAGAAGCTCGAGCTGCTGCTGCGGATCCGCGATTCTGCCGAGGTGACGTGGTCCGGGCGGCATCGTCCGGCCATGGTCCGTCAGAGCGTCTATCCGCGCCCGGTGCAGGACCCGCTTCCGATCTGGGTCGGAGTCGGTGGGACCCCGGAATCGTTCGCCCGAGCGGGACTGCTCGGCCTGCCGCTGATGGTGGCGATCATCGGAGGCGAACCGCGACAGTTCGCTCCGCTCGTCGAGCTCTACCGGCGCGCGGGCGCCCAGGCCGGTCACTCCCCGGACAAGCTGCAGGTGGGGTTGCACGTGTTCGGGTTCGTCGCCGGTAGCACCGAGGAAGCAGCGGACACCATCTACCCGGGCTGGGAGGAGATGTTCACCAAGGTCTCCAGGGAACGAGGTTTCCCCCGTCCGACGCGGCAGCAGTTCGACGCCACGTCAGGCCCGAACGGCGCGTTCTTCATGGGTGACCCGCAGACGGTGGCCGACAAGATCCATCGCGTCTCCGAACAGCTCGGTGGAGTGGACAGGCTGTCTCTGCAGATGACCAACCCGCGGCTGGCCCACAACGACCTTCTCCGAGGTATCGAGCTCCTCGGCACCGAGGTTGCTCCGCTCGTGACGACGGCGTAGAGGTGGCCACAGCAAGCCGATCGCGATAGCCGACTCCTGAAGATGCTCGCGCACGTCGCACGCCCCCATCACTCGGGAAGGGGGACACGCCCGGGATGGTGGCTTGCTGTCTGCGTCCTATGTGCGTCGGTGGAACCTGAGGTCGCCGTGGGGGAGTCGGTCGGTGCGGTAGGCGGTGTCGTGGATGCGGTGGTGGTGGTGGGGCAGAGCAGGACTGCGTTGTCGAGGTCCGTGGTCCCGCCGTGGCTGCCAGGGGTTGAGGTGGTGGGCGTCGCACCAGGTGCCGGGGGTGTCGCACCCTTCGGCGCGGCAGGTCTGGTCGCGGATCAGGAGCGCTTTGCGTTGTGCGGGGGTGAACAGTCGTTTCGCTCGTCCGAGGTCGAGGGGTAGGGAGTGGCCGTCGAGGACGGCGGGGAGGATCTTCGCGGTGCACGCGAGCCGTCGGGCGTGGGCTGCGGTGATGCGGTCGCCGGTGAGGTCGTCGCCGGGGACGAGTCCGGCGCCGATGAGGTCCGCTGCTCCCAGCTCGGTGCGCAGGGAAGCCAGCGGGATAGTGACGATGACGGTGGTCGCGTCGCCGCCGTGGATCGGGAGACGACTCGGGTCGATGGCCTCGAGGAACTCACCCAGCGCCTGGCCGAGGCGTTTGGGGTACGGCAGCCGGGCGAGCGGATCGGAGCCGCGGTGCGATGTCGGTCGGTGTTCGGTGTGGTGCTGCCGGTGCCTGCGCCGTCGGTGGCGTGGTGCGGGGGTTGGCGAAGGCTTCGAGGTAGGTCGCGAACCGGGTCGCGGTCGCGTCCGGGACGAGTGCGGAGATGCGGGTGGTGCCGTCGCCTTGGCGGCGCATCGTGAGGCGGGTCTTGTCCGCGGCGTGGGCTTCGAGGTCGGTGAGGCGGTCGGCCTCGGCCTGCTCGGCGATCTCGGGGGCGACGGTGTCGAGGATCCGACGTCCGAGTCGCCCGAGCTCTGCGGGTCCGAACTCTCGGGCGTAGGCGACCAGCTGTGACTCAGCCAGCGCGATCGTGTCGGACGGGACCCGTGCGGGCAGGGCGTCGAGTGCGCGGCGGATGACGTGGGCCTGCGCGAGCGTCACGTCGCCGTCGCGCATCCCGGCGGCCAGGACCGGACGTTGCCGGTCCAGCGCGGTGGCGAGGGTGAGGTCGGCGCGCGCGTCAGCGATGCGGGTGCGGGTCTGATGCGCGACCCAGCCGGCTGCGTCCTTCGCAGCCGTCGACTCCGCGAGGTCGGAGGCGTCGGCCAGGACCCGCAGCCGCAGCTCCGCCACCTGGGCCTCGGCTCGTACGAGCTCACCCAGCGTGGTCGCCTTCTCCGTCGGTCGTCATGAACGTCGGGTTGGCGTCCGCGACACTCTTCAACGGGCGCGGATGTCGCAGACCGCAGTGATGATCGGATGACTCACGACTGGCCTCCCTCCGACGACGGATCACCCCACGTGCGGGCGCACGTGTGGCTGAACGGTCGTCGCTCCTGGAGGCCCGGGATCGCCCCGGACAATTACTGACCCTCGCAACTCGCCCCGCCGACTCGGGATAGCGCACTGGTGGCTTGTCCTGGTGGCCCGGTGATCGTTGGAACGTGATGCTCACACTACCCGCGCACGATGTGTTTACAAACACATGTTCGATCAAGAGACGATCAGGATTGACCCGCGATTGTCATCTCTCAAGACATCGGTGACAGTTCTGCATCAGGACATCGGTGACACTTCTGGTGGTCGTGGTGGTGACACTTCTGCCCTGATGGTTCGGGGATGGCTGCCAGTGAACCCATCGATCCCCGTGTCCGTCTCGCAATCTCGCGGTGGCCCGACGATGCGCCTCGTGGGGCCGTCTCGACGTTCTGTGCCGAGCATCGCATCTCGCGGAAGTCGTTCTACGAGCTGCGCAAGCGGGCGGTGCTCGACGGGCCGGCGGCGGTGCTGGAGTCCTCGAGGCTGGCCCACGGGCCGATCAGCGTCCACGACAAGATGCACACGATGGGTCTGGACCCGGTGCCCTCGGTCGCGTCGTTGGCCCGGATCTTCGGTGAGGCAGGCGTTGCGCGACTCGAGCCGAGGAAGCGGCCGCGTTCTGCATGGCGCCGGTTCGTCTACCCAGCGCCGAACGCCTGCTGGCAGTTGGACGCCACCGAGTACGTGCGTCCTGAGACACCAACTGTCACCGAAGTCCTGACGCAGAACTGTCACCCATGTCCTGAGACATCACAGACCGCGGTCGGGAACAGAGCTACAGCCTGTCGGTCACGTCGTGAGCCGGATCATGATGCTCCTGGTGCGCCACGACGTCCTTCAGGAAGCCGCGCGCCCCGAGGAAGTCGGACAGTGACCCCCGGTGCTCGCCGCACGCCAGCCAGCTCTTGCGTCTCTCCGGGGTGTGGATCTTCGGGTTGTTCCAGCGGAGGTCCCACTCGGCGTCGGCCTGGCATCCTCTGGCCGAGCAGATGTCACGGTCCGGGTCCATCTCGAGCCTCCCGCACGGTGTCGGTGCACATCGGAAATGAAGAAGTGCCGGACCGCCACGGGGGGAAGCTGTCCGGCACTTCGAGAGCGAGCACAGACGGGGATGCTGAGCTCGCGACAGCGATCATGGCACGCAGGTGGGTGAAAACCAAACCTGTGACACGCCCGTGTCACCGCCAATCTGTCAGTCTTCGCGTCCGCCGACCATCAGTTCATGGGCTCCGGGCCCGGCCGGAAGATTGAATCCGTCGTGACGCTGGTCAGTGGCGTTGGCGATGACCACGGCGAAGAGCGGGAGGAAGACGGCCCCGGCGATGAGGAGCCACATCAGCACCCCGGATCCCACGATGACAGCGGCGAGGAAGCAGATGAGCCGGATCGACATCGACCACGCGTAGCGACGCTTGCGTGCTTTCATGTCATCTGCAGCACTGCTGCGAGCCGTGGTGATGCGTACGACGTCCGGCTTGGTCATGCTGTCGAGTCTACGTCGCTAGGCTCCACAATCCACGGGCCGTGACGGCCCACCCAGCACGCTGAGCAGGAGGCATCATGTCCGACCGCACCTACCGTGTCACCGAGATCGTGGGCACGTCCACCGAGGGCATCGACCAGGCCGTCCGCAACGGCATCGAGCGGGCCGGGAAGACGCTGCGACACATCGACTGGTTCGAGGTCACCCAGATCCGGGGTCACGCCAAGGACGGTGCGGTCGAGCACTTCCAGGTCGGCATGAAGGTCGGCTTCCGCCTCGAGGACGAGTGAGTTCGGCGTACCGTCCGGTAATCACTAGCGTCGACATCGTGACTTCCACCGAGCAGCCCGGCACTCCTCGATCGGTCCTCGTGACCGGCGGCAACCGCGGCATCGGCCGTGCCATCGCCGAGGCCTTCGTGGCGCTGGGTGACAACGTCGCCGTCACCACGCGCAACGGCGGTGCCCCCGACGGCACCCTGGACGTGCGCTGCGACATCACCGACCCCGCCGCCGTCGAGGCCGCCTTCGCGCAGGTCGAGCAGGCGCACGGTCCGGTCGAGGTGCTCGTCGCCAACGCCGGCATCACCAAGGACACCCTGCTGCTGCGGATGAGCGAGGACGACTGGTCCTCGGTCATCGACACCAACCTGACGGGCACGTTCCGCCTCGTCAAGCGCGCCACCAAGGGCATGCTGCGGATGCGCCGCGGTCGGGTCATCCTGATCTCCTCGGTCGTGGGGCTGCTCGGCTCGGCCGGTCAGGTCAACTACGCCGCGTCCAAGGCCGGTCTCGTCGGCATGGCGCGGTCGCTCGCCCGGGAGCTCGGCAGCCGCTCGATCACCACCAACGTGGTGGCTCCGGGCTTCGTCGAGACCGACATGACCGACGTGCTGACCGACGACCAGAAGGCCGTCATCAAGACCCAGGTGCCCCTCGGGCGCTACGCCTCGCCCGCCGAGGTGGCCTCGGTGGTCACCTGGCTCGCCTCCGACGGTGCGGCCTACGTCACCGGGGCGGTCATTCCCGTCGACGGTGGCCTCGGCATGGGCCACTGACCACTCTCGACACGTCCGGCACGACACGACTCGCTCGAAAGGCACACGCACATGGGAATCCTCGACGGCAAGCGCATCCTCGTGGCCGGCGTCACGATGGACAGCTCCATCGGCTTCGCCACCGCCAAGATCGCCCAGGAGCAGGGCGCGACGGTGCTGATCTCCAACTTCGGACGCGCCCTCGGCATCACCAAGCGCATCGCCAAGCGGTTGCCGCAGGAGCCCCCGGTGCTCGAGCTCGACGTCACCGACGAAGAACACCTCGCCGGCCTCGCCGACCAGGTGCGTGAGCACGTCGACGGCCTCGACGGCGTCGTCCACTCGATCGCCTACGGCAACCCCGCGACACTGCTCGGAGGCAAGTTCCTCGACGGCCCCTGGGAGGACGTCGCCCAGGCCGTGCAGGTCTCTGCCTACTCCCTCAAGTCGCTCGCCGTCGCCACCCGACCCCTGATGACACGCGGCGGCTCGATCGTCGGGCTCACCTTCGACGCGACCACCGCGTGGCCGGCGTACGACTGGATGGGCGTCGCGAAGGCTGCGCTCGAGAACACCTCCCGCTACGTCGCCCGCGATCTCGGGCCCGACGGCATCCGCTGCAACCTCGTGGCGGCCGGACCGCTGAAGACGCTGGCCGCGAAGGCGATCCCGGGCTTCGAGGACCTGGAGACCGCCTGGAAGGATCGCGCGCCCCTGGGCTGGGACGAGACCGACCACGCGCCGACCGCACGGGCGGTGTGCGCGCTGCTGAGCGACTTCTTCCCGGCGACGACGGGCGAGATCGTGCACGTCGACGGCGGCTTCCACGCCATGGGGATGTAGGAACAGTCCAGCCGTTGGGTAGTTTCACCGCGTGACTTCCCTGGTCGAGCTGCGCATCCTCGAAGGCCCCAACCTCTACTTCCCGCGAGCCGCGGTGAAGCTGACTCTCGACGTCTCGACGATCAGTGAGGCGGGCGACGAGGCGGTGCTCCGCTTCGCGCGCCGCATCGGCCTGCGCACCACCCGCCCGGGTGCCGCGGGATCGGGGTTCCGGCAGCGGTTCGCACTGCGTGCGGTCGAGCGACTCGTACGTGCGATCGCGAGCGAGGCCGGCACCCGCCGGTTGGCGGTGCGCGTGCGTCCTACCTCCGATCCGCAGGTGCTCGTCGTCGCCTTCCCGTGGCGCAACCGCGACCGGGCGCACGCCCTCGGCGAGGCGGTGGCGCACGCCCTCGACGCGCTTCCCACCCCCGACGTGGAGTCGGCCGTCAGCGCGGCAGCAGCCGAGGTCGCCGCCGCGCCCCCGGGCGCCAAGCCGACCACCATCGTGCCGAAGATCCCCGTCGTCGCCGTCACGGGCACCAACGGCAAGACCACCACGAGCAGGATGATCGCCCACATCGCGCGCACCAGCGGGCTGGTGGTCGGGTGGTCCAACACCGACGGCGTCTACCGCGACGGCGTGCTCGTCGAGGCGGGGGACTACTCCGGCCCGTCCGGCGCTGCGCGCGCGCTGGGTCTCGAGGGCGTGCAGTTCGCCGTCACCGAGACCGCCCGCGGCGGCATCCTGCTGAAGGGCATCGGGATCACCCGCAACGACGTGTCGGTGGTGACCAACGTGACCGCCGACCATCTCGGCCTCCAGGGCATCGACACCGTCGACCAGCTCGCCGAGGTGAAGTCGGTCGTGCCCAGGATCACGCGCAAGGACGGATGGGCGGTGCTCAACGGAGACGACCCGCGCGTGCTGGCGATGCAGGTCGTGATCTCGGCCCAGCCGTGGATCTTCAGCCGCGACCCCGACTCGCCGGCGGTGCGCGAGGTGCTGGGCCACGGCGGCGGCCGCGCCACCACCGTGATCGACGGCTGGATCACCGTCCTCGCCCCGGGCCGCGACCCGGACCCGCTGGTGGAGCTGGTCGACGTACCGATGACCCTGGCGGGATTGTCCCGCTTCAACATCGAGAACGCCCTGGCGGCGGCGTCGGCGGCGCTGGCCATCGGGTTGTCGCGCGCCGACGTGATCGCCGGCCTGACGACGTTCAGGCCCGACGCCGAGCACAACCCCGGGCGGATGAACTTCTTCTCGCTGCCGGCTCGTGGTGGACAGAGCGTCTCCGTGGTGCTGGACCTCGCCCACAACGAGGCGGGCCTCGAGGCGCTCCTCGAGATCATGGCAGGTGTACGCCGCCCGGGTGCGCGTCTGATGCTCGGCCTGGGCGCCGTCGGGGACCGCACCGACGAGCTCATCGACGCGCTGGGGGAGATCGGCGCGAAGGGCAGCGACGTCGTCGCGATCGCCCACAAGGAGTGGTACCTGCGAGGCCGCACGATGGACGAGATCGATGGCCTGCTCCGCGCGGGGGCGGCGCGCGTCGGGGTCACCGACATCGACACCTTCCGCACCGAGGTGGAGAGCCTTGCTGCGCTGGTGGCGCGCGCGGAGCCGGGTGACGTGGTCGGGCTGATGTGCCACGCCCAGCGGCAGGAGGCCTACGACTGGCTGGCCACCCACGGCGCGATCGCGGACACTCCCGAGATGCTGTCGGAGAAGGTGCGGGCAGCCTCGGCGTCTGCCTGAGTGGATCTCACACGTCCCCGGGGTCGACCTGCTCGCCGGGGGCGCCGATGTCGAGGTCGCCCTCGACGATCAGGGCGGACATGCCTGAGGGGGAACGGGTCTCGTGCACCTCGCCGGGCTCCCACACCGCGGCCTGGCCGGGGCCGAGGCGATCCACGGTCCCCTCCGCTCCACTCACCTCGGCCTCGCCGGACAGCACGAGGAGCAGCTGACGACCGGCCGCCGGATGACGACCGATCGTGCCGCCGGGAGCGAGGGCCACGGCGATCAGGTGGGCGTCGGCGCTGATGCCGAAGGCGCCGACCGAGAACCCACGGCTGCCGTGGGCCTCGATCGGGCGGTGGGGCAGGGCGGCGAGGTCGAGGAGCCGCACTCAGGCCGCCGTCACGCGTCGGCGCTCGACGGCGTGTAGTCGGGGTCGGCCGACGGCGCGGCGGGGTTGGTCACCGAGCCGGCCTGCGCCGTGTCGGACCAGTTCTCCAGCTCCGCCATGACCTCGGCGTGCTTGTCGACGCACACCACGACCAGGTCGCCGCGGTTGGCGCGACTCATCGCGTGGCGGACGGCCTCGATCTCCTCGACCACCAGCTCGGCCTGCTTGCACCGCGCCCCGGCCTCCATCGCTGCGCGTACGCCGTCCAGCACGAGCTGTGCGGTCGCGCCACGCTGGCGCCCGCGCAGGGCGACGTCCTCGCGGACGATGCAGACGTCGAAGTGCTGGGCGGCGATCGTCCCGAGATCGACCATGTCCTGGTCGCGCCGGTCGCCGGCGGTGGCGATGATGCCGATCCGGGAGACCCGAGCGAGGTCGTGCGAGGTCGCCATCGAGTCGCCGACCCGGTCCACGAAGTCACCGAGCATCTTCATGCCGGGGGCGTTGTGGCAGTAGTCGACGATCACGCTGACGCCATTGACCTCGACCTCGTTGAGCCGGCCGGGGGAGAGGTAGTAGTTGGTCGAGAACGTCCGCAGGCCTTGGCGGATGTCATGGAGGGGGGCGCCGGCGGCGAAGGCCGCTGCGGCGGCGGCGAGCGAGTTCTGGACATTCATCCGCGCCCGACCGCTGAACGTCGCGGGCAGCAGGTGGGTCCACGCCAGCTGCATCTCGCGACGGCCGTGCTGGACGACCATCATCTCGCCACGCTCGGTGGGGTTGAGCACGATCGCCTTGCCCCCGCGGCGGCAGTGCGCGTCGATCATGTCGCGCACCTCGCTGCCCGGCTCTTCCATCGAGAACCACACCACCTGGCCGGAGCACTTGCGTCGCATCTCGCGCACCAGCGGGTCGTCGGCGTTGAGCACGGCGTGGCCGTCGCGCGGCACCGCCTCGACGATGACGGCCTTCACGTCCGCGAGCTGCTCGACCGTGTCGATGCCCCTGAGGCCCAGGTGGTCGGGCGCGACGTTGAGCACCACGGCGACGTCGTTGCGCTCGTAGCCCAGGCCCTCGCGCAGGATGCCGCCGCGCGCGACCTCGAACACGGCGAAGTCGACCCGCGGGTTCTGGAGCACCATCCGCGCCGAGCGTGGACCGGAGGCGTCGGCGCGGATGACCAGACGCTCGTCGATCACCACGCCGTCGGTGGAGGTCATGCCGACCTTGCGGCCCATCCCCTTGAAGATGTGGCTGATCATCCGGCTGGTGGTGGTCTTGCCGTTGGTCCCGGTCACGGCCACGATCGGGATCCGCGACGGAGCACCGGGCGGGAACAGCATGTCGACGACAGGCTTGGCGATGAACTGCGGCTCACCGATGGTCGGGTGCGTGTGCATCCGGAAGCCGGGGGCTGCATTGACCTCGCAGATCGCACCACCGGCCTCGCGCACCGGCTCGGTGATGTCCGGGCAGATGAAGTCGATGCCGGCGATGTCGAGCCCGACCATCCGGGCGGCCTCCTCGGCGATCTCCACGTTCTCGGGGTGCGCCTCGAAGGTCCGGTCGATCGAGATGCCACCGGTCGACATGTTGCCGGTGAGGGCGAGCTTGACCATCTCGCCCTCGGCGGGCACCGAGGACAGCGTGTGACCCTGGTCCGCGAGCACCTCGATGGCCGCGGCATCGATCTTGATCCGGGTCAGCACCTTCTCGTGGCCCACACCGCGCCGCGGGTCGGCGTTGGTGAGGTCGACCAGCGACTCGACGCTCGAGGCGCCGTCCCCGGTCACCGACGCGGGTACGCGCTCGGCGATGGCGACCATCCGGCCGTCGATGATCAGGCAGCGGTAGTCCTTGCCGGTCACGAACGACTCGACGATGACGGTGCCGCGCCGCGACTGAGCCTCCGCGATCGGGAACGCAGCGCGTACGTCGTCCTCGTCCTGCAGGTCGAGGCAGACCCCGCGGCCGTGGTTGCCGTCAAGGGGCTTGAGCACGACGGGGTGGCCGATCCGTCCGGCGGCGGCCACCGCCTGGTCGGCCGAGCGCACCGACTCCTGCTTGGGCACCGGAAGCCCGGCGGCACCGAGGAGCTTGGTCGTGAGGTCCTTGTCGGAGGCGATGTCGACCGCGATGGACGACGTCTCCGACGTCATCGTGGCGCGGATCCGCTTGGCGTGGACGCCTTGGCCGAGCTGCACGAGCGAGGCCTGGTTGAGTCGGATCCAGGGGATGTCGCGTGAGACGGCCTCGTCGACGATGGCCTGCGTCGAGGGACCGAACGCCGTGCGCTCCGCACGGCGGATGAACTCGTCGCGCTCGGTCTCCCAGTCGAAGCCGGGATCGCCCTCGACGAGGTGGTTGACCAGGCGGACGGCGAGGCGGCCGGCGGTGAGGCCGACGTTCTCGTCGACATAGCCGTAGATGATGTTGTAGTGCCCGGGCCGGCCCTTGACCGCGCGGGTCTTGCCGCGGCGGATGTCGTGTCCGACCGTCTGCTGCAGGGCCAGCGCGACGTGCTCGGCGACGTGGCCGAGCCAGGTGCCCTCGTTGAGGCGCTCGAGGAACCCGCCGCGACGACCGCGCGAGCACGTGTGCTCCCGCAGTCCGGGCAGCATCGCGACGAGGTCGTCGGTGAAGCCGGGGACGGTGTTGCTGGGGAACTGCTCGAGGGACCCAAGATCGACGACGAGGTGGATCGACTTGTCGTAGGACCAGACGTTGGCCCCCCGGTAGACGCGGGTCTCGACGATCTCAAGGTCAGGGGTGGGACGCTCGGTCATGCGGTGCCTTCCTCGGTCGGGGTGGGGTCCGGGGCGACGGGGGTGCGCGAGGATCGCCTCAGCTTGAGCCGCCGGCGGATGGCCGCCGGGGTCGCGTCGGCCGCGGCGATGTCACGCGCCAGCTGACGCAGGTCACGGCTCGCCTCGGCCAGCTCGTGGGCGTCCTCCGGGTCGACGGCCTGCTCCTGCGGCAGCAGCGTCCGCGTCGTGAGGTTGAAGGCCGCGCGCTCGGGCAGCACGTGGAAGACGACCCCGCTGGCCAGCAGCGGTGACGAGCGCGTCGCCTCGTGGGCGTTGGAGACCATGCGGGAACCGTCGAAGATCGTGACCGCGCCCTTGCCGAGCACGCGCATCACCCTGTCGCCGTCGACGTCCTCGATCAGCCCGCAGGTGTTCTCGTCCACGCCGACGCCCAGCAGCTGCGGGCTCTGCGCGACGATCATCAGGAGCCGGCCATAGCGGTTGCGCTGGTCGAAGTGCTGGTCGATGACCGTGGCGTCCACGAGCCCGAGACCCGCGGCCACCTGTGTCATCCGCTGCTTGGGGGTGGCTCCGCCGACACCGAAGGCGACCATGTGCGAGGACTGGATGCTGGCGCCGGCCGACGTGCCCGCGACGACCGCGCCGCGATCGTGCGCTCGCAGGATCGCGTCGCCGACCGGGGTCCCGCACACGATCGAGGACAGCTTGAGCTGGTTGCCGCCGGTCATGAAGATGCCGGTCGCCTCGTCGAGCACCTTCACCAGAGCGGCGTCGTGGGCCTGGTCGCGGCTCTCGGGACGTACGGCGTCCACACGCGCAGCACCGAACTTGGTGAACAGTGCGTCATAGACCTCCACCACCTCCCGACCGAGCGAGGAGGCTGTCGGGATGACCGCGATCCGGGCGTCGCTGCCGCCGCTGAGGGCGACGAAGTGCTTGAGGATCGTCGGCTTGCGCACCTTGTCCTCGGCACCACCGATGATCATGAGTGGTCCGTGGGGCATGACACGCAGGCTAGCGGCTGCGAGGCTGGACGGATGCAGCAGTCATCCCCCGACGGGCCGCGGCGACTGGTCGTCATGCGCCACGCCAAGGCCGAGCCGACCGCTCCCTCCGACCACGCACGCGCGCTCGCGGCCCGAGGCCGCAGCGACGCCGAAGAGGTCGGGCGCTGGTTGCGCGAGCACGGCATCAGCCCGGACCTCGCGTTGGTGTCCGACGCCCTGCGGACCCAGCAGACCTGGGCGGCAGTCGCCACCGGGGCCGCCTACGACCTGGACGCGACGTTCTCCGCGGCGCTCTACGCCGCCGATCCGGACACGGCCTTCGACCTGGTTCGGGACGTGGACGCCGAGGTGGTGACGCTGTTGGTGATCGGGCACAACCCGACCATGGCCTACATCGCCGAGCTGCTCGACGACGGCGAGGGCGACGACGACGCGAGCACCGGGCTGGTCACCCTCGGCTTCCCCACGTCCGCGCTCGCGGTCTTCACCGTCGCAGGCGGGTGGAGCGACGTCGGGCCGGGTGCCGGCCGGCTCGAGGCGTTCCACGCCGGCCAGGCATGAGCGCACCCTCCGCGGAGGGCGACCTGGTGGAGGGCGACCTGGTGGTGGGCGACCTGGCGGAGGACGACCTGGTGGCGCGGCTGCGGGCTGCGGGCTGCGTGTGGGCCGAGGACGAGGCTGCGCTCCTTCAGGCCGCTG
The DNA here is from genome assembly GCA_963806925.1 of uncultured Actinomycetota bacterium. Classification (GTDB taxonomy): domain Bacteria; phylum Actinomycetota; class Actinomycetes; order Propionibacteriales; family Nocardioidaceae; genus Nocardioides. The sequence continues at coordinate 63,974 of CAWEAI010000002.1, read as the reverse complement.
AGGTGTCCGCCGGGACGCGCGACGCGCTCGTCGCCCGACGCATCGCAGGTGAGCCCCTGGAGATGGTGCTCGGGTGGGTCGACTTCCTCGGGCGGCGCCTCGTCGTGGCGCCCGACGTCTTCGTTCCGCGGCGTCGCACCGAGCTGCTGGTCCGGACGACCCTCGTTCGGGTCGCGGCGAGGCGCGCGGTGAGGACCGCTGGGAACGACGGGCAGCCGGACGCTCCCCAGGTCGTGGTCGAGATGTGCTGCGGGGTGGCTCCGGTCGCAGCGTGCCTCGACCCGGCACGGACCGAGGTCCATGCGGCGGACCTCAGCGCAGCTGCGCTGGCGTGTGCCGCGCAGAACGCACCGTCAGCGTGTCTCCACCTCGGGGACCTCTACGCGGCGCTGCCGGACGACCTGCGCGGTCGGGTCGACGTACTGGTCGCCAACGCGCCCTACGTGCCGAGCGACCGCATCGCCTCCATGCCGGCGGAGGCCCGCGACCACGAGCCGAGCCTCGCCCTCGACGGCGGCGCCGACGGCGTCGACCTGCACCGCCGCCTGGCGGCCGGGGCACGCTCCTGGCTGGCACCCGGGGGAGTGCTGCTGCTGGAGACCAGCGCGTCGCAGGCATCGCTCACCACCGGTGCCATGGCAGCGGCCGGGTTTGCCACGGAGGTCCTCGCCGACGAGGCGATCGGCGGATGCGTCGCGATGGGCCTCAGCCGATGATCGGCGCCGGCGTCACGATCCCGGCCTCGGCGTCGGCCTCCTCGATCTGCTCGCGGGAGATGCCGAGCAGGTAGAGGATGGTGTCGAGGTAGGGGACGTTGACGGACGTCTGGGCCGCGTCGCGCACCACCGGCTTGGCGTTGTAGGCGATGCCGAGGCCGGCCTCGTTGAGCATGTCGAGGTCGTTGGCACCGTCGCCGACGGCGATGACGGCGTCGAGGGGCACCCCCACCTCGGCCGCGAACTCCCGCAGCGCGATCGCCTTGCCGGCGCGGTCGACGACCGGGCCGACGATGCGCCCGGTGAGGTGGCCGTCGAGGATCTCGAGCTCGTTGGCACGGGCGAAGTGGATGCCCAGCTCGGCGGCGAGCCGATCGGTGATCTGGGTGAAGCCGCCGGAGACGATCGCGAAGCGGTAACCGAGGCGGCGCAGCGTCCGGACCATCGTGCGAGCGCCGGGCGCCAGCTCGATCGCGTCGTAGACCTCGTCCAGGGCGGAGGCCGGTACGCCCGCGAGGAGCGCCACCCGCTCGCGCAACGACTCCTCGAAGTCGAGCTCGCCGCGCATCGCGGCCTCGGTCACCCGAGCGACCTCGACCTCCTGCCCGGCGTGGGCGGCGATCATCTCGATGACCTCGCCCTGGATGAGGGTGGAGTCGACGTCCATCACGATCAGACGGACCCCGCGACGGTGCAGCGACTCACGCTGCACCGCGAGGTCGATGCCGAGGCGCGCCGCCTCGGCCGACAGCAGCGGACGCAGGGTGTCAGCCGGAGCGCCGGAGACATGCAGCTCGATCGCAGTCACCGGATAGCGCGCCATCCGCTCGATCCGATCGATGTTGGCACCCGAGTCGGCGATCCGGCCGGCGATCGCGGCCATCGCCGAGGCCTTGAGAGGACTGCCGATGAGCGTGATGTGGGATCGGTCGCCGTGCCTGCTCCTGTTGTCACCGGCTCCCCGGTCGACCTCGACGGTCATGTCGAGCTCGGCCGCGGTGCGCTCGATGGTGTCGCGCAGCCGCTTCCAGTCCCGCGGCGCGGTGACCAGGATGCCGAGCAGCAGGCGTCGTCGCAGGACGATCTGCTCGATGTCGAGCACCTCGACCCCGGCAGCGGCCAGGACGTCGAACATCGCGGACGTGACGCCAGGGCGGTCCTTCCCCGTGAGGGTGACAAGGAGTGTCTTCGGCTCGTCTTCCATCGTGGGAGCAGGTTACTGCGGCCACACCTCGGGTGAGCATGCCGCCACGATCGCGCGCCGAGCCGCGTGTCCCAGCGGCTGCAGGAGCCCGCGGCGCTGCTCCATCTCCCACGCGGAGACCGCCCCGCCGTCGTCGGCGAGCGCCAGGTCGACGATGGCCCACGCCTGAAGTCCTCGGGCGGCGAGGTCCACGCACCGCGGTGGGGTGCCCAGGGGGGCGTCCAGTGCAGGTCGGCGGTGCAGGTTCATCAGCGCGTCGGCGGCCTCCGGGCGCCAGCGAGCCACGTCCAGGGCGGCCAGGTCGCCGGCCGCCCCGATCAGGGACTCCCGCAGCCCCCGGTCGGCCTCGCCCACGTCCGGCAGCTGCCGTGGTGCGCTCTCGAAGATCCGCCACTGCACCGTCTCACCGCGGTCCTCGGGCACCAGGGCGAGGGGGCCGGCGACGACGGCCTGGCCGGCCTCCAGCGCCGCCTCGTTGAAGGCGCGCGGGCCGCCCAGGCCCAGCGGGTCGCCGTCGACCGGCAGCGCCAGACCGGCGTACGCCGCTCCGCTGGCGCGCGTGTGCACGAGCAGGTCGAGCGCCGAGCCGCCGTCGAGGAGGTGGGTGTCGTCGGCGAGCACGTCGAGGACGTGATCGGTCTGCTCGTGCCCGCGCAGCCAGGCGGTCAGCCACCAGGCGAGGACGGCCGCGTGGGGCAGGGCCGGGGGGAGCGAGGGCGACGGAGAGGACGACATCGCGGGCGAGGCTACTCGCTGCTGGATAGGGTGCGCTGCATGGTCGCCGTCATCGAGTTCGCAGGGGTCACGGTGCGACGAGGGCAGTCGCTGTTGCTCGACGACGTGAGCTGGGAGGTCGAGGAGGACGAGCGCTGGGTGGTCCTCGGGCCCAACGGCGCCGGCAAGACCACGCTCCTCCAGGTCGCTGCCGCACAGCTGCACCCGACCTCCGGCGTCGCAGGCATCCTCGACGAGGTGCTCGGCACCACTGACGTGTTCGACCTCCGCCCACGCATCGGCCTGACCAGTGCTGCGCTGGCCGACCGGATCCCGCGGTCGGAGCTGGTCAGGGACGTGGTGGTGTCGGCGTCCTACGGCATCGTCGGTCGCTGGCGCGAGCACTACGCCGACCTCGACCACGACCGCGCTGCCGGGCTGCTGAGCGAGGTCGGAGCAGCCCACCTGGTCGAGCGCACCTTCGGCACCCTCAGCGAGGGTGAACGCAAGCGGGTCCAGATCGCGCGCGCCCTGATGACCGACCCCGAGCTGCTGCTCCTCGACGAACCGGCTGCCGGGCTCGACCTCGGGGGGCGCGAGGACCTCGTCGCGACGCTCTCGGTGCTGGCCCTCGACGCGGACTCCCCGGCGACCGTCCTGGTCTCGCACCACGTCGAGGAGATTCCGCCGGGGTTCACCCACGCGCTCATGCTGCGCGAGGGTCGCGTGGTCGACGCGGGCCCCGTGGAGGACGTGGTCACCGCGGAGACGCTGTCGGAGACCTTTGGCATGGCCTTGCTGCTGAGCCGTGCCGACGACCGGTTCGCCGCCCGGCGGCGACCAGTGCGACGCGCGGTTCAGTAGGCACTGGCTAGGCTCTGGACATGGACTGGATCCGCGACCACCTCTGGGAGACCTGGCTGGCGCTGTCGATCGGCCTCGGCGTGGCCGAGATGTTCAGCCTCGACCTGATCCTGGCCATGCTGGCGGCCGGTGCCGTGGTCGGCATGGTGGCGGCGCTGATCGGCCTACCGGTGTTCATCCAGATCCTCGCCGCCCTGGGCGCGTCCGTGGCGATGCTCGCGGTGGTGCGTCCCGCCTTCGCCAAGCGGTTGCAGGGCGGACCCGACCTCGCGCTCGGCCACGGCAAGCTGGTGGGCACGCGATGCATGGTCACCGAGGACATCACCGGGCTGTCGCCCGGTCGGATCAAGGCGGCCGGAGAGTCCTGGACGGCCCTGCCCTATGACGAGAACCTGAGGATCGCCGTCGGCGAGACCGTCGAGATCCTCCAGATCAAGGGTGCGACGGCCTACGTCCACCCGGTGGGCACGCTCGATTCCTGAGCCCCGCCCACGACCCATCCGAATCAACCCGGGGGAGACCGAATGCCATCAGCACTGCTGATCCTGTTCCTGCTCGTCATCATCTTCGTCGTCGTCCTGCTCTCCAAGACGGTCAAGATCGTGCCCCAGGCGCGCGCGGCCATCGTCGAGAGGTTCGGCAAGTACAAGGCGACGCTGCCGGCCGGCCTCAACATCCTCGTGCCCTTCATCGACAAGATGCGCTACCTCATCGACCTGCGTGAGCAGGTCGTGAGCTTCCCGCCGCAGCCGGTGATCACCGAGGACAACCTGGTCGTCTCCATCGACACGGTCATCTACTTCCAGGTCACCGACCCGGTGTCGGCGACCTACGAGATCGCCAACTACATCCAGGCCATCGAGCAGCTGACGATGACCACGCTGCGCAACATCGTCGGTGGCATGGACCTCGAGGAGACGCTGACCAGCCGGGACTCGATCAACTCCGGCCTGCGCGGCGTCCTCGACGAGGCCACCGGCAAGTGGGGCATCCGCGTCAACCGGGTCGAGCTCAAGGGCATCGACCCGCCGCCGTCGATCAAGGACTCGATGGAGAAGCAGATGCGTGCCGACCGTGAGAAGCGCGCCGTCATCCTCACCGCCGAGGGTCAGCGCCAAGCGGCGATCCTCACCGCCGAGGGCTCGAAGCAGTCCCAGATCCTCAACGCCGAGGGTGACCGCGAATCGCAGATCCTGCGCGCCCAGGCCGACCGTGAGGCCTCGATCCTGCGCGCCCAGGGTGAGGGCCAGGCCATCCAGACCGTCTTCCAGGCGATCCACGACGGTCAGCCCGACCAGTCGTTGCTCGCCTACCAGTACCTCCAGATGATGCCCAAGATCGCCGAGGGCAGCGCCAACAAGGTGTGGGTCATCCCGTCCGAGATCACCAAGGCGATGGAGGGCCTCGGCTCGTCCATCCACGAGATCGCCGGGATCCCGCGCGACGCCACGCCGCGCACCCGCGTCGACATGGGCCCGACCGAGGCCCAGCTGCCGAAGCCCTCGGGGAGCGGCACCAACAAGGCCGTCGAGGACGCCATCGCCGCTGCCGAGTCCGCGGCCCGCACACCCACCGGTGCGAGGTCCGCAGCGCCGGCCGCACCCGCTGACCAGCCCTCCGCTGACGAGCCCTCCGCTGATCAGGGGTCCCCCTCGGCGTGAGTCTGCTCGAAGCCGTGCTGATCACTCTCGCGGGAGTGGCGGCCGGCACCATCAACACGGTGGTGGGGTCGGGGACGCTGATCACGTTCCCGACCCTGCTGGCGTTCGGCGTTCCGCCGGTCACCGCCAACGTCAGCAACACCGTCGGACTCGTGCCGGGCTCGGTGTCCGGGTCCATCGGCTACCGCCGTGAGCTCGTCGGTCAGCGCAACCGCCTGCTGCGCCTGGGCTCGGCCTCCCTTCTCGGCGGAGTGGTCGGAGCGATCCTGCTGCTGTCCCTGCCCTCGAGTGCCTTCGACACGATCGTCCCGGTGCTCATCGTGCTCGGCGTGGTCCTGGTCCTGATCGGGCCACGCATCCAGCGGGTGGTGGCCGCGCGCGCCGAGGGCCGGGGCGGCATCGCGGACCACGGTGTGTGGTGGGTGTGGCCGGCCGTCGCGCTCGCCGGGGTCTACGGAGGCTACTTCGGTGCCGCCCAGGGGGTGCTGCTCGTCGCGATCCTCGGCATCGGCGTCGCCGACTCGATGCAGCGCCACAACGCCACCAAGAACGTCCTCGCGGTGATCGTCAACGGCGTGGCTGCGCTCATCTTCATCGCCGTCGCCGACGTCGACTGGGCCGTCGCCGGCCTGATCGCTCTCGGTGCGGTGATCGGGGGACAGGTGGGTGCCACCGTCGGGCGCCGCCTGCCCCCGACGCTGCTACGGGCCGTGATCGCCGTGGTGGGCGTGGTCGCCGTGGTTGCCTTCCTCATCTGAGCGGCCCTCGTCGAGCGGCCCTCGTCGGACCCGTCCCGGGAGGGCTCCGTCTCCACCCAGGCCCGCAGCCAGGTGTCGAGGTGTCCGTAGACCCGACCACGCACCTCGGAGCCGGAGAGCACGACGTCGTGGATCGCACCCTCGACGCCGATCGAGGTGACATGTCGCCCCACCGACGATGCCCAGCGCCTGATCTGCTCGACGTCCAGCACGATGTCGTGCGTGCGGGCGTGGTCGTCGAGGTCGGGACCGGAGTAGGAGCGCGCCGAGGACAGCACGAGGGTCGGGCACTCGACGTCCAGGCCGGCGTGCAGCAGGGCGTGGCCCCGGCGTACGGCACGGAGCCAGCCGACGTAGACGGGTCGCGACTCCAGCGGCTTCCAGTCGAGGTCGTAGTCCCACTCGCCACCGTGCTCGCGGTGGAGCGCGCGGCCGTAGACCCCGCTGATCTTGCGAGGGACCTCCTGCATGGGACGGCTCGAGCCGAGCCGCTCGATCGCCACCCGCGCCGCAGGACCGCGGAGCCACGCCGAGCCCTGCATGTCGAACCAGGGGGAGTTCAGCACCATCGCCAGCAGCTCGTCCGGGCGCCGCTCGTGGGCCCACAGCGGGACCGTGAGGCCACCGGTGGAGTGGCCCGACATGACGACCTCGCGGTGGCGGTCGCGCTGAGTGATGCGCCACCAGGCGAGATCGATCTCGGCGAAGTGCTCCCGGAGGTCCGCGACGTAGTGGGGCGTCTGGTGCTCACGCAGGGACCGACCGTACTTGCGCAGGTCGAGGGCGTAGAACGTGTATCCGCGATCGGCCCACCACTGGGCGTACTCGGTGTGGAAGAAGTAGTCGGCGAAGCCGTGGACGTGCAGCACCGCGCGCCCGTTGGGGCGGCTGGCTTCGAGGCTGACGAGTGTGGCGACCACGGCCCCCTCGCTGTCCGGAGGGAGGGAGATCGTCTCCACCCGGTAGTCGGGGCCGAGCACGTCGGCCGGCATCGGCACCAGGGGCATGTCGCGAGCCTATCCAGCGGTCACCGATTTCGTGGTTCGACCGCACACGTCGGCACGGACGCCTACCCTGCAGGCGTGGTGTATGCGTGGGGGACCGTGCCGCGCGGACTCGCCGCCTACCTCCGGCAGCGCGTCGCAGGGTGGCGCACAGGGTCGCGGGGCAGTCAGGGGTTCCTGCTCGTCGTCCTGCTGGGGCTCGTCGCCCTCGCGGTGGGCTTCAGCTTCCTGGCCGAGAGGATCGTCCCGGTCTCGCTGTGGTTCCTGTTCCTGATGCTCGGCACGATGCTGCTGCGCTTCGTCCCGCTGCTGAGCCTGGTCACGGTGCTGGCTGCGGTCTGTGTCTGGACCTCGGTGCAGACGAGCTTCGCCTCCGCGAGTCGATCCTCGGCGCTGGTGATCTTCGGTGTCGGCATCATGCTCGCGCTCTACCAGTCCAGCCGCCAACGATCCGGCCTGCCGATGGCGCTGAGCGAAGCGGTCCTGACGCAGCTGCGTGACCGCCTCCAGCGCCAGGGAGTCGTCCCCGAGCTCCCCGACGGCTGGCGATCGCAGTCCGCGGCCATCACGGCCAACGGTTCGAGCTATGCCGGTGACTTCCTCGTCGCTGACCTGCGCGAGGGGCGCTGGCTCGAGATGGTGCTCGTCGACGTGTGCGGCAAGGGCACCTCGGTCGGTCCGCAGGCGCTCCAGTTCGCGGGCGCGCTCGGGGGGCTCCTCGGCGCCGTGGCGCCCGCCGAGCTCATGTCCGCGGCCAACATGTTCCTGCTGCGCCAGGAGTCGGACGAGTCCCTGGCGACCGCCGTCCACCTCAGGATCGACCTCCTCTCCGGCGACTACACCATCACCAGCGCCGGTCACCCGCCCGCGCTCCACTGGCACCTCGACACGCGCGGTTGGTCGATCGACAACGCCCGCGGGATGGCACTCGGCGTCATCGAGGAGGCCGACTTCACTCCCAGCCGTGGCCAGCTCCGCCCGGGCGAGGCGCTGATGTTCTACACCGACGGGGTCATCGAGAGGGCCGACCGCGACCTCGACGACGGCATCGAATGGCTGCGCGAGGCGGCCTTGGCTGCGGTGGACGCCCGGGGCTTCACCGGCATGCCGGCACGGGTGCTCAAGAAGGTCCCGCGCGGTGATGACGACCGGGCCATGCTGGTCCTCGAACGGCAGCCGGTGACCTCCCCCGAGCGCGACTCCGAGCGCTCTCGCGGGCTCGGCACCTGAACGGACCTCAGCCGGTGGCCCCGCGCGAGTAGAGGTCGCGGATGACGTCCTCGATGTCGGGCTCCTGGATCGACAGGTCGGCGACGTCGTAGGCCGACGCCACCGCCGCGACGATCGGCGCTGCGCTCGCGTCGCTGGGGAAGGAGAGCCACTGGCGTGGTCCCTCGACCCGACGCACCTCCGCTCCCGGTACGTCGATGGGCGGGGCCTCGTCGACCAGGTCGACGACCAGCGTGCGGGTGGACCCGCCCTGGGCGTGCAACCCGGCCAGCGTGCCGTCGTAGACGCTGGTGCCGTGATCGATGACGATGACCCGCTCGCAGAGCGCCTCGATGTCCTGGAGGTCGTGCGTGGTCAGCATGAGGGTGGTGCCGCGCTCGTCGTTGAGCGAGCGCAGGAACTCCCGCAGCCTTCCCTTGCTGACGACATCGAGGCCGATGGTGGGCTCGTCGAGGTAGAGCACCTCGGGATCGTGGAGGAGCGCGGCGGTGATGTCACCACGCATGCGCTGGCCGAGGCTGAGCTGGCGGACCGGCGTGTCGAGCTGGTGGCCGAGGTCGAGGATCTCGATGAACCGGTCGAGGTTCTCGCGGTAGCGGACGGGAGGGATGCGATACATCTTCTGCAGCAGCTCGAAGGAGTCGCGCAGAGGCAGGTCCCACCACAGCGTGGAGCGCTGGCCGAAGACGACGCCGATGCGACGGGTCAGCTCGACCCGGTGGCGGCTCGGGTCCAGGCCGGCGACCCGCACCCGGCCCCCCGTGGGGACGAGGATGCCGGTGAGCATCTTGATGGTCGTGGACTTCCCCGCCCCGTTGGGGCCGATGTAGCCCACCATCTCGCCCGGCTGGACGGTGAAGGTGAGGTCGCGGACGGCCCGCACCTGCTCGCGGACCCGCCGGCGCCTGCCCTCGACCCGGCGTCGTACGTCGAAGGTGCGCTCGAGCTCGCGGACCTCGATCAGTGCGTCGGACGTCGACATCGGTTCAGCTCCCGGTGGAGGTGTAGTGGCGGACGCCGGAGCGCCACACGAGCAGGGCCGCGGCCATGGTCAGCACCCCGGCGAGCGGGGAGACGAACTGGAACGCGTCAGGTGTGCCGAAGGGGTCGTCGCGACCCAGCAGGTAGAGGCAGGGATACCAGTTGACGAAGGCCACCGGGATCACGAAGGTCAGCCCGACGAAGATCTCTCGCGGGAAGATGCTGAGCGGGTACTGGGTGACGGTCGCGCCGCCGTAGGTGAACGCGTTGGCGAACTCGGTCGCATCGGTGGTCCAGAACTGGATGCAGGAGAAGCCGACGAAGAGCCCGAAGAACACCATCGCGCCGCTGACGAGCATCGATGTCGCGACCACGACCCGCAGCGGCGTCCAGTCCACGTAGGTGCAGGCCCAGCCGAACACCGCGCTCGCCTGGGTGAGCCGACCGAGACGGCGCAGGGTGAACTGGTCGGCGCACACCTGCACCAGCAGGGGCACCGGCTTCGTCATCATCTGGTCGAGGCGTCCGGTGCGGATGTAGGTGCCGATCCGCTCGACGCTGCCGATCGCGGTGTCGGCGATCGCCAGTGCGAGGGACGCACTGCCGTAGAGCAGCGCGACCTCGGGCAGCGTGAAGCCGGCCAGGTCCCTCAGGTGGCTGAACATGATCCACAGGCCCACGAAGTCCAGACCGGTGATCAGCCCGTTGCCGACCGCGAGCAGCACGAAGGACGTCGGGTACTGCCAGGCGGCGCGGATCCACAGCCAGGCGATCTGGCCGTAGGTGCGCAGGTGCTGTGCGGGTCGTGGGTCAACCACCCTGCACCACCACCTTGCGGGTCGCCAGTCGCAGCACTCCGTGGCAGGCACCGAGGAGCGCCACGGCCCAGATCACCTGGAAGCCGAGTGCGGCGAGGAGGTCGACACCGGTGTGGGTGCCCAGCCATATGTCGGCCGGCACCTGCACGTAGGACGCCCACGGCAGGGCGTTGGCCAGCGTGCCGAGCCAGCCGGGGAAGAGCACGAGCGGCAGCATCATCCCGCTGAAGAAGATCGCGAAGGCACCGCTCATCACCTTGACCCCCGACTGGTCGAGCAGCCAGAAGGACGTGCTCGCCACGAGGAACCGGATCGCGAAGCTGACCACGACCGCGAGGACCAGCGACACCGAGAACGCGACGGCGTTGAGCGCTGACGAGGGCAGTGAGATGTCGAAGACCACCAGCCCGATGAGCGTCGGCCCGACGCCGCGCGTGAGGAGGTGGTAGGCCGCGCGCCCCAGGTCGCTGGCGAGGTACCAGCCGACGAGGCCGACCGGTCGGTAGAGGTCGATGGCGATGTCGCCGGTGCGGACCCGGTCGGCGAGGTCGTCGGTCGCGCCTCCACCCCACAGGGCGATGGTCATCAGGAGCGCCTGGCCGAGCCAGACGTACGTCACCGCGTCCTGCTGGTCGTAGCCGCCGGCGCTGGGGTTGGCGTCCCACAGCGCGATGTAGGCGTAGGAGTAGATGATGCCGAAGACCGAGTTGGTGAAGACCCCGGCCAGCGTCGCGGCGCGGTAGGTGGAGTAGCGGCGGAAGGCACGCGTCGCGATGGCGACATGCAGCACTGGCCACTCCCCTCGACGATCGATCCCGGCCCGCCCACGAGGGGGCCGGGATCGTCTCACACGAGTGAGGTGCACCGCACCTGTGCGGCTGTCGAGACCGGTGCTGACCTCAGCGGTGGCTCAGCTCTGACGGACCAGGTTGACGACACCGATCGTGCGACCCTGCGGGTCCTGCACGATCGACACGCCGGAGCGACGTGCGTGGGGGCTCAGCAGGATCTCGCGGTGCCCGGGGGAGTTCAGCCAGAGGTCGACCATGTCCTTCGGGGTCAGGCCCACACCGCGGACCAGGGTCTCACCGGCCCACGAGTGCTTGCACCTGCGGATGACGTCGCTCTGGTTGCGGTGCTCGAACAGACCCGTGCGGGCGATGCGTGCGCCCCACTGCTCGGCGAGCGCGTCGGTGCAGACGTCGAAGTTCCAGATCTTGCGCAGCCCGTTGGCAGCGCGCGCGTTGTTGATCTCGACCATGAGGGACGTCTCGAGGTCGTCGTTGCTCTGGGCGCTCGTGTCCTTGACGGCAACGGTCGAGGGGACGGACCAGGTGGCGGCCTGGGCCGAGATGGGGAGACCGAGCAGGAGCGTGACGGTGAATGCCAGCGTCGCGAGGCGGGTCAGGGCGTGGGTGCGCATGTGGCTTTCCTCCGTAGGGACCGTCTGCTCTACTTGAGCAAATCTTGAGAGAATCGAGAAGATAGCGATCTCTTCATCTTGATCACTCGCTGTCTCTCAGACGGCCTCCACGCTCAATTCGCTGCGATGGCCGAAGACTTGGTCAACGTTCAGCGATAAAACTAGGAAAACCGTCTTGGAGGAGATTCAAACCCTTCTAGTGCTTCCCTTGTCGCAAACGCGAAAAAGGAGACCCGTGGTCTGGACCTGTCGGCCCAGACCACGCGTCTCCTGAGGTGGGTGCGAGCGATGTGCTCGGTGTGACTACCGCGACGGGGCAGTCCGATGCCAGCCGATCAGTGCTGGTAGGTGCCGTGCAGCATCGCGCGTCCCAGCGTCTTGAAGGCGAGGTTGAAGGACACCACCGCGTTGGAGGCGTCCGCGTCCACCCCGAGGGAGGCATCCTGCACGGCATGGACGACGAAGAAGTAGCGGTGGGGCTGGTCCCCCTGCGGCGGTGCGGCGCCCATGAAGCCGACCCCACCACCGTCGTTGCGGACGTGGAACGCCTTTCCGGGCAGGGTGGCGGCCGCTGCGCCGGTGTCCAGGGACGTGACGTCGGCCGGGATGTCCACCAGGCCCCAGTGCCAGAAACCGCTCGGGGTGGGGGCGTCGGGGTCGAAGCAGGTGACGACGTAGGACTGCGTCCCCTCCGGTGCGCCGGACCACGACAGCTGCGGCGAGGTGTTGCCGAGGTCGGCCACCTGGTCGTCCTTGAGAGGGGCTCCGTCGGTGACGTCGTCGCTGGTGACGGTGAAGGACTCGGTCTGAGGCAGGTAGTCGTAGGGGTTGGGGGTCACAGGTCGCTCGATGCTCATTCCTCGAACCTAGCCACCGGCCCCACGCGGGGGCCAGAGACAATGGACCATGAGCGACAGCGGTTCCGCCGAGCCCTCACCCGAGACCCATCCCTACCTGGCCGGGCTCGTGCTGACAGGGCGCAAGGTGGTCGTGGTCGGCGGGGGACACGTCGCCCAGCGTCGGGTGCCGACCCTCCTCGCCGCTGGTGGCGTGGTGAGCGTGGTGAGCCCCGAGGTCACCCCCGCCATCGAGGGGCTGGGTGGCGAGCTGACCCTGGTGCTGCGTGACTTCGCCGAGTCCGACCTCGACGGCGCCTGGTACGTCGTGGCGGCGACCGACGACCCCGAGGTCAACGCCCGCGTGGCAGCCGCCGCCGAGCACCGCCACACCTTCTGCGTGCGGGCAGACGACGCACGCGGAGGATCGGCGTGGACGCCGGCCGTGGGCCACCACGGCAGCCTCACTGTCGGGGTCCTGGGCAACCGGGAGCCCCGGAAGTCCGCGTCCCTGCGCGACGACATCATCACGGCCCTGCGCGACGGGCACCTGAGCGCCCCCGATGCACACGACCGCACCCCGGGCGTGGTGCTCGTCGGCGGCGGACCGGGAGGGGCGGACTTCGTGACGGTGGCCGCGCGACACGCCCTCGCCTCGGCGGACGTGGTCGTCGCCGACCGGTTGGCCCCGCGCGAGCTGCTCGACGAGCTGGGCCCCCACATCGAGCTGATCGACGTCGCCAAGCTGCCGCGGGGACGCTCCGCCTCGCAGGACCACATCAATGCGGTCATCGTCGATCGGGCCCTCGCCGGCAAGCGCGTCGTCCGGTTCAAGGGGGGTGACAACTTCGTCTTCGGGCGCGGGTTCGAGGAGATGCTGGCCTGCGCGGCTGCCGGCGTGCCCGTCACCGTCGTGCCGGGCCTCACCTCGGCGATCGCCGTACCTGCCCGGGTCGGCATCCCGGTCACCCACCGCGGGGTCGCCCACGAGTTCACCGTCATCTCCGGCCACCTCCCGCCCGGTCACCCCGAGTCGTTGGTCGTCTGGGACGCGCTGGCGGCGCTGCGGGGGACGTTGGTCCTGCTGATGGCGGTCGACAACGCGCCGGCGATCGCCGCGACGCTCGTCGCCGGCGGCCGGGACGCCTCGACGCCTGTCGCGGTGATCGTCGACGGCACCATGCCCGCCGAGCGCACCGTGCTCACCACCCTGGGCTCGCTGGCCGACGACCTGGTCCGCCACCAGGTGGTCCCCCCGGCCATCATCGTGATCGGCGACGTGGTCGCCGTGGCGCGTCCGGAGCACTACGCAGGGCGACGCCCGGCCCGTGGCTGACCTCGCTCAGCGCGTGCACATCGAGGACCCCGACGATCCCCGTCTCGCCGACTACCGCGACCTGCGCGACGTCGAGCTCCGCAAGAGCCTCGAGGCCGAGCACGGGCTGTTCATCGCCGAGGGGGAGAAGGTCGTGCGCCGCGCCGTCGAGGCCGGTCACGAGGCGCGCTCGTTCCTGATGGCCCCGCGCTGGCTCGACGGGCTCGACGACGTCCTCGCCCGCAGCGCCGGTCCGTGCTTCGTGCTCTCCGAGGCGCTCATCGAGCAGGTGACGGGCTTCCACGTGCACCGGGGTGCGCTCGCCTCGCTGCACCGCCGCCCGCTGCTCAGCGTCGACGAGGTGCTCGACGGGGCGCGGTCGGTGCTGGTCCTGGAGGACCTGGTCGACCACACCAACGTCGGTGCGGTGTTCCGCTCGGGAGCGGCCCTCGGCTTCGATGCGGTCCTGCTCGCGCCACGCTGTGCCGACCCCCTCTACCGCAGGTCCATCAAGGTCGGCATGGGTGCCGTGTTCTCGATGCCGTGGACCCGCCTGCCGGACTGGTACGACGCCCTGCCGGCGATCTCGGAACGCGGTCTCACCACGATCGCGCTCACGCTGTCGAGGGACTCGGTGCCGATCGAGGAGGCCGTCGACGGGGTCGACCGGCTGGCCCTGGTCCTCGGCTCCGAAGGACACGGCCTGTCGTCGCGCTGGGAGACCTCGGCCGACCGCCGGGCGATCATCGCGATGCGGGCCGGCATCGACTCCCTCAACGTCGCTGCTGCGAGCGCGGTCGCCTGCTACGCCGCGGCGAGGCGCTGACGCAGCACCTCGTGGAGGACGATCGAGCCTGCGACGGCAGCGTTCAGCGATGACGCCGTGCCGGTCATCGCGACGCTCGCCACGTCGTCGCAGACCACCCGCCAACCCGACGACAAGCCGTGGGTCTCGTTGCCGACCACGATCACGACCCGCCCGCCGAGGTCGACCCCGGTGAGGGGGCTGCCCTCCTCGTCGGTGCCGACGATGCGGTAGCCGTGGGCGTGGGCGTGCTCGACGACGGGCCCGGGTCCGGGGACCCGCAGCACCGTCAGCGCGAAGAGCGACCCGGTGCTCGCGCGGACGGCCCGGGGGTCGTACGGGTCGGCGGCGTGACCGGTGACGACCAGGGCGGCGGCACCGAAGGCGTCCGCCGACCGCGCCAGCGTGCCGATGTTGCCGGGGCTGGTGGGCCGGTCGAAGACCACGATCGGGCCGTGCGGGCGTGCGGACCCCGCGAGGCGCGAGACGTCGTCGTCGGGCATCTCGACGACCGCGACGAGCTCTGCGCCGTCCTCCTTGCCGCTGAGCCGAGCATGGAGGTCGGGGGACAGGACGACCCGCTCACCGCCGACGTTCGTGCCGTCGTGATCGGCCCAGAGGGCGTCGGCCCAGGTCGACGACGCGCCGTCGGCGCGCAGCAGTGCCCGCACGGTCCAACCCTCTTCCACCGCCCGGGTGATGGGCCGTACGCCCTGCACGAGGAACTCGCGGTTGCGGTGCCGCTTGGACCGGTTGGTGATCAGCGCCTCCCACTGCTGGAAGCGCGCGTTCTCGCGGGTGATGCGGAGCTCGTTCACGAGGACGCCTCGGCGTCGGCGGGCCAGCTGGGCGGGAAGTCCTCGGCGGCGTCGTCGTGCTTCCTGGTGAGTCTCTTGCGCGACTTGGCCGAGAGCCGGTCACCGAAGACGGTGCCGAGGGTGTGGTCGGTCTCGTGCTGCAGGCAGCGGGCCAGCAGCCCGTCGCCCTCGAAGAAGAGGGGCTCGCCGTCAAGGCCGAAGCCGTCCACGCGCGCCCAGTCGGGGCGGGCGCAGGACTCGAAGGAGCCGGGATAGGACAGGCAGCCCTCCTCGTCGTCCTCGAGCTGTCGATCGCGGCCCTCGGGCAGGGTCAGCACGGGGTTGCACACCACGCCGACGGTGCTCACCCCGTCGTCGTCGGGGCAGTCGAAGACGAACATCGCCACGTCCTCGCCGACCTGGCAGGCGGCCAGGCCGACCCCGTCCGCGGCATACATGGTGGCCACCATGTCGGCGGCGAGCGAGGTCAGCGCGTCGTCGTACGTCGTCACGACCCGCTGCGGCCGGTGCATCACCTCGGCGCCCCACCGGGTGATCGGCCGAGCCGATCCGCCCTCGGGAAGAGGACCGTGCGGTGCCCGCAGGTCGGTGCGGGCGGCGGTCTCGGCGTCGTCGGACATGCGGTGGATCCTAGCGACGGGGCCCGACGACCCACGCCACGCGCGCACCTCTGGTCACGGGTGCCACCCGCAGTTACGTTGGGCTCGTGTCCTTCATCAGCAGGTCGCGACCGGAAGGACGTCTCGGGTCGTCCTCCGGCGAGACCAGCGCTGCGGGCACTCGCCCGACCCACACGACCTCCACCGGTGTCTTCGACCTCACGCCCACCGACGACGAGCAGATGCTGCTCGACGTGGTCCGGCAGCTGGCCGCCGAGGTGCTGCGTCCTGCCGCGGCAGGTGCCGACGTGGCCTGCACCGCCCCGGCGGAGGTGCTGGCCGCAGCCGCGGAGGTCGGGTTGTCCGGTCTCGGCGTGCCCGAGGTGCTCGGCGGGATCATGGCGGAGCGCTCTGCCATGGCGGGCGCGCTCGTCGCCGAGGCCCTCGGAGAGGGGGACATGGGCCTGGCTGTCGCGATGCTCGCGCCCGGCGCCGTGGCGACCGCGATCGGCCTCTGGGGGACCGAGGCGCAGCAGCAGGCCTACCTCCCGGCCTTCACCGGCGACCACGTCCCGGTCGCGGCCCTGACCATCGCCGAACCGACCGTCCTCTTCGACCCGCTCGACCTGTCGACCACCGCCGTGCGCGACGGCGGCGGCTATGTGCTCGACGGCGTGAAGTCCGCCGTCGTGCGCGGTGCCGAGGCCGAGCTGTTCGTCGTCGCGGCGCGCCTCGACGACGTCCCCGCCCTCCTGCTCGTCGAGTCCGGCACCGACGGGCTCCGGGTCGAGCCCGACCCGTCGATGGGCGTGCGTGCAGCGGGCCTCGCGCGCCTGCACCTCAGCGGCGTACGCGTCGGCGCGGACGCGCTGCTCGGTGACACCGAGGGCGACGCCTACCGCGAGTGCGTACGCCTCTCGCGGCTGGCGTGGTGCGCGCTGGCGGTCGGCACCGGCCAGGCGGTGCTGGACCACGTCACGGACTACGTCAACGAGCGCCACGCGTTCGGCGAGCCGATCAGCCACCGTCAGTCCGTCGCCTTCATGGTGGCCGACATGGCGATCGAGCTGCAGGCGATGCGGTTGCTGACGTGGAAGGCCGCCTCGCGTGCCGCCCGCGGCGAGGACTTCGCCCGCGAGGTCGGCCTGGCCCGCCAGCTGTGCGCCGAGAAGGGCATGAGGATCGGCCTCGACGGCGTGCAGCTGCTCGGTGGCCACGGCTTCGTCAAGGAACACCCGGTCGAACGGTGGTATCGCGACCTGCGGGCCGTCGGCGTCATGGAGGGTGCGGTGCTCGTCTGATGATCAACCTCGAGACCCCTCACCAGCAGTCGACGCTGATCGACCAGGCCCACCAGCTGGCGTTGAACGTGCTGCGCCCGATCTCGCGCACGTACGACCGGGCCGAGCACGACTACCCGACGGAGCTCGACATGCTCGCCGCGCTGATCGACGGCGTGTCCGAGACGAGCGCGGGGGTCGGTGTCGGGGCGGGTGACGCACGACGCGAGGACGAGGTCGCCGAGCCCGGCAGGGTGCGCAACGGTTCCCACCTCGCCTCGGTCCTGTCGGTGGCCCAGATGTGCTGGGGCGACACCGCGCTGCTCCTGTCGATGCCGCGAAGGGGTCTGGGCAACTCCGCGATCGCCTCGTTGGCCAACGCCGAGCAGCTCGAGCGCTACCGGGGCACGTGGGCGGCGATGGCGATCACCGAGCCGGGCATCGGGTCCGACTCGGCCAACCTGACGACCACGGCGGTCAAGGACGGCGACGACTACGTCATCAACGGCGAGAAGATCTATGTCACCTCCGGCGACCGGGCCGACAGCGTGGTGGTCTGGGCGACCCTCGACAAGGAGCTCGGCCACGCGGCGATCAGGTCCTTCCTCGTCCGCAAGGACAACCCCGGCCTCACGGTCGAGCGCCTGGAGCACAAGCTCGGCATCCGCGCCTCGGACACGGCCGCGATCACCTTCACCGACTGCCGGGTGCCGGCCGAGGACCTGCTCGGGTCGCCCGAGATCGACGCGAAGTCCGGATTCGCGGGCGCGATGACGACCTTCGACAACACCCGTCCCCTCGTGGCAGCCATGGCCGTCGGCTGCGCTCGGGCCTCCCTCGACCTGACCCGCGACCTGTTGGAGCAGGCTGGTGTCGTCATCGACTACGACCGACCGGCGCAGAACCAGAGCGCAGCCGCCGCGACGTTCCTCCAGCTCGAGGCCGACTGGGAGGGCGCCCAGCTGCTGATGATGCAGGCCGCCTGGATGGCCGACAACCGCCGGCCCAACTCGCTCGAGGCATCGATGTCCAAGGCCAAGGCCGCGCGGGTGGGGTCCGACGTGACGCTGTCGTGCGTCCAGCTGTGCAGCACCCTCGGCTACAGCGAGGTGGAGCTGCTCGAGAAGTGGGCGCGCGACTCCAAGATCCTCGACATCTTCGAGGGCACGCAGCAGATCCAGCAGCTGATCGTGGCCCGGCGGATCCTCGGGCTGAACAGCTCGGAGCTGAAGTAGGCCGACCTGTGCAGGAGTCACCGCCTCAGCGGTGACTCCTGCACAGATGTGCCGTTGCAACGCCCCCATCGCGTCGGACTTCCCCCACCTGCCCTCGCTCGCGTACACCGACGCCCCCTCCCGGCATGCCCTGTCCGGCTAGTGGTGCGTGGCGAGGCGAGCGGACGGCCCGCTTGCCCGAAGCCCTGCCCCCTCCTCACCGAGGTGCGCTCACCGACGCGCGGCACACTCTGCGGCACCTCCACCTCTACGCTGGGCGCTGTCTGACCAGTCCCGCGGAGCGTCGTACGCGTCGGTCTCGGTTGATGCGCTCCGCCAGGAGCCACGTCGCACACCTCGAGCAGGTCCATGGGACGGGTTGCTCGAAGACCGTCCTGCTCCTCGGCCAGCGGCCCGATTCCCTCAACGCGGGTCAGGTCGAGTCCGCTCGGCACCACTACGTGGTCGAGCAGTACCCGCCCCTCAACAACCGCGGTGGCATAGAACGGGTACACGGCACAGAGCGAGACACAGCGAGACGTTGTGCCGGATCGACGGGCCACAGGCCGCCGCCTCCCCAAAGTCGAGGACGCACTGCGCGGAGTCCCGCTCTGGGTGGGCTACATATCTACAGTCCGCGCGGGTAGCACCGACCGTCACGACAGGAGCATTCATGAAATTGGTCCGGAGGCGCGTGGCGTCCGCGGCGTCCGTCGTACTTCTCGCGACGTTGTTGCCCACCACGCTCGGAGGGCAAGGGGCTCAGGCGACCCCGACCCCCGACCTCTTCGGGGACTCGAAGGCCGACCCGGCCGCCCCAGCCAGGGCCGAGCGCTCGAGCCTGAGGACATTCAACTCCGATGCACTCACCGACGCGAGTCAAGGTGACCGGGTGCTTCTCGACCTGTTCGCCGACACCTCACTCGCTGTCCTCGTGACATCGACCGGCAGCGGCAAGGGCTACCGCTCCTGGGTCGGTCGAACCGACGCCGGGGACGGCGGCACCCCAGGCACCTTCTACGCTACGCAGGTCGACGACAGCTACCACCTCGAGATCGCGACGACGAACGCAAGCTTCACCGCCACGCAGGTCGACGGCTCGACCTACCGCGTGATCGAGAACGGCCCGTCGCCCGTCCCGAGCGCCTCGACCGACGCGGTCGCGCAGACCGACCACAGGCTTGGCTCCCGAACGATCGGCGGATCGGCGGCTGGGGCCCAGGCCGGGGCGGCCGACCCGTCGACGTCGATCGACATCCTGGTCGCCTATACCTCCCGTGCCGCTAGCGAAGCCGGCGGCGAGACCCAGATCAAGGCGCAGATCGCCACCGGGATCGCGCAGGCCAACCAGGCGTACGTGAACTCGCAGATCACCACGAGACTCAACCTCGTCGGCACGATGCTCACCAGCGGTCCCGACAGCGGCACCCTCGCCACGGACATCGAGCTGGGGCGAGTGGCGAACCCCACCGACGGCGCCTTCGATGACATCCCGCCCATGCGAGACGCCCTGCATGCCGACCTGGTCAACGTCTACTTCGGTGGCCCTTCGACCACGGGGACCTGTGGCTGGGGCTTCTACAGCACCGTGCCCACGCCCGATCCCGAGAACGGTTACAGCATCCAGCAGGCGTGGTGCGCCACGGGTGCCGGCGACATGGTCTTCTCCCATGAGGTCGGCCACAACCTCGGTGCCGATCACGACGCCGGTGCGGGCTCGGCACGCTCTGACACGGCGCCGTACGCCCGGGGCTTCGTCGACTACGCCGTGGCGGATCCAGCCAAACGGATCACGATCATGTCCTACTTCACCACCTGTGGCTGCACGCAACGTCAGCCCTACTACTCCAACCCCAACGTGCTCTTCCCGGCCGACGGCCGTCCGATGGGCTCGCCGCTCGCGAACAACGCCCGCGTCATCAACGAAGCAGCACCCATCGTCGCCAACTATCGCGCCTCGGCGATCTACCCCGGCGTACCGAGTATCACCGGCACGCCTGCTGTCGGTCAGACGTTGAGCGCCGCGCCCGGCACATGGTCGGGTGCGACCGCCTTCACCTACCAGTGGCTCAGCGACGGCGTCGCTATCGCCGGTGCGACAGCAAGCACCCTGGCGCTGACGTCGGCGCAGGCGAACAAGACCGTCACCGTCACCGTCACCGGCACCGGCACCAACTACGCCCCAGTAAGTGTGACCTCACCGACCGGTCTCAAGGTCGCCCGCCCGGGTATTGCGTTCAAGAAGCCCAAGCTGGTCGGCAAGCCCAAGGCGGGCCACGTGCTCGCAGTCAAGGTGAGCACCAAGGTCAAGAACGTCTCCTTCAAGTTCGTCTGGTATCGCGGTGGCAAGAAGATCAAGGGTGTGCGCGGTCCGGTCTACCGCCTCAAGGCGACCGATCGACGCTCGAAGTTCCAGGTGAAGGTGACCGCCAAGAAGAAGGGCTTCGCCGCCACCACCAAGCGAACCAAGAAGGTCCGGATCAGCTGACACCGGCGGGTTTTGATCGGGCGACCCGGGTCAGGTGATGCTCTTGAACGGATCGTGGTCGGAGAGGATCTTGTCGACGCGGGCCTGGTCGAGCCGGGTCACCACGTAGTTGTCGTCCTGCGCGTCGCGGACGCACTTGGCGAGGGTGAAGCTCGAGGTCGTGAGGAACATCGTCCCGAGGCCGAGGAAGGCCCGGATCCACGGATCGACGGGCAGGTAGAAGATCGCGAAGACCATGGTGAGGAGGGCGACGGCGAAGGAGATGCCGGCCTGGAGGAAGAAGGCGTTGGTGTTCTTGGTGGGCGTCGTGTTCGTCATGGGTCAACCGTCGCTGCTGCGTCACGGTGCCGGACCTGTCGACGTACGTGACCACCTCTGAGTACGACGACCCAACCGCACCGGTACGTTCGGGTCATGCCGGACCAGCAGCCAGACGAGCAGACCAGCGGCCACATGTCGCCTGAGGAGTTCCGCCGCCAGGGCCACGCCGCGATCGACTGGATCGCCGACTACTGGGCCTCGCTCGACGACCTGCCGGTGCGCTCGCAGGTCGCGCCCGGCGACGTACGGCGCATGCTTCCCGTTTCGGCGCCCGAGGACGGCGAGTCGTTCGACGCGGTGCTCGCCGACCTCGACCGCATCGTGGTGCCCGGGCTCACCCACTGGCAGCACCCACGTTTCTTCGCCTACTTCCCGGCCAACTCCTCTCCCGCCGCGATCCTGGGTGACCTCCTCTCCAGCGGCATCGGCGCGCAGGGGATGATCTGGGCGACCAGTCCTGCCGTGACGGAGGTGGAGCAGGTCGTCATGGACTGGTTCGCCGACGCCCTCGACCTGCCCCAGGCGTTCCGCAGCGCCGGTCCCGGCGGCGGGGTCATCCAGGACACCGCGTCGACCGCGACCTTCACGGCGCTGCTCTCGGCCCTGCACCGGGCCAGCGGGGGAGACGTACGCCTCCACGGGCTCGGCGACGTGGCGTGGCGCGTCTACGGCTCCACCCAGGCGCACTCGTCACTGGTCAAGGCGGCGATGATGGCGGGTCTCGGCGAGGACGCCGTCCGCGCCATCGACGTCGACCCCGAGACCCAGGCCATCGACGTGGACGCCCTGCGCGACGCGCTCCTCGAGGACGTGGAGGCCGGGGCGCGTCCGGTGATGGTGCACCTCGCGTCCGGGAGCACCTCGACCGGTGCGATGGACGACGTCCGCGCGGTCGCCGAGGTGGTCCGCGAGTGGGGTGTGTGGGTGCACGTCGACGCCGCGTGGGCCGGCGTGGCGGCGGTGTGTCCCGAGCACCGCGACCACCTCGCGGGGGTGGAGGCGGCCGACTCCTTCGTGACCAACCCCCACAAGTGGCTGCTGACGACCTTCGACTGCAGCACCTTCTGGGTGCGCGACCGGGCCGCGCTGACGGGCGCGCTGTCGATCCTCCCCGAATACCTCCGCAACGCCGCGACCGAGTCGGGCGAGGTCGTCGACTACCGCGACTGGCACCCCCAGCTCGGCCGACGGTTCCGCGCGATCAAGCTGTGGGCGGTGCTGCGCACCTACGGGCTCGAGGGGCTTCGCGCGCACATCCGTAGTGGTGTCGAGCTGGCCGAGCACGTCGCCGACCTGGTGGCCGCAGACGACCGCTTCGAGATGGTCACCGAGCCAGCGCTCTCGCTCGTCGTGTTCCGTCTGGTCGCAGGTGACGAGCAGACGATGGCGGCGATGGAGGCCGTCAACGACTCGGGGGAGGCCTATCTCAGCCACACCACCGTCAACGGACGCACCGCCATCCGGCTGGCGGTCGGCAGCTGGCGTACGACCCGGGCCGACGTCGAGCGCACGTGGCGCGCGCTGCAGCACGCGGCCGGTCAGGGCTGACCAGCCGCTCGACCCGCCGCGTAGAGTCCGCCCACGTGCAGTTCCTTCACGAGGCCCCGTCCCACGACCTGACCTACGACGACGTCTTCATGGTGCCCCGGCACTCCGAGGTCGCCAGCAGGTATGACGTCGACCTGTCCACCTCGGACGGCACGGGCGCGACCCTGCCGCTGGTGGTGGCCAACATGACGGCCATCGCCGGCAGGCGGATGGCCGAGACCGTCGCACGCCGCGGCGGCATCACCGTGGTCCCGCAGGACATCCCGATCGCGGTGGTCGCCGACGTCGTCGCCTGGGTCAAGCAGCGCCACCAGGTCTTCGACACCCCGATCGTGCTGCGCCCGGACCAGACGGTCGCCGAGGCGCTGTCGCTGATCCCCAAGCGGGCGCACCGCGCCGCGGTCGTCGTCGAGGACGGCCGCCCGATCGGCGTCGTGGCGGAGAGCGACTGCGCCGAGGTGGACCGCTTCGCCCAGGTCGCGTCGGTGATGAACCCGGCGGTGGTCACCGTCTCGGCCACCACCGATCCGCGAGCGGTCTACGACGCCATCGAGCGTGCGAAGGCGCCCCTGGCGGTCGCGGTCTTGGGGACCGGCGAGCTGGTCGGCGTGCTGACCCGCCTCGGCGCGCTCCGCGCCACGCTCTACTCCCCGGCGCTCGACGCGTCCGGCGGGCTCCGCATCGCCGCCGCGGTGGGAGTCAACGGAGATGTCGCCGACCGTGCCGGGCAGCTCCTCGCAGTGGGGGTCGACTGCCTCGTCGTCGACACCGCTCACGGCCACCAGGACCGGATGCTCCAGGCGCTGAAGGCGGTCCGTGCGCTGTCGCCCCGGGTTCCGATCGCGGCAGGCAACGTCGTCTCGGCCGACGGCACGCGAGCGCTGATCGAGGCCGGTGCCGACATCGTCAAGGTCGGCGTCGGGCCGGGTGCGATGTGCACGACGCGGATGATGACCGGCGTCGGACGCCCGCAGTTCTCCGCCGTCCTGGAGTGCTCGACGGCCGCGCGCGAGCTGGGCAAGCACGTGTGGGCCGACGGAGGCGTACGCCACCCGCGCGACGTGGCCCTCGCGCTGGCCGCCGGTGCGTCCTCGGTCATGATCGGCTCGTGGTTCGCCGGCACCCACGAGTCGCCCGGTGACCTGATGCAGGACGCGGACGGCCGACCCTTCAAGGTGTCCTTCGGGATGGCCTCCGCGCGCGCGGTCGCCAACCGGACCTCGGCCGAGTCGTCCTACGACCGCGCCCGCAAGGGTCTCTACGAGGAGGGCATCTCGTCGTCGCGGATGTACCTCGACCCGCAGCGCCCCGGTGTCGAGGACCTGGTCGACCAGATCTGCTCGGGCGTGCGGTCGTCGTGCACCTATGCCGGCGCCAGCACCCTCGCCGAGTTCCACGAGCGGGCGCTGGTCGGCGTGCAGTCCGCGGCCGGGTTCCACGAGGGACGGCCCCTGGAGAAGTCGTGGTGAGCGTGACGTGACGGACCTCGCCCACGTCTTCGTGATGACCTACGGCAGGTCGGGCTCGACGCTGCTGATGGGGATCCTCAACTCGATCCCGGGCTGGCTGCTGCGCGGCGAGAACCGTCACGCGATGCGCCACCTCTACGAGTTCCACCGCAGCTCGATGGCCGAGAGGGAGCGCGTCCACGCCGGCCGGGCGAGCCGGCCGACGCATCCGTGGTTCGGCATCGAGGCGTTCCCCGAGGCGGCCTCCCTCCAGCACATCCGGGCCCTGGCCGAGGCGACCCTGCTGCGACCCCGGCCCGACACGCGGGTCACCGGCTACAAGGAGATCCGCTGGTACGACGAGGACCTCCCCGACTATCTCGAGTTCCTGCGACAGGTCTTCCCCGGTGCGCGTTTCGTGCTCAACACGCGCAACCTCCAGGACGTCGCGGCCAGCAACTTCTGGACCCACAAGGACGATCCGCTCGGCCGGGTGCAGCGGATCGAGGAGCGGATGCTGAGCGCCGCCGACGGGTTGGGCGAGTCGGTCTACCGCGTGCACTACGACGACTACGTCGCCGATCCCGAGGTCCTGCGCGGCCTGTTCGCCTGGCTCGGCGAGGTCTACGACCAGGCCACGATCGAGTCGGTACTGGCGACGCCCCACTCGCGGCCGGGCAACCACCGCGAGGCAGAGGACCGCTGAGGGCCGCGCCCGCCGGTTGCGGGAGGTCGCGCAGCCGATCCGCGGGTGGGTCGAGGACCGCGTCCTGTCACGGATCCCCTCGGCGGACGCAGCCCCGCGCCGGCCGCTACCGCGAGGACCGTGCCGTACGGCCCTTGGTCACCCCGACGAACGTCTGGGTCACCTCGTCGTCGCGGTCGAGACGCCAGACCAGGGCGATCGTGGTGGGCTCGAGGTCGCAGACCTCCCGGGTCACCACGTCCTTGCGCTGGTGCAGGCGCGCGACCGACATCGCCACGATGACGATCCCGGTGCCGGCGGCGACCGTCTCGATGGCCTCCTGCTCGGACATCGCAGGCCAGTCGAGCTGCTCGACCCGGGGACACCAGCCACTCGCGTGCGGACGTACGAGCTGTTCGTCGACCAGGTCGGCGGTGCTGACCTCGACGTCGCTCGCCGCAATCAGGTGCTCGCGGGACGCGGCGACGACCTGGACCTCGTCGTAGAGCCGGACGCAGTGGAGGGACTCGGTGTCGGCAGGTAGCCGGACGAGCGCCATGTCCAAGGTGCCCTCGCGCACACCGACGAGCTGGTCGACCTCCGTCACCGGGACGAGCTCCAGGGGCTCCGGTCGCTGGTCGCGCCAGTTGCGTGCCCACTTGTCCGGGGTCGCACCGGTGACGAAGCCGATGCGGAGCGGGTCCCTCTTCATGGGACCGACCCTACGGCGACGCGGAGGAGCCAGGCCTCGGGGTCCTGTCGACCGCGAGCGCCGGGTCGTCCCCGGGGACTGTCTTGCCGGCATCGGCGTAGGACCGCACCGCGTTGATGGTCAGCGGGAAGTCGACCTCCAGCTCGCGGAACAGCAGAGCACCGGCGGTCGCGGCGGCCGCGGCCATCTCGGTCGCGACGGCGTCGGCGAGGGAGGCAGGGGCGTGCACCACGACCTCGTCGTGGAGGAAGAGGACCAGGTGCGGTCGCGCGTCGAGGGGACCTCCGTGCCCCAGGCGCCAGAGCCGGTTGCGCAGGTCGGCGATCCAGCACAGCGCCCACTCCGCGCCCGTGCCCTGGACGACGAAGTTGCGGGTGAAGCGGCCGTGGGCCCGACGGCG
Organism: uncultured Actinomycetota bacterium; assembly: GCA_963806925.1. Taxonomy (GTDB): domain Bacteria; phylum Actinomycetota; class Actinomycetes; order Propionibacteriales; family Nocardioidaceae; genus Nocardioides. The sequence continues at coordinate 38,132 of CAWEAI010000002.1, read as the reverse complement.
TCGGTCCTGGTCGGCGAGGTCGGTGGGCGGGGCGTCGGGCGACTCGTCCCACGTGCCGCCCATCGACGGACTCCCCCTGCCCAGCAGCGTGCGGACGACCTGGCCGCGCTCGCCGGCCCGCGCGGCCTCCTCCACGAGCCCGAAGGCCGTCGGGTAGCGCCGGGTCAGGCCGGCGACCATCCGGCCGCTCTCGCCGCTGGTGGCGCCGTACATCGCGCCGAGCAGGCCGAGCTTGGCGTCCTGGCGCGCCGCGACAGCACCGTCGTCGACCATCGCCTGGTAGAGGTCGGTCCCCCTGGCGGCACGCGCCAGGGCCTGGTCGCCACTCATCCCGGCCAGCACGCGGGGCTCCAGCTGCGCGACGTCGGCGACGACCAGGACCCAGCCCTCGTCCGCCACGGCAGCGGCGCGGACCTGCACGGGGAACGACAGCGCACCACCGCCGTTGGACGACCAGCGCCCCGTCGTCGACCCAGCGGGCTGGTAGGACGGACGGAAGCGGCCACCGCTCACCCACTCGTCGAGCCAGGCCCACCCGTTGGTCTGGAACAGCTGTGCGAGCTTCTTGTAGCGCAGCAGCGGCGCGATCCCCGGGTGCTCGAACGCCTGCAGTGTCGATGCCCGGACGTCGGCCACCTCGATGCCCGCCCGACGCAGCGCGGCGATCAGGTCAGGTCGCGAATCGGGGTTGAGCGACGGGGAGTCGAAGGCACGCCGCACCTGCGCGACCAGCTCGTCCAGCAGCACCGGGCGTGCGTCGCGCATCGGACGCGGGCCGAGCAGGGCGCCCAGCAGGCGCTCGTGGACGTCGTTGCGCCACGGCACCCCGGCGTAGGTCATCTCCGCCGCGGCGAGTGCACCCGCCGACTCCGCCGCCACGAGCAGGCCCAGCCGCGCGGCCTCGGGGGACGCGGCGATCGCGGCGCCCTGACGCGCGTCCTCGACGTCGGCGCGCAGGTGCTCCGCAGTGTCGTCGGTGGCGAAGAGCGTGGGATGGGCGGGTGGCGCGGCCGGCCCCAGCGCGTCCCAGTGGGCCGAGTCGTCGCCGTCGAGCAGCCGCGCGTCCACCGCGGGCGCTCGCCTCAGCAGTCGGTGGACCAGACGCAGGTCGTGCCCGCGCTCGACCCGGACACCGGCGGCCAGCAGCGGGGGATACCAGCGCGCCGTGTCGTCCCAGACCCATCGGGGCGAGCCGGCCTCGCGCTCGCGCACAAAGGCCGCCAACGCGGAATCCGGCATCACCCGGTGCACGCCGTCGTCCACCACGAGGACGTGCTCGTCCGGCAGGCGGGAGAGGCAGACCCGGGGCATGTGGACAGCCTTGCGGACGGCACTGACGTCAGGCGAGTCGGCCGGCTCAGGGACCGGACCCCATGATGGTTCAGTGCTGCACCGTCACCCTGTCCTCAGCCTGCTGACCCTCGTCTACGTCGGGTTCGTCGGGCTCATCACCCTCACACCGGGCTCCGAGCAGCCCGACTACGCCGGCCTGGCCGAGCGGATCCTGGCCCGACTCCAGCGCTATCCCGACCTCGCGCCGCTGACGAGCCGGCTGAGCGTCGAGCGGGTCGAGTTCCTCGCCAACATCGGCCTGTTCGTCCCCCTGGGCGTGTTCCTCCTGCTCCTCGTCGGCGCCCGGCTCTGGTGGGTGGCCCTGGCCGCAGGCATCGTGCTGACCTCGATGATCGAGAACGTCCAGCGTTCGATCCCCGGCCGGGTGTCCGACCCGCGCGACGTCGCGGCCAACGCCATCGGGATGCTCATCGGTGTCGCGCTCGCCCTGGTGCTGACGCTCCCGGCGACGCTTCGGCGCCGTCAGCAGCGGCGCGCCTGACCCCTAGCGCGCACGACCGCGTCGTCGTCGCGTGTGCGCCGCCGCGGCCTCGAGGAGCCCCGCCATCAGCCCGACCTCGACCCGCGTCTCGGGGTGCCACTGGACGGCGAGGCAGAAGCGCTCCCCGTCGGCCTCCATCGCCTCGAGGGTGCCGTCGCTCGCCCGGGCGACGGCACTGAAACCCGGGTGGCTGGCCACGGACTGGTGGTGGTGGCAGCTGACCTCGACCCGTGCCCCGACGAGCCCGGCCAGGCGCGAGCCCGCCCGGGTCTCCACCTCGACCGTGCCGTAGGCGTCACCACCGGGTGAGTGCGTGTCGTGACCCACCAGGTCGGGGGTGTGCTGGTCGAGCGTGCCGCCCGCGTGCACGGCCATCAGCTGCATCCCGCGGCAGATCCCCAGCACGGGGAGACCCGCCTCCGCGGCACCCGTCAGCAGGGCGAGCTCCCAGGCGTCGCGGTCGGGCTGCCACCCGCTCGTCCGCTCGTGGGGCGTGGCGTCGTAGCGTCCCGGGTCGACATCTGCGCCACCCGCGACGATGAGGGCGTCGATGCGCGAGACCACCTGTGCAGCGGCGTCGGGCAGGGCGACGGGGGGTAGCAGCAGGGGCACGCCACCGGCCGCCTCGACCGTGACGGCGTACTCCGTGGGCAACAGGTCGGCGCGCGTGTGCCACACGCCCCACGCCGCGCTCTGCCGGTAGGTCGTCAGACCGACGACCGGTGCGTCCATCACCGCACCCGGCTCACAACGGCGTCACGTAGGCGCCGGAGATGCCGCCGTCGACCAGGAACGTGTTGGCCGTCATGAAGCTCGACTCGTCCGAGGCGAGGAACAGCACGGCGTTGGCCATCTCCTCGGGTTCGGCGAAGCGACCCATCGGCACGTGCACCAGGCGCCGCGCCGCGCGCTCGGCGTCGGAGGCGAACAACTCCTTGAGCAGCGGCGTGTTGACGGGCCCGGGACACAACGCGTTGACCCGCACGCCCTCCCGGGCGAACTGCACGCCGAGCTCGCGCGACATCGACAGCACGCCACCCTTGGAGGCCGAGTAGGAGATCTGCGAGGTCGCGGCACCCATCACGGCCACGAACGAGGCGGTGTTGATGATGGAGCCGCGCTTCTGCTCGAGCATGTAGGGCAGGGCGGCCTTGCAGCACAGGTAGACGCTCGTCAGGTTGACCTCCTGCACCCGGCGCCACGCATCGAGGTCGGTGTCGAGGATGGAGTCGTCCTCAGGCGGCGAGATGCCGGCGTTGTTGAAGGCGATGTCCACCGAGCCGTAGGTGTCCTTGGCGGTGCGGAACAGCGCGTCGACCTCCTCCTTGGACGTCACGTCGACATGCACGTACGTCACCACGTCGGGGCCGCCGAGCTCGCCGACCAGGGCCTCGCCGGTGGCGTCGTCGATGTCGCCGACCACGACCCGGGCTCCCTCCTCGACGAAGCGTCGTACGGTAGCCAGGCCGATGCCGCTGCAACCGCCGGTGACGACGGCCGTGCGGCCCTCGATGCGTCCTGCCATGAGCTGTTCCTTGCCTTTCGAGAACGGAATGCGGGATCAGTGGGCGATGAAGACGTTCTTCTCCTCGGTGAACGCCTGCGGCGCGTCCGGGCCGAGCTCGCGGCCGAGCCCGGACTGCTTGTAGCCGCCGAACGGCGTCCAGTAGCGCACCGAGGAGTGGCTGTTGACCGACAGGTTGCCCGCCTCGACCCCACGCGCGACCCGCAGCGCGCGGCTGACGTCGGAGGTGAAGATCGATCCGGACAGGCCGTAGTCGGAGTCGTTGGCCAGGGCGACGGCATCCGCCTCGTCCTCGAACGGCATCACCGCCACGACCGGCCCGAAGACCTCCTCGCGCCACACGGCCTCGCTGGTGTCGGTGGTCTCCACGACCGTCGGCGGCAACCACCACCCCGGCCCGTCGGGAGCGCTGCCGGTGAAGGCGACCGTCGCACCCTCGACATAGTGCTGCACCGCGTCGCGCTGGGAGGCCGAGACCATCGGGCCCATCTGGCTCCTCTCGTCGGCGGGGTCGATGACGGTGAAGGCCTCGACCGCCGTCTGCAACCGCCCCACGAACTCGTCGTACGCCGATCGCTGCACGAGGATCCGCGAGCGCGCGCAGCAGTCCTGACCGGCGTTGTCGAACACCGCCCCCGGAGCACCCGCCGCCGCTGCGGCGATGTCGGTGTCGGCGAAGATGATGTTGGCGCTCTTGCCGCCGAGCTCGAGCGTGACCCGCTTCACCTGGTCCGCGCAGCCGGCCATGATCCGCTTGCCGACCGCGGTCGAACCGGTGAAGCAGACCTTGCGCACGAACGGGTGCGTGACGAAGCGCTCCCCGACGACCGAGCCCTTGCCGGGGACGACGTTGAGCACCCCGTCGGGCAGCCCCGCCTCGAGGGCCAGCTCACCGATCCGGATCGCGGTCAGCGGTGTCAGCTCGGCCGGCTTGAGGACGACGGTGTTGCCGGCCGCGAGCGCGGGAGCGAAGCCCCAGGCAGCGATCGGCATCGGGAAGTTCCAGGGGACGATGATCCCGACGACCCCGAGCGGCTCGTGGAACGTCAGGTCGGTCCCACCGGCGACCGGGATCTGCCGGCCGAACAGTCGCTCCGGCGAGGCCGAGTAGTAGTTGAGGCAGTCGCGGACGTTGCCGGCCTCCCAGCGGGCGTTGCCGATCGTGTGGCCCGCATTGAGGACCTCGAGCTGTGCGAGCTCCTCGAGGTGCGCGTCCACGATCGCGGCGAAGGCGCGCAGCAGCCGCGCGCGTTCGCCCGGGGCGACGTCACGCCAGGCGGGGAAGGCGTCGTGCGCCCGAGCGATGACGGCGTCGGTCTCCTGGAGCGACGACGACGCAGGGGAGTGGTCGAGCTCGACGCCGGTGGTCGGGTTGATCAGGATGCTCATGGGTCGGTCCTCACAGCCTCTCGAAGCCGCGCACGAGCTCCCAGTCGGTGACGGCAGCGTTGTAGGCCGCCAGCTCGATGTCCGCCATGTTGGCGTAGTGCTCGACGACGTCGTCGCCCAGGGCTGCGCGCGCCACCTCCGAGGAGTGGAACCGATCACGTGCGGCTCCCATCGTGTTCGGCACCCGGGGCTTGTCGGAGGCGTAGGCGTTCCCGGTGAGCTCCGGCTCGAGCTCGAGCTCCTCGTCGATGCCGTGCAGGCCGCCGGCGATCATCGCCGCCAGCGCGAGATAGGGGTTGGCGTCGGCACCCGGGATGCGGTTCTCCATCCTGGCGCCGGCTCCCCGGCCCACCAGCCGCACGGCGCACGTGCGGTTGTCCAGGCCCCAGCCGAGCGTGGTGGGGGCGAACGAGCCGTCCGCGAAGCGCTTGTAGGAGTTGATGTTGGGAGCGAAGAAGAGGGTGAAGTCGGCCGCCGTCGCCAGCACGCCGGCGATGAACCGGTCGTAGAGCGGCGTGCGTGCCCCGGTCTCCTCGTCCCAGAAGACCAGCGCGCCGTCAGCACCGCGGAACGACATGTGGATGTGGCACGAGCTGCCCTCGCGCTGGTTGGGCTTGGCCATGAACGTCACGGACTTCCCGTGCTGGGCTGCGATCTCCTTGGCCGCGTTCTTGTACACGACGTGGTTGTCGGCGGTCGCCATCGCGTCGGCGTAGAGGAAGCCGACCTCGTGCTGACCGAAGTTGCACTCGCCCTTGGCGCCCTCGACCTCCAGGCCGGCGGCGTACATGTGGTTGCGGATGTCGCGCAGCAGCGGCTCGATGCGGGTGGTGCCGAGGATCGAGTAGTCGACGTTGTACTGGTTGGCGGGCGTGAGGTCGCGGTAGCCCTTGCGCCACGCCTCCTCGTAGGTGTCCTCGTAGATCACGAGCTCCAGCTCGGTGCCGGCCATCGCGACCAGACCCCGCTCGGCGAGCCGGTCCAGCTGGGCCCTGAGGATCGCGCGGGGACTGGCTGCCACCGGGCGGTGGTCGGTCCACTCGAGGTCGCACTGGACCATCGCGGTCGCCGGGAGCCACGGCAGCAGACGGATGGTCTGCTCGTCCATGACGAACTCCATGTCGCCGTAGCCCTGCTCCCACGACGTCATCGCATAGCCGTCGACGGTGTTCATGTCGACGTCGACGGCCAGGAGGTAGTTGCAGCCCTCGGTGCCGTGGCCGACGACGTGGTCGAGGAAGTAGCGCCCGTGCAGCCGCTTGCCCTGGAGCCGGCCCTGCATGTCGGTGAAGGCGAGGACGACGGTGTCCACCTCGTCCGCCTCGATGCGCGCGCGCAGGTCGTCCATGGTCAGGTGGCGGTCGTTGCGTGTGCTCACGTGCGCTCCGGTCGGGGTGGGGGTCGGGGTCGGGGTGGGGGTGGGGGTGGGGGTGTGGTGCTGGGGTGGGGACAGGCATGTCCCGTCGTCGGTCGGTGCGTGGTGCGGGCGCTCAGACGAGCAGGCCGCGCAACAGTGCCGCCGTGTCGTCGCAGTGGTCCTCCATCACCTTCCGGGCGCGGTCGGGGCGTCCAGCCAGGATGGCGGAGCAGATCAGCCGGTGCTGGCGGTGGGAGTGCGCGATGTTGGTCTCCAGCGCGGGGATCGCGCCGAGCATCGAGTCGAGGGTCGACTGCACCGACGTGACCGCCTCCTGCAGCAGGGACGACCCGCTCAACGAGGCGATGGTGAGGTGGAGCCGGGAGTCTGCCTGCCGGTGACCGCGTTTGCCCGACGCCCCGTGCACGGCCGCCTCCGTGCCGGCGAGCCGGTCGCGGTCGGGATCCGACAGGTCGTGGGTGGCGGCCAGGTGCGCGGCCCCGGGTTCGACGACGCGCCGGAACTCCAGGGCGTCGAGCCATTCGGACTTGGTCGCGGCAGACACGCGCGAGAGACCGCCTCGAAAGCGCCCGCGGGCCTGTGACGTCACCGTCGAGCCCCCTCCGCGACCGCGTCTGGTCTCGACGAGCCCTGCCTGGCGCAGGGCGGCGATGGCCTCGCGGAGTGTCGCACGGCTGACGACGAGACGTTCTGCGAGCTCGCGCTCGGGCGGCAGCAGGCTGCCGACGGGGTAGACGCCGAGCCGGATCGCGGTCGCGAGCTGCTCCACGCAGCCCTCGAACGCGTGGTGCCCGCGCACCGGCCTGAGCACCGCTCCGGTGAGGTGCTCGTGGGGCTGGGCGGTCATGCGAGCCAGTCTGTGCGTGACGGCTCCCACACGTCAATGGTCGGAGTTCAGACCTTTTTTGGTCAGTTCTGGTCCGGACCCTTTACGACCGCTGCGAGCCGGGTCTAGGTTGCCGATCATTCACCGACGCCGCGAGAGGTGCCCCCATGTCCGCTCCAGAGTCCGCTCCCGAACGTGAGCTCACCGATGACGAGAAGCACCTCGCCAAGCTGGGCTACTCGCAGGAGCTGAGCCGCAGCTGGTCGAGCTTCTCCAACTTCGCGATCTCGTTCTCGATCATCTCGATCCTGGCCGGGTGCTTCACGACCTTCGGCCAGGCGTGGAACAACGGTGGCCCGATCGCCATCTCGTGGGGCTGGCCGATCATCTCCGCGTTCATCCTGATCATCGGCTTCACCCTCAGCGAGCTGGTCTCGGCCTACCCGACGTCGGGGGGCATCTACTGGTGGGCCGCGAAGCTCGGGGGCCCGGCCGCCGGATTCTTCACCGGATGGCTCAACCTGATCGGCCTGCTCGCCGTCACCGCCAGCGTGGCCTACGGCGCGGCGACCTTCCTCGACCTGACGATCAGCACGATCAGCACGAGCTGGGCGGACGGCTACTCGCTGACCCGCGTCTTCCTGCTGTTCGTCGCGATCCTGGCGCTGGCGTCCCTGCTCAACATCTTCAGCGGCCACCTGCTCGCGGTGATCAACAACATCTCGGTGTGGTGGCACGTCGCCGGCGCCGCGATCGTGATCCTGGTGCTGATCATCGTGCCGCCGACCCACCAGAGCCTCGACTTCGTCTTCACCGAGCGGATCAACAACTCCGGGTTCAGCAGCGGCGCCTACTGGTTCCTCGTGCTCCCGCTCGGCTTCCTGCTCACGCAGTACACGATCACCGGCTTCGACGCCTCCGCCCACCTCTCGGAGGAGACCCAGGGCGCGGCCGAGGGCGCGGCGAAGGGCATCTGGCGCTCGATCTTCTACTCCGCGATCGGTGGCTACGTGCTGCTGCTCGCGTTCCTCTTCGCCGTCCAGGACCCGCAGGGAGTCAGTGACGGGTTCGGGGCGGTGGACGTCATCTTCGGCCAGGCACTCCCCGACGGTTGGCACTTCCTGATCCTGCTGATCTCGACCGCCGGCCAGCTCTTCTGCACCACGGCGTGCCTCACCAGCGCCTCGCGGATGACCTTCGCCTTCAGCCGCGACGGGGCGATCCCGGGATCGACGTGGCTCTCGACGGTCAACAGCACCACCAAGATCCCGGCCAACGCCGTCATCTTCGTCGCCGTCATCGGCGCGATCATCACCCTGCCCGCGCTGAAGAGCATCGGCGGCGTGCCGATCGCGTTCTACGCCGTCGTGTCGGTCGCGGTGATCGGGCTCTACCTGTCCTTCATGATCCCGATCTACCTGCGCTGGCGCATCGGGGATGCGTTCGAGGAGGGCAGCTGGACCAACGGCAAGAAGTACAAGTGGATGAACCTCCTCGCCGTCGCCGAGATCGCGGTCATCTCGGTCTACTTCATCCTGCCGTTCACCCCGGCCGGCGTGCCGTTCAGCGACGAGTTCGCCTGGAGCAGCGTCAACTACGCCCCGGTGCTGACGATCGGCACGCTGCTCGTGCTGGCGGTGTGGTGGAACGTGTCGGCCAAGAAGTGGTTCACGGGTCCGAAGAGCACCATCGACAAGGACGTCGTCAACGCGTTCGACGACTGATCGAATGAAGAAAAGGCTCCGTGGAGCCGGAGCCTTCTCAGTGTCCGAGGGGGGACTTGAACCCCCACGCCCTAATACGGGCACTAGCACCTCAAGCTAGCGCGTCTGCCAATTCCGCCACCCGGACGAGTGCGGGTGAACAGTAGCAAAGCGAACGGCTCCACATTCAATCGGGGGCAGCGTGCCTCGTGGGGCAGGATGGACGGCATGGAGCAGCCCGTGACCGACCGTTCGAGGGACCTCGCCTACGACCCTGCGGCCGAGGTGGTGCAGCTGTGCCAGGACCTCATCCGCATCGACACCTCCAACTACGGCACCGACGACGGACCGGGCGAGCGCGAGGCCGCCGAGCACGTCGCGTCGTTGCTCGACGAGGTCGGGATCGAGGCCCAGATCCTCGAGGGCCGACCCGGGCGGGCCAACGTCGTGGCGCGATGGGGCGGCGGCGACGGCCGCGCCCCGCTGCTGGTCCACGGCCACCTCGACGTCGTACCGGCCGAGGCGTCCGACTGGCAGGTCGACCCCTTCGCGGGGGAGATCAAGGACGACCAGGTGTGGGGTCGCGGCGCGGTCGACATGAAGGACTTCGACGCGATGCTGCTCAGCGTCGTACGCGCCCGAGCCACCGCCGGTGCCGCCCCCGACCGCGAGATCGTGCTCTGCTTCACCGCCGACGAGGAGGCGGGTGGTCACTCCGGCGCCGGTCTGCTCGTCAAGGACCACGCCGACCTCTTCGCCGACTGCAGCGAGGCGGTGGGGGAGGTCGGTGGCTTCTCGACGACGATCCGTGGCCGTCGGGTCTATCTCATCGAGGCAGCGGAGAAGGGCATGGCCTGGATGAGGCTGAGCGCGCACGGCCGCGCGGGTCACGGCTCGATGATCAACGACGACAATGCCGTCACTCGCCTTGCCGGCGCCGTGGCCCGGATCGGTGCCCACCAGTGGCCGGTGCGGCTCACCCCGACGATGGAGGTCCTGCTGGCAAGCGTCGCGGAGCTCGCCGGCACCGAGGCGTCCCCGGACAACGCCGAGGCGCTCGTCGAGGAGTTCGGCGACGCGGCCCGGATGATCGGAGCAGTCATCCGCAACACCGCCAACCCGACGATGCTCCGGGCGGGCTACAAGACCAACGTCATCCCCACCGATGCCCAGGCCACGATCGACGGCCGTTTCCTGCCCGGCTACGAGGACGAGTTCTTCGCCACCCTCCACGAGCTGGCCGGTCCCGGGATCGACTTCTCGTTCGAGTCCAAGCAGGACCCCTGGGAGACGCCCTACGACGGCGACCTGGTCACCGCGATGAGCCGCAGCCTGCTCGCCGAGGACCCCGACGCCCTCGTCGCGCCCTACCTGATGAGCGGAGGCACCGACGCCAAGCACTTCCGCACCCTCGACATGCGCTCCTACGGGTTCGCGCCGTTGCGGCTGCCCGCCGAGCTCGACTTCACCGCGCTGTTCCACGGTGTCGACGAGCGGGTGCCCCTCGACGCGCTGGAGTTCGGCGCGCGGGTCTTCGATCGCTTCCTCGACCAGGTCTGACCAGGTCTGTCCAGGTCCGGGCCCGGGCCGGACACCCGTGAGGGAATGCGCCGGGCTGTGGCACAGTTGCCTCCACGAAGAGCAAGCGTGCTCTGGGGGCGGTGAGATTCCGCACCGGCGGTCACAGTCCGCGACCCGGTCACAGCCAGTGGCCGGTTGACCAGGTGGAAATCCTGGACCGACGGTCACAGTCCGGATGAGAAGCGCACGCAGGCGGCTCGGCGCCCGTCCCCACGCGGGCGTGCGCTCCGTCCCACGCCCCCTGAGTCCGCTCCACGGACCGGAGGCGGAGATGACGACCAGCGAGGCAGAGCGCAGCGCCATGCGGCGCGCCCTGGAGATCGCTGTGACGCCAGGGGTGCCCCTCGGCCCGAATCCGCGGGTCGGCTGCGTGCTCCTGGCCCCGGACGGTACGACGATCGCCGAGGGCTTCCACCGCGGAGCCGGCACCGCCCACGCGGAGGTCGCCGCGCTGGCCGAGGCGGGAGACGGAGCCCGCGGCAGCACTGCCGTCGTGACGCTCGAGCCCTGCGACCACACCGGCCGCACCGGGCCGTGCAGCGAGGCCCTCGTCACCGCGGGCGTACGACGAGTGGTCTTCGCCCAGCCCGACTCCAGTCCGGTCGCGGTGGGTGGGGCGGACCGGCTCCGCACCGCCGGCGTCGAGGTGGTGGGCGGCGAGATGCGCGACGAGGCACAGGCGATCAACCGGGCCTGGACCTTCGCGGTCGCGCAGCAGCGGCCCTTCGTCACCTGGAAGTTCGCCACCACCCTCGACGGCCGCAGCGCCGCTGCCGACGGCACCAGCCGCTGGGTCTCCAGCAGGGCTGCGCGGCTCGACACCCACCGCCTGCGCGGGCTGTGCGACGTCCTGCTCGTGGGCACCCACACCGTCGACGTCGACGATCCCGAGCTGACCGTCCGCGACGAGCTCGACCAGCCGGTCGCGCACCAGCCGCTGCGGGCCGTGATGGGGCTGCGCGACCTCGCTGCGGACAGGCGGATCCGCAACGACCGGGCCGAGACCGTGCACCTGCGCACCCGTGACCCCCAGGAGGCGCTGTCACTCCTCCATGGGCGGGACCGCCAGCACGTGTTCCTCGAGGGCGGCCCCACCGTCGCCCGGGCCTTCCTGGCCGCCGGCCTCGTCGACGAGGTCGTCACCTACGTCTCCCCGATGCTGCTGGGCGGTGGCACCAGCGCCGTCGCCGACCTGGGAATCACCACGATCACCGATGCCCTGCACCTGCACGTCTCGGACGTCACCGTCCTGCACGGCCACGACGGCGAGGACACCAACGTGCGGCTCACCATGCAGCCGACCACCCGGACGACCCACAGGAGCAGCTGATGTTCACCGGAATCGTCGAGGAGCTGGGCTCCATCGCCGCCATCGAGGACCAGGGTGATGCCATCCGGTTGACGGTCGCCGCCGACACGGTGCTGGGAGGCACCGTGCTCGGCGACTCGATCTCGGTGAACGGCTGCTGCCTGACCGTCTCGGCTCTCGGTGACGGCACGTGGACCGCCGACCTGATGCAGGAGACGCTCGACAGGACCGCGCTGGCCGGCTCCACGCCCGGCGACCGTGTCAACCTCGAGCGAGCAGTGACCGTCGACAAGCGCCTCGGCGGTCACATCGTCCAGGGCCACGTCGACGGTGTCGGCGAGATCATCTCGCGCTCGCCCAGCGAGCACTGGGACGTCGTGGAGATCTCCCTGCCCGCCCACCTCGCCCGCTACCTCGTCGACAAGGGATCGATCACCGTCGACGGTGTCAGCCTCACCGTGGTCGAGGCGCGCCAATCCAGCTTCACCGTCAGCCTGATCCCCGAGACCCTCGCGCGGACGACGCTCGGTGGGCGCCAGCCGGGCGACCTGGTCAACCTCGAGGCCGATGTCATCGCCAAGCACGTCGAGAAGCTGCTCGCCAGCGGCCTCGTCGACCGCTTCACCCCCGCTCCCACCGCTGAGGAGAACTCCCGATGAACCTGCTCGAATGGCTGATCCACGGCACCATCCCCGTGCCGGGCGGGGAGCTCGGTGCCCGCGAGGTGATCGGCAACCTCTTCGGTCTCGCCAGCGCGATCCTCGGGATCAAGCGACTCGTCTGGGCGTGGCCGGTGGGCTTCGTCGGCAACGTGCTGCTCTTCACCGTGTTCGCCACCGGTGAGCTGTCCGGCAACATCGACGACCCGCTGTGGGGCCAGGCCGGGCGCCAGGTCTTCTTCGCGGCCGTGTCGCTCTACGGCTGGTGGCGCTGGTCGCAGATCAGCCGGGCAGGCGGTGCGTCCGACGGTGGCGCCATCGCTCCGCGCTGGGCGAGCACGAGCGAGCGTCTGCAGCTCGTCGTGATGGGCGTCGTGGGCTACGCCGTGGCCTACGTGGTCCTTCAGGAGATCGGTTCCTACGGACCCCGCACCGAGGCGTGGATCCTGGCCGGCTCGATGCTGGCGACCTACGGCATGGCCCGTGGGTGGGTCGAGTTCTGGCTGGTCTGGATCCTGGTCGACGTCGTCGGCGTGACCACGCTGGTGCAGGCCGGCTACTACCCGACGGCCGGGATGTACCTCTTCTACGCCGTGTTCGTGGTGATCGGCTTCGTCGTGTGGCTCCGGGCGAGCCGGACCGTGGTGGACACCTCCGACACCGACGATCGCGAGGTGATCCCGGCATGAGGGACCTCACGAGCGGTGTGCGACTCGACTCCGTGGAGCAGGCCATCGCCGACATCGCGGCCGGCAAGGCCGTCGTGGTCGTCGACGACGAGGACCGGGAGAACGAGGGCGACATCATCTTCGCCGCCGCGAAGGCCACGCCGGAGCTGATGGCCTTCACCATCCGTCACTCCAGCGGGGTCATCTGCGTGCCGATGCCGGCCGAGATGCTCGACCGGCTCGAGATCCCGCTGATGACCCCGCACAACAAGGACAAGCTGCGCACCGCCTACACCATCTCCGTGGACGCCCGCGACGGTGTGAGCACCGGCATCAGCGCGGCCGACCGGGCCCACACCGCGCGCACGCTCGCCGACTCCGCGACCGAGCCGTGGGAGCTGACACGTCCCGGGCACGTCTTCCCGCTGCGCTATCGCGCGGGTGGGGTCCTGGTGCGCCGCGGTCACACGGAGGCCGCGGTCGACCTGGCCACGCTGGCGCGCCTGACACCTGCAGGCGTGCTGGTCGAGGTGGTCAACGACGACGGCACCATGAAGCGAGCGCCCGAGCTGCGTGCCTTCGCCGACGAGCACGGCCTGGCGATGATCTCGATCGACGACCTCGTCCGCTACCGTCGCCGCCACGAGCGTCACGTCGTACGCGTCGCCGAGACCCGGCTGCCGACCCGTCACGGCGACTTCACCGCCTACGGCTACCGGATCACCATCGACGGCAGCGAGCACGTGGCGCTGGTCCACGGCGACCTCTCCGAGGCCGTCGAGCAGGGTGAGCCCGTACTCACCCGGGTGCACAGCGAGTGCCTCACCGGTGACGTCTTCGCGAGCGCGCGGTGCGACTGCGGACCGCAGCTCGACGAGGCCCTGAGCACCATCGTGGCCGAGGGCAGGGGAGTGGTGGTCTACCTGCGCGGACACGAGGGCCGCGGCATCGGTCTCGTCGCCAAGCTGCAGGCCTACCAGCTCCAGGACGGCGGCCGCGACACCGTCGATGCCAACCTCGACCTCGGGCTGCCGGCCGACGCGCGGCACTACGGCACCGCGTCGCAGGTGCTGCGCGACCTCGGCATCACGTCGGTGCGGCTGATGACCAACAATCCCGACAAGACCTCCAGCCTGGAGGACTTCGGGATCCACGTGGCGGAGCAGGTGCCGCTGACGCCGCACCCCAACGACCACAACATCGACTACCTGATGACCAAGCGCGACCGGATGGGCCACGACCTGCCCGACCTGGGCCACCACCTCCACGACGGAGCAACCTCATGAGCGGCGCCGGAGCACCCACCTCGTCACCCTTCGACGCGAGCGACCTGCGGGTCGCCGTCGTCGCTGCCACCTGGCACACCCAGGTGATGGACGGTCTCGTCGCCGGGGCCGAGCGAGCACTGGCGGCCTACGGCGTCACCGAGCCGGAGGTCATCCGCGTGCCGGGCACCTTCGAGCTGCCGGTCGTCGCGGCGGCACTGGCCAGGGCCGGGTACGACGCAGTGGTGGCGCTCGGCGTCGTGATCCGGGGCGGCACCCCGCACTTCGACTACGTGTGTTCGGCCGCGACCGACGGGTTGACCCAGGTGAGCGTCGACCACGCCATGCCGGTCGGCTTCGGGGTGCTCACCTGCGACACCGAGGAGCAGGCCCTGGCCCGCGCGGGCCTCGAGGGCTCGTCGGAGGACAAGGGCTGGGAGGCGACGTCCGCCGCCCTCGACACGGCGAGGGTCGTGCGGGACATCCGGGGCTAGGAGCCTCAGGACGTGCGGTCGTTGCCTGCCTGCAACCGGTCGATGTGCTCGGAGGCCTGCGCCTTGGTGAGGTCGGCCGGCAGCTCCTCGCCGGCCTCCCGCGCAAGGGTGTCGAGGTAGCTGCGCTGAGCACCGGTCATCGGCTCGTCGCCGGTCACCCACTCCCCGGGGTCCTTGCGGGTGCTGTCGCCCTGGGGGCCACCCAGCGTCTGCTGGGTGGTGTCCTGCGTGGCGGCGTCCTGCTGGGAATCGTCCGAAGACGTGTTCGATTCAGTCATGCGGTGACCGTAGCGCGGAGTACCGACGGCGACACCACGCCTAGGGGTGGTCCGTGTGCGGGACCGGGGGGAGCGAGTGTGTCCGGGCGCCGTAGGCTTGCGCCTCGTGAAGACGTTCGAGGACCTGTGGGCCGAGCTGTCCGCCAAGGCCGTGGAGCGCCCCGTCGGGTCCGGCACCGTCGCCGAGCTGGACGCGGGCGTCCATGCCATCGGCAAGAAGCTGCTGGAGGAGGCCGCCGAGTCCTGGATGGCTGCTGAGCACGAGGGCAAGGACGCGACCGCGCTGGAGATCAGCCAGGTGCTCTACCACGCCCAGGTGCTCATGATCGCCTCCGGACTGACCCTCGACGACGTCTACGCCCACCTGTGAGAGCCCGGTGAAGTTCGCATGACCCTCCGCATCGCCGTCCCCAACAAGGGGGCGTTGTCCCAGGCAGCCACCGACATCCTGCGGGAGTCGGGCTACCGCCAGCGCAGCGACTCGAAGGAGCTCGCACTCGTCGACACCGAGAACGATGTCGAGTTCTTCTACCTCCGTCCCCGTGACATCGCGCTCTACGTCGGCGAGGGCACCCTGGACGTCGGCATCACCGGTCGCGACCTGCTCCTCGACTCCGGCGCCAAGGCCGAGGAGGTGATGAACCTCGGCTTCGGTCGCTCGCGCTTCCACTTCGCCGGCCCCGCCGGTCGCTACTCGTCGGCCGAGGACCTCGGCGGCCTCCGGATCGCGACGTCCTACGTCGGTGTCGTGGAGGACTACCTCTTCCGCCACGGCATCGACGCGACCGTCACCCGGCTCGACGGTGCGGTCGAGACGAGCATCCAGCTCGGGGTCGCCGACGTCATCGCCGACGTCGTGGAGACCGGCTCGACCCTGCGGGCGGCCGGCCTGGCCACGTTCGGCGAGGTGATCCTCGACTCGCAGGCAGTGCTCATCACCCGTGGCGGAGAGGTGCCGGCCGACTTCGAGGTGTTCCACCGTCGCATCGAGGGTGTCCTGGTCGCCCGCAGCTACGTGATGATGGACTACGACATCGAGCACAAGCACCTCGATGCGGCGTCCGAGCTCGCTCCGGGCCGCGAAGGTCCCACGATCTCCCCGCTGGGCAAGCCCGGGTGGATCGCCGTGCGGGTGATGGTGCCTCGCGCCGGCTCGCAGCGGCTGATGGACGACCTCTACTCGATCGGGGCCCGCGCCATCCTGCTCACGGACATCCATGCCTGCCGCCTCTGAGACGCCGTCGCCGTCCCTCCCCGCGACCTGGCGGCCGATGGGCGTGCGTTACGCGGTCATCGGCTTCGGCCTGACCCTGCTGGTGGTGTGTGCTGCCGCGTGGATCGGCTTCGACGAGTCGGTCCGGGACCGCTTCGGACTGCTCCAGCGGCTGACCCTCCTCATCATGGGTGGGGCTGCCGCGACCTGTGGCTGGGCGCTGGCCCGCGCCCGGGTCACGGCCAGGACGGACGCGCTCGTGGTGGTCAACGGGTTCCGCACCCGTCGGTTGGCCTGGGAGGAGGTGCTCGCGATCCATCTCAGCGACGGCGGCCCGTGGGCCACCCTCGATCTGGCTGACGGCACGTCGATCTCGGCCATGGCGTTCCAGGCCTCCGACGGCCGCCGCGCGCGCGACGGCGTACGAGCGGTGCGGGCGTTGATAGACCGCGACGAGCGCCACGCTCGCTGAGCGTGTGCGTCAGGTCGCGTGGATGCCCCACGACACCGACAGCTCGTCGCCGGGTTCCCCGGCAGGTGCGAGCGTGACCAGGTCGGTGCCGGAGTTGTACGCGTCCGCGGGTGCGGTCATCGGCTCCACGGCGACGCCGGTGCGCCCGATGTCAGCCGGCGGCGTGAAGACCTGGAGCCAGCGGTGGTGCTCGTCCGCCCAGAGCGCCACTCCCCGGTCGGTGGACGGGTCCGACAGCGTCACCGTCGCTCGCCCGTCCTGACGCAGGAGGTCACCGAACCCGTCGTCGAGGTCGGTGTCACCGATGCGGCGGGAGGTCGTGAAGTCGTACGTCCCGGCGACCGGCTCCGAGCCCACGGGCAGCTGCCGGTCGTCGACGACCAGGCGGGTGCGGGCCGGGATCGTGAGCACCAGGTCATCGATCGTGTCCCCGACCGTGAGGTAGGGGTGCGCGCCACTGGCGTAGGGCGCGGGCGTCGACGAGAGGTTCGTCGCGGTCTGGGTGACGACGAGGCCGTCGGCGCAGAGGTCGTAGAGGACGTGGAGGTCCAGGGTCCACGGATATCCCGACTGGGCCATCAGCCGGTAGACCAGCGAGACCGACGTGGTGGCATGCTCCTCGACGGTCCAGGCCGCCCATCGGGCCAGACCGTGCGAGGCGTTGCCGCGGGTCGGGTCCGTGAGTCCGAGCTGCAGCTCGCGACCGCCGAAGCGGTAGCGACCGTCGCGGATCCGGTTGGGCCACGGCATCAGCAGCTGGCCGCGTCCGCCGGTTGACATCGCGTCGGCTTCGAAGCCGTCGACGATGTGCCGGCCGTGATGGGTCAGGCGACGCAACGCGGCTCCGCCCTCGGTCACGACGGCGGCGTAGCCGGCCGCCTCGATCTCGTACTGCTCCCCACTTGGCGCCACCATGACCGACACCCTAGACAGCCTCAGCCGCTCGTCGTGTCCACGACCACGTCGGCGTGGGTGCGGGTGTCGAGTCGGGCGAACAGCTCGTCCTCGTCGAGACGCCACTGCTCCCACTCCGGGCGCAGCTCCGCGCCGTCACGCGCCAGCCCGCGGTCCAGCCGGAGGTCCGCCGCAGCCTCCACCCACACCAGTACGCCGACGAGGTGGGCGATCGCCGGTGACCAGCTGCCGGTGCCCTCGATCACCAGCAGGCCGCCCGCAGCGACCTCCCGGGTCTCGGCCCACGCGTCCGCCGCCCAGTCCCACCGGCGCCACCGACCCGGGCGCCCCGAGGCGAGGGGAGTGACCAGGGCCTCGACGGTCGCCGCGAGTCCGGGGAGTCCACGCCACCCCTGCAGGAGGTCGTCGCAGTGCACCACCTGGGCGTCGGGCGTGGCCCGGGCAAGGGCGGCGGCCAGGGTCGTCTTCCCCGATCCGGCCGGCCCGTCGATGCACACCAGGCGTCCGCTCCCGAGCGTCGCCGGCGCGGTGAGGGCGCGCGCCCAGACCTCCCGGGCCACGAGGCGGGGGTCAGCAGGCACGGCCGCACCCGCGGCAGCGGAGCACCACGTCGCTCAGCGCCTGGCCGCGTCGAGGCGCGACCAGGCGGTCGAGGTCGTCGAGGCGGTCGCTCACTCGATGCCGCGCTGTCGCAGCAGCGCCTCGATGTCGGCCATCTCGTCGTCGATCGGTGACGCGACCTTCTGGCCCCTCCGGCGAGAGGGCGCCGACGGCGGCAACGTCTCACGCGCGGCAGGCCCGGTGGTCTCGCGTGGCGAGCCCGCCACCTGTCCGCGGGCGATCTGGCGGTCGCGGATGATTCCGCTGACGATCCACAGGGCCATCGCCAACCCGGCCAGGCCGACCCCTGCCCAGGTGAAGATGTCGAACACGAGCCCGGTGGCCCAGTCGGTGACCGACCCGGCGATCTCCACCACCATCTCCAGCGTCCCGGTCAACCAGGCCGCAGCGGGCAGCAGGGTGAAACCCAGTGCTCGCAGGCCGTTGGCAGCCCCTCGACGTCGGAAGGCGATCCACGTCCAGATGGCTCCGGCGACGGTGAGTGCGGCGGTCAGGGCGGCCCATGTTGTTCCATCCACCGTCCCAGCGTCGCACAGCCGTCCACGACTGCGGGACACTCACGTCGTGGACCACGACGACACCGACCCCTTGGTCCGGACGATCCCGGACCCCGGCTTCGCCGACGACCTGGGCGCGGCCGATCCCCTCCTGCGTTCGGTCCTGGCCGGTCACGCGGACGGGACGACGTCGTCGGGAGCAGTCCTCGCGCTGCTGCAGGACGCTCGACTGCTGGTGCCGGTCGTCGCCGTCCTGGGTGAGGTGCAGCTCGACGAGCAGGGCCTCGCCCACGACAAGTCCTCCGACATGGCGGCCGTCCTCGTCCGCGCCGCGGACGGGGGCACAGGGCTGCTCGCCTTCACGTCCCTGGAGACCATGGCCCGGTGGGACCCCCAGGCGCGGCCGGTGCCGGTCACCGCCGTCACCGCTGCCACCGCAGCGGTCCAGGAGGGGGCGGAGGCCCTGCTGGTCGACCTCGCCGGTCCTGCGTCCTACGTCGTCGACGGCGATGACCTGACTCGCCTCGCGGCCGGGTGGCGCCTGGTCGAGGTCGGGGACGGGCACGGCTGGATTGGCCCCCACCCGTGATGATCGGCTAACCTCCCGTGTTGACCGATCGGTGACTGAGTGGACTCCACGGAGTCCATGACTGACACTGATCCGCCAAGCGGAGGCAGCACCCTCGTCTCCCACCCGCATCGATCGCCCTGCACCACAGATCGTCGGGTTCGGTCCAGTGACACACCCGTGTGACACCGCATGATCCCTCCGTGAGGGGAGACGTGTCGTGACTGGCTCCCGCTTGGCACCAGCGGGAGCCATCGTTCATTTGCGGCCCCGGTCCTCGGACCGGCCGAGGTGCAGGGCTCCCATCCACCCGAACCACTGGAGGACCCATCAGCACCGAGCTGCGCATCAACGAGCGGATCCGCGTACCCGAGGTCCGGCTCGTCGGACCCAACGGTGAGACCGTTGGCATCGTGCCGACCGATCAGGCACTCAAGCTGGCCCAGGAGGCCGACCTCGACCTCGTCGAGATCGCTCCGCAGGGACGCCCCCCGGTCTGCAAGCTCATGGATTACGGCAAGTTCAAGTACGAGAACGCACAGAAGGCCCGCGAGTCCCGCCGCAACCAGACGAACGTGATCATCAAGGAGATGAAGCTTCGTCCCAAGATCGACCAGCACGACTACGAGACCAAGAAGGGTCACGTCGTGCGGTTCCTGGGTGCAGGCGACAAGGTCAAGATCACGATCATGTTCCGCGGCCGCGAGCAGCACCGCCCCGAGCTCGGCTTCCGCCTGCTCCAGCGGCTCGCCGAGGACGTCGAGGAGCTCGGCTTCGTCGAGTCCTCACCCAAGCAGGACGGCCGCAACATGATCATGGTGCTCGGCCCGCACAAGAAGAAGGCCGACGCCAAGATCGACGCCGACGCGGCTCGCGCCACGAAGGCCCAGGCCCGCGCCGACCGCGCGGCCGAGGAAGACGCCGAGCGCGAGGCAGCGCACCTGGCCGGCCCGGTGGCGCAGAAGAAGACGCGCGGCCGCTCCGAGAACCTGGACCCTGAGATCGAGGCGTGAGCGACGCCCACCCACCCGATCTCCCACTCACCCGATCCACACGCACAAGGAAGTTGAGGCAGACATGCCGAAGAACAAGACCCACTCGGGCGCGAAGAAGCGCTTCAAGGTGACCGGCTCGGGCAAGATCATGCGTCTGCAGGCCGGCCGCAAGTCCGGCGCTGCGTTCGCATCCGCGCCGACCACCGGTAGTCGCAAGAAGCACCGCCGCAACGCCGGCATGGTCGAGCTCGAGAAGTCCGACGTCGCGCGCGCCAAGAAGATGCTCGGAATCTGAGCCTCGTCACCTGGTGGCCCAGCCGCCCGTCCCTCTTCATCCCCCTTGCATCAAGGAGTAACCCATGGCACGCGTGAAGCGCGCAGTGAACGCCCAGAAGAAGCGTCGTACCACCCTCGAGCGAGCCAGCGGCTACCGCGGCCAGCGTTCGCGCCTCTACCGCAAGGCCAAGGAGCAGGTCACCCACTCCCTGGTCTACAGCTACAACGACCGTCGCAAGAACAAGGGCAACTTCCGCAAGCTGTGGATCCAGCGCATCAACGCGGCGGCCCGCGCCAACGGCATGACCTACAACCGCTTCATCCAGGGCCTCGGCCTGGCGGGCATCGAGGTCGACCGCAAGATCCTGGCCGAGCTGGCCGTCCACGACGCGCCGGCCTTCGCCGTGCTCGTCGACGCAGCCAGGGCCGCGCTGCCCGAGGACGTCAACGCGCCCAAGGTCTCCGCCTGACCCTCCGGGAGTCGAGGAGGTCGCCGAGCGACCGACACGAGACCACGGAAGCCACATGAGCACCCCACTGACAGCAGGCACGCCCCTCACCGTGGGCAACAGCCGCGTCAAGGAGGCTCGCAAGTTGAGCCGTCGCCCGGTACGCACCGAGCGGCGGCTCTTCCTTGCCGATGGTCCGAAGGCCGTCGAAGGAGCCCTGTCGATCGAGGGCTGCGTGGTCGAGGTCTTCGCCACGCCCTCGGCCCTCGGGCGCCACGCCGAGCTCCTGTCCGATGCCGCAGTGACCCTCGTCGACGACCACGCGCTCGCCTCGTTATCGGACTCGGTCAGCCCGGCAGGGCTGGTGGCACTATGTCGCCACATCGACGCGCCCCTGGAACACGTGCTGTCGGTCGCAGCCAACCTGCTCGTGATCTGCGCCGACGTGCGTGACCCCGGCAACGCCGGCACCGTGATCCGCACCGCTGACGCCGCCGGTGCCGATGCGGTGGTGCTGGCAGGACGGTCGGTCGACGCCTACAACCCCAAGACCGTACGTGCGAGTGTCGGCAGCCTCTTCCACGTCCCGTTCGCGGTCGAGCCCGACCCGGCCATGGCGGTCCGCGCGGCGCAGCAGCGCGGGCTCACCGTGCTGGCCGCCGACGGCGCTGGTGAGTTCGACCTCTTCGACCTCGACCTCGGCGGCCCCACCGCCTGGCTGTTCGGCAACGAGGCGTGGGGACTGCCCGACGAGCTCGCCGCGCTGGCAGACCGGCGCGTCGCCATCCCGATCCACGGCCGCGCGGAGAGCCTCAACCTCTCCACGGCAGCCGCCGTCTGCCTCTACGCCAGCGCACGCGGCCAGCGGGCCCGACGATGATCCTCATCGACCCGCCTGCCGTGCCCCGGTGGGACCGGCTCTGGTCGCACCTCGCGAGCGACACGTCCTACGACGAGGTGCACGCGTTCGCGGCTGCCCACGGTGTCCCTGCGCGCGGGTGGGACCGTGACCACTACGACGTCCCGGCTCACCACTACGACGCCATGGTGGCGGCGGGGGCGACGCCCGTCTCGTCCCGTCAGCTGGTCGTCGCGCTGCGTGCCGCAGGACTGCGGCGGCCGAAGCCCGTGCCGCGCGACTAGGTCTGGCCTAGGGTGGCAACCGTGTCCACGACGAGCCGGAGGGTCGACAGCGTCCCGACCCGCCTGCGTTCGCTCGCTGACTACTACCCCGACGGCATCCTGGGTGCGACCCGCGAGGGTGTGGTCACCATCATCAACGCCCAGGGAGCCGACCTGCTGGGGGTGGACGCCGAGGCGGCGATGGGTCTCCCACTGAGCGAGGTGCTCAAGCTCCTCGACCAGGACGGGCGGACGTGGCTGGAGGTCAACCAGCCGTTCGAGTCCCTCTCGATCGTGCGGGGGATGCCCGAGCAGACCTGGCTGAACCCGTCGGGCGAGGAGGTGCTCACCACGGCCAAGCTGGTCCGCGAGGCACCGCTCGGACCCGTCGCGGGCGTCGCCGTCGGTCTGCGCAGCGGACGCGGCCGTGCCCTGCTGGACCGCGAGCGCTCCGACCTCGTCGCCACCGTCGCCCACGAGCTCCGCTCGCCCCTGACGGGTGTGAAGGGGTTCGTCCAGGCGCTGCTCAACCGATGGGACAAGCTCACGGACGACCAGCGCAAGCTGATGTTGACCACCGTCAACGCCGACGCCGACCGGTTGGTGCGCCTGATCGCCGAGCTCCTCGACGTCGCACGGATCGACACCGGGCGCCTCCAGCTCTACCCCCGCGAGTCCTCCGCCGAGGTGCTCGTCGGGCGCGTCGTCGCCTCGATCGAGGCCGGCACGTCGCGCAGCATCTCCCTCGAGGTCGAGGACGACCTGCCGGAGATCTTCGCCGACCCCGACAAGTTCACGCAGGTCGTGACCAACCTGATCGAGAACGCGATCCGCCACGGCATGGGGCAGGTCAGCGTCGCGCTGGCCGCTCGTCCAGCGCTTCCCGGCGTGCGTATCACCGTCGACGACGAGGGCGACGGCATCCCGGTCGAGCTCCGCGGTCGGGTCTTCACCAAGTTCTGGACGACCGGTGAGTCCGGTGGGAGCGGGCTGGGCATGTACATCGTCGGTGGGCTCTCGCGCGCCCACGGTGGTCGGGTCACCATCGAGGACGCCCCCGGCGGTGGTGCCCGGGTGATGGTCGACTGGCCGAGCGAGGACCTGCGGCCGGAGTAGGCGGCCGCACCACAGCCTCCACACAACCTTCACGATTCGCGCCCACATCCTGCCGGTCCGGGCTCCTAGGGTCGGGACATGACAACTCGCAAGGCCCTGGTCGTGGAGGACGAGCGCACGATCAACGACGCCCTGGCCCAGCGCCTGCGTGCCGAGGGCTACGACGTCGAGCAGGCCTTCGACGGACCGTCCGCGGTCGACGTCGCCCACGCGTTCCGTCCCGACGTCGTGCTCCTCGACGTGATGCTCCCCGGCTTCGACGGGCTCGAGGTGTGTCGGCGTCTCCAGGCGCACCGACCTGTGCCCGTGCTGATGCTGACGGCGCGCGACGACGAGGCGGATGTGCTCGTCGGACTCGGGGTCGGCGCCGACGACTACCTCACCAAGCCCTTCTCGATGCGGGAGGTGGTCGCCCGGGTCGCAGCGCTGCTGCGCCGCGTCGAGCGTGCTGCCGCGCTCGCCGCCGAGCGGCCGGCCGTCGTACGGGTGGGCGGGGTGGGCGTCGACCCCGGCACCCGGCGTACGACCGTGGCGGGCGAGCCCGTGCACCTCACCCCCACGGAGTTCGACCTGTTGCTCTGCCTGGCTCTGGACGCCGGGCAGGTCCTGAGCCGTGAGCGGCTGCTGCGGGACGTGTGGGACTGGGGCGATGCGTGGGGGAGTGCGAGTGCTGCGCGCACCGTGGACAGCCACGTCAAGGCGCTGCGCAGCAAGCTCGGACCTGCTCGCATCCGCACCGTGCACGGTGTCGGCTACGCCCTCGAGGACCTTCCGTGACCTCCACCGGTCCGAGCACCCCGCTGGACGCGGTGTCGAGCCTGAAGACCAAGCTCGGCCTGCTCGTCGTAGCCTCGGTGGTCACCGCCGTGCTGCTCACCCTGCTCGGCTCCGCCGCTGACGTGTCGCCGCTGCTCGTGCTGCCGCTCAGTGTGGCGCTCGCCCTCGGGGTCACCCAGCTCCTCGCCGCCGGGATGGTGGCGCCGCTGCGCCGGATGACGGAGGTGTCGCGGGCGATGGCCCGCGGGGACTACTCAGGGCGGGTGCGCACCTCGACCACCGACGAGGTGGGTCAGCTCGCGGCGGCCTTCAACCGGATGGCCGAGGACCTCGCCACGGTCGACCGCGAGAGGCGCGACCTCATCGCGACGGTGTCCCACGAGCTGCGGACCCCACTGACAGCGATGACCGCGCTCCTGGAGAACCTCGCTGACGGCGTCGTCCCGCCCGGGCCCGGCCAGCTCGGCGCCGCCCTCGATCAGGCTCGACGGCTGGCAGCACTGCTCGACGACCTCCTCCAGCTGTCCCGGCTGGAGGCCGGGGTCGTCGAGCTGGACCTCCAGGAGCTGGCCCTGCGACCCCTGGTCGAGGAAGCCGTCGCCCAGGTCGACGCCGCCGGCAGGCCGGGCACCTTCGACCTGTCGATCCGCGACGACGTGAGCATCGGGGGCGATCCGGCCCGGTTGCGACAGCTGCTCGTCAACGTGCTCGACAACGCCGGGCGCCATGCGCCGCCCGGGACACCGGTGCGAGTCACCGGCGCTCACGGGGCGGCGGGGTGGTGGCTCGAGGTCACCGACGACGGCGGCGGGGTCGCCGCTGCCGATCGTGAGCGCGTCTTCGACCGGTTCGGCACCGACCGCGCCGGTGGGACCGGCCTCGGTCTGGCCGTCGCTCGATGGGTGGCCCAGTTGCACGGCGGCACCCTGCGCTTCCTCGACCCGCCCGCCGGGCGCGGCGCACGCCTGCGCCTCGACGTGCCCGTGCCCACCCCCACCGCCACGACCACGACCGTCCCGACGCAGGAGACCTCGATGACCACGACCGCTCCACAGCCCCCATCTCCCCAGCCGACCGCCCCGGGCGCCACGACCCCGGCACGGAGGTCCGCGCTCGACGCGCTGTTCGGTCGCTTCTGGCCCGAGCGCGTGCTGCCGGGTGGTCTGCGGACGGTGGTCACCGCTGCCGGAGCGGGTCTCGTCGCCGGCGTGGCGCTCTCCTTCACGGCGGTCGGGATCACCTGGACCCTGGTCGCTGTCACCAGCGGGGTCGCCGCCCTGCTCACTGCACAGCGTCGCCGGGAGCCGTGGACGCTGCTGTGCAGCGTCCTGGCACTCCTGCTCGTCGTGCCGATGACGGTCCTCGACGCCTGGTGGATCCAGATGCTCGGGCTCCTCGCAGCCACCGCCGTCTTCCTGTGCGGCATCACCGGTGCCCGCACCATGCCCGGTGTCGTGCTGTCCGGCATCGCCTGGCCGTTGGCCGCACTGCGCGGGTTGCCGTGGTTCGGGCGCTCGCTGCGCATCGTCGGCACCGGGTCGCGGACGCCCGCGATGGTGCGTACGGCGGTCTGGTCGCTGCTGGGACTCGGTGTGTTCGGCACCGTCTTCGCCAGCGCCAACCCGGTCTTCGGGTCATGGGTCGACCAGCTCGTGCCCAGCCTGAGCTTCAACGACCTCGTCGGGCGTCTCTTCCTGGCGGGGTTCGTCTTCGCCACCACGCTCGGCGCCGCCTACCTCGCCCTCAACCCCGCCGACGTCGAGTTGCTGGCGGTCGGTCGTCCCACCCCGCTGGCCAACCGGTTCGAGTGGCTGGTCCCCGTGCTGGTGGTCGACGCCGTCTTCGCGGCCTTCGTCGCCGCCCAGGCGCGCGCCCTCATCGGCGGTCGCGACTTCATCGAGGCGTCCACAGGGATGACGTACGCCGACTACGTGCACCAGGGCTTCGGTCAGCTCACCCTCGCCACAGCGCTCACCGTGCTGGTGGTGTGGGTGGCGTCCCGGCGGGCCGGCGAGACGCCCGAGGACCGGCGCTGGCTCCTCGTCTCGGTCGGGCTGCTGTGCGCCCTGACGCTGCTCGTGGTGGCGTCCGCCCTGCGGGGGATGAGCGTCTACCAGGACGCCTACGGCTTCACCACGCTGCGGCTCGTGGTCGACGTCCTCGAAGGCTGGCTCGGCTTCGTGGTGCTCTCGATCATGGTCGCAGGAGCCGTCGGGATGGGTCGCTGGCTCCCTCGGATCGCCCTGGTGTCCGGCGCAGTCGCACTGATCGGGCTCGCGGCCCTGAACCCTGACGCCTGGGTGGCCGAGCGCAACCTCGACCGCTTCGACGCGACGGGTGCTCTGGACCTGCGCTACCTCCAGGACCTGTCAGCGGACGCCGCCCCGGTGATCGTCGATCGGCTGCCGGCAGACGATGCGCGCTGTGTGCTCCAGTACCTGCGGACCAACGAGCTCCACCCGGAGGTCCTCGACGATCCGCGTGCGTGGAACCTCGGCCGCAGCCGCGCCGAGGACGCCCTCGCGAGCCTGCCGACGGCCCCACTGCCGAGTGGTCGCGCCGACGAGTGCGCTGAGACCTACAGCTCCGTCGCGCAGTAGCATGCTGGCTGTGGACACGAGCCTGCGATTTCTGCGCCCCGGACCTGGTCCGTCGGGCAGCTGACGCCGTGGGTCCGGGGAGTGCCCCGTCCGACCCGTTGCTCATCCACTTCTAGACTCTGCGGCGACCACTGATCGCCGCTGGAAAGGGAGCCATGTCCGGCCCCAACACCGACTACGACCCCGTCGAAGTGACTCCGCTCAAGGCCGACGAGGTCGACGCGATGCGCGTGGCGGCCCTCGCCGCGATCGCCGCCGCCACCGACCTCGACTCCCTCAAGCAGGTACGCCTCGACCACGCCGGGGACCGCTCGCCCCTTGCCCTGGCCAACCGCGAGATCGGCGCGCTGCCGCCGCAGGCACGCAAGGACGCCGGCCAGCGCGTCGGCCAGGCCCGCGGCGCGATCAACCAGGCCCTCGGCGCGCGCCAAGTCGACCTCGAGGCCGAGCACGAGGAGCGCATGCTCGTCGAGGAGACGGTCGACGTCACCCTGCCGACCAGCCGTCGCCGGCGTGGCAGTCGCCACCCGATCACCCTGCAGACCGAGGTCATCGCCGACATCTTCGTGGCCATGGGCTGGGAGGTCGCCGAGGGGCCTGTCGTGGAGGCCGAGTGGCTCAACTTCGACGCGCTCAACCTCGGTCCCGACCACCCGGCCCGCACCATGCAGGACACCTTCTGGACCGAGCCGGCCGACCACCACGTCGTGCTGCGTACGCACACCTCGCCGGTCCAGGCGCGCACCATGCTGACGCGCAAGCCACCCATCTACGTCGTCTGCCCCGGACGGGTCTTCCGCACCGACGAGTACGACGCCACCCACTCGCCGATGTTCCACCAGGTGGAGGGACTCGTCATCGACGAGGGGATCACGATGGCGCACCTCAAGGGCAGCCTCGACCACCTGGCCGAGCAGCTGTACGGGGAGGGAATCGACACTCGCTTCCGACCCTCCTACTTCCCGTTCACGGAGCCGTCGGCCGAGGTCGACCTGCGCTGCTTCGTCTGCCGGTCCCAGGACCCCGACTGCCGTACGTGTCGCGGCGAGGGCTGGATCGAGGCGGGTGGGTGCGGCGTGGTCAACCCACGTGTGCTCGTCGCGTGCGGTGTCGACCCCGAGGTCTACAGCGGGTTCGCGTTCGGGATGGGCATCGACCGTTCGTTCATGTTCCGCCACAGCCTGGAGGACCTGCGTCCGCTCTTCGAGGGCGACGTCCGGTTCAGCAGTGCATTCGGCACCGAGATCTGAGAGGGGAGAACCGACATGAAGGCACCCCTGTCCTGGATCCTCGAGCACGTCGACGTTCCCGCCGGCACCACCACCGACGAGATCACCGATCGGCTGACCCTCACCGGTCTCAAGCTCGAGGCGATCGAGAGCCCCGGGCGCGACATCACCGGCCCGTTGGTGATCGGTCGCGTCCTCACGATGGAGCCCGAGCCGCAGAAGAACGGCAAGACCATCAACTGGTGCACCGTCGACGTCGGTCCCGACCTGAATGCAGCCCACGGCACGGCTGAGCAGCCGGACGGTGTGGGCATCGTCTGCGGGGCCCACAACTTCGCGCCCGGCGATCTCGTCGTCACCGTCCTGCCCGGGGGCGTGCTGCCCGGCGGCTTCGCGATCTCCGCGCGCAAGACCTACGGGCACGTCTCGACCGGCATGATCTGCTCCGCGGCCGAGCTCGCCCTGGGCGACGACCACGACGGCATCGTCGTGCTGCCCGCCGACGCTGGCACGCCCGGCGAGGACGTACGCCCCCTGCTCGGGCTCGATCAGGAGACCATCGAGTTCGAGATCAACCCCGACCGCGCCTACGCCCTGTCGATCCGCGGGATCGCGCGCGAGGTGCTGGTGTCGGTCGAAGGGGCGAGCAGCTTCCGCGATCCGGCCCTTCGCGAGACGCCACCGGCCGACGGTCGGGGCCACCCGGTCGTGGTCGAGGACGCCGAGGGCTGCCCCGTCTTCGTCGCGCGCACAGTCAGCGGTTTCGACCCCACCGCGCCGACCCCCGAGTTCATGGTGCGCCGGATCACCGCCGCCGGGATGAGGCCGATCTCGCTGGCGGTCGACGTGACCAACTACGTGATGCTCGAGACGGGACGCCCTCTCCACGGGTACGACGCCGACAAGGTGCGCGGTGCCCTCGTCGTACGACGTGCGCGCCACGGTGAGCGGCTCACGACCCTCGACGGCGCCGACCGCGTGCTCGACCCCGCCGACCTCGTCGTCACCGACGACTCGGGGATCATCGGCCTCGGCGGCGTGATGGGCGGTGAGACGACGGAGATCTCCGCGTCGACCACGTCGGTCCTCGTCGAGGCGGCCCACTGGGAAGCCGTGTCGATGTTCCGCACCGGACGTCGCCACAGGATCACCTCGGAGGCAGGCAGGCGCAACGAGCGCGGCGTCGACCCCACGATCTGCGAGGCTGCGGCCGACCGGGTCGTCGAGCTGCTCGTCGCACACGGTGGTGCGCAGGCCGACCCGGGTGTCACCGTCATCGGCTCACCACCACCCATGCCGGTGGTGGAGGTCCCCGGTGACCTCGCCGCCCGCGTGTCGGGCATGCCCGTCACCGAGGAGCGCAGCGTCGAGTGCCTGCGTGCGATCGGCTGCGAGGTGACCGGCTCGGGGACGCTCTCGGTCACGCCCCCGCCGTGGCGACCCGATCTCGGCGATGCGCAGGACTTCTCCGAGGAGGTCATCCGGCTCGTCGGCTACGACCAGGTCCCGTCCGTGCTGCCCACCCCGCCGTCAGGGCGTGGACTGACCCGCTCGCAGCAGCTGCGGCGTCGCATCGGTCGCACGCTGGCAGGGGAGGGGTTCGTGGAGGTGATCACCTTCCCGTTCGTCGGCACGGCTGACCTCGACGCCCTCGGCCTCACTGCCGAGGACCCGCGCCGCGACCTGCTCGAGCTGTCCAACCCGCTGAGCGCCGAGGCCGGTTTCATGACCACGACCCTGCTTCCGGGCATCCTGCGCACCGCGGGCAGGAACATCGGGCACGGCAACGCGGACCTGGCGATCTTCGAGACAGGCACCGTCACCCTCCCGCGCCACTCGGGAGCGGCCGCGATCCTGCCGGTCGACCGGCGCCCCACGGACGCCGAGCTCGCCGCGCTCGACGCCGCCCTCCCCGCCCAGCCGCTGCACCTGGCCGTCGTCGCCGCCGGTGACGCGGTCGCCGGGGGCTGGTGGGGCGAAGCCCAGTCCCTCACGTGGGCCGACGCGGTCGAGGCCGTACGCGCGGTCGCGGCGGCCCTCGGCCTGGAGGTCACGACGTCGTCGGTCGAGAAGGCGCCGTGGCACCCCGGTCGCTGTGCCCAGCTCTCGGTCGCAGGAGAGATCATCGGCCACGCCGGTGAGGTGCACCCGAAGGTGTGCCAGGCCTTCGGGCTGCCCAGGCGCACCGTCGCGGCGGAGGTCGACCTCGAGCTCCTCATCGATCGGGCGGTGCACCTGCGCCAGGCACCCGCCTTCTCGTCCTACCCGGTCGCGAAGGAGGACGTCGCCCTGGTGGTGGACGCCTCGGTGCCGGCTGCCGACGTCGAGGCGGCGCTGCGCGAGGGGGCGGGCGGGCTGCTCGAGTCGATCCGTCTCTTCGACGTCTACACCGGGGAGCAGGTGGGTGAGGGCAAGAAGTCGCTGGCCTACGCCCTGCGCTTCCGTGCGTTCGACAGGACCCTCAAGGAGGGAGAGGCAGCTGACGCCCGTGACGCTGCCGTGTCTCGCGCCGCCGAGCGGACCGGCGCCGCCCAGCGCGCCTGACCCTCGACCGTGCCGAGGGCCGTGGTCCCTGAGCCTCCCTGAGACTCCGGGGCCACGGCAGCTGGTCTCAGGAGCGTTCGCACGAGCGCCGGACTTCCGCGACACACCGGTCACGCCCCTGCTGACCGTCGGCCCGGTCGCTCCCGGCACCGCCCAGCAGGACGTCGTCGTCGCTGCCGCCGAACAGGCGGTCGCGGCCCGGTCCGCCACGCGCCACATCGTCACCGCCGTTGCCCCGGACCAGGTCGTTGCCCCGTCCACCGAGGAGCCGGTCGGCGAGGTGTCCACCACGGAGCTCGTCGTCCCCGGGCCCACCTCGGAGCACCGCGGGCCGCGGGTTCCGGCCGGCGCCGGCCGAACCTATCGTGCTCAGCACGTCGTCGCCGCCGCGCCCGTCGATGCGGATCCGGGTGCGGCCACCCACCGTGATGACGTCCGGGTCGTTGCTCCCGACGACATCCACCTCGTCGGCGAGCACGACGGACTTCTCCCACACGTCGATCCTCGAGGAGAAGGTGACGGTCGCACCACGGCGGACCTCGCAGTCGAAGGTCGACCCCAGACGGACCTTCGCGACCGCGCACCAGCCGCCGCCGTGCAGCACGTCGCGTCCCGGACCGCCGATCATGGAACCGCCGGCGGACTCCCCGAGGTCGAGGCGGTCATCACCGCCGCCCAGGTCGACGTCCAGCCGCCGACCGGGATCAAGGGGCACGCTCTGGCTGCCGTCGTCGGTCGCCACCTCGGGCCAGTAGTTCACACGCTCGTTGTCGTCGGTGCCGGTGAGACTCACGTGCAGGTTGGGCAACGTCAGCCGGTAGTCCACCACTGCGCCCGACCAGCGCAGCACCGTGGTCGCTGCGGCCGACACGGTCCTGCTCCGGCCATCGATGGCCACGTCGCCCACCCACCCCTGCCCGAGGGTCAGTCGGTTCGCCCCCTCACCGAGGTCGAGGGTGCCGCCGGTCTGCTCACCGGCCCAGTGGACCCGGTCGTCGCCCGCTCCTGTCGAGATCACGTCGGCGTTGGCAGCACCCTCGGCGATCGAGCCGGTCGCCACGAAGTCGTCACCCCCACGCGTGTCGATCACGTCGCGCTCGGTGTCGGTCGTGTCGTTGCCGAGCCCGGGCCCGGGATGGACCGCCTCGCCCACGGCACCACTGCCCACGAAGGTGTCGGCGCCGACACCGAGCACGACTGTGACGAACCGCCTGCTCGACGTCGTCTCGTTGTGGACCAGGTCGTCGCCCGGGCCGGCGTCGAGGAAGAAGTGGCGCCGCACGGTGTCCGTCTCGCTCAGGCGGATGCACACCACGTCGTCGCCGGCGCCGGCCGAGACCGACCTCTGGGTGGGACCGACGACCATCACGTCGTCGCCGTCGGTCCCGGTGTCGCCAGCCACGGTGACAGCCCGTCCCTGGCAGGTCACCGGGTCGCTCGGAGCTGCTGCAGCGACCGGGGCGAGGCCGGGTGCGGTGAGGAGGCCGGCGGTGATCGCGGCTCTGGCCAGGGTGCGGAGCTGGTGCACGGAATCTCCCGGAGGTGGGGTGTGGGTCGTGGGGGAGACGCACCGTCCACCGGGATGGTTGTCCTCAGTCGAGCGGCGAGTCCACGATCACGCGGAAGGCAGCGTAGGTCGCCTCGTCACCCGCGACGGAGATCGCGCGGTCGTCGCCACGGCCCCAGAGCCAGAGGTCGAGCGCGGCCGCCGGTCCGTCGACCACCACGTCGGGCTCCACCTCACCGCCCGGCGCCACCACGACGTGGAAGTCTTCCTCGTCCGCATAGGTTCGTCCGCCGTCCGGGTCGGTTCCGGAGAAGGTGCCGAAGCGCAGCCAGAACTCCTCGCTCGTGTCCGTGCAGTCGACCCGCACCAGCTGCTCACCGGGCTCCCACGAGCCCCACGGAGGACAGCCGCCGTACATCACGGCCAGCACCTCGTGCACGCCATCGGTGGCGAGGCGGGGGTCGACCTCCGACGGCAGTCCGGCAGTGATCTCGGCGTCCACGCGATGCACGAGCGCCTCGTGCGCCTGGCGGCGGAGAATGAACCCCACGGTGTGGTCGTCGGACCAGTTCCACGCCTCGTCGCCGGGACTCGCGCTCTGCAGGATCGCAGCAAGGTCGCGCGACCACTCGGCAGCCGTCGACAGCAGCGCCCCGAACGACACGGGCCGTGGCGGCTCGACCTCCTCAGGTCGCTCGGGGCGCGCGGCGAGCACCTCGGCCCACCACCGCTGCACCGTGGCGAGATGCCACACGAGGTCGGCGGCGGTCCAGTCCGGGCACGACGGCACCGGGGCATCGGGGCGCACAGTGGCGAGCACCTCGCGGAACCGGGCGGACTCGGTCTCGATGTGGGACAGGTACGTCTCGGGGAGGAGGCGGGTCATCCGAGCACGGTAGGGGACCGCGCCGACAGGACGCCCGAGCAGTGCACCCCGATGCATGCGACGCATGCAGGTCATCGTATAGTCATGCATATGACCGTCTCAGTCGCCGTCGCCGGAGCCAGTGGCTATGCCGGGGGTGAGGTGCTGCGCCTGCTCCTGGGCCACCCCGACGTCCGGATCGGTGCGCTGACGGCCGGGTCCAACGCCGGCGAGCTGCTCGGACCCCTGCAGCCGCACCTGCTGCCGCTCGCCGACCGGGTGCTGCTCGAGACGACCGTCGCGACCCTGTCCGGGCACGACGTGGTGGTCCTCGCCCTGCCGCACGGCCAGTCGTCGGCCATCGCCCACGCGCTGGGTGACGACGCGGTCGTGATCGACTGCGGAGCCGACTTCCGGCTGACGGACCCGGCGCAGTGGGAGGCGTTCTACGGTGGTGAGCACGCCGGCTCCTGGCCCTACGGACTGCCCGAGCTTCCGGGGCAACGGGAGCTCCTGCGCGGCGCGCGACGCATCGCGGTTCCCGGGTGCTACCCGACCGTCTCCACGCTGGCCGCGGTCCCCGCGCTCGCCGCAGGACTCGTGGAGCCCGACTTCACGATCGTGGCCGCGTCCGGCACCAGCGGTGCCGGCAAGGCTGCCAAGACCCACCTGCTCGGCAGCGAGGTGATGGGCAACGCGAGCGCCTACGGCGTCGGTGGCTCGCACCGACACACCCCCGAGATCATCCAGAACCTCAGTGGCGTCCACGGGTCCACCGTCAGGGTCGGCTTCACCCCGCTCCTCGTGCCGATGTCGCGCGGCATCCTGGCCACGGTCCAGGCGCCGCTGCTCGACGGGGTGACCCCCTCGGCGGTGCGCGACGCCTACGTCGATGCCTACGCCGACGAAGCGTTCGTGCACGTCCTCGCTGAGGGCCAGTGGCCCCAGACCCAGTCGGTCCTCGGCTCCAACGCCGTCCAGGTGCAGGTGAGTCTCGATGAGTCCGTACGACGCCTGGTGGCCGTCGCTGTCGTCGACAACCTCGCCAAGGGCACGGCCGGCGCCGCCGTCCAGTGCATGAATCTCGCCCTCGGCCTCGACGAGGCGACCGGGCTCTCCACGATCGGACTCGCACCATGACCGAGCAGGCGTCTCAAACCCACAAGATCGAGCAGTTCCCCGAGACCTTGGCGGTGGTCCGGCTGGCGCCGGGAGCGGAGATCCCGACATGGGCCGAGTCCTCGTCCATCTTCTCGATCACCGCGACAGCCGCCGAGACCTCCTTGGTGTGCGCGGCTCGCGGGGTGCCGTCGAAGGCCGTGCACCATGGCCCCCTGACCGGTTTCGCGATCAAGGGGCCGCTCGACCTGGCGATGGTCGGAGTCCTCCACCTGCTGCTCGGCCCGCTGGCCGAGGACGGGATCAGTGTCTTCACCCTCTCGACCTACGACACCGACTGGATCCTCGTGAGGGAGTCGGACGCCGAGCGTGCGGCCGAGGCCTGGCGCCGACACGGCCACGTCATCACGCCCGCCTCACTGGATCGGAAGAAGTCCTCATGAGCGTCACCCATCCAGGCGGCTTCACCGCCGCCGGCGTCGCCGCCGGGCTGAAGTCCTCCGGCGGGCTGGACCTCGCCCTGGTCGTCAACACCGGCCCGACCCATGACTCCGCCACCGTCTTCACCGCCAACCGGTGCAAGGCCAATCCGGTGCTCTGGAGCCAGGAGGTCGTCAAGGACGGCGTCGTGCGCGCGGTCGTCCTCAACTCCGGCGGAGCCAACTGCTACACCGGACCAGACGGCTTCCGGACGACGCACGCCGTGGCCGAGCGGGTCGCCGAGCGACTCGACATCGGCGCGATCGACGTCGTGGTGTGCTCGACCGGTCTGATCGGCCTCGCCAACGACCGCGACGACCTCCTGGCCGGGGTCGACGTCGCCGCGGCCGCGCTGTCCGCAGACGGTGGAGCACAGGCATCTCAGGCGATCATGACCACCGACTCGGTGAGCAAGAACGTCGTCGTCGAAGGAGCCGGTTGGTCCATCGGCGGCATGGCCAAGGGCGCGGGCATGCTGGCTCCGGCCCTAGCCACCATGCTGGTCGTCATCACGACCGACGCTGTCGTCCCGGCCGCCGAGCTCGATGTCGCCCTCCGGGCCGCGTCGCGGCTCAGCTTCGACCGGCTCGACTCCGACGGGTGCATGTCGACCAACGACACGGTGACGGTCATGGCCAGCGGAGCAAGCGGGATCACGCCGACGCCGGACGACTTCACCGCTGCCCTCACGCAGGCGTGCACCGACCTGGCGATGCAGCTGCTCAAGGACGCCGAAGGCGCCGATCACGAGATAGCGATCACGACCCTCCACGCAGCGACCGAGGACGAGGCCGTCGAGGTCAGCCGCAGCGTCGCGCGGAGCAACCTGTTCAAGGCTGCGGTCTTCGGCCAGGACCCCAACTGGGGGCGCGTGCTGGCCAGCGTCGGCACCACCTCGGCACAGTTCGACCCGGCCGATCTCGACGTCGCGATGAACGGCGTGTGGGTCTGTCGCACGTCCACTCCTGCCGAGGACCCCGCCGGGGTCGATCTCAGCGGCCGCGAGGTCACCGTGACCATCGACCTCAAGTCGGGCGACG
This sequence comes from uncultured Actinomycetota bacterium, assembly GCA_963806925.1. Taxonomy (GTDB): domain Bacteria; phylum Actinomycetota; class Actinomycetes; order Propionibacteriales; family Nocardioidaceae; genus Nocardioides. The sequence goes on along the minus strand of CAWEAI010000002.1, from coordinate 2,818 downwards.
CCCGAGCGACCGTCTGGACCAACGACCTCACCCACGCCTACGTCCACGAGAACAGCGCCTACTCCTCATGACGACACCGCCCGCACCCCCGACCCGCCCCGACCCCGCCAAGGCTCGGACCCTTGCTGCTGCGCTGCCGTGGCTCAAGCGCTACCACGGCCAGACCATCGTGGTGAAGTACGGCGGCAACGCGATGACCGACGACGCCCTGAAGGTCGCCTTCGCCGAGGACGTCGCGTTCCTGCGGTTCGCCGGCTTCAAACCGGTCGTCGTCCACGGTGGTGGCCCGCAGATCTCCCGGATGCTGGACAAGCTCGGCATCAAGTCCGAGTTCCGTGGCGGCCTCCGCGTCACGACGCCCGAGGCGATGGAAGTGGTCCGGATGGTGCTGGTCGGGCAGGTGCAACGCGAGTTGGTCGGCCTGATCAACCAGCACGGTGCGCTCGCCGTCGGGCTGTCCGGCGAGGACGCCGGCCTCTTCACCGCCGAGCCGATCAACACCGTCGTCGACGGTGAGGAGGTCGACCTCGGCCTCGTCGGCGAGGTGGCGAAGGTGCGCCCGGAGGCTGTGCTCGACCTCATCGAGGCGGGCCGCATCCCCGTGGTGAGCTCCGTGGCGCCGGACGTGCACGGCATCGTGCACAACGTCAACGCCGACACGGCTGCGGCGTCGCTCGCCGTCGCGCTGGGTGCCCAGAAGCTGATGGTCCTGACCGACGTCGAGGGGCTCTACCGCGACTACGGCAACTCCGACGACCTGATCCAGGAGATCAGCCCCGAGTCGCTCGGCGAGATGCTGGCGTCCCTGGACGCCGGGATGATCCCCAAGATGCGCGCCTGCTACGAGGCCGTCACCGGTGGGGTCCCGCGCGCCACGGTGGTCGACGGGCGGGAGCCGCACGCCGTGCTGCTGGAGATCTTCACCGACGAGGGCGTGGGCACGCAGGTGCTGCCCGGCGTCGAGACCAAGCTGCGCAAGCCCTACCCGACGGCCCAGGAGGGGTCATGACGCCGATCGGCAGCGATCTCGGCGACCGCTATGCCGGCGCCGTGATGAACACCTTCGGCCCGCCCGCCCTGGCGCTCGTCCGTGGCCGCGGCGCCCACGTCTGGGACGCCGACGGCAAGGAGTACGTCGACCTGCTCGCCGGCATCGCCGTCAACGCCCTCGGCCACGCGCACCCCGCGCTGGTGGAGGCCGTGACCACCCAGCTCTCGACCCTCGGGCACGTCTCCAACTTCTTCGCCACCGAGCCCCAGGTCACCCTGGCGGAGCGGTTGCTGGGCCTGCTCGGCTGGAGCGAGGGGCGGGTGTTCTTCAGCAACTCCGGCGCGGAGGCCAACGAGGCTGCCCTCAAGCTCACCCGGCGCACCGGCCGCACCCGGATCGTGGCCGCAGAGGGCTCGTTCCACGGCCGCACCATGGGTGCGCTCGCCCTGACGTCCAAGGCGGCCTACCGCCAACCGTTCGAGCCGTTGCCAGGGCACGTCACCTTCGTCCCCTACGACGACGCCGACGCCCTCGCGGACGCGGTGGACGACACCGTCGCTGCTGTCGTGCTGGAGCCGATCCAGGGCGAGGCAGGGGTGGTCGTACCCTCGACCGACTACCTCGCGGCAGCCCAGCGGATCGCCCGGGCCCACGGCGCCCTGCTCTGGCTCGACGAGGTGCAGACCGGCGTCGCGCGGACCGGTGCCTGGTTCGCGCACCAGCTGCTCGATGGGATCGAGCCCGACATCGTCACGCTGGCCAAGGGCCTCGGCGGTGGCATCCCCATCGGCGCGACCGTCGCGCGCGGGGGCGCGGCGACCCTGCTGCAGCCCGGCAACCACGGGACGACGTTCGGTGGCAACCCCGTCGCGGCAGCCGCGGCCCTGGCCGTCCTCGACACGGTCGTCAGCGACGACCTGCTGGCTGCTGCGACGGAGCGGGGCGACCAGCTCGCCGTGCTCCTCGCCCGCCAGAGCGGCGTCGCCGAGGTCACCGGTGCCGGGTTGATGCGCGGCGTCGAGCTCGACGGTCCCTACGCCGTCGAGGCCGTCGCGGCGGGTCGCACCGCCGGCTTCATCCTCAACGCCACCGGGCCCTCGCGGCTGCGCTTCGTACCGCCGCTGGTCATCACCGCCGACGACCTCGACGCCCTCGACGCAGCGCTGCCCGGCATCCTCGACCGCGCCCGCAGCAACGCACAGGAGACCCACCCATGACCCGCCACCTCCTCCGCGACGACGACCTGTCGCCGGCCGAGCTGCTGGAGGTCCTCGACCTCGCCGACGCGATGAAGGCCGCGCCGTTCGATCACAAGCCCCTGTCCGGCCCGCAGACCGTCGCGCTCGTCTTCGACCGCCCGACGTTGCGCACCCAGGTGTCGTTCGCCGCAGGTATCGCCGAGCTCGGCGGCAACCCCATGACCGTCGACGGTGGTCTGGCAGCGATGGGGAAGCGCGAGGGCGTCGAGGACGTCGCGCGCATCCTGGGCCGCCAGGCCGCCGCCGTCGTGTGGCGCACCGCCCACCAGAGCGACGTCGAGACCATGGCCGACTTCGCCGGCGTACCCGTCCTCAACGCCCTGACCGACGAGTTCCACCCGTGCCAGCTCCTGGCCGACCTGCAGACCGTGCGCGAGCGCAAGGGCAGGCTGGCGGGCATCCGTGCCGCCTTCGTCGGTGACGGCGCCTGCAACATGGGCAACTCGTGGGTGCTCGCGGGTGCGTCTGCCGGCCTGCACGTGGTCGTCGGGGCACCGCAGGGCTTCACCCCCGACGCCGACGTGGTCGCCACCGCGCGGGAGATCGCCCAGGACACGGGTGGCTCCGT
>CAWEAI010000001.1:0-363256 GCA_963806925.1 uncultured Actinomycetota bacterium | reverse complement strand
GTCCTCACTGCGACGGTGTTGCGTGACCTTGCCCGGCGACCGAGCGGCGCGGTGCGCGGATCACGACTGGCGTGGGCGGTCGGCTGTGTGGTCCAGCCCGTCGGGCCGCTGGCCTACCTGGCCTTTGGACGGAAGCGGGACTGAGCCGTTTCTCTCGGGCCGCTGCCGCGACGTGCGGGGATGCCGTGTGAAGACCCACACCACCCACCCAGCACCGACGATGAGGCCGAGGGTGATCGCCCGGAAGACGACGGTGGCCGCGATCGCGTCGCTCGGTGATGTCCCTCCCGCCACCAGACCCAGCACGAGCGCCGCGTCGACCACCCCGAGGCCACCCGGGACGAGGGGCACGCTCAGCGCGGCCATGCCGGCCGTGTACGCCAGCACCACGGGCAGCGGAGAGGCCTGGTCGACCCCGACCGCGGCGAGGCACAGGTACAGGCAGAGCGCGTCGAGCAGCCAGTTGAAGCACGGCGAGCCCGGCGAACGACGACCGGCCGTCCCGCCGCGTGATCCGGACGGCGGTGACGTCCGCGACCAGCTGGTGGACGTGCTCGAGCCCTCGCTGGGGCTCGTGTCCCAGCACGCGGTTCACCCACGCCGACCGGGCCGGTCGGGGTCGCGGCCCGGGTCACCAACCCGGGGCCGCGGCCGAGAGCCCGCGCACCGCCAGCGCCAGGAGGGTCGCCGAGGGCGAGGTAGCCCAGGGAGTGCCCCACCCGTCGGTGCTCCCGGTGGCGAGCAGACCGGCCGTGGTACCGATGACCGCCAAGCGCCGCTGCCGAGACGGCGCCGCTGAACGCGATGACCCAGGAGGCCACGCCCGCGGACGCGCCGTGGTGGCGCATCCTGCGGAAGCTGAAGACGGCCGAGAAGGCCGGCCCCCCGGGCAAGGTGTCGCTGAGGGAGTGCGAGGCGTAGGCCAGTGCGGCCGCGCTCGGCAACGACACCGCCGTCCCCCCGACGCGGGAGCAGCCGCCGCTGCATCCGCGCGTAGGCGCCCATCGAGGCCAAGGTCGGCGACGGACGGCGAGGCCGAACCAGGTCCACTCCGGCTGGCTGGGAAGCCCTCGACGGTCGCGACCCAGCCACGGCCAACCCACCGCCAGCTCCACCAAGAGCACCCCGACCACCACCGGGACCACCCAGCGCCGCGTGCGCCGGCGCGCCGGCGGCTGGCCGGGGCCACCCGCCCCGGGGGCGCCGCGGCTGATCCGGAGGCCACCGGTAGTGGCCCGCGTCGGGGGAGGGACGACCACCGGTCAGCGATCCCGCGCGGTGGCACCACGCACCTGCCGCGCGGCGCGGTCCCAGATCAAGACCCAGCCCGGCGGCGTGCTCGGCGATGGCCGTCGAGTCGGCAGCGAGGACGAAGGGGACGTCCTCGCTCCAACCTGGCCGTGGCGGAGCTCGACCCTGCGGTCACCCGGGTCGAGGCGCACCTCGCGGACGTAGACGGCCAGATCCGGCCCGGGTGGTCCCGCACGACGCCCGCGTAGATCTCCGGGTCGTGCTGCCCGGAGTCGCCGAGCAGGACGAAGCCCAGACCAGGGTGCACGCGCAGGATCTCCTCGATGTGGGCACGCTTGTGCGCGTGGTGCGAGCGGTCGGCCGAACGCACCGGGACGTCGCGCAGCAGCAGGGGGCCCAGCGGGAAGTCCCGGTGCGCCAGGAAACCGGTCAGGAAGTCGTGCAACGGCCAGGGCGTCGACGAGACGTAGAACAGCGGGTTGTCCGCGGTCGAGCCGGGTCCGGCGGCGAGCGCGCGGTACAGCTCGGGCGCGCCGGCGAAAGGCGGTGCGGGGCGCAGGCGGAGCCCGTCACGGTGGTCCGGATCATGCCGAGCACCCGCTGGGCGCCGGTGAGCAGGATCGTGTCGTCGACGTCGGAGATCACGCCGAACTGCGAGCCCGGACCCGGGCTGCGCACGCTGGAGGGCGTGTCGTGCGGGTCGTTGATGCCGCGGTACGGGCCCGCCAGGGCCACCTCGACCCGGGTCCACGGAGCCGTGGCGGCGTAGGGACACGTCGACCTCGGCGGCGAAGTAGCCGAAGCGGTCCGTCGCGGTCTGGCGACAGCCGACCCCACCCGGATCCCAGCGGGACGCCGGCCAGCCCCGTGGCCAGGAAGCGCGCGACGGTCCTGCGCACTGCGGCACGGGTGCCCTCCCCGGCGACCGCGGCTGCGGGGGGCGGGCCGTCGAGGACGCGACCGCGACCACGACCCGTCCGGTCGACCCGTGCCCCAGGTAGGGCGCGATACGCAGCTGGCGCGGGGCTGCCGATCGGGCGCGCCCTCGACTCGGCGCTGCCGCGCTGCGGGGCGAGCGCCCCTCGAGCCACCCGGATCATCTGCCTGCCTGCGCGTCCGCGGTGACCTCGGCGTGGAGGTGCTCCATCTTCTCGTCCAGCTGGCCGGCGATCTCGGCGGCGGCCAGCAGCTCCGCGGCCAGGCGCGTCGGGACCTCGCGGTGGTACCGGTAGTGGATCTTGTGCTCCAGGCTCGCCCAGAAGTCCATGGCGACGGTCCTGACCTGCACCTCGACGCGGACCTCCTCGACGCGGTCCGACAAGTGCACCGGCGTCTCGGACGACCAGGTTCAGGCTCTGTACCCGTTCGGCTTCGGGTTCGCGATGTAGTCACGCACCCGGAGGACCTCGACATCGGGCTGCCTGGTGAGCATGTCCATGACGGCGTAGGTGTCGGAGGTGAAGCTGCACACGATCCGGATGCCGGCGACGTCGAAGATCTGCTCCCGCACAGCCTCGAGGGTCGGGGGGCAACCGATCCGACGGGCCTTCTCGACGATGCTGTCCAAGGACTTCAGGCGGGTGCCGACGTGCTCGATCGGGCAGTAGTCGCCTCCGAGCGTGAGCTCCTCCTTGAGGATGTCCACCTTGGTCGTCATCTCGTCGAGCGCGAACTTGTAGGCCATCAGGAAGCGCGTCAGCTCGGCCGTGAGCGGACCGCGGAACGGGTCCTCCGGCGGCGTCACCGCGGCCGGCCGGGTTCGGGTGCCGTCATCGCCGGGCCGACTCCTGGCGCTCGACCTGGGGGTCCCGCCCGCCGCCGCCCAGTAGCGCGCGAAGGGGTCGCCGTACAGGCCTGGCCCCGTGACGCGCACCCCGGCCCAGGAACGCCTCCCCGGCCTCCCGGGCCTCATGGACCAGCTGCTCGGTCTGGCTGAAGTCGAACGGAGAGACCTTCCGTGGAGGCGGCGCGGATGACACGACCGGCAGCTCGTGGTCGACGCGCGGCAGGGCGGCGTGGAGCCGGGCCCGGTACTGCAGCCTCGAGGTCGACGTGAGCACGTCGGCCGACGACTCTCCGTTCCCCCGGGGGCCGGCACCACGCAGTCCAGGACGACCAGCGTGCCGGCCGGGTGGAAGTCCGCGCCTGGGGCACAGCGACGTCGGCGAGCACCGCCCCATCGACGAGGAGGTGACCGTCCATCGACACGGGTGGAAAGACCCCCGGGATCGCGGGAGCTCGCCAGCAGTGCGGGCACCAGCGGGCCGGACTCGAGCACCCGGACCCCCCCGGCGTCAGGTCGACGGTGACGACACCGAGCGGGATCCGCAGGTCGCCGAACGTGTCGACCTCCAGCGCACGCGCGGCGATGCGTTCGAGACCCCCGGTGCAGCACCGCGTGGGTGCGGGTACGCCCGAGCCGCCAGATCGAGCTGAGCAGGTTGCCCGGGAAGACGTCGCTGCGTTGCATCTCCCCAGGTCCCGGTGAGCCGGTCGACGCCGTCGTCGGGGGTGGGCGGCGAGGATCGCGCCGTTGAGTGCACCGACCGAGGTGCCGACGACGAAGTCGGGGTGGGCACGCCGGCGCCGGCCAGGGCCTGCAACATGCCGACCTGCACCGCGCCGAGGCTGGCGCCGCCACGCAGGCACGAAGCCGACCGGTCCGCGGAGGGCGGGCCGCCGGCGGGCGCTCGCGACGCGGTGTCGCGACATCGCGTCAGCCCTCAGGTCGCGCCGGCGGAAGGCGAGCAGAGCCACCGCCAGTGCGAGTGCGGCGAGGGCGAGCAGCACGGCGAGATGCAGGGGGTCGGCACCGGTGCCCAGCGGGTTCGATGAGTTGTAGTAGTACCACGGGCTGATCTTCGCGCCGTCCGCGAGCGCGTCGGACAGGGGCAGGAAGCTTGCGAGGGCGAACGAGAGTCCTCCCAGCGCGGCTGCCACCGTCGTGGTCAGCTTGCCGTTGCCGGTCCCAGCTCCCACGGCGATGGCGACCGCTCCGAAGAGCAGCCCCAGCGCAGCCACGTGCAGGCCGGCCCCGACGATGTTCGCGACGCCCAACCCCATGTCTCCGACCAGGCCGCCGATCGCGAGCCCGGCAGTGACCGAGACAGCGACGAGGAGGACGTGGACCGCCATCGCCGCGGCCTTGGCGAGGATGAACGTGGACCGCGTGACGGGCGCGGACAGCAGCACGCCCATGGTCTTGGTCTCCTCCTCATTGGCCGTCGACTTCATGGCCGAGATCACCGCCACGGCGATCACTCCGGCCGGGGCGACCATGGACATCATCTCGGCGTTCGCCCACCCGCTCGGCGTGGACATGTCCGCGCCAGCCAGGACGGTGGTGAACGCGTCCGGCAGCGACTCCTGGAGATCGGCGAAGGTGTCCTTGAGCGATGGCCACAAGGCGCCCACCATCAGGCCCATCCCCACCATCAGCGCCGAGACAGCACCGACCAGCACCAGGCGATCGCGCGCGGCCCGGAGCGCGATGGTCGCCAGCGGGCTGCGCCGGGACCGGGGCCGCGAATCGGTGCGGGTTTCAGTCTTCACGTCGGTCGTCATGGTCGTCAGCCCTTCAGGTCGCGACGGTTGAAGGCGAGCAGCGCCACCCCGAACGCCATTGCGGCGAGAATGAGAAGCACGAGGAAGTTGCTGACGTCGAACCCATTGGACAGGGGCTCGCTGCCCGCGTAGTAGAACCACGGACTCAGCTCGGCCCACCTGTCGAGGTCGGCCAGCGGCAGCATGCTCTTGGTGAGGTAGGAGAGGACGGCGATGCCGCCCGCGACCCCGGCCGCAACGCCTGGCCGCCCGGTGGCGGCGCCAACGGCCATCGCGAGGGCTCCGAAGAACAACGCCAGTGAACCCAGGTGGATCACGGTGGCGACCACGTTGCCCGATCGGAGTCCGACGTCGAACACGGACGAGGCCACGACGGCGGCGAGCAGGAACAGCCCGGTGGACGTGACAAGTGCGAGCAACAAGCCACCCGCTTTGGCGACCAGCACGCTCGTCCGGCTCACCGGGGTGCCCATCACCATGCCGAGGGTCTTGCGCTCCTCCTCACCGGCCGTGGCGGAGGCACCCGTCATGACGGCGTAGGCGACCAGGGCCAGGGGCGCGATCAGGTTGAAGACCTCCCCGACGACGTAGCCACCGGGCGCGTCGCCGCCCATGAAGGCCATCAGCTCCTCCGGGAAGTCCTTGGTCAGGTCGTCGAGGGTGCCGGACATGCCCGAGTAGACCCCCAGCGCGCCGATCGTGAGCAGGCTGATGCCGACGCTCAGCGCGGCCACGGGCAGCGCCCGTTCACGTACGTCCTTGATCAGCACGTCAGCGGACATCAGCCGACTCCTTCACCTGCTGGTTCTCCGACCCGGATGCTGGCTGGGCGTCGCGGTAGTAGGCCAGGAAGATCTCCTCGAGGTCCGATTCCTTGGTGTGCAGGTTGAGGACCTCGTGGGTCATGGACGCCTGGAGCAGTCCGTTGACCGAGCCTTCGAAGGAGACGTGGGCCATCCGTCCCTCCACAGTGGCGGACCGCACGCCCGGTGCACCGTCGAACAGGTCGGCCGGGACGGCGTCGGCGAACTCGAAGTCGATCCGTCGGATCGCCTTGCGCTTGAGCTCGTCGACGCGTTCGACGACGATCAGGCGGCCATTGCGGATGATCCCCACCCTGTCGGCGACGCGCTCGACCTCGGAGAGCGTGTGCGAGGACAGGAACACCGTTCGTCCGTCGGCGCGCACCTCGCTCATCAAAGCGTGGAACTCCTGCTGGATCAGTGGATCGAGTCCGGCGTTCGGCTCGTCGAGGATCAGCAGGTCGGGCTTGTGCATGAACGCCTGGATGAGACCGATCTTCTGCCGGTTCCCCGTGGAGTACTCCCCCACCTTCTTGGACAGGTCAGCCTTGAACCGCTCGGCGAGCTCGTCGACGTACGACTGGTCCACGCCTCCGCGAAGGTTGGCGAAATAGGTCAGGGTCTGGTGCCCGGTCAGCTTCGGGTAGAGCGCCAGGTCTCCCGGGAGGTAGCCGAGCTGACGGCGGATCTGCAGCGAGTCCTCCCGGATGTCCATGCCCAGGATGCGCGCGGTGCCGCTCGTGGCCCGAATCTGGTCCAGCAGCGTACGCATCGTGGTGGACTTGCCGGCCCCGTTCGGTCCGAGGAAGCCGAAGATCTCGCCTCGCTGCACGTCAAGGTGCAAATCCTCCAGTGCGGCGAAGTCTCCGTAGTGCTTGGTAAGCCCCCTGGACTCGATCACGTTCTCAGTCATCGCGCTTCTCCTTCGGTCGATGCGCGGCAATCGCTGATGACGGTCGGGCGACGCACCACGCGGAGCCTCACGAAACAGAGTAGATGCACTCTATGCATGTTGGCAACTCATGCATCCGTATTGTGTGCGCACTATTGCACCCGCTGATCATTTACTACACACTTCTCACATGAGTGACAGCGCACGCACCCTCGGCAGGCGGGAACGCAAGAAGCTGGAGACCCGACGGTCCATTCGCGACAACGCCTTGCAGCTTTTCGCCGAGCGGGGCTTCGAACGTACGACCATCCAAGACATCACCGAGGCAGCCGACGTGGCGCAACGCACCTTCTTCCTCCACTTCGCCTCCAAGGAGGACGTGCTCCTGGCCGATGCGATCGAGCGGGGCGTGGCATTCGAGCAAGCGCTGGCAGCCCAGCCGGTCGACGCATCGCCCTTGGATGCGGTGCGCGGGGCACTGCATGCCTTGATGGGAGGAACCGGAGTAGACCACCAAGAGCTGATGCTCAGGGCCCGACTGATGGAGGAGGCGCCCTCGGTGCTTGCCAGAAATCTGGAGCAGTACACCGCGTTCGAAACGCTCATCGGTGCCGATGCCGCCGCCCGCCTCGGACAGGACGCTTACCGGGACACCTACCCGGTACTGCTCGGCGCGGCCACCATGACCGCGCTCAGGGTGGCCATCTCCCTCTGGTACCGCCAAGGTGGAGACGGGGACCTTGTCCAGATCGTTGACGACGCGCTCCTCCACCTCGAACTAGGTCTTGCCGACCCGAGCGTCGCTCGGGCCGCCACCAGCATCTGAAAGGGAACCATGCAATGACTTCGTCCACCGCACCAACGGCCCAGGACCCGGTGTCGGGCAGAGCCCTCATCACGGGCAGCGCCGCGCCCTTCGCCCAACGACTCGTCACACGTCTCGAAGCGCTCGGCTGGGAAGTCGAGACCCTCGTCCACACCGACCCCGGGCCTGCTGCGCCCAGCCACTCAATCCACCTGCTCGAGCCGGTGACGACCGCCTTGGCCGCCGCCGTGCCCGATGTCGACGCCGTCATCCTCCTCAGCGGGATCGACAGCCTCACCTCGATGGTCGACGATTCACGTGACCTGGACACGATCCTGGGCGGCCTGAAGCCCGGCTCGGCACTCGTCGAGGTCACCACCATGGCCGTGTTCGGCGACACCGTGGGCGACCAGGCTGTCTCGGAGCGAGACACACCCGAGGTCCCGGACGAGCTCGACCCGGTCGCAGCTTGCGAGATCCGAGTGATGGCCTGCGAGGACTGGCTCCGGAGCATCGTCGTGCGCCCCGGCCTCGTCTACGGTGCCGGTGGCGGAGTCGCACTCACGCACGCCATCGAGCTCGCCCGAACCCACGGAGCGAGCCGTCACTTCGGTGATGGCAGCGAGATCCTGCCTACCGTCCACGAGGACGACCTCCTCGACCTGCTCGCAATCGTCGTCACTGATCCTTCCGCTCGGGGCATCTACCACGCAGTCTCTGGCTCGGTGACCACGCAGGAGCTGGCGCAAGCGGTCGCGAGGGCTGCAGATGTCGGCACGGTCGAGATGTGGACCAGCGAGGACTTGCAGGCCGAGTTCGGTACCAGCCGGCAGCCGCCGCGGATCAGCGTCCGAACAGACGGCGGCCCCGGACGGGCTGGCGCCGAGCTGGGTTGGCGACCCGGGGCAGACCCCGTCGCACAGGCGCTGACCCGCTGATCGCGCGGTGCCTGGCCAAGCACCCGTCCGCGACCATCCACTGTCAGGAGACGTGATGCATCCCTACGGCCACGGGCCCTCAGTCCCTCCCACGCAGACTACGCCGCGCGCGTCTGAGCGCGACCGCGCGCAGGTGATCGGGGACGGCGTGGGGTGGGTATCGCGCTGGGTCCTGCGCTGGCTCATCGTGCTCACCGGGGCCGTGGCTGTGGGCTGGTTGGTCTCCCGGTCGTGGAGCATCTTGCTCCCAGTCCTCTTGGCACTCATCTTGACGACCGTTCTCGCGCCACCTTCGCGCTGGCTCGAGGTGCGGCTCAGGTTCCCCCCGGTAGTGGCCGCACTGAGCGTCGTCGTCGTCGCGATGACCGCCGTTGTCGTCCTCCTCCTGTTCATCGCCCCGTCTGTGGGTTCGCAGATGGTGGACATCGCCGACAGCGCCTCCGACGGTCTGAGCACCATCGAGCAACGCATCCAGGACAGTCGCTTCGATGTCACCGAGAAGCAGGTCGACGCGGTGGTGGACGCCGCGCAGGACAGGCTTCAGGCGAGCGCCGCCAGCATCACCTCTGGCGTGCTGGTAGGCGTGGGCGCCGTCACGAATGCTCTGATCAATCTCCTCCTCACACTCGCGCTGACGTTCTTCTTCCTCAAGGACGGCCGCCGGCTCCTGCCCTGGCTCCGAGGGGCGACCGGCGAGCGCGTGGGCGGCCACCTCGCCGAGGTGGGGTCACGAGCGTGGTCCACCCTTGGCGGGTTCGTGCGGACACAGGCCCTGGTCGGCCTGATCGATGCCGTGCTGATCGGTCTCGCGCTCGTGATCATCGGCGTCCCGCTCGCACTCCCGCTGGCCATGCTCACCTTCGTCGCGGCTTTCGCCCCGATCATCGGAGCCGTCGCCATCGGCGCAGTCGCCGTCCTGGTGGCCCTCGTGGCCAACGGTTGGGTGGCCGCGCTGGTCGTCCTGGCAGTCGTTCTCGTGGTGCAGCAGCTGGAAGGCAACCTGTTCCTGCCGTGGCTGCAGGGCAGGACACTGAACCTGCACGCAGCCGTGGTGCTGCTCACCGTGGTGCTCGGGTCGACGTTGTTCGGAGTGGCCGGCGCCTTCCTCGGAGTGCCTGCCGTTGCCGTCGCGGCCGTGGTGCTTCGCTACCTGAACGAGGTGGTCGCCGCCAAGTCGTCACGACCTGCGGCGACGGACCAGACCGAGCCCCCCGCCCCTGATGACCCCCGAGAAGGTCACTCCACCGGTGCCGACGGCGACTGAGTGGCTGCTGTCTCTCTAGTCGCAGGGGTGCTTGGCCTGTCGGGTCGTGTTCAGGTCTGTCGGCTCGTTCGTTGAGTGCCGGTGGCCGCGCGATGGGTGATAGAGTCGGACGGGTCTGCTGACTGGGTCTGCGCTTCTCGGGGGCATGCTGGACGGCGTCAGGAGGCTGGTGGTGTTCCCGTCGTGCCGCTCAGGTCAGGGCCCAGGTTCCGTCTTGTCGGATCAGGCCGAGGTTGAGCAGCTTGCGCAGGTTCAGGGCAGCGGTGCGGGTGTGGAGCCAGGCGTTGTTTTTCTGGACCCCGCTAGCGAACCTTGCGGTTGCCGCCTGCGACCAGCCAGGCGATGGACCGCTCGACCATGGGCCTGTGTTGGCGATAGTCGTTTCTTGCCAGGCTGGGTCTTGCGCGTTGGCGGTGCTCGCGTTGCAGGCCAGCCATGGTGTTCATGCAGCGCCAGTTTCCGGCCTCGGGCCGCGGTGGTGCACTGCGCTCGCAGCGGGCAACTGGTGCAGCCGACTCCGAACGTCACGGTGCGTTTCTCGGTGATCTGGCGGGTCAACCCGTTGGGACAGGTCACCGTCCCTGCGTCGGTATCGACGATGAAGTCATCCAGCGTGAACCCACCCGGAACTGCCGGCATGAGTCGCCACGGTTTGACCAGCGGCACATGCCCGGCACCAGTGATCGCGGCGAGTGCGTCGCCGGTGCCGTCGCGCTGTCGCCAAGGACCTGAATCGGCTCGCCGGTGCGGTGCTCGTCGGTGATGGTGTCGTCGGCGCCCAGCAACCGGATCCCGGTCGCACCATCGGCAGCCTCGGCCCCGGTGGCCTTGGTCAGTTCACATCCGGTCACGATCCCGGTGTCCGGCTCGACCGCGAGGTGGGCCTTAAAACCGTCTTGGCGACGCTCCACGGTCTTGTGGGCATGCCGTGCGTCCGGGTCGATGACACTGATGACCCGGTCCTTGGCCACACCCCTACGGATCCGCCACCTACCGTCCGTGCCGTCGGAGTCATCGGCGGGTTCAACGTCTTGACCGGCGATCAGGGCCAGCAACGCGACGACCTCGGCGGCCGGGCCGTCCAAGTCCCAACCAGCCAGGACTTCCAGCAGCGCGAGGGCGTCCTTGACCAGTGCGTCGATCAACATCGCCCGGGCCTCGGCGCGTCCCAGGCGATCTGCGGTTTGCCGGGGTCGTCGTAGTCATGGGCTGTGCACACCTGCGCGACGCACCTCGGCTGCGCCGGTGACCTCCCGGCGGACCTTGCGGATGATCGCGATCAGTTGGGTCACGGTGTCCTGCGTAGCCACCGCATCGTCGAGGACGGTGGAATCCAGGGCCCGCCTGTTCTTGCCCTTGATCGCACCGGACTGGGCGACGACTGCTTTGCACGGCGTCGAAGATCCGGTTCGGCGAATCAGAGGCCGCCAGCCGTTTGCGCCAGTACGTCGACCGTCGAGGGGTCATCACCGCCGTGGCCGATCGACAGGCCGCACGCGACCTTCCAGCGCGGATCGGTGCGCGACGCCGTCATCGCCTCACGGTCCGACAACCCATGCCGGGCCTGAAGGACCAAGATCGAGGCAGCCGATGTCGACCGGCACTGAAGGCCGACCCCGACCCGAGGGGAAGAAATCGGCGAACATCGCCTGCGGGAAAAGCACCCGTCGGTGCTCGGCCGGCGACCCGAACACGCTGCCCGCCTCGACCAGATGACCAGCCACCGATTCGGCATCCAACAACTCACGCTCATCAAGCGGACGTCCCTGCATGCATCAAGTATTTCAAGGGCACCAGATTCCCGCCGGGAGGCGCGCCTTTGTTCAGCAGCGTCCTAGCTGCCCGAGACGAGGTCCTGTTCCTCTGCGCGGTGGTCGCGCTCCGTCCTGACTTGCGTGTCGAGGCCCAGCTCCGCTTGCAGCTCGGTAAGGGCCCACCGTTCGGTGGCGAGGACGTCGGACGCGGGCGGCGGGCGCAGTTTCGGCCGTGCGTGCTCGACCCCGACGCGCTCGAGGTGGCGTTGAGCTGGGCGGCTGCCTGCCACGCCACCTGGAACGCGCGTCTTGATCGGCCCGGCGCGCACGTGTCCCACCCCCGAAGAAGAAGTGAGAACCCAATGACGCAAAATACCCGGCAACTCCGTACGCCTGACGCGCACTCTTGAGGCACCTCGCGAAGTGGTGTGGCGGATGTGGACCGACCCGGCGGAGTTCGCCGCGTGGTACGGCTCGAAGAACGCCACGGTGGAGGTGGCCGAGTGGCACCTACACCCCGGCGGCGCTCGGATGGTTGCAATGGAGGTCGAGACCCCGGGCGGCCCGATGACGATGCGATTCACGGGTGAGTTCGTCGAGGTGACGAAGCCGGAGCGACTCGTGTACACCGAGGAGATGGCGGACAGTGGGCATCCGAAGACCCTGGTCGAGGTGGAGCTTCATGAAGACGGAGGCCGCACTACCGTCGAGCTCACACACCACGGCATCCCTGCCGGGTCGCCCGGCGAAGCGGGCTGGGCGACGGCGCTCGACGATCTCGCTGCACGGGTGGTGTCGGACTAGCCGCGCGGGATCTGGTGACGCTCCGCGTGACGATCCCCTTTCGGGACGTCCCGCTCGCCAAGACCCGGGCATCATTTACCCGCTGCATTCCGCCGCGTGAGTGACACACGCCAAGCGCGCTCTGGCTCCGTGGTTCTCGTGCGCCCCGAGACTGAGGACGCCGCTCAGTCTTCGGCGATTCGCCCAGGGGCATACCGTCCGTGGAGTCTAGGCAATAGCCATGGGTGCACCTCACTCGCGTTCGCACCGGTTCGCTGCTGCACGAGCCGGAAGACCTCAGCCAAGGCAGGGTCCCTCCACCGCTCGTCTTCGCTCAAGTCCAGTACATCGGGAACTCGTCCGCCGCGTCGGTGTCGTCGAGCCGCTGCTCGTGCGTGCCCTTCGAAGTGCTCAATGGTGCCCAAGACGAGATGTGCGTCCGCAAGGGGCGCCCCGGGCCACGACAATCCCACCATCTCCGGCGCAGCGCGGAGCTCCGCGAACGTCGGAGCAAGGTCGGCGACCACGGCCGGGGCAAGGTCGAGTGCCGCGGTCCACAGTTCATCCTCCCCGTACCACCACAGGACCCGCCCCAAAGACAGCGGGGACGTGATCACGAGCTTGACCGCGGACCGATACACCCGGCCATCTTCACGTCCATGGTCTTGTGAGTCCACAGCGGCGAAGCCCACAGACTGCCCGCGGGGCTGGCTCATCACCTGGCGCGCGCGCATGTGCGAGGGTGCGATGTCGACGACGGCTTGGGCCAACATCAGCGGGCGCACATCCGCTCGCGTCACCAGATGGACAACGGAGAGTTCACGGCATGCGGCGCGCGTCCGATGGAAGTGCGATCCTCACAGTCATCCCGCAAATGACGCAAAGCAGCAACGCTGTCAGACGGCACGCCGAATAATTTGAATCAGCGACACGCAGTCGCAACGGATGAGTCGCCCGCACAACTCGTGGGTGTTATCCGCGCCTGAATAATAGCGCGCGAACTAGGTCTTGGGTCGGTTTTCGGGGAGCAAAGCGCGACACAGGTCGAAAGGGTTCAAAAAACCAAGTGACCCCTGATCTGCGTTTCCGCAGGTCAGGGGCCACTTTCTTTGTAGCGGGGGCAGGATTTGAACCTGCGACCTCTGGGTTATGAGCCCAGCGAGCTACCGAGCTGCTCCACCCCGCGCCGGTGATCAGAACATTACAGCCACGGTCCGAGGCACCCAAATCGGGGGCCTCCCGACGATCCCAGGGCAACCTGCGACCCGCGACTGCACCAGCCCGCGACCTCATGGGCCGGCGACCGTCAGCCCGCGAGGCGTACGGCCTGCTCGATGAGCGCGCGACCCTCCTCCATCAACCGGGCCCACTTCACCGTGTTGCCGGCCGCCTGCGCTGCGTCGGCCTCGGAGAACTTGGTCTCGGCCTGCCGGATCAGGTCACGGATCTGGGCCTGGGTGCCACCTTCGACCGGCGTGGTCGGCGAGGCTGACGGCGACTCGCTGGGCGTCGCCGTCGGGGTCTCGGTCGGGGTCACCGGGTCCGTGGGGTCCGGAGTGGACGCGACCCCGTCGAGGGCGTCCTCGATGGCCTCGCGCAACGTCTCGCCGATGCCGACCCGACCGTTGTAGGAGACCAGCACGAAGCTCAGGACCGGGAACGCCGACTCGCTGTCGCGCCTGGTGTAGAGCGGCTGGACGTACATGAACGAGTCGTTGATCGGCAGCGTGAGCAGGTTGCCGAAGATCGGCTCGGCGTCACCGTTGGTGAAGCTCAGCAGCTCCTGGCGCACTGTCTCGTCGGTGCTGAGCGCAGCCGCGATCTGGACCGGGCCGTCGGTGCGCCCGTCCGGCAGCTCTCGGACCGAGATCTTGCCGTAGTTCTCCGTGTCGGTCGCGTCACTGTTGACGCTCATGTAGGCGACCAGGGTCTCGCGCTCACGCGGCACGTACACCGACGTCAGCGACCACCTCTGGACGCCGTCGTCGTCGATGAAGAAGCGGTACGGCGGCTGCTTGCGGCTCGAGTCCTTGTCCGTCGGCTCGTTGGGGACCACCCAGCGGGTCGAGCCCTCGAACCAGTCCTTCGCGGCCGTCTCGTGGTAGCGCTGGTACTGGTAACGCTGGGTCTTGAAGAGGTCCTCGGGGTAGCGCAGGTGCGAAACCAGCTCCTCGGGGATGTCCGCGCGGTCCTTGAGCAGACCTGGGAAGACCTCGTCCCACGCCTTGAGGATCGGGTCGGCCTCGTCCCACGCGTAGAGCGTGACGGTGCCGTCGTAGGCGTCAACTGTCGCCTTCACCGAGTTGCGCAGGTAGTTGATCTCGTCGGTCGGCAGGGTCTGGAAGCCGTCGTTCTGCTGCAGCGAGTCGTCGGTCATCGTCTCCAACGACTCACGCTGGGACAGCGGGTACTTGTCGGTGACGGTGTAGCCGTCGAGCACCCACTGGATCCGGCCGTCGACGACCACGGGATAGGGGTCGGAGTCCACCGTGAGCCATGGCGCCACCTTCTCCACCATGAGGCGCGGGTTGCGGTCGTAGAGGACCTTGGAGTTCTCGTTGACCCGGCCGGAGAGCAGGAAGTTGGGCTCGCTGAACTTGACGGCGTAGAGCAGCTTGCGGAACAGCCCGCCGACGGCGACGCCGCCGGTGCCGCCGTAGGTCGTCTCGGGGCTCTCCTCGTCCTCGTCGGCGGGCAGGACGAGCTCGACGTCGTTGCCGCTGTCCGACTTGCCGACCACGCTGTAGTCGGGGCTGGTCTCACCGAAGTAGACACGACTCTCGACGCCGTCGGTCGACAGGCTGGTCAGTGCGTCCTCGTCGGCCTCCTGCCCCTCCGCGAACTGGATGTTGAGCGACTGGCTGGCGTCGTCCTCGGGACGCTGGTTGGCGTAGGCCGCGATGACGCCGTCGCCGTGGGTGTAGACGGTGTGCAGGTTGGACCAGTTGCGGTCGCCGGCGTCGATGCCCTGCTGGTCGAGCTCGCGCACACCCAGCACGACGGCGCGATCGGTGCCGCCGATCTCGTAGCGATCGACGTCGAGGACGTCGCTGACCGAGTAGTAGGCCCGTACCTGCTGCTGCTGCTCGAAAACCTCGCTGACGATCTTGGGGTCGACCAGCGGGACGCTGGAGGTGGCATCGACGAGCTGCTCGACCTGCCCGTCGGTCGCGGCCGTGTCCTGGACCGTGGTGGTCTCCACCTGGTCGAGACCGTAGGCGGTGCGGGTCGCGTCGATGTTGGCCTGGATGTAGGGACCCTCACGGTCGGGCACGTTGGGGTTGACCCGCAGCACCTGCACCACGGTCGGCACGATGAGGCCCAGGATGATCGCGGACAGCGCGAAGAGCGCGACCCCGACCGAGGGCAGCAGCCAGGTGCGACGCCAGATGTTGGCGAGGAAGAGCAGCGCGCAGACCACGGCGATGCCGGCGAGGATCTCCTTGGCGGGCAGGACCGCCTTGTCGTCGGTGTAGCCCATGCCGGTGAAGATCGAGCCTGAATTGGTCACGAGGTCGAAGCGGTCGAGCCAGTAGTCCACGGCCTTGGCGAGCACGAAGAGGGCCAGGAAGGCCGAGACCTGGATCTGCGCGGCACTGGTGAGCCGCTCGCCCGGTCGGGCGGAGAGCCGGATTCCACCGAAGACGTAGTTGACCAGGAGCGAGGCCATCAGCCCGACGACGGCCAGGGCCATCACGAAGTCGACCATGTAGTGCAGGAAGGGCAGGTCGAAGATGTAGAACCCGACGTCCTTGTTGAAGTAGGGGTCCTCGGTCCCGAAGGACTGGCTGTGCCGCCACATCGAGAAGTTGCGCCACTGACCGGTCGCCGATGCTCCGGCGAACAGGCCCATGACGAGGGCCGAGCCGCCGATCACCCAGCCCATGCGCGGCGCGAGGAGGTCGCGGTAGCGGTCCATCCCGTCGTCCGACATGCCCGGCAGGCCGGGCCACAGCAGTGGCCGGAAGCGGTAGGCGAGCGCGATGGACAGCCCGATCACGACGGCCATCAGGCCGGCGAAGACCAGGAACAGGCCGATCCGGGTGAGGATCAGCGTCGTGAAGACGCCGCTGTAGTCGACGGAGCTGAACCACAGCCGCTCGGTCCAGAACGACGCGAAGCCGCTGAGCAGCATGAAGGCGATGACCAGCACGATCGCGGTGATGACCAGCGCTCCGGGGCGGCGCGAGGTCGGTGCCGGACGCGCTGCGCCCGGTCCGCCCGGTCCCGCTGGTCCCCCGGGTCCGCCGGGTCCGCCGGGTCCACTGGGTCGGTCGAACGGTGTGCTCATGCTGGCCCCTGCTCGGGTGTGGTGGTGCGGAGATCGTTCACGGGATCGTTCACGGAATCGGCCATGGTGTCGTGGAGGAGCTCGAGGAGGCCGGGCACCAGCTCGGTGCCGTTGACGACCGACTGCTCGTCGTCGTGGGCACGCAGCCGCAGTGCACAGTACGACGCTCCGGCGCGGGTCACCCCGGCGACCATCCGGACCTCCTGGCGGTCGGGGTGCTCGCGGGCGAAGAGCTCGGCCGCGGTCGCGTCGTCCGGGATGTCGTCGTCGGTGCCCGGGGGCAGCACCAGCCGCTCGACGACGGCCGCGCACCCCGAGACGCTGTCGGGCCAGACGATCGAGCGCAGGGCCGTCTCCAGTGCCTCACCCGGCGGGAGTCCGTCCTGCTCGATCGAGGTGAAGGAGCCGTCGTCCCCGGGACCGTCGATCGCCATCGCGGCGGCGAGCGCGGGCTCCTGCGCGACGAGCTGGGCGGTGTCGACGAGCGCGTAGAGCCGGGCCGGCTGGTCCCAGCCGGCCTGAGCGACGTGGGACTCGATCTCCAGCACCGCGGCGGCCAGGGCGGGGTCCTCGGGCAGGGGCTGCGTCTCGATGTTCATGATGAGGTGTCCTCGCAGGTCGGGAGCGGAGCGTCGGCGTCGGCGACCCAGTCGGAGAGCGTCTCGACGGCTCGGTGCATCGTGGTGGCCCTGGCCAGCCTCATGTCGCCGGGATCGACTCCCCCGATCCCGTCGCAGTTGTCGGCCGGGACGAAGAACAGCTCGGCCCCGGCATCGCGGGCTCCGGCGATCTTCTGCTGGATGCCGCCGATGGGTCCGACCTCGCCGGAGGGGGTGATCGTGCCGGTGCCGGCGATGTCCGCTCCGTCGGTGATCGAACCGGGCGTGAGGGTGTCGAAGATCGCGAGCGACATCATCAGGCCGGCGCTCGGCCCACCGATGTTGTCGGCGATGTTGACGCTCACCCGGTAGGGGAAGTCGAATCCCACACCGGGCGTGATCCCCACGCGCAGGTCGCCCGCACTGTCCTTGCGCGGAGTGACCTCGACGCTCACCCGCCTGTCGCCGCGTCGTACGACGAACGGGATCGGCTTCCCTGCCTCGGCCCGGTCGACGGCGTCGACGACGTCCTGGGCCTCGGTGATGTCGGTGCCACCGACCTCGAGGAGGATGTCGCGCACCTCGAGCCGGTCCTCGGCCGGAAGGCCGGGGGTGACGTCGAGGATCTCGACGATCGGGTCGACCTCCTCGCCGAGCTCGGTGAGCGCGGCGGCGATCGCCGTGTCCTGGGAGGACACCATGGCGACCGCGGACTCGCGGTCGCTGGACTCGTCGGTCTCCTCGGGGGCATAGATCGAGGACCGCGGCCAGACTGCGGCGTCGGGATCGAAGTAGGCGCGGAGCAGCTCCGGGAGCGTGACGTCGTCCTCGGGCTGGCTGACGTAGACGGTGGTCATCCGCAGCTCGCCGTCGTCGTAGTAGGCCCGGTGGCCGGTGACCTGCACGGTCTCGTCGCCGTCGGCGTCAGCGAGGATGTCGACGGTCGGCCCGGGGTAGTAGGTGACGTAGGGAAGCGGGAGGAAGGCGGCCGTCCCCCACAGCACTGCCAGCAGGCACAGTGCGAGCAGGCCCGCCCTGGTCCGCTGACTCATGGGCGCAACTCTCTCAAACGAGGGCAACTGCCCACACACTAGGAGGCGCGGCGGGTGCGCTCGCTCGGTGCGGTCGGCCCGTGGCTGAGCCGTACGGCGATGCCGGTGCTGCGATCACGGGCCGGGGCGGCGGTGCGCCGGGTGCCGGCGGGCATCTCCTTGGCGAGTGCCTCGCCGAGCCGCTGGACTGCGAGGTCGCGATCGACCTCGCCGCGACCGTCACGGTCGACCCACGAGACCCAGACCATGGCGGCGCACGTCACGACGAGGGTCGGCACGAGCCAGAGCAGGATCTCCACAGTGCCGACCCTAGGGGCGCGTGGGCCCGGGGCCCCGGACGTCCTACGGCGTGCCGACCCACTCCTCGCTCCGGTCGTCGAAGACCTGGTGCTTCCAGATCGGCACCTCGGCCTTGAGCGTGTCGATCAGGTCGCGGGAGGCGGCGAACGCGTCCCCCCGGTGCGCGGCGGTGGTCGCGACGACGACCGCGAGGTCGCCGATCTGCAGGGGGCCCACGCGGTGCACCGCGGCCACACCTCGTACGTCGTGGTCCGCGGCCACCCGACGACACACGTCCTCGAGCCGCGCGAGCGCCGTGGGATGGGCGGAGTAGTCGAGCGCGCTGACGCCCTTGCCACTGTCGTGGTCACGCACCCGGCCGATGAAGAGGGTGAGCCCCCCGGCCCCGTCGTCGTCGAGCGAGGCGACGACCTCGGTCACGTCGAGGGGGGTCTCACGGATGGCGACGAGGCGCACAGGGTCACTCACGAGGCCGAGTGTAGGGGCGGAGGCT
Organism: uncultured Actinomycetota bacterium; assembly: GCA_963806925.1. Taxonomy (GTDB): domain Bacteria; phylum Actinomycetota; class Actinomycetes; order Propionibacteriales; family Nocardioidaceae; genus Nocardioides. Next base: position 344,467 of record CAWEAI010000001.1, on the reverse strand, counting down.
GGGCGGGGCGCGTACGGTTGATGCCATGAGTGACACCCCCGGAGGCCCCGGATCGCCCGGTCAGGGCCCCGACGACAACAACCCCTTCAAGGGCACGCCCTTCGAGCAGATGTTCTCGCAGTTCGGCGGGTTCGGCGGTGCCGGCGGTGCCGGTGGTGGCGGAATGCCCGACCTCAACGCACTGATGTCGCAGATGCAGTCGCTGTTCGCCCCGCACGACGGCCCGGTCAACTGGGACACCGTGCAGGACCTTGCGCGCCGCGCCGCGGCTCAGGAACCCGACCCGACGGTCACCGCCGCGCAGTCGGGCGCGGTCGCCGACGCCGTACGTCTCGCCGACCACTGGCTCGACACGACCACCGGGTTCTCCTCCGGCATCAGCACGACCGCGGCCTGGTCGCGTGCGGAGTGGATCGTCGAGACCATCGACGTGTGGAAGGTGCTGGTCGAGCCGATCGCCGGGTCCGCCACCGCCGCGCTCGGTCAGGCGATGCCCGAGGAGATGCGCCAGCTCGCCGGCCCGCTCATCGCGATGCTCGGCAAGGCCAGCGGGGCGATGGTCGCCTCGCAGGTCGGAAGCGGACTGGGTGCGCTGGCCGGCGACGTGCTGAGCGCCTCCGACATCGGGCTCCCCCTCGGTCCGATCGGCAAGGCGGCCCTGCTGCCGACCAACGTCGAGGCCTTCTCCGCCGAGGTCCCCGACGTCACGACCGACGACGTCATGCTCTACCTCGCGCTCCGCGAGGCCGCGCACCAGCGGCTCTTCGCAGGCGTGCCGTGGTTGCGCGACCACCTGATCAGCGCGGTCGCCGAATACGGCGCGGGCATGGACTTCGACACCTCCGCCATGGAGGAGAAGATGCGCGGCATCGACCTCACCAACCCCAGCGCGATGCAGGAGGCGATGTCCGGCGGGCTCTTCGACCCCGAGCCGTCCGCGGCCCAGAAGGCTGCCCTCGAGAAGCTCGAGGTGACCCTCGCGCTGGTGGAGGGCTGGGTCGACGAGGTGGTCAGCCAGGCCACCGCGGAGCGGATGCCCGCTGCTGCCAAGATGCAGGAGACCGTACGCCGCCGCCGCGCCGCCGGTGGTCCCGCCGAGCAGACCTTTGCCACCCTGGTCGGCCTCGAGCTGCGTCCGCGACGACTGCGCGACGCCTCGACGCTGTGGGGCTCGCTGCGCAACCGTCAGGGAGCCGAGGCACGCGACGGGGTCTGGATGTCGCCGCACCTGCTCCCGACGGCCGCAGACCTCGACGACCCGCTCGGGTTCCGCGAGGACTCCGTCGCACCCGGGGAGCTGTCGGCCGAGGACTTCGACGCAGGCCTGCGCGACCTGCTCGAGGGCGACGGCAGCGGCGAGCGTCCGACCGAGTGACCCTTCGAGACGACGCTCGGACGCTGCTGTCCGGGTGGGCGCCGCCGACCGAGCGCGATGCCGTGCTGCGCGAGCGGTTCCTGGTCCACCTCGACGCGCACCCTGGGGCGATGACGCGCGCCTGCCTGCCGGACCACCTCACGGCGGGCACGCTCGTGCTCTCGCCGACCGCGGACGCCGTCCTGCTCAACCACCACCGCAAGGCAGGCGTCTGGCTGGCCTTCGGTGGTCACAGCGAGCCGGATGACGCCACTGTCGCGGGGGTGGCGCTGCGCGAGGCGCACGAGGAGTCCGGGCTCACCGACCTCGACTTCGACCCGGTGCCGCTCAACCTCGACGAGCACGCCGTGGAGTTCTGCTCGCCGGGCACCACGGTGCACCACCTCGACGTACGTTTCGTGGCCACGGCCGCACGCGACGACGCCCACCACGTGAGCCAGGAGTCCCTGGCGGTGCGCTGGTGGGCGGTCGACGCGCTGCCCGACCTCCTCCCGGACATGCGGGCCCTGATCGGTGCCGGCGTGGCGCGCGTGCGGGGCTGACCCCGCTCAGTCGGTCTCCGCTCCCGGAGGCGGCTCGAGCCGAGCAGCCGTCGAATAGCCCTCGAGGTAGCCCTTCGCCTTCTCGGCCCTGGGATAGCGGTCCACCCACCCCCAGAAGCCCGGGCCGTGGCCCGCCTCGAGCAGGTGCGCGAGCTCGTGGACCAGCACGTAGTCGACGACCCAGCCCGGCATGTGCTGGAGTCGGTCGCTGAGCCTGATCGTCCGGTCGCCCGGCGTGCAGGAGCCCCAGCGGGCACTCTGGTTGCTCACCCAGCGCACGGACGCCGGCACCGCGAGACCACCCAGGTAGAGGTCGTTGAGTCGTGCGGCCCGCGACACCAGGTCGTCGTCGGAGCGGAGCTTGCGCTGCTCCTGCCGCTCGATCCGGGCGACCATGTCGGCGACCCAGGTCGCCTCGTCCCGCTTGCTCATCGCGGCCGGGATGAGCACCACGATCCGGTCGCCCTCGCGGTGGGCGGACACCGTGCGTCGGCGGCGGCGCGAGCGGCGTACCTCCACCTCGGGGTCACCGGTCGACGAGCTCATACGTCGAATTTAGCCGCCTCCCACGACAGCGTGCGCCCAACGCGCAGGTCCTCGGCGCAGATCAGAGACGTGCCGACGCCCAGGCGAGAAGGCGGTCGCGCTCCCACGTGTTGACGATCCGGTCCGCATCGATGCCCGCCTCGACGGCCCGGGCACAGCCGTAGTCGAGCATGTCGAGCTGCCCGGGAGCGTGCGCATCGGAGTCGATGGAGAACAGGCAGCCGAGGTCGCGCGCGAGCTCCAGCAGCCTGGTGGGCGGGTCGCGCCGCTCGGGGCGCGAGTTGATCTCGACCGCGACGCCCTCGTCCGCGCACGCCTCGAAGACGGCCTTCGCGTCGAACTCGCTCTGCGCCCGCGTCCCACGGTTGCCGGTGACCAGTCGACCGGTGCAGTGGCCGAGCACGTTGGTGTGGGGATCTCGGACAGCGCCGATCATGCGCCGCGTCATCGCCGCAGGCTCCATCTTGAGCTTGGAGTGCACCGACGCGACCCGGACGTCGAGCCGGTCGAGCATCTGCGGCGTCTGGTCGAGCGACCCGTCGTCAAGGATGTCGACCTCGATCCCCTTGAGCAGCGTGAAGCTGCCACCGAGGTGCTCGTTGACCGCCTCGACGACCCCGAGCTGGCGGGTGAGCCGCTCGGCACTCAGCCCGTTGGCCACCCGCAGCCGGGGGCTGTGGTCGGTGAGCACGAGGTAGTCGTGGCCGAGCTCCATCGCGGTCATCGCCATCTCCTCCAGCGGCGATCCGCCGTCGGACCAGTCGGAGTGCGAGTGCAGGTCGCCGCGCAGCCGGACCCGCAGCTCCTCGCCGCCCGCAGCCAGCGGACCGGCGGTCTTCTCGAGCGCGACCAGACGCTCCGGCAGGACGCCGCGGCACGCGTCGGTGATCACCGCGGCGGTGCTCGGTCCGATCCCGGCCAGCTCGGTGAGGGTGCCGGCCTCCGCGCGACGACGTACCTCCTCCTCGGGCAGCGGCAGGATCGTGCGTGCGGCGTTGCGGAACGCCTCGATGCGGCGGCTCTCCTCCCGCTGGCGCTCCATCAGGAAGGCGATGCGCCGCAGGGCGGCGACGGGTCCGAGCTCGTGGGTGGTCATGACCGGCTCCTCAGCGTCCCGTGAACTCCGGTGACCGCTTCTCCCGCGCCGCGGCGACGCCTTCCTGCAGGTCCGCGGTCGCCAGGGTCAGCGGCTGCGCGAGCGCCTCCCACTGCAGGGCGGACTCGAAGTCGGCATGGCCGCCGTCGGACAGCGCGATCTTCGTGAGCCGGCTGGCGATGGGCGCCGTGGCGGCGATCCCGGACGCGGTCGCGAGGACCTCGTCGAGGAAGCCGTCGGCGTCGATGACCCGCGACACCAGGCCCAGGCGGAGCGCCTCGTCGGCCTCCACGACGCGTCCGGTCAGCAGCAGGTCGCGGGCATGGGCCGGCCCGACGACGTTGGGCAGCAAGTAGGTGCCGCCCATGCCCGCATGCATGCCGAGCTTGTTGAAGGGCAGGCCGACCTTGGCGCCGGGGGCGGCGTAGCGGATGTCGCAGGCCAGGGCCAGGCACAGGCCCGCGCCGATGGCAGGCCCGTTGATGGCTGCGATGGTCGGCACCTCGAGCTTCCGCACCGACAGCCAGGCCCGGTAGAACGGCAGCATCCGCGCACGCAGCTCGTCGACGGTGGCGTCGGGCTCGCTCGCGATCCACGACGTGTTGCCACCGGAGCAGAAGGCGCTGCCCTCTCCGGTGACCACCACCGCACGGACGGACGGATCGCCGGCAAGCTCCTCGATCGCGGCGACCCACGATGCGGTCATCTCCTCGCTCATCGCGTTGCGCACGGAGGGGTTGTCGAGCGTCAGCAGCGCGACCCCCGCCGAGGGCCGTTCGAGACGCAGGTGGGTGAGGTCGAGTCGGTCGTCGGGCATGGGCCGAGGGTACTGAACCGGCGCGACACGCCCTCAGCCGGTTTCACGCTCAGCGCGTGGGGTGCGTGAGCGTGGGTCACGCGTGGCGTAGGGTCGTCGGCGGAGCAAGGCAATCGCCTCAGTTCCCCGGCGGGCTTCCCCGAATGACTTCCCGTCGCGACGACCAAGAACTACAAGCAAGGAGGCCGTCATGGCGGAGACCTGGAGCGGTGAGTTTTACTGCGTCAAGTGCAAGGAGAAGCGCGAGGCGGAGGGCGAGATCAGGGTCAACGACAAGGGCACCAAGATGGCCAAGGGCGTCTGCCCCGTCTGTGGTACCAACCTGAACCGGATCCTCGGCAAGGCGTGAGCCCCAGCCCGTGAGCTGATGGCGGCGGCGTCACCCTCGGGTGGCGTCGCCGCTCTTCATTTCCCGTCCGGTGGACGACGACCACATCGGCCTGTGGAGGACCTCGCGATGCGGTGTCCGGCGTGGCAGCGTCGCCCCATGGCCTCGGCACCCCATCCCGCTCCCGGCGTCTGGATCCGCACGCAGCTCGACTGCCCCGCCGCGTGGCTCGAGCCCGTCGGTGCCGCTCTGAGCGCCGCCGGCGTAGTGATCGATCCCTCGGCTCCGGTCGGGATCAGCGTCGCCCAGGGCCGGCACGTGTCGGCGGTGGTCGACGACTGGAGCGTCTCCTCGCTCCCCCACCTGCTCATCGGCGTGTGGTCCTACGCCGTCGACGTCGGCCCGTGGGCGGCTCCCGGAGTCGGGCCGTGCGCGCGCTGCGTCGCCGCGTCGGTGCTGGACGAGGGCGGCGCGCTGCGCGCGGAGCGAGTGCCTCGACCGCTGCTCGCACTCGCAACCGGGGCGGCGGCCCGGGACCTCGCCACCTTCTCCCGCGGCGAGACGCCTCACACGTGGCTCACGTCGTGGCGCTTCGACCACCAGCCGCTGCCGACGTCGCGGCGTTGGGGACGCCACCCCTACTGCGGGTGCACCTGGTTCGACACGGCCTGAGCGACCCGACCGGGGTGGCCCGCCCCACCACGACCGACGAGCCGGTACGTCGTCACGGTGACGACGTACCGGCTCGTGGATCGTGCTCAGATGGCGCGGGCGAGAGCGAGACGCGCCTGCTGCGCGGCCAGCTCGGCCTTGCGGCTCATGCGACGGGCCATCAGCAGTCGGTGACCGCGTCGCAGTTCGTGCGCCTCTCCCAGGCGCGCGGACATTTGCGCGCGTGCGAGTTCTTCATGCATGAGATTCATTGCGGTGCTTCCGTTTCGGTAGATCGACATGTGAGGTGGGTTTCCTTGTGCTTCCTGAGTGGGCTGCGTGGGCTGGGTGCGGAACGACTACGCGGCGGCGCCGTCCTTGACGCGATGACCGGCCTGTTCGGCAACCTGGTCGGACTTGCGAGGGCGGCCCCGCGGCCGCTTGCGCGGGATCACGACGCCCTGGAGGAAGAGCTCTCCTCCCCAGACGCCCCACGGCTCTCGCCGCCCGAGGGCTCCGTCGAGGCAGAGTGCCCGTACGGGGCAGTCCGAGCACAGGGCCTTGGCGTGCTCGACGTCCGCCGGGGACTCCGCAAACCACAGCTCGGCGTCGTTGACGAAGCAGGGCAGCAACTCTTCAGCCACACCGGAGGCAGCGTCGTGCAGGGCTCCCAGGGGCACCTGGGACTCGACATCGACGGCGCTGGTGCGGACGAGTTCGCTGATGGTCATGTGTTTCACCTCCTACCGGTTGACCTGGTCGCACTATGGGATGACTCGGATGGACACACAGAAAGGCCGCGGATCCCGGTGTCGGGTTCCGCGGCCTGGAGGCTGCCGATGAGAGGTGTGTGACCTAGCTCGACGGACTCCAGACACGAGAACCCGGGAAATCGCCCTTGATCCGAACGATGGCGGCGGAGGCGTCCTGGACAGCCACCACGCCAGCGCCGAGTGCGCGCGTGTGGGCGCAGGGGCGGCCGAGGGTGGACATGCCGAAGGACGGCGTCCAAGCCGTCATCGTCATCGTGTAGTTCTCCATGCTGGCCACCTCCTTCGGGGCGTCGGGCGCGAATCGTTGTCAGCGATCCCATGCGCGAGGGCTGTTGTGAGAGGAACGTTAGACCCCGACCAACGTCAGGGGCAAACGATTTAGTGGCTATTACCTATTTTCTTCTGGTCCGTCTGCTGATCGGTCTTCTGAGGTGCTGGTGCAGGGGCTCCGGAGGCTCCCCCCACCAGCGCCAGCACCTCGTCGCCGTACTTGGTCAGCTTGCCGGGGCCCACCCCGCTGATGGCGCGCAGCCCCTTCTCGTCGGCGGGCGTGTGCTCGGCGATCAGCTGGAGGGTCGCGTCGGTGAAGATCACGAAGGCGGGGACGCTGTCGGCGGAGGCTCGAGCCAGCCGCCACGCGCGCAACCGCTCGAAGAGTGCCTCGTCGTAGGACGCCGGGCAGTCGGCGCACCTGCCGATCTTCTTCTCGCGAGGGTTGGACAGTGCCGTGCCGCACTCGCGGCAGTGCAGCGCGGCGCGGTTGCGCTGAGGGCGGTCTCGGCGTTGACCGGACACACCCGGTACGCCGTCGAGGAGGCCGGCCAGGAACGGTGAGCTGCCCCGGCTGGCACGGCCACCGGGCTCGCGCGCCGTCGCCCACGAGACGGTGAGCTCGTCGCGCGCGCGGGTCATCGCGACGTAGAGGAGGCGACGCTCCTCCTCGATCTCCGCGGGCGTGCGCGCCTGGCTGATCGGCATCATCTTCTCGTGCATGCCGGCGACGAAGACCGCGTCCCACTCCAGTCCCTTGGCCGAGTGGATGGTCGCGAGGGTGACCGCGTCGGCGACCGGGGCGTGCTGCTCCCCCGCGCGGCGGTCGAGGTCGTCGACGAAGTCACCGACGTCGGCGTCCGGGCGCTGCCGGGCGAAGTCGGCCGACAGGTCGACCAGTGCCTGCAGCGACTCCCAGCGGTTGCGGACCTCTCCGCGTCCCTGTGGCGGCGACGTGGTGTGGCCCATCTGGGAGAGCACGGCCACCACCGCCTCCGCCACGGGACCTGAGGCCTCTCCCCCGCGGGCAGCGCCTCGGATGAGCGTGATCGCCTGCCGCACCTCGCCGCGGTCGAAGAACCGCGCGGCACCGCGTACGACGTAGGGGATGGCGCGGGCGGCCAGCGCCTCCTCGAAGCGCTCCGACTGCGCGTTGATCCGCAGCAGGACCGCCATGCGGCTGGCGGGGGTGCCCCGCGAGCGGAGCGCCGCGATGCTCTCCGCCACGGCGTCTGCCTCGGCGACCTCGTCGACGGCCTCCCGGTAGGTGATGGCCGCCCCGCTCGGTCGCTGCGCAAGAAGGTCCACCCCCTTGCTGGGGGTGCCGGCCAGCAAGCGGTTGGCGCCGGCGACGACCTCCGGGGTGGAGCGGTAGTTGCGCACCAGCTCGACGCTGGTGGCGGCCGGGAAGCGTCGGGTGAACTCACGCAGGTAGCGCGCGTCGGCACCTGCGAAGGAGTAGATGGTCTGGGCCGGGTCGCCGACCACGCACAGCTCGTCGCGGCCACCGAGCCACAGGTCGAGAAGGGCGTGCTGCAGCGGTGAGACGTCCTGGAACTCGTCGACGACGAACCACTTGTACTGCCGGCGCACCTGGGCCGCGACCGCCTCGTTGTCGGCGAGCAGGCCGGCCCCGAAGAGCAGCACGTCCTCCATGTCCATCCGACCCTGGCCGCGCTTGACCTCCTCGTAGGCGTCGAACGCGCGTGCGACCACCTCCGGCTCGAGACCCGACACCGCGCGGCCGCGGGATCGGGCGATGACGGCATAGCCCTCCGGGCTGACGTTGGAGACCTTGGCCCACTCGATCTCGCTCGCCAGGTCGCGCAGGGTCGCCTGGTCGACACCGAGGCGCTGACGCCGGGCAGCCAGCGCCAGCATGCCGAGCTTGGACTCGGTCAGCTCAGGGAGCTCGCGCTGGTGGACCCGCGGCCAGAAGAACCGCAGCTGACGCAGCGCCGCGGAGTGGAAGGTCCGCGCCTGGACGCCGGGAGCGCCGAGCGAGCGGAGCCGCTCACGCATCTCACCGGCCGCGCGGGTCGTGAACGACAGGGCCAGCACCTCGGTCGGAGCGTAGAGACCCGTGGCCACGCCGTGGGCGATCCGGTGGGTGACGGCGCGGGTCTTGCCGGTGCCGGCGCCCGCCAGCACCCGCACCGGACCCCGCAGGGCCTCGGCGACCTGTCGCTGCTCGGGATCGAGCGCTTCCAGCACGTCGGCTCCTGCATCGCATGAGGGAGATGGGCGTGCGCCACCCTAGACGCCGGGGCCGACAACGCCATGCGAGGACGAGTGCGCAAGCGCCTGCCGGCGCCGCCGGGGAATGCCTGCCCGGCCGGCATCGTTGAACCGGACATGTCCGACAACAGGTTCACGATGTTCACCACACCCTGGTGTGGCTACTGCCACCGCCTCAAGAGCCAGCTCGACCGCGAGGGGATCACCTTCGACATCGTCGACATCGAGCAGCAGCCGGACGCGGCCCTCACCGTCGAGCAGGCCAACGGCGGCAACCAGACGGTGCCCACCCTGCTCTTCAGCGACGGCAGCACGCTCACCAACCCGTCGGTGGCACAGGTCAAGCAGAGGCTGGCCTCGCTCTCGTGAGGCTGCCCGGTGCTCCACGCGTCGTCGGGGTTAGCCTGCTGTCGTGTCCTTGCTGAACTCGATCGACCGTCCCCACGTCCTCACCGCCATCGAGACCTGGGACGCCGCGGGCGGGGGCAACTACATGCTCGTGCGCGGAGGGGTCTCCACCCACGTGCTGCTGCACCACGGACGCGAGTACGACGCGGCGGCCATCGCCGGCATCGCCCACGGCCTGGCGACGGGGCGCACGCTCACCCCCACCGACATCCCGGGTGGTTCCGAGGGCGCCGGCAAGGCGCTGACCCGCCTGGGCTTCGACATCCGTGACGACTCGCCGCCCGCTCCCAGCAAGCCCCGTACGTCTACAGCGCGTGCGAGCTCGTCACGTCCGAGCCCGCGGGCGTCCAGGCCCTCGACGCCCCGGCCCCGCGTCGCCGCCAGTGACAAGCCCGACACGCTGTGCCCTCGTTGCTTCATCGCGGTGCCGGCGACGGGCATCTGCGACACGTGCGACTGACCGGCGCGACTCAGCCCCAACCCGGTCCGTCGAACGGGCGGCCGAACCACGTCTGGATGAGCGAGGACGAGATCGAGATGCCTCGCGGCACGACGAGCTCCCCGGATCGACCGGCGGCCTCGAACTCGTCGCGCGTCCACCACCGTGCCTCCGCGATCTCGGCGCCGTCGACGTCGATGTCGGTGCTCACGGCCCGCCCGGTGAAGCCCAGCATCAGGCTCGCCGGTAGTGGCCAGGGCTGGCTCCCGAAGTAGCTGACCTCGCCGACGCGCACGCCGACCTCCTCGTGCACCTCACGGCGTACGGCGTCGTCCAGGGTCTCCCCCGGCTCGCAGAAGCCGGCGAGCGTCGACCAGCGCCCTTCGGGCCACGCCTGGTTGCGCCCGAGCAGGATCGCCTCGTCGGCGCCCTCGCCGTGGGTGATCGCCATGATCACGGCGGGGTCGGTGCGCGGGAACTGCGCCCGGTCGCACTGGGTGCAGCGCAGCTCGTGACCAGCGGCGCGGCTCACCACCGAGCCGCCGCAGCGCGGGCAGAACCGGGTCGCGTGATGCCACTCGGCCAGTCCGATCGCGTGCATCAGCAACGGCGCCTGCTCGGGCGAGCCCTCGGCGAGCAGCGTCAGCACGTCTCGCAGGGGCACCCACTCCTCCGGCTGGCCCGGCGCCTCCTCGGGCGCGATGACCACCGCCAGGTGGACGACGCCGTCACGCTCGCCGAGGAGGATGACCGATCCCTGGGGAGCCTGGTCCGGCGCCACCCACCTGATCCTGCCTGCCACCGGCCGAAGCCGATTTCCGGCCACCAGGAGCACGCGCGTCGCCGGGTCCGCCATGCGCGCATCGAGCCACGCCCCGTCGGTGCGCTGCAGGCCCAGCCGGTTGTGGGCGTGGCGGGAGAGGGCGACGTGGGGCAGTGGTCCGTCGGTGGTCACAGCTCAGGCTATCCCCGCTCACTTTTGACAATGGTTCTCATCTCAGTTGAGAATCGTTCTCATGAAACGACGACGCCTCTCCGTTCTTCTGGCCACCTTCGTCGTGTCGGGCGCCTCGGCGTGCGGCACCGCGAACGACTCCGCACCGCCTGCTTCCGGCGAGTCCACCCCCGCGGTGCCCGACGCACGCGGCGGCACGGAGTCCGCCTCCGCCAACCCGCGACTGGCCCTGACCCACGACGGAGGCGTGATGATCGTCGACGTGTCGAGTGGCGACGTCATCGCGCAGGAGGACCTCGACGGATTCGTCCGGATCTCCCCCGCGGGCGACGACAGGCACGTGCTCGTCAGCGGTGCCGGCGGGTGGCAGACCCTCGACCTCGGATCCTGGGGCCATGAGCACGGCGACCACGCGCACCACTACACCGGCACTCCCGGCCTCACCGGCGTCACCTTCCCAGCCGAGGAGCCCGGTCACGTCGTTGCGCACGAGGGTCTCGCCACCCTCTTCGACGACGGAACGGGGACGGCGGTCTCCTTCGACGTGCACGACCTCGAGGGTGGCGAGCCCGAGCTGACGTCGTACGACTTCGACGGCGCGCACCACGGCGTCGCGGTGGCGCTCCCCGACCGCAACGTCCTGCACACCGTGGGCACCGAGGACGCGCGCTCCGGCGTACGCCTGGTGAGCCCGGCAGGTCTCGTGCTGGCCGAGACCGACGACTGCCCCGGCGTCCACGGCGAGGCGTTCGCGCAGGAGGCGGCCGTGCTCGGCTGCGAGGACGGCGCCGTGGTGGTCTCGGGTCGCGACATCCGCAAGGTCGACAGCCCGGACGCCTACGGCCGCATCGGCAACCAGGCCGGCTCGGACGCCTCACCGGTGCTGCTCGGCGACTACAAGGTCGACCCCGACGCCGAGCTCGAGCGTCCCACCCGGATCAGCCTGATCGACACCCGCGACGCGACCCTGCGCCTGGTCGACCTCGGCACGAGCTACAGCTTCCGCTCACTCGGGCGAGGGCCCGACGGGGAGGCGCTGGTGCTCGGCACGGACGGCGCCGTGCACGTGATCGACCCCGAGACCGGCACGCGGACCGACACGATCGCGGTGGTGGACCCCTGGCGCGAGCCGCTGGACTGGCAGCAGGCGAGGCCCGCGCTCCACGTCGTGGAGGGCACGGCCTACGTCACCGATCCCGGCAATGACCGGGTGCACGTGATCGACCTGTCGCTCGGCGAGGTCACCGACGTCCTGGACCTGCCGCACACCCCCAACGAGATCGTCGCCAACGAGGGCTGAGTCCTAGGCTGGGCGCCGTGAGCACGCACATCGGCGCCCAGCCCGGCGACATCGCCCCCACCGTCCTCCTGCCCGGCGATCCGCTGCGGGCGAAGTGGATCGCGGAGACCTTCCTCGACGATGCGCGGTGCTACAGCGAGGTCCGCGGGATGCTGGGCTTCACCGGCACGTGGCACGGCCGGCGGGTGTCGGTGCAGGGCTCGGGGATGGGTCAGCCGTCCATGTCGATCTACGTCAACGAGCTGTTCACCGACTACGACGTCGCCTCGATCGTGCGTGTCGGATCCTGTGGCGCAGTGACCGAGGACGTGGGGGTGCGTGACCTGATCATCGCCTCGGGAGCGTGCACCGACTCCTCGATGAACCGGATCGCGTTCCACGGCCTCGACTACGCCCCGGTCGCCGACTTCGGCCTGCTGCGCGGGGCGGTCGAGGCGGCCGAGGCGCGCGAGGGCGGCTCTCCCTTCCACGTCGGCCTGATCTTCTCCAGCGACTCGTTCTACGCCGCTCGCCCCGAGCTGCTCGCGGAGATGGTGACGTACGGGGTGCTGGCGGTCGAGATGGAGGCGAGCGCGCTCTACACCCTCGCTGCGAAGCACCGCCGCAAGGCACTCGCGATCTGCACGGTCTCCGACCACATCATCACCGGTGAGGAGACCACGTCGCAGGAGCGCGAGCAGACCTTCGGGGAGATGATCGAGATCGCGCTCACGGCCACGCTGGCCTGAGGTTCGCTCCGCGTGGCGCGCAGGCGGGCGGTGGCCCACCCACATTCATGACGTCGAAAGTGTGGTTCCGCCACCGCTCATGCGCGAGTCGTACGACGACGCGCCGGGGGCGGTGGCCCACCCACATTCACGACGTCGAGAGTGTGGTTCCGCCACCGCTCATGCGCGAGTCGTACGACGACGCGCCGGGGGCGGTGGCCCACCCACATTCATGACGTCGAAAGTGTGGCTCCGCCACCGCTCGCGCGGGCGTGGTCAGAGGTCGAGCAACGCCTCGAGCTCGGCGCGGCCGGGCAGGTCGGCGGGCTCGACCGTGTGGCCGGTCCGGACGTAGTGGAAGGCGGCCCTGACCTGCTCGAGCGGCAACCCGTGGAGCTCGGCCCAGGCCAGGCGGTAGAGGGCGAGCTGCAGCGGGTCGGCGGTCTCGTGGCGGTTGGTCTTCCAGTCGACGACGAGGTATCCCCCGCCCGGCTCGGCGTAGACGGCGTCGATGCGGCCGCGGATCACCTGTCCGGCGAGCACAAGGGCGAACGGAGCCTCGACCGCGTGGGGTGCCCGGTCGGCGAAGACACCTTCGTCGAAGGCCCGCTGCAGCGCGTCGAGGTCGGCGTCGTCCTCGATGCCCGTGTCATAGCGGCCGGGGAGGTCGTCGGGGTCCAGCAGGAGCTGCTGCTGTCCCAACCGGGCCTCGACCCACGCGTGGAAGCGGGTGCCGAACCGTGCCTGGGAGACCGGGGGGCGCGGCATGGGGCGGACGAGGTCGCGGGCGAACTCGTCGGGCTGGTCGCGCAGGCGCACGAGGGATGTCGCCGACAGGTTGCTGGGCAGGGGCACCTCGCGGACGGTGCGCTGCTCACGCGACGCCTCGCGGACCAGCCGATCGATCTCCTCGTCCCACGTGTCGATGCGGTGCTGGACGATCAGGTCGTCCACGGGAGCCGGACTCCACGCCTCGGAGCGGGCCTCCGCCAACAGGCGGGCGGCCGCGTGACGACGGTCCACCTCGGCGGTGTGGTGCGAGATCGGCCACGGCAGGTCCGCCACCACGGCCGCGTAGGGGTTGGGATCGCTCTTCGCGGGGCACTCCTGCCACCTCTCCGGCGCTGCCCCCCAGCCCTCCATCGCCTCGCGGGTGGCGAGAGCGTAGGCAGACGGTCCGGTGCCGGTCTTGCGGTGCGGCGCGAAGCACCACGCGGACACGAACAGCCGGTGCTTGGCACGTGTCCAGGCGACGTAGGCGAGCCGCATCTCCTCGACCGCGTCACGCGCCTTCGTCTCCTGGGTGAAGGCCTCGATGTCCGCGGGCGTGTGTCCGCGCAGCGCGACCAGGTCCTGGCTGTCACCGCGCAACGCCACCGGCAGGACGTGGGGCACGGTCACCGACGTCGACCGCCCCTGGCTGGTGGGAAACTTCCCCTCGCAGACACCGACGAGGAAGACGGTGTCCCACTCGAGGCCCTTGGCACGATGGACGGTCAGCAGCTTGACCGAGTCGGCCTCGCTCGGGGTGGCCACGTCGAGGCCCTGCCCGAACTCGTCCTCGGCCTCCAGCCAGGCCAGGAGGGCCGCGAGGGTCACCTGCCCGTCGAGCCCCTGGAACTCCGACACGGCCTGGACGAAGAGGTCGAGGTTGTCCCGGCGCGCCGCCGCCGCGGGCGAGCACGACGACGCCAGCTCGATGTCGATCCCGGTCGTGTCGATGATCCGGCGGACCAGGTCGAGGATGGGCTCGCCGGCAGCCTGGCGCAGCCGACGCAGCTCGTCGGCCAGCAGGGAGAAGCGCTCCCTGGCCTGGACGCTGTAGGGCAGGGAGCCCGGGTCCTCGAGGGCGTCACACAGCGACGCGATCTCGGTCGGGTCAGCGCCGTCGACCGCTCCGAGCAACTCGCTCTCGAGTGGCACGGTCCCGCCGTCCGATGTCACTGCGCGGACCAGCTCGCGCGAGCGGCGCCCGAGCAGCGCGAGGTCGCGAGGCCCGACGGCCCATCGCGCGCCGTTGAGGAGGGTCAGCAGGTCGGCGTTGGCCGTCACGTCACCGACGAGCGAGAGGGTGGAGACCACGTCGGCCACCTCGGGCAGGCGCAGCAGACCCTTGAGCCCGACGATCTCGACAGGGATCTCCCGCTCGCTCAGTCGGTCGAACACGGCCGCCGCGTGCGAGTTGTCACGGGTCAGCACACCGATCCCGCGCCACGCCGGTTCGGCCATCGAGTCACGTGCCTGACGTACGCGCTCGGCGAGCCAGTCCAGCTCGTCGTCCCACGTCTCGTGGACCGCCACAGACACCTCCCCCGGTCCGGCGTCCGGGGACGGGACCAGCGCCGGGGAATCCGGGGTGGAGGCGTAGAGATCGGCCGCCAGGTGGTTGGCGGTCTCGAGGATGCGCCGGTCGGAGCGGCGGTTGACGGCCAGACTGAAACGGCGGGCGCGCCCGGCGCGGGCCGGGAAGTCCTTGTCGAAGTCGAGGATGTTGGAGACCGACGCCCCACGCCAGCCGTAGATCGCCTGGTTGGGGTCGCCGACGGCGGTCACGGCGTGCCCCCGCCCGTGGTCGGCGTCGGGGCCGGAGAACAGCCGGCTCAGCATCATGGCCTGGGCCACAGAGGTGTCCTGGTACTCGTCGAGCAGCACCACCTTGAACTTCGCGCGCTCCGCCTCCCCGACCTCCGGACACTCCTGGGCCAGCCGGGCAGCCAGCGCGATCTGGTCGGAGAAGTCGACCAGGCCAAGCTGTGCCTTGAGGGACCGGTAGCCCTCGATCAGGTCGAGCAGCTCGGAGCGTCGATCGATCGCGCTGATGGCCTTGCGGTTGCGCTCGAGGTAGGTCTTGCGGGACTCCCCCGCCATGCCCCGGTCGAACCGTTCACGATCGGCGGCATCGTGGGCGCGCAGCGCAGCGGGGTCCACGAGGTGCTCGCTGAGCTGGCCATCGAGGGCGAGCAGCCCGGCGATGGCGTGGGGCGGCGAGTCGGTCAGGTGCTGCACCGGGCGCACGTGACGCTGCACGGCTCGTGCGGCCAGCTGGTAGCGCAGGGCATCGGCGATCAGGCGGGAGTCGGGCTCGTGCCCGATGCGCAGCCCGTGCTCGGTGAGCAGGTGGGCGGCGTAGGAGTGGTAGGTCGAGACGGTCGGCTCGTCGGCCTCCTCGTCGTCACCCGTCACCAGCCGCGGCCGATCGGGGTCGATGAGCGACGCCCGGGCGAGGTTGTCGCGGATGCGCGACGCGAGCTCTGCCGTGGCCTTCGTCGTGAAGGTGAGGCCCAGGATCTCGTGAGGCGCGACCCGGCCGGTGGCGATCAGCCACACCACCCGGGCCGCCATGACCGTGGTCTTGCCCGAACCGGCTCCGGCGATGATGACCGCAGGCTCGAGGGGTGCCGTGATCGCCTCGAACTGCTCGCCGCTGAAGGCGAAGTCGGACCTCATCACCCGCTGGAGCTGCTCGGGCGTGCGGATGTCGACGGAATCCTCGACGAGCGTGGTCATGAGAGCACCGATCCGGAGGACTTGGTGGGGCAGGCGGCATGGAAGGGACAGCGGTCGCAGTGCGGTCCGGGGCGAGCGACGAACTCCTCGGCGCGCACGACGGCTGCCGCATGCATGAGCTGGTGCTCGATGGTGAGCACGCCGTCGGCATCCGGTGCCTGCGGGGCCTGGCGCTGGACCTTCGGGAGGTCGGTGCCGGCACGCAGCTGGACCAGCTCGGCACCGGCGGCCCGTCCCGGGGAGCCGAGGACGTCGTCGACCGCCCCGTGGTCCACGGCGTACTGGTAGAGCCCGAGCTGCGGGTTGTCGGGAAGCGACTTGTCGGTCGGGAGGTACTTACCGGTCTTGAGGTCGATCACCACGACCGCGCCGTCGGTGCCCACCTCGAGCCGGTCGGCCCGGCCGTTGAGCAGCACCCGCTGCCCGTCGGGCAGCGACACCTCGGCCCGGAAGGGCACCTCGGTCTCGACCCGCGCGGGCGCCTCGGGACGGCGGTGCCAGGCCAGGAAACGACTCAGCACGGCCTCCAGCGCCTCTCTCTCCCGTGAGCGGGACCACGGGGTCCGGAAGGCGAGCCGGTCCCACACCTGGTCCACGTGGGAGAGCACGTCGGCCACGGCCTCGGCCGGGTCCTCCTGCTGGGCCAGCTCCCCTCGCGCCACCCGGTCGGCAAGCGCATGGACGAGGTTGCCGAAGCCCTGACTCGCCGAGCTGGTCTGCGCTCCTCCTGCCTCGCGGGCGAGGAACCACTGCGCCGGGCAGGTGAGCAGTCCCTCGAGCGCGCTCGCCGAGAGGGCGACAGGCGACGACTCCTCACGCACCGGGCTCTGGGACCGCGACAGGGCCCGCATGCCCCACCAGGCAGCGGGATCCGCGGCGGGCACGAGCGGACGCCCGTGCACCTCGGTGTCGGCGAGTCCCACCAGGCGCAGGGCCGCTGCGTCCCGCAGCGCCGGAGGGGAGTCCGGGTCGCCGAGGACCCGCCTCAGGTCGGCCACCAGACCGGCGAGGGACAGCGGTCTGGCAGGTCGGCCTACTGCGTGGACGCTCTGGTGCCCGAGCTCGGCCAGGAACCTCGACGGTTGCTCGCCGTCGTCGTCAGGTGACTTCTCGGCCGTGACGACGAGCCGCTGGCGGGCGCGCGTGCAGGCGACGTAGAACAGGCGACGCTCCTCGGCCAGCATGGCGGAGCGCGACGGCGCTGGCAGCAGCCCGTCGCGTGAGATGCGGTCGGCACCGAGCAGGCTCCCGCGTCGCCGGAGGTCGGGCCACGCCTGCTCCTGGACGTGGGTCACCACGACGAGGCGCCACTCCAGTCCCTTGGAGCGGTGGGCGGTCAGAAGTCGGACCGCGTCGCCACGCACGCCGTGGTCGGCCAGGGTGTCCGCCGGGATCTGCTGGGCGGTCAGCGTGTGCAGGAACTCGGCGACCGACGAGCGACGGGTGCGTTCCTCGACCCGGGCGGCAGACTCGAAGAGCGCGCACACGGCGTCGAGGTCCCGGTGGGCCAGGCGGGCTCCGTGCCCGCCGCGCTCCGTGAGGCTGCGCAGTCGCGGCCCCCAGTCGGTGCCGGACCACAGCGCCCACAGCACGTCCTCGACCGTCTCACGGCGGTCATCGACCTCGCCGGCGCGGGCGAGCAGCCGCGCGAGACGCAGCGCCTTGTCGACGCCGACGCCCTCGAGCGTCTCGAGCCGTCGAGGGTCCAGCACCGCCATCCGGACGAGCTGCGGCGAGGACGCGCCCGTCGTGTCGGCGGCACGCAGCACGCGGGCGAGACCGCGCAGGTCTGTGGCGTCGAGTCCGCCGAGTGGCGAGGTCAGGAGCGCCTCGATGCGCTCGGGGGTGACGACGTCCGGATGCATCGGATCCTCGATCGTGCGGTCCAGCACGACCCGCAGCGCGTCGAGGAGAGGCACCACCGCCGGCTCCCTCACCAGCGGCACCTCGTCGCGGGCCACCTCGACCGGCACCCCCGCTGCGACCAGGGCTCGCCTGAGCGGGGGGATCGATGCGCGCCCGGACCGCACGAGCACCGCCATCTCGCTCCAGGGGATGTCGTCCTCGAGGTGGGCGCGCCGCAGCAGGTCGGCGACGTGCTCGACCTCCGCACGCTGGGTGTCGAAGGTCAGTACGTCGACCCGGCCGGGGCCCCACACCGAGCCGGCGGGCTCGGGCGAGCGGAACCGCTCGAACGTCTCGACCGGGATGGCGCCGCTGACCGCGATCCGCCCCGCGACGCGGCGCGAGACGGCGAGCAGCCGCGACCCGAAGCGGCGCGTCGTGCCCAGCGCGACGACATCGGCCGGAGAGCCGTCGGTGCGGGGGAACTCGCGCGGGAAGTCGAGGATGCCCCGGACCTCGGCGCCGCGGAAGCCGTAGATCGACTGGTCGGGGTCGCCGACGACGGTGAGGTTGCGTCCGTCACCGCAGATCTGACGCAGGAGCTCCACCTGGCTGGGATCGGTGTCCTGGTATTCGTCGACGAACACCTGGCCGAACTCCGCCCGCAGCTCGTCGCGGTGGCGGGTGGCCTCGATGACGGCGCGCGCGATGAGGTCGGGATAGTCGATGGCGCTCTGGGCCGCCATCACGTCGAGGAACTGCTCCATGAACAGGCCGGCCGCCTCGAACGCGGGCAGCCCCTCCGAGCGGCCGAGCTCGACGAGGTCCTGCGGGTCGAGCCCGCGCTCGCGGGCGCGCCCGAGCACGTCCTGCACCTCACGGGCGAAGCCTCGCGTGCCGATGGCCGCGCGCAGGCCGTCGGGCCACACCACGGACTCGGGCGCCGTGGTGAGCAGCTCCGAGAGCACGACGTCCTGCTCCGGCGCGGACAGCAGCCGCAGCGGCGCGGCATAGAGGTCGGTCGGCGAGTAGCGCCGGACCAGGGAGTAGGCGAAGGAGTGGAACGTGCTGCACGTGACCGACGCGGTGGTCGACCCCATCCGGGCGGTGACCCGGTCGCGCAGCTGCTCGGCCGCCTTGCGCGAGAAGGTCAGGGCGAGCACCCCGCCGCTGCCGGCAGCGGGCGCGATCGACGATCGCCTCGACCAGGGTGGTCGTCTTGCCGGTCCCCGGCCCGGCCAGGACGAGCAGCGGCCCGCCCGCGTGGTCGACGACGCGCTGCTGGTGCTCGTCGAGGTCGGGCACCACGACCTCACGGTCGGGGCGCACCAGGCGGTAGCGGGTCGACGTACTCACGGACGACACCCCATCACGCGGCACCGACAGTCACCTGCCGGCCCCGCCGCAACGTCGTACGGACGGGGCACGCGTGTGCCCCGTCCGTGCGACGGACGTGCTGAGGATCAGGACATGTCGACGATCGCGGCGACCGGGCCGCCGCCCTCGGGTCCCTGGTGGGCGGCGGAGACCGACACGAAGACGGCCGGGTCGCCGGTGACGCCTGCGGTGACGCCCCCGACGGCCGCCTTGATCTGGCGGTGCCAGTGCACGTCGGAGTCGTCGAGCATCGCGTTGCGACGGCCGCGGACCATGCCGTCCTGGCTGGCCTCGCACTTGAGGAAGACGTTGACCAGCTTGCCGTCGAGGTCGCTGGTGCGCGGCCGCTCGGGCAGGTCGAGACCGGCCGAGCGGATGGCCTCCCAGATGCCGTCGGCGTCGAGCGCGTCCTTCATCACGGAGTGGCCGATGCGGTAGCGACCGCCGACGCCCGTGGCGTTGCCGACGACGACGATCTGCGCGACGTCGAGCTCGACGCCCGAGGAGCACGAGGCGACCGACGAGAAGAGCTCGCGGTTGTGCATGACGTCGGCGTCGGTGGGCATGTCGATCTCGCCCAGCGCGACGGCGATGCCGAGGCCGGTGGCGCCGTTGGAGAGGTCCATCGACTCGTGGGTGTGCTCGGTCCACACGGACTTGCCGCGCGACTTGGCGTCGCGGATCGTGTGGATGGTGAGCAGCGGGGTCTTGGTCTGCACGTAGTGCACGTCGGCCGGGTCGGTGATGCCGGCGCGCTCCATGGCGACCTTCACACCGGCGGCGACCTTCTCGATCATCGCGGTGTAGCCGATCTCCTCGGGCAGGAGCGGCTCGCTCATCGCGAAGCCGGCGGTCAGCCGCATCTCCTGGCGCGTCGGGTCGTCCTCGGGGACGTCGGTCGTCGCGAAGATCGTGGCGTGGGGGCTGATCACGCCGTCGGTGCCGCCCGACCAGACGATCGGGACGCCCTTGACCTGCTCGGGGTCGGCGCCCTTGGCGATGAGCGCCTCGCGGAAGGCGCGGTCGGCGATGATCCGGGTGTAGTCGTTGACGCCGCCGTTGCCCTCGGTCTTGCCGATGATCGCGAAGACGCGGTCGGCAGCGATGACGCCGTCGTCGATGAGCTTCGTGAGCTCGGAGGCGTCGGAGACGGAGTGGATGGGGACCTTGCGGACCTCGATGGCGCTGGGCATGGCGTTCCTTTCGGTGGGTCAGGTGGGTACGACGACGGTGCCGGCGTCGCCGGTGACCGCTGCGGTGATCTGGTCGAGACTGGTGATGATGCCGGTGCCGCCGGTGGTCTCGACGAAGCGGCAGATGGCGTCCACCTTGGGACCCATCGAGCCGGCCGCGAAGTGGCCGTCGGTTGCGTGCGTGCGCATCTCCTCGACGGTGATCCGGCCGAGCGGCCGGGCCTCGGGGGTGCCCCAGCCGATGACGGCGTGGGGCACGTCGGTGGCGATGACGAGGACGTCGGCCTCGGTGGTCTCGGCGAGCAGCGCCGCGCCGAGGTCCTTGTCGATGACGGCCTCGACGCCGGCCAGCGAGCCGTCGGGGCGGCGTACGTGCGGGATGCCGCCGCCACCGTTGGCGACCACGACGAAGCCGGCACGGATCAGCGCGAGCACCGCAGGGGCGTCGAGGATCTCCCGGGGTTCGGGCGAGGCGACGACACGGCGCCAGCCTCTCTCGCCACGGTCCTGCCACGTCTCGCCGTGGCCCATCAGCAACCGGGCCTCGGCCTCGGGCAGGTGACGACCGATCGGCTTCGTCGGCGTGGTGAAGCCGTCGTCGTCGGCGTCGACGAGCGTGCGGGTGACGAGGGCGGCCGTGCGCCGGTCGACGGACCGGGCGGCGAGCTCCTGGTCGAGGGCGTCCATCAGGACGAAGCCGAGGGTGGCCTGGGTCTGCGCGCCGCACCAGTCCAGCGGGACGGGGGGCACGACGGCCGCGGCCACCTCGTTCTTGACCAGGAGGTTGCCGACCTGGGGACCGTTGCCGTGGGTGATGACGACCTCGTGGTCGTGCTCCAGCAGTCCGGCGACCGCGGCCATCGCCGTACGGGCGGCAGCGATCTGGTCCTCCGGACGCGCCCGCCCCTCGGCGTTCGTCATCGCGTTGCCGCCGAGTGCGAGCAGGACCCTCATGCCGTCGACCCTAGTGTCGGCGCTCACACGCTCCCCACGGCAGTTTCGGCCAACAACGCGGTCTTTCGCTGGCAACTCTTGCGCTCACTCCTCCGCGGTCGGCCCCGAGGTCACGACGACCACGCCGGCGCCGTACTCCTCGTCGGCCCACGCCTGAATCTCCTGCGCAACGCGGCGCAGGAGCTGCCGGGTGTGGGCGAGCTCCGTCACGCTCGGGGGCCCTCTGGGCCACCTTCGAGGCCCCTTCGACGGGTTCTCGGCCGTTGCAACGGGCCGGAACCCCACCCATCACCGGGTACCCGGTGCTCGCCACTGCGCGCCACTGCGCGCCACCGCGCGCCACCGCGCGCCACCGCGCGCCACCGCGCGCGCGGCTCAGCCCAGCAGGGCCGCAAGCACCCGCGTCCCCACCGGCAGGCCGTGGCGGTCGTAGTAGGCGAACATGGCGCTCAGCCACGGGTGCGTCCCCGGGTCGGGGACCTGTGCCACCGGCACCCCCGCCTCGTCAGCCAGCTCGCGCACGGAGGCGACGCGGGTCGCGAGCTCGTACGTCGCCCCGACGTGTCCGGGATCGGTCAGCACGGCGGCGGCCACCCGTCCCAGGTCGGCGAGGTCGAGGAGGCCGAAGGTCACCTCCGGCGAGTAGGGCACCTCGACGGGTCCGGTGAGGTCGAGGTTCTGCAGGTAGGCGCCGGGTTGCAGGATCGTCCAGTCGAGCCCGCTGCGTCGTACGAGGTCCTCGCTGCGGGCCTTGCCGAGGTGGTGCGGCATCGCGGGCGCGTAGGGCGAGGCGACCGAGTGGTAGACCACCCGCCGGACGCCTGCCTCGGTCAGCGCGGAGAGCGCGGCGCTGACGTAGGCCGGCTCGTCGGGGTGCAGGTTGGGCGCGATGACGTACGCCGCCTCGCAGCCGGCCACGGCCGCGGCGAGGTCCGGCCAGTCCGCGCGGCCCAGTGGCACCGGCTCGGTCCTGCGCTCGAGCAGGCAGTCGCACACGGCACGACCGGTCTTGCCGTGACCACCCAGGACCGCGACCCGCACGTCAGATCCGGTCGACGTCCGCGTGCGTCGCACCGTCGGCCAGCGCGGCATAGCCCGGACCGCGGTCGAAGAAGGCGTCGTCGTCGCGGCTCCACGCGGCCCGGCCGGCGCGCTCGACAGCGGTGGCGGGGGCATCGAAGGCGAGGTCGTCGGAGTCGGTCGAGCCGCTCAGGACGACGGCGTAGTCGCGCAGCGCGGACCCGACCGAGACCTTGCCCCAGACCACGTCGCGCACGACGAGCTCGGGGTCGCGGGCCAGCGGGTCGCCCCAGCCGCCGCCGCCCGTCGTACGGATGCGGACCACCTGGCCCGCCCTGATCGGCTCGGCGTCGGCGAGGGCATCGACCTCGCGCTCCTCGGGCCCGCCCGGGTCGATGACGACCTGGAACGGCGCGCCGGCCCTGCCGCCGCGCACGCCCCAGCAGGCCAGGATCGAGCGGTCGGCGATGGACATGAAGTGCGCGTCCTTGAGCATCCGGATCTGCTTCTCGTAGCCCAGGCCGCCGCGGAACTGGCCCGCACCGCCGGAGTCGACGGCAAGGCCGAGGCGCTCGACGATGAACGGGAAGCGCGACTCGGTGAACTCGGTGGGCAGGTTGCGGGAGTCGGGGACGACGTGGATGGTGTCCTCGCCGTCGGCGTAGTAGCGGCCGCCGGAGCCACCGCCGAGCACCTCGCGCATGAGGTAGTCGTTGCCCTCGAGGTCCTTGCCGTAGACGCCGGTGTAGCGGATCGTCTCCTGGTCGGCGGGCATCTTGCCGTCGACGGCCTTGGCCACGACGCCCGCGAGGACGCCGAGCAGCCGCAGGATCACGAACGTACGAGCGTTGGTCGGGCCCGGGTGGATCGGGGTGAGCAGCGTGCCCTTCTCCGGGAAGCGCATCTCGATCAGGGGGACGATGCCCTCGTTGACATCGAGCTCGGCCATCCGCTCCGGGGTGTCGGCGAGGTTGCGCAGGATCGGGGCGAGCCACTTCTTGAGGAAGTTGCCGCCGACGTAGTCGCCGCAGTGGTTGATCGGCCCCTTGGCCTGTGCGCCGGTGCCGGTGAAGTCGATGATCAGGCGCGGACCGGCGGGTCGACCCATCTCGGGGTCGGCGGGGGCGTCGCTGACCTTGGTCAGGGTGATCCGCTGGGTGTGCAGCTGCGGTTCGTCGACGCCGTCGTGCTCGGCGTAGTCCTCCCAGACATAGGTCCCGTCGGGGATCTTGGAGAGGATCTCGCGCCGGTAGGTCTCGGTGGTGGTCTCCAGGATCGCGTCGAACGCGGTCTCGATGGCGTCGCGGCCGTAGCGCGCGAAGAGCTCGCTGAGCCGGCGCGCCCCCATCAGGCACGCCGAGCACTCGGCGTCGAGGTCGGCGGCGAGGCTGTCGGGCATGCGCGAGTTGCGCGTCATGATGCGCAGCGCCGCCCGGTTGGGCACGCCCGCGTCCCACAGCTTGATCGGCGGGACCGCGAGGCCCTCCTCGTAGACGCTCGTCGCGCCGCTGGGCATCGAGCCCGGGCACGCACCGCCGATGTCGTCGTGGTGGCCGAAGGCCTGCACGAACGCCACGACCTCGCCGTCGTGGAACACCGGCACGGTGACGCAGAGGTCCGGCAGGTGGCCGATGCCGCCCTCGGACTCGTAGACGTCGTTGTGGAAGAAGACGTCGCCCTCGCGCATCTCCTCGAGCGGGAAGTCGCGCACGATCGGGTGCACGAGCGCGCTGTAGGAGCGCCCGGTGAGCTTGCGCAGCTGCCGGTCGTGGATGCCGGCACGGAAGTCGTGCGCGTCGCGGATCATCGGCGAGCGGCTGGTGCGTCCGATGGCGGTCTCGACCTCCATCTCGACGCTGGCCAGGGTGCCCTGGACGATCTCGACCAGGATCGGGTCGACCGAGGTGCCCTCGGCCGTCAGGCGCCCGCCGTGGGCGTACGACGTGGGCAGGCCGGCGGGGTTGACCGGCCGGGCGGTGACGTACGCCGGGTCCACTGCAGTGCTGCTCATCGCACGGTCTCCTTGCTGCTGGCCTTGCGGATCACGAGGTTGGCCCAGTCGTCGACCACGACCTCGAAGCCGGGATGGACGGGGACGGTGGAGCCGAACTCCTCCACGATCGCGGGACCACGGAAGGTGTCACCGGCCCCGAGGTCGCCGCGCCAGATGATCGGGGTGTCCACGTAACCGTCGGCCGCGTCGAAGCAGACGGGTCTCGTGACAGGACTCTTCTCCTCCCCGACCGGCGCGGCCGGCAGCTTGGGGAGCTCCGGACGCGTGATGGGGCCGATGCCGGTGACGCGCAGGTTGACCCACTCGACCTGCTGGGTCGCGTCTCCGCGGAAGTCGTAGCCGTAGAGCTGACGGTGGTCGGTGTGGAAGGCGTCCGCGACGTGGGCGACGTAGGCCTCGTCGACGACCCCCACCGCAGCGGCGACCCGCACCTCGTAGGCCTGGCCGACGTAGCGCACGTCGATCGTGCGCTGGAACTGGTGCTCGGCCTCGGTGAAGCCCTCCTTGACGAGCGCCTCGCGCGCACGGTCGGTGAGGGTGTCCAGGATCGACTGCACCGCCGCGACGTCGAGCGCGGACTCCTTGGCGACATGGGTCTGGACGTAGTCGTTCTTCACGTCGACGGTCAGCAGCCCGAAGGCGCTGACGTTGCCGGGGTTGGGCGGTACGACGACTCCTGCCAGGTCGAGGATGTCGACGAGCCGACAGGCCAGCAGCGAGCCCGACCCGCCGAAGGTCGTCAGCATGAAGTCCCGCACGTCGAGGCCGCGCTTGACGCTGACCTGGCGCAGGGCGTTGGCCTGGTTCCACGCAGAGATCTCGAGGATCCCGGTGGCGCAGGTCTCGAAGTCGAGGTCGAGCTGGTCGGCGAGGTCGGCGAGGCCTGCGCGAGCCGTCTCGACGTCGAGGGGGATCTCGCCACCCAGGAGGTGGGGAGGGATGCGACCGAGGGTGACGTGGGCGTCGGTGATGGTCGGACTCGTGCCACCCTTGCCGTAGCAGAGCGGGCCCGGGTCGGCACCGGCCGAGTGCGGGCCGACCTTGAGGGTGCCCTCGGGGGAGAGCCAGGCGATCGAGCCGCCTCCCGCGCCGACCGTGACGACGTCGATCATCGGGATCTTGCTCGGGTAGGCACCGACGGTGCCCTCGGTGGTCAGGGTGGGCTCACCGTCGAGCACGACCGAGACATCGGTCGACGTGCCCCCGCCGTCGCAGGTGAGGATGCGGGGGAAGCCGGCGACCTTGGCGATCAGCGCAGCACCGAGGGCACCGGCGGCCGGGCCGGACAGCACGGTGGTGATCGGCTGGTGCACGACCTCGTCGGCCGAGAGCACGCCGCCGTTGGACTTCATCACGTAGAACGGGATCGAGCGACCGGCGCTCTGCGCGCCGGTGAAGGCCAGGAGCCGCTCCGAGATGTTGGCGACGTAGCGGCTGACGTTGGGCTTGACGGCCGCGTCGACCAGCGTCGTCATCGCGCGCTCGTACTCGCGGTACTCGCGCAGCACCTCGCTCGAGATCGACACGATCGCCTCGGGGTGCTCGCGCCGCAGGACGTCGCGCATGCGGAGCTCGTGCTCGTCGTTGGCGTAGGAGTGCAGCAGGCACACGCCGATGGTCGCGATGCCGCGGTCCCGGAACCACCGGGCGGCAGCGACCGCGGCGTCCTCGTCGAAGGGGCGGATCTCGGCGCCCGTGAAGTCGAGCCGGCCACCCACGGTGCGGACCCGGTCGGCCGGCACGATGCGGTCGGGCTTGACCCAGAAGTAGGAGTTGCCGTAGCCGTCCGGGACCGACTGACGGGCGATCTCGAGCATGAACTCGTAGCCCTCGGTCGTGATGAAGCCGAGCGCCTCGACCTTGCCCTCGAGCAGCTTGTTGGTGGCCACGGTCGTGCCGTGCGAGACCGCGGTGATGTCGCTT
The DNA here is from genome assembly GCA_963806925.1 of uncultured Actinomycetota bacterium. Classification (GTDB taxonomy): domain Bacteria; phylum Actinomycetota; class Actinomycetes; order Propionibacteriales; family Nocardioidaceae; genus Nocardioides. Next base: position 318,189 of record CAWEAI010000001.1, on the reverse strand, counting down.
CCCGAGGCGCCGACGATGGCGAGGATCTTCTCGATGCCGGCGATGAACCCGTCGGCCGGGTTGCCCGGCGTGCTCGGGGTCTTCGTCGTGACGAGCTCACCGGAGTCCTCGTCGAACGCGACGACGTCGGTGAACGTGCCGCCGGTGTCGATGCCGATCCTGATCCGCCGGGGGGTGTGCGCCATGGGGTCGATTCAACCGAGGTGACGACGGTGGCGGACACGGCAGACATTGCCGACTCCAACGTCATTCATCGTCAACTCTTGGCGGGCAGCAGCGCCTCGACGGCCGACGCGACCTCGAGCAGCTGACGGTCAGCGCCGTGCCGTGCCACGAGCTGGATCCCGACCGGGAGCCCGTCGGGGGTGGTGCCGGCCGGGACCGAGATCGCCGGGCAGCCGGTGACGGTGATGAACCACGCCGAGCGCATCCAGGCCAGGTAGTCGGGCATCTCCTGGCCGTTGATCGTCTCCGGGAACTCCTGCTCCGCCGGGAACGGCGGCACCTGCGAGGTCGGCAGCACGAGCACGTCGTGGTCACCGAAGAAGAGGCGCATCGTCTCCGACAGAGCCGTGCGCTGGGTGTAGGCCCGGGCGACGTCGGCGCCACTGAGCGACTCCCCGGCTCGGATGTTGGCCTCCAGCGAGGGCTTGAAGGACGTCGGGTGCTCGGCGAGCAGGGCGCCGAGCTTCGCCTGGAAGTGCCACGCCCGCAGCGTCCGGAAGGTGTCGTCGGCCAGGGAGAGGTCGGGGTGGGCCTCGCTCACGGCGGCGCCTGCGTCGGACAACCGCGCCGCGCTGGATCGTACGACGTCCGCGACCGCGTGGTCGACCACGAGCGCACCGCCGAGGTCCACCGAGCAGGCGACCCGCAGCCCGGGCAACGACGCCGGGGCGAGCGGCCCGGCGAAGGTCGCGCCCGGATCGCCCAGTGCATGGGGTGCGCGTGGGTCAGGGCCGGCGATCACCGAGAGCAGCAGCGCCACGTCGCCGACGTTGCGGGCCATCGGACCACCGACCGACGTGGACTCCCACTGGTTGTAGAGCGGCCACTCGGGCACCCGACCCAGCGACGGTCGCATCCCGACCACACCGCAGAACGAGGCCGGGTTGCGCAGCGAACCACCCATGTCGGAGCCCTCGGCCAGCGGCACCATCCCCGACGCCAGCGCGCACGCCGCTCCCCCGCTCGACCCGCCGGCAGACCGGGTCGGGTCGACCGGGTTGCGGGTGAGACCGAAGACGGAGTTGAAGGTGTGCGACCCGGCAGCGAACTCCGGCACGTTGGTCTTGCCGACGAAGACGGCACCCGCCGTGCGGATGCGCTCGACCAGGAGGTCGTCGTGGCCGGCGACCGCATCGGCGAAGATCGGTGAGCCGTAGGTCGTACGCCATCCCTTCAGCGCGTGGGTGTCCTTCGCCGCGAACGGCAGGCCGTGCAGCACCCCCAGCTCGTCGCCGCGCGCCTGGGCCGCGTCGGCCTGCGCCGCCGCAGCCCTCGCGCGCTCCTCGTCGAGCGAGACGATCGCGTTGAGCTCGGGGTTGCGCTCGGCGATGCGGGTCAGGTGCAGGTCGAGCAGCTCGCGCGCCGAGATCTGTCCGGACCGTACGGCCGTGGCCTGGGCGCGGGCGGTCGAGTCGACGTTCAGGTCGCTCACCGTCTCAGCTCCGCCGCCCGAAGACGCCTCCGACGATCACGCCGAGCACGACCAGCCCGGCACCGACGGCCACGCCGGTGAGGAAGTCCTCCCGCGATCCGGCGGCGGCAGGAGCGGGAGGGGTGAACACCCGGCCGCCAGCGGGAGCCTCCGTCACCCCGCCGGTGGAGGAGGGCGTTCCGCTGACGCCGGTCGAGGGCGTCGCGCCTGTCACGAGATCCGCGCCGCCGCCCGCCAGCACCCCGTCGACGTTGCCGAAGAACTCCCCGGCCATCCGCTTCGAGACCGAGGTCAGCATCCGCTGCCCCACGCCGCCGATCATCCCGCCGACGACGGCGTCCGCGTCGTAGGAGATGCGCGTCGAGGATCCCTCGGGCGCGAAGCGGACATTCACCGTGGCACCGATGGTGCCGGGGGCACCGGCGCCGTCGAGCTTCATCACCAGCGACTCGTGCTCGACGAGGTCGGCCAGCGCGCAGGACCCGGCGTAGGTCCCCTTGATCGAGGCGACGCCTGCGGTCACCGTCATGGCGTAGGCGTTCTCACCCGTCGCCTCGAGGCGCTCGCAGCCCGGGATGGTGCGGACCAGCACGGCGGGGTCGAGCAGGGCGTCCCACGCCTGTGCGACGGGAACGGCCAGGACGTTCTCTCCGGTGAACTTCATCGGGTCTCCTCAGCAGTGGCTTCAGCGGGTACGGCGGCGTGCTCGAGGCGCAGGGCGAAGAGCTCGGACGGTGAGATCGGCATCGCTGTGATGGGGAAGCCTTCGGCGTCCTCGATCGCGGCCGCGAAGACGGCGGCCGACGGGATCACCCCGGCCTCCCCCGCGCCCTTGATGCCGAGCGGGTTGAGCGGCGAGGGCGTCTCGAGGTGGTCGATGTCGATGGTCTTCGGCACCTCGGTGACATACGGCATGAGGAAGTCCATGAAGGAGGCGTTGAGCAGCTGCCCTGCCTCGTCGTAGACCATCCGCTCGTAGAGCGCGCCGCCCACGCCCTGGGCGACGCCGCCATGGATCTGGCCCTCGACGATCATCGGGTTGATCAGGTGGCCGCAGTCGTGCACCACGGCGTACTTGAGGATGGTGATCTCGGCGGTGTCGGGGTCGGTCTCGACGATCACCGCATGCATGCCGTTGGCGAAGGTCGAGCGCTCGGGCGAGTAGAAGTCCTTGCCCTCGAGGCCGGGTTCGTCGTCCTCGGCCACCGGCGCCTTGCCCGGGTCGCCGACGGAGAACTGGGTGGCGAGCTTGGACGCCTCGTCGAACGCGTAGCGCAGCGGGTTGGAGAGCACGGCGACCGTGCCGAGGTCGATCGACGCGTCGGTGCCGCGCACGGAGACGACGCCGTCGACGATCTCGAGGTCCTCCTCGGACGCCTCGAGCGCCTCGGCTGCGATCCGCAACGCCTTCTCCCGGGCCCGCAGCGACGCCAGGTGGATCGCCGAACCGCTCATCACGGCAGCGCGCGAGGCGAAGGTGCCCACCGCGTACGGCATCTTGCGGGTGTCGCCGGTGGTGATCTCGACGTCCTCGAACCGCACCCCGAGGGTGTCGGCGACGATCTGCGCGAACGCCGTCTGGTGGCCCTGGCCCTGGGTGGTGAGGCCGGTCGCGACCTTGACCTTGCCCGAGGTCTCGATGTGGACGTGGGCGCCCTCGTAGGGGCCCACTCCGGTGCCCTCGACGTAGCAGGCCAGGCCGATGCCGACCCGCCGACCGTCCGCCGCCATCTCGGCGCGGAAGTCCTCGAACTCGTCCCAGCCAACCAGCGCCTTCAGCTTCGCCAGCGACGCCGGGTAGTCGCCCGAGTCGTAGGTCAGCTCCCGGCCGTCCTGGAAGACGAGCCCGTGCTCGAAGGGGAACTCGTCGGGCTGGATGAAGTTGACGCTGCGGACCTCCGTACGGTCCTTGCCGAGGTAGGCCGCGATGGCGTCCATGGTCCGCTCCATCACGAAGCACCCCTGCGGCCGGCCGGCCCCGCGATAAGGGGTGACGATGACGGTGTTGGTGTAGAGCGACTCGAAGACGACGCGGTAGTTGTGCGGCTTGTAGGGGCCGAGCAGCTGGGTCGAGGTGATGATCGGGACGATCAGTCCGTAGGGCGTGTAGGCGCCGTGGTCGTGCCAGAACTCGACGTTGAGCCCGAGGAGCGTGCCGTCGTCGTCGAAGCCGACCTCGACGTGGTGGACCTGGGCGCGCTCGTGGGCCGAGGAGATGAAGTGCTCGCGCCGGTCCTCGGTGAACTTCACCGGCCTCCCCAGCGTCATCGCGGCGAGCGGCACCAGCAGCTCCTCGGGCCACGGGTGGTTGATCTTCACGCCGAAGCCGCCGCCGACGTCGGGGGTGATCACGTCGACCTTGGCGAGGTCGAGGCCGAGCTTGGCGGCGACGCAGCCGCGCACGCCGGTGGACGTCTGCGTCGACGACCAGACCGTCAGGCGCGACGTGTCGGGATCCCACCGCGCGACGGTCCCGCGGCCCTCCATCGGCGTACAGGCCGAGCGCTCGATGTCGAGCTCGAGGGTGAGGGTGTGCGGGGCCGCGGCGATGGCCGCGCGCGCGTCGCCGTTCTCCTGTTCCATCCGCGCACCGACGTTGTCGGGCACGTCGTCGTGCACCCGCCGCTTCGCTGCGCGGGCGGCGGCGATGCCGACGACCGGCTCCAGCTGGTCGTAGGTCACGCGGATGCGGGAGACCGCGTCCTCCGCGACGTAGCGATCGACGGCGACCACGAAGGCGATCGCCTCACCGACGTAGTTGACCTCGTCCTTGGCCAGGGCGTACTGGGTGCGTCCGTGGGTCAGTGCGGGGTGCGGGATGAGCAGCGGCAGCGGCTCGGCCATCGCGTCGACGAGGTCGTCGTAGGTCCACACGGCCAGCACGCCCTCGACGTCGAGCACGTCGGAGACGTCGATGTCGGTGACGCGCGCGTGGGCGTGGGGCGAGCGCAGCACCGCTGCGTGCAGCAGGCGCGGGTCGTCGTGGAGGAGGTCGTCGACGTAGCGGCCCTGGCCGCGCAGGAACCTCTGGTCCTCGACGCGGGCGACCTTGGTGCCGAAGAGCTTGGTGGTCATGCGCGCTCCTCGTCCTTGTCTGCCGTGATCTCCGCTGCGCGGAGCACCGACTTCACGATGTTCTGGTAGCCGGTGCAGCGGCACAGGTTGCCGGCGATCATCTCCCGCGCCTCGTCCTCGGACGGGTCGGGGTTGTCGCGCAGGCCCGCGGTGATGGTGGTCAGGAAGCCCGGCGTGCAGAAGCCGCACTGCAGGCCGTGGCAGTCGGAGAACGCCTGCTGGACCGGGCTCAACCGGCCCTGCGGCGTCCCGTCGGCCTCGGTCAGTCCCTCGACGGTGGTGATCTCGGAGTCGACCGCGGAGACCGCGAGCATCAGGCACGAGCGCATGGGCCTGCCGTCGACGAGGACGGTGCAGGCGCCGCAGACCCCGTGCTCACAACCGACGTGCGTGCCGGTGAGGCCGCAGTCGTGGCGCAGCGCGTCCGACAGCAGCCGCCGCGCGGGCACCTGCACCTCGTGGACGGAGCCGTTCACGTGGAGGCGTACGTCGTGGACCTGCTCGCTCATACGGTCTTCCTCTCGCGGGCGTGGCGGACGGCGTCGGCCAGGACCCTGGGCGTGAGCACCGTGACCAGGTGCGCGCGGTAGTCGGCACTGGCGTGGATGTCCTCGGCGGGATCGAGCACGGCGAGCGCCGCAGTGGCGGGGTCGTCGAGAGCCTCGGTCACGTCGACGACGACCGGCACGTCGCTGACGGACACGAAGCCGACCCTGGCTCGCACGACCTCGCCGGCATCGGTCTCCACGACAGCCGCGACCCCCACCAGGGCGTAGTCGCCGTGGCGGCGCGCGATCTCCTGGAAGGCGGCGCCACCGCCCACCGGCAGCGCCGGGAAGAACGCTGCGACGGCGACCTCGTCGTGAGCCAGCGTGGTCTCCAGCGGACCGGCGAACAGCTCCGACGCTCCGATCGTACGACGACCGCGCACCGATGCGACGTCCACCGATCCCTCCAGCAGCCGCAGCACCATGGGCATCTCACCCGCTGCGTCCGCGTGCACGATGGAGCCGACGGTGGTCCCCCGGTTGCGGATCGTCGGGTGGGCGACATGGCTCAGCGCCATCGCCAGGAGCGGCTGGGTCGTCGCGGCCCCGGACGAGGCGAGCACGTCGGCGTGGCGCGCCAGGGCTCCGATCCTGACACCGGTCGCGTCACACGTGACATGGCCGAGGTCCGGAAGTGCATTGATGTCGATCAACATCGACGGAGCCGCCAGACGCATGGACAGCAGCGGGACCAGGGACTGGCCGCCGGCCAGCACCTTCGCCCCCGGATCCCCCGCGAGGGCCGTCAGGGCCTCCTCGAGGGTCGTGGGACGCAGGTAGGCGAAAGGTGCTGGCTTCACGGCTTCCTCTGACTAGTCGTGCTTGTGGTCGTGCGGGTGGTCGTGCGGGTGGTCGTGGTCGTGCGGGTGCGCGTGGTCCTCGGCGTGCACCCCCGGGGTGCCGACCGAGAGCATCGTGCCCGTGTCGCGCTCGGAGGCCGGCGCCACCGCGCGGGCGAGATGGTAGCCACCGACGGCGACGATCGTGCCGAGCGCGATCCCGCTGAGCACGAAGTCGTCGGTGATCTTCAGCGACCCGTCACCGATGCCGAGGATGATGCCCGCGGCGACCGGGACGAGGTTGATCGGGCGTCCGAAGTCGACACCGTTCTCCTTCCAGATCTTGGCCCCCAGGAGACCGATCATCCCGTACAGCACCAAGGTGATGCCCCCGAGGACGGCCGGCGGGGTGGCGTTGACGATCGCCCCGAACTTGGGCACGAGCCCGAGCAGGATCGCCACGAAGGCGGCGACGAAGTAGGCAGCGGTGGAGTAGACCCGAGTGGCGGCCATGACGCCGATGTTCTCGGCGTACGTCGTGGTGGGCGAGCCACCGACGGAGGACGCGATGACGGTGGCGACGCCGTCGGCAGCGACGGCGCGACCCATGTAGGGGTCGAGGTCGACCTTGGTCATCTCGGCGACCGCCTTGACGTGCCCGAGGTTCTCCGCGGTCAGGGCGATCACCGCCGGCAGCGCGAGCAGGATGAAGGCGAGCGAGAAGGTCGGCAGGTGCCAGCCCACGTCGGCATACCCCGGGGTGAACGCCTGGTTGCCCACGAGCCCGTCGACGGTCCGGGAGGGGAAGCCGAACCAGTCGGCGTTGGTGACAGCGGTCCAGTCGACGCGGTTGTGCGGGCCGGGCTCGGGGTTGCCGGGCAGCGGCAGGCTGGTCTGGCCCCACACGAGGTCGACGACCCACGACAGGACGTAACCGAAGATCAGGCCGAGGAAGACGGCGATGCGGCCGAAGAAGCCGCGCAGGCCGACCGCCATCAGGATCACGGCGAGCATCGTGATGATCGCGACCCAGGGGTCGGACGGCATGTAGGTCTTCGTGGCGACGGGCGCGAGGTTGAAGCCGATCAGCATCACGACCGCACCGGTCACGACCGGCGGCAGCACCTTGTTGACCGCGTCGGCGCCGAGGATGTGGATGACCACGCCGACCAGGGCGAGAACGGCACCCGCGACGAGGATCGCGCCGGTGACGTCGGCCGGACCGCCGGGTCCGCCCGCGCCGTCGTAGGCGTAGATCGCGGTGGCTGCACCGACGAAGGACGCCGACGTGCCGAGGTAGCTCGGCACCTTGCCCTTGACGATCAGCAGGAAGCAGATCGTCGCGATGCCGCTCATCATGATCGCGAGGTTGGCGTTGAGGCCCATGACGATCGGGAAGACGAAGGTCGCGCCGAACATCGCGACGACGTGCTGGGCCCCGAGCCCGACGGTCTTGCCCCAGGCCAGCCGCTGGTGCGGCGCCACGGCCTCGCCCGGTCCGGGATCGACCACGTCCCACTTGAACATCGACATGTGCAGCCTCCAGGTTGTGCGGGGGGTGGGTACCCGAGAAAACTCAAACTAGTGCTCCGGATCACACACCCTCACTGGCGACATCTGCCGAAGGAACGCCGGAGTGGCTGACAAGTTCTTCAGCGGGTCCACCACTGGCGCGCGCGCCGCGATGGATCGTCCTCAGGAGGGTGGCGGCTCGATGAGGGGCGCGAATTCTGACGGTTGCTGCATACCGATGAGGTGAGAGGTTGCAGCCATGCCAGGCAAGAGATTGACCGCGGATGAGCGAAGGGTGATCGAGCGGGGGTACAGGGCCGGTCTGACCCAGAAGCAGATCGCGGCGGTCGTAGGTAAGAGCCAGCCGACGATCTCGCGTGAGCTGAACAAGAGGTTCCCCGGTGCCGGCACGAGGTCGCCAAGGGACTCCTACGCCAGTACTGGCCCAAAGGCAGCGACCTCACCGGCCTCACCCAGGCCGACTGCGACGACGTCGCTCTCAAGCTCAACACCAGACCTCGCAAGACCCTCGAGTGGCAGACTCCAGCCAGAGCCCTGAACGCCGGGCTCGATGCAGCAGCCGGTTGAGTCTGAGCCTCGCTGGACACACCTTGCTCGACTCTTGATCGAACAAGTGTTTGTAAACACAGCGTCCGCGGGTATTGTGAGCATCACGTTCCAACGATCACCGGGCCACCAGGACAAGCCACCAGTGCGCTATCTCGAGTCGGCGGGGCGAGTTGCGAGGGTCAGTAATTGTCCGGGGCGATCCCGGGCCTCCAGGAGCGACGACCGTTGAGTGTCACACGTTCGCGTGACGTACGCCGTCGTCGAAGGGAGGCCAGCCGTGACAGATCAGGTACGCGTCCCATCAGGTCGTGTCTCATCCGATCATCACTGCGTGTCTGCGACATCCGCGCCCTGTTGAAGGGTGTGGCGGGCGCCAACCCGACGTTCATGACGACCGCGGAGAAGGCGACCGCGCTGGGTGAGCTCGTACGAGCCGAGGCCCAGGTGGCGGAGCTGCGGTTGCGGGTCCTGGCCGACGCCTCCGACCTCGCGGAGTCGACGGCTGCGAAGGACGCAGCAGGCTGGGTCGCGCACCAGACCCGCACCCGCATCGCTGACGCGCGCGCCGACCTCACCCTCGCCACCGCGCTGGACCGCGCACCGTCCGGTCCTGGCCGCCGGGATGCGCGACGGCGACGTGACGCTCGCGCAGGCCCACGTCATCCGCCGCGCACTCGACGCCCTGCCCGCACGGGTCCCGTCCGACACGATCGCGCTGGCTGAGTCACAGCTGGTCGCCTACGCCCGCGAGTTCGGACCCGCAGAGCTCGGGCGACTCGGACGACGGATCCTCGACACCGTCGCCCCCGAGATCGCCGAGCAGGCCGAGGCCGACCGCCTCGCCGACCTCGAAGCCCACGCCGCGGAGAAGACCCGCCTCACGATGCGCCGCCAGGGCGACGGCACCACCCGCATCTCCGCCCTCGTGTCCGATGCGGTCGCGACCAGGTTCGCGACCTACCTCGAGGCATTCGCCAACCCCCGCGCACACCGAGGCGAGGCAGGGGCCGCCAACTCGAACGCCGCCGACTCCACCTCCTCCGACCCGGTGGCTCGGCTGTCCTACCCCAAGCGCCTCGGCCAGGCGCTGGGTGAGTTCCTCGAGGCCATCGACCCCACCCGACTCCCGATCCACGGCGGGGACGCGACCACCGTCATCGTGACCATCCCGCTGGCTTCCCTGCGCGCCGAGCTGGGGGCAGCGGACCTCATCGGCGCCGGACTCGTGCCCGGCGACGACCTCACCGGCGACCGCATCACCGCAGCCCACGCCCGACGGCTCGCGTGCACCGCGAAGATCCTCCCCGCCGTCCTCGACGGCCACTCCCTACCCCTCGACCTCGGACGAGCGAAACGACTGTTCACCCCCGCACAACGCAAAGCGCTCCTGATCCGCGACCAGACCTGCCGCGCCGAAGGGTGCGACACCCCCGGCACCTGGTGCGACGCCCACCACCTCAACCCCTGGCACGCCGGCGGAACCACGGACCTCGACAACGCAGTCCTGCTCTGCCCACACCACCACCACCGGATCCACGACACCGCCTACCGCACCGACCGACTCCCCCACGGCGACCTCCGCTTCCACCGACGCAGATAGGAAGCGGACAGGACGCGGACGGGACCCCGTCCCGGCGACGCGTGGTGACTTGCCGTCAGCCGACGATCTCCAGCGCCCGCAGCGCCACCGCCACGTCGAGGCGCAGGTGCGGGTCGGTGGCCACCGGTCCGAGGATCCTCTGCAGCTTGCCGACCCGGTAGCGCATCGTGTTGTAGTGGAAGAACTGGGCGCGCGCGGCCTCCGCGACGTTGAAGTTGGTGTCGAGCAGCACCTGCAGCGTCTCGCGCAGGTCGGCTGCCTCGGGTGTGCGCTCGGCGAGCGGACCGAGCACGTCAGCGGCGAACGACGACAGCTCGGCCCCGTCGGGTACGAGCGCGAGGAGCCGGTGCAGACCCAGCTGGTCGAAGCGGGTGACCGATCCCCCGCCGTGCACGCGCCGACCGATCTCCACCGCGCGCTGGGCCTGGCGGAACGCCTCCGGCAGTTCACCGAGTCCTGCCGCGACCCGGCTGACACCGGCGGAGAACGCGATGCGGCCACCGCCGCGATCGCCGCGCACGCCCTGGATGATCCGGTCGACATCCCGCTGTGCCACGGCAGCGTCGCGCTCGGTGTCGACCGGGACGAGCGTGACCACCTCGCGGCTGAACGCGACCGAGGCGATGCTGCGGTCCACGCCGGCCGCGACCTGTCGCCACGCGTGGGCGAAGCGGTCCTGCCAGGCCCGCCGGTCCTCCGGTGCCGGGGAGAGCGCGGCGATGGCGTCAGGCTCCAGCACCGCGACCACGACCACCACCGGTCGCTCGAGGTGCCAGCCGAAGGCCTGCGCGTGCTCGGCCACGTAGTCCTCGTCGCCCGCGCGACCCAGGAACACATCGCGCAGGAAGTCTCCCTGGTACTTGTTCTCCACGGCCGTGATCGCCTCGACCCGGGTCACCAGCAGGGCGGCCACGATCGCGGCGCGCTCGAGGGCGTGCACGTCGGAGTCGTGGATCGTGCCCCGGGGCTTCAGTGCGACGAGGCGGGCCAGGTCGACACCGGCCGCGACCACGCGGAGCAGCACAGCCTCACCGCCGCCGACCGTGGTCCCCTCGGGGTCGATCCGCTCGACGCGCAGCCGGCCGGTCGGGTCGAGCAGGTCGGCGGCAGCCAGCATGGCGCGCTGCGCCTCGTCGAGGTGCGCCGCGCGCTCGCGACCGTCGGTGGAGGTGAAGAGCACCCCGTAGCCCAGCGCGTCGCCCACCGACTCGGCGATCCTCGCCAGGTCGCCACCTTCGAGCACGATGTGCGTCAACGCCGTGTGGAGCGCATCCGCACGACGGAGAGCAGCGATCGCCTCCGAGTCGCTTATCAAGTCTTGGCCCACTTCACACCCTTCCTTGGACAAGTTCACACAGTGGCGAGTGTGCCACGGGCCACTAGCGTCTGGGTGATGATCCCCGTGGCGGCACCGACGCGCGTGCACGAGCGCCTCGCTGCGGCCCACGACGGCCCACGGCAGGTGTTGCACGCCAGCGCCAGCGCGGTCTACGTCGACCTCGACGGCTGGTGCCTCGGGCTCGTGTCGGCGTCCGCGACCCGTGTGCCGTGCGCGCTGTGGTCCACGGTCACCGATCTCACCGGACTCGCCAGCACCGGCGTACGCCTGGAGGCCGGCACCCTCCACGTCGGCACCGAGCAGGTGCGCGTCAACCGGCTCGTCGACGTGTCGGCCCCCCGGGTCGAGCCTCGTCTCGGACCGCTCCACGGCACCGGTTCGGAGCGTGCCCTGTCCGTCACCTCCTCGGCCGGCCTGAGCCTGCCGGTCGACGGCCGGCTGACCACGTCCCATGTCAACCGCCTGCTCGGGCGCGGGCCCGGGTTGACCCCGCTGGGCGACGACGTGCTGGCCGGGTGGTTCGCCACCCGTCACGCCGCCGGTCGACCCGACCACCTGCTCACGGCTGCCGTACGCCGTCGGCTCGCTGTCACCACCCTCCTGTCCGCCACCCTCCTCGACTGCTCCCTGCGCGGCGAGGTGCTGCCCCAGCTCGGCGACTGGCTCGCCCGGCCGACCCCCGAGACCCGCGAGGCCCTGATGGCCGTCGGCGCCACCTCGGGTGCCGGGATGCTCGCCGGCGCAGGCCTCGCCCTCACCTCGATCACCGACCGCGACCACCCCGGGAGAGCCGCATGACCACCCCGCCCACGAAGGACCACGTCGAGCTGCGCAGCGGCGCCTACGCCGACTCGGTGACCTTGCTCCAGGTGAGCAGGGCGGTGCAGTCCGCGCCCGGCGTGGTGACCGCCCAGGTCGCGATGGCCACCGGCCTCAACCTCGAGGTGCTCGAGGGCATGGGCTTCGACGTCCCCCCGTCGTCCCCCAACGACATGGTGGTCGCGCTCCGGCTCCACGACGACGCCGACATCGCCGTTGCCCTCGCCGCCGTGGATGCGGCGCTCGTGCCGGCCCGCCCGTCGGGTGACGCCACGGTCGCCCCCCCGCGTACGACCGGCTCCGCGCTGCGCCGCAGCGGCCCCGGCGCCCTCACGCTCGTCTCGGTGCCGGGCGCCAGCGCCACCGTCGAGGCGATGGACGCGCTCGAGGCCGGCCGCGACGTGATGATCTTCAGCGACAACGTCCCGGTGGCCGAGGAGGTCGCCCTCAAGACCTACGCCGCCACCCGAGGGGCGCTGGTCATGGGACCCGACTGCGGCACCGCCGTGCTCGACGGCGTCGGACTGGGCTTCGCCAACGCCGTGCGCCCGGGTCGTATCGGCATCGTCGCCGCCTCCGGGACCGGGTGCCAGCAGCTGCTCGTCCTGCTGCACCACGCCGGTGCGACCCTCGACGGGGTCGGGGTACGCCACGCGCTCGGCGTCGGCGGCCGGGACCTGTCCGCCGCAGTGGGCGGGCTCGCCACCCGCGAGGCGCTGCGGCGCCTCGACGACGACCCCGAGGTCGACCTGGTGGTGGTGGTCTCCAAGCCGCCGGCACCCGAGGTGGCCGAGAGGTTGGGCCGCGAGGCCGAGGCGTTGGAGATCCCGGTCGAGCTCGGACTGCTGGGCCGCGGGCAGCGCGACCTGACGACGGTCGCTGAGGCGGTCCTCGCCCGTCTCGGGCATGCGGCTCCGCAGTGGCCGGTCCACGGCACCGACAACACCGGAGCAGCCACCGGCCCGCTGCTGCGCGGCCTCTTCGTCGGCGGCACGCTGTGCGACGAGTCGATGCTGATGGCCACCGAGGCCCTCGGAGGGATACGCAGCAACATCCCCCTCACCGACGACCTCGCGCTGGGAGACGACCTGCTGGTGGAGGAGCACACGATGATCGACTTCGGCGACGACGCCCTCACCCAGGGCCGCGCTCACCCGATGATCGACCCCACGCTGCGCAACGAGCATCTCACACGGGTGGCCGCCGACCCGGCGACCGGGGTGATCCTGCTCGACCTCGTGCTCGGCCACGGCGCCGAGCCCGACCCGGCCGCGGTGCTCGCTCCGGCTGTCACCGCTGCGCGGGCCGAGCGCGCGATCCCGGTCATCGTCAGCCTCGTCGGCACCGACCTCGACCCGCAGGGACTGCACGCCCAGCGCGACGCCCTCGTCGCCGCCGGCGCCGAGGTCCACCTCTCCAACGCCGGGGCCACCCGCCGAGCCCTCGACCTGCTGAGCCGACCCACCCAGGGAGCACCGTCATGACGAGCACCACCGAGCCCACCGTCGTCACCGTCGGCGCAGGGATGTTCGCCGACGCCGTCGCCGGCCAGGCGGTCAATGTCGAGCGGGTCGACTGGCGTCCCCCGATGCCGGGCACCCACGACGACCTCGCTGCGGTCGCCATCGACCCGCGTCGTCCCGAGGCCAACCGGAGGGCCGTCGAGGCGATGCTCGGCGTCACCGCTCACCTCGTCGACGTCGCACCCGCCTCCGAGGTCCTCGGCCTCGAGTCGGGCCAGTTCCTCCACGCCGGACCGCCCATCGAGTGGTCCCGGACCTCCGGCCCCCTGCGCGGTGCGCTGATGGGCGGGGCCGCGCTGGAGGGCCTCGTCGAGGACCCGGAGGACGCGGTGGCCCTCTTCGAGTCCGGCACCTCCGTCAGCCTCGAGCCGTGCCACCAGCGCAGCACGGTCGGTCCGATGGCCGGCGTGGTGACGCCGTCCATGTGGATGTGGGTCCTCGAGGACCGCGACACCGGCCACAGGACGTACTGCTCCCTCAACGAAGGACTCGGCAAGGTGCTGCGCTACGGCGCCTACGGTCCCGAGGTGCTGTCCCGGTTGCGCTGGATGGGCGACGTGCTCGGACCGCTGCTGCAGGCTGCGGTGCGCGACACCGCCGAGGCCACCGACGTCACGGGGGTCCTCACCCAGATGCTCCAGATGGGCGATGAGGCCCACAACCGCAACCGTGCCGGCACGTTGATGCTGCTGCGCGACCTCGCTCCCGCGATGGTGACCAGCGGTTTCGATGCCAAGGACGTGGCGCAGACGCTGCGCTTCGTCGGCGGCAACGACCACTTCTTCCTCAACCTCGCGATGCCGGCCTGCAAGCTGGCGCTCGACGCCGCCCGCGACATCCCCGGCTCCACGATGGTGGTGGCGATGGCCCGCAACGGCACCGACTTCGGCATCCAGGTCTCCGGCACCGGCGACGAGTGGTTCACCGGTCCGGCGCAGGTGGCCGAGGGCCTCTTCCTCGGCGACTTCGGCCCCGACGACGCCAACCCCGACATCGGCGACTCGGCGATCACCGAGACCGCGGGCATCGGCGGCTTCGCGATGGCGACCGCTCCCGCGATCGTGCGCCTGGTCGGCGGATCGGTGCCCGACGCCCTGGCCACCACGCGCAGGATGCACGAGATCACCCTTGCCGAGAACCCGCGCTGGTCGGTGCCGGTGCTGGAGTTCCAGGGCACGCCCACGGGCATCGACGTGTCCAAGGTCTGCCGCACCGGGATCCTGCCGCAGATCAACACCGGGATGGCCGGCCGCGTCGCCGGCGTCGGGCAGGTCGGCGCCGGCCTCGTGACGCCCCCGGCGGAGATCTTCCCCACCGCGCTCGCGGCGCTGGCGGCCGCGTCCGCGTCCGCGTCGGCCTAGCGTCCGGTCACGGCGTGCCCAACAGCTCGGCCATCTCGCGGGCGTTGGAGGCGAACCCGTCCGCGCCCACGGCGCGCCACAGCTCGGGATCCTGCTGGAAGGGGGCGCCTCCCACGATGGTGTGCGGAGCGATCGACACGCCAGTGCGCACCGCGTCGATCAGCTCGGCCGCGCGCGGCACGGACTCGCCCATCGTGACCGAGATCGCCAGCAGGTCCGCTCCGTACCGGTTGATCACCTCGACCACCGACTGCACCGGCGCATCGGAGCCGACGGTCCGGACGTCCCAGCCCTGCTCCTCCAGGATGTCGGCGACGATGCTCGTGGCCACGGTGTGGTGTTCGCCCGGGACCCCGGTGACCACCGCGCGACCACGACTCGTCACGGGCAGCACCAGCTCCGCGTGCAGCACGGCCAGCACATACTGCGTCGTGGCAGTGGCAATGTGCTCCTCGGCGATGGTGAGGCCCGCGTGCTGCCAGCGGCGACCCACCTCGTGGAGCGCCGCTTCGAAGAGATCGACGTAGACGTCGACCCGGGACTCCGCTGCGTCGATCGCCTCGCGTGCGATGGCCAGCGCCTCCTCGCGCCGGCCGGTGATCGCCGTGGCGACGTAGAGGTGGCACAGGGGCGACATCCCGTCCGACGCCCGCAACCCGTGCGGCGACTCGGACAACGCCTCGACCCCGGCTGCCACAGCCCCGTGCACCGCCTCCGCGGCCGAAGGGGAGAGCAGGCCGAGGAAGCCTTCGCGGAGCGTCGTGAAGGTGTCGACCAGCTCCGCGACATCACGCCGGTCCGCCTCGAGGCGGGCACGGCACAGCCGCGCGTGGTCACCGAAGACGGACGGCTCCTCCAGCTCGATCGAGGTCATCAGCAGCTCGATGTGGTGGCGGATGTCCTGCTCGGCGCTGGCGTCGGCGACGACGCCACCCGCGGTGCGGATCTCGGTGAGTAGCGGTCCTCTCACGGCAGCCCCTTCGACGACGGTCCCCAGCGCGCTGCGACGCGCTAACGCGAAAGCGTAGTCACCGTGGCACGGTTGCGGGAGGGAGAACCAGGGTGAAGGTGGACCCGGCTCCCGGCTCGCTGACGCAGGTGAGGGTCCCTCCATGGGCTTCGGCGAGCGCACGCGCGTTGGCGAGTCCGTGCCCGGTCCCGCTGACGCCGTGCGCCAGAGCGGAGGAGGCGCGGAAGTACCGCTCGAACAACCGTCCCTGCTCGGCGACAGGGATCCCGATGCCCGTGTCGGACACGGTGACGACCGTGCCGCGCTCATCCAGGTGCCACTCAACGGTCACCCGGCCGCCGCTCACGGAGTACTTCACGGCGTTCGACAACAGGTTGTCGAAGATCTGCGCCACGCGCTTCTCGTCGACCACGGCCCACGCAGCGTCCTCACCCCGGTGCAGGAGGGTCACCCCGCCCGCCGAGGCGGCGGAGCGCACCCCGTTCAACGCCTCCAGCATGAGGGGTACGAGGTCGATGCGGGTGCACTCGAGCGTGAGCTCGCCCGTCATGATGGTGGCGGCGGCGAGCAGGTCGTCGACCATTCCCGTCATCCGGCGAGCGTTCCTCTCGATGCTGAGCGCAGTCCGGGCGACTCGGTCCGGGAGCTCCTCCTCACCCAGCAGCTCCGCACTGGCGAGCACGGTCGTCAGCGGCTGCCGGAGGTCGTGGGTCGCGGATGCGAGCAGCAGGTCCTTCAGCTCGTCGAGCTGACGGAGTCGTCGGTTGTGCGAGGTGAGCTCGCGACGGGCGCGCACCAGGTCCTCGTTGAGCTCGAGCAGGTAGGTGTTGAGGCGAGCGGTGGGGCCGGACAGCGGTTCGGCGAGGACGAGGACCTGGCCCCGGTGCTCTATCGACCACACCTTGCAGTCGACGACGTCGTGGCCCGGGCTCACCAGTCCCGCCTGCACCGACCCCCAGTCGCTCGTCGCCCGTGCCACCCGGTCCGCGACCATCGCCACCTGCCCGGCGACGACCACGTCGTGGAACGACGTCTGCGACCCGAAGAGGCGCTCGAAGGCGCGGTTGGCCTCGAGGACCTCCCCGTCTCGCCGGACCAGCGCCGCCGACACCGACTCGCTCCCGGCGAGGAACGCCGTCATCTCCGACGCCAACGGCCCCTCGAGGCGAATGGGCCGGGCCCCGTTCATGGTCGCGGTGCCATCGCCGGCCCGCCCACGGCCAGCCGGAACTGCGCCGCACGCACGGGCTTCTCCAGGACCACGTCCACGTCCAGCTCCTCCAGCGTGGCGCGACTCTCCTTCGCCAGGGCACTCACCACGACCACCCGGAGGCCCGGGGCCACGTCCGGATGCTCCCGCAGCCATCGCAGCACGTCCTCACCGCTCATCCGCGGCATCGTCAGGTCGAGCAGCATGAGATCGAACTTCTCCGCCTGAAGTGCCTCGACCGCCTCGACACCGTCTCGGGCGAAGAACGCCACGTTGCCCAGCCGTTCGACCATGAGGCCTAGGACCTCACGGATGTCGTCGTCGTCGTCGACGACCAGGACTCGGGGCGGTGCGGTCGCGGAGGGCATACCTCAGCCTAGGCGACAAGTCTGGCGTGCAACGGGCTTTTCATGCCTGCCTTCTCTCACCGGACCTCGGTCGGCCGTTCGTTGTAGATCCCGGCGGGGACCTGGTCGGTCAGATCCCCGATGGCGGCCATGATCCGGTCGGTGACCTCGCGCCGTGCGCGACCGCTGGGAACGCCGTCGTACTCGCCCGCGACCCGGATCGGTGCCCCGAAGCGGACCGTCACCTTCGCCCGACGCGGACGGTTGGAGCCGACGGGCTGGATGTCCTCGGTGCCCGCGAGTCCGACCGGCACGACGGGACAGCCGGCGGTGAGCGCCAGGTGGGCGACGCCGGTGCGGCCGCGGTAGATCCGGCCATCGCGCGAGCGGGTGCCCTCGGGATAGATGCCGAAGGCCTCACCACGGCGCAGCACCTCCAGCGCGGTGTCGAGGCTCGCGATCGCGGCCTTGGTGTCGTCGCGGTCGACGGGCAGCATGCCGAGCCCCTCGAACCAGGCCCGCGTGAGCGTGCCCCTCACACCGGTCCCGGTGAAGTAGTCGGACTTGGCCAGGAAGACCACCTTGCGGGGCACGACGACCGGGATGACCACGCTGTCGAAGAAGGAGAGGTGGTTGCTGGCCACGATGACCGGACCCGTCGTCGGCACGTGGTGCAGGCCCTCGACCCTCGGACGCCACACGGCACGCGCGAGCGGGGGGATGACTCCGTGCGCGACCTTGTAGAGCATGGGGCTCATTGTGCCTGCAGGGTCGGGCTCCAGAAGGCACGTCCCAGATCGACTGCGCCGCTGTGTCGCAGTGGCGTGCCCTCCTCCAGGTAGGCCTGACGCGCCTCGGCGTCGTGGGAGGGCGGCAGCGAGCCGTCGGCCCTGACCACCCGCCACCACGGCACCGCTGCACCGTGGCAGGCCAGCATGGTGCCGACGAGCCGTGGCCCGCCGCGGCCCACACGTTGGCCGACCACGTCAGCGATGGCACCGTACGTCGTCGCCCGCCCTCGCGGCACCGACTCCGCACACTGCAGGACGAGCTCGGCGTAGAGCTCGCGGTCCTCCTGAGAGGTGCTCACCGCACCACCGGCCGGGTCAGTACGACGGCTGGCTGGTGTCGATCTGGTTGACCCAGGCGACCACGCCACCACCGACGTGCACCGCGTCGGCGTAGCCGGCGCCCTTGACGATCGCGAGGGTCTCCGCCGATCGCACGCCCGACTTGCAGTGCATGATGATCTGCTTGTCGCTCGGCAGCTGCGAGAGCGCGTTGCCGTTGAGGAACTCGCCCTTCGGGATCAGCACGGCGCCGGGGATGTGGTTGATCTCGGCCTCGTTGGGCTCACGGACGTCGACGAGGAAGAAGTCGCGCTCACCGACCTCTCGCTCGTGGAGCAGCTGCTCGAGCTGCTTGACCGAGATCGTGGAGCCGGCCGCGGCCTCGGCGGCCTCGTCGGAGACGGCGCCGCAGAACGCGTCGTAGTCGATGAGTCCGGTGACGGTCGGGTTGTCGCCGCAGAGGGCGCAACCGGGGTCCTTGCGGACCTTGAGCTTGCGGTACTCCATCTCCAGTGCGTCGTAGATCATCAGCTTGCCGGCGATCGGGTCTCCGATGCCGGTGATCAGCTTGATCGCCTCGTTGACCTGGATCGCGCCGATGCTCGCGCACAGCACGCCGAGGACGCCGCCCTCGGCACAGCTCGGGACCATGCCCGGCGGCGGCGGCTCGGGGTAGAGGCAGCGGTAGCAGGGCAGGTCGTCGCCGAGCATCGGCGCGAAGACCGAGGCCTGGCCGTCGAAGCGGTAGATCGAGCCCCAGACGTAGGGGATCTTCAAGAAGTAGGCCGCGTCGTTGACCATGTAGCGGGTCGCGAAGTTGTCGGTGCCGTCGACGATGAGGTCGTAGCCCTCGAAGACCTCGAAGACGTTGTCGTTGTCGAGCCGCTCGGGGTGGAGGATCACCTCGACGTAGGGGTTGATCTCGGCGATCGACTCCCGGGCCGACTGACCCTTCGGCTTGTCGATGTCGCTGACGCCGTGGATGACCTGACGCTGCAGGTTGGACTCGTCGACGGTGTCGAACTCGGCGATGCCGAGGGTGCCGACGCCGGCTGCGGCCAGGTAGAGCAGGGCGGGAGAGCCGAGGCCACCGGCACCGATCACGAGCACCTTGGCGTTCTTCAGCCGCTTCTGGCCGGTCATGCCCACGTCGGGGATGATCAGGTGGCGGCTGTAGCGGCGCACCTCGTCGGTGCTGAGCTCGGCGGCCGGCTCGACGAGCGCGGCCAGTCCGGACGAGGTCTGGGACACAGTGACTCCTTGGTGTAGCGGGCTCGATGGATCGTGGCTTCTGAGGCACAACCTGAAAGACCGTCTCCATGTTCCCCGTGGCTCCGGACGCGCCACGCCACGTCCCGCGATACGGACGCGGGGTGCCGCGACGGTGCGGGTTAGGCTCGGCGCTCACTACCCAGGAGTACCCCCCAGGAGCTCGACGTGACCGCACGCCAGACCGACACCGATTCCCCGCGACCCCGCGGCGCTCGGATGCCGCGACGCGAGCGCCGCGTCCAGCTGCTGGAGTCCGCACTTGAGGTCTTCGTCGCCCAGGGCTACCACGCCGCCGCGATGGACGACATCGCCGAGCGCGCCGGAGTCTCTAAGCCCGTGCTCTACCAGCACTTCCCGGGCAAGCTCGACCTCTACCTCGCGCTCCTCGACGCCTCGTGCGACCTCATCATCGACAACTGCCGCGAAGCCCTGGCCTCGACCACCGACAACCGGGACCGGGTGGCGGCGACGATGAAGGTGTTCTACAGCTATGTCGCCTCCGAGGAGGGGGCCTTCCGACTCGTCTTCGAGTCCGACCTCACCAGCGAGCCCGACGTCCGCGAGCGGGTCGACCGGGTCACCGTCGAGTGCGCGTCGATGATCGCCGACGTGATCCGCACCGACACCGGTCTTCCCGACGAGCCGTCGGAGCTGCTCGCGGTCTCGCTCGTGGGAATGGCGCAGGTCTCCGCGCGGTTCTGGCTCGCGGGCGGCGGCAGCATCCGTCAGGACGACGCAGCCGCCCTGATCTCAGGCCTGGCGTGGCGCGGCATCCGCGGCTACCCCAGGACCGACGACCACTGACCCACCACCGTCGGCCCGACCGGGGCCGACGTCCCACCCCTCGAATCTCAGCAAGGAGCAACACGTGGAGGTCAAGATCGGCGTGCAGAACGCCCAGCGCGAGCTGGTGCTCGACACCGACAGCACGCCCGAGGACATCGAGGCGCGGCTCGCCGAGGCGATCGCCGGCAGCGGGGTGCTACGGCTCGCTGACGTGAAGGGCCGCACCATCGTCGTGGTGGCCGACAAGATCGCCTACCTCGAGCTCGGCTCACCGACGTCGAGCACCGTAGGCTTCCGCTGACGCGCGACTCTCAGGCACACCCGGCTGGCACCCGATGCCGGCACCCAACGCCACGGATCCGTGGCACTGAAAGGTAGGGCAACCATGCTCTGGACCATCCTCTTCTACCTCGTGGTCGGCGCGATCGTCGGGCTGCTCGGCAAGTTCGTGGCACCGGGCGACAAGGACAACATCCCGCTGTGGCTCACCGTCGTGTGCGGCATCGGCGGCATGGTGCTCGGCGGCGTCGTCTACAGCGCCTTCGGCGGAGACGGAAGTCGCGGCCTCGACTGGACCCAAGGTCTCGTCGCGATCATCACCGCGGCCGTGCTCGTCGTCATCGCCTCCACCGTCACCGGTCGCAACACCGGTGGCCGTACGCGCGTGTGACCCGCACCTCCTCGCGACGCAGAGGCCCCGCACCCGAGAGGGGTGCGGGGCCTCTGCGCAGCAAGCTCTCGGAGACTCAGGAGTCCAGACCGAGCTCGGCCATCCGCGCGGCGTGGGCCTCGGTGAGCCGTGCGAACATCCGTCCGAGGGCGGCGAGGTCGAGGCCGGGGCGGTCCACTCCCCCGGCGAGCAGGGCGGTGAGCGTCTCCCGGTCACCGGCGACACGCTGCGCCTGGGTGAGGGCCTCACCCATGAGCCGTCGGCCCCACAGCGCGAGCCTGCCGCCGAGGCGATGGTCGGCGGCGATGCCGGCGCGGACCCGCTCCACGATGAAGGCGGTGCGGCCGGCGTCCTCCAGCGAGCTGATGATCACCTCGCGCGTCTCGGGGTCGAGGTAGGCCGCGATCTCGCGGTAGAAGTCCGCGGCGAGACCGTCGCCGACGTAGGCCTTGATGAGGCCCTCGTAGAAGTCGGACGGCGCGGTGTGAGCGTGGAAGCTGTCGAAGCTGACCTGGAACGCCTGCATGGCGTCCGCCGGATCGGCACCGAGCTCGACCAGCCGGGCGAGGAGCTTCTGGAGGTGGGTGAACTCTGCCGTGGCCATCGCACCGATGGCGATCCTGTCGTCGACGGCGGGCGCCATCTTGGCGTCGTCGACCAGCCGCTCGAAGGCCGACAGCTCTCCGTAGGCGATCGCTCCCAGAAGATCGACGGCAGCGCGCCGGTAGTCCTCGTCGGGCGATTCAGTCATGCTCGCAGCCTAGCGATAGACTCGGGTGACCGAGCCGCTGGCGAACTGTGTCGGTGGCCGCCTGTATGTGCGCGGTCGGCAGAGCCACCCAGGGTGGCTGAGTGAGTGGCTGACCGCATACGCGTGGGACAACCAACTCATTCCCGACGAAAGCGACACCCTTCGTGACGACCACCTTCCGTGAGCTCGGCGTCCAGGCCGAGATCTGCGACGCGCTCGACCGCGCCGGCATCATCACCCCGTTCGCCATCCAGGAGATGACCCTCTCGGTCGCGCTCCTCGGCACGGACCTCATCGGCCAGGCCCGCACCGGCACCGGCAAGACCCTCGCCTTTGGCATCCCGGTGCTGCAGCGCTCGATCTCCCCGCGCGACCCGGCCTACGCCGACATGCCGCAGGGCAAGCCGCAGGCGCTCATCGTCGCGCCGACCCGCGAGCTCGCGCTCCAGGTCTCCAGCGACCTCTCCATCGCCAGCGCCGACACCGGGCTGCGGGTCCTCACCGTCTACGGCGGCGTCGGCTACGACACCCAGCTCGAGACCCTGGCCGCCGGTGTCGACATCGTCGTCGGCACCCCGGGTCGTCTCATCGACCTGGCCAACCGTCGGGCGCTCGACCTCTCGCACGTGCACGCGCTGGTGCTCGACGAGGCCGACGAGATGCTCGACCTGGGCTTCCTGCCCGACGTCATCACGCTGCTGTCCAAGACCCCCGAGACCCGGCAGACGATGCTGTTCTCGGCGACGATGCCGGCCGCGATCGTCTCACTGGCCCGCGTCCACATGCGCCACCCGATGAACATCCGCGCCGAGTCGTCCTACGACACCACGATGGTCCCGGCCACCGCGCAGTTCATCTACCTGGCGCACGACCTGGACAAGCCCGAGATCATCGGTCGCATCCTGCAGGCCGACGACGCGGAGAAGATCATCGTCTTCACCCGCACCAAGCGTCAGGCGCAGCGGGTCGCCGACGACCTCGCCGAGCGGGGCTTCAGCTCCTCGCCGCTGCACGGCGACATGGCCCAGGTCGCGCGCGAGAAGGCGCTCGCCAAGTTCCGCGAGGACAAGATCCGGGTGCTCGTGGCGACCGACGTCGCGGCCCGCGGCATCGACGTACGCGGTGTCTCCCACGTCATCAACTACACCTGCCCCGAGGACGACAAGACCTACGTCCACCGCATCGGCCGCACCGGTCGAGCAGGAGCCTCGGGCATCGCGATCACCTTCGTCGACTGGGCCGACCTGCACCGCTGGAAGATGATCAACAAGACGCTCGAGCTCCCCTTCCCCGACCCGCAGGAGACCTACTCGACCTCCGAGCACCTCTTCCACGACCAGGGCATCCCGACCGGCACCAAGGGACGCATCGTGCCGCCCGCCCCGGTCGAGAAGAAGGAGCGCCCGCAGCGCGACCGCTCCGACTCGGGCCGCTCCGGCTCGGGCCGCTCCGACTCGGGCCGCTCCGGCTCCGGTTCGGGTCAGCGATCCGGCTCCGACCGGGCTCCGGCCTCGGACACGCCGTCGGGTGACGCCCCGCGCCGCCGCAACCGCAGCCGCAACCGCACGCGTGGTGGCTCGTCCGTCGAGACGCCGAAGAGCTGAGCCCCGGTCCGATCCCGGACCCTGACCCCGTCGAGGCCCGTCAGCTCGCGCTGGCGGGCTTCTTCGCCGTCGTCCTGGCCGCTGTCGTCCGGGCCGCTGACTTCTTGGCGGGCTTCTTCGCCTTGGGCCGGTCCCTGCGCTTCACCAGGGTGGCGGCGACGTCCCGGTAGGCCTGCGCGCCCTTGCTGCTGCGGCTCGTCGACAGGATCGAGCGACCGGCAGCCGGTGCCTCGGCGAACTTGATGGTCTTGGGGATCGGCGGTTCGACGACCTCGAGCTCGTAGGTCTCGCTGATCGTCTCCAGCACGGTGCGCGAGTGGGTGGTGCGCCCGTCGTAGAGCGTCGGCAGGACGCCCCAGACCTCGAGCCCGCGGTTGGTGAAGCGGCGTACGTCGTGGACGGTGTCGAGCAGCTGGCCCACGCCCCGGTGGGACAGCGTCTCGCACTGCAGCGGGATCAGGACGCCGTCGGCCGCGGTGAGCGCGGCGACGGTCAGCACGCCGAGCGACGGCGGGCAGTCGAGCAGGACCCAGTCGTACGCCTCGTCACCGAGGTCGTCGCGGAGCTGCTCGAGCGCACCCTTGATGACGTGCTCGCGCCCGGTGCGGGTCAGCAGGTCGGCCTCGGCGCGGGCCAGCTCGATCGTGGCAGGCAGGAGGTCGACGCCGTCCTCGGTCGCGATGATGATCTCGAGCGGGTCCACCCCCTTGGTCAGGACATGGTGCACGGAGACCTCGAGGTCCTCGGGGTCGATGCCGAGGGAGAAGGTCAGGCACGCCTGGGGGTCGAGGTCGACCAGGAGGACGCGGTGGCCGAGCTCTGCCAGCGCGGCCCCGATCGAGGCGACAGACGTCGTCTTGGCGACGCCGCCCTTCTGGTTGGCGACGGCGAGGGTCACCGGGTTCGAGGAGGTCATTGGCAACCATCATGCCGGATGGGGTGTGCGACTCCTGGCGGCACCTGAAATGCTGGGCGGATGACCACGTCCCTCATCACCGGCGCGACCGCCGGCATCGGCCACGAGTACGCCCGCCAGCTGGCTGCCCGCGGAGACGACCTCGTGCTCGTCGCACGCGACGCCTCCCGCCTCGAACAGGTGGCCGAGCAGCTGCGTCGCGCCCACCAGGTCGAGGTCGAGGTGCTCGTCGCCGATCTCACCGACCGCGGCGACCTGAGCCGCGTGGAAGCACGTGTGGGTGACCGCGAGCGGCCCGTCGACCTGCTGGTCAACAATGCCGGATTCGGGCTCAAGCAGCGCTTCCTCGACAACTCCGCCGACGAGGAGACCGCGATGCTCGAGGTGCTGGTCACCGCCGTGCTGCGGCTGAGCCACGCCGCCCTCGGCCCGATGGCCGAGCGCGGTCACGGCGGCATCATCAACGTCTCCAGCGTGGCGGCCTTCCTCCCCCGCGGCAGCTATTCCGCCGCCAAGGCGTGGGTGAACAGCTTCAGCGAGTGGGCGCACCTGGAGTACGCCGCGCGCGGCGTCATGGTGATGGCACTGTGCCCGGGCTTCACCAAGACCGAGTTCCACGAGCGGATGGAGGTCACCCGCGGCGACGGCTTCCTGTGGCTCGACGTCGAGTTCCTGGTCCGCACGTCGCTGAAGGACTACGACAGGGGTCGGGCGTACTCGATACCCGGCGCCCAGTACAAGGCGATCACCGCGCTGACCAAGGCGATCCCCAACCGCGTCCTGCGGCTGACGCAGTCGATCGGGCGCCGCTGACGCGGCTCACCCGGTGAGCAGGGACCGCGCCGAGGCGACGACGGCGGACACGTCCACGGGACCGGCCGTGTCGACCTCGAGGAGCGGCCCGACACCCAGCGGAGCCACGTGGCGACGTGGACCACATCAGGGACTGGAACCGCCTCGTACGGGACCTCGACGGGTGGAGCTCGGCGTCGAAGACGGCGCCGTGGCGCATCCGGGTGACCGTTCCGCAGGCATCGGGCAAGAACCGTCGGGTGGTCATCGTGATGACGCCCGCCGAGTGGAACGAGATGTTCACCGTCGCGCACGGAAGCTTCGACTCGGCCTTCTACCGGGTCAAGCAGACCCTGCTCTCGTTGAAGCCACATGAGGGCTTCGCCGTCTACGCCGACTACGGCCTGGAGCCGTCCACGACGGAGAGCTTGGCCGAGCCTGTCCTGCCCGAGCCGGGAAGCGGCACATGGGTCGCCTGGGACAGCAAGGGTGACGTGGCGGGCAGGCTCGGGGAGATGCCGAAGCGACCCTCCCGACGATCGGGTCGCTGAACTGCTCGCGACGTGCCTGTGGCCCGATCACCGTGGGTGGTCGGGCTGTGGGGCGGTCAGGGTCTGGGTCTGGGGGTGACGGGGTCGGTGACCACGGTCCGTCCGGTCGGGAGGGTCCACTCGTAGGACCCGTCGGGGAGTCGTCGGTAGGTGAACGCGCCGAAGGTCTTGGCCCGGTGGTGGCGCCGGCACAAGGGTGCCAGTGCGTCGGGGTGGGTCTGGCCGGGTGGTCCGCCGTCGTCGGGTGGGATGTAGGAGTCGAGGTGGTCGAGGTCGCAGTGTTCTGCTGCGCGTCCGCAGGCGGGGTAGACGCAGGTGGTGTCACGGAACCGGACCGCGGCCGCCATCCGCGTCGGCGGATCGTGGGCGTCGACGGGCGTGATGGTGGCGTGGTCGACGACGGGCTTGATGGTGACCTTGCCTGCGGTCAGGAGCCAGGACTGGAGGCGGCCCAGGAGGACCGGGCCGAGCTTCGGTGAGGTCGCCACCCCCGTGCCCCACGATGCGCCGGTGTCGAGGAGGTCGCGGTCGGTGACGTGGAAGACCAGCACCACCTCACCCGACCCACCCCCACCCGAGCCGTCCTCACTCGGCCGCTTGCTCCAGCAGGACGACGGAACGGGTTGCCTGCGCCGTGGGCGATGTCTTCGGCCGCCGAGATCCTCGGGTCGTCATCGGCGTCCGGGGCGGTGGGGTCGACGGCAAGGAGGTCGAGGGCCTGCTGCGGGTCGGCGAGGATCCCGACCGCGTGCGCCCGCCGCACATCCAGGCTCCCGCCGTGCCCGAGCGCGCCGATCTGGTCGGCCATCACACCGACGGTGGCGTCGAACGCCACCAGGTCGGCCTCGTCGAGGACCAGCCACGCCTCGCCCGTGCCCGGGGCACCGGTGCCGTAGCGGCACTCGACCTTCCGCGACGCCATCGCGGCGTCGTGGTCGGCGACGGCACGGTCGGGGTCGGCGTAGAGCCGGGCTTCGTGGACCAGGACCCCGATGCGGTGCGGGTTGAGCCGTGCGGGTTGCCACACCAGCAGCCGGTCGGCGTGGTCGGCGGCGTCTGGGTCGAGGTCACGCGAGGCGCGGGCGGCCTCACGACCCAGGTGTGCCGGGACCCGCAGCTCCTTCACCAGCGCCCACAGTCGTGGGAGGCGGTGGGCCAGGTCGAGGACGTCACCGACCAGCGACAGCGCGGCCTCGTGGGAGACCCGCAGCGCCGCGGCGAGCTCCATCACCGCGAACTCCGCCACCTGCGGTGTGCCCGCACCCGCGAGCGGGATCGCGCGCTCACCGAACATCACCGCCGCATACGACCCAGGCACCGGCATCGTGTCGGGCTGCCACCCCGCCGCGTCGTCGGAGTTGGACGGGACATGTGCGTGGGCCCACGCCAACGCCGACACCAGCAGATCCACCTCGGCCTGCCGGCGCGATGCCATCGCCGCCACCGCACGATCCAGCACCGGCCGGGCGGTTACCCGGGCTGTGTCAGGAGCTGCGGTGGTGGTGGTCATGGGAGAAGTCTCCCAGAGCCCACCGACACCCGGAGCTGCGGAAACAGATCTGGGGAGAACGTATTCGAAGAGGTGAGCGACAGCCGGGGACCCGGGTTTCGCGACGGTCGCTGCGCGACCTCCTCAACCAGCGATCTCCGCCAGGCTCGCCAACCACGCCTCCAGCTCCCGGCGAACGACCTGAAGTGCCAGACGCAGGATCGAGTCGCGGCTGAGCATGTTGCGCCAGGTCTCGACGTTGCCGTTGCAGCGCGGCTCCTTCGTGACTGCCCCGGACACCGTGCGCCGCAGCAGCCGGCCGAACGAGAGCCAGCGTGGGTAGTCCAGCCCGACGACCAGCTGCACGCGCGGCAGGACGAGGTCGAGCCACGCGCCGTACGACGAGTCGAGGAGCCACCGCTCCCCCGCGACGATGTCGCCGATCTTGCCGCTGCCGGTGACGCCGTAGACGAGGACGCGGTGCGGAAGAGGAGGTGGTTTCGAGGCTCGCTGCGCTCGCACCTCAACCACCGAGCGAGCGCGCCAGCGACACCAGCCGCTCGTACTGCTCCGGGTCGGTCGTGTGCACCCCGAGGTCGTGGTCGACCTTGCCGAGCCCGTGGTGGTCGCTGCTGCCGGTGACGATGAGGTCGAGGTCGGCCGCGATGCCGCGCAGCTCCGCCCGATCCGCCTCGGAGTGGTCCTGGTGGTCCACCTCGATCCCGGCCAGCCCGAGGAGGCGCAGCCGCGCCAACGCGGACGTATCGAGAACCGATCGACCACTGCGGCCCCACGGGTGCGCGATCACGGCCACCCCACCAGCAGCCGTGACGAGCGGGATCATCTCCTCGAGCGGGGCGGCATAGCGGTTGGCGTAGCCGGGCCTGCCGGGGTTGAGCAGGTCGGTGAAGGCCTGCGTGCGGTCGTGGGCGTGGCCCAGGCGCACCAGGGCGTCGGCCACGTGCGGACGCCCGGCCGCGACGGACCCGCCCGACTCACGGCGTACGTCGTCCTCGGTGATGTCGATGCCGTGGTCGCGCAGGGCCGAGACGATCGCGGGGGTACGCGCCGTCCGTCCGGCCAGGATCTGGTCGAGCGCCGCGACGAGCCCGGGGTCGGTGGGGTCGGGGAGGTAGGCCAGCAGGTGGACGCCGCGGTGGTGGAAGGCGGTGCTGATCTCCAGTCCCGGCACGAGCGTGATGCCGACCTCGTCGGCCGCCCGGGCGGCCTCGGCCCAGCCCGACATCGCGTCGTGGTCGGTCAGTGCGACGACGTCGAGGCCGGCGGCCTTGGCAGCACGGACCAGGTCCGCGGGGGTGTCGGTGCCGTCGCTGGCGCAGGAGTGCGTGTGGAGGTCGATCCGCACGTCAGCTGTTCCACTTCAGCAGCACCGGGGTCTCCCGCTCGAAGCCGAGCACCGAGACGGTCGAGGTGTCGAGCCGGAAGAACCGGCCCTCCTCGGCCGGCCGGCCCAGCCAGCGCGCGGTGAGCACCCGCAGCGAGTGGCCGTGAGCGAAGACGAGGGTGCGACGGTGCCCACGCGCCTGCTCGACCACCCGGTCCAGCCGCGTGGTCAGGTCGTCTGCGCTCTCGCCTCCGGGCGAGGGGTGGGTCCACACGCTCCAGCCGGGCACCGTCTCGCGGATCTGGGGGGTCGTGATGCCTTCGTAGTCGCCGTAGTCCCACTCGACGAGGTCGTCGGCCACCTGGGCGCCGGGGAAGCCCGACAGCTCGGCCGTACGACGAGCGCGCTGGCGTGGGCTGGTCAGGACGAGGTCGAACTCCACCCCGGCCAGCCGCGGCGCCAGCGAGGTGGCCGACTGCTCACCGACGTCGGTGAGGGGCAGGTCGGTGGTGGAGGTGTGCTTGCCGTCGCGGCTCCACTCGGTCTCGCCGTGGCGCACGACCCAGAGGTCCGGGCCAGCGGATGCGGAGTCAGACATGACGCGAGTCTGCCACGACGTGTGCCCGGTTCGACCCGCGCGCATGCCGGCGGACGACAGCCGTGGGTTGGCGTCCGCCGACACGAGGGGCCGGTGCTCAGACCCCGCCGCCGCCTGCCTTGCGGCGGTGCATCGGCTTCGCCACGTTCTTGTCGTTGACCTCCGAGCCGTGGGCCTTCTCCTTGGAGTCGGCGCTGTCGTCGGGGTGCACGTGACCCTTCTTGCGATCCAGCGCCTCCCGCATCTTCGCCTTGATGTCTGCGTTGGGGTCCTGGTCAGCCATGGGCTCCTCCTCGTGTCGCTCTGTCACCGGCCACCATGCCAAACCCGTCAAGCACCGTCGAGCGGTTAAGTCTTCTGCAGCACGTCGACACGTCCGGCGAGCTTGCCCATCATCCGGTAGACGTGCCAGCGGCAGTCGCCCAGCATCACGTCGTACGCCGCGCTGCCGAACTCGGCGCGGTAGCGCTCGGGCTCACGCAGCAGCCGAGCGAGGTGGAGCAGCGCCCGACCCGCCCGGCCGTCCTGCTCCTGCGCGTGCTCGCCCCACTCGCTGGTGAGGTCGAAGACGTCGACGACCTCGAGGCCCGAGCCGGCGACGGCCTCGTCGATCACGGCGGGGTCTGCGGAGTCGGGCACGACCCCCATCACCTCGAAGAGCCAGTCCGCCTCCTCGGGGGCGAGCAGGTCCGTGGCCACGCTCTGGTGGCTCAGGGCGTAGCCGCCCGGTCGCAGCACGCGTGCGAACTCCTCGAACGCCACATCGGGCCGCTCGACGTGGACCATCACGTCGCGGCACCAGACCAGGTCGAGGGAGGCGTCGGGCACCGGGATCCGGGTCGCGGTGCCGCGCTCGAACGACACCCGTGAGGCGATGTCCGGGAAGGCCCCGCGGCGGGCCTCGCGGGCCAGGTCGAGGTGACGCTGCACCGGGTCGATGCCGAGCACCCGAAGGCCGAAGTGCGTGGCCAGCCGCAGCGCGTGCGCGCCGTCGCCGCAGCCCACGTCGACCACCTGGCTGTCCGGCCGCAGGTCGAGCTCGCGGACCACCTGCAACATCAGCGACGGGTCCCGCGGGGAGAGGCTCTCGTCGAGCCGGGCGCCGAACGCCTCCTCGACCCGTGGGTAGGTGTCGTAGAAGAACTCGCGGTCCCAGGTCACAGGGAGCAGTCTGCCCGTCCGCGACGCCTCCTATGATCACCCCCATGGCTCGGCGCGTGTTCCTCCACTGCGGAACGGCCAAGTCCGGCACCACCTTCCTCCAGGACCTCTGGTGGCGACACCGCGACGAGCTGCGCGAGCGGGGCCTGCTGCTGCCGGGCACCGCGCTGCGCGACCACTTCCACGCGGCGGCCCTGGTCAAGGGCATGGACGCGATCGTGGAGGAGCTCGAGCCCGCCGAGCGTGAGGTCTGGCGACGGCTCGTCGAGGAGACCGGCGCGTGGGACGGCGACGTCCTCATCAGCCACGAGCACTTCTCCGACTCCTCCGCCGAGGCTGCGGCGGCGGCGTTGGCCGACCTCTCCCGGGCGGCCCGCGAGGTCCACGTCGTGGTGACGGTCCGTGACCTGGGGCGCGTGCTGCCCTCGGCGTGGCAGCAGCGCGTCAAGCAGGGCGCGCGCCAGCCCTACGGCACGTTCCTCGCCGCTGTGCGCCGTGGCGAGGACGACCAGAAGTTCTGGCGCTACCAGGACGTCCCGGCGATCCTCGGACGCTGGACGGCCGGCGTCGAGCCGGAGCACGTCCACCTCGTCGTCGTACCTCCCTCGGGTGCGCCGCGCGACGAGCTGTGGCTGCGCACCGCCGCGGTCCTCGGTGTCGACGTCGACGGCCTCGACACCGAGCCGCGCCTGCCCAACGACTCTCTCGGCATCGTCGAGGCCGAGCTGCTGCGTCGTGTCAACACGGTCGTCCCGCGCGAGCGCCGCTCGGTCGCGCTGACCCGGCTCACCAAGGGCAGCTTCGCCCGCGACCTCCTCGCCGGCAGCGCGCCACCGGAGCCGTTCGTGCTGCCGACCCCGCACCTCGACTGGGTGCGCGAGCGGTCGGAGGCGATGGTCGCGACGTTGCGCGCGAGGTCCTACGACGTCGTGGGTGACCTCGACGACCTGCTGCCCGCCGACGCGCGCTCGGGCCGCACCCCCGAGCAGGCGACCGATGCCGAGCTGCTCGCCGCGGCCACGACCGTGGTCGCCCGGATGATCGAGGCACCACCCGTCGGGCAGGGCCGCTGATGGCGCGGCGCGTCTTCGTGCACATCGGCACACCGAAGTCGGGCACGACCTACCTCCAGAGCCTGTGGTGGCACCACCGGGCCGCCCTGGCTGCGCAGGGCCTGCTGCTGCCCGGCGGGTCGGCCGACGAGCAGTTCCGCGGTTGCGCGGTGGTCCGCGACAACGCCGGCGTGCTGGCGACGATGAGCCAGGACCAGCGAGGCGCCTGGGACCGGATGCTCGACGAGGTCGCGGGGTTCGCGGGTGACGCGCTGATCAGCCAGGAGCAGCTCGTCGAGACGTCGCGGGACGATGCCGCTGCGGCCCTGGCCCGGCTGGGCGGAGCGAGCGACGAGGTGCACCTGGTGATCACCGTCCGCGACCTCGTCCGTCAGGTGCCCAGCGCGTGGCAGCAGCGCGTCAAGCACGGGTCGCCCACGACCTTGCGGACGTTCTTCACGCGTGTGGCCAAGGACGACCCGACCTTCAACTTCTGGCACCACCAGGACGTGCCGCGGATCCTGGAGCGTTGGGCGGGCGACCTGTCGCCGGACCACGTCCACCTCGTCGTGCTCCCGCGCCCTGGTGCCGAGGCCGACCTGCTGTGGCGGCGTACGTGCGAGCTGCTCGGCATCGACGACACCGGCCTCTCGCTCGACGCGCCAGCTGCCAACGAGACCCTTGCACCCGCCGAGATCGCCTTCGTGCGCGGAGTCAACGCGCACTTCCGCAACGCCCACCTCGACGTGGCGCTGTCGCGCCGGGTGAAGGGTTTCATGGAGCCGCGGCTCCTCGCTCGCCCGGCTTCCGGGCCGACTCCCCCCTCGCCCTGGCCCCCGACATGCACGCCTGGCTCGTCGAGCGGGGCAACCGGATGGTGGACGAGATCGCCACCGGGTCGTGGCACGTGGTCGGGGACCTCGACGACCTGCGACCCGACCCCGAGCCCGGCGCCGGCGTCGACCCCGACGGCGTACCCGACGCCGACGTGCTCGCGGTCGCGCGGGACTTCCTGGCCGCAGAGCTGCTGGCGCGGGCGGATCGTGACTCCGCTGCCGCCCGCCGGGCGGTGGTCCAGCCACCATCCGAGGCGGCGGAACGTGGCTCACGCACCGCGCTCGGGCGTGTCGTACGCCGACTCACCCGCGGGCGGTGACGCACCTACCATCCGCGCGGACGAAATGTAGGTGGACCACCGCTCACCAGGGGCGAGCGAAACGAGGCCGCCTCAGCGCGGCGCGAGCGCCCAGTAGTCCAGGTCGAGCAGTACGCCGTCGGCGTACGACTGGTGCTCCCCGCGCAGCGTCATCGACTCGTCGCGGCCCCTGGTCGCCACCAGCCGCAGGCGCAGCGCCCCGACGCCAGGAGCGTCGAGCGGCACGGCGTCGAGCACCTCCGACCACGCGTAGACGGTGTCCTGGGCGTAGGCGGGAGCGACGTGGGCGCCGGCGTTGACGGCCGCGATCAGCTGGGCGTTGGCGAGTCCGTTGAAGGACAGCGCGCGCGCGAGCGAGATCACGTGCCCGCCGTAGACGAGCCGGCGGCCGTCGGGGCGCGCCTCGGTGCTGAAGTGCACCTTGGCGGTGTTCTGCCACAGCCGGGTGGCCATCATGTGCTCGGCGTCGGTGAGCGTCACGCCGTCCACGTGGTCGATCCGCTCGCCCACCTCGTAGTCACCCAGCAGGTGCGGCGACCCGGCCGCCACCACGTCGTACGACGAGAAGTCGAGGCCGGCAGGCACCACCAGGTCGGCGGGAGCGACCACCGGCGCGAGCGCGGGTTCGACGGTCTCCGGAGCGGGCGACCCGGCGTCCCGCTTGTGCACCATCACCCAGCGCGCCCAGTCGATCGCGACCTCGCCCCGCTGGTTGGTGGCCGTCGAGCGGACCCAGACGACGCCGGTACGGCCGTGGGAGTTCTGCCTCAGGCCGATCACCTCCGACCGGGTGCGCAGCGTGTCCCCGGGTAGCACCGGCACGTGGAACCGGCACTCGGCGTAGCCCAGGTTGGCCACCGCGTTGAGCGAGACGTCCGGCACGGTCTTGCCGAAGGCGATGTGGAAGCCGATCAGCTCCTCGACCGGGTGCGGGGTGAGCCCGCACGCGGCTGCGAACTCCGCCGACGACGGCACGGCGAAGCGGGTCGGGTAGATCGCGCCGTAGAGTGCCCGGTCTCCCTCGGTGACCGTGCGCGGCGTCGCGTGCTCGATGACCTGCCCGACGCTGAAGTCCTCGAAGAAGTTGCCGGCGTCGGTCTTGGGCTCGCTCATGGGCACATCGTGCCGCAGCGCGCTGCTCAGCCGCGGTAGGGGTAGCGGCGGATCTCCTCACCCGACGGCGTGGTCGAGAGGTAGGCGCTCTCGTCGAGCTCGTTGCCGACGTAGATGTTCACCACGGTCGACCGGCCGGCCGTCCTGCGCACCACCACGTGGGTCAGCGCGCCGTCGTCCACGCGCAGCACCCTCGGTGCGGTTGCGATGGTGGCGAACAGCCGGCGTACGTCGATCGCGCCGAGGTCCACGCGTTCCGCGGACCCGACCACGGCGGTCGCTGCCGCCACCTTGCGCCAGGTGCCGTCGTAGATCCACGACGTGTAGCGGGCACGGGGGCCGGGGGCCGGCACCTCCACGCTGACGCGGTCCGGGAAGAGGACAGTCTGGAACGCGTCCAGGCGGGAGAACTCGCGCTCGTAGTCGCGCAGGAAGCGGCGCACCGCAGGTGGCGTCATGTCGAAGCCCTCACGCTCCTCGACCGCCTCGGCCGGTGCCGTGTGGACCCGGGAGGTCTGCACGTCGGGATCTCCGCTCACCGCGAACATCGCGAGACCCACTACACCCGTGACACCGGCCACGACCAGCACGACGAAGGCGCCGAGGCCCACCACGACACCGCGGACCCGGCGCGTCCGAGTGGGACCGGCGGTTCGGGGCGCGACGACGACCGGCGCGACGTGACCGGCCGGGACGCGCAGGTCGCGGGTCAGTCCCGTGAGCTCGTCGAGCGTCTCCGCGGCCCGCGCACGCGAGAGGCGCAGGTCGCGGTCGGCGTCACCGAGCTGCCTGTCGGCGAACGCTGCCTCGATGACCTCGACGGCCTGGTCACGGTCGGCGTCACGCGCCCGGAAGTCCCCCATGACGGGGATCCTAGGGCGCCTGGCCCGGCACCGGCCTGGCCAGGCGTCGCGTGCGGAACCCTCCCGCGGCCACCAGGTCAGCGGAGCTGGTAGTCCTTGAGGAGGGCGCGGCCGATGATCATCTTCTGGATGTCGGAGGTGCCCTCGCCGATCAGCATGAACGCCGACTCACGGTAGAGCCGCTCGATCTCGTACTCCTTGGAATAGCCATAACCGCCATGGATGCGGAACGACGCCTCCACGACCTCGTTGCAGTACTCACTGGCGAGCATCTTCGCCATCCCGGCCTCGACATCCATCCGCTGCCCCGAATCCTTCATCCGGGCCGCCTTCACCATCATCGTGTGAGCCGTCTCGACCTTCGTCGCCATCTCCGCAAGACGGAACTGCACCGCCTGGTGCTGCGCGATCGGCTTGCCGAACGTCTCACGCTGCTGGGCGTAGGCGATCGCGAGCTCGAAGGCCCGGTGAGCGATCCCACACGCACGCGCCGCGACATTGACCCGACCCACCTCCACGCCGTCCATCATCTGGTAGAAACCCCTGCCGGGCTCACCACCCAGGACCTGATCGGCGGAGATCCGGTGGTCCACGAAGATCGCCTCGGTCGTGTCGACGCCCTTGTAGCCCATCTTGTCGATCTTCCCCGGGATCGTCAGACCCGGAGCGGTCTCACCGAAACCCGGCTCCTTCTCCACCAGGAACGTCGTCATGTTCTTGTACGGCGTGTCCGCACCCTCATCGGTCTTGACCAGCACCGCGATCAACGTCGAGCTGCCACCATTGGTCAGCCACATCTTCTGCCCGTTGATCGTGTAGTCGCCGTCGTCGCCCTGAACAGCCCTGGTCGAGATCGCCGCCACGTCCGAACCCAACCCCGGCTCCGACATCGAGAACGCGCCACGGACCTCACCGCTCGCCATCCGCGGCAGGTACTTCTCCTTCTGCTCCTGCGTGCCGTGCTGCATCAACATGTACGCCACGATGAAGTGGGTGTTGATCACCCCCGACACGCTCATCCACCCCCGCGCGATCTCCTCCACACACAACGCATACGTCAACAGCGACTCACCCAGACCGTCGAACTCCTCCGGGATCACCAACCCGAAGATCCCCAGCTCCTTGAGACCCTCCACGATCTCGGTCGGATACTCATCGGCATGCTCGAGCTCGTTGGCGACCGGGATGATCTTCTCGTCCACGAACTGACGCACCGCCTTCAAGATCTCGATCTGGTCCTCGGAAAGACCATCGGTCTGGCAGAGACGAGGCATGCGGTGGCTCCTGTGCGGTCGCTGGGCGGAACCCTCGGAGTCTAGTTATCGATCGTTCACCCGGGCAGCCTCCGCACCCGAGACTGATGTCACACGGGTCGTGAGACGATGGCGTCATGCGACCGACTCGAACGACCGGACCTGCCTTCGCCGCCGCGCTTGTCCTGCTCGTCGGCGCCTGTGGTGAGCAGGAGGCCGACAACGCCGCCGATCCAGCCGCCGATCCAGCCGCCGATCCAGCCGCCGACACCTCCTCCGACAGCTCGCCCTCGCCCTCACCCACGGAGTCGGACACGGTCACGGACGCGCCGGTCGTCGAGGCCATCGACTTCGGCGCCGAGCCGCAGGTGCGCAGCCGTTACAAGCAGGCAGCG
Organism: uncultured Actinomycetota bacterium; assembly: GCA_963806925.1. Taxonomy (GTDB): domain Bacteria; phylum Actinomycetota; class Actinomycetes; order Propionibacteriales; family Nocardioidaceae; genus Nocardioides. The sequence goes on along the minus strand of CAWEAI010000001.1, from coordinate 282,042 downwards.
TTGCGGGCCGTCGACGATGACCTCATCACGATGGTCCCGTCCGTGCTCCCACAGGACTGGACCACGACCGGTGGCGGCTACTCCCCGCCCCCCAGTGGTGGCGCATGGAGTTCAGCGCGCCCAGCGGCGTCGTCGTCCTCGACCAGCTGCCCGGCACCGCCGCCGACGTCCTGGCTGGCGCAGACCTGTCGGAGGCGGACGACCTGGACCTCTCGGACTTCGGGACGGGCACCTGGTCGGCGTGGGACAACCAGGGTGCCAGCGTGGTCGCCTACGACCTGAAGGGCAGCACGGTGGTGCTCCAGGGACCGGACGCGGAGACCGTGCGCGGGCTGGCCGAGTCCCTGCTCCCCGCCGAGGACGCGAGCGAGCAGCAGGGCTGAACCGGACGACCGACCAGCGGGTCAGTCGTTCTCCCACGTGGGTCCGGCGCCGCGGAGGCGGTCGGGCTCGATGGTGACGATGGGGTCGATGCCGACCCGGCTGCCCCCGACCGAGCGCCACGACGAGTAGGTCGTGGTGTAGGCGTCGCGGCTGAAGGGCGGGCGCCACGTCAGGTCGAAGTTGTCGAGGTAGTCGCGCACGACCCCGCGGCCGTGGATGGAGAACAGGATCTCGTCCTGGGGGGTGCCCAGGCTGGACCAGTTGGTCGAGCCGGTCCACACGATGTTGCTGTCGACCACGCCCTTGTAGGAGCCCTTCAGCACGAAGTACTTGTGGTGGGAGTAGCGCTCGATGGCCTCGGGCATGCTGTCGATCTCGGGGTCGCCCGTCGGCACGTCGTCGCGCAGGTTGAAGCCGGTCGATCGCAGCGGCACGCGACCCCGCGGTGTGGGGGCACCGAGGTGCTCCTTGGTGTGGAACCCCATCAGGCCGTAGTTGACCCGCAGGTTGCAGCCCTGGGCATGGAGGTCGCGCAGCTTGTCGGCGATGTAGTTGCCGCGACCGCCGCGCATCGAGTGCATCGAGAGGCGCAGCAGGGTCCGCCGCTGGGCTCCGGCGGCATCGACGTAGAGGCACTGAATGTTGTCGAGGATGTCCAGCACGACATCCTTCTTGCTCGTGGTGTGCCTCGGGAAGACGACGTTGTGGTATTTCTGCAGGTCCCCCGCCGGGCACACACGGCCGCTGTCGCAGAACGTGTAGGTCGCGCGACGCTTGTCCCAGTCGGGACGCATGTCGTTGAAGAGTGCGGTGAACTGGGCGTAGAGGGTCTTCTTGCCGACCATCGTGAACAGGTCGTTCCACTGCCAGCGGACCGCGTTGAGGGTCATGTTGTAGGAGCCGAGCATCACCACGTTGCGGTTCCGGCCGGTGCGCGAGAACAGGTAGAACTTGCTGTGCAGGTTGTTGAACTCGTCCCGGTCCGCCCGGCAGCCCGAGACGCACCTCCTGAGGAAGTTCTTCCTCCTGGTGTTGTGGCCCAGCACCTTCTGGATGCGCACCTGGGCGTTGGGCACCAGGTGGTCATTGAGGAGCACCTTGACCCTGACGCCGCGCTTGCGGGCGCGGATCAGCTCGTCGGCGAAGACCTGGCGGTCGAGCGAGTAGGCCGAGATGGTGATCTTCTCGCCGCGAGGAGTGTTGCGGATCGCTCGCAGCACGTGCCGCTCGATCACGAAGCGGTTCTTCGCGACCATCGGGTTGTTGAACTTGGCCCCCGTCGGGACCTTCCACTTCTTGTTGGGCCGTCCGGGCTTGCGTGCCGCGAGCAGAGGTGCGGAGGTCACGGCGCCACTCACGCCGGGTGCGGCGCCGGTGACGGCACCCGCACTCGCACCCGCGGTCGGCGCCATCAGGGTGACTGCCAGGCTCCACATCGCGAGCAGGGCGATGAACTTCGAACGCACGTCAACAACTCCTCAGGATGCCCTCGGCACCCGCGTCACGGATTCCTCCGAGCCCGCGGCGGAACGTCACCTGTGCTCGCCCGGACGTCCGCGACGATATCAGCGACCAGACGGGTCGCCGATTCGAGAAGTTCTTCGGCGGCGACCGCGCCCGGCTCCCGCCCGTCGGCGCGCCGAGGCTCGATCGAGGACTCCCGCGCCTCCAGCGCGGACAGGTCTCCACGGACGTCGAAGCCGCGCTCGGAGATCAGGCGCGTGGCCGCTCGATCAAGCTCCGCGAAGCGATCCCGGTAGTGCGCGGGCAGGCCGCCGCGCTCGCGCGGCTGACGAGCCAGCAGGTCCTCGGCGAGATAGCCGCGGATCCACACGCCCCGGTCGTGCGCGCTGTAGGGCGGGAGGTGCCGGTTGACCAGCCGCAGGGTCTCGATCTGCACGATGCCGAGCGCCGGGTTGACCGACTCGGCCGGGACGTCGTAGGCGTCCGGGTCGAGGCCGAGCACCCCCGCGAAGTGGCGCCAGTGCAGGTCCGGCGCAGCACCCGGACCGGGCATCACCACGACGTGCACCTGTCTGGACGGCAGGTTCGGCGTCCACCGCTCGAGGACACCGGCGAGGTCCCAGGTGCGCATGCTGAACTCGGGGCCTCCGGCGGACCGGCCGTCCATCACGGAGTCGAGGTCGACGCTGCTGCCGTTCTTCACCGACTCCTGCCACCCGGCGGAGACCACGCTCGCCGCGTCGCGGGCGGTGACGACCAGGTGCACCTCGGCGTCGGGGAAGCTCTCGAGCGCACGCGCCGCTTGCTCCGCACTCGCACCGCAGAGGAACTCGTGGGTCACCAGGACGTCGCCCGGATGGGCGGCCGCCTGGGCCACGAGCCGCTGCCAGGCGCCCGGAGCATCCGGGTGGCGGCGCGCCAGGCGCGGCCGCTCCTGGAGGTCGAGGGCCGCCCAGAGGTGCTCACGGTGACCGAAGCCGGGCAGCAGCAGACCGGCAGCCCGCAGGCGGTCGCGGTTGGCCCACACGACCTGCTGGAGGTAGGTCGTACCGGTCTTGGGGAGCCCGATGTGCAGGAAGACCCGGCGCGGCCCGGCGAGGCCACGCCCGGGGGCTGGGCTCAAGAGAACTCCCCGCGGTACTTGCCGAGCAGCTCCTCCAGCTTCTGCTCGTCGCGGGCCGCGACCGGAAGGAGGAGCTCGGAGACGACGTCCGTGAGCTCGGCCAGCCGTACGTTGAGCGCCTGGTTCTCGCGCACGGCGTGCTCCAGCGCCGCGACCCGCTGCTCGAGGTCGCCCGACCTCAGGCCGGGCTTCTTCCGTCCGAACATGTCTGCTCCCACCCTCACGCGTTCCAGTCGATGATCATGCGGCACACCTGCGAGCTCCTCGCGTCGGTGGAGACGTGCTCGCGCACCTCCTCGATGATCCGGCCCCCGGACTCGGCCACCTCGGCGGCCACCAGCTCCGGAGCCAGGGGCTGACGGGCGCCCGTACGCCGAGCGTAGCGGTCGCGGCCCTTCTCGCTGAGGAACTGCAGGTGCAGGGTGCCGTCGGTGCCGGCCAGCATCATCCGCGCCGAGCGGAGCAGGTTGAGCCGTCCACGCCGTCCGAGGCGCTCGACGACGTGCACGCACCCGACTGCGCGTGGACCCGGCGTCCGCGCCACCCAGGCCGACACGGCCAGCACGTGCCGCAGCTCGAGCAGGTTGAACAGCTCGAAGTGCGCGCGGGGGTCGTCGGCGCGACGTTCTGCTTCGACCTGGTAGGCGAAGGGCTGGAAGTCGAGCCCGATCGCCGAGGCGCCCCGGTCGGCGAACCACCCCACGTCGGTGCCGCGACCGCAGCCGATGTCGACGTACGTCGCTAGGTCGAGATGGCGTTCGGCCACCTCTCGGGCGACGGTCGACACCGACGGCTTCCTGCCGGCGGTGCGGCGGTGGTAGGCGTACCAACCGACCCGGCCGGAGCGCATGCCGCGGAACCAGCCGTTGAACAGGGCGACCGTGCTGGCCGGCGTGGTGAACTTGTAGGCCGGGTCCGGCACCCGCCAGCACGGTCCGTAGGTGGCGGTCAGGAACCTGTCGGCGTCGGCCGGCACCGGGAACTCACGCCCCTCGAGCGAGGCCGTCCCGAGCGGGTAGATCCACTCCCGCCGGAAGGGAACGGCGATCTCACCCATGAGGTAGAAGATGCCGTCGCGCATGAAGCCGCCGAAGACGTCGAGCCCACGATCGAGGCCGTCGCTCTCCTCCACGTGCACCTTGAGCGCGATCGCGGAGTAGCGCGTGACGTGGTAGCCCATGTCGGTGAGGGCACGCTGGACCCGGAAGGACTCGCGGATGACGTCGACCGGGTGGTCGTAGGTGCTGACGTAGCCGAGGTCGGCGTCACTGTCGTGGCCGATCAGGCCGCCGTCGCGGATCGCGCCGAGGGCCGTGCCATAAGCGAGGAAGGCGTCGAGACCGACCTCCTTGAGCGCACCGAGCACCTCTGCGATGGCGTCGAGGAGCGGCTCCACGTGGGTGGCGTCACGGTTGTCGAAGGTCTCGACGAGCTTGAGCGACTTGTCGATGGCGAGCGGTCGCCCCGCCGGGTTGACGACCTCGATCCGGTCCTCACGCTCGCCGAAGCGCACCGTCTGCGAGAACAGCACCGCGTCGCTGCCGGGGTCGGTCATCGTCACCTCGGTGACGCCGTCGAGGAACGGGCGCAGGGGCTTGGGCCAGGCGAGGTCGAATCCGTCGTCGCACCGCTCGCCGTCACGCACGACCCAGAACGACCAGATCCGGCGACCGTCGAAGGAGACGTCGACGAGACGTTCGCGAGGACTGCCGAGAAGCAGCCCGCGGGCGTCGATGCGGTGCACGTCCAGCACGCCGGCGCGCCGCAGTCGGCCCAGTGATCTCACGCGATCGACTATATCGAGGCGCCGACCGCTCACTGGACCTCGGTCAAGGTGACTTCGGCCTGCACCATCGCGTGGTCGGAGGCCCGTCCCGTGCCGGTCACCGCATAGCCGGCGAAGGACACTCCGGTGGAGCCGAAGATCCAGTCGACCTGCATGCTCGGCGGCGGCACGCAGCCGGCGCCGGTGCTCCCCCCGGCGGCTGCGCTGAAGACGCCGCCCGCGGTGAACCGGCAGAAGATCTCGCTGCGCTCGTTGAAGTCGCCGGTGACGATGACGGGATGGCCGTCCTGCGCGTGCAGCGCGGTCAGGTGGGCGACCTCCAGGCTGGCGGCCTCGGCGCGCCAGCGCCCGTTCGACCCGAGGCTGGGCGTGTCGGCGGGGTTGTGGAAGTTGGCGAACCAGGCCCGGCGGCCCGTCGTGGTCGACTCCAGCAGCACGACCGGCATCTCGATGCGGCTGCCACCGGCGTAGGGGATGGAGATGGTGTGCGCCTCGACCAGGGAGAACATGCTCGAGCGCCAGGCGATGTTGAAGCGCACCGACTTGGTGCCCAGCAGGAGCCCGGGATAGAGGGAGTACTCCCCGGCCCGTGCGACGAACATGTTGTGCTGCGTCGACTCGAACTCCTGGAAGCCCACCACGTCGATGCCGTTGTTGCGCAGGGTGGCGATCGCCATGTCCATGCGCGGACCCGCGTCGGGGTAGTAACCGGGCTTGTTCCCTCCGGGGCCGGTGTGGGAATCGCCGAGCACGTTGAAGGTCGCGACCCGCAAGGACACCGGTTGGGATCGCTCCCTGCGCACCTGCAGCTGCGTGGTGACCCGCGCGGCCAACCGGCGCTGGGCGGCACGGAACTGCTTGAGGGACCTGTTCAGCGCCCTCGTGGCCGCGTGGTGCTCGGTCGAGGACGTGTCGTCACCGGACACCTCCGGTGGGGCGGGCGCGATGCCGGCCGACCCCGGCAGGCCCGCGTCGGTGGCGTCCGGCGTGACCTGAGCGCTCGACTGGCCGGCGCTCGAGTGGCTGGCGCTCGACTGGCCGGCGCTCGACCCGACCAGCCGGGGGCTGGACAGGAAGGAGGCCCACACGATCGCCACCACCAGGATGACCGCCGCAGGCGGGGCCCACACCGACGTGCGCCGCCACCACGGTGCACGCGTGCTCGGCACGGGATTGCTGGGGTTCACGGGCACCTTCTGCAGGACGGGACCCGGCAACTGTCGGGTACGCCGGCGGAGGGCGAGACCGGCTCACTGGGGCCAGTCTAACCGGCACCCGAGCGCCGGCACCAACGTTTGGCAAACACCGCCCCGGATCAGGACCCGGGAACGGCGAGCGGGTCGAACGCGGAGAAACGTTGCTCCGGGTCCATCGTCGAGCCGGGAACGGGCGGGAGCCCCAGCGAGCGGGTGACCAGGTTGGCGAGGTCGCCGACCCGGACGGGCTGCGGGCCGGAATAGGAGGGCTGGGTCCGGCCCGGCGAGGCGAGGCCGGAGTTGAGGTCGTAGAGGTCGCTGCCGGGCAGCACGCCCGGACCGCTCACCCACATGGGCACCTTGTAGCTCTGGGCCCACGACGCCGACGCCTTCGCGCGCTGGGCCCCGCCCGTGCCGGTCACCACCAGCACGGTGGTGCCGTTCATCTCGGGCTGGCTGGCGATCGTGCGGCGGATCGAGGCGACGCGGCGGAAGGCGTCGCGCACGGCCTTCTGGTACTCCGGTCCGGTGTAGCCGTCGGCCTGCCCGGCCCTCATCACGCCGGACAGCTCGATGACGCTCAGCTGGCTGGCACGGCGCGCGATCTTCTCGCGCCACCAGCCGACGGCGGTCGCGTCGTCGCGCGCCACCTTGAACGAGTCGAGCTTGGCGGTGCCGTCGTCCTTGCCGTAGGGATCCTTGCCGCCCGACTTCCTGTTCCAGCTGCGGCGCACGATCTGGGCCTGGGGACGGGCCGCGACGAAGGTGGTCCGCTGTGAGTTGTTGTGGGCCAGGTCGAAGATGCTGGAGACGTACTGCCCTGCGGAGCTGTGCACGGTGTCGGGCAGCGCCGACTTCGCGCCGACGCCGTGGCCGCCGCGCTTGGGGAACACCCGACGCCCGCTCAGCAGCGAGACCAGGTTGGCGTCGGGGCCGGTGTTCTCGGTGGCGGTGCGGGCGTTGGTCGTCGAGGCGCCGCCGCTGTCCAGGCGTCCGATTTCGGCCACGTCGGCGCCGAAACCGGTCACGACGGTCGAGGTCAGGCCGGGGACGGCGACGACGACCACGTGGTCGATCGTGGGCGGGGCCGACGCGGGCACGACGACGTTGGCGTCGTAGAGGGGGTGGTCGCTGGTCTCGGACACGTAGTCGTTCCAGTAGCGGGTGTAGGCGTTGAAGAAGACGTTCCTGGATCCGAGGATCCAGTCGATCGCCCCGCCGTCGGGAGCCGAGCAGGTCGTTCCGTCGACATGGCCTCCGCTCGCCGACCACAGGTCCCCGGCGGGAGCCACCGAGCAGTAGTAGCGGCTGCGGTCGTTCTTGTCGCCCAGCGAGATGAAGGGGGCGTCCGGGTGACTGACCCGGAGCTCGTTGGCCAGCGCCGCCTCCATGGCGAAGCCGGCGTCGCGCCACTGCTGGGCAGGCCCACGCACGTCCGCAGGGTTGTGGGTGTTGAAGAACCAGACCCGACGGCCGGTCTGCTGGTTCTGCAGCAGCACTGCGGGCATCCGGCTGGGAACACCGTCGAAGTAGGGGATCGGCAGGGTGCGCGCCTCGAGGAGCTGCCAGACGTCGGTGCGCCAGCCGATCGAGTTCACCGACGGGCCGGCCGCGGCGTCCAGGCCGGGGTAGGTCTGCCACGAGGTGCCCATCAGCTCGTTGAAGCGAGCCGCCTGCGGTGGCTGGAACTCCTGGAACCCCACGACGTCGAGCTCCCGCGACCCCAGGATGTTCACGACCCGGTCCATCCGGATGACGCCGGAGTCCCAGCCCTTCCGGTTGCCGCCGGGGGCGGTGTGGTCGGCACCGAGGACGTTGAACGTCCCCACGCGGAACGAGGTGGTCGGCGTCGTCTGGACCGCCTCGGTCGCGCGTACGGCGGCGGCCGGCGTCGAGGGGGCGAGGACGAGGGTGGACCCCAGCGTCAGGGCAAGCACCCAGAGTCGGCGTCGGGGACGACGTCGCGAGGCAGGCGTGGAAGCGGTCGTGCGGAGCATGCGTGGAGCCTCACGATCGGGGAAGTGGCCGCGCCACGTCGACGGCGGGCCGGCCCTCGGAAGACGTCAGACCTGGCCCGATCGATGTGACGGAAGTGACTGCTGTGTCCAGAGACTAACACCAGCGGTTGCGTGTGGCCCGCTCTCGCAAATAACGCGCACGCTAATGTGAGCAGCGTGAGCACCACCCCGACCCGCGTCTTCGTGGCCCGGCTCGTCGGGCTGCCGATCTTCGACCCCCGGGGCGACCAGGTGGCCAAGGTGCGCGACCTGGTCGTGGCGCTCCGCACCGAGGCCAGTCAGCCCCGGGTGCTCGGCATGGTCGCCGAGGTCTTCGGCCGCCGGCGGATCTTCGTGCCCATGACCCGCGTCACCAACATCGACAGCGGGCAGGTGCACACCACCGGTCTGCTCAACATGAGGCGCTTCGAGCAGCGCTCGACCGAGACGCTCGTGATGGGCCAGATGCTCGATCGCACGGTCACGATCAAGGACTCGGCAAAGGCTGGCGGCGTCAGCGGGATCGTCTACGACGTCGCGATGGAGCAGGCCCGCAACCGCGACTGGGTGCTCTCCCGCGTCGCCGTCCACGAGGCCAGCAAGAGCTTCCGGCGCAAGGGCCAGACGCACGTGGTGGAGTGGCGTGACGTCACCGGCCTGACCAGGCTGCAGCCGTCCCAGGGTGCCACCCACCTGATCGCAGCCCTCAACGACATGCGGCCGGCCGACGCGGCGAACATGATCCACGACCTCCCTCCGGAGCGGCGCAAGGCCGTGGTGGCCGCGCTCGACGACGAGCGTCTCGCCGACGTGCTGGAGGAGCTGCCCGAGGAGGACCAGGTCGAGATCCTCGAGCACCTCGACTCCGAGCGTGCCGCGGACATCCTCGAGGAGATGTCGGCCGACGACGCCGCTGACCTGATCGCCGACCTCAATCCCGAGACCGCCGCGGTGTTGCTCGGGCTGATGGAGCCCGACGAGGCCGAGGACGTCCGACGGCTGATGTCCTACGAGGACAACACCGCCGGCGCGATGATGACGCCCGAGCCCGTGATCCTGTCCCCCGACGCCACGATCGCCGACGCGCTCGCCCACGTCCGCAACCCCGAGCTCACCCCCGCCCTCGCTGCGCTCGTCTATGTCTGCCGACAACCTCTCGAGACGCCGACGGGTCGTCTCCTCGGCGCCGCCCACATCCAGCGCCTGCTGCGCGAGCCGCCCTCCACCCTCGTCGCCGCGGCACTCGACGACTCGATGGATCCGCTGCGACCCGACGCGTCGATGGACCAGGTCGCCGCCCACCTCGCGACGTACAACCTCGTCGCAGCACCCGTGGTCGACGACGAGGGGCGACTGCTCGGGGCCGTGACGGTCGACGACCTGCTCGACCACATGCTGCCCGACGGCTGGCGTGACCGGTCGCCGCGCGCCGGCATCGGCGCCCCACGCTTCGGCGGTGACCGATGAGCGAGAGCCGTCGAACACGCCTCGACACCCCGCGGGAGACCCGGCGCTCGCTCGTGCGCCGACCCTCCTACGACGCCGACGCGTTCGGCTCCTTCGCCGAGCAGTTCGCCCGGTTCATGGGCACCGCGCGGTTCCTCATCTACATGACGCTCTTCGTCATCGCGTGGATGCTGTGGAACGCCCTGGCGCCCGGGGACCTGCGCTTCGACCGGTTCCCCTTCATCTTCCTGACGCTGATGCTCAGCCTGCAGGCGTCGTACGCCGCCCCGCTGATCCTCCTGGCCCAGAACCGCCAGGAGCAGCGCGACAAGGTCATCGCCGAGCAGGACCGGCAGGCCAACGCGCGCGCCCATGCCGACATGGAGTTCCTGGCCCGTGAGGTCGCGTCGCTGCGAATGTCGGTCGGCGAGGTCGCCACCCGTGACTTCGTGCGCTCGGAGCTCCGCGGCCTGCTGCAGGACATCGAGGAGCTCTCGCAGCCCGACGTCGGCGACCAGCAGTCGCCGTCGGACCAGCCCGCACCCTTCCGAGACGGGCGACCGCACCAGTGACGTCGCGGGACGGCTCGTAGACTTCCCCCTCATGAGCACCCCCACGCAGCAGCAGGTGATGGACGCGCTGGCGAGAGTCAACGACCCGGAGATCAAGCGACCGATCACGGAGCTGGGGATGGTGGATTCCGTCGAGGTCGCCGAGGACGGCTCGGTCGCGGTCCACGTGCTGCTGACCGTGGCGGGGTGCCCGCTCAAGGACACCATCAACCGCGACGTCACCGCCGCCGTCACGGCGGTCCCCGGGGTGATCTCCGTCGATCTCTCCCTGGGCGTGATGAGCGCCGAGCAGCGCGCAGGGCTCAAGGAGATCCTCAACGATGGCCGCGCGCAGCGCGAGATCCCCTTCGCCCAGCCGGGTTCGCTCACCAAGGTCTACGCCATCGCCAGCGGCAAGGGCGGTGTCGGCAAGTCGTCGGTCACGGTCAACCTCGCCCTGGCCCTGGCCAAGGAAGGGCTCAAGGTCGGCATCGTCGACGCGGACGTCTACGGCCACTCCGTCCCCGCGATGCTGGGCATCGCCGACAGCCGACCCACCCAGGTCGATGACCTCATCATGCCGGTGCCCACGGCCAGTGGCGTGTCGGTCATCTCGATCGGCATGCTCAAGCCGCGCCGCGACCAGGTGGTCGCCTGGCGCGGCCCCATGCTCGACCGGGCCCTCGTGCAGATGCTGGCCGACGTCTACTGGGGCGACCTGGACGCGCTCCTGCTCGACCTGCCTCCGGGCACCGGCGACGTGGCGATCTCCCTGGGCCAGCACCTGCCCAGCGCCGAGGTCATCGTGGTCACCACCCCTCAGGAGGCGGCCGCCGAGGTCGCCGAGCGGGCCGGCACCATGGCCTCGATGATGCACCAGCGGGTCATCGGCGTCGTGGAGAACATGAGCTATCTGCCCTGCCCGCACTGTCCCGCCGAGGACGACCACCGCCTCGAGGTGTTCGGCAGCGGCGGCGGTGCCCGCGTGGCGAAGACCTTGTCCGACCGCTTCGGCTACGACGTCCCCGTGCTGGCCACGATCCCGCTCGACATCTCGCTCCGCGAGGGTGGTGACCTGGGCAAGCCGATCATCGAGGCCGACCCCGCTGCCCCGGCGTCGCGCGAGATGACCCGGGTGGCGCAGACGCTGTCGGGCCGCGGTCGCGGGCTCGCAGGCATGCAGCTGGGGCTGACGCCGGCCGGCAGGCTCTGACCCGTGTTCGACGTCGGCCTCCTCGAGCTCGCCGTGATCGCGCTCGTGGCCGTCATCGTGCTGGGTCCCGACCGGCTGCCGGACCTCGCTCGTCAGGCTGCCCAGCTCCTGCACCGCGCCAAGACCATGGCCACCAGTGCGCGCGACGAGCTCCGCAACGAGCTGGGCCCGGAATACTCCGACCTCCAGCTGCGCGACCTCGACCCGCGCGCGATCGTGCGCAAGCACATCTCCGAGGCGATGCTCGAGGTCGACCGTGAGCAGAACAAGAAGCCCACGCTCCCCGACGGTCAGGTTCCTCCCTACGACGTCGAGGCGACCTGAGCGCGGCAGGCTGGCTAGTCGTCGCGGCTCTGCACGGCGACGAGGGCGCCGTAGGACACGAGCAGCTGCCCACCCGATGCGTCGCGTGCCTCGAGGAAGTCGGCGCCGACACGCTGGACGAAGACCTCGTGACGGGTGCCGTCGCCCAGGTGCACGATGCATCGAGCCGCTGCGTCCGACAGGCGGCGCAGTGCTGACCTGAGGCCCAGCCGGTCGATCGGCGACCAGGCCACCTCGGGTACCGAACGAGCACTGGCTCCACGCACGGCGACGACGGCGCCGAGCGGCACGATCCAGTCCTGGCCCTGTCCGCCCAGGAGCAACCAGCCGTCGCCGACCCGGTCCAGGCGGCCCTCCACCCTCCCGACGTGGGGCAGGTCGATCGACAGGCTCGAGCCGCGCGAGGCCATCAGTCGGCTGGCCAGGGTGACGGAGCCGTACTCCGCGCGCGCACGGTCGGCGAGCTCCGCCTCGCGGTCGGCCTCCCAGACAGCCGTCGCCTGAGCCTCGAGGTCGTCGAACAGCGCGAACAGCTCGTGCTCCCAGGACATGGCACGAGCCTAGGGGTCGCGGGCCCAGGGGTCGCGGCCCCTCACCTGTCGCCGACGCCCAGCGGACGCAGCCGGAGCATCACCTGGTCCTGGAGCCGGCGCGCGTCGTCGCGGTCCGCGCACACCGCCCAGCACACGTCAAGCGCCAGCCTGAGGACTGCATCGCGCGCCCACTCCCTGGCTCTCCGCGAGCCGTCACGACGCGTCCTCTCGAACTGCGAGGCCACCCATGTGGGGTCGGCCAACGCCTGGTCGAGCGCGGCCTCGCCGAACCCGCTGATCGCGCCCGTGCCGCTGCGGTAGACGACCAACCGCCCGCGGAGCCCCTGCGGGCGCCCGGACCCGGCTCGCTCTCCTGCCATGCCGGCGTGGCGGATGACACCGGTGTCGGCGTCGCGGAACAGGTAGACCCCCGGCTCGCGCGGAGCCTCCGGCACCGCGTCGACGAACTGTGCCCAGTCCGACCACCCGGCGAGGTCGCGGACGTCCTGGTATCCCTCGCGCAGGGCCGGGTCGTGGAGGTCGGGATGCAGCCAGCTCATATCCGCAGCATCACTCCGACCACCGACAGTGCCCTGCGGGCCGCGACCTCCGCTGTGCACAAACCTTTGACAGCGATGGCGAACCACCATTAAATGATGCAAACACATGCAAACGGAAGGTTCGACGTGGTCAAGGGCGTCTCCACCACCATCTGGCGACCGTTGGCGGTGTGGTCGGCCGTCACCGCCACCGCGACCGCCGCGACACGCGCCGTGCCCGGCGCGTGGTCGGCGGCGGACGACAGCCCGACCTACGGCGGCGTCACCGACCTGCTGGTCGCTGCGTGCAGCACGGCGTTGGCGCTCGCCCTCATCTGGTTGTGGGTGATCACGACCGTCGTCGTGGTCGAGCTGTTCCGAGATGGTGGCAGGGCAGGCGTCGCGCGCACCGGCGGTGGGACCCGGCGCCTCGTCCTCGTCGCGTGCGGGGTCGCGGTCGTGGCCGGCACCAGTGTCCCCGCCCTGGCGTCCGGCGGCGACGGACGCGAGCTCCTGGCGGGGCTGGCGCTCCCTGAGCGTGCCGTCGCGCCCCCCGCGGCCCAGCGCACACCCCGTCCCCTGCGACAGGTGGCGGACCACTCCGCGGTGCACCCGAGGGCGACCTACGTGGTGCGTCCCCGGGACTCGCTCTGGTCGATAGCCCTGGCCCACCCGGACGCGGAGGTGCCGATCGAGCACCGCTGGCGCGCGATCTGGCGGGCCAACCTCGAGGTGGTCGGCGACGACCCCGACCTGATCCTCCCGGGCCAGGCGCTGCTCCTGCCCAGCACCGACGACCCCGGTGCACGCCCACGCACGACCCAGGACCCCCACTCGGACGGAGACCGATGATGAGCACCTCCCGCACCCCGCACGCCGATGTCATCTCGTTGCGATCGCCGAACGCCGTCCCCTCGATGGCCAGCGTCCAGGGGGCACTCGCCCTGGACCTCACACCGCGCACCGCTCCCCCACGTCCCCGGTTGCGCAGCACGCGGTCCTTCGACCTGGTGGATCTCGAGAGAGCCGCCCGCGGCCAGGTCGACGCGTTCATCGGTCGCTACCTGCAGGCCGTCGTGGAGATCGCCTCCGGCGACCGCCCGGTGGCCCAGGTGCTGCGACACACCACACCGGAGGTCTACGACGCACTCGGCGAGCGGGCCCGCACCCTCCTCACCGCGGCACAGCGCCCGCCCGCGACGGTCCGGGGTCCCAACCCGGCGCGGCCGATCGTCATCGGCGTACGCACCGCCCTCATCCGCAGCGATGCCGTCGAGGCGAGCGCCCACGTGCGCTACGGCCGTCGCTCCCGCGCCGTCGCGGCACGGTTCGAGATCGTGCGTGAGCGCTGGCAGTGCGTCGCCCTGATCTGGGGCTGACGGGTGCTGATCAGCCGCCCGCGCGGGTGGTGTGGCCCGACGCCCCTCCCGGAGCGCCGTGGCAGCGTTTGAACTTCTGGCCCGATCCACAGGGACACAGCGTGTTGCGCCCCACTCCGGCGAACTCGTCGTCGTCGCCGACCGCCTCGGCGTGCACCTCCGCCTCGCCGTCCTCGGAGGGAGCGCTGTAGGACAGGCTCTGCGGCCGGGCCGGCTTGTCGAGGCCCTTCGCGCGGATCTGCGGTGCCGCGTGCGACTGCGCCTGGGCGAAGTCGATCTGCGGGGTCGAGGTGGAGATCTGGGGCGCGGCGGCGGGAACGTCGTCCTCGGCCTGCTGGACACCGTCGGTGAGAGCGTCCTCGGGGTCGTCCTCCTCGATCTCGACCTGGAGGTTGAAGAGGTAGCCGACGGACTCCTCCTTGATCCCGTCCATCATCGCGGCGAACATGTCGAAGCCCTCGCGCTGGTATTCGACCAGCGGGTCGCGCTGGGCGTAGGCGCGCAGCGAGATGCCCTCGCGGAGATAGTCCATCTCGTAGAGGTGCTCGCGCCACTTGCGGTCGAGGACCGAGAGGATGACGCGGCGCTCCAGCTCGCGCTGGACCTCCTCGCCCATCTCGTCCTCGCGACGGTCGTAGGCCTCCTGCACATCCTTCTGGAGGTCCTCGATGAGCTTCTCGCGGCTCAGGCCCTCGAGGCCGCCGGCGCCCTTGATGACGCCGTCCTTGGTGAGCCCGACCGGATAGAGCTGTGCGAGGGCGGTGAAGAGCGCGTCGAGGTCCCAGTCCTCGGCGTAGCCCTCGGTCGCGCCGCGGACGTAGCCGGCGATGACGTCGTCGATGAAGCCACGGATCTGGTCCCCGAGGTCGGCGCCCTCCAGGACACGACGGCGCTCGGCGTAGATGACCTCACGCTGGCGGCTCATCACGTCGTCGTACTTCAGGACGTTCTTGCGGGACTCGAAGTTCTGCGACTCGATGTTGGCCTGGGCGCCCGCGATCGCGTTGCTCACGCGCTTGGCGTCGATCGGCACGTCGTCGGGGACCTTGAGGACGGTGAGGATCCGGTCGACCCACTCCGACTTGAACAGGCGCATCATCTCGTCCTCGAGCGAGAGGTAGAACCGGGACTCGCCCGGGTCCCCCTGACGACCCGACCGACCGCGCAGCTGGTTGTCGATGCGTCGCGACTCGTGTCGCTCGGTGCCGACGACGTAGAGGCCGCCGAGCTCGCGTACGTCGTCGTGCTCCGCCGCGACCTGCGCCTTGATCCGCTCGACCGTCGTGGGCCACGCGGCGTCGTAGTCCTCCGGTGCCTCGACCGGGTCGAGTCCCTGCTGGCGCAGCTCCTGGTCGGCGAGGAAGTCGACGGAGCCGCCGAGCATGATGTCAGTGCCTCGACCGGCCATGTTCGTGGCGACGGTGACCGAGCCCCTGTGCCCGGCCAGCGCCACGACCTTGGCCTCGTCGGCGTGCTGCTTGGCGTTGAGGACGGTGTGCGGGATGCCGCGCTTCTTGAGCAGGTTGGCGAGGTATTCGGACTTCTCGACCGACACCGTGCCGATCAGGATCGGCTGGCCCTTCTCGTGCCGCTCGGCGATGTCGTCGGCGACGGCCTCGTACTTGGCGACCTCGGTGCGGTAGACCAGGTCGACGTTGTCCACGCGTTGCATGGGCCGGTTGGTCGGGATCGGGACCACTCCGAGCGTGTAGATCTTGTCGAACTCCGACGCCTCGGTCATCGCCGTACCGGTCATGCCGGAGAGCTTGTCGTAGAGGCGGAAGTAGTTCTGGAGCGTGATCGTGGCGAGGGTCTGGTACTCCTCGCGGACCGTCACTCCCTCCTTGGCCTCGATGGCCTGGTGCAGGCCGTCGTTGTAGCGGCGCCCGGCCAGGATGCGGCCGGTGTGCTCGTCCACGATGAGCACCTCGCCGTCGATGACGACGTACTCCTTGTCGTTGCGGAACAGCTCCTTGGCCTTGATGGAGTTGTTGAGGAACGAGATCAGCGGGGTGTTGACCGAGTCGTAGAGGTTGTCGATGCCGAGGTGGTCCTCGACCTTGGTGATCCCGGGCTCGAGCACCGAGATGGTGCGCTTCTTCTCGTCGACCTCGTAGTCGGTGTCCCGGTCCAGCGTCCGGGTGATCTTGGAGAACTCGGCATACCACTTGACCTCGTCCTGGGTCGGGCCGCTGATGATGAGCGGGGTGCGCGCCTCGTCGATCAGGATCGAGTCGACCTCGTCGACGATCGCGAAGTTGTGGCCGCGCTGGACGCACTCCTCGACCGAGTCGGCCATGTTGTCGCGCAGGTAGTCGAAGCCGAGCTCGTTGTTGGTGCCGTAGGTGATGTCGCAGTTGTAGGCCTCGCGGCGCTCCGCGGGACGCATCGACGGCAGGATCACACCGACGCTCAGGCCGAGGAAGTGGTGCACGCGGCCCATCTGCTCGGACTGGAACCTCGCGAGGTAGTCGTTGACCGTCACGACGTGGACGCCCTTGCCGGCGAGGGCGTTGAGGTAGGACGGCAGGACCGCGACGAGGGTCTTGCCCTCACCGGTCTTCATCTCGGCGATGTTGCCCAGGTGCAGCGCCGAGGCACCCATGACCTGGACGTCGAAGGGCCTCATGCCGAGCACCCGCCTGCTCGCCTCACGCACCGTCGCGAACGCCTCCGGCATCAGGTCGTCGAGGCTCTCACCGGCAGCGAGACGCTCACGGAACTCGGCGGTCATCCCCCGGAGCTCGTCGTCGCTCATCGTGACGAAGTCGTCCTCGATGGCGTTGACGGCCTTGACGACGGCTTCGAGCTCTCGCAGGATCTTGCCCTCGCCGATGCGGAGCAGCTTGTCGATGATGGCAGGCACGGTTGGTCACTCTACCTACCGCCGCAACGCGCTCCGAACCGCCTCGGACAGCTCACCCTCGCCGCCGAGGACCACATCGTCCAGGTCGAGCCACCCGGCGAGACGCCACAGCTCGGCTGCGAGCTCCTCGGCGGTCTCACCGGGGGCACCGTCCTCGGCGAAGGCACCCGGCACCAGGAGCGTGCGACGGGCGCGATCAGCCTTGAGGTCGACACGCGCCACCAGCGCGTCCCCCAGGAGGAACGGCAGGACGTAGTAGCCGTGCACCCGCCTGGGGGCAGGGACATAGATCTCGATGCGGTAGACGAAGTCGAAGAGCGCCTCCGCCCGCGACCGCTCCCAGACCACGGGGTCGAACGGGCTGAGCAGGGTGCGTGCCTCGACCCGCCGCGGGAGGCGGGCGTCGCGGTGGAGATAGGCCTGGCGCTTCCAGCCCTGCACCGCCACCGGGGTCAGCTCCCCGGACTCGACCAGCTCCTGGACCGCGACCTGCACGCTGGGTGCCCCGGGCGCGGCTCGCAGTCGCAGGCGGTAGTAGTCGGCGAGGCACGCGAGGCTCGCGACTCCGTGCGACCGGGCGGCACGGCGTACGAGCTCGGTGACCGCCTCCTGCGGCCCGGGCGTCGGCGCGGCGAGGACGGCGGCCGGCAGCACCCGCTCCGGGAGGTCGTAGAGCACCTCGAACTGGCTGGTGCGACCCGCGATCGCGACATCGCCGACGAGGAAGAGGTAGTCGAGGAGCTTGCGCGACTCCGACCAGTTCCAGCCCCAGTGCTCCCTGGTGCGCGGACCGGTGCTGAACTCCGCCTCAAGGTCGCGAGCGGTGAGCGGACCGCGCTGGCGCACCGCGTCCAGCACGCGCGGCTCGAGCGCGGCGTCGGCGGTGAAGCCCCACTTCCCGCGCTGGGCGCGATGGGTCTGCATGCGATGCTGCATCAGCGGCCACAGGTCGACCGGCATCAGGGCCTGGACGTGGGCCCAGTACTCCACGACGCGCCGCGGGCGGCGCTCGGACGCGCGCCTCAGCAGGTCGACGTCGTAGGGGCCCATGCGTGAGTAGAGCGGCATGTAGTGGGCGCGCTGGAGCACGTTGACCGAATCGACCTGCAGCACCCCGGTGCGCTCGAGGGTGCGGTCGAACGTCCGCATCGACGGCGTCGCGTGCGGGCGGTCGCGGAACCCCTGCGCCGCCAGCGCGATCCGGCGTGCCTGGAGGCGGGAGAGGGTCTCCACCTGGGCTACGGCAGGTCGAGCAGCTTCTCGCGCATGGCGTACATGACGGCCTCCATGCGGGAGTGGAGCTGGAGCTTCTCCAGGATGTTGCGGACGTGGTTCTTCACCGTGTTCTCCGAGATGAAGAGCTGCTTGGCCACCTCGCGGTTGTTGAGTCCCTTCGCCACGAGCCTCAGCACCTCGAGCTCGCGCTCGGTCAGGCGCAGGGCCGGTCCGGTCTCACGCTCGGGCTTCGACATCTGCTTGAACTCGTCGATCAGCTTCACCGCCATGGACGGGCTGATCAGGGACTGGCCCTCGTTGACGACGCGGATGGCCTGGGCGACCTCCTCGATCGAGGAGTCCTTCAGCAGGTAGCCCGACGCGCCGTTCTTGACCGACTCGTAGAGGTCCGCCTCCTCGTCCGAGACGGTCAGCATGATGATCTTGGCCGACGGCACTGCCTCCTTGATGGCGCGGCACGCCTCGACACCGGAGCGGCGCGGCATCCGCACGTCGAGCAGGATCACGTCGGGAGCGGTCGTGACCGCGAGGTCGGTGGCGGAGATGCCGTCCGCGGCCTCACCCACCACCTCGATGTCGGTGTCGCCGCTGAGCAGCATGATGAGCCCACGACGAAACAGCTCCTGGTCGTCGACAACCAGCACGCGGACGGGTTCTGAGCCATTTGCCTCGGTCACGCGCGCATCATGTCATGCGCGCGTGACCGTGGCGCGGTGGCGAGGTGTCAATCCTGCGGCTCTGCGTCGACCTCGAGGGAGATGACGCCGTAGTCGTACCCCCGTCGGCGGTAGACCACCGACGGGCGCTCGCTGTCCTTGTCGACGAAGAGGTAGAAGTCGTGGCCCACCAGCTCCATCTCGTAGAGGGCCTGGTCGAGCGTCATCGCGGCGGCCGGGTGTGACTTCTCCCGCACCACGAGCGGTCCGTCGCCGGTCACCGTGATCGGACCGACCTTGCGCTCGATGACGCCGTCCTCCTCCTCGGCCGCCGACTCCTCCTCCGCGGCCAGGACCGCCGCTGCCTCGCCCACCGAGACGTGCTCGTTGCGTCCCTTGTGGACCCGACGCCGGTCGGCTGCGCGCCTCATCTGCGCCTGCATCTTGTCCAGGGCCAGGTCGAGGGCGCCCATCTTGTCCTCGGCGGCTGCCTCGGCGCGGATGACCGGGCCCTTGGAGAACGCCGTGAGCTCGACCTTCGTCGCGCGGTCGTGCTGGCGAGGGTTCTTCTCGAGCTCCACCTCCACCTGGACCCGCATGATGCGGTGATCGTGCTTCTCCAGACGGGTGAGCTTCTCCGAGACATGTTCGCGGAACCGATCGGACACCTCGCAGTGCCGTCCCGTGACCACAACCTCCATGTGAACCTCCTCAACTAGCGAACGGACCGCACCCTTCCATGGGCCCGGGCAGCGTGCGCCGGGGCAGGGTGGGATGGAATCCGCCCGGCCGACCTGGTCTTCGACCCCACAATCGCCTGCTGAGGCGTTCGCGGCTTCTCCGCCACTACTGGCCTTCTCCCGGCTGTCGACACATCTGGTGTCGGCGACGAGGCAGGACTTACGTCTAAGCCGCACCGTGATCGTCCTGAGAAGGACTTACGTGGACCGTTTCGCCTGCGACTGGCATCGGCTAGCCGCGGCGAGGGACTCGCTGCGACGCAACCACGGACCCGGACGGACTCCATGACCCGACGCTAGCCCCTCGGAGGTCGTGCGCCAACAGGCAGGGCCGCCTGTCGAGCGGTCCTTCGCGTGGCGGCGACGGCGGCCACCGCCACCGGCGACAGTCCGACCGACTCCAGTGCCCGCTGGGCCTCGCGTGCTGTCGAGCCGGTGGTGACCACGTCGTCGCACACCACGACGTAGGCCCGGGGCCAGCGCCGCGCGACCCTGGCCAGCACAGCGGAGGGACAGTGCATCGAGAGGTGGACGTTGGCCGCCCGTCCGGCCGCGCCGAGACCGGCCTGGTCGGCGGCTCCGCGTGAGACCACGAGGGGAGCGACGACGACACCGCGGCGCAGCGGGGCATCGCGGCGCAGCAGGGAGGCCGCGGTGCGGGCGAGCGCTGCGGTCGCCTCGTAACCCCGTTGACGGCCCGCGCCGGGGCGCGACGGCACGGGCACCAGCAGCACCGGCACCGCGGGGTCCAGGGGCGCGATCGCCCCGCGGACCGCCAGGGCCAGCAGGTCGGCGAGGACGCGTCGATGGCCCCACTGCCCACGGTCCTTGTGACCCACGACCAGCGCGCGGACCACACCTTCGTAGGCCTGGCTCACCCACGGCTCGACCAGCCCCGCGGGCACGGGGGTCGGCCACGCGAGCACGGCGTGCGCCGACATCGACCCGCGGCAGGGAGCACACAGCATCCGGCCGGGTCGCTCGCACCCCACGCACCGGCTGCCGAGGAACAGGTCGAGCGCCTCGTCGAGCACCCGGCCATGGCACCAGCAGGGGGCCTACGACGGCAAGCGTGCGGCGTACGACCTGTGGACGGGCCGTTCAGCCGGTGTAGGTCAGGGAGGTCAGTCCCCGGGGCAGGTCGGGCACCGATCGCTCCAGCAGGGTCACCCTCTTCACGGTGCGCCCGGCGAGCGCGAACACCTCGCTGTCGACCGGCGACGACACCAACATCCGGATACCACCGCGCAGACGGGTGGTGCCGCCCGTCGCGATCTCACCCGGCGAGCCGTCGACCGACAGCGTGCGGACCTGGGACAGGTCGTCGTTGATGTTGCTGAGCACCGAGACCGTCGTCGGTGAGCGCCAGGCGATGTCACGGATCCGGGGCCTGCCCTCCTCGGGCAGGGGCAGCGTCAGCAACGGGGTGAACCCCAGCACCACTCCGTCGGTGTCGTGGCGGACGCGGGTGGACACGACGCGGTCGGACCCCGCGCCCCGGAGCACCGCGACCAGCCGGCTGCCGTCGCGCGAGACGAGCAGCTTGGTGACGGCGCGCCCGCTGAGGCCCGGGACGACACGGGTGGTCGCGACGCCCTCCTCGACGGTGATCACGCGGGCCCGGCCCGCACCACGGTCGAGGACCCACGCCCGGTCGCTGTGGTCCCAGCCGGGAGCGGCGAGGTCGACCGCGCCGGAGACGACCGTCGCGACCTCGGCGTCGGGCACGTCCACCGGAGCCGCGAACAACGCGCTGCCGTCGTCGCTGACCGCGCCGACGCTCGACCCGGCCACGCTGACGCCGATGGAGCGGACCCCGTAGTCGCCCTGGCCCAGAGCGCCGGACGTCGCCTCGAAGTCACCGATCGAGCCCCGGACCACGAGGCCGTCCTGCAGCGCGAACAGGTCGCTGCTCGCGAGGTCGCTGGGGTCGTAGCCGCGTCCGACGTCGACACCGACGAGGGGCGAGCCCCCGGGGAGGCCGAACGCCTGACCGCCGACACTGATCTGCATGGCGTTGATCCGGGGCTCCTGCCGCAGCGTCCACCCGAGCTGGGCCTGCATCCGCGCGGCCGTCTCGTCGTCGATGGCGGCGGGATCACCCGACAGGCCGACCGCCGCGATCCCGCTGCTGATCGGCACGGACAGGCCCTGGGTGGTGCCGGGGGGGAAGTAGGTCCGCGACACCTCCTGCGAGGCGTCTGACGGCTGGGCGAGCAGCCCGCGCACGAGGGAGGAGGCGAACTGGTCGCCGCGCGGGGCGAAGACGGGCTCGGGGACGAGCACCTGGGAGGTGGGGTCGAAGAGGTAGAGCGAGACCCGCTGGTACCAGTCCTCGAACCACGAGTCCGGCACGATGAGCGCGTCGGGCACCTCGTCGATGCGCCACTCGCCGTCCTCCTGCACCAGGCGCAGGCTCAGCGCTCGCGATGAGAGCGTGCGCTGCCACGACCCGCTGGCGTCGTAGAGGTTGACGTCCTTCATCGGGATCCGGGTCGCGATCCCTCCGCGCGGCACGCCCAGCTCCGCATAGGTGACGATCTGCTCCTCGGGCACCCACGTGTCCGCCGCGTCGCGGGACAGGAACTGGCGCGCCACCGTGAGGCTGATCGGGGTCGCCTTCATGGCCTCCAGGAAGCCCGCCACGATCTCGGAGGCGGGCTCGCCGGCCCTCGGCGGGCGAGGGTCGAAGGAGATGCCCGGCACGTCGTCGACCCCGACGGACTCCTCGGGCACCTCGACCGGACCCTCGGTGGGCATCTGCACGCAGCCCGCCAGCAGCGCGCAGGCGAGCGCCACGAGTCCCGCCCGCACGGCGCCGATGCTCGTCCGGGACCTCACACGGTCTCCCGGGCGTCGTCGGGCACCAGCGGCAGGGGCGAGTGCCGGAGCTGGGTGCCGAGGTGGCGCGACAGCGTGAGCCGGAACTGCGCACCCTCGCCGGGCCGCCCCCAGGCCTGGAGCCAGCCGCCGTGCAGGTGGGTGTCCTCGAGCGAGATCGACAGGCCCAGCCCGGTTCCGCCGGTGGTGCGAGCCCGGGCGGGGTCGGCACGCCAGAACCGGTTGAAGACCATCGCCGACTCACCCGGCTCGAGCCCCACCCCGTGGTCGCGCACGGCGACGGCGGCCGACTCCCGGTCGCCTCCGACGAAGATCTCCACGTCGCGCGACTCCGCGTGGTCGATGGCGTTGGTGACCAGGTTGCGCACGACTCGCTCGACCCGGCGTACGTCGGCCTCGGCCACGCAGGGCGAGTCGGGGTGGTGGACCACGATGCGGGTGTGGCGTTGGGCGGCCAGGGCGGACGTCATGTCCACCACCCGGCGTACGACGTCGACGAGGTCGACGTCCTCGGCCTCGAGCACCGCTGCCCCCGCGTCGAAGCGGCTGATCTCGAGCAGGTCCGCGAGGAGCGTCTCGAAGCGGTCGAGCTCCTTCTGGAGCAGCTCCGCGGCCCGGCCGGTGATCGGGTCGAGGAACGGTCGCGCGTCGTGGATGACGTCGCTGGCCATCCGGACGGTCGTGATCGGCGTACGCAGCTCGTGCGAGACGTCGGAGACGAACCGGCGCTGGAGCCGGCTGAGCTCCTCGAGCTGGCGGATCTGCTTCTGGAGGTTGGAGGCCATCTGGTTGAACGAGGTGGCCAGGCGGGCGATGTCGTCCTCCCCGCGGACGCGGAGCCGCTCCTGCAGGTGACCGGCCGCGAGCCGCTCCGCGACGCGGCGCGCCATCCGGATCGGGGTCACGACCTGGCGCGTCACCAACCAGGTCAGGAGCGCGACGAGGAGCAGCAGGGGCACGCCGGCGACGAGCATGGCGCGGGAGACCAGGCCCAGCGTCTCCTGCTGCTCACTGAGCGGATAGAGGTAGTAGAGCGTGTAGAGGTTGTCGTCGGCCGGCAGGCGCACCTGGCTGCCGACCACCACACCCGGGCCCCGCGGCAGGCCGGGGACCTCCTCGGTGGTCCGGATGTCGGTGTAGGTCCAGGCCGTCGGCGAGGCCGAGTCGAAACGCTCCTCGAGCGTCTCCGGCACGCTGGCCAGGTCGAGGCCCACGGTGAACTTCGCTCCTCCGTCGGCGAGCCGGCCCCCCTCCCCGACCGGCGGCGACAGGATGACGGCAAAACCGCGGGTCGACCCGCGCGCGATGATCGGCCCGACCAGGGCCTGCTGCTGCGCCGACTCGTCGACCTCGAGCCCCAGGGTGGCCGCGAGGCCGTTGCGGGCCGCCTCGGTCTCGCCCTCGGCCTCCTGCACCACCGCCTGGACGCGGTTGCGCAGGAGACCGTCCCGTGTCTGCTGGATCAGGAAGGCGCCGACGATCCCGACGATCACCGTGGTCAGCACGAGCGTGCTCACCACGACGCGCGCCTGCACCGAGCGGCGCCAGAAGGCCGGCCCGCGGCGCAGGAACGGGGGCAGCCGGTCGACCAGGCTCACCTAGGACGTACCCGGGGAGCCGCTCGGGGACGTGCCGGCCTTGTAGCCGACGCCGCGCACCGTCACCACGACCTCCGGGTTCTCCGGGTCGTGCTCGACCTTGGAGCGCAGGCGTTGCACGTGCACGTTCACCAGCCGGGTGTCGGCGCTGTGGCGGTAGCCCCACACCTGCTCCAGCAGGACCTCGCGGGTGAAGACCTGCCAGGGCTTGCGGGCCAGGCACACCAGCAGGTCGAACTCGAGCGGCGTGAGGTTGATCGGCTGTCCCGCACGCACCACCGAGTGCCCGGCGACGTCGATGAAGATGTCGCCGATGACGAGGCCCTCGTCGTGGGAGACGTCGTTGCGTCGCATCCGGGCGCGGATGCGCGCGACGAGCTCCTTGGGCTTGAACGGCTTGACGATGTAGTCATCGGCCCCCGACTCGAGCCCGACGACGACGTCGATGGTGTCGCCCTTGGCGGTCAGCATCACGATCGGTACGCCGGACTCGGCGCGGATCTCCTTGCACACGTCGATGCCGCCCTTGCCGGGGAGCATCAGGTCCAGGAGCACCAGGTCGGGCTTGTAGTCGCGGAACGCATCGAGGGCCACGTCGCCGCGGCCCACGATGCGACTGTCGAACCCCTCCTGGCGCAGGACGATGGAGAGCATCTCCGCCAAGGAGGCGTCGTCATCGACGACGAGCACGCTTCCGCGCGCGGGTTCGGTCAGGTCGCTCATGGCGCCAGTCTAGGACTGGCGCCCTCACTCCCGGAGGAGGCTCAGTAGCGGTAGAGGTCCGACTTGTAGGGGCCGGCGATGTCGACACCGAGGTAGGCGGCCTGCTCCTTGGTGAGCTCGGTGAGCTCGACACCGAGCGCGTCGAGGTGCAGTCGCGCGACCTCTTCGTCGAGGTGCTTGGGCAGGACGTGCACGCCGAGCTCGTAGTCGTCGGCCTTGGTGTAGAGCTCGATCTGCGCCAGCACCTGGTTGGTGAAGGAGTTGGACATCACGAACGACGGGTGACCCGTGGCGTTGCCGAGGTTGAGCAGGCGCCCCTCGGAGAGCACGATGACCTTCTTGCCGGGCTGCCCGTCCTCGGCCGGGAAGATCCACTGGTGGACCTGCGGCTTGATCTCGTCCTTGACGATGCCGGGGATCCTGGCCAGGCCGGCCATGTTGATCTCGTTGTCGAAGTGACCGATGTTGCCGACGATCGCCTGGTGCTTCATCTTGTGGAAGTGCTCGACGGTGATGATGTCGAAGTTGCCGGTCGTGGTGATGAAGATGTCGGCGGTCTCGACGACGGAGTCGAGGCGCTTGACCTCGTAGCCGTCCATGGCGGCCTGCAGCGCGCAGATGGGGTCGATCTCGGTGACGATGACGCGAGCGCCCTGGCCGCGCAGCGACTCCGCCGAGCCCTTGCCGACGTCGCCGTAGCCGCAGACGACGGCGACCTTGCCGCCGATCATCACGTCGGTGGCGCGGTTGAGGCCGTCGATCAGCGAGTGGCGGCAGCCGTACTTGTTGTCGAACTTGGACTTGGTGACCGAGTCGTTGACGTTGATCGCGGGGAAGAGGAGCGTGCCCTCGCGGAAACGGTCGTAGAGGCGCAGGACGCCGGTGGTGGTCTCCTCGGAGACGCCCCTGATGTCCTTGGCGACGGTGGTCCAGTGCTGCGGCTTGTCCGCGACGGAGCGGGCCAGGACGCGCAGCACCTCCTTGAACTCCTCGTTGTCGGTGCTGTCCTGCGACGGCACGACACCGGTCTTCTCGAACTCGACGCCCAGGTGCAGCAGCATCGTGATGTCTCCACCGTCGTCGAGCAGGACGTTGGGGCCGACCTGGTTGCCCTCGGCGTCGGCGAAGTCGAAGACCTTCTCGGCCTCGTCCCAGTACTCGGCGAGGGTCTCGCCCTTCCAGGCGAAGACGGGGGTGCCGGTGGGCGCGTCGACGGTGCCGTCACGACCCACGACGACGGCAGCCGCTGCGTGGTCCTGGGTGGAGAAGATGTTGCAGGTGGCCCAGCGGACGTCCGCGCCGAGGTCCACGAGCGTCTCGATGAGCACGGCGGTCTGGATCGTCATGTGCAGCGAGCCGGCGACGCGGGCGCCCCGGAGCGGCTGGTCCTTGCCGTAGCGCTCGCGCATGGCCATCAGGCCGGGCATCTCGTGCTCGGCGAGCTCGATCTCCTTGCGGCCGTAGCCGGCGAGGGTGAGGTCAGCGACGTTGAAGTCCATCAGTTGTCTCCCAGGATCTGAGGAGGTACGCCTGCGCCGCACATCTGTGCATCGTCGGGATCTCCCGCGCGGACCACCTCAGAATAGGTCTGGCCTCACCGATTCGGAGAATCGTCGACGGCCGTCCCGTCGGCCTGCTGGTCACCGCTGGCGGCGGCGTGCTCGTCGCCCTCCTCGGCGCCCGATCCGTGGCCCGAGCCGACGCCGACGGCGTGGAGGACAGCCAGGATGATCCCGCCCACGACGAGCCCGACCACGGCCGAGCGCAGGGTGTTGACCAGCCACCCGGCAAGGGCGCCGAGCGCACCTCCGACCGCGTCGTGGACGTCGACCTCCCAGTGGTGCAGCAGGTCGTACGGCGCGTGCAGGACGTCGCCGAGACCGGTGCCCTCGAGGAGGCCGTCGTGCCCGCCGATCTCGTAGAGGCTGATCAGGAAGATGTGGCCACCGACCCACAGCATCGCGAGCGTGCCGATGACCGAGATGACGGCGAGCACCTTCGGCATCGCCGACACCAGGGCCAGTCCGAGCCGCTGCGAGCCCTTGGACGGCTTCTCGGCGAGGTGGACGCCGACGTCGTCCATCTTCACCAGCAGCGCGACGACGCCGTAGACGACGACGGTGATGAAGAGCGCCACCACGGCGAGCACGATCGCGCGCATCCAGATGCCGGCGTCGGGCTCGGAGTCGACGACCTCCTTGAGCGCGATGACCATGATCTCGGCGGTCAGGATGAAGTCGGTGCGGATCGCCTGGGCGACCGTGCGCTGCTCGTGCTCGTCGCTGAGCTCACCTGCCGGAGTGACCTCCTTCTCCGCCTCCGTCGCGTGCCCGCTGAGACGCTCCTAGACCTTGTGGGCGCCCTCGTAGGCGAGGAACGTGCCGCCGAAGATCAAGATCACCGGCAGCAGCGACGGGAGGAACTGCCTCAGCAGCACGGCCGCCGGCAGGATGAAGAGCAGCTTGTTGCGCAGCGAGCCGATGGCGATCTGCTTGATGATCGGCAGCTCGCGCGCGGCGGCCGACCCGTCGAGGAACTGCGGCGTCACCGCGGTGTCGTCGACCACCACGCCTGCGGCCTTCGCGCTCGCGCGCGCGGCTGCGGCACCGACGTCGTCCACGCTGGCGGCAGCGATCCGGGCGATGGCGGCGACGTCGTCGAGGAGGGCGAACAGTCCGCCGGCCATGGGTGGTCCTTCGGGTCAGTGGGTGGAGTCCGGACCAGCCTATCGGCGGGACAGGTCTCCACCTCCCGACGCAGCGCCCAACGCCACGTCGCGAGCTGCCGGACGAGGAGCTAGTCCTCGACCAACCCGGCGCGGAGGTACTCCGCGGCGTAGGTCCCGGTCAGCATCAGGGACGCGTAGCGCGCGACCTCGGCGTCGGCATCGGTGTCGAGGGTCTCGATGCGCACGCCGTGGCGCGCAGCCGCGGCCCGCAGCCGACCGCCCTGCTCGCGGACGACGGGGTCGTCGGACCGGTCGTCGAGGATGACCAGGAGGGGACGCAGGTCGGCCGGCTCCTCCGCGAAGGGGTCGGCGAAGACGTCGTGCGCCCTGGTCGCCTCGATGACCGGGAGCAGGTGCTCGGCGTCGCCGGCGATCGCGGAGCGACCACTGGTGCGTCGCAGCGACTCGGCCACCCGGCGCGCCGCACGGGCAGCCAGCACCGACCCGCCCCAGACGAGCGGGGTGGTGTCGGCCAGGGCGATGGCCAGCATCTTCGCCGGGTTGACGGCGAGGTCGTGGTGCGGCGAGCAGCTGGTGGCGACCTCGTCGAGCGACTGCGCCACCGTCTCGGCGTCGGCTCGCGGGCCGAGGTCGACCTGCGCGAGGTAGTCGAGCATCACGACAGCGGTGGCCAGCTGGTCTCCGGTCACGGTCGGCAGGACCGTCACGTGACGTCCGGCGGCGTGCTCGGCGACCAGCGAGCGCTGCGGGCACGCGACGACGACCTGGCACCCGCGGCGTACGGCCTCGGCGACGGCGGACGCGGACCCGTGGTCGCTGCCCTCGGGGGCCAGCATCACGACGAGGTCCAGGCAGCCGGCCCAGCCGGGCAACCCGGCGTTGGGCCACGCCACGAAGGGGACCGGGCACCACGGCTCGAGCACGGCCCGCAGCAGGCGCGAGTCCGGGCCCGCCGCGATCACCGCACGCGGTCGGTCGTCGTCGCGCCCTGCGGCGATCGCCTCGGCGGTCGCGGTCGCGGCGTCGTGGGACTCGCGCCGCACCCGGGCCCCGCTCTCGGCGAGCGTGCGCAGGCGCAGGTCCATCGTCTCGAGCACCCCGTCGTCGTCGAGCCGGGCTTCGTCGAACCACGTCGCCATGCCGGTCCCTCGCGCTCAGGCCGGCTTGCGGGCCTCGTCGACGAGCAGCACCGGGATGTCGTCGCGGACGGGATAGGCGTTGCCGCACCCCGGGCAGACGAGCTCCTCGGCCCCGTCCGTGACGGCGGGCAGCAGCTCGCCGTGACAGTCGGGGCAGACGATGATGCTCATCAGCTGCGGATCGATGTTCACGCCGGTGATCCTAGTGGTGTGCGGTGGCGCCGAGTCAGTCGGTCGAGGTCAGGACGCGCAGGTGCCCGCGCTTGGTGCCACGGCTCGGGTCGTCGGTGGTGTGCAGCGCAGCGGGCGTCGGAGGACGGGCCGCCTCGCGGACCGCGTCGGCCAGCGCCAGCAGGTCGTCACTGCTCGGTCCCTGGGCTCGGGGATCCGGCGCCAGCCGCATGACCTCCCACCCGCGCGGCGCGGACAGGCGCTCGCTGTGCACGTCGCACAGGTCGTAGGCATGCGGCTCCGCATAGGTGGCCAACGGCCCGAGGACCGCGGTCTGGTCGGCGTAGACGTAGGTCAGCGTGTTGGCCGCAGAACGGCCACACGCCGTCCGCGAACAACGACGGGCAAGGCTCACCCCGGTGACGCTACCTGCCGCGGACCCACGCGAGGCTTAGGCTCGCGGCGTGGACGACGTGAGCAGCACGCCGCGCAGCCGGGCGCGGGACCGACGCGGCCGTGGCATGCGAGGACCCGGCGTGCTGCCACCCGAGCTCGGCACACCGGCCCTGAGGACCTCGCGGCAGCGGTTCGACCAGCTCGTGCTGGACGTCGTCACCCCGCTGGACGAGCGGTGGCAGCGACACCTCGGGCTCGTGGAGTACGCCGTCGAGGACACCCCGATGCTGCCCGACGACTGGGGTGACGAGACCGTGCCACTCTCCTCGCTGGTGCGCGGCAAGGGGCAGGCCCCCACCCGGCTGGTGATCTTCCGGCGACCCGTCGAGCACCGCGCGACGAACCGGGACGAGCTCGAGGCGATGGTGCACACCGTGATCGTCGAGCAGCTCGCCGAGCTGCTCGGCCTGACGCCGGGAGAGGTCGACGAGAGGTACGTCGACTAGCGGAGCGATCAGCGCTGGGCCGGCCGCACGTCGGGGACCAGGCTGATCGTCTCCAGCTGGGCGAGAGGCAGGACCGAGAGACCCCTGTCGCTCACCTCGAGCGACAGGACCGCCCCGGTGCGCTCGATGCCCACGAGCGCGAGGACCGCCTCGTCCGGGAGCCGGATCCGGGCTGCCGTCGACGGGTCGAGCTCCACGCGCCGCTCACGCACCACGGCGTCGCCGTCCTCGTCCCAGGCCTGCAGGACGAGCACGCCGGCGGAGTCGATGCCGGCGACGACGAGCCGCTTCGATCCCGCGGGCAGCGCGAGGGCTGCCTCGTCCGTCACCGTGGACCCGGCCACGGACAGCACGAGGTCGCCCGGGGTCCGGGTCCGCAGGCCGGCCGTGAGCGGTCCCGTCGCGTCGATGCGCAGCGCCTGGACGCCCTGCGCAGTGCGACCTCGCAGGATGTCGCCCAGGTCGACCTCGCTCACCGATGCCGGCGCGAGCGTGACCTCCTCGACGCCGGACGGGGTGAACTCGCTCTGCTCGCTCACCAGCTTGAGCGCTGCGCGCACCTCGTTGTCGCCCGGGTTGGCGAGGGTGAGCGTCCGGTCCGCCGACGTCGCACCCAGGCCGACGACGTAGGACCTCGACGCGGGCGCTGACTGCGCCGGCAGCCACTCGTTCACCGGGCGGTCCGGACCGACGGGGTCGAGCACGTCGACCACGCTGGAGGCGAGTCGACCGCGCGAGACGCTGACGCGCACCGCCAGCGCATCGCGGCTGGGCGTGACCTCGGACAGGTCGAACGAGGTGGAGCGGCCGCCGGGCACGCGGATCCCGCGCAGGGCCGGCACGTCCACCAGGCCGCTCCCGTCCCACACGGTCACGTCCGCGACCGCGGGGCCCTTGTCGGGGTTGATCAGGGTGAGGGTGGAGGTGTGCTCGGCGGACGCGCCCAGACCGGTGTACCAGCGCTCCGGGGCCGGCGGCTCGCAGCCGAGCGCCGACCCGGCACCCGAGCGGGTGGCCACGAGGCCGACGGCCAGGTCGCCGCTGCCGTCGACCACGACGTACTGACGCTCGGTCCGCGCAGCGACTCCCGCCTCGAGCCTCTGGCTCTCCTCCTCGCGCCCGACCCGGAGCGTGACCTCACCCGAGCCCAGGCCGGAGCTGCCCAGCTGGAGGTCCTCGGCGCCCGGCAGGCGCGGCGGGCAGACCGCGGTGGCGCGGTCGAGTGGGGCGCCCGAGGGGGCGAACGAGGTGGTCGGGGCATCAGCCGGTCGCACGAGTCCGAGCGCGGTGACACTCAGCAACGGGATCGCCACGGCGAGAAGGGTCAGCGGCGACGGACGCCTGCTCGGCGCGGCGGCGAGACGGCGGCGCCCCCCGCCCGGGGTCTGGGGGGTGTCGTCAGCCATCGGCCCGCGCCTCTCGTCCCCGCACCGTCGGAGCGGCCAGCACCAGTGCGGCCAGGATCGCGAGGCCCTGCGCGACGAGGAGACCCCTGCGCCACCACGAGCCCGGACCCGACACCGACGACGGGTCGAGCGGGCGGTCGACCCGCCAGGCACGGGTGCTTCGGTCCTCCGCACTGGCCTGGTCGAGACCGGCCGTGGCGTCGAGCAGGGCGGACACGCGGCCGTCTGCGGGCGAGCCGAGGACGACGTACTCCACACCGCGGTCGCCGAGCGCCGCGACCACGGCGGACGTCGGCGAGGACACCAGGGTGCGGACGTCGGCGGTCAGGGCGGCGTCCTCGTCGGCGAGGGTGAGGACCTCGTCCTCCCCCAGCGTGGTGCCGTCGTCGCGTCGGATCCGGTAGGTGATGCCGTCGTCGACCGAACCCTGCAGCACCAGCACGCCGTGCTCCTGGCCGAGGAGCGAGCTCTGCTGCATGTAGACCGGCACGGACTGCTCCGCGTCACGCGACAGGACGGTGTCGGACGTGGTGAGCCACCACCCCAGCCCCCCGAGCGGCACCATCGCAGCGGTGAGGGCCAGGACGCTCGCCACGCCCCGTTGCCACCACGGGTGGTGCTCGTCGAGGCGGCGCAGGTAGGCGTCTGCGCCGAGCACGACGGCGAGGACCGCCGTGCCCTGCAGGATCACCACGAAGAGCCCCAGGCTCGGGCGCGTGGTCACCGACGGCAGGTCGAGCGTCAGGCGCGACAGGACGGCGGAGACCACGGCCGCAGCGAGCGCGACGAGCCAGCAGATCACGACCGCCACGCGCGTACGTCGTGGGAGGAGCGCAGCGAGCGCCAGCACCCCGAGCGCGATCCCGAGGCCCCCGGGCGCGCCGAGGTCGTTGAGCCGGCCGGTGAGCAGCCCGCCGAAGGTGACGCGATCGACGGTGAGCCGACCGGCCTCCAGCAGCAGTCCGGAGCCGGAGCCGGTGGTGAGCAGGGGAAGCAGCCACGGGGACAGCAGCACCGGTGTCGCCGCCACCGCGACCACGGGCGGTCCCCAGCTGTCGCGCTCGCGCAGCAGGCGCGGGGAGATCACGGCCGCCGAGCCGAGCACCACCACGGTGCCCAGCACAGCGAAGAGCCAGAAGCCGGGGACGAAGGCCGCGCCCAGCGCCACGAGCAGCGCCGTACGCCAGGCGGCCCGCCACCGTCGGTCGCGATCGGGGTCCACGAACCCCAGGGCCGCGTGCGCGGTCCACGGCAGCAGGGCCGCGACGGCCACCGTGCCGAAGCGTCCCTCGTTCCACGCACCCGAGGTGGCCGGCACGAGCGCGTAGGTCAGGGCTCCCCAGACCGCCAGCCAGCGCGGCAGCCCCCGCGGATCGACGAGGTGACCCACGACCTTCAGCAGACGCCAGGCGCCCCAGGCTGCGACGGGCACGGCCAGCAGCATCAGGCTCGAGATCACCGCACCCGTGTGGCCGAGCATGAGCCACGCCGCGAGCGCGAAGGGCAGCACGTAGGCAGGGGCCGGCACGTCGGTCCCGGTGCCGAGCGGCAGCCAGGTCGCGGCGTGGAGGCTCCACCAGTCGGCCGGGCCGGCCGGCACCGGTGAGAGCGCACCGCCGGTGATCGAACCGAACGCCTCGCGCCCGGCGAACAGCGTCAGCACGCCGAAGAGCACCAGCACGACCGCGACCGGGTTGGTGAAGAACCGTGCGACCAGGCCCGTGTCGGTGAGATAGGTGTCGTCGTCGTCGTGCTCAGGGCCGTGACGCTCCCCCCGTGCGGCGACGGCGCTCCCGGGTGCCGTGGCGCTGCGGCGCCGCTCCGCGACGTCGGAGGCCTGGCTGGTCGCCGCCGAGACGACGTCGGCGACCAGGTCGAGGCCGTGGCGGTAGGGCAGCCACGGCGGCGCCAGCAGCCGCCGTACGTCGGCCGGGTCGCCCGTGCGACGCTGCGCGCGCTCGCGGCGCGCGGCGAGCAGCTGGCGCGGACGGCCGTGCACCGAGAGCACCGCGGCGAGCTCGTCGAGCGCCTCGCCCACCGAGCGGACGCAGAGAAAGCCGACCACCCGCAGCACGGAGCCGAGGAAGAGTCGGACGTAGTGCCAGGCGAAGGACTTCGACGAGACGTTGGCCAACGACGTGTGGAGTGCGGCGCGACGCTCCTGGTAGTGGGTGTGGCGCCCGGTCAGCGGCGTCCGGCGCAGCCCGCGGTGCGCGGCCTCCGCGTGGAAGACCACGGCCTGCGGGACGACGAGCGTGCGGTGGCCGGCCAGGGCGGCCCGCCAGCCGAAGTCGATGTCGTTGCCGAAGATCGGCAGCTCGTCGTCGAGCCCGCCGAGCGACTCGAGCACGCGGCGCCTGACCAGCATGCCGGCGGTGTTGACGGCGAGGACCTCTCGTACGGCGTCGTGCTGCCCCTGGTCGTACTCGCCGCGTTCGAGCCCGGTCTCACGGTGCCCGGTGCCGGTGATGGTCAGACCCAGCTCCAGCAGTCGGCGCAACGAGGGCCACTCGCGGAGCTTGGGGCCCAGGATCGCTGCGTCCGGGTGGACCCGGGCGGCGGCGAGCAGCTCGGCCAGCGCGGTGGGGTCGGGGTTGCTGTCGTCGTGCAGCAGCCAGATCCACTCGTCCTCGCCCGCGGCCCGAACCAGGCCCAGCCCGTGGCGGACGGCTGCGGGATAGCCGGTCGAACCGGGCACGACGTCGAGGACCAGCCCGGCCAGGCCCGCCTCGCGGACGAGGTCGACACTCTCGTCGCGGCTGGCGGTGTCGACGACCACGACGCGATCGACGGCGCGGGTCTGCCCTCTCAGACCGGTGAGGACCGCCGGGAGCCACCGCGCCCCGTCATGACTGACGACGAGCGCAGTGACGGACACCGGAGCACCCTAGCGACGTCCCTCACCCGGTCGGAAACGACGGCGGGAGGCGCCGGGCGGATCTCGGAGCGTCAGACGGCGCGCTTCTTGAGCTTGCGCCGCTCACGCTCGGACAGGCCTCCCCAGATGCCGAAACGCTCGTCGTTCATCAGTGCGGACTCGAGGCAGTCGTCGCGCACCTCGCACGTCAGGCAGACCTTCTTGGCCTCCCGGGTGGAGCCGCCCTTCTCGGGGAAGAACGCCTCGGGGTCCGTCTGCGCGCACAACGCACGGTCCTGCCACCCGAGCTCTTCGCCCTCGGGCTCGAGAAGAAACAGTTCTGCTCTCATGGTGATAATCCCCTTCGACCCTGTCTCAGAACCGACCGACCCAGCTGGGCGATCAACTGAATGACACTGTGGGAATTACATGCCTGTCGTACCGCGAAGTCAAGCCCGCATCTGATATACCCACTCCCCTTCCGGCAGGGTGCTCCCATGTCATCGTCACCAGGTCCGACCCCCGTACCGCTGCGTCGTGTCACCGTCCTGTCGGGCGGTGTGGGCGGCGCCAGGTTCATCCAGGGGCTCCTGCACGGTCTCCGTTCCGCGCAGGTGCCGGGTGGATCCACCGACACGGAGGTCACCGTCGTGGCCAACACCGCCGACGACTGGTGGATCCACGGCCTCAAGGTCTGTCCCGACCTCGACACCGTGATGTACACGCTCGGCGAGGGCATCGACACCGAGCGCGGCTGGGGTCGCAGCGACGAGACGTGGAGCGCCAGGAGCGAGCTCGAGGCCTACGGCGTGGAGCCGACGTGGTTCGGGCTAGGCGATCGCGACATCGCCACCCACCTCGTGCGCACCCAGATGCTGGAGGCTGGCTTCACCCTGTCGCAGGTCACCCGGGCGCTGTGCCGGCGATGGCTCGACCCGCTGCACGGTGAGAGCCTCTCGCTGCTCCCGATGAGCGACGACCGGGTCGAGACCCACATCGCCGTCGCCGACCCCGACAGCCCCAGTGGTCGGTCGGTGATCCACTTCCAGGAGTACTGGGTGCGGCTGCGGGCCGCGGTCCCCGCAGAGGCCGTGCTGGTCGTGGGCCAGGACGCCGCGACGCCGGCACCGGGGGTGCTGGAGGCGATCGCCGCGGCCGACCTCGTGATCGTCCCGCCGTCCAACCCGGTCGTGTCCGTCGGCACGATCCTGGGCGTCCCGGGGATCCGCGACGCCCTGCGCGCCACCTCCGCGCCGGTCGTCGGCGTCTCCCCCATCGTCGGGGAGTCGCACGTGCACGGCATGGCGGCACAGATGCTCACCAGCATCGGCGTCGAGGTCAGCGCCGGTGCGGTGGGCGTCCACTACGGAGCCCGCTCGAGCGGGGGTGTGCTCGACGGCTGGCTCGTCGACACCCGCGACGCCGACCAGGTCCCCCGGCTCCAGGAGGCGGGCCTGCGCGCACAGGCCGTGCCGTTGATGATGACCAGCCCCGGGGCCACCGCCGCGATGGCGGCAGAAGCCGTCGCGCTCGTGGCGTCCGCTGCGTCGTGAGCGAGCGCACCCGGCTCGAGGCGTGGGCGCCCGAGGGCCTGCCCGAGGTCGTCGCGGGGGCCGACCTCGTCGAGCTCGTGCTCTCCGTCCTCGACGCGGGAGCCGACCTCCTCGACGGCGACATCGTCTCGGTCACCAGCAAGGTCGTGTCCAAGGCCGAGGGCAGGACCCGCAGGGGTGACCGCGAGGCGGCGATCGACGAGGAGACCCTCCGCCTCGTCGCCCGGCGTGGTGCGACCAGGATCGTGCGCCACCGTCTGGGACTCACCCTGGCCGCCGCGGGCGTCGACGCCTCCAACGTCGCAGTCGGTTCGCTCGTGCTCCTCCCCCTCGACCCGGACCGCTCCGCCCGCGCGCTGCGCCGCGAGATCCACCGCCGGACCGGTGTCAACGTCGGGATCATCGTCACCGACACCGCCGGACGGGCGTGGCGCGAGGGTCAGACCGACATCGCGATCGGTGCGGCCGGACTCCTCGTCGCCGAGGACTTCGCCGGACGCTGCGACCCCTACGGCAACCCGCTCGCGGTCACCCTCCCCGCCGTCGCCGACGAGGTCGCCGGCGCCGCGGAGCTCGTGCAGGGCAAGCTCGGCGGGCGGCCGGTGGCGGTGGTCCGTGGTCGGGCCGACCTGGTGCTCCCGCCCGGCGAGGACGGGCCCGGCGCCAGGTCGCTGGTGCGTCCCGAGGGCGGTGACCTGTTCGGCTGGGGAGCCCGCGAGGCCGTCGTACGGGCGCTGGCGGGCGACGAGGCCGACCGCGAGCCGTTCGGGTCACCCGCGCCGGCGGCGGAGCTCGCCGCGGCGCTGGGCCGGCTGCCCGACGCCACCGACCTCACCGCCACCGCCGCGGTCTGCTTCGCGCACGGGTGGCGCCTCGAGGACTGGACCCGGATCGTCGACGGCCCCTGATCCGACGTCGTGTCCCCCCTCTCACCCCGGACTACGTAGACTCCCAGCGCAGCCCCAGCAGTTCCGACGACCGAGAGACACCGAGCACCGTGGCCAAGCAGGCAAGGACCGACCGTCAGGCGGTCATCGACTCCATCCGTTCCCAGCAGTCCAGGTCCGAGAACCGGCGCGGGCTGGCGATCGTGGGCGTCTGTGTCCTCGTGGCCGTGGTGATCATCGGGGCCGCGGCCTTCAAGCCGGTCAAGGACTGGTACGACCTGCGCGCCTTCGCCTCGGACTCGCTCAGCGACATCGGCGCG
Organism: uncultured Actinomycetota bacterium; assembly: GCA_963806925.1. GTDB lineage: Bacteria > Actinomycetota > Actinomycetes > Propionibacteriales > Nocardioidaceae > Nocardioides. Next base: position 245,523 of record CAWEAI010000001.1, on the reverse strand, counting down.
GAGGCCACCGCCTGCCAGGAGGTCATCACCGAGAAGGCGGACGGCAACCAGGACCACGTCGACGTCGGTACGCCGATGACCTACCCCGACTCCCCGCCGGCCTTCGGCACCCACTGGAACATGTGGGACACGATGGACCGCAAGCTCTACACCACCTCGGACCGTCCCGAGCTCGGTGAGCTCGTCCACAACCTCGAGCACGGCTACACGATCCTGTGGTACGACGCGACGATCGCCGACAGCTCGTCCGCGATGGACCAGCTGCGCGGGATCGCCTCCAAGCTGCAGGGCACCACCGATCTCCGTGACAAGTTCAAGGCCGTGCCGTGGACCTCCGCGGACGGCGAGGCCTTCCCGGAGGGGCAGCACGTCGCCTTCAGCCACTGGTCGGTGGGCGGATCCGGCGAGACCGATCCTGCCAAGCAGGTCGGCGTCTGGCAGTACTGCTCGGACCTCAGCGGTGCCGCCCTCGACACCTTCATGAAGGACTACCCCTACACGGACTCCCCCGAGCCCACGGTCGTCTGACCTGACGTGAGCCCACCGGTGAGGAGCACGTTCGCCGAGGTCCTCCTCGCCCAGCTGGGCCGGGATCCCGGGCGACCGCTGGTGACCTTCTACGACCACGCGAGCGGCGAGCGCGTGGAGCTGTCGGTGACGACCTATGCCAACTGGGTCGCCAAGGCGGCGGGCCTGCTGAGCGACGTCGCCGACCTCGAGCGCGGGATGTCGCTGCGCATCGACCTCCCGCCGCACTGGCTCTCCACCGTGTTCCTCGGCGCCGCCTGGACCCTCGGGCTTCGGGTGAGCTCCGCGCCCCCGTCCGACTCCGACGGCGAGGACGGCCCCGACGCGGTCGTGTGCGGCCCGGACGAGCTGGCCGCGTGGGCCCCGCAGGCCGGCCGGATGCCTGTCCTCGCCTGCAGCCTGCGCCCGCTCGGCGTGCGTTTCACCGACCCGCTGCCGCCCGGCGTGCTGGACGTCGGCGTCGAGATCTGGGGCCAGCCCGACGGGTTCACCGCCTGGGACCCGCCCACGGGTGACGACCGGGCCACGGAGACCCTCACCCAGGCCCAGCTGTGGAGCGACGACCTGACGGCCGCCGCCGGGAGCTCGCTCACCGACGGCGGCCGTCTCCTGTCGGTGGCCGACCCGGCTTCCCCACCAGGAATGGCCACCTTCACCGAGCCCCTCAGACGAGGAGGCTCGCTGGTCCTTGTCCGCAACCCCGACCCCGATCGCCTCGACCGCGTCCACGCGGACGAGCGGGCGACTGCCCGGGCCTGACCTTCCCGATCACCCGGCCAGGTCGAACGCTCCCATCCCCTCACCCAGCAGGCGCGGGCTCGAGACGCCCTTCTTCCGCCCGCTGTAGAGGTAGACGCCGCCCGTCGCGCGGTCGCGCACGACGTAGTCGTTCCTGCCCGTGAGCGTGACGTCCTGGACTCCGAACACCCAGTCGAAGGCGGACAGGTCGGACGGGAGCCCGGCCGGGCCGGCGATCCCGCGCTTGACCCGCAGGGCGGCGGCGAAGCTGGACCCGTTGCCGGTCCACACCATCAGGGCGCCCGCCTGGAGACCGACCAGGTCGGGGTAGCCGTCGCCGGTCACGTCGCCGACGGCGCTGAGGCCCGTCACCGATGACCAGCCGCCGCTGAGCACGACGCCGGGCGCCAGCGCGCCCGTACCGTTGCCGGCGTAGGACCAGAGCTGTCCGGCGGTGTCGCGGGCCAGGACGTCGCCGAACCCGTCGCGGTTGAGGTCGCCGGCATTGAGCAGGAGGTCCATCCCCGCGAACGAGACGCCGGTGTCGACGGGGGCTCCGAGCTCGAAGGTGTCGCGGTTGGCGATGACGACCAGGGTCTTGCCCGCCACGCCGATCAGGTCGCCGCCCGCGCCACCGACCAGCTGGGCGCCGGTCAGCATGCGCATGGACCGCAGGTTGGTCGTCGGCCCCAGCGCTGCGCCGTACGTCCCGTCGCCGCGTCCGGGCATCAACCAGACGTCACCGTTGCTCGCGCGGGCGACCAGGTCGGAGCGTCCGTCGCCGTTGAAGTCGGCGCCGATGACGCGGTTGTAGCCGCCCCACGAGCCCGCCACCCGTCGCGGCGGAGCGAACCGACCCGTGCCGTAGCCCGCCTGGAGCAGCAGCCGGTTCCTGGTGCGCACCAGGAGATCGGCGCGACCGTCGCCGTTGACGTCGCCGGCGCCGATGAGCTGGCGGTAGTTGCCGTAACCCTTGCGGGTGGCCTTGCGGATGAAGCCGCCCTTGCGCGTGGCCAGCAGGGTCGTGAGGCGACCCTTGAAGCGCGCGACGAGGTCGTTGCGGCCGTCGCCATTGATGTCGCCCACCGCGGTGAGGAGCGAGTAGCCCGGCAGCGACAGCTTCTTGCTGGTCGCGCCGAACTTCCCGTTGGCGCGGCCTGCCCGGATCCGGACGACTCCGGACGCGTCGGCGGTGATCAGGTCGGCGACCTGGTCACCGGTGAGGTCCGGTGAGACCAGGACGTCGGCTCGCTTGTCCCAGCCGGACTTGCCGACCACCAGTCGCTTCTGGAACGACGTGAGCCCACCGGTGGGGATCATCAGGCCGCGGCCGTCGGAGGCACGGCGGACCAGCAGGTCGGGGTAGGGCGAGGCGTCGAGGTTGTTCTGCGGGCTCGGCTCGGACACAGCCACGGCCGCAGGCGTCGCCACGGCCGGCGCGGCCGCAGCGGCATAGGACCGGATGAGGGGGAGCTGGGCGTAGAGGTACCTGCCGGGACAGGCGGTGGAGCCCGCGTCACGGTGCCCGTTGATCGCGGGGAAGGTGGAACGGCCGACGGTCTGCGCCGTCGACGCAGGGTTCACGCCGTGGAGCGACAGCTTCCAGGCGAACAGCTGGCCGTAGGCCCGCAGCATGGCGTCGGGGGGCTGCACGGTGTCGAAGTTGCCGATGGCTGACATCGCGAAGCTGTAGTCGTTGTAGTTGAGGGTGTGCGCACCGACCACCGGCTTGTCGATGCCGCCGTAGCGGCCCTCCCAGATCCGGCCGAACCGGTCGACGAGGAAGTTGTAGCCGATGTCGCTCCACCCGCGAGACTTCACGTGGTAGGCGTAGATGCTGCGCAGGAGCGCCGGCACCTGCGCCTCGGTGTAGTCGTTGGCGTTGACCGTGTGGTGGACGAAGCCGGCGCTGATCGTGCCGTAGCGCAGGGCGCTCTTGTTGCGGATGCTCTCGTCGGCACCCCACTGGGCGCGCGAGAAGATGGTCGGCTGGCCCGCGGTCCGGGCCCTGGCACCGACCGCGGCGGACTGCAGCGCCAGCCCGTCCGCGGCGAGCGGTCCGTCCGAGCCCTCCATCGACATGCTTGCGTCGTAGGTGTCGTCCGACGCCCCCACCCCGGCCTGAGCAGGCTGGTCGGCGGGTGCCTCGGTCTCGCTCGAGCGGGCCGAGCCCGGGTCGACGAGCGCGAGGGAGAGGTCGTCGGGAAGGGCGGTGCCGTCGGTGCGGGCCTCGACCTGCACGTCGTCGACATCGCCGACGAACATCGGCTCGGTCCCGGGACGGGCGGCGAGCGACTCGGCGCTGCCATCGTCCGGGCCGTGCTCGTCGTGATACTCCAACGCCTCCCAGTCGCTCCACGTGTCGTCGCTCCGGGTCCGCACCTGCAGGGAGATCTGGTCCTCCTCGAGGTCCTCCCCGTGCGCCCAGGTGATCCCGATCGCAGCGAAGCCGGTCACGCCCTGGGGCATGCTGGCGACCCGGGCCGACGAGGCGCCGCCGGCGATGCTCCGGCCGCGGAGTCCGGCGAAGCCGCCGCCCGCTGCGGTGAGGGGCACCTCGGTCACGGTGGGCGTCACCGCGGCGGTGGGCACGGTGGCGGACATCAGCTGCGCGGGCGCCTGCTGTGCGGGCAGACCGTGGCCGCCCACGATGTCGAGGGAGACCACGCCGGAGGCGGGGGTGAGGACGACGAGGACGACACCCAGGGCCAGCACGTGCTGACAGAGGGTGACGAGACGTGCCTGAAGAGGGCGCATGACAGTTCTACTCCTGTGTGGGGGGAAGACCACAGGCAGGAGTTTCACACCAGTCACACCAGTCACGAAAGTGTTTCTGAGTAACTACAACGGTGTAATTTCCAGTCGACACGCCGTGACAACGGTGTAATTCTCAGATGTTCTGGGCCGAACACCCCGGAAATGCCTGCGAGCGGTGCCCCACCCACACTTCTTGACCTAGAAATGTGGGTGGAGCACCGCTCGCGGGGGGTGGGTCCTAGATGTCGCTGGCGAGGGCGTCGTCGCGCTCGTCCTCCGAGCTCTCCTCGCTGTCCGGCTCGTCGTCGTCACCGTCGTAGTGGAGATACCTGATCGCCTCGTCGACGTCGCCGTCGAAGCCGACCCTGCCTTTGTCGAGCACGATCGCCCGGTCACACATGCGCTTGACCGAGCCGGCCGAGTGGCTGACGTAGAACATGGTGATCCCGGACTCGCGGATCTCCTTCATACGCCTGAGGCACTTGCGCTTGAACGGCCGGTCCCCCACCGCGAGCACCTCGTCGGCGATGAAGATGTCGCAGTCGACGTGGACGGCGACGGAAAACCCCAGGCGCGCGAACATGCCCGAGGAGTAGTTACCGACGGGGGTGTCGAGGAAGCGGCCCACGTCGGCGAAGCCGGCGATGTCGTCGAACTTGCGGTCGGTCTCGTCCTTGGTCATGCCGAGCATGGCGGCGTTCATGTAGATGTTCTCGCGCCCGGAGAGCTCGTTGTGGAAGCCGGCGCCCGTGGCGATCAGCCCGGAGATGCGTCCGCGCGTCAGCACCTCGCCCTCGTCGGGGCGCATCACCCCGCTCACGAGCTTGAGCAGGGTGGACTTGCCCGAGCCGTTGAGACCCATCAGGCCGATCGACTCGCCCTGCTCGACCTGGAAGGAGACGCCGTCGAGCGCCTTGAACCGGTCCTGGGGGTTGTCGTGCCCGGACCTGCGGGTCACCACCTGCTTCAGCGTGCGGTGGTACTGGTAGCGAAACGACTTCGTGACATCGTCCACGACGATCGAGGTGGTCATCAGAGTCGCTCCGGGATCGACTTCTCGAGCCGGGCGAAGACCATCTGACCCACGACGAGGAGCACCAGCCCCACGCCCAGCATGACGAAGCCGCGGGTGAAGAGGTGGTCGGCGAACTCGGGTGCGGGCACGACCGTGCCGTCGCCGTTGGGGCTGGGCATGGTCGCGCAGGGCAGCTCGGAGCACGTGGGGTACCAGAAGCCGCGCTGGATCAGCTGGACCGCCTCCGCCACGGGGTTGGCGAGGTAGATCTCGTGCCAGAACGTGGGGAACCGCTCGAAGGTGATCCAGTAGGGATACATCATCGGCGTGGTGAACGGGATCATGTTGATGAAGGTCTGCACGATCCGCTGGAAGTCGCGGAAGATGACGTTGATGCAGGAGAACATCAGCCCGCACGCAGTGCCGTAGATCATGATCAACACGAAACCGAGCAGGGCCGCTCCCATCCCGACGGCGTCGGGCACCCAGAGCGGGCCGTCACCCCACCACCCGGACACCACGCACGCCACCACCAGGATGATCAGCTGCGGGACTGCGTGCCACAGCGAGACCAGCATGGAGGCCACGGGGAACATCTCCCGCGGCATCGACATCTTGGCGATGACGCCCTTGTTGGACAGCAGCGAGCGTGTGCCGGCGGTGACCGACTCGGTGAAGTAGTTGACCAGCACCATGCCGGCGAAGAGGTGGATCGCGAAGTTCTCCAGACCCAGACCACGCCCGAGCAGCAGGCCGAAGACCGCATAGAAGGTCAGGAAGCGGGTGAACGGGTTGATGTAGGACCACGCCAGCCCGAAGGCCGTGCCCGCGTAGCGGGCCTGGATCTCGCGGCGCACCATGAGACGCAGCAGGTAGCGGCGCCGAAACACCTCGAGCACCCCCGACGTACGCGAGGGTGGCACCAGCGGCACGTGCTCCAGGTCGTGGCGGACCTCCACCGACGGTCGTACGTCAGCCCCGCTCGCGTCCGTGTCGGGCTGGCTCACGCACCCTCACCCGGGCCGTCGAGGCGCTCGTCGGCGTCCATGTAGGGCGCGAACGTCTTCTCCCAGGACTCAGGCGAGGTGATCTCGCCGAGCGCCGCGCGGTACTGCGCGGACAGCTCGGGCCACTCGCGGTGGAAGCGGCGGTGGATCTCGACCGTGCGCTTGAGCAGGTCGCGGTAGAGCGCGGGGTCCCGCTGGTAGAGCGCGACCGAGGAGCCGTCGTTCATCGACACCACCGCGGAGTCGTACTTCACCAGGTTGTACCAGGCCGAGTCCATCGCCGGGAGCTCTGCTTCGGGGTAGTGGCGCGACATCTCCCGGATCGGCCGCAGCTGGCGCAGCGGTGCCAGCCCCGCGGCGACGAGGGTGCCGAGCCGACTCGGGATCTCGACGTCCGACTTGCCCTTCTTCGGCGGCTTCTTGCGACGCACCTGCGGCAGGTCGTCGCGGTCGGTGACCAGCCGGGCGTCGGAGAACTGCATGCGGAAGGCGTTGATCTCGCCCAGCTTGGTGGCGAGCTCGCCGTGCAGCGCGTGCGGCCCGCGCAGGACGTCCTCCAGGGCGAGGTGGCGCAGCTCGGCGGTCGAGTACTGCAATGAGGCGAGGTGCTTGATCTGGTGGTTGAGGCTCTCGCGCACCATGCGGCCACCGCGCTCGTAGGGCGAGTGCAGCAGCGCGGCGATGAAGCGATTGCGCTGGTGGAAGTAGGACTGCCAGTCGACCCCGTCGTTCTTGTCGGTCCACGGGACGTGCCACACGGCCGCACCGGGGAAGGAGACCGTCGGATAGCCGGCCTCCTTGGCGCGCAGGCCGAACTCCGAGTCGTCCCACTTGATGAAGACAGGCAGCGACAGCCCGACCTCCTCGAGCACGACCCGCGGGATGACGCACATGAACCAGCCGTTGAAGTCGACGTCGGCGCGCTTGTGCAACCACCGTGCCGACCGCAGGTTGCGGGCGCCGAGGTCCCACTGGCTGTAGCCGTCCAGGCGCGTCTGCCACCAGAAGCGCCAGGGCTGGACGATCTCGCCGAAGGAGTGCAGCTGGGAGCGGCTGTAGAGGTTGAACATGTGTCCGCCGACGATGGTCGGGCGCTTGGCGAGGTCACCGAAGGTGACCGCGCGGATCACGCCCTCCGGCTCGCAGACCACGTCGTCGTCCATCATCATGGCGTAGGTCGCGGTGGCCTTGCGCACGCTCTCCAGCTGTCCGCGTGCATATCCCCCGGAGCCGCCGAGGTTGCCCTGGACGATCACCCGGAGCTTGTCGCCGAGGCCGGCCTGCGCGGCCGCGAAGTAGGGGCTGTCGGTGACCTTGTCCTTGCCCTGGTCCATCACGAAGACCGTGTCGAGGTAGGGCTGGAGCTCCTCGGTGCTGCCGAGCTGGCCGAGCAGCTGCGCGCTCATGTCGGGCAGCATCGTGGTGATGCAGACGTCGACCGTGCCGTGCTGGGCACGGTCGGCGGGGACCTTCGCGGTCCACTCGGCGCCCTGGACCACTGCACCGTCGTCGCCGGCGACGACGTCGTACCAGTACCAGCCGCCGTCGACGAACGGCTTCAGCGGCAGCGAGAAGGTGAAGGTGCCTGCGGCGTCCTCGCCCTCGCCCTCCACGACAGCCGCGTCGACGCGCTGTGCGTGGCCGTGCGCCATCGACTTGTAGACCGTGACCACCGACCTGGCACCGGTGACCCTGACGGTGAGCTCGACCTCGGTGACGATCGAGTGCCGGCGCCAGTAGGACGCCGGGAAGGCGTTGAAGTAGGTCCCGAAGGACAGCAGCTGCGACGCCTCGAGTCTCAGCTCGGTGCGCGAGCGGATCTGGTCGGGGTGCAGCTTGCGACCCGTCGCCGTCGACTGCCGGATGGCGGCGTTGTTGAGGTCCTTGGCCGCCTTGTCCCCGCCGACGGTGAAGCGGTCGGTGTCGAGCTTGATGTCCTCGAGGTCGACATAGAGCGCGAACACGTCGGTGTCGCGGTCGATGGGCAGGATCTGCCTCTGGAGCAGCCTGGACACGGTCTCGGTGCTCATGCGTCGATCCCTCCACTGGTCAGCTCGGCGCCCTGGGTGAAGTGGGGCTTGAGCTTGTTGTCGAACATCGAGAGCGCAGAGCCGATGGCCATGTGCATGTCGAGGTACTTGTAGGTGCCGAGGCGCCCGCCGAAGATCACCATCGGCTCGGCCTTGGCCAGCTCGCGGTACTTCAGCAGCTTGGCGCGGTCCTCGGCCGTGTTGATCGGGTAGTAGGGCTCGTCCTCGGGCTCGGCGAAGCGCGAGTACTCGTGCACCACGATGGACTTGCCCGGCAGGTAGGTGCGCTCGGGGTGGAGGTGTTTGAACTCCAGCACCCGGGTCCACGGCACGTCCTGGTCGTTGGCGTTGACGACGCCGGTGCCCTGGTAGTCGTCGACGTCGACGGTCTCCTGCTCGAGGTCGACCGTGCGCCACGACAGGCGGCCCTCGGAGTTGTCGAAGTACTCGTCGACCGGCCCAGTGTAGACGACCGGGACCTTGCCCTTGAAGTCGTCCTGCCGGAAGTCGTCGGTGTCGGTGAACCAGTCGGTGCTCAGGCGCACCTCGATGTTGGGGTGATCGGCCATCCGGGTCAGCCACGCCGTGTAGCCGTCGACGGGCAGGCCCTCGTAGGTGTCGTTGAAGTAGCGGTTGTCGAAGCTGTAGCGCACCGGCAGGCGGGTGATGATGTCCGCGCTCAGCTCGGTCGGGTCGGTCTGCCACTGCTTGGCGGTGTAGCCCTTGACGAAGGCCTCGTAGAGCGGGCGGCCGATGAGGCTGATCGCCTTCTCCTCGAGGTTGGTGGCGTCCTCGGTGGCGATCTCGCTGGACTGCTCGGCGATCAGCGCCCGCGCCTCGTCCGGGGTGTGGGCCTTGCCGAAGAACTGGTTGATCAGCGCGAGGTTCATCGGGAAGGAGTAGACCTGCCCCTGGTACTTCGCGAAGACCCGGTGCTGGTAGCCGGTGAAGGAGGTGAAACGGGTGACGTAGTCCCACACCCGCTGGTTGGAGGTGTGGAACAGGTGGGTGCCGTACTTGTGCACCTCGATCCCGGTCTCCTCGTCGATCTCGCTGTAGGCGTTGCCGCCGAGGTGGTGGCGGCGCTCGACCACGAGCACCTTGAGGCCCAGCTCCTCGGCGCACCGCTCGGCGATGGTAAGGCCGAAGAGGCCGGAGCCGACGACGACGAGGTCGGGAAGCTGTGCTGGACCCTGGGACAAGGGAGGAACTCCTGTGGATGAGAGGCGCGGCCGAGTCTAGCGAGGGGGACGGGCAGTTTCGGTCAGGCGGCGCATGCCCCGCGCCGACGCGATGGCGCGGATCACGTTGCGCGCCTCGGCGCGCCCGCCGCGGGCCGGGCTGAGCAGGACCACCACGACGGTGATCAGCCACGGCTTGAGCCGGACCAGCACGTTCTCCCCGTGGCGCAGGTGCACCACGAAGAGGTTGCGATACATGTAGAAGCCCTTCCAGCCCGACAGGTCGTGCTGCTGGTTGAAGTCGAGCTGACGCACGAGCACCGCGTCGCGCACCGCCCAGATCCGCCGACCGGCGCGGCGGGCGCGCACGGCGTACTCGGCGTCGTCGTAGAAGATGAAGAACGCCGGGTCGGGGAAGCCGATGTCGGCGATCACCTCGCGGCGCACCATGAAGCCCTCGAAGGCGACGTTCTGCACCTCGACCAGCGCCGGCATCGAGGCACGGTCGGCGTAGACGGTGTCGACGGCAGCACGTTTGGGGCGTACGGCGAGGGGGTTGCGCAGATCGAAGTCGACGGCCGCCTTCTCCACGAGCGTGCCGGCGAGGTCCTGGCGCACCGCGATCAGACAGTCCTCGTCGAGGGCCATCAACGCCGCCAGGCAGTCGGGAGCCGGGACCACGTCGTCGTCCATCAGCCAGACGCGGTCGAAGCCGGCGTCGTAGGCCTGGCGCACGCCGAGATGGAACCCGCCGGCACCGCCGAGGTTGGCCTCGCAGAAGGTGACGTGCAGCGGCAGGTCGCCACGCGACCCGAGGACGTCGCGGGTGTGGTCGGTGCTGAGGTTGTCGATGACGAAGACCGCGTCTGGGGCGTGGGTCTGCGCAGCGATGCCGTCGAGCATGCCGACGAGGAGGTCGGCGCGGTTGAAGGTCACCACGACCACCGCGACCGACTCGGTCCCGGTCCTCACAGGAACCTCCGGTGGCCCTCGAAGTCGCCGGCGATGCCCGCGCGCATGGCTCCCACGCTGAGCCGCAGGCGCGAGAGGCTCGGGCGGGTGAAGGCGTAGAACCAGGCGGTCTTCACCACGAACGCGACCGCGTGCAGGGGACCGCGGTAGTCGCGGAGGTTGACCAGGTTGTTGCGGGCCATGCAGTAGTGCTTGAGGTCGCTCGGGGAGTCGTTGTAGGTCGTGCGGCCGAACATCATCGCGGTGCCGAGGTTGCCGACGCTGGGGTGGCGGACCGTCGCGGTGACCACGGTGGCCACGCGCGCGCCCGCCTCCTCGGCCCGCAGCCGGTATTCGTGGTCGTCGCCCCAGATGAAGAACTCCTCGCGCGGCAGGCCGATCCGGTCGACCAGCTCCTTGGTCACGAGGACGCCGTTGAACGGGATGACGATCCCGTCGATGCGGTCCGCACGCGCCGCACGACGTACGTCGTCGACCTGGTGCACCACCCGGGTGCCACCGGGGAGCCGGATCGGGAAGACCAGGCGCGCCGGGTCCGCCTCGTCGACGACGAGCGGACCCCAGAAGTCGAGGTTGCCGGACTCCTCCAGCAGCCGCTCGAGGCAGTCGAGGTCGGGCAGGCCGTCGTCGTCCATCAGCCACACCAGGTCGGCCTCGCGGTCCAGCGCCCACGCCAGGCCGTCGTGGAAACCACCGGCGCCGCCGCGGTTGGTGGTGAGGGTGCGCGACGACAGCGGGATCTCACCGGTGTGCGGGTGGGCGGCGAGCCACTCCCCCGTGCCGTCACCGGAGGCGTTGTCGATGACGAGGACCTCGGCCAGCCCCTCGATCTCGCCCAGCCTGCGCACCAGCGTCTCGAGCAGTCCGATGCGGTTGAAGGTGACCACGACCGCGACGATGCGAGGCAGGGGTCCGGTGGTCACGGCGTACACCCTAGGGGCCGGGTCGGCGGGTCAGCACACGGCGCCGAGGTCCTCCGCCTGGTTGGCCGCATAGCCCTGGGAGAGCGAACCGATCGACCCGCCGGTGAGCGGCGGCGGGGCGGGCGGCGTGGCCGAGGGCGCGGGGGTCGGCGCGGGGGTCGGCGCGGGGGTGGTGGTCGGGCTGGCCGGTGGTGCCGTGGTGGTGGCGGCGGGAGGCTCGGGCTCGGGCTCGGGTGCTGCCGCTGCGGTGTCGCTCGCCGGCGTACGGCCCTCGGCCCGCGCGATCACGTCGGCGATCCTCTGCTGGACCAGGGCGATGTCGGGGTCGGCCGTGTCGATCATCGGCGGGACCAGCGACAGCGTCGCGATCTTCTGGGTCCTCGCCTTCAGCGCGAGGCCGACGAAGCGGTCGACCTCGCTGCGCGGCACGTTGGTGGAGACCATCGCCGAGCTCGCTCCGGCGATCTCCTCGAAGTTGGTCAGCGCCGCCTGCGGGCTCACCTGCTGCAGCATCGCGCCCATCACGCACTTCTGACGAGCCATGCGTGAGTAGTCGTCGGATCCTTCGCGGGCGCGGGCGAACCACAGGGTGTCGTGGCCGTCGAGGGTGCGCGTGCCGGGCTCGATGTAGTGGAAGGTGTCCTCGTGGGGCAGGCCGACCGGGATCGGCTGCCGGACGTTGAGCTCGACCCCGCCGACGGCGTCGACGAGGTCCTTGAAGCCCTCCAGGTTGACCATCGCCCAGTAGTTCATCTCCAGACCGGTGATCCCCTCCACACCCTGGAGCGTGGCCTCGACACCGGGACTCTCCGAGCCCGTGAAGAGCTCGGCGTTGTCGATGGCCCAGGTCGAGAGGCTGTTGAGGTACATCCCCGGGACGTCGAAGCCGTCGGGGAACTGCTCGGCCATCACCGAACCCGCGGCGAAGGGGAAGTTCTGCATGTTGCGCGGCAGCGAGATGAGCACCGCCTTGCCGGTCTCGGCGTCGATGCTGGCCACGGTCATCGAGTCGGGTCGCAGGCCTGAGCGGCCCGCGCCGGCGTCCCCGCCCATCAGCAGGACGTTGTAGCGACCGTCGCTGGAACTGGTCGCGTCGCCGTCGGTGAACATGGAGAGCATGAAGGCGCGTTGCACCCCGATGACGTGCGCCCCGAAGAGCAGGGCGCCCGCCACGCTGAAGCAGAGCAGGCCGTTGACGCCCACGACGGCGAGGCGGTGCTGGCGCTGGAGCGTCAGCGGCTGTCCCAGGCGCCACGCGTCGACGAAGAGGTAGGCCCAGCCCACGGCCAGCACCATCAGGCCCAGCCGCAGCACCTGCAGCACCGTCGGGTCGGTGCCGGCCCAGAAGGCCACCCCGTGCCAGACGTACGACGCCACGAGGGCGAGCAGGCCCAGCACGACCAGCGCGACCCACGCCCGCACCGCGTTGCGTCCCACCCGACGGTTGCCGCAGACGAGCTGCGCCGAACCGGGGAGCACGAGGGTCATCAGCATGAGCGTCAGCGCACGACGGAACCGGACGCGCTGGGCGCGGTCGAGCGTGGTGAACCGCGTCTGCGGGGACCCGGGGGGCGGGACGGGCGGCATCGGGGACCTCTCTGTGCTGGGGGAAGTCAGCCCGCCCAGTATCACCAGTCACACCCGTCACAGTCCGTCGCGACGCGCCGCTGCCTGCGGACTGGTGGCTCCGTTCCCGGAGTCGGCGAGCCTCGGTCTCACCCGGTGCGACGACGCGGGGCGAGGCGCGCGCTCGCCGCCGTGCGGCACGGTAGCGTCCGGTCGCATGGCTGATCGTCCGCAGGGCTCCCACATGCCCGAGAAGGGGACCCCCGAGTACGACTGGCTCTACGGAGGACGGTCGCAGTCGCCCCCGGGAGACGCGACCCAGCGGATGCCGACACAGCACCCGACCCCCGGCTCACCAGCAGCCCGGGCCCCCGAGGAGACCCGGGTGATGCCCGTGGCACGTCGCGAGGCACCGGGTGCCGGCGGGCAGCCGCCGGCGGCCGCGGCACGGCCACCGCGCCCGCGACCGAGGAAGCGGCGCTGGCGCCCGCGGCTGAGGCTGGGCCTGATCCCCCTGGTCCTCCTGCTCGTGGTGGTCTACCTCGGCGGCGTCCCGCTCTACCACTGGACGACGATCGACAAGGTCGACGCGGAGCCGGGCGGCGAGCGACCCGACGACCAACCCGGCACCAACTACCTCATCGTCGGCTCCGACAAGGCCGACGACCTCACCGCCGCGCAGCGCGAGGCGCTCGACACCCCCGAGCGCGGCGGCACCAACACCGACACCATCATCGTGCTCCACACCGGTTCGGGCGGGCGGACGATGATGTCGATCCCCCGCGACACCCTGGTCGAGGTCCCCGACGGCGGGACCCAGATGATCAACGCGGCCTTCGCCAGCGGCGGGGCGCCCCTGCTCGCCCAGCGGGTGGAGTCGTTGACCGGGATCCACATCGACCACTACGTCGAGCTCGGCTTCGGCAGCGTGATCAACACCGTGGACGCCTTCGGCGGCGTGGAGATCTGCCCGACGCAGGACATGGTCGACCCGCGGGCGCGTCTCGACATCACGAAGGGCTGCCAGCAGGTCGACGGCCTCACCGCACTCGGCTACTCCCGCTCGCGGTACGTCACCGCGCTGAGCGACCTCGACCGGGTCGCTCGTCAGCGCGAGGTGATCAGCGCTCTCGGTGACGAGGCACTCACGCCGGCGACGTTCCTCAACCCGCTGCGCTACTGGAACATCACCGCTGCGGCCTCCGGCGCCATCCGGGTCGACGAGGCGATGAACCCCCTCGACATGGGTCGGTTCGCCCTCGCCATGACGGGCGACAGCCGGACCTGCACCATGCCCAACCTGCCGGCCCCGAGCGACGCCAACCGGCTCGTCGCCGACCCCGATCGGGCCCCGGCGCTCTTCAACGCGATCATCGAGGACTCGTCGGTGCCCGGGCGGGCCTGCACGCCGACGGGCAGGGCGCGGTAGGCCCTTGTGCGGGCCCTCACCCCGGCGTACGCTCGCGATATATCGTGATAGTCCACCGATAGATCTTGAGGAGCACGTCATGGGGAACCACTGGCCCGGGGCCGACTGGCCCGCACAGCACGATCCCGAGCGTCGTCCGAGCGGCAGCAGCCGGGCAGGCGGCCCGCCGCCGTGGCTCGGCGAGATCCTCGGCTTCGCAGCCGGCGCCCAGAAGCCGCAGCCGCGCGGGCCCAAGGTGCGGCGCGGCGACGTCCGCACCGCGATCATCGACGTCCTGCACCGCGCGCGTGCCGCCGAGGAGCCGATCAACGGCTACCAGGTGATCCAGGAGATCTCCGAGCTCAGCAACGGCGAGTGGCGCCCCTCCCCCGGCTCCGTCTACCCCACGATCCAGCAGCTGCAGGACGAGGGCCTCGTCGAGTCGGACGACGAGCACGGGCGCCGCACGATCCGGCTCACCGACTCAGGAGTGGCCTGGGCCGAGGCCAACACCTCCGAGCTCGCCACCGTGTGGGCGCCCTTCGCCCGCATGGAGCAGCCCGCAGGTGACCAGCCCTCGGGCCAGGCCGACATCAAGAGCGAGATCGGACAGGTCGTGAGCGCCGTGTGGCAGCTCGGCACCCAGGGCTCGGAGCAGCAGCGACGTGCGGCCCTCGACGTCCTGGTCGACACCCGTCGCCGCCTCTACGGCATCCTCGCGGACGGACGGGACGGGGAGCGATGAACCTGCTCGACCCGCACGTGCGCATCGCTGACAGCGACCGCGAGCGGGCCATGGCCGACCTCGCCACCCACTACGCCGACGGTCGCCTCGACCACGAGGAGTACGACGAGCGCCTCGACGCGGTCTGGACCGCCCGCACCCGCGGCGACCTGGCGCTGCTGTTCGACGACCTGCCGCGACCGGTGGTGACCTACCCACCGGTGGTGAACCCCGCAGCCCAGCGGGGCTCTCGTCGCACCCGGGTGCCCCTGCTCCCGGTCCTGGCGCTGCTCCTTGCGCTGAGCATCGTCGTCGGAGCACCGGTGTGGCTGCTGATCTTCCCGCTGATGTTCCTCAGGAACCGTCACGGCGCCACTCCCGCGCCCGCGGGCCCGCACACCGACTACCGCCGCGGACACCGGGCGCACGGCTGGTAGCCGACGTCAGTGCCGGTCTGAGAACATGGGCCGGTGATCGTCGAGCCGAGGGTGGTGCGCACGTGTGCGCCGTACGCCGTGGCTCGCGCCCT
This sequence comes from uncultured Actinomycetota bacterium, assembly GCA_963806925.1. GTDB lineage: Bacteria > Actinomycetota > Actinomycetes > Propionibacteriales > Nocardioidaceae > Nocardioides. The sequence continues at coordinate 230,145 of CAWEAI010000001.1, read as the reverse complement.
CGCGGCGACCGTCGTCGTCGTGGCCGGCGCCCTCAGCGCCCACACCTGGGCCGGCGGCGCGGCACCGACACGGCCGGGGCTGGTCCTCGTCGCCGCCGTCGTGCTCGCCGGCGGCCTGCTGCTGTTCACCCGGCGGGTCCCCGCGTGGGCGCTGCTCCCCGTCGTCGCGGCGGCACAGCTCGGCCTCCACGAGTCGTTCGGCCTGGTCGCCGAGCACACCCACCACGCGTCGACCCACGCCATGACGAGCCCGAAGGACGGCTGGACCTGGCAGATGGCGGCGGCGCACGTCTTCGTCACCCTCCTCACCGCGCTCCTGTGGTGGGCAGGTCGGCGCGTCGCGTCCTGCGTCGTCTCCTTCACCGAGCGTGCGGCGCTGCCGGTCGTCGCCGAGCGGCGTCTGCGACCCACCGAGGTCCGGATCCACGTCTGCCTGGTGCACCTGCTGAGATCGCCGATGCGCGGTCCACCGCTGGCGGTCCGTCCCACCTGAGCCCGTCCGGGTCCGGGTGGGCACGACAGCCGACCCCAGACCCGCACGCCCCCCTCAGGAGAACTCATGTCCACACCCTCGTCCGGCCGCGTCCTCACGCGCCTCGGCGCCCTTCCGGTCGCCACCGCGGCCATCGCCCTCTCGCTCGTCTCCCCGGCCGGCGCCCACGTCGGCGCGACCGTCACCGACGCCTCGGCCGGCGCCTACACGATCGCGACCTTCAGCGTCCCGCACGGCTGCGAGGCCTCGCCCACCACCATGATCGAGATCCAGGTCCCCGAGTCGGTGCTCTCGGTGACCCCGACCCGCAACCCCTACTACGAGGTCGAGACGACCATCGAGAAGCTCGACGAGCCGATCGCCGACAGCCACGGCAACGAGGTCACCGAGCGCATCGCCTCGGTCGTCTACACCGCCGACACCCCTCTGCCCGACGGGCAGCGCGACACCTTCGAGCTGTCGTTCCAGGTGCCGGACATCGAGGGCGCGATGCTCGCCTGGCCGACGATCCAGACCTGCGTGGAGGGCTCCACCGACTGGACCCAGGTCGCGGCCGAGGGCCAGGACCCCGACGAGCTCGAGAGCCCCGCCCCGGCCTTCAGGATCCTGCCGGCGAGCGCTGAGGGCGCCCACCACAGTGACGAGGCGGTCGACGAGGCAGCGGACGAGGCGGCCGACGAGGGCACCGAGCAGACCAGCAGCGAGCCCGGCGGCCCGCCGAGGCTGCTGCCGGCGCGGCATCCGGTGACAGCTCCGCCCTGGGCTGGGCCGGCCTCGTCGCCGGACTGCTCGGACTGGCCGCCGGCTCAGTGGCCCTGGCCCGGACCCGCTCGACCTCGTGACGTCGCCGGTGCGACCGGCGTGGCGGCACCGGGCCATCCCGCGCGGGTGGGCCCTGGTGGTCGCTGCGCTGGTCGCGCCCGCGATGGTGCTGATGCTCGGTGGGCCGGCGTCGGCGCACGCCGAGCTCGTCGAGACCGACCCGGCCGAGGGCTCCGTCGTGGAGACCGCGCCCGAGACGGTGACCCTGACCTTCAACGAGCCGGTGCGACTGACCTCACAGGAGATCGCGGTCTACGACGCACAGGGCGAGCCGGTCGCGGCGTCGGCCGGCTCGAGCGGCACGGAGGTCACGGTCCAGATCACCGACGCCTCCGACCTGGCCGACGGGACCTACGTCGTGGCCTGGAACGTGCTCTCCGGTGACGGCCACCCGATCTCGGGCGCGCTGAGGTTCTCGGTCGGCGCGCCGAGCGCATCGGTCGCCGCACCACCCGAGCCGCAGACGTCGTCGGCCGTCGTCACCGTGCTGCGCGACGTGGTCACCGCCGTGACGCTCGTCGGACTCCTGGTGGCAGCCGGGCTGGCGCTCTTCGTGGCCCTGGTCCTCCCGCGGTCCTGGGCCGGCGCCGAGGTCCGCGGACGGCTCCGCCGCCTCATGACGTACGCCGCCGGGGCCGGCGCGGGCGGCGCGGTCCTGCAGGTGCCGCTGGCCTCGGTCTACGGTCAGGGCCTCGAGCTGGACGCTCTGCTGACATCCTTCGCCCCGAGCGCCGTCGTCAACGAGCTGGCGGCCGCCGTCGTGGTCCTCGTGGGCCTGGGCGTCGCCCTGGGGGCGGCGACGGACGCACCACCGGAGCGGAGCGCCGGCTGGCTCCTCGGTGGCGGCGCCCTGCTCGCCCTCGCCGGACCCTCCCTGGTCGGGCACTCCCGCGCCTTCGCCCCCTCGGCCCTCCTGGTCGCCACCGATGTCCTGCACGTGAGCGCGGGCGCCGTGTGGCTCGGCGGCCTCATCGGCCTCGTGCTCTCGCTGCGGGCGCTGGCCGGGCGCGAGCTGCTGGCCGCCCGGACGTTGTCCCGGTTCTCCACCGTCGCCGGCGGCCTGCTGCTCGCGGTCGCGGCGAGCGGCACCGTCCTCGGGTGGCGGATCGTCGGGTCGTGGACCGGCCTCATCGACACGGCGTACGGCTGGCTGCTGCTCACCAAGGTCGCGATCGCACTGGTCGTGGCGGCGGCGGGCGGCTGGAACCGCTGGCGGGTGCTGCCCTCGGTGCGCACCGCCGCGGGCTTCGGCGACCGGGAGCGTGCGGCCGCTGCGATGACCCGCACGGTCCGGGTGGAGGCGGTGCTGCTCGTCGCGCTGCTCGGCGTCACCGGCTTCCTCGTCAACCAGTCACCGCGACCCGCGCCCGTCGCCGCTGCCTCCGGCACCACGGGCGTCGGCGCGGCGACCGCCGGGGACCTGCGGGTGCTCGCGGTGATGGACCCACGTCGTACCGGGAGCAACACGCTCCTCGTGCAGGTGCAGGACGCCGCCGGCGAGCCCTACGACCCGCCCAGCAATCCGGAGGTCTCGCTGAGCAGCCCCGGGACCTCGGGCACCGACGACCTCGACATCGGCGAGGTCACCCTCACGCCCGTCGGAGCCGGCACCTATCGCGGGGAGATCGTCGTGCCGCGGCCCGGCGAGTGGGAGGTGCAGGTCAGCATCCGGCTGAGCCGCTTCGACAACCCGGTGACGACCGTCAGGGTGAGCGTCTCACGCTGAGCCGGCCGCGGTCTCGACGGTGAGCGCGACCGGCACCGTGTGCAGGAACCCGTCGACCCGGACCTGGACGAAGAGCCGGTAGTCACCCGGCTGCTCGATGTCGGCGTGGAAGGTGAGCTCGGAGCCGTCCTGGGTGACGTCGGGGGCGTCGAGCGGGTGCAGGTGCACCATGGCCCCGGTCTCGGTGTGGAAGCCGGTGACGTGGCTGTAGGCGCCGAGGTAGGTGCCGAGCTCCACGGGTCGGCCCGCGGCGTCGCGCACCATCAGACGCAGCAGTCCGTCGGGGCCCGTGGTCGGCGCCTGCGACACCCTCACCTCGACGATGCGGTCCTCGGCGAGGAGGTCTCCCGGGTCGCCCGGCGGCAGCGCCAGGCGCCGCCCGAGCACGACGTGGTCGCCGTTGCCACCCTCGTCGACGGCGACGAACTCGGCGATGACGCGGTAGCCGCCGGCGTCGGGCAGGTCGAGGGGTGCGGTCCACGTGCCGTCGTCGGCGCGGGTGGGGTGCAGGTGGCGGAAGACGGTGAGGTCGTCGTTGACGACGTAGAGGTGCAGCTCCTTGGTGAGCTCCTCGACGTAGTCGGTCACCGGCCGGCCGTCCGCGTCGTCGATACGGAAGCTCACCTCGCCGATGCCGTCCGGCTGCTCGCGGACCTGCAGGCCGTCCAGCGAGTAGCCCACCTCGACGACCCGGGTGCCGTCGCCCACGGGCATGGACACCATTGCGCCACCGGCGTGGGAGTGCCCGGCCGCGACCTGGGTGTCGGCCGTCGCGCTGCACCCCGTCAGGAGGAGCGCCGCCAGTGCCGAGACGATCGCCGCAGGACGAGGAGGACGACTCACACCCCCAGTATGGCGACCCGGACAACCGTTAGGCTCGTGAGCGTGGAGCCTCGCTGGGACCTCATCGCCGACGAGCGCCGTGCACTCGCGGACCTGGTCGACGCGCTGACGCCGGAGCAGGTCACGACCCGGTCCCTGTGCGACGCGTGGACGGTCAAGGACGTCGCCGCTCACGTGATGGTCGGTCCGACCGCCACGATCCGCGAGGTGACGGTGGCCATGCTCCGCGCACGGATGAGCTTCGACCGGGCCAACCAGCTCCTGGTGGACAATCGCGCCTCGACGAGCGTGACCGAGCTGACCGCGGTGATGCGCACCAGGGCCGGGTCGCGCTTCACCCCTCCGGGCATGGACTGGCGCGCGCCGCTCACCGACGTCCTGATCCACCGCGAGGACATCGCCGTCCCGCTCGGCCTCGCCTCCGACCGGCCCGTGGAGTCGTGGCGGATCGCGCTGGACTTCCTGCTGACCCCCCGGGCCGCAGGCGTCTTCGGTCCGCGAGGTCGCCCGGTGACGACCCTGGTCGCGACCGACCTGGACTGGCGCTCGGGCGACGGCCCCGAGGTCGTCGCCCCCGCAGCAGCCCTGGCGGCGGCCGTCGCGGGGCGCAGCGCTCGCCTCGACGAGCTGGAGGGCCCGGGCGCCGACGCGATCGCCGGGTGGGTCGCCTCGCACTGAGGAACCGCCCCGGGGTCAGAGCTCCGACTGCACCCCGGCCAGGAGCTGCCGTGCCATCACGATCCGCTGGACCTGGTTGGTGCCCTCGTAGATCTGGGTGATCTTGGCGTCGCGCATCATCCGCTCGACGGGGTAGTCGCGGGTGAACCCGTAGCCGCCGAGCACCTGCACGGCGTTGACGGTGACCTCCATCGCGACATCGGAGGCGAAGCACTTCGCGGCCGCACCGAAGAAGGTCAGGTCCTTGTCGCCCCGCTCGGACCGACCAGCAGCGGCGTAGGTCATCTGGCGGGCGGCCTCGATCTTCATGCCCATGTCGGCGAGCATGAACTGCAGGCCCTGGAACTCCGCGATCGACTTCCCGAACTGCTGCGCGCTCCTTGGCGTAGTCGAGCGCGTAGTCGAGGGCCCCCTGCGCGACACCGACGGCCTGCGCGGCGATCGTGACCCGGGTGTGGTCGAGGGTCTGCATCGCGGTGACGAAGCCGGTGCCCTCCTCCCCGATCATCCGGCTCGCGGGGATCCGGACCGAGTCGAAGTAGACCTCGCGCGTCGGCGACCCCTTGATGCCGAGCTTCTTCTCCGGGGCCCCGAACGAGACGCCCTCGTCGGACTTCTCGACCACGAAGGCCGAGATGCCGCCGCGGGTCATCTTCTCGGTGTCGGTCACGGCCATGACGGTGTAGAACTCCGACTCCCCGGCGTTGGTGATCCAGCGCTTCACGCCGTCGATGACCCAGTCGTCGCCGTCGCGGACCGCGCGGGTCTTCATCGCGCCGGCGTCCGACCCGGCACCGGGCTCGGACAGGCAGTAGGAGAAGCCTCCCTCGCCGGCGGCGAGCTTGGTCAGGTAGGTCGCCTTGAGCTCCTCCGAGCCGGCGATCTGCACCGGCAGCGAGCCGAGCTTGTTGACGGCCGGGATCAACGAGGACGAGACGCACGCCCGCGCGACCTCCTCGATCACCAGGACCGTCGCGAGCGCGTCGGCCCCGGCCCCTCCGTAGGCCTCGGGCACGTGCGGGGCGTGGAAGTCCGACGCCAGCAGGGCCGCCGCCGCCTCGTGCGGGTAGCGCGCCTCCTCGTCCACGGCAGCGGCGTGGGGCGCGATCTTGGCGTCGGCGAGAGCACGCACGGCCTCTCGGATGGCCTGGTGCTCCTCGGACAGCGCATACAGGGGGAACTCGCTCATGACTGCACTGTAGGACGTCCAACCATTGCGCAGGGGACGGCTACGGTGTGGTGATGACCACTCCCGACCCCACCTCGCAGCCGGACTCCTGGCAGGACCGGGCCACGGTCGACCGGATGCTCGAGGAGGCCCGCACGTGGGCCGTCGTCGGCCTGTCGGGCGACCCGGCGCGCACGGCGTACTCGATCGCCTCGCTGCTGCAGGAGCGCGGCAAGCGCATCGTGCCCGTCCATCCGGTGTTCGCCGACACCGACGCACCCGCCGTCCTCGGCGAGCAGGGCTACGCCACCCTGGCCGACGTGCCGTTCGCCGTCGACGTGGTCGACGTGTTCCGCCGCTCCGAGGCGGCGGGTGAGTTCGCCGACCAGGCCGTCGCGATCGGGGCCGGGCGGTGTCTGGTTCCAGCTCGGCGTCGTCGACGCCGAGGCCTTCGCCCGTACGACGGCAGCGGGCGCGCCGATGGTCATGGACACGTGTCCGGCGATCGAGTGGCGCAGGCGCGAGCGCTAGTCCGCAGGGCCTGCGTCGACGAGGTCCACGACTCCCACTCGCCCGGTCGGCCACAATGGAGGTGTGCGCGACCTCCTCGTCCCCTCCGGCCCCGGGCTTCCCGAGGGCCTGGTCGTGCCTGCGTCCGAGCTGGTGGAGAGGTTCTCCAGGTCCCCGGGGCCGGGCGGACAGTCGGTCAACACCACCGACTCGCGTGTCGAGCTCGACTTCGACGTGGCCTCCTCCGAGGTCCTCAGCGACACCCAGCGAGCGCGCGCGCTGCGGCGCTGGCCCGAGGGTCGTGTGTCGATCGCGGCCTCGGAGCACCGCTCCCAGCACCGCAACCGGGTCGCCGCGCGGGAGCGACTGGCCGACCTCCTGCGCGAGGCGCTGGCACCGCCGCCACCGCCGCGCCGACCGACCCGGCCGAGCCGGGGCTCGAAGGAGCGCCGCCTCAAGGAGAAGAAGGAGCGGGGTCGGACCAAGGCCCTGCGTGGCCGGGTGAGCGACTAGCCCAGGTCGACCGTTCCCTCGGCCGGGGTGACGCCGATCTGCTCCAGCACGTCCTGCATGACCGCCTGCACGACGAGGGTGTCCGCGAGCGGCACCAGCGGGCTCTCGGACAGACCGTCGGCCAGGCACTGGGCGACGTGGGCGATCTGGTGGGAGTAGCCGCGGCCGACGGCCGGCGCCACGATCTCCTGCGCGGGCTCGTCCCCGCGTCGCAGGACGAGCTGGGTGGGGTGGTGGAACTGCGGGCCGAGCTCGATCGAGCCCTGGGTGCCCAGGACGGTGGCCCGCACCCCACTCGCGGCCTGCAGCGTGGTGGACAGCGACGCGCCACGTCCGTCGTCGTAGGACATCAGGATCGAGGCGCTCGCGTCGGTGCCGTTGGGGAAGAGCGTGCCCGTCGCGGTGACCCGGCTCGGCGTGCCGAGGAAGTGCTGGGCGATGGAGACGACGTAGACGCCGAGGTCGAGCACCGCCCCGCCGCCCAGCTCCGGGGCGAACAATCGGTGGGTGGGGTCGTAGTGCCGGTAGGCGCCGAGGTCGGCGTGGACGCCCACGACCTCGCCGATCTCCCCGGCCGCGACGATCTCACGGGCTCGGTGCAGCGCCGGCTGCATCCGCGTCCACATCGCCTCCATGCAGAAGACCCCCGACTGGCGCGCCGCTGTCGCGACCCGCCGGGCGCCGTCCAGGGTCGCGGTGAAGGCCTTCTCGACCAGCACCGGCGTGCCATGGGCGATCGCGGCCAGCGCGAGGTCGTGGTGCTGCGGGTGGGGGGTGGCGATGTAGAGCACGTCGAGGTCGGCGCGCACCAGGTCACCATGGGTCATCGCGGCGCCGCCGCGCTCGGCCGCGAACGCCTGCGCCCGGTCGAGGGTGCGGCTGCCCACCGCGACCAGCTCGGCGCCGGGCACGTGCTCGAAGTCGTCGAGGAAGGCGGCAGCCATGCCACCGGTGCCGGCGACACCCCAGCGCACGGTGTTCACCGCAAGCCCCGGCCCATCAGAAGCCCAGCCGGCGCTCAACGCCCGCGGCTGCCTGGCGTACGACCTCGCCCTTGGCGTGGGCAGCCTCGGCGAGGGACGCCTGGTAGTCGACGAGGCGCTGCTGGAGCTCGGGGTCGCTGGTGCCGAGGATCCGCGCGGCGAGGATGCCGGCGTTCTTGGCGTTGCCGATGGCGACGGTCGCGACCGGGATCCCGCCGGGCATCTGCACGATGGAGAGCAGCGAGTCCATGCCGTCGAGATACTTCAGCGGCACCGGCACCCCGATCACCGGGAGCGGCGTGAGCGAGGCCAGCATGCCCGGCAGGTGGGCCGCTCCCCCGGCGCCGGCGATGACCACCGACAGTCCGCGGGTGTGGGCCCGCTGGCCCCAGGCGACCATCTCGGTCGGCATCCGGTGCGCGGAGACCACGTCGGCCTCCCAGGTGACGCCGAGCTCGGTGAGGACCTCACCGGCGGCCTGCATGACCGGCCAGTCGGAGTCCGACCCCATCACGATGCCCACCCGGGCGGTGGTGTCCTGCTGATCGGTCATCTGCTCACTCGCTTTCGTTGCCGAGGTCACCACGGAACCACGCGGCGGCGTGCCGGGCGCGTTCGAGGCAGTCGTCGAGGTCGTCGCCGTAGGCGTTGACGTGGCCGACCTTGCGACCGGGCCGGAGGTCCTTGCCATAGAGGTGCACCCGCAGGTGCGGGTCGCGCGCCATCGCGTGCGGCAGGCCGTCGTAGAGGTGCCCGCTGTCGGTGGGTCCACCGAGGATGTTGACCATCACGGTCCAGCGCACGCGCGGGGCCGGCGAACCCAGGGGGAGGTCCATGACAGCGCGCAGATGATTCTCGAACTGGGACGTCACGGCGCCGTCCTGGGTCCAGTGACCGGTGTTGTGGGGGCGCATCGCCAGCTCGTTGACCAGGATCCGGCCGTCGGTCGTCTCGAAGAGCTCGACGGCGAGGATGCCCGTGACGTCGAGCGCACCGGCGACGTGCAGGGCGATCTCCTGCGCCTCACCGGCGAGAGCGGGCGAGAGGTCGGGGGCCGGCGCGATGACCTCGTGGCAGATGCCGTCGAGCTGGGTCGAGGCGACGACCGGATAGGCGGCCGCCTGGCCGCTCGGGGACCGGGCGACGAGCGCGGAGAGCTCGCGGCGGAAGTCGACCAGCTCCTCGGCCAGGACCTCCACACCGGCGGCGGCCGCGGCGTCGAAGGCGACCTGGGCCTCGTCGAGGGCGCGCACCACCCAGACGCCCTTGCCGTCGTAGCCGCCGCGAGTGGTCTTCAGGACGCACGGCAGCCCGAACAGCTCCACCTCGGCGCGCGAGGTGACGACCGCGTTGCGCGGGCACGGCACGCCGAGCTCGGCGAGGCGGCGGCGCATGACCGCCTTGTCCTGCGCGTGCACGAGTGCGTCCGGGCCGGGACGTACGGCGATCCCGTCGGCCTCCAGCGCGTGCAGGTGCGCGGTGGGCACGTGCTCGTGGTCGAAGGTGACGACGCTGGCGCCGTCGGTGACCCGGCGCAGGGTGGCCAGGTCGGTGTAGTCGCCGACGAGATGGTCACCGATCACCTGCGCGGCCGAGACCCCCTCGGCCTCGGCGAGCAGGCGCAGCGGCAGGCCCAGCGCGATCGCGGGCTGGGCCATCATCCGGGCCAGCTGGCCGCCTCCGACGACGACGAGCGTGGGAGCGCGGTGCGAACCGGTCGAGGACACGTCCGGAGCCTATAGAAGCGCACGCCGGGCGGGACTCCCGGCCGGACCTCGCACGTGGCGGGCGACGCTCCGGGGACCCGACGCACCGGCGTCAGTGACGTCGTACGGCGACCGGCTCGACCAGTCCGAAGCCGCGGACCGGACGCGCGGGGAGCCGCCTGTTCTCCCAGTCCGACTCCGGCAGCAGGTCGGCGGTGTTCTGGTCGACGATGAGCCGGTTGCGACGTGCCACCTGCGTCAGGCGGGCCGCCATGTTGACCGGTGGGCCGAAGATGTCACCGAGGCGCTGGACCACGGGCCCGCTGGCCAGTCCGAGCCGTACGTCGGGCATCTTCGCGTCGCGCCCGATCACGTTGATGATCCCCTCCGCGACCGCGACGCCGTCCTCGGCGCTGGAGGTCACGAACAGCACCGAGTCGCCCAGGCTCTTGATGATCCGACCGCCGTATCGAGCGACCACGTCCTGGCAGCGGCTCTCGAAGACCTCGACGAGGTCGCCGATCTCGTCGCGGTCGAGGGTGTTGGACAGCGCGGTGAAGGACACCAGGTCGGCGAAGCCGACCGTGACGTCGATGGTGTGCAGGTCCTCGTCCTTGGCGCCCATCGCCTCGATCCGGCCGACGGCAGCGGCGAGGTGGCGGCGCCAGGCATAGACGATCAGCCGCTCGAAGGGCGGGTTGACCTCGTCGATCAGGCGCAGGGCCGACCCGACGCGCGAGCCGGTCGCCTCCTCGCCCGCCTCCAGCTCCTCGACCCGGTTGACCAGGGCCGAGACCTCCCAGTCCGCGAGCCGGGCCATCGTCTGGCCGACGCCGCGGGTGAGGTTGACGGCCGTGTCGAAGTCGACGGCGCCCGCGTCGACGAAGCTCATCAGCGTCGCCACTGCCTCCACGTCGGCCTTGGTGTAGGCCTTCTCCCCGACGAACTCGGGGAAGCCCAGCGCACGCCACAGCCGGCGGGTCTCCTCGATGGTGACCCCGGTCTCGGCGGCCACCTCGATCGCGTTGAACTGCGGGGTGCTGCGCAGGATGGCGTCGTCGAGACGCTCGCCCGGGGCCCGGTCCCGCGCGCGGCCCGACGCCGGACCGCGAGAGCTGCGCTCAGGCGCCATCGTCGCGTCGGTCGCCGCCCGCGAGGCGGTGCAGCTGGTCGGACACCTGGAGCTGGACCTCCTCCACGCGCGGGATGTCGCTGAGCTGGACGCTGCCGTCGGTGCTCGCGTCGGAGACGACCAGCGTGCCGCACCCGAAGACGCGGTCGATCACGCCGACCTCGAAGTCGACGCCGCTGATCCGGTTGAGGGGGATCGTGCGGCCCTGTCGGGCGATGAAGCCGGAGCGCTTGATGAAGCGCCGGTTGGTGAAGGTGTAGGTCGTGGTCAGCCAGAGCACGAGGGGCCGCAGCACCCACCAGACGACCACCAGGACCGACACCGCGCCGGTGATGGCGCCGACGACGGTGGAGTCGGTGAGCCGGCTGAGGACGATCACGGCGGCGACGAGCAGCACGAGGACCAATGCGGGTCCGATCAGCACCTTGACGTGCGTCCGGGTGGAGACGACGACGTGCTCACCCTCGTTGAGGAGCTTGCTCGGAAAGGCCACCGGCCGATCATGTCACTAGGCGGGACGCACGTGCACCACATCGCCCGCGGCCACGGTGAAGGTGCCGTCGTCGGTCCCGACGACCAGGGCCCCGGAGGCGTCGATGTCCAGCGCCTCCCCCCGGCGTACGTCTCCTCCCGGCAGGTGGACGTCCACGGTGCGGCCCAGCGTCACGCAGACGTCGGCGTAGGCCCGGCGCAGCGCGTCGGTGTCGTCGAGGAGTCCCTGGAGCCCGTGCAGCGAGCCGAGGACCTGCGCCAGCAGTCCCGTGCGCTCGACCGGCTCGCCGGTCTCCAGCGAGACCGACGTGGCCAGCGCGACGGGCAGCTCCTCGAGACTCTGGTCGACGTTGATGCCGATGCCGACGACCGCCATCGGCCCGCTGTCGGTGTCGATGCGCTCGACGAGGATGCCCGCGACCTTGCGTCCGGCACCCAGCGCGCCGCCGTCGACGAGCACGTCGTTGGGCCACTTCAGCGCGACGTCGGGCAGCCGGTCCGCGAGCGCGGCCTGCACGGCGTACCCGGTCAGCAGGGGCAGCCACGACCACGACTCGGGTGGCACGTCGGGGCGCAGCAGCACCGAGAAGGTCAGCGAGGAGCGGGGCGGTGTCTCCCACACGCGGTCCAGCCGACCGCGGCCCTCGCTCTGGTGCTCGGTGAGCAGCACGAGGCCCGGGGCCTCGCCGTCGCGGCCCCGTCGGGCGAGCGACGCGTTGGTCGACGGGGTCTCCTCCTCGACCTCGATCCGCCATCCGGTCGGGGTGTGGAGTCGAGCAGTGTCGATGGGTGGGCGCGATGTGGACGAGTCGCTCATGGCACTAGATTGCCCGACGGAGCCAGTGGAACGAACCAGGGATCGAGCGAGCAGGAGACGTCGCGTGAGCGCACAGCCGGGTGAGGGCACGCACAGCCCCGTCCAGTCCGACGACATCGACGTCCACACGACGGCCGGCAAGCTCGCCGACCTCGAGCGGCGCCTCGACGAGGCCCTGCACGCCGGGTCGGACAGCGCCGTCGAGAAGCAGCACGCCAAGGGTCGCAGGACCGCGCGTGAGCGCATCGAGATGCTCTTCGACGAGGGCACCTTCGTCGAGCTCGACGAGCTCGCCCGGCACCGCTCGACCGCGTTCGGGCTGGAGAAGACCCGCCCCTACGGTGACGGCGTGGTGACCGGCTACGGCGAGGTCGACGGCCGCATGGTGTGCGTGTTCAGCCAGGACTTCACGGTCTTCGGCGGGTCGCTCGGCGAGGTCTACGGCGAGAAGATCACCAAGGTCATGGACCTCGCCATGAAGACCGGCTGCCCGATCGTGGGCATCAACGAGGGCGCCGGCGCCCGCATCCAGGAGGGCGTGGTCTCCCTCGGGTTGTACGGCGAGATCTTCCGCCGCAACGTCCACGCCTCCGGCGTCATCCCGCAGATCAGCCTGATCATGGGCAACTGCGCCGGCGGTCACGTCTACTCCCCCGCCGTCACCGACTTCACCGTGATGGTCGACCAGACCTCCGCGATGTTCATCACCGGACCCGACGTCATCAAGACCGTCACCGGCGAGGACGTCACGATGGAGGACCTCGGCGGCGCGCGGACCCACAACACCACGTCCGGCAACGCCCACTACCTGGCAACCGATGAACAGGACGCCCTCGACTACGTCAAGGCGATGCTGTCCTACCTCCCGCAGAACAACCTCGACCCCGCACCGGAGCTCTTCCCGGAATCAGGTGAGGTCCCGGACATGGAGGTCACCGACGGCGACCGGGCCCTCGACGTGCTGATCCCCGACGGCGCCAACCAGCCCTACGACATGCACGACGTCATCACCGCGGTGCTTGATGCCGACGAGGAGGGCGAGCCCGGTGAGTTCTTGGAGGTCCAGGAGCTCTTCGCGCCCAACATCCTCGTCGGCTTCGGCCGCGTCGAGGGCCGCTCGGTCGGCATCGTGGCCAACCAGCCGATGCAGCTCGCCGGGTGCCTCGACATCGACGCCTCCGAGAAGGCCGCCCGGTTCGTACGCTTCTGCGACGCCTTCAACCTCCCCGTGCTGACGTTCGTCGACGTGCCGGGCTTCCTGCCGGGCACCGACCAGGAGTGGCAGGGAATCATCCGCCGAGGCGCGAAGCTCATCTACGCCTACGCCGAGGCCACCGTCCCGCTGATCACCGTCATCACCCGCAAGGCCTACGGCGGCGCCTACGACGTGATGGGCTCCAAGCACCTCGGCGCCGACATCAACGTCGCCTGGCCCACCGCCCAGATCGCCGTCATGGGCGCCCAGGGCGCGGCCAACATCGTGCACCGCAAGACCCTCCAGGCCGTCGAGGACGACGGTGGAGACGTCGAGGCCAGGCGGGCCGAGCTCGTCGACGAGTACGAGACCACGCTCGCCAACCCCTACATCGCAGCCGAGCGGGGCTACGTCGACGCCGTCATCGCACCCCACGAGACGCGCATCGAGATCATCCGCTCGCTGCGGCTGCTGCGCTCCAAGCGGGAGACCCTCCCGCCCAAGAAGCACGGGAACATCCCCCTCTGATGGCCGCCGAGCAACCTCCGACACCGGTCCTCCGGGTGGTCGACGCGGACGCCACCGCCGAGGAGATCGCTGCCCTGGTCGCCGTCTTCTCGGCGCTGGGTGCGGCGCCGGAGGATCCGCCGACGAGCCCGCGCCCGGCGTGGAACGACCCGGCGCGCGGCGTACGTCGTGAGCACCACGTCCGTCCCGGTGCCTGGCGGGCCAGCGGGCTCCCTCGCTGAGCCACCAGCGCGACCCACGGCCCACCCTGCCCCGACGTGGCAGGGTGTGAGCCATGTCCGACCCGAGTCCCACGCGCACGATCGATGCCCTGTGCAACGCCTACGTCGACGACTTCTGCGCGCTCGACCCGCTGACCGCCACCTCGCTCGGCGTGGCCGGCCACGACCACCGGATGACCGACTTCTCCCCCGCCGGGTTCGACGCCCGCGACGCGCTGGCCCGCGCGGCCGTGGCCGCCGTCGAGGCCGCAACCCCGGTCGACGACAGGGAGGCCGCGGCGAAGGACGCGTTCCTCGAGCGGACCCGCCTCGAGGTCGAGCTCGAGGAGGCCGGCGTGCAGCGCTCGCGCATGTCGGTGCTGTGGAGCCCGTTGCACGAGATCCGCAGCGTCTTCGACCTGATGCCGACCGACGGCGATGAGGCCGTCGCGGCCATCGCGGCGCGGCTCGCCGCCCTACCGGCCGCCCTCGAGGGCCTGCGCATCACGCTCGCCGACGAGGCCCGTCAGGGTCACGTCGTCGCCGCCCGGCAGTACGCCGCGGTGGCCGAGCAGGTGCGTCGATGGACCGGGCAGAGCGGTGAGGCCGGCGACTTCTACCTCGGTCTCGTGGGGCGGCTGACGGGCGGGGACCGCGACGAGCTGCACGCCCTCGCCGGCCGGGCCAGCGCCGCCACCGCCGCGTTCGGGCTCTTCCTCGATGACGAGCTCGAGCCGCAGGGGCACCAGAAGGAAGGCGTGGGGCGCGAGGTCTACGCCCTCGCCAGCCGTTACTTCCTCGGTGCCGAGGTCGACCTCGACGAGACCTATGCCTGGGGCTGGACCGAGCTCCAGCGCCTCTGCGACCTGATGCACGCCACGGCGGACCGGATCCGGCCGGGTGCCGACGTCGACGCCGCGGTCGCCCACCTCGACGCCGATCCCGCGCGTGTGGTCCACGGCCGCGAGGCGTTCCGCGCCTGGATGCAGGAGCTCGCCGACCGGGCGATCGTCGAGATGGCCGATGTGCACTTCGACATCCCGGGGCCGGTCCGACGCATCGAGTGCCTGCTCGCGCCGACCAACGACGGCGGCATCTACTACACGGGCCCGTCGGAGGACTTCGAGCGACCGGGGCGGATGTGGTGGTCGGTGCCCGACGGCATCGAGGACTTCCACCCCTGGCGCGAGGTGACGACCGTCTTCCACGAGGGCGTTCCGGGCCATCACCTCCAGGTCGCGCAGACGGCCTACCGCAGCGACACCCTCAACCGCTGGCAGCGGTTGATGTGCTGGTGCAGCGGCCACGGCGAGGGCTGGGCCCTCTACGCCGAGCGGCTGATGGAGGAGCTCGGCTTCCTCGACGACCCCGCCGACCTGCTCGGCATGCTCGACGGCCAGTCGCTGCGCGCGGCCCGTGTCATCGTCGACATCGGCATGCACCTCGAGCTCACGATCCCCGAGGACAACCGGCTCGGGGCCGGTGGCACCGCCTTCCACCCCGGTGAGACGTGGACGCCCGAGCTGGGCCTGGAGTTCATGCGGCTGCACTGCCGGATGGACGACGAGGTCATCCAGTTCGAGGTCAAGCGCTACCTCGGCCTCCCCGGCCAGGCCCCGTCCTACAAGGTCGGTGAGCGCATCTGGCTCGAGGCCCGCGCGGGGGTCCAGGCGCGCCAGGGCGACGACTTCGACCTGAAGGCCTTCCACCGCGCGGCGCTCGACCTGGGCTCGCTCGGTCTCGACCCGCTCCGCACTGCGCTGGAGCGCCTGTGACGACGCTCGTCCTGGCCTCGGCCTCGCCTGCGCGTCGTACGACGTTGCGCACCGCTGGCCTCGACCCGCTGGTCATCGTCAGCGGGGTCGACGAGTCCCAGCTGGGAGACCTGCCCCCCGCGGAGCTGGCCCTGCAGCTGGCCGAGCTCAAGTGCGCGGCCGTCGCGGCGCGCGACGACATCCCCGCCGACGCGCTCGTGCTCGGCTGCGACTCGGTCCTCGAGCTCGACGGCGAGGCGCTCGGAAAGCCACACGGTCCCGAGCAGGCGAAGCGCCGCTGGCAGGCGATGCGCGGACGGTCCGGGGTCCTCCACAGCGGGCACTGCCTGCGCGACGCCGCCAGCGGGCGGGTGGCCGCGGCCACCGGGTCCACCACCGTGCACTTCGCCGACATCAGCGACGAGGAGATCGACGCCTACGTCGCCACCGGCGAGCCGCTGCACGTCGCGGGAGCCTTCACGATCGACGGGTTCGGCGGTGCCTTCGTCACCGGGATCGAGGGCGACCACCACAACGTGGTGGGCGTCAGCCTGCCGTTGCTGCGCGAGCTCGTGCTCGAGCTCGGGCACGGATGGACCGAGCTGTGGGCCTGACGCGCTAGCATCCGGGCGTGGGGAGCAGGGGGCTGGGCAGTGTCGAGGCGCAGCCCGTCGCCGACCCCGGGGGCCTCTACGGGGTGCGCGAGGAGCGGCTGCTGACCGGCGCGACCGTGATCACGGCGGTGCGCACCGTCGCCTCCGTCGTGCTCGCCGCCGTCGCGGCCCACGAGGAGAGCCTGACGCTGCTGGTCGCCGCCCTGGTCGTCTACTGGATCGGCGACATGCTGGACGGCTTCTACGCGCGGGTGCGCGACTGCGAGACCCGGATCGGCGCGGTGCTCGACATCATCTGCGACCGGTTCAACGCCGCTGCGTTCTACATCGGCCTGGCCTGGCTCCAGCCCGACCTGTCCCCGGCGATCTTCGTCTACCTGGCCGAGTTCATGGTCATCGACTTCTTCCTCTCGATCGCCTTCCTCGCCTGGCCGGTGCGCAGCCCCAACTACTTCTTCGTCATCGACCGCCCGACCTGGCTGTGGAACTGGTCCAAGCCGGCCAAGGCGGTCAACAGCGCCCTCTTCGCCGTGCTGCTGCTCGTGACCGGCTGGATGTGGGTCGGGCTGGCCATCGCCTCGGCACTGCTGGTCCTCAAGTGCGTCTCGCTCCACCGGCTGGTGCGGATCGGGCTGCCGGTGCCGGAAGCACGCGGCTGATGCTCTTCTGGAGCGTGCTCGGCGCCTCGATCGGCTCCGCCCTGCTCCCGTTGATCAACATCGAGGCGATCCTCGTGGTGGCGCTCAGCCAGTCCCCCGACCAGGCGTGGGCACTGGTCGTCGCGGCCACCGTCGGCCAGATGCTCGGCAAGATCCTCTGGTACTACGGCGGCATGCACGCCGACCGGGCCCCGTGGGTGAGCCGACACCTGCAGAAGCCGAAGGCCCGGGCCGCCCTCGACACGTGGCACGCACGGGCCGAGGGGCGACCCTGGTTCACGGCCGGCCTGCTCTTCGTCTCGGCGGCCAGCGGCTTCCCGCCCTTCGCGGTCACCGCAGTGCTGGCCGGCGTCCTGCGGGTGCCGTTCTGGATCTTCATGGTCACCGGCCTGGCGGGCCGGTGCCTGCGGTTCTGGGCGGTGGTCAGTGGCACGACGTCGCTCATGCAGCTGTTCCAGTGAGGGTTGCTCCGGCGGGCCCCTGCGCGTGCGCTACTCCGCGGCCGACCACGCCTGGCGCAGGCTGACCCGACCGCCGGTCTGCAGCAGGGCGCGGCGGTAGAGACGCTCCCCCACCCACACGGTGACGACCGCGAAGACGGCCAGGAGCCCCAGTGCGACCAGCGGCTCCCACCACTCGACGCCGCCGGAGAGGATCCGCTTGGGCATCACCACGGCCGAGACCGGCGGGACGAAGGAGGCGATGACCTGGCCGCGCCCGTCGAGGGACAGCCCGGCGAAGAACATCACCAGCATCAGCATGGTCAGGGGCGTCGAGGTGGCCTGCAGGTCCTCGGTCCGCGAGGCCAGCGACCCGGCCACGGCCCACAGGCACGCGAGCGCGACGAAGCCGGCCAGGAAGAACCCGATGAACCAGGCGGTCGGTCCCGTCAGCGCGGGCACGTAGGACGTGTAGGAGGTGAACGTCAGGCCGATCAGCCCGACCACGAGGTAGATCATCAGCTGGATCACCGCCAGGGCCGTGTTGCCGAGCACCTTGCCGGCGAGCAGGTGGCGCAGCGGGATGGCCGCGGCGATGATCTCGACGATCCGGCTCTGCTTCTCCTCGATCACCGACGACGCCAGCTGCATGCCGAAGACGAGGGCGGCGAAGTAGAAGAGGAAGACGAAGACGAAGCCGACCGCCTCGGCCACGGCCGCCTTCTCGGCGTCGCCCCGCAGGAAGGCCGTGGTGACGTCGCTGCCGGCCTCGAGCTCCTGGACCGTCGAGCCGACGCCCGCGGCGTTGTCGCTCAGCACCTGCCCGCGTACGACGGTGCGCACGAGGTCGGTCAGGGAGTCCTGCTCGCTCGACTCCGACGTGAGCTCCCAACCGTCGTCGACCGGGTGCAGCCAGGCGTCGACCTCGTCGCCGCGCAGCGCCGCCTCTGCGGCCGCCCGGTCGTCGAGCTCGACGACGGTGACCTCCATCTCGTCGTCGACCTCGGGTGCGGCCTGTTCGACCGTGGTCGCCATGGCGACGGCATCGGGCGTGGCACCGAGGGTGACCGTCTCCGTCCTGGTGTCCTGCCAGGCGGTGAACCCGATGAAGCCGACGATCATCACGACCATCAGCGCGGTCCCGATCAGGAACGACTTGTCGGTGATGCGCGAGACGACCTCGCGGCGGGTGACCAGCATCCAGGCCGGCTCGGTCCTGCTGGATCCGTTGTCGTGCGTGCTCATGACGTGGCCTCCCGGTAGATCTCGCTGAGCGCCGGGCGGACCCGGACGAACTCGTGGACAGCGCCGCGGCTCGTCGCCTCGGCGATGAGGTGCTGCTCGGCCCCGTCCTGGTGGACCTCGACCAGTGCGGTCGTGCCGTCGAGGTCGAGGACCTCGAGGCCGCTCTGGTTGCGGACCCAGCCGGCGTCACCGCCGAGCACGAGCCGGAAGCGCGGCACCCCCGCCTCACGCAGCTCCGACACCGTCCCGGCGGCCACCCGTCGCCCGCCGGCCAGCACGACCAGGCGGTCGCACAGGCGCTCCACGAGGTCCAGCTGGTGGCTGGAGAAGAGGACCGGGGTGCCGTCGCGGGTGTGGTCGCGCAGCAGGTCGACCATCGAGTCGACGGCGAGGGGATCGAGCCCCGAGAACGGCTCGTCGAGGATGAGGGCGGCCGGCCTCGGCAGCACCGAGGCGATGATCTGCACCCGCTGCTGGTTGCCCAGCGAGAGCTTCTCGAGGTGGTCCTTGCCGCGGGCGCCGAGCCCGAAGCGCTCCAGCAGCTCCTGCACCTGGCGGCGTGCCTCGAGCCGGCCCAGGCCCTTGAGCTGGGCGACGTAGACGAGCTGGTCGAGGATCGGCTGCTTGGGATAGAGCCCGCGCTCCTCCGGCATGTAGCCGAAGGTCCGCCGGTCGAGCCGGGTGATCGGCCGACCCTGCCAGCGCACCTCACCCTCGTTGATGCCGAGCACGCCCATGACCATCCTCATGGTCGTGGTCTTGCCCGCACCGTTGGCGCCCACGAAGCCGGTCATCTGACCGGCCGGCACCTCGAACGACACGTGGTCCACGGCGGTGCTCTCACCGAACCGTCTGGTCAGCTCCCGGATCTCCAACATGGCACCGACGCTAGGGGGCGGCGCGTCGAGATGGATCCCCCGCGCGACGGAACCTGCACGGCCCGTCAGTCCTCCGTCGGGTGGATGAGGCCGGCCTCGTAGGCGTAGATGACCGCCTGCACCCGGTCGCGCAGGTGCAGCTTGGCGAGCACGTTGGACACGTGGGTCTTCACCGTGGCCTCACCCAGCACGAGGCGGCCGGCGATCTCGGCGTTGGACAGACCGCGACCCAGCATCGCCAGCACCTCGCGCTCACGAGTGGTCAGCCGGCCCAGCTCCAGGGGCTCGGACCGCTCCTCGCCTCCACTTTCGGCCCGCGCCCGGGCCCACCCCGGACCGGGCGACGGTCATCCGGGCGATGACGCGTCGAGTCACCTCGGGGGCGAGCAGGGCGTGCCCGCGACCGGCCGCGCGAACGGCGTCGAGCAGCTGCTCGGGGCCGGCGTTCTTCAGCAGGAAGCCGCTCGCCCCTGCCTGGAGCGCGTCGAAGAGGTAGTCGTCGCGATCGAAGGTGGTGACGATGACGACGTGTCCGAGGTCGTCGGCGACGAGGTGCCGGGTCGCCTCGATCCCGTCCATGCGAGGCATCTGGACGTCCATCAGCACGACGTCCGGGCGTGTCGCGCGGGCCCGCTCGATCGCCTGGAGCCCGTCGGCCGCCTCGCCCACCACCTCGATGTCGTCCTCGACGGAGAGCACCATCGCGAAGCCTGAGCGCACCATCGCGTGGTCGTCCACGATCAGCACCTTCAACCGCCCGCCCGCCGGGTCGGTCACGACGTGGCCTCCAGCGGGTAGCGCACCCGGACCCGGTAGCCGCCGGTGACCCGCGGGCCGATGTCGACCCGACCGTCGTGGCTCGCCGCACGTTCGCGGATGCCGAGCTGGCCCAGCCCGCTGCCCGACGTACCGTGCCGCGGGCGGCCGTTGTCGACGACCTCCACCTCGGCGTAGGACGCCACCTCGTCGACCCGCACGACGACCGAGACGGTGTCGGCGGTGGAGTGCCGACGGACGTTGGTGATCGCCTCCTGCACCGTGCGGTAGACCGCGAGCCCTATCCCCCGTGGCACGCGGCCCGCCGCGTCGTCCGGTGCCTCGACCACGTCCAGGCTGACGCTGAGGCCCTCGCCGGACACCTCGGCGACCAGGTCTGACAGATCGGCGATGCCCGCGTCCGTCGTACGCGTGTCGCTCCGCTCGTCGGCACCCTCGCCGCTGCCCTCGCGGAGCGCGCCCAGCAGGAGGCGCATCTGGGTGACGGCGACGCGCGAGGCGTCCTCGACGTGGGACAGGGCCGTACGTGCGGCGTCCGGGTCGCGGTCGAGCACCCGCCGGGCGGCGCCGGCCTGGATGCCCATCGCCGACACCCCGTGCGCGACCACGTCGTGCAGCTCGCGGGCGATGCGCAACCGCTCGTCGACCACGGCCTGCTCGCGCAGCCGACCGGCCTGGGCGGCGATGGTGCTGGCCTGCTCGTGGAGCCGGTCGCGCTGCCGCGCCGCGCGCCAGGAGACCCCGCCGCCGATGATCGCGCCGCCGAAGTAGAGGGCGTTGATGAGCAGCGTGATCCCGACGGCCGCCGGGATGACAGGGAAGAGGCCGATCTGCTCGCCCTCCTCCTCCAGCTCGAACCACTCCTGGGCGGCCGAGCCGACAGCGAACTGCCACCCGATCCAGGTGAACATGAACAGCACGATCGTGCCCACCGCGACGAGCATCGCGCGTCGGTCGCGCGCCCATGCCACTCCCGAGAGCAGTGCGACGAAGTAGACGATCTGCAGCGACACCTGTCCCATCACCTGCGGCATCGTCACCCCGGCGACGAACATGTGCGCAGCGGAGAGGACGGCCACCGTCAGGGGCCACTGGCGGCGGCCGAGCAGCAACGCGGCGCCGCTGGACACCGCCAGCCACTGTGCCCACACGGCCACGTCCGTCTGCTCGAACCCGCCGGCGCTGCGCACCAGCTCCAGGCCCAGCAGGCCGATCACCTCGATGCCGACGGCGAGCACGACGTCCTGCCGCCCGATCGCCGGGCGCGGGCGCTCCCAGTCGTCGTCGACGCCGAACCACTCGAGGACGCGCTGGGGCCGGCTGGGCATGGGGCGAGGGTAATTCCCCGTGACGGCCGACGGATCCGTCGGGAGGGGGAGATCAGCAGGCACCGTGGGCCCACCGGTCAGCGCCACCAGGAGGAAGGGCCTGGGACACCCCGGCTCACCCACCCGTGACCAGCTGCAACGGTCGCTCCTCGCGGCCGGGGCGCAACGAGCGAGGTCGTTCCAGACCAACGGCACCGTGCTGATCGAGGCTGCGACCCGTCCACAGCCCTGGGCCCCACTGTCGGACCCTCCTGCTTGAGTGGATCCATGTCCACCACTGCGCCCCTCACCGCAGCCGCGATCGCGGCGATGCGGCGCGAGGTGCAGGCGTCGCTCGACGGCCTCAGCCAGCTCGACGACGCAGGACGCGTCGACGCGATCCGGGCGCTGGAGGAGCTCTCGTGCACGGTGAGTGCTGCGCAGACCGCGCTGACCGCCGAGCTCGCCGACTCGGTCGCGGCAGACCACGAGGCCCTCGGGTGTCCCGGCAGCGAGGCGCGGGCAGGGGGTGGCATCGATGGTCGCCCTTGCCCGGCGCGAGTCGCCGCACCGCGGCCAGCGACACCTCGGTCTGGCGCGCATCGTCCAGCGGGAGCTGCCGCACACGTGGGCGGCGTGGCGGGCCGGCCGCATCACCGAGTGGCGCGCCACCGTGATCGCCCGTGAGACCGCGTGCCTCACGCTGGAGGACCGGCTGGCTGTCGACGAGTTCGTGTCCGCCGACCACGAGGCGCTCGAGGCCATGAGCGACCGCCAGGTGATCGCCGCGGCCCAGGCCGAGGGCGCGCGGCTCGATGCCGAGGCGCACGTGTCGCGTCGCCGCAGGGCCGAGTCCGAGCGGCGGGTGTCGATCCGACCCGCCCCCGACACCATGGTCTGGCTGACCGCCCTGCTGCCGGTGGCCGACGGTGTCGCCGCCCATGCCGCGCTGACCCGCGACGCGGACAGCGCCCGGGCACAGGGCGATCCCAGGACGAGGGGCCAGGTGATGGCCGACGAGCTCGTGCGTCGCATCGCCGGCGCCGCAGGCAGTGTGGGCGAGCAGGCGACCGCCCACCCGGTCGCCCTCCACCTCGTCATGCCCCACGACGCGCTCCTCGGCACGAGCGACGATCCGGCCCACCTCGACGGCTTCGGCCCCATCCCCTCCGAGCTCGCCCGTGAGCTCGTGGCCGGGTCGATCGATGCAGGCCACCAGGTCTGGCTGCGTCGGCTCTATGCCTCCCCGGGATCTGGCGAGCTCGTCACCATGGACAGCCGTGCCCGACTCTTTCCTCGTGCGCTCGCACGCCTCATCCGGCTGCGAGACGAGTTCTGCCGCACCCCGTGGTGCGACGCACCGATCCGCCACATCGACCACGTCCTCTCCCGGGAGGCCGGCGGCTCCACGTCCGGCACCAACGCCCAAGGCCTGTGCGAGGCGTGCAACCACGCCAAGCAGGCACCGCGGTGGCGGGCGAGACCCGGGCCGGGGGGCACCGTGACCATTACGACGCCGACCGGCCACCGACACCGCAGTCGCCCACCCGCGGTCGCGACCTTCACCCGTCGAGACGTCCCACGACTGACCGTCGACTACGTCCTCGTGTCCTGAGGTCGACCTTCACCAGTCGGTCGGGAGCGCCGTCGACCCGCATGATGGTGCGATGGGCGTGCGCAAACCCCACCGACACCGCCTCCCACGAGCACCACCTCTGGAACGTACGCCGGGTCCGCGCTTTGGTGGCCGACCGCGGCGAGGCGGTCACCTTCTTCTGCGGCGGTTCGCGGAACTTCACGACGTTCCTCGACCTCTTCGACGGCGTGTTCGTGCTGCAGCTCGACCGGACGACCCTCGAGGAGCGGCTGGACGCCCGGGTCGGCGACGAGTGGGGAGCCAGCCCCGAGGAGCGGGCGCTCGTCCTGCGACTCCACCGCTGCGGCGAGGACGTGCCGAACGGGATCCCCGTCGACGCGACGGCGCCGCTCGAGCAGGTCGTCGACGAGATCGTGCGCCTGACGATCGCTCGAGCGTGATGCCGCAGATCGCGTGGCTGCGACACTCACGCCCATGAACATCACCCGGTCGCTCGCCCTGTTCGCCCTCGCCGCGTTCGCGGAGATCGGCGGCGCCTGGCTGGTCTGGCAGGGTGTGCGCGAGCACCGCGGCTGGCTGTGGATCGGCGCCGGCTTCGTCGCCCTCGGCCTCTACGGCCTCGTCGCCACGCTCCAGCCCGACGCCAACTTCGGTCGGATCCTGGCGGCGTACGGCGGGGTCTTCGTAGCCGGCTCGCTGGCGTGGGGCATGGTCGTCGACGGCTTCCGCCCCGACCGCTACGACGTCACCGGCGCGCTCGTGTGCCTGGTCGGCGTCGCCGTCATCATGTACGCACCGCGGCCAGCCTGAGACGAGGCCCCAGGCCGGCGGCGGGCGCCGTGTCGACTCCGAGGCCGAAGGTCGCCAGCCAGTCCCGGCGAGGTCCGCGGCGGTGTAGCCGACGGCCGGGTCCTTGGCCGCAGGGAGGTGGGACGGCGCCGCGTCGTCGACGAGGAGCTGGAACGTGACGGCCGTCTTGCCGTCGGAGCCGGACGTGCAGTGGGCCGCCGTCAGCAGGACCGTCGGGCTGACCAGCGTCGCGGAGCACCGGTAGCGCCCGCCCTCGTCGTAGAACGCGATCCGGGGGTCGGGGGACCCTCCTCCAGCACGTCCACGGGACCGGGCGGAACCCCTGCGACGAATCAGCGACCACACCTGACGCGGCGCCCCGACCTCACTCGACCGGCAGGCCGAGCCCTCGCGCGATCAGCATCCGCTGGACCTCCGAGGTGCCCTCGCCGATCTCGAGCACCTTGGCGTCACGGTAGAACCGGACGACCGGGTATTCCTCCATGAAGCCGTAGCCCCCGAACACCTGGGTCGCGATCCGCGTGGCGGTGACGGCTGACTCGGTGGTGTAGAGCTTGGCGACCGCGGCGGCCTGCTTGAACGCACCCATCGAGACCTGCGAGCCGGCGTCCATCGCGTCCTTCATCGCCGCAGCCCTGTAGGTCAGCAGGCGCGAGGCGTCGAGCATGACCTGCAGGTCGGAGATCTGGAAGGCCAACCCCTGCTTGCGCCCGATCGGGCCACCGAAGGTCTGCCGCTCACCGGCGTACTGCACCGACATGTCGAGGCAGGCCTGGATGCAGCCGACCGCGAGTGCAGCGATCGCGACGCGGCCGTCGTCGAGGGTGGCGAGGAACTGCGCGTAGCCGCGGCCTCGCTCGCCGAGCAGGTTGGCCTCGGGCACGCGCGCGTCGGTGAAGGACAGCGGGTGGGTGTCGGAGGCGTGCCAGCCGAGCTTGTCGTAGGCCTTCTCGGCCACGAAGCCGGGCGTGCCCGAGGCCACGACGACGGTCGAGATCTCCGGTCGCCCGTCGGGTCGCTCGCCGGTGCGGGCCGTGACGGTCACGAGCGAGGTGATCGAGGATCCTGAGTTGGTGATGAACTGCTTGGAGCCGTTGACGACCCACTCGCCGTCCTCGAGGACGGCCCTGGTCCTCGTCGCACCCGCGTCGGACCCGGCGCCGGGCTCGGTGAGGCCGAAGCCGGCGACCTTGTCCCCGGCGACGAGCTCGGGCAGCCACTGCTGCTTCTGCTCCTGCGTGCCGTAGGTGAGGATCGGGTTGATGCCGAGGCCGACCGCGGCCTCGAGCGTGATGCCCATCGACTGGTCGACGCGGCCGATCTCCTCGATCGCGATGCAGAGCGAGGTGAAGCCACCGTCCTCGCCCGCCATGCCTGCGCCGCCGAACTCCTCCGGAGCGGTCAGGCCCATCAGCCCCAGTGCGCCCATCTTCTGCACGACGTCGGTCGGGAAGTGGTGGTCGCGGTCCCACTGCGCGGCGTGGGGCGCGATCTCGGCCTCGGCGAAGTCGCGGACGCTGCGGCGGAACTGCTCGTGCTCGGGGGACAGCTCGAAGGTCATGCCTGCACCATATCCGGCAGTGGTTAACGATCGCTAACCCCTTCCGATCGCGCGGGGTCGTCGTAGGCTGCCGACCCCTGCAGCCGACGGAAGGACCGCCGTGAACCGCCGCACCGTCCTGGTGGCAGGCACCGCGCTCGTCGCCGGAGCCGCAGGAGCCGCGATCGGCGCCGTCGCCGCGCACGACATCCCCGCTCGCCCCGCCCCCGACAACCCGGTGACGCGGTGGCAGCGGTGGCGGCACCGCGGAGCGTGATCCTGCTCATCGGCGACGGCATGGACGACTCGATGATCACCACCGCCCGCAACTACTCGGTGGGCGCCGCCGGCCGGCTCGCCCTGGACGGCTTGGCCTCCACCGGCGCGATGACGACCTACGGCCTCGTGAGTGGCGCCGGTCCCGACTACCCGATCGCGTACGTCTCCGACTCCGCAGCCACGGCGAGCGCCTTCTCGACCGGCGTCAAGACCGTCGACGGCCGCATCTCGCAGGGGCCGTCGAGCGCCCAGGACGTGCCCGGCGAGGACCACGAGACGGTGCTGGAGATGTTCGCCCGGCTCGGCAGGCGCACGGGCAACGTCACGACCGCCGACATCACCGATGCCACCCCGGCCGCCGCCGCGGCCCACGTCAACGCCCGCTCGTGCCAGGACCCCTCGACGATGCAGGCGTGCCCGAGCGCGCGGAAGTCGGCCGGCGGCAAGGGGTCGATCGCCGAGCAGCTCGTGGACACCGAGGTCGACGTCCTGCTCGGCGGGGGCCGGGAGCGCTGGGACCGGTTGCTGGAGGACGGCTCACAGACGCTGCTCGACTACGCCACCTCCGCGCACGGCTATCGGAGTGTCGGCACGGCCGACGAGCTCGACGCCGTCGACGACCTGACCGGTGGACCGGTCCTCGGGCTCTTCGCCGCCAACCACCTGACCCGTGCCTACGCCCCGCTCGTGGCCGCACCAGAGGGCGCCACCACGCCGGACGGGACCTGCACCGCGCAGGACCGCGGCACCGAGCCGACGCTGGAGCAGATGACGGCCACGGCGATCGAGCTGCTCGACAACCCCGACGGGTTCTTCCTCCAGGTGGAGGGCGCGAGCGTCGACAAGGCCGAGCACGAGCGGGACGTCTGCGGCGCGATCGGCGAGCTCGAGGAGCTCGACCTGGCCGTCGAGGTCGCCCTGGACCACCAGCGCGCCCATCCCGACACGCTCGTGGTGGTCACCGGCGACCACGCCCACTCGACCCAGATCGTGGCCGACGAGGAGGGCGGCAGCAGGACCGCGACCGTCGTCACGGCCGACGGCGTCCCGATGACCGTGGCCTACTCCTCGGCCGAGGGCGACGACCCGCAGCGATCCAGCCACACGGGGACGCAGATTCGGGTCGCGGCCGTCGGCCCGCAGGCCGATCGGGTCACCGGCGTGATCGACCAAGCGACCTCTTCGCCCTCATGACCGGTGGCCTCGACACCGGCACCGGGTGACCCCGGGGATGTGACACACGCAATTGCCAGGCCCTGGGCGTACGGGTCTAGAGTTAGGCGAGCCTAAGCAAAGTAAGGACGACGCCTCCGTGACGACCTCCCCCCGCCGTGCCGCTCGCCTGAGCGTGACACTGGCCGCCACCCTGTTCACCGCCTCGACCCTGTCGGCATGCGGCATCCTGGGCTCGCCCGACCTCGTGATCTACAACGCCCAGCACGAGCAGCTGCTCGACGAGATCATCCCGCTGTTCGAGGAGGAGTCCGGCCTCGACGTCGAGCTGCGCAGCGGCAAGGACCTCGAGATGGCCAACCAGATCGTCGAGGAGGGCGAGGACTCCCCCGCCGACGTATTCCTCACCGAGAACTCGCCCGCGATGAGCATCGTCGACAACGCCGGCCTCTTCGCCGAGCTGCCCGAGGCCGCCACCGCGACCATCCCGGAGCAGTACGTCGCGGCCGACCGCGCGTGGACCGGCTTCCTGGCCCGCTCGACGGTGGCGATGTACCACACCGAGTCGATGACCGAGGCCGACATGCCCGCCTCGATCCTCGACTTCGCCGACCCGCAGTGGCAGGGCCGCGTCGCCTTCTCCCCCACCGGCGCGGACTTCCAGGCGATCGTCTCCGCCGTCCTCGAGCTCGAGGGCGAGGAGGCCACCGCTGCGTGGCTGCGGGGCCTGAAGGCCAACGGCGTCATCGTGCAGAACAATCTCGTGGTCATGCAGTCGGTGGACTCCGGCGAGGTCGACGCCGGCATCGCCTACCACTACTACTGGTACCGCGACCGCGAGGAGAACGGCACCGACTCCGACAGCTCGTCGCTGCACTTCTTCGGCAACCAGGACCCGGGCGCGTTCCTCAGCATCTCCGGTGCCGGCATCCTCGCCAGCAGCGAGCACCAGGCCGCCGCGGAGGAGTTCGTCACCTGGCTCACCGGCACGGACGCCCAGCAGGCGATGGCGGAGTCGTACGCCCTGGAGTACCCGCTGAACCCCGACGCCGCGCTCAATCCCGTCGTGAAGCCGTTCGGCGAGCTCGAGCCGCCGGAGGTCGATGTGGCCAGCCTCAACGGCCCGCAGGTCACCGACCTGATGACCGCGGCAGGGCTGCTCTGACCACCGCCTCGGCCACCACCGGGCGACGTACGCCGCCCCTGCTGCTCGCGGCCGGAGCGGCCGTCGCCGTCCTGGCGCTGGTCCCCCTCGCCTACGTCGCCACCTACGTCGTGGTCATCGGCCCCGCCGAGCTGTGGCAGCTGCTGGTGCGCCCACGCATCGCAGAGCTGCTGCGCAACACGATCACCCTGGCGGCCGCCTGCATGGCGGCGACCGCCGTGCTGGGAGTCGCCCTCGCGGTGCTGGTCGAGCGCACCGACCTGCCGGCGCGGCGCCTCTGGCACGGCCTGCTCGTCGCGCCGCTCGCCGTGCCGGCGTTCGTCAACGGCTATGCCTGGGTCTCCCTCGACCGCAGCGTGCACGGCTTCGCCGGCGCTCTCGGCGTGGTCACGCTGTCCTACTACCCGCTCGTCTACCTCCCGGTCGTGGCGATGCTCCGACGCCTCGACCCGGCACTGGAGGAGTCCGCGTGGTCCCTCGGGCACTCGCGTGCACGCACCTTCCGCACGGTCGTTCTCCCCCAGCTGCGCCCCGCCCTGCTCGGTGGCGCCCTGCTCGTCGGCCTGCACCTGCTCGCCGAGTTCGGGGCGCTGTCGCTGCTGCGCTTCCCGACGTTCACGACCGCGATCTACGACCAGTACGGGTCGACCTTCAACGGTGCCGCCGCGACCGCGATGGCCGGCGTGCTCGTCCTGCTGTGCCTGTTCCTGCTCCTCGCGGACCTCCGCCTGCGGGGCGACCGGCGCTACGCCAGGGTCGGCCGCGGCGCTGCCCGCGAGTCCGTCCCGCTCGCGCTCGGGCCATGGCGCTGGCCGCTGCTCGCGACGACGGGCACGGTCGTCGCACTCGCCGTCGGCGTCCCGGCGTTCTCACTCGTGCGGTGGCTCGTCGTCGGCACCTCGACCCGGTTCCCGCTGGCCGACCTGGCCGAGGCGCTCGTCACGACGATCCTGCTGGCGCTGGCGGGAGCGGTCGTCACGACGCTGGCCGCGGTGCCCGTCGTCTGGCTCGCCGTCCGCCACCGCGGCTGGGCCTCGACGCTCATCGAGCGCAGCTCCTACATCGCCAACGCGCTGCCCGGCATCGTCGTCGGCCTGGCGCTCGTCGTGGCGTCGCTGCGCCTCGTGCCGGTCGTCTACCAGAGCGCCGCCCTCCTCGTGGCGGCGTACGCGATCCTCTTCCTGCCGCGGGCCGTCGTGACCGTGCGCGCCGGGCTCGAACAGGCGCCCGTGGTGCTCGACGACGTCGCGCACAGCCTGGGCGTCGGACCGATCTCCACCGCTCGCAGGGTCACGCTGCCGCTCATCGCGCCCAGCCTCGGCGCCGGCGCAGCCCTGGTGTTCCTGGCGATCTCCACCGAGCTGACGGCGACACTGATGCTCTCGCCGATCGGCACCAGCACGCTGGCGACCGAGTTCTGGTCGGCCTCCTCCGAGCTCCGCTACGGCGCTGCAGCGCCGTACGCCCTGCTGCTCGTGCTGGTCTCCGTGCCCGCGACCGTGCTGTTGATGCGCACCGACAGCTCCACCGATCGACGGGGAGCGCCATGAGCTCGCTCACCGTCACCGGCGTGACCCGGTCGTTCCCCTCGACCGGCAACGGGCACCCCGCGACCCGCGCGGTCGACGACGTCACCCTCCACGTGCCGCACGGCTCGTTCACCACCGTCCTCGGCCCCTCGGGCTGCGGCAAGACGACGCTGCTCCGGCTGATCGCCGGGTTCCTCCTGCCCGACTGCGGGAGCATCGCGTTCGGCGACACGGTGGTCGCCGGCGACGGCGTACGCCCGATGCCGCCGCAGACCCGTCGCGTGGGCTACGTCCCGCAGGAGGGCGCGCTCTTCCCGCACCTCAGTGTGGCCGCCAACATCGCGTTCGGGCTCGGCCGCGAGGCGCGCGAGTCACGCGGCGAGGACCGGGCCTCCGATCGGGTGGCGGAGATGCTCGACCTCGTCGAGCTCAGCGCCGACTTCCGCGACCGCCGGCCCGACGAGCTCTCCGGCGGCCAGCAGCAGCGCGTGGCGCTGGCCCGCTCCCTCGCGCCGCAGCCCGCGGTCGTCCTCCTCGACGAGCCGTTCTCGTCCCTCGACGCGAGCCTGCGCGGCAGCACGTCGCGAGCCGTGCGCCGCGCCCTCCAGGCCAGCAACACCACCGGCGTCCTGGTCACCCACGACCAGAACGAGGCACTCTCCCTCGCCGACGAGGTGGCGGTCATGCGCGCCGGCCGGCTCGTCCAGTCGGCCTCCCCCAGCCAGGTCTACCTGTCCCCGATCGACCCCCAGGTCGCGGAGTTCGTCGGCCGGGCGGTCGTCCTGCCCGGCACCGCCCACGCCGCCCACGCCACCTGCTCCCTGGGCGAGGTCGTGCTCATCGAGCCGACCGAGGGTGAGGTGGCGCTGATGATCCGGCCCGAGCAGGTCTACGTCGACCTCGTGCACGCCGAGGGGGTCCGCGGAACAGTGGAGGAGGTCAGCTACTACGGCCACGACTGCGCCGTGCAGGTGCGGCTCGACGACGGGACCTCGGTCCTGTCGAGGATGTCCGGCGTGCTGCACCCCGTCGCGGGCGACACCGTCCACCTGCGGGTGACCGGGCTGGTCCGCGCCTACCGACCCGTGGGATCACCGTGACGACCACCTCCGCCTCCACGGCCCTGCGCGACGCCACCCACGCGGAACCGGTGCTGGCGCACGCGGCCTTCGGCGACGCACCCGCCGTCATCGCGGGGGACGTCGAGCTCAGTCACGCCGCGCTGGCCCGTCTGGTCGCCGATCGCGCGCGCACCTGGGGTCCCGAGCGGCGCCTGGTCCTGGTCGAGGGGGCCACCGACCTCGACTCGCTCGTCGCCTACCTCGCGGCCCTCCAGCACGGCCACGTCGCGCTGGTCGTCCCCGACGCGCGCCGCGCGCAGCGGGACGCGATGGTCGCGGCGTACGACCCCGACGTCGTCTGTGTCGCCGGCGCCCGCGACGACGTACGCCGCGACACCTCATCCCACGACCTCCACCCCGACCTCGCGCTGCTGCTCAGCACGTCGGGCACGACCGGATCACCGAAGCTGGTCCGCCTCTCCCGGGCCAACGTCTCCACCAACGCCACCGCCATCGCCGACTACCTCGCGTTGACCCCGACGGACCGCGCGATCACCGCGCTGCCGCTGCACTACTGCTACGGACTCTCGGTGCTGCACTCGCACCTCGTCGCGGGCGCGAGCGTCGTGCTGACCGCGTCGAGCGTGGTCGACGAGTGCTTCTGGGAGCTCTTCGCCCGCACCGGCGCCACCACGCTCGCCGGTGTCCCGCACACCTTCGACCTGCTGGCGACCAGCGGCTTCGAGGGCCGTGACCTCCCCACCCTGCGTCAGGTGACCCAGGCCGGCGGCCGTCTCGACCCCGACGCCGTACGCCGGTGGAGCAGCTTCGGCCGCAGCTGTGGATGGGATCTCGTCGTGATGTACGGCGCGACCGAGGCGACCGCGCGGATGGCCTACCTTCCCCCGCACCTCACCGGTGACCATCCCTCCGCGATCGGGATCGCGGTTCCCGGCGGCCACCTGCGTCTCGACGAGACCGCGGACGAGCGACCCGGGGTCGGGGAGCTCGTCTACTCCGGTCCCAACGTCATGCTCGGCTACGCCGAGTCGCCGGCCGACCTGGCCCTGGGCCGCCGCACCACCGAACTGCGCACCGGTGACCTCGCCCGGCTGGACGACGGTCTGTTCGAGGTCGTCGGCCGGCTCAACCGTCACGCCAAGGTCTTCGGCCTCCGCCTCGACCTCGACGGCCTCGAGCGCCACCTCCGGACCGAGATCGACCGGCGCGCCTGCGTGGTCGCCACCGACCGTGCCGTCCACGTGTTCCTCACCTCCACTCGAGGCAGCGCGTCCGTCCGGACGCTGACCACCCGCCACTGCGGACTACCTCCCCACGCGGTGGTGGTCAGCGTCCTGCCGCAGGCGCCGATGACGAGCAGCGGCAAGGCCGACTACGCCGCGCTGGCCGTCCTCGCCGCCGGGGCCGGGAACGAGCCCACGACCGCACCGCAGCACGGCATGGTCCGTGACCACTTCGCGCTCGTCCTGGGTCGCCCGGACGCCCGGGCGACCGACTCGTTCGTCGACCTGGGCGGCGACTCGCTGTCCTACGTCGAGCTCGCGACCCGGCTCGCCGACACGTTCGGCGACGACCTGCCGTCGGCCTGGCACACCCGCAGGATCGGCGAGCTGGAGCGCCTGGCCGCGCAGGTCGGCAGCGCCGACAGCGCGCGGCGCGGCTGGGCGCGCCTCGACACCACCATCGGCCTGCGCGCGCTCGCCATCCTGTTCGTCGTCGCCAGCCACGTCGACCTCGTGGCGCTCGAGGGCGGCGCCCACCTGCTGCTCGCCCTGGCCGGCTACAACTTCGCCCGCTTCCAGCTCTCCGCCGCCGGTGGCGCCCGCGTCCGGCTCCGTCACGGCCTCTCCGCACTGGCCCAGCTCATCGTTCCAGCAGTGCTCTGGGTCGGTGCCGCCGCTGTGGTGCTCGGCAGCTACGACCTCACCACCGTCCTGTTCCTCCGCGAGTTCCTCAACAGCTCCGAGTGGGACGACCAGTGGCAGCTCTGGTTCCTGCAGTCGCTGGTGTGGCTCACCGCCGCCGCGCTCGCCCTCACCTGCCTGCCGGTGCTGCACCGCCTCGAGCGGCGTACGCCGTTCCGGTTCGCGCTGGTCGTGCTGGTCGTGACCGCGGTGGCCCGGTTCGCCGACGTCGGCCTGCGGGCCGGCCCGACCCAGCGCTACACCACGCTGGTGGTCGCCTTCGTCTTCGTCCTCGGCTGGCTCGGCGCCCGCGCCGACACGACCCGGCGCCGCGTGGTCGTCTCGGTGCTGGCGGCGGTGCTGACGATCGGCTTCTTCGGCCAGCTCCCCCGCGAGGCCATCGTGCTGGGCGGCTTCCTCCTCGCGCTCTGGCTGCCGCATGTCTGCGTGCCCACGTGGGTCGCGCGGACCGCGGGCGTGCTCGCCGGCGCCAGCCTCTTCATCTACCTGACCCACTGGCAGGTCTACCCGCCACTCGAGGACTCCGGCCACCCCTGGCTGGCCCTCGGCGCCTCTCTCGTGGTCGGCATCGCCTACGGGCACGTCGTACGCCCCTTGCACCGGGCTGTCGGCCGGGCCGTGCGCGGCTCGCGGTAGCCTGCCCAGCGGTACTTTTCCCGGCTGTCCTTCGCGGCAGCCGTGCCGCCCATTCCCGCGTCACCGGCAGGAGTCCCCGCGTGAGCTTGAAGAAGGTCCTGATCGCCAACCGCGGCGAGATCGCCGTCCGTGTCGTCCGTGCGTGCAAGGACGCCGGCATCGGCTCGGTCGCGGTCTACGCCGACCCCGACCGTGACGCCCTCTTCGTGCGGCTGGCCGACGAGGCCCACTCCCTCGGCGGCGCGACGCCGGCGGAGTCCTACCTCGACATCGCCAAGATCATCAAGGTCGCGACCGACACTGGTGCTGACTCTGTGCACCCGGGCTACGGGTTCCTCGCCGAGAACGCCGACTTCGCCCAGGCCGTCCTCGACGCCGGGCTGGTCTGGATCGGCCCGCCGCCGGCCGCGATCGAGGCGCTCGGCGACAAGGCCAGGGCCAAGCACATCGCCGACAAGGCCGACGCCCCGCTCGCCCCTGGCACCAAGGACCCGGTCAAGGACGCCGACGAGGTCGTCGCGTTCGCGCAGGAGTTCGGGCTGCCCGTCGCGATCAAGGCGGTCTTCGGCGGCGGCGGCCGCGGCCTCAAGGTCGCGCGCACCATCGAGGAGATCCCCGAGGCGTACGAGTCCGCGGTCCGCGAGGCCATCTCGGCGTTCGGTCGCGGCGAGTGCCTGGTCGAGAAGTTCCTCGACAAGCCCCGCCACGTCGAGACCCAGTGCCTGGCCGACCAGCACGGCAACGTCGTCGTCGTCTCCACCCGCGACTGCTCCCTGCAGCGCCGCAACCAGAAGCTCGTCGAGGAGGCCCCTGCCCCGTTCCTCACCGAGGAGCAGGTCAGCGAGCTCTACGCCTCCTCCAAGCGGATCCTCACCGAGGCCGGCTACCACGGCGCCGGGACGTGCGAGTTCCTCGTCGCCCAGGACGGCACGATCTCGTTCCTGGAGGTCAACACCCGCCTGCAGGTCGAGCACTGCGTCTCCGAGGAGGTCACCGGCATCGACCTGGTCCGCGAGATGTTCCGCATCGCGGCCGGTGAGGAGCTCGGCTACGACGACCCCGAGATCCGCGGCCACTCCATCGAGTTCCGCATCAACGCCGAGGACGGCGGCCGCAACTTCATGCCCGCCCCCGGCACCCTGTCCGCGTGGTCGCCACCGTCGCGGTCCCGGCGTACGTCTCGACGGTGGCTACGAGAACGGCGAGACCATCCCCGGCTCGTTCGACTCCCTCATCGCCAAGCTCATCGTCACCGGCACCACCCGCACCCAGGCCCTCGAGCGCTCGCGCCGCGCCCTCGACGAGTTCGTCGTCGACGGCATGCCCACCGTCATCCCGTTCCACCGCGCCGTGGTGCGAGACCCGGCCTACGTCGGCGCGTCCACGCCCACAGGCGAGGGCGAGTTCACCGTCTACACGCAGTGGATCGAGACCGAGTTCGACAACCAGATCGAGCCCTACGCCGGCGACACCGCCGACGCAGACGAGGCTGGCTGGGGATCTGGCGAACGGCAGAGGGTCACCGTCGAGGTCGGCGGCCGACGTCTGGAGGTCGTCCTGCCCGCCGGGCTCGGCGGACTGTCCGGCGGCGCTCCGGGCGGGGGAGGCGCCAAGAAGGCCAAGCGGACCCCCAAGAAGGCCGGCGCCGCCGCGTCCGGCGACGCGGTCACCTCGCCCATGCAGGGCACCATCGTCAAGGTCGCCGTCACCGAGGGCCAGGACGTCGCCGAGGGCGACGTCATCATCGTCATGGAGGCCATGAAGATGGAGCAGCCCCTCAAGGCCCACAGGGCCGGCACCGTCACCAGCCTCCAGGCCGAGGTCGGCGCCACCGTCACCAACGGCGCCGTCATCTGCGAGATCAAGGACTGACGGCCCGCTCGTCACCGGCGAGCGGTGGTCCGCCCACATTCTGGCGTGCAGGAACGTCGCTGGATCACCGCCGCGATGCAGGCGAGGACCGAGCGATCCGCTGGATCGGGCGACCGGGGTACGGACGAGTGACGCACGTCACCCGCACCACTCGATAGCGTGCGGCCATGTTCTCCAAGGTCCTCATCGCCAACCGTGGCGAGATCGCCGTCCGAGCCCTCCGAGCCGCGCGTGAGATCGGAGCGAGGACGGTGGCCGTCTTCCCCCACGAGGACCGCTGGTCCGAGCACCGGATGAAGGCCGAGGAGGCCTACCAGATCGGCGAGGCCGGACATCCGGTGCGCGCCTACCTCGACCCCGAGGCGATCGTCGCCGTGGCGGTGCGGTGCGGCGCCGACGCGGTCTACCCCGGCTACGGCTTCCTGTCCGAGAACCCCGCCCTGGCCGAGGCCTGTGCCGCTGCCGGCATCACGTTCATCGGTCCCAGCGCCGAGGTGCTGACCCTGACGGGCAACAAGGCGCGCGCGATCGCGGCAGCGAAGGCCGCCGGGGTGCCGACGCTGGCGTCGGTCGAGCCCTCCACCGACGTCGACGCCCTCGTCTCAGCAGCCGAGGAGCTCTGGGAGAGGCTCGGTCAGACCCCGCTCTTCGTCAAGGCCGTCGCCGGCGGGGGTGGGCGCGGCATGCGCAAGGTAGACGACCGGACCCACCTGCGCGAGGCGATCGAGACCTGCATGCGCGAGGCCGAGGGCGCCTTCGGCGACCCGACCGTCTTCATCGAGCAGGCAGTGGTCGACCCGCGCCACATCGAGGTGCAGATCCTGGCCGACGGGACCGGCGCCGAGGGGGGCGTCATCCACCTCTACGAGCGCGACTGCTCGGTGCAGCGCCGCCACCAGAAGGTCGTCGAGATCGCCCCGGCGCCCCACCTGGATCCGCAGATCCGCGAGCGGATGTGTGCCGACGCGGTGCGTTTCGCCCGGGAGATCGGCTACAAGAACGCCGGCACCGTCGAGTTCCTCCTCGACCCGCAGGGCCGCTACGTGTTCATCGAGATGAACCCCCGCATCCAGGTCGAGCACACCGTGACCGAGGAGGTCACCGGCATCGACCTCGTGCAGTCGCAGATGCTCATCGCCGCCGGCGCGAGGCTCGCCGACCTCGAGCTCACCCAGGACTCCGTGCAGGTGCGCGGCTTCGCGCTGCAGTGCCGCATCACCACCGAGGACCCCGCCAACGGGTTCCGGCCCGACACCGGCAAGATCACGACCTACCGCTCCCCCGGCGGCCCCGGCGTCCGTCTCGACGGCGGTACGACCTACACCGGCGCCGAGATCAGTCCTCACTTCGACTCGATGCTGGCGAAGCTCACGTGCCGGGGACGTACCTTCGAGTCGGCGGTGCAGAAGGCCCGGCGCGCGCTCCTGGAGTTCCGCATCCGCGGGGTCTCCACCAATGTCGGCTTCCTCCAGGCCGTCCTCGCGGACCCGGACTTCGCCGCCGGCGGGGTGACCACCTCCTTCATCGAGGACCACCCCCAGCTGGTGCGCGCCCGGGTCGGCGGGGACCGCGCGACCCGGTTGCTCGAATACCTCGCCGACGTCACGGTCAACCAGCCGCACGGCCCCTCGAAGGTCAGCGTCTCGCCGGTGAGCAAGCTGCCGGCGCTCGACCGTTCGCAGCAGGTCCCCGACGGCACCCGCCAGCTGCTGCGCGAGCTCGGCCCGGACGAGTTCGCCCGCCGTCTGCGCGCCCAGGACCGGGTCGCGGTCACGGACACGACCTTCCGCGACGCCCACCAGTCCCTGCTCGCCACGCGTGTGCGCACCCGTGACCTGGTGGCCGTCGCCGACCACGTGGCGCGGACCACGCCACAGCTGTGGTCGGTGGAGTGCTGGGGCGGGGCGACGTACGACGTCGCGTTGCGGTTCCTGGCCGAGGACCCGTGGGAGCGGCTGGCCGCGCTGCGCGAGGCGATCCCCAACATCGGCCTCCAGATGCTGCTGCGCGGACGCAACACGGTCGGCTACACGCCCTACCCGACCGAGGTCACCGAGGCCTTCGTGCACGAGGCGGCCGAGACCGGCATCGACGTGTTCCGGATCTTCGACGCCCTCAACGACGTCTCGCAGATGCGCCCTGCGATCGATGCGGTCCGCGCGACCGGCACGTCGGTGGCCGAGGTCGCGCTCTGCTACACCGGCGACCTGTCGTCGCCCGGCGAGAAGCTCTACACCCTCGACTACTACCTCCGCCTCGCCGAGAAGATCGTCGACGCCGGCGCCCACGTGCTGTGCATCAAGGACATGGCCGGGCTGCTGCGGGCGCCCGCCTCGCGCACCCTCGTCACCGCGTTGCGCGAGCGGTTCGACCTGCCCGTCCACCTGCACACCCACGACACCGCCGGTGGCCAGCTCGCCACCCTCACCGCCGCGATCGACGCCGGGGTCGACGCCGTCGACGCCGCCTGCGCCGCGATGGCCGGCACCACGTCGCAGCCCGCGCTCTCCGCGCTGGTCTCGGCGACCGACCACTCCGATCGTGAGACCGGCCTGTCCCTCGCGGCCGTCAACTCCCTCGAGCCCTACTGGGAGGCGACCCGCCGCGTCTACGCCCCGTTCGAGTCGGGCCTTCCCGCCCCCACCGGTCGCGTCTACCGCCACGAGATCCCCGGCGGCCAGCTCTCCAACCTGCGCCAGCAGGCCATCGCGCTGGGTCTCGGGGAGAAGTTCGAGCAGGTCGAGGACATGTATGCCGCGGCCAACGACATCCTCGGCAACGTCGTCAAGGTGACGCCCTCGTCCAAGGTCGTGGGCGATCTCGCGCTGGCGCTCGTCGCCGCCGGCGCCGACCCGGCAGCCTTCGAGGCAGACCCCGCCTCCTACGACATCCCGGACTCCGTGATCGGCTTCCTCAACGGTGAGCTCGGCGACCCGCCCGGTGGCTGGCCGGAGCCGTTCCGCACCAAGGCCCTGGCCGGGCGCACCTGGAAGCAGCCGCAGGAGACCCTGAGCGCCGAGCAGCAGGCGGGCCTCGCGTCCGACCGGCGCGCGACGCTCAACGAGCTGCTCTTCCCCGGCCCGACCGCGGCCTTCCTCGAGTCGCGCGAGAACTACGGCGACCTGTCGGTGCTGCCGACCGTCGACTACCTCTACGGCCTGCAGCGCGGCGGCGAGCACCCCGTGCAGCTGCGCGAGGGCAAGAC
Source organism: uncultured Actinomycetota bacterium (assembly GCA_963806925.1). Lineage (GTDB taxonomy): Bacteria > Actinomycetota > Actinomycetes > Propionibacteriales > Nocardioidaceae > Nocardioides. Next base: position 191,852 of record CAWEAI010000001.1, on the reverse strand, counting down.
GGTGCTCTACGGCCTCGAGGCGATCAGCGAGCCCGACGAGCGTGGTCTGCGCAACGTGATGGCGACCATCGACGGCCAGCTCCGGCCGGTCTCGGTCCGCGACCGCAACGTCTCGGCCGAGGAGGTGTCGACCGAGAAGGCCGACCCCCAGGTCCCCGGTCAGATCGCTGCGCCCTACGACGGTGCGGTGACCGTGACCGTCGCCGAGGGCGACACCGTCGCGGCCGGTCAGACGGTCGCCACCATCGAGGCGATGAAGATGGAGGCCTCGATCACCACACCGGCCGCCGGCACCGTCGTCAGGCTGGCCGTCCGCACCACCCAGGCCGTCGAGGGGGGCGACCTGGTGCTGGTGGTCGACTGAGCCTCCCCCCTCATCGCCCGAGCTCGGCCTCCGCGGCCTCGACGACCTGCTCGCAGATCTCGTGGGTGCGCAGCGCGTCGCGGGCCGAGAGCACCTCGTTGTTCCTGATGGAGGACAGGAAGGCGTCGACCATCGACGTGAAGCCGCGGACCGTCGCAACGTCGGTCCAGGAGTCCCGGCGGACCAGTCGGACGCCGCCCGAGGCATCGGTGCGCCACTGATCGGCGAGATCGACCACGCGGTGCTGGTAGCCCGGGCCCAGGACCTCCACCACCTCCTCGTCACCCCCACCGACCCGGTGCATCACACCGATGCCGGTGCTGGACGCGACCCGGAGGGTCATCGTGACGGTCGCGAGGAGGCCGTCCTGGGTGCTGCACCACACGGACACCTCCTCCTCACCCGCCGGCATGAGGAACCGCACGGTGTCCACGACGTGGATGAAGTCGTCGAAGACGAACGAGCGCGGGTCCCCCGGCTGGCCGGCACGGTGCTTCTGGACCAGGACGACCGATGCGGGCTCGCGCGAGAGCGCCGCGTGGGCCGGGCAGAAGCGCCGGTTGAACCCGACCGCCAGCGAGACACCCTGCTCCTCGGCGAGCTCCACCAGACGGGTCGCCGAGCCGAGATCGGGGGCCAGCGGCTTGTCCACCAGGACGGGAACCCCCGCGCGCAGGAGCCTCTCCACGAGGTCGACGTGGGCAGCGGTCGAGGCGTGCACGAACGCGGCGTCCAGGGTGCCGTCGAGGAGGTCCTCGAACCGAGTCGTGCGCCGGGCAGCGGCGTGCTGACGAGAGACGTCGGCCAGCCGGGCGGGGTCTCGCGTCATCAGCGTGAGCTCGACGTCGTCGCGCGCGGTGAGGACCGGGAGGTAGGCCTTCCGGGCGATGTCACCCAGCCCGATCACGCCGACGCGTAGCGGCTTGGTCATGTCGATCCGTCCTCTGCGGGTTGGTGTAGCCATGATCCGTGCCGCATCACGCCCCGCACAGCGAGGTCGTCGGCGAGCACGACGAGGTCGGCCGGGGCGCCCGGCGCCAGCCCCGGTGCCGGCAGCCCCAGTGCCCGTCGCGGGTTGAGGCACGTCTGCCGGATCACCGTGAGCAGCGCCGCCTCGCGGTCGCCGGTCGCGTGGGCGACCGCCTGCCGGGCCATGGACGCCATGGTCGCTGTGCTCCCGGCGATCGTCTCGGTGCCGGCCACGTGCGCCACGCCGTCGGTGACGTCGACGGCCAGCGTGCCGAGACGGTAGGCGCCGTCCGCCATCCCGGCCGCTGCCATGGCGTCGCTGACCAGCGCGACCCGATCCACCCCGACGTCAGCGGTGACCAGGCGGTGCAGGGCCGGGTGCAGGTGCACGCCGTCGTTGATGAGCTCGACGGTGACCCGGGGGTCCTCGAGTGCGGCCGCGACCGGGCCGGGTTCGCGATGGTGGACCGGGCGCATCGCGTTGAAGAGGTGTGTGGCGACGGTCGCCCCGGCGTCGATCGCCGCTCGCGCCTGCTCGTAGGTCGCGTCCGTGTGCCCGATCGCCGCCACCGATCCCGCATCGACGATGCGACGGATCGCCTCGAGGGCACCCGGCAGCTCGGGGGCGAGCGTCACCATCCGTACGGCACCCCTTCCGGCCACGAGCAGGGCCTGGATCTCAGCCGGGTCAGGATCGCGCAGGGTGTCGGGCTCGTGGGCGCCGCACCGCCGTGCCGCCAACCACGGCCCTTCGAGGTGGATGCCCAGGAGGTCCCCGGCCTCGACGTGGTCGGCCATCGCGCTCACCTGCCGGACCAGCGCCTCCGGGTGGTCCGAGACGAGCGAGGCCATCATGTCGGTGGTGCCGTGTCGTCGGTGCAGTGCCAACGTGGCGACGACCGCCTCGTCGGTCGCCTCGAAGAACGCGCCACCGCCGCCGCCGTGCACGTGCATGTCGACGAAGCCGGGAGCCACGATCGCGTCACCCAGGTCGAGGTCGGCCGGCCGGGGCGGTGGACCGGACCCGACCCCCACGATCCGGCCGGACTCGATCTCGACCCACCCGTCGTCGAGCCTCGAGGCACCATTCAGCACGGTCCCCGCCGTCAGCAGCATGCTCAGATCCCCTGCCAGCCGGGCTTGGCCGCATAGGTCTCGCGGTAGTAGCCGGCCAGCTGCAGGCGACTGCCCGCCGGCGGGTCGAGGAGCACCGTGACGTGGGGGTGGTGCTGCAGGATCGTGCCCGGCCACAGGGCGCTGACGGCTCCCTCGACCAGCTGGTGGACGGCTTCGGCCTTGCCCTGGCCGGTCGCCAGCAGGACGACGTGGCGAGCCTGCATGATCGTCCCGAGCCCCTGGGTCAGGCAGTGCGTCGGCACCGCCTCCACGTCACCGGAGAAGAAGCGCGCGTTGTCCATGCGGGTCTGCCGCGTGAGGGTCTTGATCCTGGTGCGTGAGGCGAACGACGACCCCGGCTCGTTGAAGGCGATGTGGCCGTCGGAGCCGATCCCCAGGATCTGGAGGTCGACTCCCCCGGCAGCAGCGATCGCCCTCTCGTAGTCCGCGCACGCGGCAGGGATGTCGCTGGCCAGGCCATCGGGTCCGGCGACCGCGCCCGGAGCGAAGTCCACCCGCGAGACGAAGTCACGGTCGATGACCGTTCGATAGCGCTCCGGGTGGTCGGCGCTCAGCCCGACGTACTCGTCCAGGGTGAAGCCTCGGGCTGCGGCGAAGCTGAGCTCTCCGCGCGCGCACCGGGTGGCCAGCTCCTCGTAGACCGCCAGCGGTGAGGACCCGGTCGCCAGGCCGAGGGTGGCGTCGGGCGCCTGCGCGAGCAACGCCGCGACGGCATCGGCGGCGACGTGGGCGAGCTGGCGCGGCTCGTCGAGGATGACGACCTCCACCTCGACTCACCCCTTCGAGGTCGGCACGACGGTGAGCAGCAGCTCGAGGCTCTTCACGTCGGCGCCGGTGGCCAGGTTCCGCAGTGCGACGGCGTCGGCCTTGCGATCCAGGATGATGACCGGCACCACCGGGTTGCGCCCAGCAGCCTCCACGGCCGACACGTCGTACCGCAGGATCGGCTGCCCGATCTCGACCTCGTCGCCCTCGGTGGCATAGGAGCTGAAGCCTTCGCCCTCGAGCTGCACCGTGTCGATTCCCAGGTGCACGAGGACACCGATCCCGTCCGCCGTCTGGAGAGCGAAGGCATGGGGCCACAGCTTCGCGATCCTGCCCGTCACCGGGGCGACGACGTCGACGATCTCGCGTGGCGGGTCGATGGCCAGACCGTGCCCGACGATGCCCTTCGCGAACGTCGCGTCCGGGACCTCGCTCAGCGGCACGACGGTGCCGCGCAACGGGGCGAGCACGCGTCAGTCCGGCTGTCGCCGGTGCGGAGGCCGGAGGCGCCGCCGCGGGAGCGGGCGTGTGCTCCGGTGCGGACCCCTCGGCCGGGGGCGTTCCCTGCGCCAGGGCGGCCCGGATCTCGTCCTTCAGCCCGTCCGCCTGGGTGCCGAAGACGGCCTGGACGTTGTTGCCGACCTCGATCACGCCCGCTGCACCCAGCGTCCGCAGCGCTCCGGCGTCCACGGCTCCCTTGTCCACCACCTCGACCCGCAGCCTGGTGATGCAGGCATCGACGGCCTTGAGGTTGTCCGCGCCGCCGAAGGCGGCAATGAGCCGGTACGCCCGCGCGGTCGCTCCGTCCGCATCGGCGACGTGGTCGGAGCCGGCCATCGCCCCATCCGCGTCGTCCAGCCCCGGGTCGCGTCCCGGGGTGAGCAGGTTCCACCGGGTGATCGCGAAGCGGAACAGCGCGTAGTAGAGGAAGAAGAACACCACACCCATCACGACCAGCAGCGGGATGTTCTTCGCCGCCGGGGCCGTGCCGTAGAGGAGCAGGTCGATCAGGCCGGCCGAGAACGAGAAGCCGAGGTGGATGTCGAGGGTGTACGCCAGGGCCAGGGAGAGGCCGGTGAGCACCGCGTGGATCACGTAGAGGGGGAAGGCGACGAACATGAACGCGAACTCGAGGGGCTCGGTGACGCCGGTGAGGAAGGCCGTCAGCCCGGCGGCGGAGAGGATGCCGACGGCCAGCTTCTTCTGGTTGGCGCGCGCCACGTGGATCATCGCGAGTGCGGCTCCGGGGAGGCCGAACATCAGGATCGGGTAGAAGCCGGAGGTCAGGCGGCCGGCCTCGGGGTCACCGTTGGCGAAGCGGGTGAGCTCACCGGTGTAGGTGGCGCCGTTGGTGGTGAACTCGCCGTAGAGGAACCAGATGTAGGTGTTGACGATGTGGTGCAGGCCGAGCGGGATCAGCATCCGGTTGACGAATCCGTACACGAACGCACCGATCGCACCCGATCCACCGATGAACTCGGCGATGCCGGTGAGACCCATGTCGAAGAGGGGGTAGAGGTAGCTGAGACCGAACCCGATGAAGAGCGACGCCAGCGAGACCACGATGGGCACGAACCGTCGGCCGCCGAAGAAGCCGAGGTAGGCCGGCAGCTGGATCGTGTGGTAGCGGTCGAAGAGCCACGCCGTCACCACTCCGATGATGATGCCGGCGAAGACGCTGTAGTTGATCATCGCCTGGTCACCGCTCGGGGTGGTCTCCCCTGCGAGCACGATCGGCGACATGGCCTTGAAGACCTCCGCGACGACGAGGTAGCCCGCCACGGCCGACAGGGCCGTCGATCCGTCCGCCTTGCGGGCGAAGCCGATGGCCACACCGACCGCGAACAGCAGCGGCAGGTTGGCGAAGATCGCGCCGCCGGCAGCGCTCATCGCGTCGAAGAAGGGGCCGATGACCGGCGGGTTGTACTGGCCGAGCAGGTCCTCCTGCCCGAGGCGAAGCAGGATTCCTGCCGCAGGCAGCAGCGCGATGGGGAGCATCAGGCTCTTGCCGAGGCGCTGGAGCTGGGCGAAGCCCGGGATGCGCAAGCCGCCTCGTCTCGGCTCGGCGTGGACGGGAGCGGCGGTTGTCATCGGATCCTCCGGCTGCGTAGATTGGTGTAGACCAATGTCAGATTGGCATAGACCAATCCGGGACGTCAACCCTGACGAGCAGATCGGCGGAGGATCTCATGAAGGTCCCGAAGTACTACCTCGTGAAGACCGAGATCCTGCGACTGATCGCCGACCAGCCGCCCGGGACCGCGCTGGCCCCTGAGCGTGACCTGGCACAGCTGCTCGACACCTCGCGCACCACCGTGCGGCAGGCGATCGCCGAGCTGGTCGTCGACGGTCTCCTCGAGCGCACCCAGGGAAGTGGCACGTTCGTCGCCCAGCCCAAGCTGATGCAGGTCCGGCCGTTGACGTCGTTCTCCCAGGACCTGACCGCCGAGGGCTGGCGGCCGGGCAGCACGGTGCTCGACGTGGACGTCGTCGAGGCCGACGAGGACCTGGCCCGCCACCTCTGCCTCACCCCCGGCGCGCCGGTGCACCGCGTGGCGCGGCTGCGGACCCGGGCGGACGAGCCCATCGCCTTCGAGGTCGCACACCTGCCGGGCCCGCTGGCGCACCTGGCCGAGGAGCTGGACAGCCGAGGATCGCTCTACCGCACGCTGGCCGAGGCCTACGGCATCGACCTGGACGCCGTCGAGGACATCGTCGAGACGACCCAGGCCGACCCGGTGACCGCCGACCTGATCGGGATCGAGGTGGGACTGCCCCTGTTGCTGGTCCAGCGCACGGCGTGGGATGCCAGCGGTCGGCCGGTGGAGTGGACTCGCTCGCTGTTCCGCGGCGACCGGTTCAGGTTCGTGGCCAGGCAGCGGCTGGGTGACACCGATCACCCGGCCTCGATCGCCGAGCGAGGCTGAGGCCCGGGTGCCCGCGGCGGGCCGGCGTCACCCCTGGTTGGTCACCACGACCTCCGGGTCGGGCTCGGCGAAGTCGCTGACCTCGGGCTCCTCGCCGGTGATCATCGAGTAGACCTCGACCGCCACGGCCCGCATGCCGTTGACCTTGGGGTGGAACGGCGCCGCGATCCCGGCCCGGAATCGCGGTCCGTTAACCCACGCCCTGCCCTTGGCGCACACGTCGTGGCCCTCGGAGACGGCCTCCATGTCGACGTACGACGCTCCGGTGGCGGCCGCGCCCCTGCTCAACGAGTCGTTGAGGGCGCCGGCGATCCCGATGACCGGGCGCAGCACGTCGGCCGGGACGCCCACGGCGCGGCAGGTGCCCTCGGTCGGGAGGATGTCCGGATAGCCCACGACGTAGACCTCGGCCCGTGGCGCGGCCTCGAGGATGCGGCGCACCGCCCGCTCGATCCGCGCGGCGACCTTCCCCGCGTCGTCGGTCAGGTCCGCCACCGGACAGGGTGCGCCGTCCTGGCACCGGATCAGCGACTCGTAGATCCCGAAGTCGTTGCCGCCCAGCCCGATCGTGACCAGGTCGGTGTCAGGGCTGAGGGCGTCGAGCTGGGGCCGGGCCGTGCTGCCGTCGAACAGGGCCATCGGGGAGTAGAGGTCGGCGGTGACCGCTGCCGAGCAGGTGACGTCGGTGTAGCTCGCCACGTCGAGCCAGTCGGCGAGGAAGGCCGGGTAGTTGTCGCGCGAGCGCGCGCACCCCTGTGGGTCGGTGCGCATGGTCCCGATGAACGGTCCGGCCGAGAACGAGTCACCCAGCGCGACGTAGTCGATGTCCGAGGTCACCTCGGTCTCCACCATCGGGTCTGGCAGCGGCCCGCCCGCGTCCGTCGCACCGTCCGCCTCGCAGCCCGTGGCAGCGAGCACCAGTGCGGCGAGCAGGAGTCCGAGGCGTCGTGGAGCGATCACTGTCGGGCCGGTCCCCGCTGCCGCGCCACGACCGCGAGGGTGAACCAGTCGGAGTAGAGACCGAAGGCGGAGCGGACGGTGTCGCCGTCGACGCGGGCGACACCGGTGGTGCCGATGAAAGCCATGTCGGTGACCCGACCGCCCCAGTCGCCGTTGCCGTCGCGGGCAGTGACCTCGATGCTCGTCAGGTCGCCGATGGCGGGCCACTGCTGCTCGACCCGGGCGTCGTCGATGGTCGTGGTCCACGTCGAGTAGGTCGGGTTGGCCAAGGCGTCGAAGGGATCGGCCTGGGCGATGAGGTAGGGCAGCGAGCCGGCCGCGGAGTACCCACCGTTGCTGGCGGAGAACTGGGTGAAGGCGGGCCGCCCGTCGTAGTGGAGACCCTGCTTGGCAGTGACCTTGATGGCCGCGGTCGCCGCGGGGTGCTCGACGCCGACGCCGCCGTAGACCTGGCACTGCGAGGTGTCGCACAGGTCGTAGTGCGCGGCCGAGGGGTGCCGGCGCTCGAACGCGGCATAGGTCCGCGCAGCCACCGACTGGGCGCTCACCGCGTCCGGCTCCCACAGCGCGGGGACCTCCTGGGGCACGACGCCGCGCAGGTAGGCCTCCATGCCGAGCTTGTTGACCGTGTCACGTGGGCCCTGGCGGGGCGCGACCGACTGGAGGGTGCCGCGGTAGTCGCGGCGTCCGCCGGGCACGACGAGTCTCAGCACACCGTCGACCGACGAGAACTCGGCTTCGCCGCGCACCTTCCTCCAGGTCCGCCACCGCCCGCCCCGGGTCCACTGCACGGCCGTGTCGTCGCCGGACGCGAGGAGGCGCCACTTCCTCACGGCGAGCGACGGGAGCCGCCAGGTGCGCTGGCGAGACAGGCTCGCCACCTTCAGGCCGCGCTCTGCGACGACCTGGACGTCACGCCCGGTGTCGGCGGTGATCAGCACACGGACCTTGCCACCGATCGCCCCCCACGTGGTGCCCGGGTAGTAGAACTCGACGATCTGCTGCCACGTCGCGCCCTGGCCGGCGGCGCCCAGCGCGCCGTACTGGGACAGTCCGCGACCGTGGCCGAAGCCGTGCCCGGTCAGCGTGATCGCGGTGCTGCCGGGAGTCGCCCACGTCTCGACCTTCTGGCGCGCGGCCCCGTCACGGGCGGCTGCGCCCGCCGGGAGTGCGGACAGCAGCACGGCGCTCAGCACGAGCGCGAGCAGGGTGCGGGAACGGGTCACGGTGGCTTCTCCCCCGAGAGCGGCAGCAGAATCACCGAGCGTACAGGCGAGGCACGACACGCCACAGCCTGTCGAACAGACCGGGCCGAGTGCATCATGGACGGGTGCTGGGTCGAAGGCGGCGGGACAGGAAGCAGCGCGAGCTGGCGGAGCTCGACGCCTTCCGGCATGTGCGCCGGGCCGCGAACGAGGACGTCACGCGCTTCGGCGAGGAGCTGGGAGGCCTCCACCTCGACACCCTGGGCACGGACCTCGACGAGTCGATGCAGCGCGACTACCAACAGGCCCTCGACTCCTACGAATCCGCCAAGGCGGTCCTCGCCGGGTCGGCCACGGCTCGCGACATCACGGAGGTGACGCGCACCCTGACCGACGGACGCTACTGGCACGCGTGCGTGCTGTCCGCCCAGGCCGGGACCACCCGACCGCAGCGGCGTGACCCCTGCTTCTTCGACCCCTCCCACGGTCCTGCCACCCGCGACGTCGAGTGGGCGCCGCCCGGTGGCAGCACCCCGCGAGGTTCCGGTCTGCTTCCGCGACCTCGAGCGACTGGCCGGCGGCGAGGCGCCCGAGGTGCGGCTGGTCCGGCTCGGGGACCGCCGGGTGGCGTGGTTCGTCTCCGGCCCGACCTATGCCGCCTGGGCCGGCGGTTGGTACGCCGAGCTGGTGCGCGAGGGCCGCATGGACGCCGAGCGGCTGACGATGGCCTACGCCGGCGTGGTGCCGTCACAGGGCGCGGGTCAGGCGCCGCTCGCCGTTGCCTGGACCGACCCCGGCGCCTGGAGCGACGGGGGAATGATCGGGGGCCACGACTACTCGGGGGGTGGCTTCGGCGACGGGGCGGGTGGTTTCGGCGACGGCGGTGGGGGGTTCGGCGGCGACGGTGGCGGCGGAGGCGGCGGCGACTGACCCGCCGAGGCCTCGGGACCGTGGGAGGGTGGTCGCATGTTCGGCAGACGCAGAAGACGCCGCGAGGAAGGACTCGCCGCCAAGGACCGCTGGCGTACGGCTCGCAAGCTGATGGACGATGACATCACCGTCCTCGGCGAGCAGGTGGCTGGCCTCCACCTCGACGCCTTGCCCGACGTGACCGACGACCTCGGCCACGCGGCTCGCGACCACTACCGCCGCGCCCTGGAGAACTACGACCAGGCCAAGGACCTGCTGGTCACGAGCGAGACGGTCGAGGACGTGGCCGCGGTCGAGCAGGTCGTCGCCGACGCGCGCTTCCACCGCGCGGCCGCCCTCGCGGTCGTCGCCGGCGACGCGCTGCCGGATCGACGTGAGCCTTGCTTCTTCAACCCCCAGCACGGACCGTCCATGCGGGACGTGGAGTGGTCCCCGCCCGCCGGGGTCGCCCGCAGCATCGCTGTGTGCGCCGCCGACGCCCGCGCCCTGGCGGCCGGGGACGAACCTCTCGTGCGGATGGTGCGCGTGGGCGACCGCTGGGTGCCGTGGCACCTCGTGGGAAGCGTCAGCGGTGCGGTCGATGCCGGCGCCCAGATGGGCCGGGCAGGACACGGTGCAGAGGTGCAGAAGGGCCTCGCCCAGGCATATCTCAACCAGATGACGGGCGGTCCCGGCAGCAGCGGCGGGCTCAGCGGACGCTGAGCGTTGTCGGTGCCGCCTGTGACACTGGACGAGTGCCCGAAGGAGACAGCGTCTGGAAGCTCGCGCGCCGACTGGACCGCCAGCTCGCCGGGCGCTCGATCGAGCGCTCCGACTTCCGCACGCCCCGCCTCGCGACCCGCGACATCTCGGGTCGCACGGTCCTGGGCCACGACACCCACGGCAAGCACCTGCTGACCCGCCTCTCAGGCATCGGCGGCTCGCCCGCCGCCACGCTGCACAGCCACCTGCGGATGGACGGCTCGTGGTCGACCCTCACCCCCGGCAAGCGTCTGCCGGCCAGGATCCAGCCGCACGTCCGACTCGTCCTCACCCTCGACGACGCCCGCACCGTGCACGGCATCCGACTGCACGACCTCGACCTCGTCGCGACCGACCGGGAGGCCGACCTCGTGGGGCACCTGGGCCCCGACCCGCTCCGTGAGGACTGGGACGCCGCCGAGGCCACCCGGCGCCTGCGGACCGACGCCGCGCGGCCGCTGGTCAGCGCCCTGCTCGACCAGCGGGCGATGGCCGGGCTCGGCAACCTCTGGGCCAACGAGCTGGCCTTCCTGACCGGGGTCAGCCCCTGGACGGCCATCGGCGAGGTGGACGTCGAGCGGCTCGTGGAGCGCGCTGCGACGATGCTGCGGCACTCCGCGACCGTCGACGGCGCCTACCAGGTGACCACCGGCTCCCCGGTCCGCGGCGACGACCACTGGGTGACCGGTCGCCAGCGCCGGGGCTGCCGTCGCTGCGGCGGCCCGATCAGCGTCACGGCCGAGGTGCCGGGCGACGCCGCCAACCGGCGTACGTGGTGGTGCCCGGCGTGCCAGCCAGGACCCGGACCGGACGCCCGGTCCCAGATCAGACGTGGTGCAGTCGCCGAGCGGCCTCGGCGATCGAGCCGCTCATCGAGGGGTAGACGGTGAAGGCGTGCGCCAGCTGGTCGGCGGTGAGCGACTCCGCGACCGCGATCGAGACCGGGTGGATCAGCTCGGAGGCACGCGGCCCGACGACCACTCCCCCGACGACGATCCCGGTCCCCGGGCGGCAGAAGAGCTTCACGAACCCGTCGCGGACGCCCTGCATCTTGGCGCGGGCGTTGCCCGCCAGCGGGAGGGTGACCATCTCGGCGACGATCTCGCCGGCGTCGACGGCGTTCTGCGACCAGCCGACCGTCGCGATCTCCGGTGAGGTGAAGACGTTGGACGACACCTTCTTGAGGTCCAACGGCGCGACCGCGTCCCCCAGGAAGTGCCACATCGCGATCCGACCCTGCATGGCGGCGACCGAGGCGAGCATCAGCACCCCGGTGCAGTCACCGGCGGCATAGATGCCGCGAGCGGTCGTGCGCGAGACGCGGTCGACCGCGACGAAGCCCCCCGCGTCGACAGCGACGCCCGCCTCCTCGAGTCCGAGGTCGGCGGTGTTGGGCACCGAGCCGAGCGCCAGGATGCAGTGGCTGCCCGCGACCGTACGTCCGTCGGTCAGGGTGACCGTGACGGTGTCGCCGTCGCGGGTCACCGACTGCATCCGCGACTGGCCGAGCACGTTCATCCCGCGCCGCGTCAGCACGTCCTCGAGGACCGCGGACGCGTCCGCGTCCTCGCCGGGTAGCACCCGGTCGCGACTGCTGACGAGGGTGACGTCGATGCCCAGTGCGAGGTAGGCGCTCGCGAACTCGGCGCCGGTGACGCCGGAGCCGACCACGATCAGCTTCTCCGGCACCTCGGTGAGGTCGTAGACCTGCTCCCAGGTCAGGATCCGCTCGCCGTCGGGCTGCGCGCTGGGCAGGGTGCGCGGGGCCGCGCCGGTCGCGACGATGATCGCGTCGGCCTGCAGCGTCTCCTCGCCCTGCGGCCCGGTGACGACCACGGTGAGGTCCGGACCGAGCCGACCGCGACCGGTCACCACGCGTACGCCGTCGCGATCGAGGCGGGCCAGGATGTCGGACGACTGGTCGGCCGCGAGCTGCTTGACCCGGGCGTTCACCTTGGCCAGGTCGACCGAGATGGTCGTCGCGGCGTCGCCCTGGTGGTCGTGGAAGTTGACCCCGAGCTCCTGGGCCGTCGACATCTCGGTCATCAGCTCGGACGTCGCGATCAGCGTCTTGCTCGGCACGCAGTCGGTGAGGACCGCTGAGCCGCCCACCCCGTCGGTGTCGACGATCGTGACCTCGGCGCCGAGCTGCGCGGCGACGTGGGCCGCCTCGTATCCTCCCGGTCCGCCACCGAGGATGACGATGTGGTCGCTCATCAGAAGTTGATCATGTGCCCGGCGATGCCGTGGACGGCCTCCTTGACCGCCTCGCCCAGGGTCGGGTGGGCGAACACGTTGCGGGCCACCTCGTCGGCGGTGAGGTCCCACTGCTGGGCCATCGTCAGCACCGGCAGGAGCTCGGTGACGTTGGGGCCGATCATGTGCGCGCCGAGGATCTCGTTGTGCTCGGCGTCGGCGACCACCTTGACGAAGCCGACCGGCTCACCCAGGCCCATCGCCTTGCCGTTGGCGCTGAACGGGAACGACGCCGTCCTCACGTCGTAGCCCTTCTCCTTGGCCTGCGCCTCGCTGAAGCCGAACGAGGCGATCTGCGGGTTGCAGTAGGTCGCGCGGGGGACGAAGTCGAAGGCCACCGGCATCGTCTCGGCGCCGTTGATGGTCTCGGCGGCCACGATGCCCATCGCCTCGGCGACGTGGGCGAGCATCATCTTGCCGGTGCAGTCGCCGATGGCGTAGACGTTCTCGACGTTGGTGCGGCCGAAGTCGTCGATCTCGATCGCGCCGCGATCGGAGACATCGACGCCGATGTTCTCCAGGCCGTAGCCCTTCGTGCGCGGCGCGAAGCCGAACGCGGCGAGGAACTTGCCGGCCTCCAGCACCTGCTCGTCGCCCCCGCCGGCGGGCGCGACGGTGACCTTGACGCCGGAACCGGTGTCCTCGACGTTCTTGACAGCGGTCGAGGTCAGCACCTTCACCCCGAGCTTCTTGTAGTGCTTGGCGAGCTCCTTGGAGATGTCGGCGTCCTCCGTCGGAACCATCCGGTCGAGGAACTCCACGATCGTGACGTCGACGCCGAAGTTGGCCATGACGTAGGCGAACTCGACGCCGATCGCGCCGGACCCGCCGATGATGATCGATTCGGGGAGCTGGTCGGTGAGGATCTGCTCCTCGTAGGTGACGACATGTTCGCTGAGCTCGACGCCGGGCACCAGGCGCACGGTCGCGCCGGCGGCGATGACCAGGTTGTCAAAGGTGTAGGCGGACTTCTCGCCATCCTTCTCCACGTCGATCCCGGTCGCGCTGGTCAGGGTGCCCCAGCCGTCGATCTCGGTGATCTTGTTCTTCTTCATCAGGAAGTGGACGCCCTTGACGATGCCGGCGCTCACGCTGCGGCTGCGCTTGTGGGTCGGGCCGAAGGCCATCGTGGCGTCACCCTCGATGCCGAACTTCGCCTTCTCGTGCTGGAGCGTGTGCGCGAGCTCGGCGTTCTTGAGCAACGCCTTGGAGGGGATGCACCCCACGTTGAGGCAGACACCTCCCCAGTACTTCTCCTCCACCACGGCCACCTTCTGGCCGAGCTGGGCTGCGCGGATCGCGGCGACGTAGCCACCGGGGCCGGCGCCGAGGACGAGGGTGTCGAAATGGGAGTCGGTCACCGGACCAGCCTAGTTGTCCGCCCCGCTCCGGGACCACCCGAGGTCCCCGCTGGGTAGCCTGTCGCCCGTGACGCTCTACGCCGCCTACGGGACGAACCTCGATCCCGCCCGCATGAACGAGCGCTGTCCGCACTCGATCCTCCAGTCGACCGGGTGGCTGACCGGGTGGCGACTGACCTTCGGCGGCGAGGAGCACGGCTGGGACGGAGCACTCTCCACGATCGTGCAGGACCCCTTCGAGCAGGTCTTCGTCGCCGTCTACGACGTCACGCCCGAGGACGAGAAGGCACTCGACGGCTGGGAGTCCGCGGACACCGGCCTCTATCGCAAGACCAAGGTCCGCGTGTCGACGATGAGCGGCGAGCTGGTGGTGTGGGCCTACGTGCTGGACGCCTACGAGGGTGGGCTTCCCTCCGCCTCCTACCTGGGCGTGCTGGCCGACGCCGCCGACGCCGCCGGCGCCCCGGAGGACTACGTCGGCGCGCTGCGCCGCCGCGACTGCCGCTCGAGCGGGCTCTGATCGGCCTCGGTCAACGAGCCCGGGCAGCCTCCCACGCAGCGATGCCGATGTCGACGAGCCCGGTCCGTGGCTCGTCGCGCACCGCGTCGAGGTCGAGCCAGGCCGCGTGATCGGTCGACCCGCCCACCTCCAGCGTCCCGAGCGTCCCGCCGACGACCCGCGCGGAGTAGACGATCCGGAGGAACCGCGCCCACCGGTCGGTGTCGATCCTGCGCCGGCCCGGGGGCCGGACGTGGGAGTCGACGCACAGCAGCCCGGTGAGCTCGACGACGAGCCCGGTCTCCTCCAGGACCTCCCGGATCACCCCCTCCTCGGTGGTCTCGGGCAGGTCCACCCCGCCCCCGGGCAGCGACCACGCCGGGTCGCTGTGGCCCTCGCCGTTCCACCACGACAGCAGGACGCGGTCCTCCTCGACGACCACGGCATACGCCGCCAGGCGGGTGTCGTAGGCCAGGAAGTCCAGCTCGACCGGGGGCTCGTCCATGCCACCCAGCCAACCACGACCACGGCACATAGGATCACCCGAGTGACCGACACCGAGACGCCGTACGAGGCCGCCACGGCCGCCGCTGCGAAGCTTGCCGAGCTGACCGGGGTCGACCGCCACGACATCGCCCTCGTCCTCGGCTCGGGCTGGCTGCCCGCCGTCGACGCACTCGGTGAGGCGACCGCCGAGATCGACACCACCGACCTTCCCGGCTTCCACGCCTCGGGGGTCATCGGCCACAGTGGCCGGATCCGCTCGATCCTCAGTGTCGACGCGGCCGGCGAGGAGCGTCGCCTGCTCGTGTTCTTGTCGCGCACCCACTTCTACGAGGGCAAGGGCGTCGCCGCCGTGGTCCACCCCGTCCGTACGGCGGCGGCAGCCGGCTGCTCGACCATCGTGCTGACCAACGGTTGCGGCGGTCTCAAGGAGGGCTGGCAGCCGGGTCAGCCGGTACTGATCTCCGACCACATCAACCTCACCGCCACCAGTCCCATCGTCGGCGCCACCTTCGTCGACCTCACCGACCTCTACAGCCCCCGGCTGCGCGCCCTGTGCCGGGAGATCGACCCGAGCCTCGACGAGGGCGTCTACGTCCAGTTCCCCGGGCCGCACTACGAGACGCCCGCCGAGGTGCGGATGGCCGGAGTCCTGGGCGGACACCTGGTCGGCATGAGCACCACCCTGGAGGCGATCGCCGCCCGGGAGGCGGGCATGGAGATCCTCGGCATCAGCCTGGTCACCAACCTCGCCGCCGGCCTGAGCGGGGAGCCGCTCGACCATGCGGAGGTCCTCGAGGCCGGCAGGGCCGCTGCCAGTCGGATGGGCGGCCTGCTCAGCCAGGTCGTCGCACGGGTCTGAGGGGTTCGTCCGATGCGGGTCCTGGTCACCGGTGCAGCGGGCAGCCTCGGGCGCGTCATCACCCTCGGGCTGACCGAGCTCGGCCACGACGTCGTCGGGCTCGACGTGGTGCCGGCGCCGGCCGGTACGCCCTATCGCTGGCACGACGCCGACTGCGCCGACGCCGACGCGGTCGCTGCGGTGTTCGCCGAGGAACGCCTCGACGCGGTCGTCCACCTCGCGGGCGTCCCGGTGGAGCTGTCGCTGCCCGACGAGCTCACCTCGCACGTCATCACCACCGCTGCGCTGCTGGACGCGATGGTCGCCCACCGGGTGCCCCGCATCGTCTACGCCTCCTCCAACCACGCGGTCGGTCGCACCCCGCGCGCCGACGGTGAGCTCACCGAGCACGCGCTCCCCCGTCCCGACACCTACTACGGCGTGGCCAAGGTCGCGGCCGAGGCGCTGCTCAGGCTGTTCGTCGACCGTCACGGCATCGACGCGGTGTCGTGCCGGATCGGGTCCTTCCTGGAGGAGCCCGCCAGCACCCGCGGACTGGCGACGTGGCTCTCCCACGGCGACGGTGTCCGCATGGTCGAGGCGGCGCTCACCGCCCCTGCTCCCGGCTGGGCCGTGCTCCACGGCATCAGCGCCAACACCCGCGGCTGGTGGGACCTCGAGCCCGGTCGGCGCCTGGGCTACGAGCCGCAGGACGACGCGGAGGCCTTCGTCGATCGCATCGAGCCCGGCCCCGACGACGAGGCGGAGGCCGAGTTCGTCGGTGGGCCGTTCGTCCTGGCGCAGCTGGTCCGGCCCGCGCTGGGCTGACCGGACGACCGGCCACGCCAGACCTGCCGAGCTGCCTTCACGGTGTCGCCCGACCTCCAATCTCGAGAAGGCCGTGCCGCGCGACGCCGTGGTCGGCGCCCGCCACGGCCAGCATGGACTCCATCGACGCCTAGGTGGCAGCGATGCCGACCTGGCCCTCGCGGAAGGCGTCGACGAAGAGCGCATGGTCCTCGCGGACCCGCGCGGCGTAGGCGATGCCCCAGTCGCACAGCCACGCGACGTACTCGTTGCGGCGGCCCTTCAGCGACGCGGCGATGGCGTCCTCGACCTGGAAGTTCACCAGGTCCTGCTGGCTGTCCTCGTCTGAGGCGCAGTGGATCTTGGCGGTGGCACGGCCGAGGAGCTCGACCACGGCGCGCATGTCGACCGGCTCGTTGATCTCGCCCCAGTCGAGGTCGACCTCGTAGGGCGAGATCTCGGAGACGACGTAGCCCACTCCACCGATGAGCGTGTGCCCGAGCAGCGGGTCGGTGTGCACCTGGAGCGCGCGCTGGCTCACCGACGTGCGCTGGCCCTCGTGCTCGAAGTAGCCATCGACCTCGGCCGTGTCGACGAACCTGCTCACCGCAGGGATGTTGGCCTGCTTCATGGACAGCACCACATCGTTGTCGAGCGCCTGGCTGTAGCCCTCGATGAGCACGTTGTAGGCCGGGAGACCGGCGCTGCCGATCCCGAAGCCGGACGTGCCCACCACGTCGCGCAGCTCGTAGAAGAGGGCGCGGTCGAAGCGCTTGGACTGCGGGATGGTGTCGAGGTAGTCGCGGAAGGCCGCCACCGCAGCGGACCGCTCCTCGCTCGGGAGCCGGCGCGTGGAGCTGTCCTCGGCGAAGCGCCGCACGCCCCTGCGCAGCACGGTCATGGAGTCGAGCAGGTCGGCGCGCCTCATCAACCGCGCCTCCTGCAGGGCGATGAGGACCGGACCGTCGGCGGTGTCGAGGGTGATCTCGAAGTCGTCGTCGGTGTCCGAGGCGACGTAGTGGTTCACCTGCGCCAGGTAGGCCCGGGCGTAGCGCGCGATGAGCTTGCGGATCGCGTCCTCGGGAAGCGCCTTCTGCCAGGCCACCAGCGCCAGGCTCGCAGCGAAGCGCTGCAGGTCCCAGGTGAAGCGTCCGACGTAGGCCTCGTCGAAGTCGTTGATGTCGAAGACCAGGCGTCCGTCGGAGTTGAGGTAGGTGCCGAAGTTCTCCACGTGCAGGTCGCCGTGGATCCAGATGCGCTCGGCGCCGTGCGCCGACCACGGGTCGGTCTGCGACGTCACGTCGTGGTAGAACACGCATGCGCTACCGCGGTAGAAGGCGTGGGGGTCGCGCGCCATCTTGCGGTACTTCGCCCGGAAGGCGGCCGGCTCTGCTCGCATCAGCGGAGCGAACGCGTCCCGCAGCACCTCGACGATCACGGTGGTCCGGTCCTTGGCAGCCATGGGGGCACTCTAGGTCGCGCGGCTAGGTTGATCGCATGGCAACCACACAACTCGGAGACAACACCGTCAACACCGTGGGCGAGCTCCCCGCGGTCGGCTCGCAGGCACCCGGCTGGGACCTGGTGGGACTGAAGTTCCAGCCGGTCAGCGACGCCGACGTCGCGGGCAAGCGGGTCGTCCTCAACATCTTCCCGAGCATCGACACCGGCGTCTGCCAGGCGAGCGTGCGCAGGTTCAACGAGCTCGCCGCGGGCCTGGACAACACCACCGTCGTCAACGTGTCGGTGGACCTCCCGCTGGCGCAGGCGCGCTTCTGCGGCGCCGAGGGAATCGACGCCGTCGAGGTCGGCTCGGCCTTCCGCTCGTCCTTCGGCGCGGACTACGGCGTGGCGATGGCCGACGGCGGCTGGCAGGGCATGCTCGCCCGCGCGGTGGTCGTCCTCGACGCCGACCGCACCGTGCTGCACACCCAGCTCACCGACGCGATCGGCGTGGAGCCCGACTACGACGCCGCGGTCGCCGCGCTCTCCTGACGACACCTGGCAGCGGTGCGCGAGGGGGTTCGGTGATCCCGTCGTTCCCCTCGCGCACCGGCCGAGGCGTCGTACGTCACTGGCGCGAGGCCAGCCAGTCGTGCTCGACCTGCGGCAGCACCCGCGCGTCGAGGAAGACCGCGGCGATCTCCTTGTCGCCCATCGCAGCGCGGAAGAACCGGGGCACCGTGAGGCCGTGGCCCGGACGGTGGACGACCTCGATCGGGTCACCCGCCTCGATGACACCGGCCTCGCGGACCGCGAGGTAGGCCCCGGTGCGCCCTCGCTCGGCGAACCGCTTGACCCACCGGGGCTCGGCCATGTGCTTGGCGAAGGTCGCGCACGGCACGCGAGGTCCGCACACCTCGAGGAGCGTCGCACCGACGCGCCACTGCTCCCCCACCTCCGCTGCGTCGACGTCCAGCCCGGAGGTCGTCAGGTTCTCCCCGAACATCCCGTCCGCCAGCTCCCGGCCGAGCTCGTCGGCCCACCAGTCGATCTCCTCGCGCGCCACGGCGTAGACCGCCTGGGTCTGTCCACCGTGGTGCTTGCGACTACCGATCTCGTCGCCGACCACGCCGCTGCCGAGCCCACCGCGCCTGGGTCCGGGATCGCGGACCTCGATGGTGTCGACCGGGTGCTTGAGGATGGCGCTGGGACGCTTCATCCCGGACACGGCCGCCCGGGCACCGGCGTTGACGGAGCGGACGGTGGCAGGCACCCGCACACGCTAGCCGCCGCACCTGGCCACGGCACGGCGAGCGGTCGCGGCGCGGCCGGCGCGCGGACGTACGCCGGCCCGCCCGAGGGATAGCGTGCGCACATGGACGAACGGAACGACCAGCTGATCGATCGCGCCCGCGCGTGGGCGGCGCAAGACCCTGACGAGCAGACCCGTTCCGAGCTGGAGTCGGTGATCGCAGCCGCGGAGAGCGGACGGGAGACCGACCTCGCCGACCGCTTCGCCGGGACGCTCGAGTTCGGCACCGCAGGTCTGCGAGGGGCACTCGGCGCCGGTCCCAACCGGATGAACCGTGTCGTCGTGACCCGCGCGGCTGCGGGGCTCGCGGCCTACCTCCAGGACACCGGTCACCGCGGCGGCTCCGTCGTGATCGGCTTCGACGCCCGCCACGGCTCCGACGTCTTCGCGCGCGACACCGCCGAGATCATGACCGGTGCCGGCTTCAAGGCACTCGTGATGCCGCGGACGCTGCCGACACCCCTGCTGGCCTATGCGATCCGCGAGCTCGGGTGCGCTGCCGGGGTCATGGTCACCGCGAGCCACAACCCACCGCAGGACAACGGCTACAAGGTCTACCTGGGCGACGGAAGCCAGATCGTGCCGCCCGCCGACGTCGAGATCGCCGATCGGATCGCCGCGGTCGGGGCGATCGCCGACCTCCCGCGCGGGTCTGCGGGCACGGTGGTCGGCGAGGCCATCGTCGACAACTACCTCGACACCGCGGCGAGCCTGGCCCAGGACGGTCCCCGCGACCTCAAGATCGTCTACACACCGCTGCACGGAGTCGGAGGTACGACGGTCGCGCAGGTGCTGGAGACCGCGGGGTTCGACGCACCCGACATCGTGGAGGAGCAGGAGCACCCGGACCCCGACTTCCCGACCGTCTCCTTCCCCAACCCCGAGGAGCCGGGCGCGATGGATCTCGCGATGGCGCTGGCGGCCCGCACGCGCGCCGACATCGTGGTGGCCAACGACCCGGACGCCGACCGCTGCGCCGTCGCGGTGCCGGACGCCCACGGCTGGCGGATGCTGCGCGGCGACGAGGTCGGTGCCCTCCTGGCGCACCACCTGATCGGCCGCGGTCGCACCGGCACCTTTGCCAGTTCCATCGTGTCCTCGAGCCTCCTGGGCAAGATGGCTGCCGCCGCCGGGCAGCCCCACGAGGAGACCCTGACCGGCTTCAAGTGGATCGGTCGCGTCGAGGGCCTCGCCTTCGGCTACGAGGAGGCGCTGGGCTACTGCTGCGACCCCGAGCACGTCCGCGACAAGGACGGCGTCTCCGCGCTGTTGCTCGTCTGCGAGCTGGCTGCCGAGGCCAAGGCCGCGGGTCGCGGCCTCGTCGACGTCCTCGACGACATCGCGCGCGTGCACGGGCTGCACGCCACCGACCAGCTGTCGGTGCGCTTCGAGGACCTGACCCAGATCGCGGCGACGATGGAACGCCTGCGCGCCGCTCCTCCGACGACGCTGGGCGGCCTGGCGGTCGAGCGCGCGGAGGACCTGGCCCAGGGCTCAGCGGCGCTGCCACCCACCGACGGCCTGCGCTACACCCTTGCCGAAGGGGCGCGGGTGATCGTGCGCCCGAGCGGCACGGAGCCGAAGGTGAAGTGCTACCTCGAGGTGGTCGTCCCGGTCGGCGCCGACGAGGACGGCGGTGTGGATGCGGCCCGGATCTTCGCAGCAGGACGGCTCGACGCGATCACGGCCGACCTCCGGGGCTCGGCCTTCGGGGCCTGAGGGACCTGAAGCACAGGTGCGGGTCCAGCGAGTCTCCAGGCGAGATCCAGGCGAGATTCAGATGAGCAGCGCCGCCACGAGCACCAGCGCGGAGGCCCCGATCAGTGCCAGGGGCAGCCACGCCGGCTCACGACGTACGGCGTCGGGCAGGGCGAGCTGCTCGGTCGAGCCCGGCCGGACACCGGCCGCGGACCGCGCGAGGCCGACGAGCTCGTGGAGCCGGTTCTCCACGAAGTCGGCATAGGACATGTTGGCGTGGGGCGCCGTGCCGGGACCGGCCGAGCCCCTGGCTGTGATGGCCTTGCGCCACGTCCGGCCCACCACGGTCGAGACCCAGCGACGGTCGCCCGCTCGGACGACGAGCACCTGCCGCAGGGCCATCTCCTCGACCGCGGCGAGGCGGATGTGCACGGTCTCACCCAGGTTGCGCATCACGAGGTGCTCCTCGGTCGTCCACAGCGCGGGGCGCAGCATCGCGGCCCAGGCCAGCACCCCGACCAGGAGCGCGGCTCCGATCACCCACGCCGGGAACCCGTCGCCCAGGTAGGCGACCCCGGCGACGACCACCGCCGTCGCGACGACCACGGTCATCCATCCGGTGACGTGCCCACTGGTGGCGTGGAACCTCTCCACGACCGGGTCCCGTGCGTCGCGCAGGGGTGACATGTTCTCCTCGTCGACGATGGCAGAATCGTGGCCCTGGCGTGGATTGCCGGGGGCCTCGACGCCAACTCTATGCTGGGGCGGTGACGCCCACTCCCAGCTCGACGGCGAGCCCCACGTCCACCGCAGGGGCCTTCGACGACATCGTGAGATCCGACTCGTCCCTGCGCCGGTTCCTCCACGGCCTCCCCGGCGTGGACCAGGTCGGGTGCGAGGCCCGCGCCGCCGGACTCGGCACGCGGTCGATCAAGACCACGGCCAAGGCCTACGCCATCGACCTGGCGATCCGGATGGTCGACCTGACCACCCTCGAGGGCTCCGACACCCACGGCAAGGTCCGCGCGCTCGCCTCCAAGGCGATGCGTCCCGACCCCGCGGACCCCACGTGCCCGGCTGCGGCGGCTGTGTGCGTCTACCCCGACATGGTCGCGACCGCGAGGGCGACCCTCGGTGACAGCGGGGTCCACGTCGCCGCCGTGGCGACCGCGTTCCCGAGCGGTCGCGCCGCGATGGACATCAAGCTCGCCGACACCCGCGACGCCGTCGAGGCGGGAGCCGACGAGATCGACATGGTCATCGACCGTGGCGCGTTCCTCTCCGGGCGCTACCTCGACGTCTACGAGGAGATCGCCCAGGTCAGGCAGGCGTGCGCGCGTCCCGACGGCACGAGCGCCCACCTCAAGGTGATCTTCGAGACCGGCGAGCTGCAGACCTACGACAACGTCCGCAGGATCAGCTGGCTCGCGATGATGGCCGGTGGCCACTTCATCAAGACCTCCACCGGCAAGGTCCAGCCGGCAGCGACCCTGCCGGTCACGCTGATCATGCTCGAAGCGGTGCGCGACTTCCGCGAGCAGACCTCCCAGATGGTCGGCGTGAAACCCGCCGGTGGCATCAGGACCACCAAGGACGCCATCAAGTACCTCGTGATGGTCAACGAGATCGCGGGCCCCGACTGGCTCGATCCCGACTGGTTCCGCTTCGGCGCCTCCACCCTGCTCAACGACCTGCTGATGCAGCGCACCAAGATGACGACCGGTCGCTACTCCGGTCCCGACTACTTCACGCTGGACTGAGGCCGACGATGACCACTTCTCCCTTCGAGTACGCACCGGCGCCCGAGTCGCGCGCCGTCGTCGACATCAAGACGTCCTACGGCCTGTTCATCGACGGTGAGTTCGTCGACGGCTCCGGCACGTCGTTCAAGACCATCAACCCGGCCACCGAGGAGGTCCTCGCCGAGGTCGCCGAGGCCAGCGACGCGGACGTCGACGAGGCCGTCAAGGCCGCGCGTCGCGCCTACACGCGCGTCTGGTCGCGGATGTCCGGGGCCGAGCGCGCGAAGTACCTCTACCGCATCGCCCGGATCATCCAGGAGCGCGGGCGCGAGCTCGCCGTCCTGGAGTCGATCGACAACGGCAAGCCCATCAAGGAGTCGCGCGACGTCGACATCCCGATCGTCGCCGCCCACTTCTTCTACTACGCCGGCTGGGCGGACAAGCTCGAGCACTCCGGCTACGGCTCGACCCCGCTCGGCGTCGCCGGCCAGATCATCCCGTGGAACTTCCCGCTGATGATGCTGGCGTGGAAGATCGCCCCCGCGCTGGCCTGCGGCAACACCGTCGTCCTCAAACCGGCCGAGACGACTCCGCTGACCGCTCTGCTCTTCGCCGAGATCTGCCAGCAGGCCGACCTGCCACCGGGCGTCGTCAACATCGTCACCGGCGCCGGTGCGACCGGTCGGGCGATCGTCTCGCACGCGGATGTCGACAAGATCGCCTTCACCGGCTCCACCGAGGTCGGCAAGGCCATCGCCCGCGCCGTCGCCGGGACCGAGAAGAAGCTCACCCTCGAGCTCGGCGGCAAGGCGGCCAACATCGTCTTCGACGACGCGCCGCTCGACCAGGCCGTCGAGGGCATCGTCAACGGCATCTTCTTCAACCAGGGCCACGTGTGCTGCGCCGGCTCGCGCCTGCTCGTGCAGGAGTCCGTGGCCGACGAGGTGATGGAGCGCCTCAAGCGACGGATGGCGACGCTGCGCATGGGCGACCCGCTGGACAAGAACACCGACGTGGGCGCGATCAACTCCGCGGAGCAGCTGGCCAAGATCCGTGAGCTGTCCGACATCGGCGAGGCCGAGGGCGCCGAGCGCTGGTCCGCCCCGTGCGACCTGCCCTCCCAGGGCTACTGGTTCGCCCCGACCGTCTTCACCGGCGTCTCGCAGGCCCACCGGATCGCCCGCGAGGAGATCTTCGGCCCGGTGCTGTCGGTGCTGACCTTCCGCACGCCGTCGGAGGCCGTGGAGAAGGCCAACAACACCCCGTTCGGGCTGTCGGCCGGCGTGTGGACCGACAAGGGCTCGCGCATCCTGTCGATGGCCAACCGGCTGCGGGCGGGTGTGGTGTGGGCCAACACGTTCAACAAGTTCGACCCGACCTCGCCGTTCGGCGGCTACAAGGAGTCCGGCTATGGCCGCGAGGGCGGGCGCCACGGGCTCGAGGCCTATCTCCAAGCACCCACCCTGAAGGGGGCGGACGCGTGAGCCGCATCGACGTGCGCAAGACCTACAAGCTCTACATCAACGGGCAGTTCCCGCGCTCGGAGTCAGGCCGCTCCTTCGTCGTCAACGACGCCAGGGGCCGGCTGCTGGCCAACGCCGCCCAGGCGTCTCGCAAGGACGCCCGCGACGCCGTCGTCGCCGCCCGCGCCGCCTTCGGTGGCTGGTCCGGCAGGACGGCCTACAACCGCGCGCAGGTCGTCTACCGGGTCGCCGAGGTGATGGAGGGGCGTCGCGAGCAGTTCGAGGCCGAGCTCCGCGCCGCGGAGGGCGTCAGCGCGGCCAAGGCCAGGACCTACGTCGACGCGGCGATCGACCGCCTCGTCTGGTATGCCGGGTGGGCCGACAAGATCACCCAGGTCGTCGGCAACGCCAACCCGGTCGCCGGCCCCTACTTCAACCTCTCCACCCCGGAGCCCAGCGGCGTCATCGCCGTCGTGGCCCCCCGTGGCCCCCTCCTCGGCCTGGTCAGCGTCGTCGCGCCGCTCATCATCACCGGCAACACCGTCGTGGTGATCGCCAGCGAGGCGCACCCGCTCACCGCGATCACGCTCGGCGAGGTGATGGCGACCAGCGACCTGCCCGGTGGCGTCGTCAACGTCCTGACCGGATCCGTGCCCGAGATCGCCCCGTGGCTCGCCTCGCACATGGACGTCAACGGTCTCGACCTCACCGGCGTCACCGACGCCGACCTGGCCGTCGAGCTCGAGGTGGCCGCGGCCGACAACCTCAAGCGCGTACGCCGTCCCGACCCGGACACCGACTGGCTCCTCGAGCCCGCCCTGGACCGGATGACCCGCTTCATGGAGACCAAGACCGTCTGGCACCCGATCGGGGTCTGAGCCACCAGCGCACCCATCGTGGAGAGGTGAGTCCGTGACCGTGCAGCGTGCCCGGGTGATCGTCCTGGCAGGTCCCAGCGGCGCCGGCAAGTCCCGGCTCGCCGAGCGCCTCGGACTTCCCCTGCTGCGCCTCGACGACTTCTACAAGGACGGCGACGACCCGACCCTGCCGCGAATCACCGAGGGCGCCAATGCCGGGCTCGTCGACTGGGACGACCCCGCGTCGTGGCACCGCGACGACGCCCTCTCCGCCCTGCGCGAGCTCTGTGCCACCGGGCGCAGCGAGGTCCCCGTCTACGAGATCGCCGCCAACGGCCGCTCCGGGTCCCGCACGGTCGACCTGGGTGGGAGTCCCCGGTTCGTGGCCGAGGGGATCTTCGCCCCGGATGTCGTCGCTGCCTGCCGCGAGGAAGGATTGCTCGACGCTGCCTACTGCATCACCCAGCATCCGCTCATCACGTTCTGGCGTCGGCTCACCCGGGACCTGCGCGAGCACCGCAAGCCCCCGCTGATGCTGGTGCGACGCGGCGCCGCCCTGATGCGCGACCAGCATCAGGTCGTGGGACACGCGGTCCGACAGGGGTGTCGCCGGGCGACCGGGGACCAGGCCCATGCCGAGCTCACCGCGGCCCACCAGCACTCCGAGCGCCCATGACGCTGCGCCTGGCTCAACCCGACCGTCGCTCGTGCGGCGCGGCTGCCCTGGTGATGGCGCGTCGCCTGGTCCAGGTCGGCTACGCCGGGCTCGTCACCGACCAGACGACCTTCGCCCTCGAGGCCAACACGCTGCACCGGCGGGTCACGTCGCTGGCCGACACCTCCGGCGGGTGGCAGGTGCCCTGGCCGCGCGCGATCGGCACCCCGCCGTGGGCGGTGGCCCGCGAGCTCCGGCTGCTGACCGGGGTGCCCTATGCCGTGCGGGTGGTGCGCCGGCACCGCCAGGTGTGGGCGCACCTGCAGGGCGTCGCAGGCACCAGACCCGCGGCAGTCTTCGTCGGTGACCGGCTCCTGCCGCGCCACGTGGTCCTGCTCACGGCGGTCGACGACGCCGGCGCCACGACGTACGAGCCGGCGGCGGGCCTGCTGGTCGACGTCAGCCGGGAGCGGTGGGAGCGCGGGGACCTCGGTCTCGCCGGGTGGGACCGGCCGTGGCTGGTCGTCAGCCCGCGCTGACTACCGTCCCTGCTCGACGAGGGCGGCGTAGCCGGGCTTCACGACGCTCTCGATGATCTCGAGCCGCTCGTCGAAGGGCAGGAAGGCCGACTTCATCGCGTTGATGGTGAACCAGCGCAGGTCCGCGAGCGTGTGGTCGAAGGCCTCCACGAGCCCGAACATCTCCTGGGTCATCGACGTGCCGCTCATCAACCGGTTGTCGGTGTTGACCGTGACCCGGAAGCGGAGCCGGGTCAGCAGCCCGATCGGGTGCTCGGCGAAGGACGCTGCCGCACCGGTCTGGATGTTGGAGCTCGGGCACATCTCCAACGGGATCCTCTTGTCACGCACGTAGGAGGCCAGCGCGCCGAGCTGGACCGAGCCGTCGTCGGCGACGGTGATGTCGTCGATGATCCGCACGCCGTGGCCGAGCCGGTCGGCGCCGCACCACTGGAGCGCCTCCCAGATGGACGGCAGACCGAACGCCTCGCCGGCGTGGATGGTGAAGTGGGCGTTCTCGCGGCGCAGGTACTCGAACGCGTCGAGGTGGCGGGTGGGCGGGAAGCCGGCCTCCGCGCCGGCGATGTCGAAGCCCGCCACACCGCGCTCGCGCCAGGCGATGGCGAGCTCGGCGATCTCCATCGAGCGAGCCTGGTGTCGCATGGCGGTCAGCAGCTGTCGTACGACGATCCTGCCGCCGCTCGAGGTCATGCCGGCCGCGAAGCCCTCCTGGACGGCGGCCACCACCTCGTCGAGCGTCAGGCCGCCGGACACGTGCTGCTCGGGGGCGTAACGGACCTCGGCGTAGACGACGCCGTCCGCGGCGAGGTCCTCGACGCACTCACGCGCGACACGGGTGATCGCCGGACCGTTCTGCATCACCGCGACCGTGTGGTCGAAGGTCTCGAGGTAGCGCACGAGCGAGCCGGAGTCGGCCGACTCGGCGAACCACCGACCCAGCGAGTCGGCGTCCGTCGCAGGCAGCTCGTGGCCGATCTCCGCGGCCAGCTCGACGATCGTCTGCGGCCGCAGACCGCCGTCGAGGTGGTCGTGCAGCAGCACCTTCGGAGCCGCGTGCACCTGGTCGCGGGTGGGAGTCGTCATCGGCACATCCAAGCAGGGCGGCCCACGATCAGGGGACTAGGGTTCGTGCGCATGCGCACCTTCACCACCCTCGAGGACGTCTCCGCCGCCGCAGGCTCCGAGATCGGGACCAGCGAGTGGCTCGACGTCGACCAGTCCCGCATCGAGTCCTTCGCGGACGCCACCTTGGACCACCAGTGGATCCACGTGGACGTCGAGGCCGCGGCCGCCGGCCCGTTCGGCGCCACGATCGCCCACGGCTTCCTCACCCTGAGCCTGCTCCCCCACTTCGCCTCGCAGGTCTTCAGCCTCGAGATTCCGGGCGCGCGGCTCAACTACGGCCTGGAGAAGGTCCGCTTCCCCGCGCCGGTGCCCGTGGACAGCCGGCTGCGCTCGCACGTGCGCTTCGGTGAGGTCAAGGACGTCCCCGCGGGCAAGCAGCTCGTCATCGAGCACACGGTCGAGATCGAGGGTCAGAGCAAGCCGGCCTGCGTCGCCGCGCACGTGGTGCTGCTGCTGTCCTGACTGATTCCGGCCTGACCGATCCGGCCTAACTGATCCGGTCGAGCACGATCGGTTGAGGGGTGAATCCTGCGTCGTCCCCGATGTCGTAGCCGCCCTCGAGCGAGGCGAGAGCACGCTCGAAACGGTCCGGCTCGTCGGTGAGCAGCGTGAAGAGCGGCTGCCCCTCGGTGACCTTGTCGCCCGGCCGGGCGTGCCACACGACGCCCGCCCCCGCCTGCACCGGGTCCTCCTTGCGGGCCCGCCCGGCGCCGAGCCGCCACGCTGCCAGGCCCACCGCCATCGCGTCCAGACGGGTGAGGGTGCCGCCGGCCGGGGCGCTGACGACGTGCGACTCCCGGGCGAGGGGGAGCGCGGCGTCGGGGTCGCCACCCTGGGCGCGGATCATCGCGGTCCAGGCGTCCATGGCCGAGCCGTCGGCCAGCTTGTCGGCCGGGTCGACGTCTGTGACGCCCGCTCCGGCGAGCATCTCGCGGGCCAGCGCGAGGGTCAGCTCGACCACGTCGGAGGGTCCGCCTCCCGCCAGCACCTCGACCGACTCCGCGACCTCTATCGCGTTGCCGGCGCTCAGCCCGAGGGGGGTGGCCATGTCGGTGAGCAGGGCCACGGTGTGCACGCCGGCGTCGGTGCCGAGCGCCACCATCGTCTCGGCGAGCTCGCGGGCCGCGGTCAGGTCCTTCATGAAGGCACCGCTGCCGACCTTGACATCGAGCACGAGCGCGCCGGTGCCCTCGGCGATCTTCTTGCTCATGATCGAGCTGGCGATCAGCGGGATGGCCTCGACCGTGCCGGTGACGTCGCGCAGGGCGTAGAGCTTCTTGTCGGCCGGGGCGAGCCCGTCACCGGCCGCGCAGATGACGGCCCCCACGTCCTCGAGGATCGCGAACATCTCCTCGTTGCTGAGCGCCGCGCGCCACCCCGGAATGGACTCGAGCTTGTCCAGGGTGCCACCGGTGTGGCCGAGACCCCGCCCCGACAGCTGGGGCACGGCGACGCCGCAGGCCGCGACGAGCGGTGCCAGCGGGAGCGTGATCTTGTCGCCCACACCACCGGTGGAGTGCTTGTCCGCGGTCGGGCGCGACAGGGACGAGAAGTCCATCCGCTCCCCCGAGGCGATCATCGCCGCGGTCCAGCGGGCGATCTCGGTGCGGTTCATGCCGTTGAGCAGGATCGCCATCGCCAGTGCCGACATCTGCTCGTCGGCGACCTCGCCGCGCGTGTAGGCGTCGATGACCCAGTCGATCTGGCTGTCGCTCAGCTCGTGCCTGTCCCTCTTGGCGAGGATCACCTCGACGGCGTCGTGTGCGGGCATCAGGGGGTTCCTTCGTTCTGGACGTCGGCCGGGACTGCGGCGGGGACATCGGCGCGGGAGGCAGCCCCGAGGGCCAGGTCGTCGGGCCCGAACGCGTCGGGCAGCACCTCGGACATCGCCCTGATGCCCGACACGGTCCACAGCTGCAGGTCGCGGCCGCCGTGCTCGAACAGCAGCTGCCGGCACCGCCCGCACGGCATGATCACGTCGCCGGCGCCGTTGACGCACACGAAGTGGGTCAGCCGCCCGCCGCCGGTGGCGTGGAGCTGCGAGACCAGACCGCACTCCGCGCACAGCACGACGCCGTACGCCGCGTTCTCCACGTTGCAGCCCACCACGAGCCGGCCGTCGTCCACGAGCGCGGCCGCTCCCACCGGGTAGTGCGAGTAGGGGGCGTAGGCGCGCCCCATCACCTCGACGGCTGCCGTCCTGAGCTCGTCCCACTCCGTCTGTTCCACGCGGACACTATGACGCATGCCGCGAACCTGTCGTCCTTGGCAGGTTCCGCCGAAATGTGCGGCGCCTTTTTGGTCTCAAACGGATATCAGGAGTGGCGATGCGCGTGACGTGGCCCCTCGCCGCGGGGCATCATGCAACCGGACGCTGACCCCATCCCGGGGTTCACGAACTTGGAGGCATTTGTGTTGAAGACGAGGAAGGTCGTCACGAGCGGCCTCGTGTCGCTGCTGGCGGCCGCGACGCTGGCTGCATGCGGCGACGCGCCCGAGGAGGACACCGACACCGGGGGGAGTGCGAGCGAGAGCAGCGCGGCAGCCCCCGACTTCACGCCGTGCATCGTCTCCGACGCCGGTGGGTTCGACGACAAGTCGTTCAACCAGCTCGGCTTCGAGGGCGCCACGCAGGCTGCCGAGGAGCTGGGTGTCGAGCTGATCCCCGTCGAGTCCAACAGCGAGAACGACTTCGCCCCCAACCTCGAGAGCCTGATCGGCGAGGGCTGCGACGTCATCGTGACCGTCGGCTTCGCCCTGGCCGCGGCCACCAAGGAGTCGGCCGCAGCCAACCCCGACGTCGAGTACGTCCTCATCGACGACTCGGCGGACGGCGGCGACGACGGTGCCACCTTCGACGGTGAGGCCGACCAGCCCAACATCAAGCCGCTGCTCTACAACACCGCCCAGGCCGCGTTCCTGGCCGGCTACGCCGCTGCCGACTACACCAAGACCGGCAAGGTCGGCACGTTCGGCGGCATGCCCTTCCCGACCGTGACGATCTTCATGGACGGCTTCAAGCAGGGCGCCGAGTACTACGCCGAGGAGAACGGCAAGGACGTCGAGGTCGTCGGCTGGGACGGCGAGAACGGCTCCTTCACCGGTGGCTTCGAGGCCAACGAGGCCGCCACGAGCACCGCGAAGCAGATCCTCGACCAGGACGTCGACGTCGTCCTGCCCGTCGGCGGCCCGATCTACCAGGGCGCGATCACCGCGATCGACGACTCCGGCAAGGACATCGCGATGATCGGCGTCGACGCCGACCTCTACGAGACCGACCCGAGCACGCAGCCCTACGTCATGACCTCGATCCTCAAGGGCATGAAGGTCTCCACCTACGAGGCCGTGCTGGCCGCGGGCAACGACGAGTTCGACTTCGCCCCCTACGTCGGCACGCTCGAGAACGACGGTGTCGGCGTCGCGCCGTTCCACGACTGGGAGAGCAAGGTCAGCCCCGAGCTGGCCGACGAGCTCGAGACCGTGAAGGCCGGCATCATCGACGGCTCGATCGAGGTCACGTCCTACCTGGGCTGATCACCAGCACGCTCCACGCGGGGGAGGTCGACGCATGCGTCGACCTCCCCCTGCTGTTGCCGGGGATCGCACCCCAGCCTCGGCACATGTTCGACCAGCCCAGCGAGCCGGCGGCGGCCAGCCTTCCCGGCGCCCACCCCCTGGTCCTGACCCCTAGGATGCGATGCCATGAGACTCGTCCTGCGAGGCATCACCAAACGCTTCGGCAGCGTGGTGGCCAACGACTCGATCTCCCTCACGATCGAGCCCGGAGAGATCCACTGTCTGCTCGGCGAGAACGGTGCCGGCAAGTCGACGCTGATGAACGTCCTCTACGGCCTCTACCGGGCCGACGAGGGTGAGATCGAGCTCGACGGCGAGGTCCAGCACTTCACCGGCCCCGGTGACGCGATGTCAGCCGGCATCGGCATGGTGCACCAGCACTTCATGCTCATCCCCGTCTTCACGGTCGCCGAGAACGTGATGCTCGGCAACGAGTCCACCGGCGTCGCGGGCACCCTCGACCTCGATGCCTCCCGCGACCGCGTCACGGAGATCTCCGAGCGCTTCGGCTTCCACGTCGACCCCGACGCCCGCGTCGAGGACCTCCCCGTCGGCGTCCAGCAGCGGGTGGAGATCATCAAGGCCCTCTCGCGCGACGCCGAGCTGCTGGTCTTCGACGAGCCCACCGCGGTCCTGACGCCCCAGGAGACCGACGAGCTGATGGAGATCATGCGTCAGCTCAAGGAGGCCGGGAAGGCGATCGTCTTCATCACCCACAAGCTGCGCGAGGTCCGAGCGGTCGCCGACCGCATCACCGTCATCCGCCTCGGCAGGGTCGTCGGCGAGGCCGATCCCGCGGCCAGCAACGCCGAGCTCGCCTCGATGATGGTGGGTCGCCCCGTCGAGCTGGTCGTCCACAAGGACGCTCCGACCCTCGGCGCCGACGCCCTGGTCGTCACGGACCTCCGCGTCGTCGACCAGGCCGGCCACCGGCAGGTCGACGGGCTCAGCTTCACCATCCGCGCGGGCGAGGTGCTGGCCGTCGCCGGCGTGCAGGGCAACGGTCAGACCGAGCTGACCGAGGCCCTCCTGGGCCTGCAGGACGACGTGAGCGGCTCGATCGTCCTCGACGGCATCGAGCTGGTCGGCACGTCGACGCGCAAGATCCTCGACTCGGGTGTGGGGTTCGTCCCCGAGGACCGCCAGATCGACGGGCTCGTGCCGGGCTTCACGATCGCCGAGAACCTCATGCTCAACCGCAGCTTCCGGTCGCCGTTCGTGAAGAACGGCAGCCTGCGCATCGGCGTCCTGCGCGAGTTCGCGCAGCAGAAGCTCACGGAGTACGACGTCCGCGCCCGTGACATCGACTCGCTGGCCGCCAACCTGTCGGGGGGCAACCAGCAGAAGGTCGTCGTCGCCCGCGAGCTCTCGCGCGAGCTGCGCCTGCTCGTCGCAGCGCAGCCCACCCGGGGCGTCGACGTCGGCTCGATCGAGTTCATCCACAAGCAGATCGTCGCCACCCGCGACAGCGGCATCCCGGTCCTGGTCGTCTCCACCGAGCTCGACGAGGTGGTCGCGCTGGCTGACCGCATCATGGTGCTCTACCGCGGCAAGGTCGTCGGCATCGTCCCGGCCGACACCCCCCGCGAGACCCTCGGCCTGATGATGACCGGCGAACGCCCGCAGGACCTGAAGGACGTGGTCGCATGAGTGAGACCGACAAGTCCGGGCCGGACGAGCAGCCCGACGCGACCGACACCGGCGAGGTCGACGCGGCCGGGGACGCCTCCGGCGGGAGCGGTGCGGAGGCCAGGTCGCGTTCGCTGATGCGGGAGATCGCCTCCGGCGACGCCCTGGCCGGCTTCCTGGCGGTGTTCCTCGCGGTGTTCGTCGGCTCGGTGATGATCGCCGCGACCAACGAGGGCGTCCGCGAGACGGCGAGCTACATCACCGCACGGCCCTCCGACTTCTTCAGCGCGTTGTGGGAGGCCATCTCCGGCGCCTACAGCGCGATGTTCCGCGGCGCGGTCTTCAACTACAACCTCACCGAGCCTGCGCAGCAGTGGCGCCCGCTGACGGAGACGCTGAAGTTCGCCGGCCCGCTGATCGCCGGGGGTCTCGGCGTCGGCATCGCCTTCCGCGCCGGCCTGTTCAACATCGGTGGCCGCGGCCAGATGTTGATGGCCGGCGGCGCCGCCGGCTGGGTGGGCTTCAAGCTCGACCTGCCGATCCTCATCCACCTGCCGCTCGCGATCCTGGTCGGCATGGGGGTGGGCGCGCTCTGGGGCGGCATCGCCGGCCTGCTCAAGGCCCGCACCGGTGCCCATGAGGTGATCGTGACGATCATGCTCAACTACGTCGCCTACTACCTGCTCTTCTACGCGCTCTCCCGCCAGTTCCTCCTCCAGGCGCCCGGCTCGGCCAACCCCAAGTCGCTGCCGATGAAGGAGACGGCGATCCTGCCCGAGGTGCTGGGGGACCAGTTCAACCTGCACCTCGGCTTCGTGCTCGCACTGGTCGCGGTGGCGTTCGCCTGGTGGCTGCTCAGCCGCTCCACCCTGGGCTACCGGATCCGGGCGGTCGGGGAGAACCCCCACGCTGCCCGCGCGTCGGGCATCAACGTCGGGAGGACCTACACGGTGGTGATGCTGATCGCCGGCTCCCTCCTCGGACTGGCAGGCGTCAACCAGGTGCTCGGCACCGTGACCAGCGGCGTCTCGCTCGACCTCGACGCCTCCATCGGCTTCGACGCCATCACCGTCGCCCTGCTCGGGCGGTCCCGTCCCCTGGGGATCCTGACCGCTGGCCTGCTGTTCGGTGCCCTCAAGGCCGGTGGCTTCACCATGCAGACGTCCGAGAACATCTCGGTCGACCTGGTCCTGGTCGTGCAGTCGCTGATCGTCCTGTTCCTCGCCGCACCTCCCCTGGTGCGCGCGATCTTCCGGCTCCCCGCCCAGGAGGCCAAGTGAGCACCGTGACCACCCCCAGCCCTGCCGAGAGCGGCGGGCTCGCACCGGACCCGGCAGTCGTGGCCGGCAGGGGATCGGGTGCCAGGAAGCTGCCGATCATCTTCGGCGTGATCTCGGCGCTGCTCGCGCTCGTCCTGCTCAGGTCCGCCCACGCGGGTGCGACCACCTTCCAGCTGTCGGCCGAGACCGACGTCGTGACCCTGCCCGACATCGTGGTGCCCTCGATGCTGACGGCGTGGCTCATGGTGCTCGTCTGCGGGGCGCTCACCGTCGAGTCCGTACGACGCATGCTGGCCCACGCCGGACAGCCGGTCTGGCTCCCGGCCGCCTTCGCACTGGCGTGGATGACCGGCTTCCTGAGCTGGGCGGCTGCCGACGAGCGGATCCGGGTGGTCAGCCTGTTCGCGGGTGCGGTCGCGCTGGCCATCCCGCTCATCTTCGGCGCGCTGGGCGGAGTCCTGGGCGAGCGGGCCGGCGTGGTCAACATCGCCATCGACGGCCAGCTCCTCTTCGGTGCCTTCGCCGCAGCGATCGCCGCCTCGACCACCGGGTCGCCGTGGGCAGGTCTCGTGGCCGCCGCGGTGGCCGGCGCCCTGGTGGCGCTGGCCCTGGGCCTGTTCGCGATCACCTACCTCGTCGACCAGGTCATCGTCGGCGTGG
Organism: uncultured Actinomycetota bacterium; assembly: GCA_963806925.1. GTDB lineage: Bacteria > Actinomycetota > Actinomycetes > Propionibacteriales > Nocardioidaceae > Nocardioides. The sequence goes on along the minus strand of CAWEAI010000001.1, from coordinate 157,607 downwards.
TGCTCAACGTGCTGGTGATCGGCCTGACCAACTTCCTCTACCGCCAGGTCCTCACGCCCAACGCCCAGACGCTCAACGCTCCTGAGGGGTTCAGCCGGCTGCCGATCCCGATCCTGGGCGACATCCCGCTGGTCGGGCCGATCTTCTTCCGCCAGACGGTCCTGGTCTACGTGCTCTACGCCGTCGTCGCGCTCGTCGCGTTCAGCCTCTACCGCACCCGCTGGGGCCTGCGCGTCCGCGCGGTCGGCGAGCACCCGAAGGCGGCCGACACCGTCGGCATCAAGGTCAACCTGACCCGCTACCGCACGATCCTGCTGGCCGGCGCCATCGCCGGCATGGGCGGCGCCTACTACACGCTGGTCTCGGTCAACCAGTTCAACCGCGAGCTCACCAGCGGCGCCGGCTACATCGCCCTCGCGGCGGTCATCTTCGGCAAGTGGGACCCGATCCGGGCCACGCTGGCCGCGCTGCTCTTCGGCTTCGCGACCAACCTGCAGGGCGTGCTCTCCGCGATCGGCTCGCCGGTCCCGAGCCAGTTCATGCTGATGCTCCCCTACCTCGTCACCATCTTCGCGGTCGCCGGACTGGTCGGTCGCTCCCGCCCGCCCGCTGCGGTCGGCGTTCCCTACCGCAAGCAGTGAGCCTCAGGCGCTGAGGGCTGTCACTGCCGCCTCGGCGAGCACGCGTGCGGCGATGCAGGTCGCCGCCTCGTCGATGCGCAGGTTGCCCTGGTGCAGGTCGTACGTCGGTCCGCCGGGGGTGCGCGTGCCGAGCCGGGCCATCGCACCGGGGACGGAGTCGAGGTACCAGCCGAAGTCCTCCCCGCCCAGGCTCTGCGTGGTGGTGACGTGCCCGTGCGGGCCGAGCACGCGCTCGAGCGCTGTGCCGAGCAGGGCGGTGGAGACCTCGTGGTTGACCACCGGCGGCACCCCGCGCTGGTAGGTGACCTCCGCGGTCACGCTGTAGGGCGCGACGATCGCGGTGATGAGCTGGCGGATCAGGTGTTCGGCGTCTGCCCACGCGACCGCATCGAGCATCCGGACCGTGCCCGCGACGATCCCTCCGTGCGGGATCACGTTGGGTGCGGACCCGGCGCGCACCATGCCCCACACGACGCTGACCCCGGCCCGCGGATCGAGGCGACGACTCAGGATCGCGGGCAGCTCGGTGATGACCTTGCCGAGGGCGAAGGTGAGGTCCTCGGTCAGGTGCGGGCGCGAGGTGTGCCCGCCCTTGCCGATCAGACGGACGGTCAGGGAGTCGGCGGCGCCCGTCAGGGGGCCTTCGCGCAGCCCGATCCGGCCCACGTCGAGGCTCGGGTCGCAGTGCAGGCCGAAGACGTGGGAGACGCCCTCGAGGGCGCCGGCGGAGATGAGGTGCAGCGCACCGCCGGGCATGACCTCCTCGGCCGGCTGGAACATCAGTCGCACGCGGCCGGGCAGCAGCCCGCGCGTGGCGACCTCGGCGAGCGCCAGTCCGGCACCGACGAGTCCTGCGGTGTGGACGTCGTGGCCGCAGGCGTGGGCGACCCCGGGGACGCTGCTGCGCCACGGGTCGGAGATCTGGTCGTCGACGGGCAGCGCGTCGAGATCCGCGCGCAGCGCGACGAGCGGTCCCTCGGGGCCGATCTCGGCCAGCACTCCGCCGCCCTCGGGTCGGGTGACCGCCCATCCGGCTCCCTCGAGCGCAGCCACGACCACGTCGGAGGTGCGGTGCTCGGCCCAGCTCAGCTCGGGGTGGGCGTGGAGGTCACGGCGAAGGGCGACGAGGTCGTCGGCGTGCTTGTCGATGACCTCGTCGATGACGGCGGTGGCGGGGAGGGTGGGTGGGTGCAGTGAGGGGGGCATGACCCGCCCAGCCTAGTTCGTCGCGGCGTCGTAGGCGGCCAGAAGCCGATCCGCGGCCAGTGGCGCGGGAAGGTCACCGGCCAGGACGGCCCGTGCGACGTCGTCGCGCACCGCAGCGACACCGGCCGAGGACCGCAGCCGCTGGGCGAGCTCGTCGCGGACCAGCGCCCACATGAAGTCGAGCTGCTGCTCCGCGCGCTTGCGGGCGAGGCCGTCGGGTCCGAGGTGCTCGCGGTGCTCGGCGATGCGTCGCCACACGTCGTCGACGCCGGCACCGGTCAGCGCGGAGCAGGTCACGACGGGCGGCGCCCACTCGGCGTGCCCGCGCACCATCCGCAGCGCGCCGGCCAGCTCGCGCGCCGCGACCCGGGCGTCGGCCTCGTGGTCCTGCCCGCCGTGGGCGTCGGCCTTGTTGACCGCGACCACGTCGGCGATCTCCAGGATGCCCTTCTTGATGCCCTGGAGCTGGTCACCGGTCCGGGCGAGGGTGAGGAAGCAGAAGGTGTCGACCATCCCGGCCACCGTGACCTCGGACTGCCCGACGCCGACCGTCTCCACGAGCACCACGTCGTGGCCCGCAGCCTCCAGCACCAGCATCGCCTGCACGGTGGCCCGCGCGACGCCGCCCAGCGTGCCGGCCGACGGCGAGGGACGGATGAACGCGTGGGGGTCCACCGCCAACCCGGCCATCCGGGTCTTGTCGCCGAGCACGGAGCCGCCGGTGCGGATCGAGGACGGGTCCACGGCGAGGACTCCGACCCGGTGGCCCGCCCGGGTGAGCCGGGTCCCGAGGCACTCGATGAAGGTCGACTTGCCGACCCCCGGCACCCCGGAGATGCCGACGCGCGTGGCCGGGGGCCGCTCGTGAGCCGGCGAGGCCGGTCAGCAGGTCACGGGCGGCGGCACGGTGCTCGGCCCGGGAGGACTCGACCAGGGTGATGGCGCGCGAGACGTCGGCGCGTCGACCTGCCACCACCCCCTCGATGAGGACGGCGACGTCGACCGGGCGCGGCATCAGGCGCGCAACCGGGCCAGCAGGTCGAGCGCGGCCTCCGCGATGACGGTGCCCGGCAGGAACACTGCCGCGGCGCCCATCTCGCCGAGCGTCTCGACGTCGTCGGGTGGGATCACCCCGCCGATGACGACCATGATGTCCGCACGGCCCTGGTCGGCGAGCGCCTGCTTGAGCGCTGGCAGCAGGGTGAGGTGGCCGGCGGCGAGCGACGAGACGCCGACGATGTGCACGTCGGCGTCGATCGCCTGCTGGGCGACCTCCTCGGGCGTCGAGAAGAGCGGACCCACGTCGACGTCGAAGCCGAGGTCGGCGAAGGCGGTGACGATGACCTTCTGGCCCCGGTCGTGCCCGTCCTGGCCCATCTTCGCGACGAGGATGCGCGGACGGCGACCCTCCTCGGCCTCGAACTCCTGCGTCGCCTCGAGCACCTGCGCCACCGTGCTGCCCTCGGCGGTCCCGGCCTCGTCGCGATACACGCCGCTGATCGTACGGATCACGGCCCGGTGCCGGCCGTAGACCTTCTCCAGCGCGTCGGAGATCTCCCCGACCGTCGCCTTGGCGCGGGCCGCGTCGACCGCCAGCGCGAGGAGGTTGCCCTCCAGCGAGCCGCCGCCGACCGGGCCGCGCTCGGCCGACGCGGTCAACGCGTCCAGCGCACGGCGTACGTCGTCGGGGTCGCGCTCGGCGCGCAACCGCTCGAGCTTGGCGATCTGCTGGCGGTAGACGTCGTCGTTGTCCACCCGGAGCACGTCGAGCCGGTCCTCGACCGGCAGCCGGAAGGTGTTGACGCCGATGACCTTCTGGGCGCCGGAGTCGATCCGCGCCTGGGTGCGGGCGGCCGCCTCCTCGATGCGCATCTTGGGGATGCCCTGCTCGATCGCTGCCGCCATCCCGCCGGCGCGCTCGGCCTCGAGGATGTGTGCCCAGGCGCGCTCGGCGAGGTCGTGGGTGAGCTTCTCGACGTAGTAGGACCCGGCCCACGGGTCGATGATCTCGGTGGTGCCGCTCTCCTGCTGCAGCAGCAGCTGGGTGTTGCGAGCGATGCGGGCGCTGAAGTCGGTCGGCAGGGCGATCGCCTCGTCGAGGGCGTTGGTGTGCAGCGACTGCGTGTGCCCCTGAGTCGACGCCATCGCCTCGATGCACGTGCGACCGACGTTGTTGAAGACGTCCTGCGCGGTGAGCGACCAGCCCGAGGTCTGGCTGTGGGTGCGCAGCGAGCGCGACTTGGGGTTGGCGGGAGAGAAGTCGTCGACCAGCCGCGCCCAGATCGCCCGGGCCGCGCGCATCTTGGCGACCTCCATGTAGAAGTTCATCCCGATCGCCCAGAAGAAGGACAGGCGCGGGGCGAACTGGTCGATCGTCATGCCCGTTCCCAGCCCGGCACGGATGTACTCCACCCCGTCGGCCAGCGTGTAGGCCAGCTCCAGGTCGGCCGTCGCCCCGGCCTCCTGGATGTGGTAGCCGGAGATCGAGATCGAGTTGAAGCGCGGCATCCGCTGCGAGGTGAAGGCGAAGATGTCGCTGATGATCCGCATGCTCGGGGCCGGCGGGTAGATGTAGGTGTTGCGGACCATGAACTCCTTGAGGATGTCGTTCTGGATCGTCCCTGCGAGCTGCTCCGGCGCCACCCCCTGCTCCTCGGCGGCCGCGATGTAGAGGGCGAGCACGGGCAGCACCGCGCCGTTCATCGTCATCGACACCGACATCTCGTCGAGCGGGATGCCGTCGAAGAGCGTGCGGGTGTCGTAGATCGAGTCGATCGCCACGCCCGCCATGCCGACGTCGCCGCGCACCCGCGGGTGGTCGGAGTCGTAGCCGCGGTGGGTGGCGAGGTCGAAGGCGACGCTCAGGCCCTTCTGGCCGGCCGCGAGGTTGCGCCGGTAGAACGCGTTGGACGCCTCGGCGGTCGAGAAGCCGGCGTACTGCCGGACCGTCCACGGCTGGGTCGTGTACATCGTCGGGTAGGGACCGCGCAGGAACGGCGCGATGCCGGGCCACGTGTCGAGGCCGTCGAGGCCCTCGAGGTGCTCGGGCCCGTAGACCGGGAGGATGTCGATGCCCTCGGGGCTCGTCCACGCCTCCGCAGCCGGCGCCTCGTCGGTCGAGGACGGACGAGGTCCTCTCACGAGGCCTTCGGCCAACGCCACCTCGGCGAAGTTCTTCGGGATGCTCATCGACTCAGCTCCTCTCGCACCCGGGCCAGGAAGCCCAGGGCATCGACCCCCAGGGCGCACGAGTCGTCCACGTCGCCCCCGCTGCCCTGCCTGAGGGCGGTCTTCTCCCCCGGGCTGCCCGCCAGCACGACGTACGACGCCCCTGCCGCCCGGAGCTCGGCGACCAGGTCGGCACCCCACTCGCGGTAGGCCGCGTCGGTGCCGGCCAGGCACACGACCCGCTGGCCGGCGTAGGTGCCGAGCACCGAGGCCGCGTCGGCGGTGGCGCCGGCCGCTGCGACCGCGACGCCACCGGCCGCGAAGAGGTTGGTGGCGAACGTGGCCCGGGCGGTGTGCGCCGAGATCGGGCCCATCGTGGCGAGGAAGACCTGCCCCGTGGCGGGCTCGGCGCGCATGTCCTCGAAGGCCCAGCCGTAGCGGCGGACGTGGCGGAACGGGCTCGCCGACCGTTCGGGCAAGGACTCCTCGAGGTGGGGGAACTCCGAGACACCGGTCAGCGGACGTGAGCGGTCCGCGACCTGGGCGTCACGCTCCGCGCGCACGGCCCGCACCCGGTCCTTCACCGCGGCGCGCGCCTCGTCGGCGAGCGCGCCACCGGCCGACTCGATCCGGCCGAGCTCGGCCCACCCGGCCGCTGCCAGGTCGTCGGTGAGCTTCTCCACGGAGTAGGACCCGCCCGCCGGGTCCGCGACCGCGGCGACGTGCGACTCCTCGATCAGCAGCGACGAGGTGTTGCGCGCGATCCGCCGCCCGAGCGCGTCCGGCACCCCCAGCGGCTCGTCGAACGGGACCACCGTGACTGCGTCGGCGCCACCGACGCCGGCCGCGAACGCGGCGACCGTGCCGCGCAGCATGTTGACCCACGGGTCACGCCTGCTGGTCATCGGACGGCTGGTGACGGCGTGCAGGTGCATCCTGGCCGCCCCCTCGCCGGACGCGTCGCGCTCGAGCCCGCTGGCCTCCAGCACCCGGGTCCACATCCGGCGTGCGGCGCGGAACTTGGCGATCGTGGGGAACTGCTCGTCGGTCGCGGCGAGCCGGAACTCCATCAGAGCGGCCGCCCGGTCGACGTCGAACCCCTCCTCGGCCAGGAGTCGGAGGTAGGACACCCCCGTGGCGATGCACCAGCCCAGCTCCTGGGCGTCGCTGGCGCCCTCGTCGTGCAGCGCCGTGCCGTCCACGACCAGCGCGAGCACGCCGAGCTGGGACCCGCGGCGTACGACGGGGGCGAAGAGGTCGCGAGCCGTCACGCCGTCCTCGCGCACCCGGTGGGTCAGCATCTCCAGCGTCTGCAGGTCGAAGGAGAGATTCGTGCCGGGGTGCAGCGCACCGTCCACTGCCTCCAGGAAGCCTGCGAACGACTCGACCTGCTCGCTCGAGGGCCGGTCGAGCGCGACGGGCGCCAGGTCGAGCAGCACGCCGCTCAACACGGTGTCCCAGTCGGGTCCGTCGTGGCCGTCGAGGTGGAGCAGCAGGGAGGTGGCTCCATTCTCCAGGTCCTCCAGGACGGTCTCGTTGACCGCCCCGGCGTCGATGACCTCGACCTGCGCCCGGATGTCCCAGCCGCCCGCGCGGGTGGGCCGGCCGCTGGTGGCGAGCGTGTCGAGGTCGGACCGCTGCCCGATCGGTGCGACCCGGATCCCGTCGAGGGTGGTGCGCGTCAGGGTGTCCCAGACGCCGGAGTCGGGGTCGTCCTCGCCGAGGCGCCGGGCCTTGCGGAGCACCGCTGCCGTCGCGGACTCCCATGCGGCGGCGTCGTAGGTGTCGTCGTCGCCGACCAGGCGCAGCGAACCCTCCTCGGGCTGCAGCTCCTCGGGCTCGGCCAGTCCATGCGTCGCGCCGTCTCCGGGGCCACCCTCGCGGTCGGTCATGAGTCGCAGAATAGGACGAGCGTCACTCCTCCGACACCGTGCAGCCCTATGGGATTGGTCTCACGGCGTGGTGGAGTCCTTCCATGAGCACCTCACTCCCCCTGGCCGGACGCACCGCTGTCGTGACCGGCTCCACCGGCGGCATCGGTGCCGTCACCGCCCACCTGCTCGCCGCCCGCGGCGCCCGGGTCGTCATCACCGGCCGGCGCGAGGACCGGGGCGCGGAGGTGGTCGCCGCGATCACGCAGGCCGGCGGCTCAGCCGTGTTCGTCGCCGGCGACCTCACCTCGCAGGCCCCGCAGCTGCGCGAGCTGGCGGCCGCCTGGACGACGGCCCTCGGCGGCCGGATCGACATCCTGGTGCACAACGCGGCCGTCTGCCCGGCCGTCGACACGCTCTCGCTCACCGACGAGGACCTCGAGACCACCATGGCGATCAATGTCCGCGCGCCCCAGGTGCTCACCGCAGCGATCGCGCCGGCGATGGTCGAGCACGGCGCAGGTGCGATCGTCGTCGTCGGGTCGTGGATGGCGAGCCTGGGACACGCCTTCGTCGGCTTCTACTCCGCCACCAAGGCTGCGCAGGCCCAGCTCGCCCGCAGCTGGGCGGCCGAGTTCGGCCCGAGCGGGGTGCGGGTCAACACGGTCGCCCCGGGTGTCACGCGGCCGGTCGACGCCGCCGCGGACGACGTGGTCACCCGGATGGTCGCCGGCACCCCCGCGGGTCGACCCGGCATCCCCGAGGAGATCGCCGCCGCGATCGGGTGGCTGGTCTCGGACGAGGCGTCCTACGTCCACGGTGCCCTCATCCCCGTCGACGGCGGGATCACCGCCACCCGGTAGGTCAGACCTCGGCGCGCCCCTCGTCGTCCTTGGTGCGCAACCCGATCTTGTTGCCCAGCCAGACGAGCGGGTCGTACTTCCTGTCCACCACGCGCTCCTTCATCGGGATGATCGCGTTGTCGGTGATCTTGATGCCCTCGGGGCACACCTCGGTGCAGCACTTGGTGATGTTGCACATCCCCAGGCCGGCAGCACCCTGGGCCAGCTCGCGCCGGTCATGGGTGTCGAGCGGGTGCATGTCGAGCTCGGCATAGCGCAGGAAGAAGCGCGGCCCGGCGAAGGCCTGCTTGTTGTCCTCGTGGTCGCGCACGACGTGGCAGACGTCCTGGCACAGGAAGCACTCGATGCACTTGCGGAACTCCTGGCCTCGCTCGACGTCGATCTGCGCCATCCGCCGCTTGCCGTCGGGGTCGCGCGGTCCGAGCTGCGCCGACGGCAGCTGCTTGGCCTTCTCGTAGTTGAACGAGACGTCGGTGACCAGGTCGCGGATCACCGGGAAGGTGCGCATCGGCGTCACCGTGATCGTCTCGTCCTCCTGGAAGTCCGAGAGCCGGCACATGCACATCAGTCGCGGCCGACCGTTGATCTCCGCGCTGCACGACCCGCACTTGCCGGCCTTGCAGTTCCACCGCACGGCCAGGTCGCCGGCCTGGGTGGCCTGGACCCGGTGGATCGCGTCGAGCACGACCTCGCCCTCGGAGACCTCGACCGGGAAGTCCTCGACCTGTCCGCCGTCCTTGTCCCCGCGCCAGATCCGCAGCTTGAGTGTGTAGCTCCCGCTCATGCGAAATACCCCTTCAGCTCGTCCGGCATCTCGGGCAACGCCTTCTCGTGCAGGTCCACGCCGGTGCCCTGCGCGTCGAGGTTGACCACGAGGTTCTTGGTGCCCCACTCCGCGTCGGGGCCGGGGAAGTCGTCGCGGGTGTGGCCGCCCCGCGACTCCTCGCGGGCGAGCGCGGCCTTGGCGATGCACTCGCTGACGATGAGCATGTTGCGCAGGTCGAGGGCGAGGTGCCAGCCGGGGTTGTACTGACGGTGCCCCTCGACGACCATCGTGCTCGCGCGCACCTTGAAGCCCTCGATCTCGGCGAGCGACTCCTCGAGCTCGCTCCGGGTGCGGATGATGCCGACGAGGTCGTTCATCGCCTGCTGCAGGTCGGACTGGATCGTGTACGGGTTCTCTCCGCCCTCGACCTCGAACGGCGCGAGCGCGCTCTCCTGCGCCGCCCTCACGGCTGCCTCGTCCACCTGCGGCCGGGTCTGGCCCGACGAGGCGGCGCCGTAGGCCGCGGCCTGGCCGGCCGCGTGCTCGCCGGCCCGCTTCCCGAACACCAGCAGGTCGCCGAGCGAGTTGCCGCCCAGACGGTTGGAGCCGTGCATCCCGCCGGAGCACTCGCCGACGGCGTAGAGCCCGGGCACGGCGCTCTCCTGGGTGTCGGCGTCGACCTCGACGCCGCCCATCACGTAGTGGCAGGTCGGCCCGATCTCCATCGGCTCGGCGGTGATGTCGACGTCGGCGAGCTCCTTGAACTGGTGGTACATCGAGGGCAGCCGCTTGCGGATGAACTCCGGCGTACGCCGCGACGCGATGTCGAGGTAGATCCCGCCGTGCGGGGTGCCGCGGCCGGCCTTGATCTCGGAGTTGATCGCGCGGGCGACCTCGTCGCGGGGCAGCAGCTCGGGCGGTCGCCGGTTGTTGGACTTGTCGTCGTACCAGGCGTCGGCCTCCTCGACGGTGTCGGCCGTCTCCGACCGGAAGTACTCCGGGATGTAGTCGAACATGAATCTCGTGCCGTCCGAGTTCTTCAGGATGCCGCCGTCGCCGCGCACCGACTCCGTGACCAGCAACCCCTTCACCGACGGCGGCCAGACCATGCCGGTCGGGTGGAACTGCACGAACTCCATGTTGATCAGGCTCGCTCCGGCCCGCATCGCGAGGGCGTGGCCGTCGCCGGTGTACTCCCAGGAGTTGGACGTCACCTTGAACGACTTGCCGATGCCTCCGGTCGCGAGGATGACGCTGGGGGCGTCGAAGACGATGAAGCGACCCGACTCGCGCCAGTAGGCGAACGCGCCGGCGACCTTGCCCTGCCCGTCGCCGGCGTCCTTGAAGACGTCGGTGACCGTGCACTCCATGAACACGTCGATGCCGAGCGCGACGGCCCGCTGCTGCAGGGTGCGGATCATCTCCAGGCCGGTCCGGTCACCGACGTGCGCGAGCCGGGCGTACTTGTGGCCGCCGAAGTCACGCTGGCTGATCAGCCCGTCGTCGGTGCGGTCGAAGAGCGCACCCCAGTCCTCGAGCTCCTGCACCCGCTCGGGCGCCTCCTGCGCGTGCAGCTGCGCCATCCGCCAGTTGTTGAGCATCTTGCCGCCGCGCATCGTGTCGCGGAAGTGGACCTCCCAGTTGTCCTCGGGCCAGCGGTTGCCCATCGCCGCGGCGATGCCACCCTCGGCCATGACCGTGTGCGCCTTGCCGAGCAGCGACTTGCACACGATCGCCGTACGGGCTCCTGCCTCGTGCGCCGCGATCGCCGCGCGCAGTCCCGCACCGCCGGCGCCGACCACGACGACGTCGTAGGAGTGGCGCTCCATGCCACCTCGCGCGTCGCCGGACATCTGGTTGCCCGTCATGGGGTGCCGCCCCACACCCGGCCCTGTCGCTGTCTGACTCATCAGAAGAACCTCACGTCCTGGATCGTCCCGGTCGCGAGCAGGAAGATGTAGAGGTCGACCAGCGCGACCGAGACGAGCGAGTACCACGCCCACCTGCCGTGGCTGGTGTTGAGCCGCGAGACCCACGTCCAGAGCTTGTAGCGGACCGGGTGCTTGCTGAAGTGCCGCAGCCGACCGCCGACGACATGGCGGCACGAGTGGCACGAGAGCGTGTAGAGCCAGATGAACACGACGTTCGCGATCATCAGCAGCGTGCCCAGGCCCATGTGGATGCCGCTCGTCTCACCGTCGCCGACGGCGTACTCGGCCGGCATGGGTCGGAAGGCGAGGAACACGTCGAAGGTGAGGACCAGCCCGACCACCACCGCGGCGTACCAGAAGTAGCGGTGCACGTTCTGCAGGATGAGCGGCAGCCGGGTCTCACCCGAGTAGGACTGGTGCGGCTCAGCCACCCCGCAGGCGGGCGGGCTCAGCCAGAAGGCGCGGTAGTAGGCCTTGCGGTAGTAGTAGCAGGTCATCCGGAAGCCCAGCGGGAAGATCAGGATGATCAACGCCGCCGAGAGCGGCCACCAGCCGAACGGCTGGCCGAAGTCCGAGGCCCCCTCCACGCAGTCGCCCAGGCAGGGCGAGTAGAACGGCGAGAGGTAGGGCGAGGCGTAGTAGTCGCGGCCCATGAAGGCGCGCACGGTGGCATAGACGACGAAGGCCGAGAAGACGACGAAGGTCGTCAGCGGAGCCAGCCACCACCGGTCCTCGCGCAACGTGCGTGCGTCGATGCGCGCGCGGGTCGGACTGCTCACACCCTGATCGGTCGAGGCCATGCATCCTCCACGAGGTCCGGGAACAAGGGGTCCGGGCGACACAGGCGACTATGTCGTGTGTCACACGTGATCGGAAGACACCGCGCCCAGAAATGCCTCCTCGAGGAGGGAACCCCGGACCCCCGCAACTGCGACAGTTGAGGTGTGGAGGCCTACGCCGATCGTTCCGATGCCGAGCTGGTCGCAGCTCTGGCCCAGGACGACCTGGGTGCGCTTCGAGAGCTGTACGCGCGTCACTCGCCGTGGCTCTCCGTGCGACTCGCTCGCCGGTGCAGCGACCCGGACGTGATCGCCGACGCCCTGCAGGACTGCTTCACCGCCGCGTGGCGAGGGGCCGCGCGCTGGCGAGGCGACGGGGAGGTTGCCGGCTGGCTCTGGGGTATCGCCATCCGGCGGCTCGTCTCGCGTCTGCGCGGTCGACCCGACGCCGTGCTCGTGCCACTCGACAGCTGGGAGGCGCGACCCGAACCGAGCGCCGAGGACCGGGTGCTGCTCGGCATCGAGTACGGCGACCTGGGCGAGGCGCTCAGTCGGCTGAGTCCGGAGATGCGCTCGGTCGTCCAGGCCACCGTGCTCGACGGCCTCACCAGCAAGGAGGCCGCCCGACTCCTGGGCATCCCCCAGAACACCGTCAAGACCCGGCTGCACCGGGCAAAGGCGCACCTGCGCCAGGACCTGGCAGGAGGATGGACATGACATGGCACCTCGATGAGCGACTGTTGCTCGCCTACGTCGGCGGCCGGGCCGACGCCGTGCGCGGCAACTCGGTCGAGCAGCACGTCCTCAGGTGCGCCGACTGCCGGGCCCGCCTGAACCAGATGGTCCACGACCCGATGCTGGCGGTGGTCTGGGGCCGGGTCGAGGAGGCCGTGCAGTCGCCGACGCCCCGCGCGCAACGGGCGCTCCATCGCCTGGGCGTGCCCGACCAGGACGCCCTGCTCCTGTGGGCCGCACCAGCGTTCCGAGCTCCCTGGCTGGCGGCCATCGCCATCACGTTGGCGTTCACCACGCTCGCCACCCTCTCCTCGGACAGCCGCGGCCTGGTCTTCTTCGTCCTCGTCGCCCCGTTGATCCCGGTGGCGGGCGTGGCCCTGGCCTACGGCCCCGACGCCGACGAGGCCCACGAGACCGCAGCACCCACGCCCTACTCGGCGCTGCGGCTCGTCCTCCTGCGCACCGTGGCCGTGCTGGCCACGACCATGCCGGCCACCGTGGCGGCGAGTGCGCTCGTGCCGGGCAGCCACGTCCTGGCCGTGGCCTGGCTGGCTCCCGCCGTCGCAGCGGTGGCGGCCACGCTGGCCCTGTCGACCTGGATGCGGGTGACCTGGGCGGCCATCGGGGTCGCTGTCGGCTGGTGCGTCCTCACCGCGGTCCTGGCCGGCCCGGCGCTGTCGACCCCGACCCTCGTCCTGTCCGCCGCGCTGCTCCCGGCCTACGTCGTTCTCGCCCTCGCGTCGATCGCTGTGCTCGTCCGGCGCGGCGACCACCTGGCACATCTAGGAGGAATCGCATGACCACCGTCGACATCACCGGGCTCACCCGGCACTACGGCTCGACCCCCGTCCTCCGGGACATCTCCCTGCAGCTCGACCACGGCGTGACGGGACTGCTCGGCCCCAACGGGGCCGGCAAGACCACCCTGTTGCGCATCGTGGCCACGGTGCTCCCTCCGGGCGAGGGCGTGCTCACCCTGCTCGGACAGGACCCGACGACGACCTCCGGTCGCACCGCGATCCGCCGCCGACTGGGCTACCTGCCCCAGGAGCTGGGCTTTCCCCGTGGCTTCACCCCGTTCCGCTTCGTCGACTACATGGCCGCGCTGAAGGAGTGGGCGGAGCCGGCGGCGCGGCACGACGAGGTACGACGCGTGCTCGAGCTGGTCGGACTCACCGACCACTCCACCCGACGGCTCCGCAAGCTCTCGGGCGGCCAGCGACACCGGGCCGGACTGGCCCAGGCCCTGATCGGTGATCCCGACCTCCTGGTGCTCGACGAGCCCACCACCGGGCTCGACCCCGAGCAGCGGGCCTCGTTGCGCCACGTGCTCTCCAGCGCCGGTCACCGTTCGACGGTGCTGCTGGCCACCCACCAGACCGAGGACGTGGCCGCCCTGTGCGAGAACGTCATCGTCCTGGACGGCGGGCGGGTCCGATGGCAGGGCTCGGTCCGGGAGCTGGTGGCCACCGCCGCCGGACGGGTGTGGATGGCCGACAGCACCGCACCGGACGCCCTCGCCTCGTGGCGTACGGGCACCGGGCGGATCCACCACGTGGGGCACCGCCCACCAGCCGGGGCCGAGCTGGTCGAACCCTCGGTCGAGGACGCCTACCTCCTGTTGCGCGGCACCACCCAACCCGCCGGAGCAACGTCATGACCGCCGTGACGGCTCCCCCGAGGACGGCGAAGCCCGTCCTCGTGCTGGCCACGCTCGAGGCGAGGCGGCTGCTGCGGCACCCGCTCTTCCTGGTCGCGCTCGGGCTGCACGTGTGGTTCCTGGTGAACGCCACGCTCATCTCGCCCGAGCCGACCCTCCAGCAGATCTCCGACTCCTGGTCGATCCTGACCGCCTTCTACCTGGGGCTGGCCGGCTTCCTCGTGATGTATCGCCTCACCCGCTCCACCTCGCCGTCGCGCGACGTCGTCGACGCCGCGCCGCTCGATGAACAGCAACGCACGCTCGCCCTGTGCCTCCTGTGCGTGATCCCGCTGGCCCTGGCGACCCTCAGCGGCGCCTGGACCATGGCGGTGTGGGAGCCGGCGCCCGGCACCGGGCGGGACTTCTTCGACGTGCTGCCACGTGCGGACATCTGGCTCTTCCACGGCGGGGTGCTGCTGACCGCGGTCGGCGGCCCGCTGCTCGGGGTGGCCGTCGGACGCTGGTGGTCCTGGCCGATGGCCGGTGCCGTGGCAGCCGTCGTGCTCGTGGCCTGGTCGGTCTCGACCGGCGTCAAGACGACGGGTTTCTTCACGACCCTGCACCACCAGGCGGCCCCCTTCGCACTCATGTTCACCGGCGCGGACGCCGAGGAGCAGTTCCGCCAGGCCGGGTCCTGGGCCTGGCGCCTGCCCTACGTGGCGACCCTCTGTGCGCTCGCCATGACCGCTGCCCTGGTGCACGGCGCGAGCGGCGGGCGACGTACGCGACTGGTGCGAGCGCTGGCGGTCCTCGGCGTCCTGGCCCTGGCGCTGCTGCTGCTGTCCACTGTCTTCCGGGGCGAGGGACAGCTGCTGTGGCGGGCCTCGTAGAGCTCCGGACGCTCGCCGTCACCGACATCGTCCTGCCGCTCCTGGTCGGTGCCGCCCTCCTCGCGCTCAGCACCGCCGGCCTCCTGGGCGGACCGTCGCCCACGCTGGTGTGGCTCGGGCTGAGCGGATTCGCGCTCGCCGCGGCACCCAGCCTCGACGACCTCGCCGCGCCGGTCACCGCCGCTGTGCCCGTCTCCGGACGCCGCCGACTCGCCCAGCGCCTCGTCGTCCCAGCACTGGTCATTGCGGTGTGGGGCGGCTTCGCCGCCGCCGTCGACGGGGTGAACTCGCTGTCCGGCGTCCGCATCTTCCTCACCGGCGCAGGCCTCGTCTGCGCGGTGGTCGCGACCTGCGCGGTGCTGCGGCGGTCGGGTCACGACCATCCGGGTGCCGCGGTCGGATCGCTGGCGCTCCTGTTCGTGATCAGCTGTGTCCTGTTCGAGCCCTTCGTCGCCGACGTGGCGCTCCTCCAGGCCTACGACGCACAGCCGACACGTGGGCTCTGGCCGTGCGCGATGGTGATCTCGGCGCTGACCCTGTGGTGGGCCGCCGACTACCACGCGTGAAATGTCACACCACCTCGGCGGGTCGACTGTATGAACGGGGAGATACGGTGGATCAGTGGTTACCCAACAGACTGCCCCCACCCTGGTGAAGGGCGCGCGGGCCTCACGCACCACGATCGCCCTCAAGATGGGCATGGCCCTCAGCGGCGCAGCGTTCATCGGCTTCGTGCTCGCGCACATGTACGGCAACCTCAAGGCGTTCGCCGGGCACGACGCGTTCAACGAGTACGCCGAGCACCTGCGCGAGATCGGCGAGCCGATGCTCCCGCACGAGGGCCTGCTGTGGATCCTGCGCCTCGGGCTGATCGCCTCGCTCGTCGTGCACGTCGCCTGCGGGCTCGTGCTGTGGCGCCGGGCCCAGAAGGCGCGCACCACCAAGTACGTCGTCAAGAAGCAGACCGGCGCCACGCGCGCCAGCCTGATGATGCGGTGGGGTGGCGTCACCATCCTGGTCTTCCTCGTCTGGCACCTGCTCAACTTCACCATCGGCAAGGTCAACGTGCAGGGCGGGGCGACCAACGACCCCTACAACCTGATGGTCGACACCTTCGACGTGTGGTGGATGACGATCATCTACCTCGTCGCGATGCTCGCATTGGGTGCGCACCTGCACCATGGGATCTGGAGTGCCGCCCAGACGCTGGGCTGGACCGGCACCGCTGCGAAGCGACAGCGGGCCAAGACGGTCGGCTTCGTCACCGCGCTGATCATCTCGGTCGGCTTCTCCCTCGTCCCCCTCGGCGTCCTCGCCGGCATCATCACCAAGTAAGGGGTCACCCACCGTGAGCCACGACATGGACATGCCCGACACCATCACGGCCGCCGAGGCCTCCGCCTCCGGCTTCCTCGACGGTGACTACGACGACGCAGCCGGCTACTACCAGCCCGGCACGCCCCTGGTCGACACCAAGGCGCCTGACGCCCCGGTGGCCGAGCGGTGGCAGACGCGCAAGTTCGAGGCGCGACTGGTCAACCCGTCCAACCGCCGCAAGCTGTCGATCATCATCGTCGGCACCGGTCTGGCCGGGGCCTCGGCTGCCGCGACCCTCGGCGAGGCCGGCTACAACGTGAAGTCCTTCTGCTACCAGGACTCCCCGCGCCGCGCCCACTCGATCGCCGCCCAGGGCGGCATCAACGCCGCGAAGAACTACAAGGAGGACGGCGACTCGGTCCACCGCCTCTTCTACGACACGGTCAAGGGCGGCGACTACCGCTCGCGCGAGTCCAACGTCTACCGGCTGGCCGAGGTCAGCACCAACATCATCGACCAGTGCGTCGCGCAGGGCGTCCCGTTCGCCCGTGAGTACGGCGGCCTGCTCGACAACCGCTCCTTCGGCGGCGTCCAGGTCTCGCGCACCTTCTACGCCCGTGGCCAGACCGGCCAGCAGCTGCTGATCGGCGCCTACCAGGCCCTCGAGCGCCAGGTCGCCGCCGGCACCGTGACGACGTACACGCGCCACGAGATGCTCGAGCTCATCACCGTCGACGGCAAGGCCCGCGGGATCATCGCCCGCGACATGGTCACCGGTGCGGTCGAGACCCACCTCGCCGACGTCGTGGTGCTCGCCTCGGGCGGCTACGGCAACGTCTTCTACCTGTCGACCAACGCGATGGGCTGCAACGTCACCGCCGCGTGGCGCGCGCACCGCAAGGGTGCCTACATGGCCAACCCCTGCTTCACGCAGATCCACCCGACCTGCATCCCGGTCTCCGGTGAGCACCAGTCCAAGCTGACGCTGATGTCGGAGTCGCTGCGCAACGACGGTCGCATCTGGGTCCCGAAGAACCAGGCCGACTGCGAGAAGGACCCGCGCGACATCCCCGAGGAGGACCGCGACTACTTCCTCGAGCGGATCTACCCCTCCTTCGGCAACCTGGTTCCCCGCGACATCGCCTCTCGTTCGGCCAAGAACATGTGCGACGAGGGTCGCGGCGTCGGCCCCGAGGTCGACGGCGTACGCCGGGGTGTCTACCTCGACTTCGCGGCCGCGATCGAGCGCCTCGGCCGCGCGGGCGTGGAGGAGAAGTACGACAACCTCCTCGACATGTACCAGCGGATCACGGGCGAGAACCCCTACGAGGTCCCGATGCGGATCTACCCCGCCGTGCACTACGTCATGGGCGGTCTGTGGGTCGACTACGACCTCCAGTCGACGATCCCGGGCCTGTTCGTGACCGGGGAGGCCAACTTCTCCGACCACGGCGCCAACCGGCTCGGTGCCTCGGCGCTGATGCAGGGCCTGGCCGACGGCTACTTCGTCCTGCCCCACACCATCCGCGACTACCTCGCGGACGGCCCGTTCGAGGAGATCTCCGAGGACCACCCGGCCGTCGTCGAGGCGCGCGAGGCCGTGACCGGCCGCATCGACCACTTCCTGTCGGTCAACGGCACCCGCAGCGTCGACTCCTACCACCGCGAGCTCGGCAACATCATGTGGGAGTACTGCGGCATGGAGCGGACCGAGACCGGTCTGAAGAAGGCGATCGACCTGATCCGCTCGCTGCGGGAGGACTTCTACCGCAACGTGAAGGTCCTCGGCACGGCCGAGAGCCTCAACCAGTCGCTCGAGAAGGCCGGGCGTGTGGCCGACTTCTTCGAGCTCGGCGAGCTCATGTGCGTCGATGCCCTCAACCGGCGCGAGTCCTGCGGCGGCCACTTCCGTGGCGAGTCGCAGACCGAGGACGGCGAGGCGATGCGTCACGACGACGAGTACGCCTACGTCGCCGCCTGGGAGTGGGCCGGCGAGGACACCGCGCCGGTCCTGCACAAGGAAGACCTCGTCTACACCGCCATCGAGATGAAGCAGCGGAGCTACAAGTGAGCATGAACCTGACCCTGAAGATCTGGCGCCAGCCCGACGCGGAGACCGCGGGTGCCATGCACACCTACCAGCTCGCCGACGTCTCCCCGGACATGTCCTTCCTCGAGATGCTCGACGTGCTCAACGAGCAGCTGAACGAGAAGGGCGAGGACCCGATCGCCTTCGACCACGACTGCCGCGAGGGCATCTGCGGCTCGTGCGGCCTGATGATCAACGGCGATGCCCACGGACCGGAGGTCACCACGACCTGCCAGCTCCACATGCGCTCGTTCACCGACGGCGAGACCATCACCATCGAGCCGTGGCGCTCCGACGCCTTCCCGGTCATCAAGGACCTGATCGTGGACCGCAGCGCCTTCGACCGGATCATCCAGCAGGGCGGCTACATCTCGGTCAACACCGGCGCCGCCCCCGAGGCCCACTCGGTGCCCGTGCCCCGCGACGACGCGATGCGCGCCTTCAACGTCGCCACCTGCATCGGCTGCGGCGCCTGCGTCGCGGCGTGCCCCAACGGCTCCGCCTCGCTGTTCATGGGTGCCAAGATCACCCACCTCGGCGAGCTGCCCCAGGGCCAGCCGGAGCGTGACCACCGCGTCGTCAACATGGTCGCCCAGCACGACCACGAGGGCTTCGGTGGCTGCACCAACATCGGCGCCTGCACCGCCGCCTGCCCCAAGGAGATCCCGCTCGACGTGATCTCCCAGCTCAACAAGGACCTGCGGACCGCGATCAAGCACGGCCACTGAGCGGGGACCCGCTCCGCCCTCGGGCGCGACGTCGGGTGGCCCCCTTGGGGCGGTGGTCCAGCCACATTCTGCGACACCGGAGTGTGGCTCCCCCACCGCCCAGGCGTGTCGTGGACGACCGCGCCCGGTGGGCGGTGGTCCAGCGACATTCTGCGGCGTAGAAGTGTGGCTCCACCACCGCCCGAGGCGTGTCAGGCGGCCCGCAGCGGGCGTACGACGTCGGTCAGCCGCATGAACAGGGCCGACCACAGGCCGTCGAAGTCTGGCTGCGGTCCGTCATATCCCCGTGCCACCAGGGCGGCGTGGATGACCCTGATGGTCGCCCTCGGTGACCGCATCCGTTCCTTGGTGATCAGCTCGTAGCCGATCTCGTGGCGACGGTAGGCGGCGTAGCGGTCGATGTCGGCGTTGTACTGGTCGCGGTCCTCCTGGTGCTGGCTGCCCTCGTACTCGATCGCCACCTCATAGGGCAGGTACCACTGGTCCGGCGTGACGGGCAGCCCCGGCGCCAGCTCGATCCTCTCGTTGACCTCGGGGAGGGGGAGACCCGCACACACGACGTAGGCCAGCAGCTCGGCCTCGGCCAGTGAGCGGCAGCGGGCATCGAGGAACGGCAGGACGTACGTCGTCTCCGCGACGCCTCGGCGCCAAGGCTCCGCGGCCAGCATCCGCTCGATCAGGTCCGGGTCGAGGAGCGCGAGGCGCAGCAGCATGCAGCCGGCCTTGATGGCGTCGATGGTCCGCGACTCGGCGCAGTAGGCGATGAAGGCCGCCTCCACGCTCGTACCGTCCTCGTCGTGCGGCGGCATCTTCACCGTGCGGTGGAGGAAGACCCCGTCCAGGGTGAGGTGCAGGTCTCCCTCCACGACGAAGTGGAGCGGCGCTCGCGGTCCGACGTCGAGCCCGAGCTGCTGGAGGCGAGTGGCGCCTGTCGTCCGAGCTGACGCCGGCAGAGCCAGGCGAGCAGCCGTCACGAGGTCCTCCCACGTCGGCTCGTGGTCGCGATGGCAGTAGACGCCCTTGTGCAGCCGCCGGAATCGGGTGCCCTCGATCACTCGCGGGGGGACGGCCGCCTGGAGGGCGGTGGCCCGGTCGAAGGGACCGCTCGGGAACGCGTCGGGGAGCCGGTACATGGTTCGATCTCGCCACAACCCTCGTTGCGGTGCCACGACCGTGGGCAAGACCTGTGGACGATGGCCTGCCCGTCGGGCCTGTGAGCGGTTCGTGGGTCGGTCAGGGCGACCTCAGGAGCGGTGGCCCAGCCACATTCTGCGACCTCAACGTGTGGCTCCAGCACCGCTCCGAGTGCGCCGCCTCGGACACGCCCGGGGCGGTGGCCCAGCCACGTTCTGCGACCTCGGAATGTGGCTCGACCACCGCTCGCAGGGGCCCAGGGGAGGCCGCTCGCAGGAGCCCAGGGGAGGCCGCTCGCGCAGGGCTCAGAGCGAAACAGCAGGGATCGGCGGGAAAGGCGAGGGTCAGGGCCGACGCCGCCGCAGCAGCAGCGCGACCAGGCCGAGCGTCGAGGCCGCACCTGCAGCGAACGCGGTCCCGGGAGAGGCGGTGGAGGAGGCCGAAGCCGCCCCTGGAGGGCGTACGACGTCCGCTGCCGCCACGAGGTCGATCTGCGGGCCCTCGACGGTCTGCTCGGCCACCAGCGCCGCCTCGCGGGCGGCGCGGGCCGCGGGCGAGGTGTGCGCCCAGGCGGCGGCGTAGACCACGACGCGGGAGAAGTAGTTGATCCACACGAGGAGGATCAGGGCGATGCCGAACGCCTGGACCGCAGGCTGCTCGCGCGTGGCCTGGAGCAGGACCGTCGAGAGCTGCTTGAGCAGCTCGAAGGCCACGGCGCCGAGCAGCGCACCGGACCAGAGCGACCGGGTCGGGACGTTGGGGGTGGCCAGCAGCTTGAAGAAGGCGAAGAACAGCAGGGCGCTGGAGGCAAGCCCGAGCAGGAGGGCGAAGGCCCACAGCAGCGGCTTCGCGCCCGCCCCCAGGCCGACGAAGTCGAGGATCGGGGTGGCGATCTTCGTCGCCACGCCGGAGACGGCGACGCTGACGATCAGGACCGATCCCAGGGTCAGCAGTGCCAGCAGGTCGCGCGCCTTGCCGAGGACGAAGTTCGGCTGCTCGCGCTCGGGCTCCTCGAAGACCGCGACCAGGGACGTACGCATCCCGGACAGCCACCCGAGGCCGGAGTAGACCGCGAGCAGCAGTCCGACGCTGAGGAGACCGGGCGCGTTGTCCTGGAACGTCGCGAGATCGATGCCGTCGGACCCACCGACCAGGCCGGGGAGCACATCGTTGATCGCGCTGACCAGGTCGTCGTCGGCGTTGGGGTAGGCACGCGCGACGAGCCCGATCACCGCGAAGGACACGGCCAGGATCGGGAAGAACGACAAGAACGCGAAGTAGGTCACCGCGGCGGCAAGGGCGCTGCCGTTGACGTTGCCGTAGTGCTCGAGCATCCGGACCACGTGGTCGATGAGGGGCCGTCGCTCGCGGACCTCGGCCACCTTCTCCTTGACGGAGGCGATGAGCGCCATCAGCCGAGCCCGTAGTGGCGGGTGGGCTGCCAGCCTGCGGCCGGGTCGTGGACGTAGAGCGAGAAGGCGTCGACGGCGAACCGGCAGTCGAACCCCGCCAGCTCGTCGAAGGCCCGGTCCAGGGTGGTGTCGTCGAGGTGGTGCGCGATGGTCACGTGGGGATGGTAGGGGAACTCCAGGTCGCGCCGGAGCGGCCCCCGGCGTACGGCGTCGGCGAGCAGCTCGCACCCCGAGATCCCCTCCGCCAGGGTGACGAACACGACGGGCGAGACGGGACGGAAGGTGCCGGTGCCGCGCAGGTGGATGTCGAACGGCTCTACAGCGCCCGCTGCCGCGGCCAGGTGGTCGGCGACGACACCGAGGTCGTCCGGGTCGACCTCGGCCGGCGGGATCAGCGTGATGTGGGTGGGGATCTGGGCGGCGGTCACGTCGCCGACCGACGTGCGGTAGTCCTGGAGCTCACTCGCCCAGGGCTCCGGAATCGCGATGGCTACTCCGATGGTCGGCACTCGGACGACCCTACATAACCCCGTCGCGAGCTCGAGCGGCCCCGTGAGAGGATCGGCCGTCGTGAGTGACACCTTCCGCGCCGCCCAGTCCCGCAGCGACGCCATCGAGCAGCAGATGGCCGACGATCCGTCCTCGCTGAGGATGCTGACCGGGGACCGCCCGACCGGCGCACTGCACATCGGCCACTACTTCGGCTCGATCCGCAACCGTCTCCGGCTCCAGGACAGCGGAGCCGAGATCTGGCAGCTGATCGCCGACTACCAGGTGATCACCGACCGCGAGGTGGCCGGTGACATCGCCGGCAACGTCAGGAACCTGCTGCTCGACAACATCGCCGCCGGCCTCGACCCGGAGCGCGCGACGATCTTCACCCACTCCTGCGTCCCGGCCCTCAACCAGCTGATGCTGCCGTTCCTCAGCCTGGTCAGCGTCGCCGAGCTCCAGCGCAACCCCACGGTCAAGGACGAGGCCCGGTCGGCCGGCATCACGTCGATCGGTGGACTGCTGCTCACCTATCCGGTCCACCAGGCCGCCGACATCCTGTTCTGCAAGGCCAACGTGGTCCCGGTGGGCCGCGACCAGCTCCCCCACCTCGAGCAGACGCGCGTCGTGGCGCGCCGCTTCAACGACCGCTACGCCCCCGTCTTCCCCGAGCCGGGCGCCCTGCTGTCGGAGGCCCCGCTGATCCTGGGCACCGACGGCACCAAGATGAGCAAGTCCAAGGGCAACGTCGTGGAGCTGCGGATGACCGCGGACGAGACGGCCAAGAAGCTCAAGGGCGCCAAGACCGACAGCGAGCGGGTCATCACCTACGACCCGGACGCGCGTCCCGAGGTGGCCAACCTCCTCACCCTCATCGGGCTGTGCGAGGGCGTGGAGCCGACCGTCGTGGCCGAGGAGATCGGTGACGGCGGGGGCGGCGCCCTCAAGGGACGGCTCACCGAGGCCATCAACACCCAGCTCGCCCCGCTGCGCGAGCGGCGCAGGGAGCTGGAGGCCGAACCGGGCTACCTCGCCGAGGTGCTCGCGCGCGGCAACGAGCGGGCCAACGAGGTCGCCGAGACCACCCTCGACGAGGTGCGCGCAGCGATGGGCATGGTCTACCTGTGAGCGACGATCGCCTCAGACGACCCAGCCGACGTTGTCGGCGACGAGGTCGGCCATCGGGTAGACGCCGCGCATGTCCTGGCGGCGTTCGAACAGGTTGACGACGTCGTGGACGTTGCGGTCCGCGAGCTCCCGGCGGCGCTCCATCTCGTCGTAGATCGCACTGTCTTCCATGTCCCCACCTCCGGAATCGTCGGGCGGCCTGTCCGTCCCCGTGACTTGGATCGTTCCAAGGATGCCTTACGCAGGGGTTCCGATCGTGTTAAATCCACGGAACATCCCAGGATCTCCTCCACCTCAGGGACGTACGACGTCGCGCTCCCGCACCCGGAGAGCCGCCGCGAGGAGCAGGATCGCCACGCCGACGAGCGACAGGGCGAGGCCGACGAGCGCTGGAGCGCGCAGCCCCCACCCGGCCGCGATGACCAGACCGCCGAGCCACGCGCCGAGGGCGTTGGCGATGTTGAGCGAGGCGTGGTTCATCGCCGCACCCAGGGTCTGGGCGTCCCCGGCGACATCCATCAGCCGGAGCTGGAGGTTGACGACCAGCACCGAGCCCAGGCTGGTGATGAGGAAGACGATCGGCAGCAGGGCCCAGCCGTAGGGTGCCGCGACCCAGAAGGCCAGCAGCGTGACCGCCATCCCGACGCCTCCGATGATGAGCGAGCGGAAGATCGACCAGTCGGCCATGATGCCGGCGAGGAAGGTGCCGGCGACCATGCCGAGCCCGAACGACAGCAGGAAGATCGGCACCGCCCGCTCCCCCAGCCCGGCCACGTCGGTGACGACCGGCGCGATGT
Source organism: uncultured Actinomycetota bacterium (assembly GCA_963806925.1). Taxonomy (GTDB): domain Bacteria; phylum Actinomycetota; class Actinomycetes; order Propionibacteriales; family Nocardioidaceae; genus Nocardioides. The sequence continues at coordinate 134,018 of CAWEAI010000001.1, read as the reverse complement.
AGGTGTAGACGGCGAACATGCCGCCGAAGCCGACGGCGCCCGCCAGCAGGGTCAGCCACACCTGGGGGACCTTGAACGCGGCGAGCTCGCGCCGACCGCTCGCAGAGGCGTCGCCGGCGACGGACGGGACGAACCACGCCACCAGTGCCAGCGTCAGCACGCTCAGCCCCGCGGCTGCCCAGAAGGCGGCACGCCAACCGAGCTCCTGACCCAGCACGGTGGCGGCCGGCACCCCGAGCACGTTGGCGACCGAGAGGCCGAGCATCACCTGGGACACCGCACGCCCCTTGCGAGACGGCGGCGCCAGGCTCGCTGCGACGAGAGAGGCGACACCGAAGTAGGCGCCGTGGGGCAGCCCGGCCGCGAAGCGGGCCAGCAGCAGCTGGTCGTAGGACGTCGCCAGCGCGCTGACGCCGTTGCCCACGGTGAACGCTGCCATCAGCGCGACCAGGAGTCCCCGACGCGGCAGGCGCGTGCCGAGGAACGCCAGCAGCGGAGCGCCGACGACGACACCGATGGCGTAGGCCGAGATCACGTGGCCGCCGGTGGAGATGGAGACGTCGACGCCCTCCGCGATCTGGGGCAGCAGACCCATCGTGACGAACTCGGTGGTGCCGATGGCGAAACCACCCATCGCGAGCGCGACGACCGCCAACCCGTAGTGACGGGCGGTCACTGCTGGGACGTCGAGGTCCTCGGGGGAGGGTTCACCGCGGAGGTCGGTCGTCGCAGAGGTCGTCGTCATCACCTGGCGCAAGGCGGGACCCCCGGGGGATATTCCCCGGGGGTCCCGCACGAGACGAAGGTCTCAGCCCAGCGAGGCGAGCGCCTCGTTGAAGGTCGCCGACGGACGCATGACCGCGTCGGCCTTCGCCGGGTCGGGACGGAAGTAGCCACCGATGTCGGCCGGCTTGCCCTGCACCGCGAGCAGCTCCTCGACGATCTTCTGCTCGCTGTCGCGCAGCGTGCCGGCAAGTGCGGCGAAGGCTGAGGCGAGCTCGGCGTCCTCGGTCTGCCGGGCGAGCTCCTCGGCCCAGTAGAGGGCGAGGTAGAAGTGGGAGCCGCGGTTGTCGATCGTGCCGAGCTTGCGACCGGGCGAGCGGTCCTCGTTGAGGAAGGTCTCGGTGGCGCGGTCCAGGCTGTCGCCCAGCAGCCTGGCGCGCTGGTTGTCGTCGTAGGACGCGAGGTGCTCGAGTGACGCCGCGATCGCGAAGAACTCACCCAGGCTGTCCCAGCGCAGGTAGTCCTCCTTGACGAGCTGCTGCACGTGCTTGGGCGCCGAGCCGCCGGCGCCGGTCTCGAAGAGGCCGCCGCCGTTCATCAGCGGCACGATCGAGAGCATCTTCGCGCTGGTGCCGAGCTCGAGGATCGGGAAGAGGTCGGTGTTGTAGTCGCGCAGCACGTTGCCGGTCACCGAGATGGTGTCCTCGCCGCGCCGGATCCGCTCGAGCGAGTACGTCGTGGCGTCGGCCGGGGTCATGATCTCGAGCGTCAGGCCGTCGGTGTCGTGCTCCGGGAGGTAGGCCTCGATCTTGGCGATGAGGTTGGCGTCGTGGGCGCGGGTCTCGTCGAGCCAGAAGATCGCGGGGGTCCCGCTGGCGCGGGCGCGGGTGACGGCGAGCTTGACCCAGTCGCGGATCGGCTCGTCCTTGGTCTGGCAGGCGCGCCAGATGTCGCCCGCCTCGACGGCGTGCGACATCAGGGCGTCGCCGGCGGCGTTGCGGACCTCGACCGTGCCGGCGGCCGGGATCTCGAAGGTCTTGTCGTGCGAGCCGTACTCCTCGGCCGCCTTGGCCATCAGGCCGACGTTGGGCACCGAGCCCATCGTCGACGGGTCGAGCGCGCCGTGGGTGCGGCAGTCGTCGATCGTGGCCTGGTAGATGCCGGCGTAGGACGAGTCGGGGATGACCGCGAGGGTGTCCTGCTGCTCGCCGGCGGTGTTCCACATCTGGCCCGACGTGCGGATCATGGCCGGCATCGAGGCGTCGATGATGACGTCGGAGGGCACGTGCAGGTTGGTGATGCCCTTGTCGGAGTCGACCATCGCCAGCGACGGACCCGAGGCGAGGCCGGCCTCGAAGGCGGCCCTGATCTCCGCGCCGTTGTCGAGGGCGTCGAGCCCGCCGAGGATGCCACCGAGACCGTCGTTGGCCGACAGGCCCGCGGCGGCGAGGTCCTCGCCGTGGTGGGCGAAGACGTCGGCGAAGTAGGCGCGCACGACGTGACCGAAGATGATCGGGTCGGAGACCTTCATCATCGTGGCCTTCAGGTGGGCGGAGAACAGGACGCCGTCGGCCTTGGCCTTCGCCACCTGCTCGGCGAGGAAGCTGTCGAGCGCGGCCGCGCTCATGAAGGTGGCGTCGACGACCTCGCCGGCCAGCACCGGCAGGCTCGCCCTGAGGACCGTCTCGGACCCGTCGGTGCCCACGTGCACGATGCTCAGGGTGTCATCGGCCTCGAGGACGACCGACTGCTCGTTGCTGCGGAAGTCGTCGGCGCCCATCGTCGCCACGGAGGTCTTCGACTCGCTGCTCCAGGCGCCCATCGAGTGCGGGTGCGACCTGGCGTAGTTCTTCACCGAGGCCGGCGCGCGACGGTCCGAGTTGCCCTCGCGCAGGACCGGGTTGACCGCGGATCCCTTGACCTTGTCGTAGCGTGCGCGGACCTCGCGCTCCTCGTCGGTCTGGGGGTTCTCGGGGTAGGCGGGCAGGTCGTAGCCCTGCGACTGCAGCTCGGCGATCGTCGCCTTGAGCTGCGGGATCGAGGCGGAGATGTTGGGGAGCTTGATGATGTTGGCCTCGGGCCTGGTCGCCAGCTCGCCGAGCTCGGCGAGCGCGTCGTCGAGGCGCTGCTCGGCGGTGAGGCGGTCGGGGAACTGCGAGATCACGCGCCCGGCCAGGGAGATGTCACGGGTCTCGACCTCGACACCGGCGGTCTTCGCGTAGGCGGCGATGATCGGGAGGAACGAGTAGGTCGCCAGCAGGGGTGCCTCATCGGTGTGGGTGTAGATGATCTTGGCCATGGGTACGACATCTCCTGGGTGCGGAACGATCGAGACGGACATAACTCTTGACGTCAAGATACCTGACGCGGGTCGCGCGAGCGACTCGACCACCCTCGCATCCGCCGCATGACCGCCGCTAGGGCTGCTGCCCGGCCCACCCGGGTCCGCCGGCCCGGCTAGTCCTCCAGCGCCGCCTGCCAGCCGGCGTCGAGGTCCTCGACGCCGACGAGGCCGACCCCCGACTCGTAGGTGTTGCGCGTCGAGGTGTCGGCCTCGTCGAGCGTCTGCACCAGGGTGCGCGACTGGTCCTCGACCCGCGTGCTGGCCTCGAGGAAGTTGGGCACCACGAAGGTCAGCCAGCCGTCACCCAGCCGTGGCGCTGATGGCATCGCGAGTCCCGCCTCGGCACCGTTGACGCCCGCTCGCCACGAGAGCTCCGCCTCGGAGTCGACGGCCAGCAGCCACACGTTGCCGTCGTCGTCCTGGGCGTAGTGGCGGGTCTCGACGTCGGTGTCGCCGTCGATGTCGCTGGTCGTGCGCACGGCGGTGGTCGCCAGCCCGGCGATGTCGGTCGTCGCGTCCAGGACCTCCGCCGCGATGGAGCCGACGCTCGCCCCGTCCCGGCTCACCTCGTAGCGCCACGAGGCGTCCGGTGCCAGCGCGAGCCACGGGTTGTCGACGCCGACCACGAAGTCGGCCGGAGCCGGCGACGGGGTGGGGATCTCCAGGCCGTTGATCCCCGTGGAGTCGTACGGCGCGGGCTGGCCCAGGCCGGCGCAGGCCGAGAGCGACCCCGCGAGCAGGAGCCCGCCCAGCAGGCCGATCGCACGGCGACGTCGTACGGTCCGGGGCATGGGCGCCAGCATGCCAGCCGCACACCAGCCGGTCCCCCGCCCACCGGCGCTGCTAGCGTCAGCGGGACCCACGCTCACCCCTCACCCCACGAGGAGATACCCACCGTGACCTCCGAACCTCTCAAGGTCGCCGTCACCGGCGCCGCCGGTCAGATCGGCTACAGCCTGCTCTTCCGCCTCGCCAGCGGCGGGCTGGCCGGGGACCGGCCCATCGAGCTGCGGCTGCTCGAGATCGAGCCCGCGCTCAAGACGCTCGAGGGCGTCGTGATGGAGCTCGACGACTGCGCGTTCCCGCACCTCGCCGGCGTCCAGATCGGCTCCGACGCCGAGAAGATCTTCGACGGCGTCAACCTCGCCCTCCTCGTCGGCGCGCGCCCGCGCGGCCCCGGGATGGAGCGCGGCGACCTCCTCTCGGCCAACGGTGCGATCTTCACCGCCCAGGGCAAGGCCCTCAACGCGGTCGCGGCCGACGACGTACGCATCGGGGTCACCGGCAACCCGGCCAACACCAACGCCCTCATCGCGATGACCAACGCCCCCGACATCGCGCGCGAGCGGTTCTCCGCGCTGACCCGCCTCGACCACAACCGGGCGATCTCGCAGCTCGCGGCCAAGACCGGCGCGAGCGTGGGCGACATCAAGAAGATGACGATCTGGGGCAACCACTCGGCCACCCAGTACCCCGACCTCTTCCACGCCGAGGTCAAGGGCCAGAACGCCGCCGAGCTCGTCGGCGACCAGGACTGGCTGGAGAACGACTTCATCCCGACCGTCGCCAAGCGCGGCGCCGCGATCATCGACGCCCGCGGCTCGTCCTCGGCCGCGTCGGCGGCGTCGGCGACGATCGATGCCGCCCGCGACTGGCTCTTCGGCTCGGCGCAGGACGACTGGGTCTCGATGGCGGTCGTCTCCAGCGGCCAGTACGGCGTGCCCGAGGGCCTCATCTCCTCGTTCCCGGTGACCACGTCGGGTGGGGACTGGTCGATCGTCGAGGGCCTCGAGATCGACGACTTCTCCCGCGCCAGGATCGACGCCACCACCGCCGAGCTCGCCGAGGAGCGCGCCGCGGTGACGGAGCTCGGACTCATCTGAACCGCTGCGCCGAGACGCTCGCTCTCGCACCGACGGCCGGGCCCACCAGGGTCCGGCCGTAGGCGCGTCCGGCCGTAGGCGCGTCCGGCCGATGGTGCGTGCGGCCTAGAAGCCCGGCTGGTCCGGGATCGAGCCGGCCAGGAAGATCAGCGCGCCGCCGAGCAGGGCCAGGATCAGTGCGTCGAGCAGCTTGTGGCGCACGGCGAGCATGCCCGCGTCGCGGCGACTCAGCACCAGGCGCACGGCGGCTGCGAAGACCAGCGCGCCCCCCATCAGCCGGATGCCGGTGCGCCACTCGGCGAGGGCCACGATGCCGAGGGCGACCGCGACCACGACGAGCACGACGAGGTAGAACATGCCACCGATGGTCGAGGGGTAGCGCCGCGGGTCGTCCGGGTCCACCGGCTCGGCCGACGTGGGGTCGACCGACTCCGGTGGCTGCAGGTGCTCGGACTCCGACACGTCAGGCCCGGACGGACTTCTCGGCGATCTCGACGATGTTCCTCAGCAGCATCGCTCGCGTCATCGGTCCGACGCCCCCGGGGTTGGGCGAGACCCAGTCCGCCACCTCCCACACGTCCGGGTGCACGTCACCGGTGACCTTGCCCTCGACCCGCGAGACGCCCACGTCGAGCACGGCGGCGCCGGGCTTGACCATGGCGGCGGTGATGATGCCGGGCACGCCCGCGGCGGCCACGACGACGTCGGCGTGCTTCACGTGGGCCGCGAGGTCGACGGTGCCGGTGTGGCACAGCGTCACGGTGGCGTTCTCCGAGCGCCGCGTCAGGAGCAGACCGAGCGGCCGACCGACCGTGAGGCCGCGACCCACCACGACGACCTCGGCGCCGGCGATCTGCACGCCGTGGCGGCGCAGCAGCTCGATCGCCCCGACCGGGGTGCACGGCAGCGGACCTGACTCGCCGAGCACCAGCTTGCCGAGGTTGGTCGGGTGGAGTCCGTCGACGTCCTTGCCGGGGTCGACCCGCGAGAGCAGCGCGAACTCGTCGAGGCCGGTGGGCTGCTGCACGAGGAAGCCGGTGCACCCGTCGTCGGCGTTGAGGTCGTCGATGACCGCCTCGACCTCGGCCTGGGTGGACGTCGCCGGCAGGTCGCGGCGGATCGAGGTGATGCCGATCTCGGCGCAGTCCTTGTGCTTGGCGCCGACGTACCACTGCGAGCCGGGGTCGTCGCCGACGAGAACCGTGCCGAGGCCCGGGACGATCCCCCGCTCCTTGAGTGCGGCCACGCGCTGGGCGAGCTCCGCCTTGATGGTCCGCAGCGTGGCTGCGCCGTCCAGGGTCTGTGCGGTCACGAGGGCATCCTAGGGAGACGTGCTGGTGGGGACGGGCCGTCGGGTGTCGGCGCGCAGCGCGCGGCTAGTGGAAGAAGTGCCGCGTGCCGGTGAGGTACATCGTGACGCCGGCCTTCTCGCAGGCCTCGACCACCTCGGGGTCGCGCACCGAGCCGCCCGGCTGCACGATCGCCCTCACCCCGGCGTCGATGAGGATCTGCGGCCCGTCGGCGAACGGGAAGAACGCGTCGGACGCCGCGACCGCCGAGGAGGTCCGCTCCCCCGCGCGCTCGACCGCGAGCCGGCAGGAGTCGACCCGGTTGACCTGGCCCATTCCCACGCCGACCGAAGCGCCGTCGGCGGCGAGGAGGATCGCGTTGGACTTCACCGCGCGGCAGGCCTTCCACGCGAAGGCGAGGTCGGCCAGCACGTCGGGCGAGGCAGCCTCGCCCGAGGCGAGCGTCCACCGCGACGGGTCGTCGCCCTCGGCGGAGATCACGTCGCGCTGCTGCACCAGCAGGCCTCCGGAGATCGCCCGCACCTCGCTGCCACCGCGCGCGAGCGGCGGGCACTCGAGGATCCGGATGTTCTTCTTCGCCCGGAGTGCCTCGATCGCGCCGTCCTCGTAGCCGGGGGCCACGATCACCTCGGTGAAGATCTCGGCGACCTGCCGGGCCATCTCGACCGAGACGGGGACGTTGGTGGCGATCACCCCGCCGAACGCGCTGACCGGGTCGCACTCGTGCGCCTTGCGGTGCGCTGCGGCGACCTCGCCGGCCACTGCGATGCCGCAGGGGTTGGCGTGCTTGATGATCGCGACCGCAGGCCCGTCGAAGTCGTAGGCCGCCCGCCGGGCGGCGTCGGCGTCGACGTAGTTGTTGTAGGACATCTCCTTGCCGTGATGCTGCGTCGCCTGGGCGAGGCCGGGGCCCTCGGGCTGGAACCCGTTGGTGTAGAGCGCGGCGTCCTGGTGCGGGTTCTCGCCGTAGCGCAGCACCGACTCCCTGGTCCAGGTCGCGCCCATCCACCCCGGGAAGCCGGAGCCCTCGCCCGTGTCGGCGAGCACGTTGCCCATCCACGACGCCACGTGGACGTCGTAGGTCGCGGTGTGCACGAACGCCTCGGCGGCCAGGCGCTGGCGCTCGGCGAGCGTGAAGCCGCCGGCGGCCACGGCGGCCAGCACGACGTCGTACGTCGTGGGCGAGGTGACGATCGCGACGCTGGGGTGGTTCTTGGCGGCGGCCCGCACCATCGACGGGCCGCCGATGTCGATCTGCTCGACGCACTCGTCGGGGCTCGCACCCGAGGTGACGGTCTCGGTGAAGGGGTAGAGGTTGCTGACGACGAGGTCGAACGGCTCCACGCCGAGCTCCTCGAGCTGCGCGACGTGGGAGTCGAGGCGGCGGTCGGCGAGGATGCCCGCGTGCACCCGGGGGTGCAGCGTCTTGACCCGGCCGTCGAGGCACTCGGGGAAGCCGGTGAGGTCCTCGACCGTGGTGACGGGCAGCCCGAGAGACTCGATCAGCGCCGCCGAGCCACCGGTCGAGACCAGCTCCACGCCGGCGTCGTGCAGGCCGCGGACCAGGTCGTCGAGTCCGGCCTTGTCGTAGACCGAGACGAGTGCTCGACGGATCGGGATGCGCGACACGACGCGCTGCTCGGGCTGGTGGTCGGACACAGCGGACACGGGACTCCTCAGACGGTGATGGGGTCGAGGCACCCAGGCGTTCGATGTCCTCGCGCGTCACTCCCTGGTGGTGACCCACCTGCGCCAGTCGTGTGGACGCAGCCTAGCGAGGCGTGGCCCCGATGCGAACCCGGCGGCCCTCCACGGTGATGCCCTCGCGCGCGATGCGTCCCACGGACTCGACGAGCATGGTGCGCTCGGCGGCCTTGATCCGCTCGTGGAGCGAGTCGACGTCGTCGTCCTCGGCCAGCACCACGGGCACCTGGGCGACGATCGGGCCGGTGTCGACACCGTCGTCGACCACGAAGAGCGTGGCCCCGGTGACCTTGACGCCGTGCTCGAGAGCGTCGCGCGCGCCGTGCATGCCGGGGAATGCCGGACACAGCGCCGGGTGGGTGTTGAGGGTGAGGAACCGCTGGAGGAAGTCGGCCGAGACCAGCTTCATGAAGCCCGCGCAGACCACGAGATCGGGCTCGAAGGCGCCCACCCGGTCGGCCAGGGCGCGGTCCCAGTGCTCGCGGGAGGTGTGGTCGGCGACCCTCGCCACGAAGGTCGGCACCCCGGCTCCATCAGCGCGCGCGAGACCCTCGATGCCGTCCCGGTCGGCGCCGACGGCGACCACGCGGGCGCCGTAGGACGGCGCGGCACACGCGTCCAGCAGGGCCTGGAGGTTGGTGCCGGCCCCGGACACCAGCACGACGATGCGGGCGGGACTGTTCACGCGGGGAGTCTAGGCGCGGTGCGACGGCCCGGGTGAGGACGACCACCGCTCGCGGACGAGCCGGCCCGCGACCAGCGCGGCGATCGCGGTGGTGACGGGCACGGCGGCCAGGATGCCCAGTGCGCCGACGAGACCGCGCACGACCTCCTGCGCGACGATCTCCTGGCTCACCGCGATCCCGAAGGGCAGGTCGAGCGCGGAGAAGACCAGCATCAGGGGCAGGGTGGCACCGACGTAGGCCAGGACGAGGGTGTTGACGGTCGAGGCGGCGTGGGAGCGGCCGATCCGCATCGCGCGCACGAACAGCCGGCCCGCAGTGGCGTCGGGCTCGGCGTCTGCGAGCTCCCAGACCGCCCAGGTCTGGGTGACGGTGACGTCGTCGAGCACCCCGAGGGCTCCGATCACCAGACCGGCGAGCAGCAGGCCGCGCAGGTCCACCTGGGCGGCGATCCCGGAGATGTACTGGCTGCCCTCGTCGACGACCCCCGTGAAGTGGCCCACGCCGGTGAAGACCCAGCCGAGCGCGCCGATGACCACGAGCGAGACCAGGGTGCCGATCATTGCCACGGTGGAGCGGACGTCGAAGCCGTGGGAGAGGTAGAGCGTGACCAGCATGATCGCGGCGGCGGTGACCACCGCGACCGCCAACGGCGACGAACCCTCCATGATCGCGGGCAGCGTGAAGAGGGCGATCAGGACCAGCGAGTACGCCAGGCTGGCCAGCGCCCCGATCCCACGCCAGCGCGACAGCACGAGCACGCCGCCGGCGAAGAGGACCGTCAGCACCAGCAGCGGCGGTCCCCGGTCGAAGTCCTGGAAGGCGTACTGCTCACCCCGGGGAGCCTCTGCGGCGTAGGAGACGATGATCCGGTCGCCGGGCTCCACCACCGGGGCGCGGTCGCCGTAGGGCAGCAGCGCGTCGGCGCCGCCGGGGGCCCCCGGGCCGCTGAGCAGCTCGACCCGGGCGAGCTGGCACCCATCGACGTCCTGGGGGCAGGCGCCGACGGACCGCACCTCAGCGGTGCCCCGCTCCACCTCGGCACCCGGCGTCGCGATCTCGAGATCCCCGTCCGGCCAGAGCACGGCCAGCCCGATGACCGTCGCCAGCACGAGGGGACCGACGAGGAGGCCGATCAGCAGCCTGAGGTGTCGCGGTACCGGCCCGAGAGTCACTCGATCAGCGTGGCCGTGGCCAACGCCCACGCTCAGTCCTCCACGCGCGGGTCGAGGTCGTCGCCGCCCCAGGCGCGGGTCGAGCGCCACACGAGCACGGCGAGCACACCCGCTCCGAGCAGGGCGCCGACGGCGCACGCGGGCACACCGTGCACGAGCACGTCACGCGTGAAGGGGCCGACGAAGCGCATCCGACCCGGTCCAGCCGCGCCCCCGGCGATCGAGGCGAGGACGGCGAAGCCGATGCCGGCCACGATCCCGCCGCCGCAGCCTGCCAGCACCACCCGGTCCCACGACAGGGGGCGGGCACGCAGGGCACGGAAGGCAGCCACCGCCGCCACCAGCGGCGGCAGCAGCACCAGCGCACCCACCCAGCCGGCCGGCGTGCCGACGGCGGGGAGGGCGGCCAGCAGCGGGATGAACGGAAGGGGCCCGAGCACCACGGCACCCGGGGACACGAGAGTGGCCCCGCCCACCGCGAAGCCGGGGCCCAGCAGGAAGGAGCCGGCGGCGAGGACGGCGTTGGGGACGAAGGCGGCGTTGACGAGGGCGTAGAGCCCGGCCTCGGACGGGCTCGGGTGCAGCTGCGAGGTCAGGGTCGCCGCCTCGTCGAAGGAGAGAGCCAGGGCGATGAGGAACACCACCGCGGAGGTGGCCAGCAGGGTGCTCAGCACCGCGCCCGCCACGGCGGCGCCGGCGCGCACGGTCGCGGGCCAGAAAGCGACCCAGATCGCGGCCCTGCCCGAGCCGACGGCGATCGCGGGCGCTGCGACCAGCACGGTCATGGCGATCGTCCAGGCGAGCACGCGTGGCACGGACGGGTCGGAGGTCGTCCCGGCCGAGAGCGTGGCCGTGACGACACCGACGACGGCGTAGCCGGCGAGGAAGGTGAGGATCGCGAGGGGCACGGTGAAGTCGCGCTCGCCGTCGGAGATCCGGTCGGCGTCCGGTCCGTGCCCGGAGACGGCGTCGCCCACCCGGTGACCCACGCGCCACATGGACCACACCGAGATCGCGGTGACGCCGAGAGGCACGATCGTGATCCGCGCTCCCAGCACGGTGACGCCGGAGCCGTGGCCCGCGAGCCACGCCAGCGCGCCCATGCGCATGCCGTCGCGCGGTGCGCCGTGCACACCGGCGTCGGTGACGAACCAGCCGATCACGCCGACGGCCAGCAGCACCACGAGCGGACCGAGCGCGGCGAGGGCACCGCCGAGCGTCGCGATCAGCACCAGCGGACGTGGATGGGCAGCGTCGGCTGGAGCGCTGTCAGGTCGGGTGAGGAGCGACGTCATGGCCGAGCCATCATCACCCGGTCGCCGGCACGGATGGCGCTCCCACGCCGCCGTGCGCGAGCGGTGAACGATGTGCGTCTCGTGTGTCACTCCCGTACCGTGGAGGCTGCCATGCGGAGCCCGGAGACGTTCGACGCCTACTACGTCGAGACACGCGCGCGACTCCTGCACGAGGCCTACGCCCTGACCGGTGACGCGCCGGCGTCGCGAGCTGCTGTGCGAGATGCGTACGTGGTGGCCTGGCACCACTGGCGCAAGGTCGGGCTGCTCGAGGACCGGGACGCCTACCTCCGACCCCTCGCCCTGCGCCGGGCGCGGCGGCGACACACCGCCCGCATCTGGCACCGGGACACGTCCCTGGCCCCGCAGGTGCGTGCCACGCTGGACGCGCTCGCGAGGCTCCCCGCGCGCCAGCGCGAGCTGCTGGTGCTCAACGCGCTCTCCGCCCTCAGCCTGAGTGACATCGCTCGCCTGGTGGGGCTGCCACGCTTCGACGCCGAGCGTGAGCTCCAGATCGCCACGTCGCAGCTCGCCCTGCACCGCGAGGTGGCGACCACCGACCTCCCTCAGCTGCTGCGCGACCTGGGCGAGCCCCTCGAGTCGGTCCGGTGGCCCCCTGCGACGGTGGTCCGGCGCTCCGGTGCGGCACGCCGGCGCGCGCACACCGTGATCGGCGCGGGGCTGACGGCGGCACTGCTCGTCGCAGCCGGCTCGCTGGTGGCGACCGGCACCGACGCCGAGGCGACGAGCCTCAGCGAGGAGAAGGTGGCCCCCACCATCACCGTCCGCGCCCCCGCGCCCGCGACAGGTGAGCAGATCATCGAGCAGGAGGCGCTGCTCGAGGCCAGCCAGCTCGCCCGTTTCGACCCCCGGCTCGACTGGACCGAGATCGCCACCACCGACAACCTCGTCGGTGACGGCCTGCTGGCACCCTGCCAGCGCGAACGCTTCGCCGACCCCGACGGCATCACCGCCCTCGCCCGGACCTGGGCGGGCTCGACCACCCGCGTGGTGACCCGGACGGTCGGTCGGGGCGGGAGACAGCGCACGGTCGAGCGCAAGGTCTCGCGCGTGTCCTCGACGGCGGTGGAGATGATCGAGATGTCGCGCGACGCCGAGCAGGCCGCCCGGAGCTTCCGCACGGCCTCGTCGTGGTTCGCCGGCTGCACCGACCCGCGCACCCAGCTGCTCTCGACGCGCGAGGTCGAGCGCGTGGGTGACGATGCCCGCGCCTTCCGCCTGCGTTCGTGGGGCCCGTCCCCGGCGACGATCACCGTCACCGTGGCTCGCACCGGCACGCTCGTGGTCACCACCGCCGTACGCAGTCTGGACCGCCCGGTGAGCGACAGCGTCGCGCAGACCGCTCTCGCCGCGGCCGTCAACGGCCTCTGCGGGTCCGAGGGCGCCGCGACGTGCGCCGGACGAGCCCGCTCGCGCTCCGTCGTCCCGATGAACACCGGCATGCCCCCGGGGTTGCTGTCGGCGGTCGACCTCCCGCCCGTCGCGGCCGTCCGGGGCCCCTGGGTCGGCACCGACCCGGAGCGCGCGCGCACCAACTACGCGGCGACGCGCTGCGACCGGACGACCTTCACCGGCCCGGGCATCAGCCGTGCGCTGACCCGGACCTTCCTCTTCCCCGAGACCCCCGACGCCTCCCAGCTGGGACTGACCCAGACCGTGGGCTCGATGAAGCTGCCTGCCGCGCAGGACTTCGTCGAGACCGTCCGGACCCGGATCCGACAGTGCGGCCGGGCCAACCTGGGCACCAGCGTCACTCCGCTCGCGTCGGTGTCGTCGGCCGCGACGGACCTCAGCGTGTGGGCGCTGTCGATCGAGCTCAGCGACAGCCAGTCCTTCCCGTTCCTGATGGCGATCGTGCGCGACGGGACCGCGGTCTCCCAGCTCGGCTTCGCCCCCGACCGCGCCATGACGATGTCGCGCCCGGACTTCATCGCCCTGTCGCGACGCGTGCTCGAACGGCTCTCCCGGCTCGACGCCCGCGGCTGATGATGTGGCAGCCCTACCGGTGACCGCCTGCCGGTGACCGTCTTCAGGTGAGCGTGCGGTCCCCTCCACCTGTCGACCCGGATCCCGCTCGCGGACGGCCCGACACCGAAGACCTGCCGGGCCGTCCGGAGCGGGCCTCGCCCACGGGTGGTTCAGAGGTTCTGCAGGATCTCCCGCATCAGGGCGGCGGTCTCCGACGGCGTCTTGCCGACCTTGACCCCGGCGGCCTCGAGGGCCTCCTTCTTCGCCTGCGCGGTGCCCGACGAGCCGGACACGATCGCACCTGCGTGGCCCATGGTCTTGCCCTCGGGTGCGGTGAAGCCGGCGACGTAGCCGACGACCGGCTTGGTGACGTGGTCCTTGATGTAGGCCGCGGCACGCTCCTCGGCGTCTCCGCCGATCTCGCCGATCATCACGATCGCCTTGGTCTCCGGGTCGTTCTCGAAGGCCTCCAGCGCGTCGATGTGCGTGGTGCCGATGATCGGGTCACCACCGATGCCGATCGCGGTGGTGAAGCCGAAGTCCTTCAGCTCGTACATCATCTGGTAGGTCAGGGTGCCCGACTTCGAGACGAGCCCGACCGGGCCCTTGCCCGCGATGGTGTGCGGCGTGATGCCGGCCAGCGACTCCTCCGGCGTGATGATGCCGGGGCAGTTGGGACCGATCATCCGGGTCGACTTGCCCTCGAGGTAGGCCACCACCTCGGCCGAGTCCTGCACGGGCACGCCCTCGGTGATCACGACGAGGAGCGGGATCGCGGCGTCGATGGCCTCGATCGCGGCGTCCTTGGTGAAGGCCGGTGGGACGAACGCGACCGACACGTCTGCGCCGGTCTCCTTCATCGCCTCCTCGACGCTGGCGAAGACAGGCAGCTCCTTGCCGCCCAGCTCGACGGTCGTGCCCGCCTTGCGGGCGTTGACGCCGCCGACGATGTTGGCGCCCGACTCGACCATGAGGGTGGTGTGCTTGGCACCCATCCCACCGGTCATGCCCTGGACGATGATCTTGGAGTCCTTGTTCAGGAAGATGCTCATGGGGTTCTCTCCGTCCTCAGGCGCTGGTCGCGGTGGTGTTGGCCAGCTCGGCGGCCTTGTCGGCCGCGCCGTCCATGGTGTCGACCTGGGTGACGAGCGGGTGGTCGAGCTCGTCCAGGATCCGACGGCCCTCCTCGACGTTGTTGCCGTCGAGGCGGACGACGAGGGGCTTGGTGGCGGCGTCGCCGAGGATCTCGAGAGCGCCCTTGATGCCGTTGGCGACCTCGTCGCAGGCGGTGATGCCACCGAAGACGTTGACGAAGACGCTCCTGACCTGCTCGTCGTTGAGGATCACGTCGAGACCGTCCGCCATGACCTGCGCGTTGGCGCCGCCGCCGATGTCGAGGAAGTTGGCGGGCTTGACGCCGCCGTGCTTCTCCCCGGCGTAGGCGACGACGTCGAGGGTCGACATGACCAGACCCGCGCCGTTGCCGATGATGCCCACGGCACCGTCGAGCTTGACGTAGTTGAGGCCCTTGTCCTTCGCCTTCGCCTCGAGCGGGTCCGCCTCCTCGCGGATCTCGAAGGCGGCATGGTCGGGGTGCCGGAACTCGGCGTTCTCGTCGAGCGAGACCTTGCCGTCGAGGGCCTCGAGCCTGTCGCCGCTCAGGCGGGCCAGGGGGTTGACCTCCACCAGCGTGGCGTCCTCCTCCACGAAGACGGTCCAGAGCTGCTGGATCATGGTGATCGCCTGCTCGCGCAGCTCGGCGGGGAAGCCTGCCTCGTCGGCGATCTCGGCAGCCTTCGCCGCGTCCACGCCGGTGCCGGCGTCGATCGGGATCTGCTTGACGGCCTCGGGGTTGGTCTTGGCGACCTCCTCGATCTCCACCCCACCCTCGACGCTGGCGATGCAGAGGTAGGACCGGTTGGAGCGGTCGAGGAGGAAGGAGAAGTAGTACTCGTCCTCGATCGAGGCGCCGGGGACCACGAGGACCCGGTTGACCGGGAGCCCCTTGATCTCGAGGGCGAGGATCGCGCGGGCGGCCTCCTCGGCCTCCTGGGGCGTCTTCGCGACCTTCACGCCGCCGGCCTTGCCACGTCCACCGGCCTTCACCTGCGCCTTCACGACCACGACTCCACCGATCTCCTCGGCGGCCGCGCGAGCGTCCTCCGGGGTCTCCACGGTCTTGCCGAGGGCGCCGGCCACTCCATGCTTGGCGAACAGCTCCTTCGCCTGAAATTCCATCAGATCCACGGCGTACCCAGTCCTTTTCGTCTGCAACAGTGCGCGGGATTTCCTCCCGGCACCCTAGACCTGTCGAGGGGCTCGCACGACTCCGGGCCAGCGTGGTGCTTCTCACCCCCGGATACGTTGGCTGGCATGTCCTCCTCCACCTCGACCCAGGGCTCGGCGGTCATGTGGTTCCGGCGCGACCTGCGCGTCCGGGACAACCCGGCACTCCTGGCGGCCCTCGACGAGGGCTCGGTCACGGCCCTGTTCGTCGTCGACCGGGCCATCTGGGCAGGCGCCGGCGCGGCTCGCCGGGCCTGGTTGGCAGCCAACGTGCTCTCCCTCGCCGAGCGCATCCCCCTGACCATCCGCCACGGCGACCCGCGCGACGTCGTGCCCCGCGTGGCCGGCGACCGGCGCGTGCACGTGGCCGCCGAGACCACCCCCTACGGCCGCCGACGCGACGAGGCGGTGGGCACGAAGGTCGAGCTGGTCGCCACCGGATCGCCCTACGCGGTCGGGCCCGGACTCGTCCGCAACGGCAGCGGCGCTCCCTACCAGGTGTTCACTCCCTTCGCCCGCGCCTGGCGCGAGCGGGGCTGGCCCGAGCCGGCTGCCACACCGCGCTCGCCGGACCTCGAGCCCGCCGACTCGCACCAGCAGGCGGTCGCCATGCTCGAGAAGGCTGTCGACGATGCGCCCTTCGACCTGCCGGCCGCCGGGGAGGACGCCGCCTGGCAACGCTGGCACGACTTCCGCCGCGACGGGCTCACGAGCTATCCCGACGAGCGCAACCGACCCGACCACGACGGCACGTCACGCCTGTCCCCCTACCTGCACCTCGGGGTGATCCACCCCCGCTCGATGCTGGCCGAGCTCGACACCCGCACGACCTACGCCAACGAGCTGGCCTGGCGCGAGTTCTACGCCGACGTGCTGTGGCACACGCCCTCGTCGGCGTGGACGGACCTCAAGCCGGCGCTGGCGGCGATGACGTACGACGAGCCGCAGGACGCCGTCGAGGCGTGGCGATCCGGCACCACCGGCTATCCGATCGTCGACGCCGGGATGCGCCAGCTCCTGCACAGCGGGTGGATGCACAACCGGGTCCGGATGATCACCGCGTCGTTCCTGACCAAGGACCTGCACGTGTGGTGGCCGGTCGGCGCGCGACACTTCCTCGACCTGCTCATCGACGGCGACGTGGCCTCCAACAACCACGGGTGGCAGTGGGTGGCCGGCACGGGCACCGACGCCTCGCCCTACTTCCGGGTCTTCAACCCCGTCACCCAGGGCATCAAGTTCGACCCGCAGGGTGACTACGTACGTCGCTGGGTCCCCGAGCTGGACCACCTCCCCGGCGCGAGCGCGCACGAGCCGTGGAAGTCCGACCTGGGCTACGAGCAGGACTATCCGCAGCGCATCGTCGACCATGCCGAGGAGCGGCTCGAGGCGCTGGACCGCTACCAGGCGACGCGCGACTGAGGCGTCCCGGGGGGCCGCGCGCTGGCACCGACCGCTTCCTCAAGGTCGATCGGGGGTTCCGGCAACGGTTGGGTGATCCCGTGACCTTTCCGTTACAGTCGGGGCCGGTCTGGCCGACCACCCCCCTTTGACTTGGCAGATTGGTAATCACCTCTATGGGCAACCACCGAGCGGAGCGCGCTCCCCAGCGACGCACCTCGGCAACGGCTCCTCCCGTCAGTGGCAAGCGACGCGCTTCGACGCCTCCCCGCCGCTCCCTGGTTCGTCGTCTGCCCTGCCTGCCCCTCGTGGCCGGCGTCGCTGTCCTGGCCATCTCCGCCGGTGGCGCAGTCACCGACTCCGGTCTCGCCGGCACCGCGCTCACCTCCGGCTCCTCGGTGGACGCCGCCGCCGGGTCCGTCGGCTCCGCCGCCGGTCGGGCGCTCGCGCGCCGCGGTGCGGTGGTGAGCCGTGACTCCACCCGGGCGGCCACCCGTGGGTCCGAGGCCGAGGAGACCGACCCCGAGCTGGTCGCCCTGGCCGAGAAGCAGATGACCGCGCGGGCGATCGCGTTCGAACAGATGCGCCGGGCAGCCGAGAAGCAGGCCGCGAAGATCGAGGAGAACAAGTGGGTCCTCCCCCTCGCGAGCTACGGCATCACCGCGACCTTCGGTCAGTACGGTCTGTGGGCGAGCTATCACACGGGTCTGGACTTCAACGCCAACTCGGGTGACCCGATCATCGCGGTCGCCAACGGCACGGTCACCGCGACCGGCTACGACGGGGCCTACGGCAACAAGACGGTCGTCACCCTCGACGACGGCACCGAGATCTGGTTCTGCCACCAGACGTCGATCTATGTTTCCGTCGGCGACCGTGTCAACGGCGGCGAGGTGATCGGCACCGTCGGCGCGACCGGCAACGTGACCGGCTCCCATCTCCACCTCGAGGTCCGCCCCGGTGGCGGCGGACCGGTCGACCCGTTCGGCGCGTTCGTCGACCACGGGATCGTTCCCTGACCCGGACGCGCCTCAGAGCTTCTCGACAGGCGCGTAGCGCAGCAGCAGCCGCTTGACGCCGTCGGACCCGAAGTCGATGGACGCGACGGACTTCTCCGCGACGCCGTCGACCGCGACGACCGTGCCCATCCCGAACGAGTCGTGCAGGACCCTGTCGCCGGGAGACAGGCTCGGGATCTCGCGCGCCGGCTTGGCCTTGGCCGCGACGTCTGCTCGCATCGCGGCGGAGGAGAAGTTGCGACGACCGGCATCGGTGGGACTGGCGAGGCGCGTGGAACCCCCGGTGTGGTCGGCCCTGCCCCAACGGGTCTGCTCCGCCGCCGTGCGCCGCCAGTCGACGAGGTCGACGGGGAGCTCGTCGAGGAACCGGCTGGCGGGGTTGTGGCTCGGCGCGCCCCACGCCGACCGCACCAGGGCCCGGGAGAGGTAGAGGCGCTGCTCGGCGCGGGTGAGCCCGACGTAGGCCAGCCGGCGCTCCTCCTCGAGCTCGCTCTGGTCACCCAGCGAGCGCTGGTGGGGGAACACGCCGTCCTCGAGACCGGTGAGGAAGACCACGGGGAACTCCAGGCCCTTCGCCGTGTGGAGCGTCATCAGCGTGACCACCCCCGATTCGTCGCCGTCCGGGGTGTCGGGGATCTGGTCGGCGTCGGCCACGAGGGCGACGCGCTCGAGGAAGTCACCGAGGCCGACCGCGACCGTTCCTGCCTCGACCTCGGCCGGGTCGGCACTGGGGCCCGGCTGCGGGTCCTCGGCGAACTCGCGGGCCACGGCGACGAGCTCGGCGAGGTTGTCCACCCGGGTGCCGTCCTGCGGGTCGTCACTGGCCTCGAGCTCGGTGAGGTAGCCGGAGCGCTCGAGCACCGACTCCAGGATCACGTCGGGCCGCTCGTCGGCCGCGACCATCGACTGGAGCTCCTGCACCATCGCCACGAACGCCTCGATGTTCCTCAGGCTGCGGGTGGCCAGGCCGGGTGCCTCCGCGGCCCGCGTCAGCGCCTCCCAGAAGGTCGTCCGGTCGCGGTCGGCCAGGGCGGCGACGCATGCTTCCGCGCGCTCGCCGATGCCGCGCTTGGGGGTGTTGAGGACCCGGCGCAGGGAGATCTCGTCGGCGGTGTTGACCAGCATCCGCAGGTAGGCCAGCGCGTCGCGCACCTCCTTGCGCTCGTAGAAGCGCACCCCACCGACGACCTTGTAGGGCTGGCCCGTGCGGATGAACACCTCCTCGAAGACCCGGGACTGGGCGTTGGTGCGGTAGAAGACGGCCACGTCCGCCGGGCGGACCGAGCTCGCGTCGACGAGCCGGTCGATCTCCTGGCTGACGAAGCGCGCCTCGTCGTGCTCGTCGTCGGAGACGTAGCCGACGATCTGCTCCCCGGCGCCCGCGTCGGTCCACAGCCGCTTGGGCTTGCGGCCGCGGTTGTTGCCGATCACCGAGTTGGCGGCGCTCAGGATCGTCTGCGTGGAGCGGTAGTTCTGCTCGAGCAGGATCGTCGCGGCGTCGGGGAAGTCCTGCTCGAAGTCCATGATGTTGCGGATGTCGGCGCCGCGGAAGGCGTAGATCGACTGGTCGGCGTCGCCGACCACCATCAGCTCGCTGGGCTCCACGAGCTCGTTGCGCACCTCAGCGCCCTGCTCGTCGCTCGCAGTGCCGATCTCGAACGACTGGCCGCACAGCTGCTGGATCAGGCTGTACTGAGCGTGGTTGGTGTCCTGGTATTCGTCGACCAGCACGTGCCGGAAGCGGCGGCGGTAGTTTTCCCGGACGTCGGGGAAGGCCTGCAGCAGGTGGACGGTCATCATGATCAGGTCGTCGAAGTCCAGCGCGTTGGCGTCGCGCAGGCGGCGTTGGTAGTGGGTGTAGGCCGAGGCGTAGGCCTCCTCGAAGCCGTTGCGGGCCTCCTTGGCCGCGTCCTCGGCGTCGCGCAGCTCGTTCTTCTGGTCGGAGACCCAGTTGAGCACCGCGTTGGGCGGGTATTTCTTGATGTCGAGCTCCAGGTCGCGCAGCACCAGCGTCATCAGCCGCTTGGAGTCGGCGGAGTCGTAGATGGAGAACGTCGACTTGAAGCCGACCCGGTCGATCTCCTTGCGCAGGATCCGCACGCACGAGGAGTGGAAGGTGGAGACCCACATGATCTTCGCCCGGTTGCCGACCAGGGCCTGCACGCGCTCCTTCATCTCGGAGGCGGCCTTGTTGGTGAACGTGATCGCCAGGATCGAGCCGGGGTGGGCCTTGCGCTCGGAGATCAACCATGCGATGCGCCGCGTCAGCACCCGGGTCTTGCCCGACCCGGCACCGGCCACGACCAGCAGCGGCGCACCGGCATGCGTCACAGCCGCCCGCTGGGGGTCGTTGAGACCCTCCAGGAGGGGGTGGTCGATCAGGGCGCGATCGTCGGTGGCGGCGTCGGAGGGGCTCATGTCCTCCCAACTCTAGGCGGGAGGTGGGACAGCCGGCACGGCCGGGATCGGGCCCGGGATCGGCGCCGGGACCGGGCCGTGGTCAGGCGTGCACGGGCGACCAGAACACAGCCACCGCGATGTTGGCGATCGTCAGCACCAGCAGGCCGAGGAAGAGCCCTCGCGGGATGCTCGGCTTGCGCGCGTTGACCATCACCAGCACCAGGATGACCAGGCCGACACCGAACTTCACACCGATCTTGGCGTGGTCGGGCGACCCCAGGCTCTCCAGCACCCCGACGAGCAGCAGGCCGGCCACGAACGCCGTACCGATGCCGTCACGCATCAGGGAGCTGACGGCCACGGTGTCGTCGCGCACCTGCACCAGCAGTCCGCCGAGCAGCGCCGCATAGCCGAGGATGTGGACGAAGAGCAGGACCAACCGCAGGGTCTCCATGGCGCCACCCTAACCAGCCCCAGGGGTGCCTGGGATCAGCGCTTCCTGCGTGGAGCGGGTCGTACGACGAGGACCGGGCACGGGGCGTAGTGCTGCACCCGCTGGGCGGTGCTGCCCACGAGGACCGCGTCGCTCAGCCCCCGGCCGCCCGCGGCCACCACGACCAGCCCGGCGTCGTACTGCCGGGCAGCCTTGATGATCTCGTTGGCCGCCGACCCGCTGCGGACCCGCTTGTGGACTCTGGGCCCCCAGCCGTCGAAGACCTCCGCGATCGTGGCGACCGCGCTGTTGGCGGCGTCGCGGAACGACCCGGACGAGGGCCACCCGCCCTCGGCGGTGTCATCGGCGAAGGCCACCGACGCCAGCGGCCGGATCACCGCGACGACCGAGATCTCGGTGATCCTCGCGGGATCCGCGAAGGACTTCAGGTGCTTGGCTGCGGCCAGCGACTGCTTCGAACCGTCCGTGGCGACGATGACGTGCATCTCAGAGCTCCTTGAGGTCGGGGGTCGCGGCGCCGGTGCCCCTGCTGCCGAAGAAGTACTCGGCGAGGAAGAGGACCAGACCCACGCCCAGCAGTCCAGCACACCACACGAGCGAGTAGGGGTCGTCGTAGATCGTGAAGTAGAGGATCGCGAGGTTGCCGACGAGACCGACGAAGAGCAGCGGGGTGTTGGCCCGGAAGAAGGGGTGGTCCTCGTCCTGCCCGCGCAGCTTGAGGCAGGCCACGATCACGATGGCGTAGATCGCCAGCAGCAGCACGACGGTGACGGTGGCCAGACGACCGACCAGGTCGACGCCTCCCCCGGCCTCGGTCACCAGCGTGCCGATGACGAGCAGGGAGCCGACCACGGCCCCGGAGAAGATCAGACCCACCCACGGGCTGCGCCGGACCGGGTGGACCTTGGCGAAGACGGCAGGCACGACGTCCTCGCGGGCCATGCCGTAGAGCACGCGCGGCTGCGTCACGATCGTGACCAGCGTGGTGTTGGTGATCGCGATCAGCGCGATCACCGAGAAGAGCGTGGCCATGAAGTCGGTCGAGATCGGCAGGATCCCTGCCTTGACGACCTCCAGCAGCGCAGCGTCGGAGGTGGCCAGCGTCTCCGTCGGCACGGTCAGCGCCGCGGCCATCGAGACGAGCACGTAGACCAGTCCGGCCACGACCATGCCGCCGACGAGGGACCGCGGGAACGCCTTGTAGGGGTCGATGGTCTCCTCGGCCACGTTGGCGGTGTTCTCGAAGCCCGTCATCGCGAAGAACGAGAACGAGATTCCGGCCAGCACGGCGAGGGCCGGGCTTCCGTAGTCGCCGCTGGTGTCGATCTGGGTGAGCACGCCGAAGTCGGCGTCACCGTTGGCGATGTGGACGATGCCGATGATCAGCACGATCAGCAGGCCGGCGACCTCGACGAAGGTCATCACCATGTTCATCCACACCGACTCGGTGATGCCGATGAAGTTGACCGCCACGAGCAGCGCGACGAACACCAGCGACACCAGCAGCGCCGGCGGACCGGACCAGAGGGTGTCGAAGTAGGAGGCGAAGCCCACCGCCAGCGAGCCCGAGGCCGCCATGCTGGCCGCGAGGAACGAGACCGTGACGAGGAAGGTGAGCGGACGGTTGCCGAAGGCCTTGTTGACGTAGAGCGAGGCGCCCGCCGCCTGGGGGTACTTGGTCACCAGCTCGGCGTAGGCCGCTCCGGTGATGGCCGCGACGGTGACGCCGAGGGCGAAGGCGATCCAGAAGGCGCCGCCGACGGCGGCCGCGACCAGCCCGATGAGGACGTAGATGCCGGACCCGAGCACGTCGCCGAGGGTGTAGAAGAACAGCAGGCGCCCGGTGATGGAGCGCCTGAGCTCGCTGTCTTCCTCGTCCGGACGGGGGATGGTGGCGGAGTCGGCCACGGGGGCCTCGCTTCCCGAGAGTGGGATCTGGTCCTCGAACCCCACCCCGTCGCGACGGTGTTGTCAATCACCCTCCACCCCGACGGAGGGACGTCCACCTACAGCAGACGCCGGTCCGAGGCCCACTTCGTCAGCTCGTGGCGACTCGAGAGCTGGAGCTTGCGCAGCACGGACGACATGTGGGTCTCGACGGTCTTCACCGAGATGAACAGCTCCCGGGCGACCTCCTTGTAGGCGTAGCCGCGGGCGATCAGGCGCATCACCTCGCGCTCGCGCTCTGTCAGCCGGTCGAGGTCCTCGTCCACCGCAGCGACGTCGATCGAGCCGGCGAACGCATCGAGCACGAAGCCTGCGAGGCGCGGCGAGAACACTGCGTCGCCCCCGGCGACGCGGATGATCGCGTCCACCAGCTCGGGGCCGGTGATGGTCTTGGTGACGTAGCCACGTGCACCTGCGCGGATGGTGCCGATGACGTCCTCGGCAGCGTCGGAGACCGACAGCGCGAGGTAGCGGGTCTCGGGCGAGGGCTGGCGGCGCATCACCTCCACCCCGCCACCGCCGGGCAGGTGCACGTCGAGGAGCACCACCTGCGGCCGTGCGTCACGGACGACGGCGATGGCGGCGTCGGCGTCGGCTGCCTCACCGACGATCTCCACGAGCCCCGCGCCGGCCGAGGTGAGCTCGGCGCGGACCCCGGCGCGAAACATCGCGTGGTCGTCGACCAGCACGACCCGCACGGGCCCCTGGTCGGGGGCGGTGGGCTGGCTCATCAGGTCTCCTCGTGCGGGGCTGCGGGCGACGTGCGCGGCATGTGCAGGCGGACCTCGGTGCCCTCGCCGGGAGCCGAGCGTACGTCCGCGCGGCCCCCGTGGCGTGACATCCGGTCGACGATGCTGGTGCGCACGCCCTGCCGGTCGCCGGCCACCGCACCGGGGTCGAACCCGGCGCCCCGGTCGCGGACGAAGACGTCCACCGACCTCGACGAGGTCTCGGCGAAGACGTCGGCGCGCTGGGTGCCGGCGTGCTTGGCGACGTTGACCACCGCCTCGCGCGCGGCGTGCACGAGCGGGCGCAGGGACTCCTCGAGCGGGCAGTCACCGACGGTCACCACGTCGACGACGACCGGGTGCTGCGACTCGACGTCCGCGGCCATCTCCTTGAGGGCTCCGGCCAGTGTGGTCGCGTCGGCGGTGTCGGCCTCGAAGAGCCACTGGCGCAGGTCCCGCTCCTGCGACCGGGCCAGGCGGGCCACGGTGATCGCGTCGTGGGAGTTCTTCTGGATGAGGGCGAGCGTCTGGAGCACCGAGTCGTGGAGGTGCGCCGCCATGTCGGCGCGCTCCTGGGTGCGCACGCGCTCCACGCGCTCGGCGCCGAGGTCGTCGATGAGCCGCTTGGCCCACGGGCCGACGACGATCGCCAGGCCGAGCAGTCCGAGCAGCCCGGCCACGAGGACCGGCACCGCGAAGCTGGCCTCGCCCACCGCCACGGCGAAGACGAGGAGGGCGGTGACGATCAGGCCGAGTCCCGCCGCGATCCGTGCGTACGCCGCCCAGCCGCCGTCGCCGAAGACCGCACGGAACGGGTCGATGCGACCCGACGAGTCGATCCAGCGCACCCGCTGGGCCTCGTCCGCCTGACGCCACAGCAGGGCGGTCCCGGCCACGCCGAGGACGACCGGCCAGAAGAGCGCTCCCTGCCCGAAGATCCCCTCGAATCCGAGCACGACCCCGAAGAGGAGGGCGCCGATCGCGACCGCAGGTCCGGCGTCGCGCAGCCGGGACCGCCGCCCGGGGCGCCTGCCGGTGCGGCTGGCACTCTCCAGACCGGGCGCGCTGACCTCGAAGCCCTGGGCGGCGGGGAGGAACACCCACAGGCCGGCGTAGAGCATCAGCCCGAACCCGCTGAGGAAGGCGGTCGCGACGAAGAAGCACTGCACCCACAGCACCGGCACGGCGAGGTGCGCGGCCAGGCCGGAGGCGACGCCGCCCACGACGGGCGAGGACGTGTGTCGGTAGGCGCGGCGAGGCGGGGCGACGCGGGTCGGGTCGATCTGGGTCATCGTGTCCCCATCGTCGCAGGCACCCACGCGGGCGACCATGAGGACTGACCCCGAGACGACCCTGACCCGACCCCCGCTCCAGGACTCCCGCCCGGGGTCGAGGATCAGGGCTGTCCCCGATGGCGCGGAGCCCGGGCCGCGACGAGAGTGGAGCCATGGACAACTCCAGCACCGCCGCCGACGCGGGCACCGACGAACATCCGCCGCCCGCCGCGCCCACCGGCCCCCGGGTGACCCGCGAGGAGATGAAGGACCTCGGCCGTCTGCGCCGCAGCGTCGTCGACCGGCACGTCGCGGGTGTCGCCGGCGGCATCGCCCGACACCTCGACATCGATCCGCTCATCGTCCGGGTCTGTCTCGTCGTGGCGACCCTCTTCGGTGGCGCGGGGCTCATCGCCTACGTCGGGGCCTGGGTCCTCGTGCCCGAGGAGGGCACCGAGGACCAGCCGCTCGGCCTCGACCCTCGCAACCGCTCGTTCGCCCTCATCGGCATCGCCGTCCTGGCCCTGCTCAGCGCGATCGGCGACTGGGCCAGCGCGTCCTGGTTCGGGTGGCCGCTCGCGATCGTCGCCGCGGTCGTCGTGTGGTTCGTCCACCGCACACAGAAGACGGCGACACCCGACGCGGGACCGGCAGGCGGCTACGGCTCCGGCTACGGCTACGGCTACGAGTCCCCGTCGTACGCGGCTCCCGGTCAGGCCGCTCCCGGCTACTCGCAGCAGTACGCCGCGATGCCCCGGCAGCCCCGCAACCCGCGCCGCCGCGGACCCGTGCTCTTCGGCTCCACGATGGCGACCATCTGCCTGGCGGAGGGGGCGCTCGGCATCATCGACCTGGCCGGTGCCCCCATCGCGTCCAGCGCCTACCCGGCACTCGCCCTGGGGATCATCGCGGTGATGCTCGTCGTGGGTTCCTTCTGGGGCCGGGCCGGTGGCCTCATCTCCGTGGGCCTCGTCGCAGCCGTCGCGACCGCGGCGGCCACTGCCGCCAGCAGCTT
The DNA here is from genome assembly GCA_963806925.1 of uncultured Actinomycetota bacterium. GTDB lineage: Bacteria > Actinomycetota > Actinomycetes > Propionibacteriales > Nocardioidaceae > Nocardioides. Next base: position 108,388 of record CAWEAI010000001.1, on the reverse strand, counting down.
CCCCCACGATCGCCTCGCCTTCTCCCCGACCGGCGCCGACGACGTCCGGGACACCTACAGCCTCGGGGTCGGCGAGCTGGTGCTGGACCTGTCCGGGATCTCCGACGTCGACGGCCTCGACGGGCGCGAGATCACCGTCGAGGGCGTCGGGGGCCGGCTCGAGGTGATCGTCCCCCCGGGGGCCGACCTCACGGTCCGGACCCAGGCCGCCGCCGGTGACGTCCGGGTGTTCGACCAGCGCGAGGACGGCTTCGACGTGATCGTCGGCGGCTTCCTCGACGGCGGCGACGACGTCCCCGACCTGACCCTGGACGTCGAGATCGCCGTCGGCGACATCGTCGTACGAGAAGCAGCCTGAGGAGAGAAGACCATGACCGACCCCAGCAGCTATGACCCCGCCCACGACACCGACCTGCACGGCACGCCGGCGGACTTCTACGGCGAGCCGATGACCGGCCCGCTCGACGCACCGGACTCGCCCTCGGGCCTGCACCCGGTCAACATCACCCAGCTCGTCATGGGCGTCGCCTTCGCCGGCATCGTGCTGGTCTGGGCCCTCGTCAAGGGCGACGTGGTCGACCCGGGCGAGCTGCGCTGGCTGGTGCCGCTGCCGTGGCTGGCTGCCGGGGCCGCCGGTCTCGCCGCCACCGTGTGGCGCTCGCGACGGGCCTGAGCGGCGTTCAGTCCAGCGAGCAGGCCGGGAGGGCGAACCACCGGAGGTCGTCGAAGTCCGCGCCCAGGTGGGCGGGGTCCGACCAGTCCGGCGCAGACGCGGCGGCCATGATCGCGCGGCCCTCGTCGAGGTGCTCCCTGAGCACCGAGACGGGGGCCGTCGTCGTGTGCGAGGGCCACGTCATGGTGCCGTCGGCGGCGTAGGACACGTCTGCCAGTCGCAGCGGCGGCTCGACCGTGCCGGTGCGGTGGTGCCACAGGCCGGTCAGCGGGTCGAACCGGTAGTCGCCGAGCAACCGCCAGCCCTCGCGCGCCACGAGGCGTACGGCCTCCACGACGTAGGTGAAGACCTCGTCCTCGACGAAGTAGTTGAAGTTGACCCGCACCCAGCCCGGCTTGATCCCCTCGCAGCCACCCTCGATCTGCGCCTCGAACTGGTGGCTGGTGTCGAGGTCGATGTCGAGCAACCGGTGACCGTAGGGGCCGGCGCACGAGCACCCTCCGCGGGTCTGGATGCCGAAGAGGTCGTTGAGCAGCGCGACCACGAAGTTGTGGTGCAGGTAGGAGCCGTCGGGTGCCTTGATGACGAAGGAGACGATCGAGAGCCGCTGGGAGGCAAGGTTGCCGAGGATCTGGATCGACGGCTCGGCGACCCACGCCTCGACGGCGCGCGCGAGCATCTCCTCCTCGTGCGCCTGGATCGTCTCCACGCCGACGGCCTGCTTGAGCTGGAAGACCAGGCCGGCGCGGATCGACTCGACGATGGCGGGGGTGCCGCCCTCCTCGCGGTGGGCCGGGTCGTCGAGGTAGCGGTGCTCGGTCGGGTTGACGTACATCACCGTGCCGCCGCCGGGCACCACCGGCACGCGGTTGGTCATCAGATCACGGCGCATCACCAGCACGCCGGGGGTGCCGGGGCCGCCGATGAACTTGTGCGGGCTGAGGAAGATGGCGTCCTTGCGCGAGCCGTCGGGGCCGTACATCTCGATGTCGACGTAGGGCGCGCAGGCGGCGAAGTCCCAGAAGCTCAGTGCCCCGTGCTCGTGCAGCAGGTCGGCGACTCCGCCGGTGTCGGTGACGATGCCGGTGACGTTGGAGGCGGCCGAGAAGGAGCCGATCCTGAGCGGCCGGTCCGCGTGGCGCTCGAGCTCCTCGCGCAGGTGGTCGAGGGAGACCCGGCCGTCGGCGTCCTCGCGGATCGTCACCACGTCGGCGATGGTCTCGCGCCACGGGATCTCGTTGGAGTGGTGCTCGAAAGGGCCGATGAAGACGACCGGACGCTCCAGGGCCGGGATCTGCGCGCTGAGGTCGTAGGCGTCGTCGAGGGCGGCGGGGATCCGCAGGCCCAGGATGCCGATCAGCTTGTCGATGGCAGCGGTGCTGCCCGATCCGCAGAACACCACGACCGTCTCGTCGTCACCGCCGACACCCTCACGCACGATCCGGCGCGCGTCCTCACGCAGCCGCGTGGTCTGCAGGCCGGTGCCGCTCGCCTCGGTGTGGGTGTTGGCATAGGCCGGGAGCACCTCGGTGCGGATGAAGTCCTCGATGAAGCTGAGGCTGCGACCCGACGCGGTGTAGTCGGCGTAGGTCACCCGGCGCGGGCCGTAGGGGCCCTGCATCACCTGGTCGTCGCCGATGACGGACGCGCGGATGCGCGCGAGGAGGGAGGCCGAGGGGTCCGTCACGCGTCGAGCGTACGCCCGTGGGCGGGCGGGCCTGCCACCGTGCCTGTCAGCGCGCGGCACCCCGACGCACCGCTGCCAACGCCGCCTCGGGATGGTCGGTGATGACGGCGTCGACGCCGGCGTCGACGAGCGCGCGCACCATCGAGCCCATGTCGCCCAGCGCGTCGGGGGCGTCGCCGCGACGCAGGTTGCTCGGCAGGAAGCGGTTCTCGCCGCGCACCGTCCACACGTGCACGGTGAGACCACGACGGTGAGCGTCGCGGACCAGGTCGGACGGGGAGCCGATCGCTCCGGTGCGGTCGCGGGGCAGGACGAGCGAGGCATGGGGACCGATGCCGTCGGCGTAGAGGTCGATCCCGTCCAGGGCCTCGGACGTCACCTCGTCGCCGGCCTCGAGGAGCTGGAGGATCGGCAGCCTGGTGCGTCCGGCGAGGCGGCGCAGGACGGCGGTCTCGAACGACATCAGGACCACCCGCGCCCACGGATGGTCGAGACCGTGGCGCGACAGCTCGCGCAGCAGCGGGACGTCGAGCGGCAGGCCGATCGCGTCGTGGTGACGAGCGTGCTTGAGCTCCAGCAGCACCCCGACCGGACGGCCCCGCCGGGTGGACTCGGCCGCGACCATCGCCAGCACCTCGGTGAGGGTCGGCACTCCTTCGGCACCGTCGTAGGCCGCGTTGGCGGGGCGGACGAGCGGCATCCGTTCGCGCGTGGCGAGCCTCTTGAGCTCGCGCAGCGTGAAGTCCTCCACGAACCAGCCGCGCATGGCGACCCCGTCGAGGGTCAGCGTGCGACGGAGGTGGGCGAACTGAGCACGACACGCGACGTCGGTGGTCATGCTCAGCTCGAGGTCGTGGCGCGCCACGAGGACCCCGTCCCTGGTGGAGACGAGGTCGATCTCGATGTCGTCGACCCCCATCCGGATCGCGGTCCGGTAGGCGTCGAGGGTGTGTTCGGGACGGTGCCCGCTGGCGCCGCGGTGCGCGACCACGGCAGGCGAGAGGACCAACGACTGGGTCACTCCGAGCGCCTCGCGGGTCACCGTCATGGCCACAGGCTGCACCGCCCGCAGGACCTGGCGGCGACGCGCAGGTGAATGGCGCATGATGGGTGCGTGACGCTCCCGAGCCTTGCACCGTGACAGTGTCACTGTGACGATTGGGGCATGCGCCTCGCCACCCTCCTGACCTACGACGGCAACCCCCGCAGCGCGGCCGACAGCGTGGTGGCGCTGGAGCGGGCCGGGCTCGACAGCGTGTGGGTCGCGGAGGCGTACGGCTTCGACTCCCCCACGCTGATGGGCTACCTCGCGGCGAAGACCGAGTCCGTGCAGATCGGCTCGGGGATCCTGAACATCTACTCGCGCACCCCCGGCGCGCTGCTGCAGACCGCGGCCGGTCTCGACCACGTCAGCGGCGGGCGCGCGATCCTCGGTCTCGGCGTCAGCGGGCCACAGGTGATCGAGGGCTTCCACGGCGTGCCCTACCGCAAGCCGCTGGCGCGCACCGCCGAGGTGGTCGAGATCATCCGGCGCGGGCTCAGGCGTGAGCCGCTGAGCTCGGACGGCGAGTTCCACCTCCCGCTGGACAAGGAGCACGGCGCCGTCACCGGGTTGGGCAAGCCCATCAGGCTGCTCACGAGGCCGGAGCGCGACACCATCCCGATCTGGATCGCTTCGCTCGGTCCCAAGAACGTCGAGCAGACCGCCGAGATCGCCGACGGCTGGATCCCACACCTGTTCCACCCCGAGAAGGCCGGCCTGGTCTGGGGCGAGGCACTCGCCGCGGGCAACGCCAGGCGTCCGGACTCGCTGGCCCCCCTGCAGGTGATGGCGGGCGGGATGCTGGCGATCGGCGAGGGCCCGGAGACCAAGGCCCTGCTCGACCTCGCGCGGCCGACGTTCGCGCTCTACGTGGGCGGCATGGGCGCGAAGGGCAGGAACTTCTACAACGACGTCGCCCGCGCCTACGGCTACGAGCAGGAGGCTGAGGAGATCCAGGACCTCTACCTCGCCGGCAAGAAGAGGCAGGCCGAAGCGCTCGTCCCCACTGAGTGGCTGGAGGCCGCCAACCTCGTCGGCCCCGCGTCCTACGTCAAGGAGCGCATCGCTGCGTTCGAGGAGGCCGGGGTCACCGACCTCACCATCACCGCGGTGTCCACCTCGTCCCACCCGGACCCTGCGGCGAGCGTCGCACACGTCAAGGAGTGGGTGTCCTGAGCCTCATGCCGACGGGCTCACCACGGACGGTCGAGCAGACCCGCCGCCCCGCGCTGCTGCTCGCCGAGTGCTGCATCGAGCACGAGCATGACGCCGGTGAGGGCGGGGGTGGCCCACTGCAGCCAGGCGAGCGTGGCGCTCGCCTCCTCGGCAGCCTCCGGATCGCGCGGGTGCCCGTCCTCGCCGGACGCGTCGCCCAGCCGGGCGCCGTAGTAGTACGCCGCCGCCGACGAAGCGATCGCAGCTGCGGTGACGGCGGTCTTCGCGACCACCGCTGCCGTGGTCGGCGGGTGGGCCACCACGCGGTTGCGGTTGTCGGCCATGATCGCCAGCCCGGTCAGCAGGTGCAGGCCCACGGCCGCTCCCTGCACCGGACCCCACCGCTCCCAGCCCGTGCCGGAGACCTCGACGCGCTCACGCTCGGTGTCGGGCCGCTGCGCAGCCGGGTTGAGGGCCACGGCCCCCATCAGCGATCCGCCGAACCACGCGGCGTTCGTCACCAGGTGGGTCGCTCGGACGGCAGTGCTGAGAAGGCGCATGTCGCCAACGTAGGCGCGCCGCGCGGGCGTCGCCTCACCCCGACGGATCGGAGGACCCATGCCTGAGCGTCCCAGCATCCTGGAGCAGGAGCACGAGGACTTCCGGGCGATCGCCCGCACCTTCTTCGACCGTGAGGTCGTGCCCTTCCACGACCAGTGGGAGCGCGACGGCATCGTCGACCGCGAGGTGTGGCGCAAGGCGGGCGAGCGCGGCCTGCTCTGCTTCGACGTCGACGAGGCCCACGGCGGTGCGGGCATCAGGGACTTCCGCTACAACATGGTGCTCGCCGAGGAGGCGGCGCGAGCCGGCGCCTCGGGCCCGGGCTTCGCCGTGCACACCGACATCATCGTCCCCTACATCTCCTCCCTCGGCACCGACGAGCAGAAGCAGCGCTGGCTGCCCGGCTGTGTCTCCGGCGACCTCGTGAGTGCCATCGCGATGACCGAGCCGGGCGCGGGCTCGGACCTGCAGGGCATCGGTACGTCGGCGGTCGACGCCGGCGACCACTACGTCGTCAACGGATCGAAGACGTTCATCTCCAACGGGATCATGGCCGACCTGGTGATCGTGGTCTGCCGCACCGACCCCGAGGCCGGGCACCAGGGCATCTCGCTGCTCGTCGTCGAGCGCGGCATGGCGGGGTTCGAGCGCGGCCGCAACCTCGACAAGATGGGGCTGCACGCCCAGGACACCGCCGAGCTGTCGTTCACCGACGTCCGGGTGCCGAAGACCAACCTGCTGGGTGCCGAGGGATCAGGCTTCGTCTCGCTGATGGAGAACCTCCCGCAGGAGCGGATCTCCATCGGCTGCATCGCCGTCGCCGCGGTCGAGCACGTGCTCGACCTCTGCCTGGCCCACGCCAGGGAGCGCGAGGCCTTCGGCCGGCCGATCGGGACGTTCCAGCACAACCGCTTCGTGCTGGCCGAGATGGCCACCGAGGCCCACATCGCTCGTGTCTTCATCAACGACTGCGTGCTGCGGCTCAACGCGGGCGAGGTCGACACCTCGCTCGCCTCGATGGCGAAGTGGTGGACCACCGAGCTGCAGAAGCGCGTCGTCGACGCGGGCGTCCAGCTGCACGGCGGCTACGGCTACATGAGCGACCATCCGATCTCGAAGGCCTACGTCGACTCCCGCGTCCAGACCATCTACGGCGGTACCACCGAGATCCAGAAGGAGATCATCGGGCGGATGCTGGGCTTGTAGTCCCTCGCTAGGTTCGGGGCCATGGACCTCTTCGAGATGGACGAGACCGTGACCATGACCCGCGAGGACGCGGCCGCCAGGCTGCGAGCCCTCGCCGACTCGTTGGCCAAGCACAACTCGGTGGAGTTCGCCCGCGACGGGGGCCGGATCACGGTGGCCGTGCCGGACGAGGTGCGGCTCAAGGTCGAGGTCGAGCTGGGCGAGTCCAACGAGGTGGAGATCGAGCTCACCTGGTGAGGGGTGGCGGACGGCTCCCCGGCAGGACTGTCCGCCCGCGCGCCGGCGTCAGGCGAACCGCTCGACGAGCTCGCGTCCCAACCGCGTCCCGGACAGCCACGCCGTCTCGACCTTCGGCTTCGGGCCCCACCCGTCGCCGCAGACGCCGACCAGTGCCCCGGGGCCGTCGCTGAGCGCATAGGACGCCTCCCGCTCGCCGGTGGGCCGCGCGAAGGTCCACCGGTGGACGTGGACGTCGGCGGGCTCGCCGACCCCCATCGACCGGCGCAGCGCTGCGACGAGCTCCGGTCCGGCGCCTGCCGGGTCGGCGAGGTGCCGGGCCGCGAGCTCGGGGGTGGAGTGGACGACCAGCACGGGCGCGTCGTCCCCGCGTCGACGGCCGTCGTCGGCCACCCAGCCGATCGCCGGGTCGTCGTTGACGAACGCCCCGTCGAAGCGTCCGGAGGGGCTGATCGCGTCCCAGGAGCGTCGCTCCCACCGGGCGGCCATCGCGATGACCGGCTCCCACTCGCGGGTCAGCACGTCGGCCACCGGGTGGCCCTCGCAGAGGCGGACGGCCTGCGGGTCCGGCATGGCCAGCACGATCGCCGGTGCGCTCACGTCCGCCAGGCTCATCGGCTCGGTGCGCTGCACGTCGAGACCCTCGGCGAGGTCCTCCACGAGTGAGCGCAGGCCGCGCGGTGCACCCCAGCGCACCGGCCCAGTCGACGTACGCGGGTCCTCCCTGCCCAGCACGGTGAACGTGTCGGTCCACGGGGTCGCGAGGCCGCGGGCGGACCAGTCGTCCACCACCGCGACGAAGTCGGGGTCGGAGGCCGTGAGGTAGGAGGCGCCGAGGTCGGTCGGGCGGTCCCACAGCCGGCGCGACGCCATCCGGCCGCCGACCCGGTGGCCGCGGTCGAGCAGACGGACGTCCAACCCGGCGCCGCCGAGCTGTCGCGCGCAGGCGACGCCGGCGAGGCCGGCGCCGACGACCACGACGTCAGGGGCGGTCACGAGATCGCCTCCGCGGCACGCTGCCCGCTCACCAGCGCACCCTGGATGGATCCGGTGTCGCGGTGGTCGCCGCACACCACCAGGTCGCCCACGTGCATCGGGTGACGGGGGTCGTAGGGCGCGGGCTGGGCCGGCAGTGCGTCGGGGACCTCATGGCGGGCCACCACGTCCCAGCCGACCGGATCGGTGCCCAGCAGGTCGCCGGCGTGGCGACGCATCGACTCCGCATCGGTGTCCCGTCCGGGGCCCATGAGCGCCGATCCCTGCACGAGGTGGCGTCCGGGGGGCGCGTAGGAGGGGGCTGCGCGAGAGACGACGGCCGCGTTGACGAGCGGCCCGGTCGGTGCCCGGCGCGCGTCGACGTGCAGCAGGTCGGTGTCGGGTGCCTCGGCAGCCGCCCACCACATGGTCACGACCCCCTTGGTCGCCGGGACCGGGACGCCGGTGAGTCCTGCGGCCTGGTCCGCGCCGGTGGCGACCACCACGTGACGGGCCGTCCAGGTGCCGTCGTCGGTGACTGCCGACGTGCCGGTCACCGCACGCACGGGCCGCCCGAGGCGGACCCGGCCACCGAGCCGACCCGCGAGCTGCGCGGGCAGGGCGGTCATCCCCTCACGTGGCAGGGCGGGCACTCCCCGGGCGAACATCCACGCCAGCAGCAGCGCATACACCTCGGAGGTGGCGCCGTCGTCCTCGAGCAGCACGCCGGCGTAGAAGCGGTCGATCACCCGGCGGAGCAGGCCGTCGACCCCCGCACCGTCCAGGGAGGTACGCAGGTCCACGTCCGGGTGGCGGGCCAGCACCTCCTCGAGGGTCCTGCGGCGGCGGGGTCGCACCAGCGCAGCCCCCCAGCGAGCCAGCGCGGCGACCTCCCGGGGGCGGCGGGCCACCGTGCGCAGCGTGCTGGGGACCAGGCCGGGCTCGCGGAGCGGGTGGCCGAGCACTGCCAGGCCGTCCTCGGTGCGGGCGGCGACGCCCGCGCCGAAGGGCTGGAGCGCGAGGGCGTCGACGTCCACCCACCGGCGTACGGCGGGGTAGGCGGGGTTGAGCAGCTGGAAGCCGCGATCGACGAGGTAGCCGTCGATCCGCTCGGTCCGGATCCGGCCGCCGACCACGTCGTCGGCCTCCAGCACCACGACCTCCCGACCGGCGTCGACCAGGGCCTGGGCGCAGCGCAACCCGGCCAGTCCGGCACCCACCACGACCACGTCTGTGTCCACGACTCGACCCTAGTGACCACTAGGTCGTCGGTACGGTCCTCGTGCTGACGATCTGCTCGGCCAGCTGGCGGAGCTTGACGTTCTTCTGCTGCGACATCCGGCTGAGCACGGAGAAGGCGCGGTCGGGTCCGAGGTCGAAGCGCTCCATCAGGATGCCGGTGGCCTGACCGATGACCGTCCGCCCGCTGAGCGCCTTCTCGAGGTGCTCGACCTCCAGCCCCGCAGCGAGGGCGACGCCGACGTGCGCGGCGAGGGCGAGGCCGTCCTGGATGTCCTCGGCGGTGAAGGCCGAGGGCTCCTTGCCGTAGAGGTTGAGGGCACCGAGGTCCTTGTCGGTGACGTAGAGCCGGAAGCTCACGCAGCTGTGCATGCCGAGCTGCTTGATCACCTGGGGCCCCCACGTGGGCCAGCGGTCGTCGGCAGCCAGGTCCTCGCTCAACACCGTCTGGTCGCGGCGCAGCGCGTCGAGGCACGGACCCTCGTCGAGCACGTGCTGCAGCTCGTCGACGGCGCGCAGCGAGTCGGTGCTCGTGGCGTGGGTGTCGATGCGGTCACCCCGGTGCACGACGCACACCCCGGCCGCGTCACAGCCCGGGATGATCTGCGTCGCGACCTTCACCGCGCGCTTCATGGCGTCCTGCGGAGTGTCGTCGACCTGCATCTCGCGTGCCACTTCAGCGAGCTCGTCGCGAAAAACGTCGGAGGGCATGGCTGCAGCATGACCGACGGCGCCGGCGCCTGCCACATCCCCTTGAGCAGGGGCCGGCCCTGGTCCCCCGCACCCGTGTCCGGGCCCCAGCGGCACCATCGGCGCGCTGGGGCTCGAACACGGAGGTGTCAGGAAGCGGCCTGGAGCGCCCTGACCTCGTCGCGTGCGGCGAGGACGGCAGCCTGCTGGCGCACGACCACCTCGCGGAAGCCCGCGCTGAGGTCCATCTCGAGCGCGTCCTCGTACTCGGAGACCGTGTGGTCCTCCCCGGTCTCGGCCGCCTTGAGGACGGCCTCGGGGTCGTCCCCGCTCACCGCGTCCTTCAGCGAGAGCCAGCCGCGGTGCAGCGCTGCCACGACCGTGCCGCTCTCGTCGACGTCGTCGCCGTACTCGTGTCCGAGGGCCACGATCTCGCGCCAGAAACCCGCGCGCTCCTCCGACAGGCGCTGCAGCGTCGTGGCCCACTCGGGGCGGTCGCCGTCACCCAGCTTCTCCGCTGCGGCGGCGAAGCCCTTCTCGCCGTCCTTCAACGTCTCCACCAGTTCCTTGGCGGCCTTCGCGTCGTCCGACATGTGTGTCTCCTTCTTCTGTGGGAACCCACACCCTCCCCGACCGGGCGACGCGACGAACCACCCCGGAGGATGACGCTGTCCGAGCGCCCCGCGACGCATGCGCCTCCCACCAGGGGGGTACACATGGGTCATGGCCACCTCGACGCTCGCACGCCCCCGACAGGGCAGGATCATCGCCGGCGTGTGCGCCGGCCTCGCCGACCGCTTCGGCATCTCCCGAGGCCTGGTCCGGCTCGGCTTCATCGTCTTCGGCCTCGTCGGTGCGGGCGAGATCGCCTACATCATCGGGTGGATCCTGATGCCCAAGGACGGCTGAGCGGCACGCTCACTCGCAGGCGCCGGCCTCGCGACGCTCGTGCAGCCGCTGCTGCGCCTCGCCGAGGAATGCCAGGCAGGGCGCGTCGTCGTCGGGATGCTTCTCGACGAGGTGGAAGGTCCAGCGGTCCATCGCGGCCATGAAGCCGTTGTCGCCGCCGGGCCGGTGCGTCGACCAGGCGCGGTGTCCCCTCGCGGTGCAGGAGGAGCAGGCGATCCGGTAGAGGAACTGTTGCTCGCCGTCGAGGTCGATCTTCACCCGCGCGAACCGTCCCGCCTGGGCGGCGGCCTTCCTCTCGCGGGCCGACCGGCTCGCGACCATCAGTGGTCTCGCTTCACGGCGCGACGTCGTCGGGGATGACCCGCAGCACGGAGGTGGTGCCGGCCTCGCGCCCCAGCACGACCTTCACCCCGTCGAGCCGGCCGAGCGAGGCGCGTACGGCGTCGAGCTCGAGGTGGGTGTCGACGGCGATGTCGGCGTCGCGCACCGGCACCGCCTCGTCCGGCCACTCCTCGGCGGGAACCTCGAAGGGGTCGAAGTCGGTCTGGGCGGCCGCCCACAGCTGGAGGGCGGACTCGGCGACGATGTCGTCGACGGTGGAGTCATCATCGGGCATGACCCGACCGTACGTGCCCGCACCGGCTGACGTCGGGTGCGCCCCGGAGAGGACGGAGAAATCCTCACCCACCGCGGTGGCGCCGGGCTGTGGCTATGTCGACGACGACGAGCCCACCATGACTCACTTGGCCCCGTTGAGGGCGATCAGGCCGACGACGTGGGCAGCGTCAGGATGTCCGCCCCGTCCTCGGTGATCGCGATGGTGTGCTCGCTGTGGGCGGTGAGGCAGCCGGTCGCACTGCGCAACGTCCAGCCGTCGTCGTCGGTGACGAGGTCGGCGGTGTCGGCCATGATCCACGGCTCGATCGCGAGCATCAGCCCCGGTCGCAGCCGGTAGCCGCGCCCGGGTCGGCCGTCGTTCGCGACGTGTGGGTCCTGGTGCATCGTCGTGCCGATGCCGTGCCCGCCGAACTGCATGTTGATCGGGTAGCCGGCGTCGTGGAGCACGGTGCCGATCGCATGCGACAGGTCACCGATCTTCGCGCCCGGACCCGCCGCGGCGATGCCGGCGGCCAGCGCGCGCTCGGTCGTCTCGATCATCTCCACGCTCCCCGCAGGCCGTGCGTCGCCGACCACGAAGCTGATCGCGGAGTCGGCGGCGACACCGCGCAGCCGGACGGCGAGGTCGAGGGTCAGCAGGTCGCCGTCGGCGAGACGCTGGTCGCGGGGGCGACCGTGGAGCACCCCGTCGTTCACCGAGGTGCACACGTAGTGACCGAACGGACCCTCACCGAACGACGGGGCGTAGTCGACGTAGCAGGACTCCGCTCCCGCGTCCCGGATCATCTCGGAGGTCCATCGGTCGAGGTCGAGGAGGTTGGTCCCGACCGCGCTCCTCGCGCGCAGCGACTGGAGGATGTCAGCGACGAGCGCGCCGGTGGCGCGCGCCGTGTCGACCTGGGCCGGAGTGAGGATCTCGATCATGGGGCGCCCATCATCGCAGGCCCAGCCGCGCGCAGCGCTTCGCGGCCGCCCCGGCGCAGAGGTCGTCGAGCGCGAGGACGTGCTGGCCGACGAGCACGGAGGTGAGCGTGTCGATCGTGACCCGTTGACCGCGGAAGAGCCAGGAGTCGACGCCGTCGATGTCCTCGCCCCCGGGGGCCGGGACATCGGCGAGGAAGGCCACTGCCACGTCGGCAGCCTGCTCGGTCATCTCTCGGGTGGGCACGTAGGTCATCGCGTCCTCCTCCTCGAGGAGCACGGCCCGGGCGGCCTCGAGGTCGGTGACGTCCTGAGGGGGGACTGCGCCGCCCTCGAGCCCGACGAACCGGTCGGTGCCCGAGACCAGCTCACCGAGCGCGACGACCGGGAGCCCGTCGCCGCCCACGGTGCCCAGCGCGTCGGGGTCGAGGGGCACGACGACGAGGACGTCGCCCGTGTCGGCCTCGGCCTGACGGACCTGGCGCTGCTGGGCCTCGACGTCGCCACCGGCGTCGAGCACCGTGACCCGGCACCCGTCGCAGGTCGCCTCCACACGGTCGGTGAACGTCTCGACGTCGACCGCTCGCGACGAGGTGTCCGTGGCGTCGGCGACGAGGAGCACGATGGAGGGCTCGTCGACGTCGCACCCCGACACCAGGGGTGCGAGGACGAGGAGCACGAGGGCGAGGAGTCGGGCGCGGATCATCCCGGGAAGGCTATCCGGCCCGGGTCGGTCAGTGGACCGGCGGCCGCTTGCGCTGTGGTGCCGGACGGGTGGGGTCGTCGTCGGGTCGGTCGACGTCGGTCGGTACGACGATCGGCTTGAGCCGCGCCCACAGGATGAAGAACGCACCGACCGCGAGCAGCCCGACCCCGGTCCAGAGGTTGGCGTTGACGCCCCCGGTCTTCTCGGGCTCGTGCTCGCCCAGCAGCCCGGCGAGAGCGAGGATGACGCCGTAGATCGCCATCAGGGCCCCGATGATGTTGCGGATGTCGAACATCCCCGCCTTGTGGGGCTTGGCGTCGGTGTCGGTGTCGGTGTCGGTGTCTGTCGTGTCGGACATGGTGGCCCCTGTCTCTAGAAGGCGAAGTTGAGCACGATGACCATCGCGAGCGCGATGCTGGCAAGCGGGACGGTGCGCCGGTACCAGGGCATCTCCGCCTCGTGGGGGTCCGTACGGTCCTCGCGCGGCGTCTCGGAGTAGACCAGGCCTCGCAGCTCCGAGGCCGGCTTGGGCTTGGTGACCAGCGAGACGATCACGCTGAGCACGATGTCGACGACGAAGGCGGTGGCGGCGGCGACGAAGGCGGCCCCCTGACCCGGCAGGTCGATCACGCCGGCTGCCGCGAGCCGGTCGATCCCGATGGCCGAGGCGGTGCCCGCGACCAGACCGACCCATCCGGCCGTGGGCGTCATCCGCTTCCAGAACATGCCGAGGATGAAGGTCGCGAACAGCGGTGCGTTGAAGAACCCGAAGAGCGTCTGGAGGTAGTCCATGACGTTGTCGTAGCCCATCGCGATCTGGGCGGTGAAGATCGCGATGACCGTCGCGCCGACGGTCGCGAGCCGCCCGATGCGCAGGTAGTAGTCGTCGCTGTGGTCCTTGCGGATGTAGCGCTGCCACAGGTCGTAGGAGAAGACGGTGTTGAAGGCCGAGATGTTGGCGGCCATGCCGGCCATGAAGGCGGCGAGCAGGCCCGCGATCGCCAGTCCCAGCAGGCCGTTGGGCAGCACGTCGCGCATCAGCAGCAGGAGCGCGTCGTTGTAGGCGACCCCGTCCCCGGAGGCTCCCCCGTCGGGGCTGCCGCCGTTCTTGAGGTCGACCATCTCCTGGACGAGGACCGCCGAGATCATGCCGGGCACGATCACGATGAACGGGATGAACATCTTGGGGAAGGCGCCGATGATCGGGGTCTTGCGGGCTGCGGAGATCGAGTCGGAGGCCATCGCGCGCTGGACCTCGACGAAGTTGGTCGTCCAGTAGCCGAAGGAGAGCACGAAGCCGAGTCCGAAGACGATGCCGATCACCGAGAAGAGTGGAGAGTCGAAGCCCGAGAGTGCCGTCCCGGGCCACGACTCGAGCTGCTGGGAGGCAGTGGGGACGTCGGCGTCGGCGGGGGCGTTCTCGGCCGCGGCGGTGATCTTGTCGGTGAGACCGTCCCAGCCGCCGACCCGGTGGAGCCCGATCAGCGTCAGCGGCAGCAGCGAGGCCACGATGACGAAGAACTGCAGCACCTCGTTGTAGATCGCCGCGCTCAGGCCGCCGAGCGTGATGTACGACAGCACGATCGCGCCCGCGACGATGAGTGCCACCCAGATCGGCCAGCCGAGCAGCGCGTGCACGATGCCGGCGAGCAGCGCGAGGTTGACGCCCGCGATGAGCAGCTGCGCCACGGCGAAGCTGATCGCGTTGACGAGGTGGGCGCCGGTGCCGAAGCGCCTGAACATGAACTCCGGCACCGAGCGGACCTTGGAGCCGTAGTAGAACGGCATCATCACGACGCCGAGGAACAGCATCGCCGGGACCGCGCCGACCCAGAAGTAGTGGACCGTCGGCAGTCCGAACTCCGCACCGTTGGCCGACATGCCCATGATCTCGACCGCACCGAGGTTGGCCGAGATGAAGGCGAGACCGGTCACCCAGGCCGGCAGGGAGCGGCCGGAGAGGAAGAAGTCGATCGAGTCGGAGACCGATCGACGTGCCATCACCCCGATCCCGATGACGAACCCGAAGTAGATCGCCACGATCAGGTAGTCCAGCCAGGTGGCGTTGATCAGGGTGTCTGAGCTCACGAGTGCCTCCCGGGTGCGTCTGGGCCGTCGTCAGGCTAGACCTGCTCGACCCTCCGCGCATCCACCCCTGGGAAGGGGGTCGGGAGAGGGGGTCAGTCGCCCACGACCACTTCGACCTCGAAGCCCTCCGAGCTCTCGAGGTAGAGCGCGACGTGCTCGTCGCCACCCGCGTGCGGATAGCGGTCGGCGTACATCTCGTGCCAGCCGTGCTCGGTCGACTCCGCACGCATCCGGTCCAGCGCGTCGCGGGTCTCGACGCCGAGCGCGAGATGGTTGACCCCCGGGCGCAGACGGTCGTGCTCGCCGTGCTGGTCCGCGGAGTGCTCCATGACGACGTAGGTCCCGTCGTCGTGCAGCCACGACAGCCTGCCGTCCTCGCGCTGCCACCCGCACCAGGCGAGCAGCCACCCCCACTCCCCCTCGGCGGTCGCGACGTCGTCGACCCACAGGTCGAGGTGGTGCAGGGCGCGGGTCATGGAGGCCAACCTAGAGGGTCGGACGCCGTCCAGGACGCGCTCGAGGCCGGCGAGCCGGGTCGCCTACTCCCACTCGATGGTGCCCGGCGGCTTGGAGGTGATGTCGAGCGTGACCCTGTTGATCTCGGCGACCTCGTTGGTGATCCGGGTGGAGATCCGCTCGAGGACGTCGTAGGGCAGTCGGGCCCAGTCGGCGGTCATCGCGTCCTCGGAGGTGACCGGGCGGATGACCACGGGGTGGCCGTAGGTCCGGCCGTCACCCTGCACGCCGACGGAGCGGACGTCGGCGAGCAGGACGACCGGCATCTGCCAGATGTCGCGATCCAGGCCGGCGCGAGTCAGCTCCTGCCGGGCGATCGCGTCGGCGCGGCGCAGGATGTCGAGCCGCTCGGCCGTGACCTCGCCGATGATGCGGATGCCGAGCCCCGGTCCGGGGAACGGCTGGCGCCACACCATCTCCGCCGGGAGACCCAGCTGTTCCCCGACGAGGCGGACCTCGTCCTTGAACAGCGTCCGCAGCGGCTCGACCAGCGCGAACTCGAGGTCCTCGGGCAGGCCCCCGACGTTGTGGTGCGACTTGATGGTCGAGGTTCCGGCACCGCCCCCGGACTCGACCACGTCGGGGTAGAGCGTGCCCTGGACCAGGAACCCGACCTTCTCCCCGTGCTGCGCGGCCTCGCCCAGCACGGCGGACTCCGCCGCCTCGAACGCGCGGATGAACTCGCGCCCGATGGCCTTGCGCTTCGCCTCCGGGTCGGTGACGCCGGCGAGCGCCGTCAAGAACGCCTCCTGGGCGTCGTAGACGTGGAGGTTGACGCCGGTCGCGGCGACGAAGTCACGCTCCACCTGCTCGGCCTCGCCCTCACGGAGCAGCCCGTGGTCGACGAAGACGCAGTGCAGCCGCTCCCCGATCGCGCGCTGCACGATGGCAGCGGCGACGGCGGAGTCGACGCCCCCGGAGAGGCCGCAGATGGCCAGGCCCGTCTCCCCGATCTGCTCGCGGACCCGCTCGATCTGCTCCTCGGCGATGTTGAGCATCGTCCAGGTCTGCCGCGCCCCGGCGATGTGGTGGAGGAAGTGCTCGAGCACCCTCTGGCCGTGCTCGGAGTGCAGCACCTCGGGGTGCCACTGCACGCCGGCGAGGTGGCGGTCGAGGTCCTCGAAGGCGGCGACCGGTGTGTCGGCGGTGGAGGCGAGGACCGTGAAGCCCTCGGGCGCCTGGGCCACCGAGTCGCCGTGCGACATCCACACCGTGTGCTGCTCGGGGATGCCCTCGAGCAGGGTGCCCGGCTCGGAGACGGTGACCGGGGTCCGTCCGTATTCTCGTGCCCCCGTGTGTGCGACCTCGCCGCCGAGACCCCTGGCCATCAGCTGGAAGCCGTAGCACATGCCGAAGACGGGGACCCCGGCGGTGAAGATGCCGTCGTCGATGCCGGGGGCGCCGTCGGCGTAGACGCTGGACGGACCGCCGGAGAGGATGATCGCCTTGGGCCCGCGCGCGAGCATGTCGGCCACCGGCATGGTGTGCGGCACGATCTCGGAGTAGACCCGCGCCTCGCGCACGCGCCGCGCGATGAGCTGGGCGTACTGGGCACCGAAGTCGACCACGAGGACCAGGTCGTGCTCTGCAGGCTGCGTCACGCCGCGGAGTCTATCGACCGCCCCGGCCCCGGATCGTCCCACGACGTGCCCACGACATGCCGAGGGCGGTGGTGACGGGGGACGAGCGCGGCCTCCACCTCGGACTCAGACGATGTCGGGCGCCCTCACCCGCGCCTCGTCGGCCTCCTGGTCCGTCGGCATCAGCTGGCTCAGCCGCTCCGCCTCGACCCGGCGCAGGTAGTGGTCGACCTCGTCCTCCAGCTGCGCGTCGTCCCAGCCCAGCGCACCTGCCATCAGCTCGGCGGCCGGGCGGGCTGCGGTGACCCCCCGGTCGAAGGTCTCGATCGAGACCCGGGTGCGGCGCGCCAGCACGTCGTCGAGGTGACGCGCGCCCTCGTGGGTCACGGCGTAGAGCACCTCGGCCCGCAGGTAGTGCTCGGCCCCCTCGAGGGGCTCCCCGAGGGCGAGGTCGTCGCGCGCCGCGATGAGCGCGAGGACCTCGTCGACCAGCCCGCCGTAGCGACCGACCAGGTGGTCGACGACCCCGACGTCGAGCCCCGACGAGCGGCTGATCGAGACCCGCTGGTTGGTGCGGGCCTCGAAGCCCCACGCCCCCATCAGCGGGACGCGGTCGGTGATCGAGGCGGGGACGGTGTCGAAGTCACGGATCGCGTGGTCGACCGCGTCCTTCGCCATCACCCGGTAGGTCGTCAGCTTGCCGCCGGCGACGAGCACGAGGCCCGGCACCGGGTTGGCGACCGTGTGCTCGCGCGAGAGCTTGGTGGTCTCCCCCATCTCACCCTCCTTGCGCATCGGCTTGAGCAGCGGCCGCAGGCCCGCCCACACGCCGATGACGTCACGGTGGTCGAGCGGGTCCTTGAGGAGCCGGTTGACGTGGCCGAGGAGGTAGTCGATGTCGGTCCTGCTGGCCGCGGGATGGGCGAGGTCGAAGTCCCAGGCCGTGTCGGTGGTGCCGATGATCCAGAACTGGTCCCACGGGATCACGAAGAGCACGGACTTCTCGGTCTTGGTGATGAAGCCGCACTCCGACCTGATCCGGTCCTTCGCCACGACGAGGTGGATGCCCTTGCTGGCGTCGACGTCGAGCTGCGCCTGCCCCCCGATCAGGTCCTGCACCTCGTCGGTCCACACGCCCGCTGCGTTGATGACGACCCGGGCGCGGATCTCGAGGTCGCGCTGGCCCTCGAGGTCGCGGGCGGTGACGCCGACGACCGTCTCCCCCTCACGCAGGAAGCCGGTGACCTGGGTGCGGGTGGCGACGTGGGCGCCGTTGTTGGCGGCGGTGCGGGCGATCGACATCACCAGGCGTGCGTCGTCGACCTGGCAGTCGTAGTAGCGGATCGCGCCGTGCAGGTTGTCGGTGCGGATGTCGGGTGCCATCCGGGCCAGCTGCTTGCGGAAGATGTGCTTGTGCTTGGGCACGCCCATGTCGTACCTGCCGGTCATCGCCATGGCGTCGTAGAGCGCGATCCCGGCACCGACGTAGGGCCGCTCCCAGGCGTGCTCGAGCGGGTAGAGGAACGGAACCGGACGTACGAGGTGGGGCGCGAGCCGCGTCAGCAGCAGCCCGCGCTCCTCCAGCGCCTCCTTGACGAGCGCGAAGTCGAACATCTCGAGGTAGCGCAGGCCGCCGTGGACCAGCTTGGACGAGCGTGACGACGTGCCGGAGGCGAGGTCGCGCTGCTCGACCAGACCGACCTTGAGGCCGCGGGTCACCGCATCGAGCGCCGCCCCGACCCCGACGATGCCACCGCCGACGACGAGCACGTCGAGCTCGCCCTCGGCGAGGTGCGCGAGAGCGTCGGCGCGCTGGTCGGCGTCGAGCGCCCTGGGGGTGCTCACGCCTGGACCACGACCTCGATGCGCTGGAACTCCTTGAGCTCGGTGTAGCCCGTGGTCGCCATCGCGCGGCGCAGGGCACCGATCAGGTTCATCGTGCCGTCAGCGGTGCGGGACGGGCCGAACATGATCTCCTCGAGCGACCCGACCGCGTCGAACTGCACCCGCTGCCCGCGCGGCAGGTCGGCGTGCGTGGCCTCGCTGCCCCAGTGGAAGCCGCGACCGGGGGCCTCCCCGGCGCGGGCGAGTGGCGAGCCGATCATTACCGCGTCGGCGCCGCAGGCGATCGCCTTGGCGATGTCTCCCGAGCTGCCGATGGAACCGTCGGCGATGACGTGGACGTAGCGCCCGCCCGACTCGTCGAGGTAGTCGCGCCGAGCCGCAGCCACGTCCGCGACCGCGCTCGCCATCGGCACCGCCACGCCCAGGACCGTACGCGTCGTGTGGGCCGCGCCACCGCCGAAACCGACCAGCACACCGGCCGCTCCGGTCCGCATCAGGTGCAGCGCGGCCTGGTAGGTGGCGCATCCCCCGACGATCACGGGGACGTCGAGCTCGTAGATGAACTCCTTGAGGTTGAGCGGCTCGGAGTGGCTGCTGACGTGCTCCGCGCTCACCGTCGTGCCGCGGATGACGAACATGTCGACGCCTGCGTCGACGACCGCCTTCACGTGCTCCTTGGTGCGCTGCGGCGACAGCGAACCCGCGACGGTGACGCCGGCGGCACGCACCTGCTTGAGGCGCGCGGTGATCAGCTCCGCCTTGATCGGCTCGGCGTAGATCTCCTGCATCCGACGGGTCGCGTCCGACCCCTCGAGGCCGGCGACCTCCTCGAGCAGACCGGTGGGGTCGTCGTAGCGGGTCCACAGCCCTTCGAGGTTCAGCACCCCGAGGCCGCCCATCTGGCCCAGCGCGATCGCGGTGGAGGGGGACATCACCGAGTCCATCGGCGCTGCGAGGACCGGGATGTCGAAGCGGTAGGCGTCGATCTGCCAGGCGGTGCTGACCTCCTCGGGATCCCGGGTGCGCCGCGAGGGCACGATCGCGATGTCGTCGAAGGAGTAGGCACGGCGGCCGCGCTTGGCGCGGCCGATCTCGATCTCGCTCACGCGAGACAGCCTATCGGCCGAGCGTGCAGGCACTGTGGGCCACGTCTCGGCACCAGGTTCTCCAAAGCGAGTACAGGGAGCACCGAGGTTCCCTACCTTCATCCGGTGGGGAACAAGGACCTGGTGGCACGTGCACTGGCAGCAGCCTGCATCGCAGGCGGCCTGCTGACGACGGGCGCGCCCGCCGCGCAGGCCTCGGACGACTATCCGTGGGCCTGGCAGGGCCAGTGCCCGATCGAGCCGCAGGTGCCGGTCGTCGAACCGACCCCCACCCCGACGCCCGGTCCCACCCCTCCGAAGCCGGGTGAGCCGCAGGCTCCGGTCGTCGAGCCGCCACCCCCACCGCCCCCGCCGCCCCCGCCGCCGGTCCTGGACCCTGTCTCGGGCCATCTCTACGACCCGCGCGGCCCCAGGCCCGTGTGCACCAGCCGGGTGTGGGCGATCGACGGATCCATCGGCGACCCGTGGAGCTTCGTGCTGCGCAACTGCACCAGCTTCGTGGCGTGGCGCCTGCAGGAGCGCAACCGGATGGCCGGGTTCAGCAACTACTTCGGCGGCGAGCACTGGGGCAACGCCCAGAACTGGGACGACGTCGCCCGCCGCCTCGGCTACCGCGTCGACTCGGTCCCGGCGATCGGCGCCGTCGCGCAGTCCGACTCCGGCCGCGTCGGCCATGTCGCCTGGGTCAGCGCCATCGGCCCCGGCACGGTGACCGTCGAGGAGTACAACCACGCGACGCCCGGCGGCTACGGCAGCCGTACGGTGCCGGTGGGCGACTTCCGCTACCTGCACCTCGACGACGTGGCGCCGTCACCGATGATCGGTTCGGACCGTCCGGTCGTCTCGGTGCCCGACGGGCTCGGCGAGTCCTGGACCGCCCGCGTCGACGACCAGGGCACGCTGCGGCTGGCCCGTCCCGGCCGTCCGGCGCGCGTCGTCGGGCCCCGTGGCGCGTTCTCGTCGGTGGTGGCGCCTGCGCTGACCCTCGACCGGCGCGGACTCCCGTGGATCGCCGCCACGACCACCGCCGGTCGCGTGCTGGCCGGAACGATCCGCGGTCCGCGACTCGTGCTGCGCGACCTCGGTGCCTCGGCCCCCACCGCGAGCCCCGCGCTCGCACTCTCTGCCACCCGGCGCCCGGTCCTGGCCGCGACCTCCCCCACCGGCACGCTCGTGACCCGCCGGTTCACCGGCTCGGGCCGCTGGAGCCGACCCGCACGCATCGGCATCGCGGGGTCGTGGGCCACGCACACCGCGCCCGTCCTCGGCGCGGACGGCGCCGGGCGGACGCTCCTCGTCGCGGTGACCCGCGGCGGCGCGACGTTCGCCCGGACGTTCGGGCGCGGACGCCTCGTACGGGTGGTCCGCGGCGCGTCCCCCACCTCGACCCCGGCGTTGAGCCTGTCCACGGACGGCACCGCCCACCTGCACCAGGTCACCGCCGACGGCCGGCTCCGGGTGAGCAGCCTGGTCGGCCGCCGCTGGAGCCGGGCGCGCGCCCTGGACGGCAGCTGGTCCCCGTACGCCTCGCCGTCGGTCGCCGCCATCGGTGATCGGCTGCATGTCGCGGCCGTCGCGCGCAACGGTTGGCTGCGGGTCCGCGCCGCCCTGCCGGGTGAGCGCTCGCAGCTCTCCGCGACCATTCGATCGGGCGACCCCACCCGGTCCCCCGGACTCGTCACGCGCAGCAACGCCGGCCTCTTCGTGGTGGCAGAGCACGGCCGTACGGCTCGCCCCCGCCTGCTGACCCGCCCGATGTGGGCGGTCGTCGACTCCGGCTCCCCCACCAGGGCGGGCTTCACCCCCTGACGTCCGTGTCCTCCCGTCCTGCCCCCACGGGTGGGTGGACCTGCGTCGCGAAGGTCGCGACTCAGCCGGAGTAGTTGGGTGCCTCGACCGTCATCTGCACGCCGTGGGGGTGGCTCTCCTTGAGCGAGGCCGAGGTGATCCGGACGAAGCGGCCCTTGTCCTGCAGCTCGGGGATCGTGCGCGCACCGACGTAGAACATCGATTGGTTGAGGCCGCCGACGAGCTGGTGCACGACCGCGGAGAGCGGGCCACGGAAGGCGACCTGGCCCTCGATGCCCTCGGGCACGATCTTGTCGTCGTGGGTGACCTCGGCCTGGAAGTAGCGGTCCTTGGAGTAGGACTTCTTGCCGCGGCTGCTCATCGCGCCGAGGGATCCCATGCCGCGGTAGGACTTGAACTGCTTGCCGTTGACGAAGACCACCTCGCCGGGCGACTCCTCGCAGCCGGCGAGCATCGAGCCGACCATCACGGAGTCGGCTCCGGCGACGAGCGCCTTGGCGATCTCGCCGGAGTACTTCATGCCGCCGTCGGCGATGAGCGGGACGCCCGCCGGCCGGGTCGCCAACGAGGCCTCGTAGACCGCCGTCACCTGCGGCACGCCCACACCGGTGACCACACGGGTGGTGCAGATCGAGCCCGGCCCGACACCGACCTTGACCGCGTCGGATCCCGCGTCGACGAACGCCTGGGCGCCCTCGCGGGTCGCGACGTTGCCGCCGATGACCTGGACGTGGCGGGTCGCCGGATCGGTCTTGAGCCGGCGCACCATGTCGAGCAGGAGGTGGACGTGGCCGTGCGCGGTGTCGGCGACGAGGACGTCGACCCCCGCCTCGACGAGGGTGGTGGCGCGCTCCCAGGCATCACCGAAGTAGCCGATGGCGGCACCGACGAGCAGCCGGCCGTCGGCGTCGTAGGACGCGTGCGGGAACTGCTCGCTCTTGACGAAGTCCTTGACCGTGATGAGTCCGCCGAGCCGCCCGTCGGCGTCGATGAGCGGGAGGCGCTCACGCTTGTGCGCGCGCAGGAGCGAGGTGGCCTCGTCGCGGGAGATGCCGATGGGCCCGGTGATGAGGCCCTCGCTGGTCATCACCTCGGTGACCTTGGTGGTGGCCCACTCCGCGACCGGGGTGAAGCGCAGGTCGCGGTTGGTGATGATGCCGAGCAGCCGGTTGTCCAGGTCGACGACGGGCAGCCCCGAGACGCGGTACTCGCCGCAGATCCGGTCGAGCTCCTCCAGCGTCGCGTCGGGCCCGATCGTGACGGGGTTGGAGATGATCCCGGTCTGGGTGCGCTTGACGAGGTCGACCTGGCGGGCCTGGTCCTCGATCGACAGGTTGCGGTGCAGGACGCCGAGGCCGCCCTCGCGCGCCATCGCGATCGCCATCCGCGACTCGGTGACCGTGTCCATCGCGGCGCTGATCAGCGGTACGCGCACCGAGATCTCGCGTGTCAGCCGGGTGGTGGTGTCGATGTCGCTGGGCGCCAGGTCCGACTCCCCCGGCAGCAGCAGGACGTCGTCGTAGGTGAGGCCCAGGGCGGCGAACTTCTCGGGAATCTCCACGGGCACATGCTACGGCTGCTGGGGCACGCTGTCGGACGCAGTGGTCACCGTGAGGCACCCATCACGCACACGAGCCCCGAGACCTGCCCGTGAGGGCGGGTCTCGAGGCTCGCGTTGCTCGGATCAGTGGCCGTGGCCGTGGCCGTGCCCGCCACCGGCCGCAGCCGGCTCGTCGTCCTCGGGCTTCTCCACGATCAGGGTCTCCGTGGTGAGCAGCATCGCGGCGATGGAGGTCGCGTTGACGAGCGCGGAGCGGGTGACCTTCACCGGGTCCAGGACGCCCTGGGCGACGAGGTCGCCGTAGGTGTCGGTCGCGGCGTTGTAGCCGTTGCCGACGCCGAGCTCGCGCACCTTGGCAGTCACGACGTAGCCGTTGACCCCACCGTTCTCGGCGATCCAGCGCAGCGGCTCGTCGGCCGCCTTGCGGACCACGCGCACGCCGGCAGCCTCGTCGCCGGTCAGGCCGAGGTTGTCGTCGAGCACGGAGACGGCGTGGATGAGGGCGGAGCCACCGCCGGGGACGATGCCCTCCTCGATCGCGGCGCGCGTCGCGGAGACGGCGTCCTCGATGCGGTGCTTCTTCTCCTTGAGCTCCACCTCGGTGGCGGCGCCGACCTTGATCACGCAGACACCGCCGGCGAGCTTGGCGAGACGCTCCTGGAGCTTCTCGCGGTCCCAGTCGGAATCGGTGTTCTCGATCTCGGCCTTGATCTGGTTGACGCGGCCCTCGACGGCGGAGCTGTCGCCGGCACCGTCGACGATCGTGGTGTTGTCCTTGGTGATGACCACGCGACGAGCCTGGCCGAGCACCTCGAGGCCCACCTGGTCGAGCTTGAGCCCGACCTCGGGGGCGACGACCTGCGCACCGGTCAGCGTCGCGATGTCCTGCATCATCGCCTTGCGACGGTCGCCGAAGGCCGGTGCCTTGACCGCAGCGACGTTGAAGGTGCCGCGGATCTTGTTGACGACCAGGGTCGAGAGCGCCTCGCCGTCGACGTCCTCGGCGAGGATGAAGAGCGGCTTGCCGGTCCCGATGACCTTCTCGAGGACCGGGAGCAGCTCGGAGATCGAGGAGATCTTGCCCTGGTGGAGAAGGATGTAGGGGTCGTCGAGGACGGCCTCCATCGACTCCGGGTCGGAGACGAAGTAGGCGGAGATGTAGCCCTTGTCGAACTGCATCCCCTCGGTGAACTCGAGCTCGGTGCCCATGGTGTTGGACTCCTCGACCGTGATCACGCCATCCTTGCCGACCTTGTCGAAGGCCTCGGCGAGCAGGTCGCCGATGATGCTGTCGCGGCTGGAGATCGTGGCGACGGACGCCATGTCCTCGCGGGACTCGACCTCACGGGCGGCCTCGCGCAGCGCGTCGCCGACGGCCTCGGCCGCTGCGTCCATGCCGCGCTTGAGGCCCATCGGGTTGGCGCCGGCAGCGACGGCGCGCAGGCCCTCGTGGACCATGGCCTGGGCCAGCACGGTGGCGGTGGTGGTGCCGTCACCCGCGATGTCGTTGGTCTTGGTGGCCACCTCCTTGGTGAGCTGGGCACCGAGGTTCTCGAACGGGTCGTCGAGCTCGATCTCACGGGCGACGGTGACACCGTCGTTGGTGATGGTCGGCGCGCCCCACTTCTTGTCGAGGACGACGTAGCGGCCCTTGGGGCCGAGCGTCACCTTGACGGCGTTGGCGAGGGCGTCGACACCGCGCTCGAGCGCGCGGCGGGCGTTCTCGTCGAACTCCAGGATCTTGGGCATTGCTGTGCTCCTCTAGAAAAATGTCAGGGGCCGGACGGACGCCAGGATCCCGGCTGGCGCGTAGCCAGCCGGGATGCCGGGTGCGTCAGGAAACGACCGCGAGGATGTCGCGGGCCGACAGGATGAGGTACTCCTGGCCGGCGTACTTGACCTCGGTGCCGCCGTACTTGCTGTAGATGACCTTGTCGCCGATGGCGACGTCGATCGGGACGCGGTTGCCGTTGTCGTCGATGCGACCGGGACCGATCGCCACGACCTCGCCCTCCTGGGGCTTCTCCTTGGCGGTGTCCGGGATGACCAGGCCGGAGGCGGTGGTCTGCTCGGCTTCGATCGCCTGGACGACGATGCGGTCCTCGAGGGGCTTGATGTTGACCGACACTTCGGATCAACCTCCACTTTCTCTTGCACGAGATTCTTCAGGAGTCCAGGTCTGGTGACCGGGGCTCCCAGGACGTGGGCTCACGGGCCGGCGGCACGCCGTCGCGGGGGTCGTGCCAGGCTCGCGAGCATTGGCATTCTCGGGTCGAGAGTGCCAGACCAGACGCTAGCACTCTCCCTGACCGAGTGCTAGCGGCGGCTACGCTTCCGGCGTGGAGATCGAGACGCTGGCCTGGCTGCGCACGTCCGGGGGCGAGCGACTGCTGGATCGGGCGGGGGCGGCCTGGGCCGAGCACCCTGGCGATCCGGTGCGGGTCGCCGGCGTCGTACGCCGCCTCGAGCCCGACGCCGAGAGGGCGGCCGCCGCGACGACCCAGGCGCAGCTGCGGGACAAGGCCCGCGACAAGTTCGGCGACGCCGCCGCCCTGATGTTCTTCACCCCCGACGCGCTCGAGCAGTCCACCCGGTCCCGGGTGGCCGACCACCGGGCGGCGCGTCTCGCGGCGGCCCTCCCGGGCGGGAGCGTGATCGACCTGGGCTGCGGCATCGGTGGCGACCTGCTCGCCTTCTCGCGGGCGGGGCTCGTCGCCGCCGGGATCGACCAGGATCCCCTGCGGGTGGCGATGGCGGAGGCCAACCTGTCGGCCCTCGGCCTCGCCGGCGCGGTGCTGGTCGGGGACGCCACTGCGATCGACACGAGCGGCTTCGACGCCGCCTTCGCCGACCCGGCACGTCGCGGAGGGCGCGGGCGCGTCTTCGACGTCGACGGGTGGGCCCCGCCGTGGCCGTGGGTGCTCGAGCTGCTGGAGGGTCGGTCGCTGGTCAAGGTCGCGCCGGGGATCGGTCACGACCTCGTGCCCCCCGGTGTCGAGGCGGAGTGGGTCAGCGACGGTGGCGAGGTGAAGGAGGCCGTGCTGTGGTCGCCGCGACTGTCCACCACGAGTCGACGCGCGACCGTCATCGCCGTCGGCGGACTCGCGACCTTGACCGACGAGGACGACCCGGGGGCGGGTGTCCGCGAGGTCGGGGCCTTCCTCTACGAGCCCGACGGCGCGGTGATCCGGGCCGGTCTGGTCACCGCCGTCGCCGCAGGCGTGGAGGGTGGTCTGATCGACCCCCACATCGCCTACGTGACCAGCGACGGGTCCTTCCGGACTCCCTTCGCCCGTGGCTACCGGGTGCTCGAGGAGCTCCCCTACCGCGAGAAGCAGCTCAAGGCCGCCCTCCGCGAACGCTCCATCGGACGCCTGACGATCAAGAAGCGGGGCGTGCAGGTGGTGCCCGAGGAGCTGCGCAGGCGACTGTCCCTCAGGGGTGAGAACGAGGCGACGCTCGTGATGACGCGGGTCGCCGGCCAGGGCACGGCGTTGCTGGTCCAGCCCTTCTAGCAGCCCGCGCGCGCCACGCCCGCGACCCTGACCGGCAACCGCCCCGGCGCAGACCTCGTGCCGAGCAGCACCTCGACCAGGACGTCCATCGCACCGGCCGTGTCGCCGTAGGTCGCGATCCGGATGGGCGCCGTGACCCGCCCGAGCACCCAGGGACTGTCGGTGGCGACCGCCACGGACCCGTCCACGGGCAGATCGTGGTAGCCGGAGAACCCGACCTGGGTGCCGGCTGCGAGCCGGGCATCCTCGCGCGCAGTCCACGTGCCGAGCCGTCGTACGCGCTGTGCCTCGGCTCGCTTCCACGCCCTCGTGCGCACCGTGAACGACCGGGTGCGCTCCTTCCGGCGTCGCTCCGGCCTCGGCTTCGCGGTGACGAGGCGGTCCGGCGGGGACCGGCGAAGGAGGACCGGGAGTCCGGCCCGGCCGGCAGCGGCGGCGAACGCACCGACGGCGCCGGGATCTCCGTAGCCGTGGACGCTCTCTCCCACCAAACGCCCCGAGCAGGGCCCGTCGGTGACGGTGACGGCGGCAGCGGACAACCGGCGCGAAGCCAGACGGGCAGCGCTCACCGGCGCACCCCTGTCCTCAGCTCTGTCCTGGGCGAGGTGCGTCAGCAGGGCGATCTGCCGGGCCGCGGCCTGCTCGAGGCGGCGGCGCGACAGCGTTCCGGCCCTCACCGCGGCGATGAGTGCCGCACGTGCAAGGCCGGGAGAAGGAGGCATGAGCAGGACATCGGATCCTGCCCGGAGCGCCTGGACCGCCGTACGCCCGGGGTCACGTCCGCGGGCGACTCCGGCCATGGCGAGCGAGTCGGTCACCACCAGGCCTCCGAAACCCAGCTCGTCACGGAGCAGGTCGCTCACCACCCTCCGCGACAGCGAGGACGGCACGCCGGGGTCGATGGCACGGACGTCGAGGTGGCCGACCATCACCGCCGGCAGCCCCGCGTCGACCGCGCTGCGGAACGGCACCAGGTCCGAGGCCTCCAGCTCGTCCCGGGTCCGCCGCTGTACCGGTAGCGTGAGGTGGCTGTCCGCGGGCACCGAGCCGTGGCCCGGGAAGTGCTTGATCACGGGCAGCACCCCCGAACCGGAGAATCCCGCTGCCGCGGCGATGACGTGACGAGCGACGACCGCTGGCCTCGACGACGGCGACCTCGAACCGATCGTCGGGTCGCCGGGTCCGGACGTGACATCGGCGTCCGGCGCGAAGTCGACGGTGAATCCGAGGCCCCGCAGCTCCCGCCCGCTGGCGGCGTACGCCTGCCGGGTCAGCACGGTGTCGTCCGCGGCACCCGTGCTCATGAAGGTCGGGAAGCGGGTCGCCACGCTGCGCATCCGCTCGACGACGCCGCCCTCCTGGTCGACGCCCAGGAACAGCGGCCACGCCCGGCGTACGTTCCGGGTGAGCGACGCGTTGACCGCCGTGATCTGGGCCGCGGAGACGACGTTGGAGTCGAAGGCGATGACGCCACCCAGGTGCAGGTCGCGCACCATCCGCACGGGTGCGGCGGTGCCGCTCCACTCAGCGACGATCACCTGCCCCGCGAGGTCCAGGAGGCGCATCCGCCGCACGATCCTGGCGGCCCGGTCCAGCTCGGTGCGGTCAGGCCCCCAGCCCTCGGCGAGCCCCAGTTCCTCCGACGGTGTGGGCGCAACGACAGGGGCGCTACTGGTCGCGGCCCGGTCGGCTCCACCCTGGTTGCCCTCAGCCTCCTCGGTGCCGTCGCACCCGGCGAGGGACGAGACGAGCATCAGCGTCGTCACGATGCCCACGCCGCGCAGCCGGACCCCCGCCCTCGGACGCATCGGCATCAGGCTCTCGGGCATTGGGTCATCGTGACACGGCTGGGCGTCCTTCCCTCCCTCCGCCCGTCGACACCCCTCCGGACACTTGACCTTGAGTCGCTGACCGACTCAAGGGCAAGGCAGTGCACCCAGCACAGTCCACAGCGCGCATTCGCTCCTGAGTCTGTGAGCGACTCAGCGGCAAGTGTCCGGAAGGTGCTGCGCGCCGTCGCAGAGTCGGAGCTTCGGCGCGGGCCTGTGGACCTGTGGACCTGTGGACCTGTGGACAGAGCACAGCTGACTGTCGGTGCGCCCCGCTGTGATGGCAGCGGTGGCGATCACGACAGGACGAGAGAAGGGCGAGCCGATGAACGAGGAGACCGAGTTCGACTGGGTCCGGATGGGCGACTGGACCGACGCGGAGGTGCAGTACTACCTGATGGGCCCGTTCGACGGAGGGATTCCGGGGGTGGTACGCCGCGTCAGACGGATCCTCGACGTCTCACAGCGCGGCCTGGCGGCCCTTCTGGAAGTGTCGCAGTCGGCCGTTGCGCGCTGGGAGACCGGGAGGACCAGTCCGCGTGCTTCGGTGCTCCTCCACCTGGTCAAGCTCGCCGGACTCAGTGTCCGCATGCACGACACGGAGACCGACAGGCTCGTGGAACCGATGCGTGACGACGGCGCTCGTGACCGGGGAGGGCGACGCTTCCCGGCACACGTCGACCTGAGGGTCGTCGGTTGGCGGTGTCCGCGAGCGGCGGGGTCGACGGCAGACCTCCTGGCGTGGCGACGCCGATCGCGGGACAGGCGCGACCCCGCGATCCGGTTCCGCACCTGTCCCGTCATGCGTCGGGTCTTCCGCCAGATCGAGGGCGTGCCCGACGACCACCCGGCCATCGGTCAACTCGTCGCAGAAGCCGTCCACCTCGACGAGCTGAGGGAGCACCGCCGCAGAAAGATCCTGCAAGCATCTCCCTGGATGCGACCGCCGGACGGCTGGCTCACCGCATGAGCGAGGAGCTCAACCCTCGAGTGCCCCACGCTCCGCACCGATCGTCGTGTCCGGCCCGTGCCCGGTGTGCACGACGGTCTCGTCCGGCAGGTCGAGGAGCTTCGAGCGGATGGAGCGCACGATGACGTCGGCATCGCTGTAGGAGCGTCCGGTCGCCCCCGGACCACCCTGGAACAGGGTGTCTCCGGTGAAGACGCAGCCGAGGTCGTGGACGTAGAGGCACACGGCACCCGGTGCGTGCCCGGGCGTGTGGAGCACCGTCACTGCGGCGCCGCCGATGGTGAGCGTGAGCCCGTCCTCGAGGTCGACGTCCCACAGCTCATCGGTGTGCGTCAGCTCCCACAGGGGTCGGTCGGCGGGGTGCAGCAGGATCGGCGCCTTCACCCGCTGCCGCAGCTCCGGCGCCACCCGGACGTGGTCGTCGTGGGCGTGAGTGCACACGATCGCCTTCACGGCGCGGCCGGCCACGATGTCGAGGATCGCGTCGACGTCGTGCGGGGCGTCGATGACCAGGCACTGCTCGTCATCCCCGATGACCCACACGTTGTTGTCGACGTCGTGGGTCTCCCCGTCGAGGGTGAAGGTCCCGGAGACCACAGCGTGGTCGACGCGCGCGCTCACAGGATCACCACCGAACGCAGCACGTCGCCGGAGTGCATCTTGTCGAAGGCCGCCTCGACGTCGTCAATCCCGATCTCCTCGGTCACGAACGCATCCAGGTCCAGCCGGCCCTGCTGGTAGAGGTCGACCAGCATCGGGAAGTCGCGCGACGGCAGGCAGTCGCCGTACCACGACGACTTCAGCGACCCGCCACGACCGAACACGTCGATGAGCGGGATGTCGGGGACCTTCATGTCCGGCGTCGGGACGCCCACCAGCACGACCGTGCCGGCCAGGTCGCGGGCGTAGAACGCCTGCTTCCACGTCTCCGGGCGCCCCACGGCGTCGATGACGACGTCGGCGCCACCCTCGTGGCCCGTGGCGTCCGGCGGCGGGGTCAGCGAGCGGATCGCCTCGACGGCGTCGACCTCCGAGGAGTTCACCGTGTGGGTGGCACCCATCGAGCGCGCCAGCTCGAGCTTCTTGTCGTCGATGTCCACCGCGATGATCTTCGAGGCGCCGGCCAGTGCCGCGCCGGCGATCGCCGCCGCGCCGACGCCACCGCAGCCGATGACCGCGACCGTCGACCCGCGACCGACGTTGCCGGTGTTGATCGCGGCGCCGAGGCCGGCCATCACGCCGCACCCGAGCAGGCCCACCGCGGCGGCACGCGCCGACGGGTCGACCTTCGTGCACTGCCCCGCAGCCACGAGCGTCTTCTCCGCGAACGCCCCGATCCCCAGAGCCGGCGACAGCTCCGTGCCGGCCAGCTCACCCTCGGCGAGCGTCATCTTCTGGGTCGCGTTGTGGGTCGCGAAGCAGTACCACGGCTCCCCGCGGTTGCAGGCGCGACAGTCACCGCACACCGCACGCCAGTTGAGGACGACGAAGTCGCCGGGCGCCACGCTCGTCACGTCGGGACCGACGGCCTCGACGACACCCGCGGCCTCGTGCCCGAGCAGGAACGGGAACTCGTCGTTGATGCCACCCTCGCGGTAGTGCAGGTCGGTGTGGCACACCCCGCAGGCCTGCACCTGGACCAGCGCCTCGCCCGGCCCCGGGTCGGGCACGTTGATCGTGGTGAGCGTGACCGGCTCGCCCTGGGCGAGGGCCACCACTGCCTTGACCTGCTGCATCTTCGACTCCTGACGTCGGGTTGTGCGAGGAGCCTTGCAACGACGGCCAAACAGATGCAACCCCGGGTCCCCCCTTCGCGTCCTCACCCCGACACGCCACGCGCAAACGAACGGAGGTGGGTGATGGCCACGACACTCGTCACGGGACCCGGACCGAGGAGCAGCACGACGCGTACGACGACGGGGTGGGTGGCGCCGACGGAGCCCTCTGGTCCTTCGTCCGGACGCTCCCGCCCAAGCAACGCTCGGTCGTCGTGCTCCGCTACTACGAGGAGATGAGCGAGGCCGAGGTCGCCGAGCTGCTCGGCATCTCGGTGGGCACGGTGAAGTCGCAGGCCAGCCGCGCGCTCGCCGGCCTACGCGCACGCGCCCCCCGCTCGCTCGACATCCGCCACCACGAGTCCGGAGAGGACGCGCGATGAACCACACTCCCCTCGAGGACGACGTCCGCGATGCCCTGCACCGCCGCGTCGCTCCCCTGCAGCACTCGTCGCTCTCGGTCACCGACGTACGCCGCCGCGCCCGCCGCGTCCAGCTCCACCGCACGGTCGCGGCCGGCGTCGCCGTCGCCGCCGTGCTGGCGATCGCCGTCCCGGTCGGGCTCGCGATGAACGACCCAGCCCGGCGCAGCGAGATCCAGCCGGCGAACCCACCGGGCTCCCCCGCCGTGACAGGCACGGTCCGCATCGACCCGCGCAGTGCCGAGACCGGAGCAGCGTCGGCGGTCCCCCTCATCAACGTCGACGGACGGCTCGCGCATCGCCTGGTCCGAGTACGACGGGAGTCGGTGGGTCGTCGTCGCCCGCGACGCCGACGGTGCCCGCGACGAACGTCGCATCTCGATGGCACCGGGTCCGCAGGACGCCTAGGTCCGCCCCGTCGGGTTCCTCCCCGGGGACGCACTGGTCGTGGAGCGCACCGACGCCGCCACCGGCGCCGAGGCCACGCTCGTGGCAACGACCGACGGCGCCCCGGTGGTGTGGCGGACCTGCGACTACTCGCTCCTCGCCTTCAGCCCCGACGGTCGGCACGTCGTGGGCCTGACCGACTACCTGACGCCCGACGGCTCACCCACGCTGGCGATCCTCGATGCCGCCTCCGGTGAGGTGGTGGTCGACTTCAGGTTGGTCGGCGCGCGCACCGGCGTCGTCGGCATCAACCCCGAGCTGGCCTGGGAGGACGGCGCCTCCCTGGTCGCCACGGTCTACTCCGGTGGGGAGCAGTCCGTCGTCCGGCTCGGCGTCGACGGCACCGTCGAGCGCGTCGGCGGAGCCGGGATCGAGCTCGAGTCCGGCGCGGTCGCCCTCAAGGTCGCCCCGACGAGCAGCTGAACGAGGCCACGCCGAGACAGGCTTTGCTCTCGACGGACCCCTCAGGCCACGACGGTGGTGAGGGGCATCGACGAGTCCGCCGGCAGGTCGAGGTTCGAGGGCGTACGACCCCGCCGGAGGAGCTCGGCCCCCAGCGCCGCGACCATCGCACCGTTGTCGGTGCACAGGCCGGGACGCGGGACCCGCACCCGGATGCCGCGCTCGGTGGCGCGCTCGACGGCCATCACCCGCAACCGGCTGTTGGCAGCCACCCCGCCGCCGATCAGGATGTCGTCGATCCCGCGGCTCGTCGCCGCGTCGATCGCCTTGCGCGTCAGCACGTCGCACACGGCCTCCTGGAAGGAGGCGGCCACATCGGCGACGTCGATGCTCACGCCCGCACGCTGCTGCGCCTCCACCCACCGCGCCACCGCGGTCTTGAGCCCGGAGAAGGAGAAGTCGAAGCGGTGCCGCTCCAGGTCGCGCTTGGCGGAGAGCCCGCGGGGGAAGTCGATGGCGATGCTGTTGCCGCTTCGCGCCACCCGGTCGATGTGCGGGCCCCCGGGGAAGGGCAGGCCCAGGAGGCGGGCGACCTTGTCGAAGGCCTCCCCCGCGGCGTCGTCGATGGTGGCGCCCATCGGCTCGACACCCACCGTCACGTCCCTCACCTCGAGCAGGCTCGAGTGGCCGCCGGAGACCAGCATGGCCAGGCACGGCTCCGGCAAGGGACCGTGCTCGAGCTGGTCGACCGCGACGTGCGCAGCAAGGTGGTTGACACCGTAGATCGGCTTGCCGAGCCCCAGCGCCAGGGCCTTCGCGCTGGCCACGCCGACCAGCAGCGCACCGACCAGGCCCGGACCGCTGGTCACCGCGACGGCGTCGATGTCGCTCAGCCTGATGCCGGCCGTCCCTGCGGCCCGCTCGATCGTGGGGACCATCGCCTCGAGGTGCGCCCGGCTGGCCACCTCGGGCACCACGCCGCCGAAGCGTGCGTGCTCCTCGACGCTGCTGGCGACCGCGTCGGCCAGCAGGTGGTGGCCGCGCACGATGCCCACGCCGGTCTCGTCGCAGGAGGTCTCGATGCCCAGGACGAGGGGTTCGTCACTCATGCGAGGTCGCGGCGTGGGTCCGCGCAGCGCCGGGCAGCCACCGACACATCACCAGGGCCTCGGACCCGTCGCGGTAGTAGTGGGGGCGTACGTCGATCACGGTGAACTGACGCGCGACGTAGAAGTCGAGGGCCTCCGCGTTCGACGCGCTCACCTCCAACAACATGCGCGTCGCGTCCTCGGTGCCGACCAAGAGCTCGTCGAGCAGGCGCGAGGCCAGGCCGGAGCGCCTGGCCCCAGGACGTACGGCGATACGCAGCAGGTCGACGATGTCACCCGCACCCATCGTCACCGCATAGCCCGAGAGGTCGTCGGCGACCACGAAGCGACGCCCGGGCCCCTCGATCTCCTGCCGGATGAGCACCTCGCTCCAGGCGTCGAGGCCGAACAGCTCCTGCTCGAGCGCGGTGAGGGCCGGGAGGTCGGACAGGACGGCGGAGCGGATCACGAGACGGTTCCTGGGGAGTCGAGGGACGAGACGTCGCGGAGGACGGGCTTTCCGTTAGCGCCGGCGACCGCATCCGGACGTCGCAGGTAGAGGGGTTCGGGGTCGAGCAAGTCTACGAGCTCAGCCGACACCGCGGTG
Source organism: uncultured Actinomycetota bacterium (assembly GCA_963806925.1). Classification (GTDB taxonomy): domain Bacteria; phylum Actinomycetota; class Actinomycetes; order Propionibacteriales; family Nocardioidaceae; genus Nocardioides. The sequence continues at coordinate 74,209 of CAWEAI010000001.1, read as the reverse complement.
GCCAGCCAGGCGGCACTCGGTCGGTTCGGGGCGATCGCGTGCGGGAAGTCGTCGGGGTAGAGCTCCGGTCCCGCGCCGGCGACCAGGGCCGTGGTGGCGACCTCGGCGGGCCGCGTCACGACCGGGCCCTCGAGCCGTTGCCCGGCGCTGTCGTAGGAGGCGAGGTAGACCTCCTTGCGACGTGCGTCGGTGGCCACCAGGAAGCGGCCCGGGGCCACCGCGGTGCCGACCACCTCGAGGGCGATCGCGTCGAGCGAGCACACGCCGTAGACCGGGATCTCCAGCACGAGGCCGAGGGTGCGGGCGGTCACGATCCCGACGCGCAACCCGGTGAACGGGCCGGGGCCGACGCCGACCGCGACGGCGGTGAGGTCCTGCCGGACCAGGCCCGCGTCCTGCAGCGACCGGGCGATCAGCGGCGCGAGGTGCTCGGCGTGCTTCATGGGCACCTCGGACGTGTGCTCGACGACGGTCCGCTCGCCGTCGTGGAGGGCGACGGTGACCAGCGGTGTCGCGGTGTCGAAGGCGAGGAGCACGGCGTCGAGGTTACTGTCCGACGACCCAGCGCAGGGAAATGCGGCGGGGATCGGGATCGTCGTCGGCCGGGGCGTCGGCGAGGGTCCGTTCGATGCCCACCTCGAGACGCGCGTCGGCCAGGCCCTCAGCGAGTCCGGCTCCCCACTCCACGACGGTCACGGCCGTGTCGAGGGAGGTGTCGAGGTCGAGGTCGTCGAGCTCGGCGAGGCCGCCGAGGCGGTAGGCGTCGACGTGGACGAGGTCCGGCCCGTCGGCGAGCGAGGGGTGGACCCGCGCGATGACGAAGGTCGGTGAGGTGACGCTGCCGCGGACACCGAGCCCGGCGCCGAGGCCCTGGGTGAACGTGGTCTTGCCGGCGCCGAGCTCGCCGGTGAGGACGACCAGGTCACCGGCGACCAGGCTGGTGCCGACCCGCTCCCCGAGCTCGCGCATGGTCGGTGCGTCGGGAGCCTCGAAGCTGGTGCCGAGCCACATCGCGAGCTCGACGTAGGGGCTCGTCCGGCCGGTCACCACGAAGCCGCACCCCTCCCAGAAGGCGATGGTCTGGGGCAGCTCCTCACGCGCGAGGACGACGACCGCGGAGCGCCCCACGGCGGCTTCCCTGGCGGCGCTGATCAGCGCGGCCGCGACTCCCCGGCCCTGAGCGGACGGCGTCACGCCGAAGCGGCGCAGCAGCAGCTGTCCGTCGCGGACGTCGAGCACGACGCAACCGACGGGGGTCCCGTCCAGCGTGGCGAGCAGCCCGCCGCGCACCCGCAGCAGCCGGGCGATGGAGTCGAGGTCCTCACCCAGCGCGTCGGCGGGCGGGTCGAGGACGGGGCGTGCCCCGAACGCCTCCCGCACCACGGCGAGGACCTCGGCGGCAGCCTCCGCACCCACCCGGCGCACGACGAGACTCACCGCAGGTCCTTGCCCTGTGCCAGCGCGAGGAGGTCGTCGAGCTCCGCGGTGACCTGCGTGTGCTGCTCGAGCAGCACCATGTGGCCCGCGCCCACGCACTCCAACAGGCTGGAGCCGGGGATCCTGCTGTGCAGCTTGCGACTGTGGCCGACGGAGGTGATCCGGTCCTCGGTGCCGCAGATGACCGCGGTGGGCACGCGGCTCAGCGCCTCGAGGTGCTCGAACTTGTCGAGGGTCGCGAAGGCGGGGAAGAAGTCGGCGACCACCGCGAACGGTGTGGCGTTGAGCATCGAGTAGACGAACTCCACGTGGCTCTTCGGGACGGGGTCGGTCCCGAAGGCATAGCGGTCGGTGACGACGTCCGCCACCGCGTGGCCCCAGCCACGGGCGAGATCCACCACCTTGTGGCCGCGATCGAGCGTCCGCACCGCGCGAGAGATGAACCGGCCGCCGAGACCGAGCGGCAGCATGGGGAACAGGATGCGCCCCGGGTCGAGCCCGCCCGCCGTCGTGGCGATCAGCGCCGCCCCGACGACCTTGTCGCCGAAGATCTCGGGATGGAGCTCGGCCAGCGAGATCACGGTCATCCCGCCCATCGAGTGCCCCACGACCACACAGCGTCCCGCGACGGTGTCCTCGATGACTCGCCGCAGGTCGTGGCCGAGCTGCTCGATCGTGCAGTGGTCGTCGCCCGAGCGGGCCGATCGACCGTGGCTGCGCTGGTCGTAGTAGACGGTGCGCACCTGACCGCGGTAGGCGGCGCGCTGGAAGTGCCAGCTGTCGAGGGTGAGCGAGTAGCCGTGCACGAAGACGACGGTGAGGTCGTCGTCGGCGCCCGGAGCTCCCCCGAAGTCCGCCGGCTCGTCGATCTCGACGTGCAGGTCCACGGCGTCGTCGGTGACCACCACGCGGGGCGCGCTGTGCAGCTCGCCGAAGGGGACCCGCTCCCCCGCCGCCCGGTTGCCGATGATGCGGTTCTGGCGCGCGATGCCGACGGCACCGGCCGCGGCGGCCAGGCCGGCCGCGCCGACGACGGTCCCGAAGATCCGTCCCTTGATGCTCACTGCGGGCTCCTCTCGCTGTCGACGTGGCGGCGGGCCAGCCGGCCACCGACGCGGGTCACGACCTCGTAGGTGATGGTCCCGACCGCATCCGCCCAGTCCTGGGCGGTGGGCTCGCCGAGGTCTCCCGGACCGAAGAGCACCACCTCGGTGCCGGGCGGCAGGAGCTCGCCGTGCAGGTCGACGACGAACTGGTCCATGCAGACCCGTCCCCGGATCGGGCGACGCGAGTCCCCCACCCACACCGACGCCGCGTTGCCGGCCGAGCGCGGGATGCCCTCGCCGTAGCCCGCGGGCACCAGGCCGACGGTCGTGTCCTCCTCGGCGTGCCAGGTGTGCCCGTAGGAGACGCCGTCACCCGCCGCGACCCGCTTGCTCATCTGCAGGCGTGCGCGCACGGTCATCGCGGGCCGGAGGGCGAGTGGCGGGCTGACGCCGGGCGCGGGGTCCAGGCCGTAGGAGGCGATGCCGCAGCGGACCAGGTCGAAGCGCGACGAGGGCCGCAGGATCGCAGCGGCCGAGTTGGCCAGGTGCGTGACCTCGGGGTCGAGGCCGGCGGCGGCGGCGAGCGTCAGCGCGTCGCGGAAGGCCGACTCCTGGGCGTCGTTCGCCGGGTGCGCGGGCTCGTCGCTGGCCGCGAGGTGCGACCAGATGCCCGTGACCCGCACCCGGCCGGCGTCCTCGTGGGCCGCGGCGGCGGCGAAGAACGCCTGCCACTGTGCGCGCGGAGCTCCGCCGCGCGCCAGGCCGGTGTCGACCTTGAGCTGCACCCGGGCGCCACCGACCGCGGCCATCTCGTCGAGCTCCTCGAGGGTGTAGGCCGTGATCTCCACCCCGGCGGCCACTGCCGCCGCGAAGTCGTCGCCCGGGGCGCTCAGCCAGCACAGCAACGGCCCGCGGTCGCCGGCAGCGCGCAGCGCGAGCGCCTCCTCGATGGTGGCCGCGCCGAGCCAGTCGGCACCGCCCTCGCGGGCCGCCGCCGCGGCCTCGACCATGCCGTGCCCGTAGCCGTCGGCCTTGACGACCGTCATCACCCCGACCGGGCCGTCGGCCGACACGAGGTCCTTGAGCAGGCGGACGTTGTGCCGGATGGCCGCGACGTCCACCACGATCTCGGCGCGGTGCGGCACGGGATCGGGCATGGCAGCGATCATTCCAACAACCCTGCCCCAGGGGCGGACAGGACGTCGCGGACGAGACGGGGAACCTGTCCGGCGACCTGGCTCGCCGTCAGCGGACCTCCGGCGCAGGCCCGTGTCGCCGCAGCGCCGTGCACCCACGAGCCGACCGACGCGGCGTCGTACGCCTGGAGTCCCGCCGCGAGCAGGGCACCGACCAGGCCGGCGAGGACGTCCCCGGCCCCGGCGGTCGCGAGCCACGGAACGCCCGTGGTGGTGACCCGCACCCGTCCCGCGGGGTCGGCGACGAGGGTGTGGTGGCCCTTGAGCAGGACCACGCAGTCCCAGCGACGGGCAGCCGCGCGCACGTGGTCGAACGGGCAGGCCTCCACCTCGGCGCGCTCCACGCCCAGCATCGCGGCGAGCTCGCCGGCGTGGGGTGTCAGCACGCAGCCCGGCATCGGGCCGTCCACGTGGTGCAGCGCGTCGGCGTCCACGACGACCGGTACGCCGTCCGCGCGGGCCGCGGCCAGCATGCCGGGCGCGTCGTCGCCACCGCCGGGACCGACCACCCACGCCTGCACCCGGCCGGCACCCACGACCTCGGGGTGGGCGGCGCGGACGATGTCGGCGATCGCCGAGGGTCCGACGTAGCGGACCATGCCGACGAGACCGGTGTTGGCGCCGGACACGGCCAGCAGCGCGGCACCGGGATAGGTGCCGGAGCCGGCGCGTACGCCGACCACGCCCCGGGCGTACTTCTGGGCGTCCGACCCCGGCTGCGGCAGCAGGGCGCGCACGTCGTCCGGCTGGAGCCCCTCGACGGCCGTGGTGCCGAGCTCGTCGGGGTCGAGTCCGAGGTCCACCAGGTGGACGGCACCGCTGGCGGCGGATGCGGGGTCGAGGAGGTGGGCGATCTTGTGGGTGCCGAAGGTGATCGTCAGGTCTGCGGTGACATGCGGCCCGTCGACCCGGCCGGTGTCGACATCGACACCCGACGGCACGTCGACCGCGACCACCGGCACGTCCGGGAAGCGGGCCAGGGCCGCGACGGCCTCTGGGCGCAGGCCGGGACGACCCCCGATACCCACGATGCCGTCCACGACGACGTCTGCGCGGGGGTCGAGGTCGGCGAGGTCGCGGGTGGCGCGCCCGCCTGCGGCGCGCAACCCCTCCAGGGCCCCCTCGTGGACGCGGTCCGCGAGCAGCAGGGCCTCGACCCGGGCTCCTCGTGCGGCCAGTCGCGCACCGGCGAGGAGCGCGTCGCCACCGTTGTCCCCGGGCCCGACGAGCAGCACCACGCGGCGTCCGTAGGCCCCGCCGAGGAGGTCCACCAGCGCCGCGGCCAGGCCGGCCGCAGCGCGCTGCATCAGCGCACCGCCGGGCAGGTCGGCCATCGCTGCCGCCTCGGCACGGCGTACGTCGGCGACGGTGTGGGCGCGCAGCACGGCTCAGGACTCCAGGACGACGACGGCGGAGGCGATGCCCGCGTCGTGCGACAGCGAGACATGGACGTGAGCCACGCCCAGGACGTCCGCCCGGGCGGCGACGGTCCCGCGGATCTCGAAGCGCGGCCGCCCGGTCTCCTCCGAGACGATCTCGGCGTCGTGCCATGCCATTCCCACCGGGGCGCCCAGGGCCTTGGCGATGGCCTCCTTGGCGGCGAAGCGGGCCGCCAGGGAGGCCGGGGGGCGGGTCGCCTCGGCGTCGGTGAACAGCCGCGCTCGCAGCGCGGGCGTGCGCTCCAGCGACTGGACGAAGCGCTCGATGTCGACCACGTCGATACCGACACCGATGACGGGCACGTGTCTACTCGACCGTGACGGACTTGGCGAGGTTGCGCGGCTGGTCGACGTCGTGACCCAGCAGCGTGGCGAGCTCGCACGCGAAGAGCTGCAGGGGGACCACCGCGACGAGCGGCTGGAGCAGCACGGGCACCTGCGGCAGCGTGATCAGCACGTCGGCGTAGGGCTCGATCGCGGTGTCGCCCTCCTCGGCCAGGCACAGGGTCCGCGCACCCCGGGCGCGCACCTCCTGGATGCCGCTGATCATCTTGTCGTGGAGCTGGTCGCGACCGCGCGGGGGGACGACGCAGAAGATCGGGAGCCCTTCCTCGACCAGCGCGATGGGACCGTGCTTGAGCTCGCCGGCGGCGAACCCCTCGGCGTGCAGGTAGGCGATCTCCTTGAGCTTCAGGGCGCCCTCCAGGGCGACCGGATATCCCGCGTGCCGGCCCAGGAACAGCACCGAGCGGCTCTCGACGTGGTCGCGCGCGATGCCGTAGACCTGCTCGGACTTGGCGAGCACCATCGCGATGTGGTCCGGCATCTGCTCGAGCTGGTCCATCACCTGCGAGATCTCGTCGCCGTAGCGGGTGCCCTTGACCTGGGCGAGGTAGAGGGCGAGCAGGTAGCACGCGACGAGCTGGGTGAGGAAGCCCTTGGTCGACGCCACGCCGATCTCCGGACCGGCATGCGTGTAGATCACGCCGTCGGACTCGCGGGGGATGGTCGAGCCGTTGGTGTTGCAGATCGACAGCACCTTCGAACGCTGCTCGCGCGCGTGGCGGATCGCCTGCAGCGTGTCGGCTGTCTCACCCGACTGGCTGATCGCCACGACCAGGGTGGCACTGGTGAGGATCGGGTCGCGGTAGCGGAACTCGCTGGCGAGCTCGACCTCCACGGGGACGCGGCACCAGTGCTCGATGGCGTACTTGGCCACCATGCCGGCGTAGAACGAGGTGCCGGCCGCGATGATGATGATCTTGTCCACGTCGCGCAGGTCCTGGTCGGACAGGCGCATCTCGTCGAGCTGCAGGAGGCCGTCGGTGCCACGGCGCCCGAGCAGCGAGTCGGCCACGGCCCGCGGCTGCTCGAAGATCTCCTTGCGCATGAACCAGTCGTGGCCGTCCTTCTCGGCTGCCGAGAGGTCCCAGTCGACGTGGTAGCGGCGGCCCTCGGCGGGGGTGCCGTCGAAGCCGGAGACGCTGACGCCGTCGCGGGTGATGGTCACGACCTGGTCCTGGTCGAGCTCCATCGCCTCGCGGGTGTGCTCGATGAAGGCGGCGACGTCGGAGCCGAGGAAGTTCTCGCCCTCGCCGATGCCCACCACCAGCGGGCTGTTGCGGCGGGCGGCGACCACGCGGTCGGGGTCCAGAGCGTCGATCGCGACGAGGGTGAAGGCTCCCTGCAGGACGCGACAGACGTTCTGCATCGCGACGGTCAGGTCGATGCCCGTCTCGAGCTGCTCCTCGAGCAGGTGGGCCGCGATCTCGGTGTCGGTGTCGGAGGCCATCTCCACGCCCTCGGACTCCAGGCGACCGCGCAGCGCGGCGTAGTTCTCGATGATGCCGTTGTGCACCAGCGCCACGCGGCGCGTGCGGCCGAGGTGGGGGTGGGCGTTGCGGTCCGTGGGCGGGCCGTGGGTCGCCCACCGGGTGTGGCCGATGCCGGTCGTGCCGGCCGGCAGGGGTGACTCGGCGATCGCCTTCTCGAGGTTGGCGAGCTTGCCGGCACGCTTGTCGGTGACGAGCGCGCCGGCATCGATCAGCGCGATCCCCGCAGAGTCGTAGCCCCGGTACTCCAGGCGCCTGAGACCCTCGATGACCACGCTCTCGGCTGGCCTGTCACCCACATATCCGACGATTCCGCACATGGGCGGGGAGTCTATCGGCAGGTCGCTGCACCGCTGCGCGGCGGCGCGATGCCACAATCGCACCCATGTCCGAGGTCGCGGCGCCGCATCACCACGGTTCCTCCCATGCCGGCGAGGCGTCCCCCTACATCGAGCTCGAACGGGCGGCGTGGGCGCAGCTGGCCGGCACCGCCGAGACCGTCCTCACCCCCGAGGAGGTCCTCAGCCTGCGCGGCCTGGGCGACCAGCTCGACCTGCGCGAGATCGAGCAGGTCTACCTCCCCCTCTCGCGCCTGCTCAGCCTCTACGTCGCCGCGAACTCCCGGTTGCACCGCGAGCAGGAGGAGTTCCTGCACCGCGTCACCCCACCGCGTACGCCCTTCGTCATCGGTCTCGCCGGCTCGGTGGCGGTCGGCAAGTCGACCACCGCCCGGGTGCTCCAGCAGATGCTGGCGCACTGGCCCGAGCACCCCAACGTCGCGCTGGTGACCACCGACGGCTTCCTGCTCCCCAACGCCGAGCTCGAGCGCCGCGACATCCTGCACCGCAAGGGCTTCCCCGAGTCCTACGACCGCAAGGCCCTGCTCAAGTTCGTCATCGACATCAAGTCCGGCCGCGACGAGGTCGAGGCACCGATCTACTCCCACCTCGTCTACGACGTGGTCCCCGGCGACAAGGTGGTCGTCAAGCGACCCGACGTCGTGATCATCGAGGGTCTCAACGTCCTCCAGCCCGCACGGGTGCGCGACGACGGCCGCACCGGACTGGCCGTCAGCGACTTCTTCGACTTCTCCGTCTACGTCGACGCCGCGCAGGCCGACATCAAGCGCTGGTACGTCGACCGCTTCCTGCGCCTGCGCGAGACGGCCTTCCGCGACCCGGCGTCCTACTTCCGCAAGTATGCGGCGCTCTCCCACGACGGGGCCGTGGACCAGGCCACCCGCATCTGGGACTCGATCAACGAGCCCAACCTCGTCCAGAACGTCGCCCCGACCCGCTCGCGCGCCAACCTCGTGCTCCGCAAGGACGCCGACCACTCCGTGCGCTACGTCCGGCTCCGCAAGCTCTGAGCCGCCTGCCGGCGCGCGCGGACTCACAGCCTCTTCTGCAGCTCCAGCAGCGTCTCGATCGTGCGATAGCCGAGCGCCTCGTTGACCGCGTTCATGTGGGTGTTGACCTCGGCGTTGGACGTGTCGAGCGAGACCAGACCGGCGTACGTCGCCACGGCGAGGTCGTGGGTCGCGAGCTTCAGCGCCATCCCGAGCCGGTGCCCGCGATGCGCCGGGTCGACGATCGTGATGCCGACCTGGCCGTGCTCGTGGTCGGTGTCGTCGATGCGTACGTCGGACGCGCCGGCCACCTCACCGTCCGGGGTGATCGCCAGTGCGGTGTGCACGTGCCGGCCGGTGTCGACCTGACGCTGCTCGGCGGCCCTGAGTCGCTCGGGGGTCCACTCGGAGTCCTCGAGGTCGAGCTCGCCGAGGGGCACCTCGGACAGCAGCGTCCCGAGCAGCCGGCCGAACGACTCGAGGTGCTCCTCGGGGCAGACGGTGTCGAAGGTGACGATCCGGTAGCCCTTCGGCTCACGCGCCAGAGCATCGCGCCGCACGAGATAGTCCGCGAGCGTCAGCTCCTTCATCGACTCACGGTTGGCGACCGAGTAGCCCAGCGCCGCGGCGAAGGGCTCCGCCGGGGCCGTGCCGCCGGGCGGGAGATAGATCTCGCTCTGCACGGTCGAGCGTCCGTCACCGGCGGTGACCAGCTCGATCTCGGCGACGAGGGCCCGGCCGATCCCCTCCCGGGAGCGGCCCGGGGAGACGAAGGCATGGGCGTTGACGGCGTGGAGGTTCTCCTGCAGCGAGCGCGTCAGGAGCCCGGCACCGACCATCTCCCGGCCGTCGATGGCCCCCAGGAGAGTGACGCCGCGCTCGGGGTTGTCGGCCGGCAGGGCGAGGCGGGTCTGCTGCCACAGCGGCCACGGCTTGCCGGGGCGAGAGGCGTTCGCGGCGCGACCGACCTCCCACCAGGCACGCAGCGCTGCTTCGTTGCGCGGGTTGATCTGCTCGATGTCGACGCTCACATCGGTGACCGTAGGCCCCGGGCGGCACGAGCGTCACCTCGATGTCGCGGCTAGAGCACCAGCTGGCGCTTCACCACGTCGGCCAGCCGGGACGCGACACCCTGGGCCTCGTCGTGGGTCGGCGCCTCGACCATCACGCGCACGATCGGCTCGGTGCCCGAGGGTCGCAGCAGGATCCTGCCCCGCTCCCCCAGCGCCGCCTCCTCCTCGGAGACCGCGGCAGCGAGGACGGCGTCCTCGTCGGCGCGCGACTTGTCGACGCCGGCGACGTTGAGCAGCACCTGCGGCAGCCGGGTCATCACCGACGCGAGCTCGGCGAGCGACGTGCCGGTGGTCGCCATCCGCTCCATCACGTGGAGCGTGGTGAGGATGCCGTCGCCGGTGGTGGCGTGGTCGGTGAGGATCACGTGGCCCGACTGCTCGCCGCCGAGGGAGTAGCCGGAGACCTTCATCGCCTCGAGGACGTAGCGGTCGCCGACCTTCGTCTGGCGTACGCCGACATCGTGGGCCCGCATGGCCTGGACGAAACCGAGGTTGCTCATCACCGTCGCGACGACGGTGTCCTTGGCCAACCGCCCCTGGTCACGCAACGAGAGCGCGAGGATCGCGAGGAGCTGGTCGCCGTCGACGATGGCGCCGTCGGCATCGACCGCCAGGCACCGGTCGGCATCGCCGTCGAGGGCGAAGCCGGCGTGGGCACCGTGCTCGAGGACCGCGGCCTGCAGCGACTCCAGGTGGGTGGAACCGCAGCTGTCGTTGATGTTGATGCCGTCGGGGTCGGCGTGGATGGCGATGACCGTCGCGCCGGCGTCCTCGAGCGCTCGCGGACCGGCCGCGTGCGCGGCACCCTCGGCGCAGTCGAGCACGACCTTGAGCCCGACGAGCGGGTGCGTGATCGTGCTCTCGAGGTGGGCGGCGTACTGCTCGACCGCGGAGTCGTAGACGCTCACCCGGCCGACGTCACCGCCCGTGGGCCGCTCCCACGGCTCGCCCATCCGGCGCTCGATCGCGACCTCGATCGCGTCGTCGAGCTTGTGGCCGCCGCGGGCGAGGAACTTGATGCCGTTGTCGGGCATCGGGTTGTGCGAGGCGGACAGCATCACGCCGAGGTCGGCGCCGAGACATCCGGTCAGGTAGGCCACGCCGGGGGTGGGCAGCACCCCGACCAGGAGCACGTCGACGCCCGCCGAGGCGAGTCCGGCGACGACCGCGGCCTCGAGGAACTGCCCGGAGATGCGCGTGTCCCGACCCACCACGGCGAGGGGACGGTGCCCCGCGAACTCGCCGCGGTCGGCCAGGACATGGGCTGCGCACACGGACAGGTCCAGGGCCAGCTCAGCGGTCAGATGACCGTTGGCCAGGCCCCGGACCCCGTCCGTGCCGAAGAGTCGCGTCATGGACGAGACCCCGGCAGATCAGCGCTTGGAGAACTGCGAGGCCTTGCGGGCCTTCTTGAGACCAGCCTTCTTGCGCTCCACGACGCGGGCGTCGCGGGTCAGCAGACCGGCCTTCTTGAGGGCCGGGCGGTTGGACTCCTCGTCGATGCCGTTGAGCGAGCGGGCCACACCGAGGCGCAGCGCGCCGGCCTGACCGGCGTTGCCGCCGCCGTGGACGCGCGCGAGCACGTCGAAGCGGCCCTCGAGCTGCAGCTCGACGAACGGCTCGTTGGCGATCTGCTGGTGGAGCTTGTTGGGGAAGTAGTTGTCGAGCGAGCGACCGTTGATCGTCCACTCGCCGGTCCCGGGGACGATGCGCACGCGGGCGACGGCCTCCTTGCGACGGCCGGTGGCCGCGCCGGGGGCGATGGTGGCCGGGCGGGCCGGGGTGTCGGCCGACGCGTCGCTCTCGGACGTGTAGGACACGCCGTCGGCGCCGGTCTCGAAGGTCTCCTCGACCTCGGCGGAGTCCTGGGTGCTGTTCTCAGTCATCTGTGAGTCCTCAGTCACTGGGAGATCTGCGTGATCTCGAACGGGGTGGCCTGCTGGGCCAGGTGCGGGTGGTCGGGGCCGGGGTAGACCTTGAGCTTCTTCAGCATCTGGCGACCGAGCTTGTTCTTGGGGAGCATGCCCCACACGGCGTTCTCGATGGCCTTGCGAGCGTCCTTCTCGAGGAGCTCACCGAAGGGGGTGGCCGAGAGGCCGCCCGGGTAGCCCGAGTGGCGGTAGGCCATCTTCGTGGTCTTCTTGGTCCCCGACAGGGACACCTTCGAGGCGTTGACGACGATCACGAAGTCGCCCATGTCCATGTGCGGGGCGAAGGTCGGCTTGTGCTTGCCGCGGATGAGGTTGGCGGTCTGGACGGCGAGGCGTCCCAGAACCACGTCGGTGGCGTCGATGACGTGCCACTCGCGCTGGATGTCAGCGGGCTTGGGGCTGTACGTGCGCACGGCTATGTCCCGTTCTGGTTCGTTGGACCCGGATCTCGGTCGAGCTCCGGCTGTGCCCCTCAGCGGTTCGAGGGGCGTGCGACTTCTGACGAACACGGCCCGGTTCGCTCCCCGACCCACGAATCGATCGCTGAGGTGGGGATGACGTCCGGATCTGCATCCGAGACTCCTCCGGAGGAGGAGGGCGCGGATGCGGCAGGAGTCGCGACTGTGAAGACTACGGCGCTGCGCGCGCGAGGGTCAAAACGTCGGAGCGGGCGCCGCAGGGGCCACAATGCTCCGGTGCGCAACGGTGGCGTGTCCTTCTGGTGGCAGCAGCTCGGCCTGCCCACGCCCTCCGACCGCCTGAGCGGCGACGTCACCTGCGACGTCGCGATCGTAGGTGGCGGCCTCACCGGCCTCTGGACGGCGTACCACCTGCACGAGGCCGACCCCTCACTGGACATCCGCGTCATCGAGGCGGAGTTCGCCGGGTTCGGCGCCTCGGGCCGCAACGGCGGGTGGCTCTCGAGCGAGCTGCCGGGCAGCGCCACGGCGTACGCCGCTGTGGCGGGCGAGGACGGGGTCGCGCGGCTGCGCCGGGCGGTGCGCGACACCGTCGACGAGGTGATCGCCGTCGCCGCGCGCGAAGGCATCGAGGCCGACATCGTGCGCAGCGGGGTGCTCCACGTCGCGAGGTCGCAGGCACAGGCCCGTCGTCTGGACGGCGAGCTGTCCGCGGCGGACGTCGAGAGCCGGATCCGCGTCGCCGGTGCCGTCTCGGGCCACTTCGACCCCGGCTGCGCCCGGGTCCACCCGGCCCGCCTGGTCAGCGGGGTCGCGCGCGTGGTGCGGGAGCGGGGGGTGAGGATCCACGAGGACACCCGGGCCGGGGCCGTCGAGCCGGGCGCCGTCCGCACCGGGCGCGGCACGGTGCGAGCCCCCGTGGTGCTGCGCTGCCTGGAGGGATTCACCGCCGGGCTCGCGGGCCACCGACGCGACTGGCTGCCGATGAACTCCGCGCTGGTCGCCACCGACGTGCTGTCGGCGTCGCAGTGGCGCGAGATCGGGTGGAGCGGCGAGGAGCTGCTCGGCGACGAGGCGCACGCCTACTGCTACGCCCAGCGCACCGCCGACGGGCGGATCGCGCTCGGTGGGCGCGGCATTCCCTACCGCTACGCCTCCCGCACCGACGTGGACGGGCGCACGCAGGACTGGACGGTCGAGTCGTTGCGCTCGACCCTTGCCTCACTCTTCCCGTCGCTGGCCGGCATCGGCATCGAGCACGCGTGGTGCGGCGTGCTGGGGGTGCCGCGGGACTGGAGTGCGAGCGTGTCCTTCGACCCCGCGACCGGTCTCGGCCACGCCGGTGGCTACGTCGGGTCCGGACTCACCGCGACCCACCTGGCCGGGCGCACCCTGCGCGACCTGGTCCTCGGCCACGACACCGAGCTGGCCCGCCTGCCGTGGACCAACCACCGCGTGCGGCGGTGGGAGCCCGAGCCGGTGCGCTGGGCCGGCGTGCACACGCTCTACCGCCTCTACCGAGCCGCTGACCGCCGTGAGGACGCCGGACTGGCGCACACCAGCCGGATCGCCCGGGTCGCACACCGCCTGGCCGGCCGCTGAGTCCCGAGCCGGTCAGAGCCTGAACCGGGTCGTGGACACCGGTTCGCGCTCACGCGCGGAGCGCGGATAGGTTGGTCGGACCCGACGTACACATGACGTATGAACAGGAGCCGACGTGACCGACGTAGCGGCCAAGGATTCCCTGACTGTCACCGACAACCGGACCGGTCAGCAGTACGACATCGCGATCAACGACAACACGATCGCTGCCAAGGACCTGGGACAGATCCGGCTCACCGACGACGAGCCCGGGCTGGCGACCTACGACCCCGGGTTCGTCAACACCGCCTCGTGTCGATCCGCGGTGACGTTCATCGACGGCGACAAGGGCATCCTCGAATACCGCGGATACCCGATCGAGCAGCTGGCGGAGAAGTCCAACTTCCTCGAGGTGGCCTACCTCCTCATCCACGGCGCGCTGCCCACCAAGGAGCAGTACGACACCTGGGTGCACGAGATCACCTACCACACGTTCGTGCACGAGAACGTCAAGGGATTCATGCACGGGTTCCGCTACGACGCCCACCCGATGGGCATGCTGATGGCCTCGGTCGGTGCGCTGTCCACGTTCTACCCGGACGCCCGCAACATCAGTGACGCCGACAACCGGCACATGCAGATCGTGCGCATGATCGCGAAGATGCCGACCCTCGGTGCGTGGTCGTTCCGTCACGCCCAGGGCAAGCCGTTCGTCTACCCCGACAACGACCTCGGCTACACCGCCAACTTCCTGTCGATGCTCTTCAAGATGAGCGAGCAGAAGTTCGAGGCCGATCCCCGCCTCGTCAAGGCGCTCGACGTGCTGTTCATCCTGCACGCCGACCACGAGCAGAACTGCTCGACCAACGCGGTCCGCTCCGTCGGCTCCTCGCAGGTCGACCCCTACTCGGCCGTCGCGGCCGGCGTCGGCGCCCTCTACGGCCCGCTGCACGGCGGCGCCAACGAGGCCGTGCTGCGGATGCTGCGGCGCATCGGGTCGAAGGAGAACATCCCTGCGTTCATCGAGGGCGTGAAGAACGGCAACGAGAAGCTCATGGGCTTCGGGCACCGGGTCTACAAGAACTTCGACCCGCGCGCCACGATCATCAAGAAGGCCTGCGACGACGTCTTCGAGGTCACCGGGGTCAACCCGCTGCTCGAGATCGCCAAGGAGCTGGAGAAGATCGCGCTCGAGGACGAATACTTCGTCAAGCGCAAGCTCTACCCCAACGTCGACTTCTACTCCGGCCTCATCTACGAGGCCTTCCAGTTCCCGCCGGAGATGTTCACGGTGCTGTTCGCCATCGGCCGTACGCCGGGCTGGCTGGCGCAGTGGTCGGAGCTGGTGCAGGACAAGGACCAGAAGATCGCCCGCCCCAAGCAGATCTACACCGGTGACCGCGAGCTCACCTTCACCGCGTCCTCCGAGCGCTGGGCGTAGGTCCCCGCGCGACGACGCACGACGTACGCCCCCGGCTGCTGCAGCCGGGGGCGTTCGTGCGTGCGGACCGTGGCTCTTGCTGGTCCCAGCTCGCTGGACACACCCTTGCTCGACTCTTGATCGAACATGTGTTTGTAAACACAGCGTGCTCGGGTAGTGTGAGCATCACGTTCCAACGATCACCGGGCCACCAGGACAAGCCACCAGTGCGCTATCTCGAGTCGGCGGGGCGAGTTGCGAGGGTCAGTAATTGTCCGGGGCGATCCCGGGCCTCCAGGAGCGACGACCGTTCAGCCACACGTGCGCCCGCACGTGGGGTGATCCGTCGTCGGAGGGAGGCCAGTCGTGAGTCATCCGATCATCACCGCTGTCTCCGACATCCGCGCCACGCTGAAGAGCGTCGCGGACGCCAACCCGACCTTCATGTCGACCGACGACAAGGCCACCACGCTGTGCGAGCTCGTACGAGCCTCGGCGCAGCTCGATGAGCTGCGGCTGCGGGTGCTGGCCGACGCGGGCGACCTCGCTCAGAAGACCGGGGCGAAGGATGCTGCCGGGTGGTTGGCGCACCAGACCCGCACCGGCTTCGGTGACGCCCGCGCCGACCTCGCCCTCGCTGTTGCCTTGGACCGGCAACGTCCGGTCCTCGCGGCCGGGATGCGCGACGGCACTGTGACACGTGCGCAGGCGCAGGTGATCCGGCGGGCACTCGACGCGCTGCCCGCGCGCGTCAGCGTCGACGCGGTGGCGCTGGCCGAGGTGAAGCTCGTGGCGTACGCAGAGGAGTTCGGGCCCACCGAGCTCGGCCGTCTCGGACGTCGGATCCTCGACGTCGTCGCCCCCGAGATCGCCGAGCAGGCGGAGGCCGACCGCCTCACCGACCTCGAAGCCCACGCCGCCGACAAGACCCGCATGACCATGCGCCGCCAAGGCGACGGCACCACCCGCATCTCAGCACTCGTCCCGGACGCGGTCGCGACCAGGTTCGCGACCTACCTCGAGGCATACGCCAACCCCCGCGCACACCGAGGCGAGGCAGGGGGCGCCCACTCGAACGCCGCCGACTCCACCTCCTCCGACCCGGTGGCTCGGCTGTCCTACCCGAAGCGGTTGGGTCAGGCGTTCGCCGAGTTCCTCGAGGCCGTCGACCCGAGTCGTCTCCCGATCCACGGCGGCGACGCGACCACCGTCATCGTCACCATCCCCCTCACCTCCCTGCGCGCCGAGCTGGGAGCAGCGGACCTCATCGGCGCCGGACTCGTCCCCGGCGACGACCTCACCGGCGACCGCATCACCGCCAGCGCAAGCACGACGTCTCGCGTGCACCGCGAAGATCCTCCCCGCCGTCCTCGACGGCCATCACTACCCCTCGACCTCGGACGAGCGAAACGACTGTTCACCCCCGCACAACGCAAGGCCCTCCTGATCCGCGACCAGACCTGCCGAGCCGAAGGATGCGACACCCCCGGCACCTGGTGCGACGCCCACCACCTCAACCCCTGGCACACCGGCGGGACCACGGACCTCGACAACGCGGTCCTGCTCTGCCCACACCACCACCACCGGATCCACGACACCGGCTACCGCACCGACCGCCTCCCCCACGGCGACCTCAGGTTCCACCGACGCACCTAGGCCGAAGACGACCGGCATCACATCCGTTGCCCACGAACCTCAAGATCACTCTCAGGTGCTCGCTCATCGACAGGTCAACCACGCTCATCACTGAGGACCTCGCCGGTCGCTCAGAGTTGAGTCCACGGACGTGGTGTACGACGGGCGCGGACAGGCAAGGGTTCACCGCTCGGTCGATCAACGACAACCGCCGACGCTGTTCTCAGCGACGCCGGGTTCGATCTCCGGCGCTACCGCTGCCAGGTGTAGACCCTCTCGATCCGGGTGGTCACGCCGGGAGTGAGGTTCGCGGCCGTGGACGTGAATGCGACCGTGCTGCCGTCACCGTCCAGGTAGGCCATCGCGGCGTTGGCGCCGCCGGGGTAGACGCCCTGCCGGTTGCGGATGATTGCCTCCAGCTTGTCGATGGTCCGGTCCCAGACGTAGACCTGGGGCGCCGCCGGCGTGCCGTCGACCAGATCGGTGGCCGAGCTGATGAAGGCGACGTAGCGCCCGTTGCCGCTGACCTGGGGCTGGTAGGCCGGCGTCGCGCTGGGCTGCCCGCTGACCGTGTGATCCACGAGCCTGGCGGCGCCCTTGGCGGCGTCGAAGAGATACGCGTGGGGGGACCCCGTGGCGTCGAGGTCGTGGTAGGCAACGTAGCGCCCGGAGTTGCTCACCGAGGGCTCGCCAAAGGCGTTGCTGGGCAGGTTCTGCGGGGTAGAGGTGTCGATCACCAGGCGGGTGCCAGTCGCTGTGTCGAGGCGGACGAGCTCGTAGGTCGAAGAGGCCGAGCCGGGCGCGGTCGCCTGCACGAAGACGACGTAGCGACCGTCGGAGCTCAGCGACGGGATGGTCGCGTAGCCCGACCGGTCCGGCGGTCCGCCGACGGGGCCTGCCGTCAGTGCGCTGGTCGTGCGCGCGGCGACGTTGTAGTGGAACATCCGGGTCACCCAGGTGACGTCGTCCGCGCTGGTGGTCTGCGTGTAGACGACGGACTGCGCGTTGTCGCTGATCCCCACCGTGTACCAGTCAATGATCTGGGTGCCGGGGGTGGCGGTTCGGGCGATCACTCGCACCTTGCCGGTCCTGGTGTTGGCCAGCCGGACGGCTGCTTGGTCGAAAGGCCCCTCCTTGCTGGCGAAGACGACGTAGCGGCCGTTGCCGCTGATCGCGGCGTTGCCGATCAGGTAGCCGTCGGATCCGTGGCTGAGCCGAGTGGTCGTGCCTGTCTCGATGTCGCGCAGGTAGACGTAGCGGCCCACGTCCCCGGGCTCGCTGGGCACCAGGTTGGGCTGGTGGGAGGCGAAGACGACGTAGCGGCCGTCGTCACTGATCGCCCTGGTGAAGCTGCCGTTGACCCCGGACTCAGGAGTGGCGACGCTGGCCAGGGTGATGTGGTTGTCCACGGCAGCGGTGGCCGCAGGAGCAGCCAAGCCGGCAGCGACCAGAGCGGACGCGGACAGGACCAGAGCGAGCGAACTGCGGAAGAGGAGCATGCTCGGCACTATCCGCGCGAGCCGGGCACCCGGTCGGCCGGCAGCGTGGAGATACCTCATCCTGACCATGCCTGTCCCGCCGCGCCTCGGGCTGCCCCCATCCCACCGCTCGAAGGACCGATCACCCTCCCCGACCTCACCCGCGAGCGGTGGCGTTCGTTGCCACTGACGCGGATGTGGGACGACGAACTGGACGTGGCAGGTCTTGACCGCCTGCGCTGCTCCCAGACCGGCGCAATGCCGACGAGGGCGTTCACGACTCCGCAGCCCACCCGCGACCAGGCTGGAGATCGAGCAGCACTGGATCGGTGCGCAGCACCACCACGCCGACTCGCGCGCGCACCTGAGGAGTAGGTGGTCAGGGCCGGTAGTCCTCCAACTCCCACAGGCCGAGACGTCCGAGACGTTCGCCCACCCCTGCCCACGTGTCAGCCGACCCCTGCTGCACCCGCGCCGATGCCGGCGTGCCAGAACACGACCCCCTGCGAGAAGGCGGGCGACCTTGTACTCGTAGGCCCCCCGGGCAGGTCCGCGCACAGCGCCCAGGACCCGTCGGCCTGCAACGCGAGGGAGGACTCGTCGCAGTCGGGGGCCCAGTCGGCGGCGCATCCGACCTCGGTCTGAAGGCTGCCGACGGGTCACGGGACGAGGACGAAGCGGCACACGCGGATCTCCGAGGGGGTGGGCGCCAGAACTACGTGACCTGCGCCACGCTTGGTGGCTCGGGGCGCACTGATACGGCACGGTTCTTCGATCCTGCCCAGCCCTCTCTCAGGGCTTCCACAGGGACATGGCGCAGGCTCGGAGCCATGAGTGACCAGTTCTCCTACCCCTCGAGCTCCTCCCCGTTCCAGACCCCGGCTCCCCAGCCGACCCCGCCTCCGCGCAGGCGACGTACGGGACTGGCGGCAGCGGTCGTCGCGACGTCCCTGCTCGTGGGTGGCGGCGCCGGCCTCGGCGGTGCGGCCGTGTGGGACCTCACCCACGACGAGCCGTCCGGCGCGACCGGCTCCGACCAGGTGTCCACGCAGGCGGTGTCCACGCAGGCGCAGGCCCCGGCCGCCGACGGATCGGTGGAGTCGGTGGCGCAGGACGTCCTGCCGACCGTGGTGAAGATCGACGTCACCGGACAGGAGGGCTCCGGCTCGGGTTCGGGGATCATCCTCACCGAAGACGGCACGATCCTCACCAACAACCACGTCGTGGACCTGGGCGAGGACGGCGGCACGATCGAGGTGTCCTTCGCGGACGGCACCAGCGCGGCAGCCGAGATCCTCGGCACCGACCCGCTCACCGACACCGCGGTCATCAGGGCCGTGGATGTCACCGGACTCACCCCCGCGACGATCGGCAAGTCGGACAATCTCGGGGTCGGCGAGGGCGTCGTGGCCATCGGCTCCCCGTTCGGGCTCGACGCGACCGTCACCAGCGGCATCGTGAGCGCGCTCAACCGCCCGGTCAACGTGGGCTCCGACGACGAGGGCAACTCCACGACGTATCCCGCGATCCAGACCGACGCGGCGATCAACCCCGGCAACTCCGGCGGCCCCCTGGTCGACATGACGGGTGCCGTGGTGGGGATCAACTCCTCGATCCGCACCGCCAGCTCGCAGACGTCGGCCCAGTCGGGATCCATCGGTCTCGGCTTCGCCATCCCGATCGACGAGGTGATGCCGATCGTCGACCAGATGGCTGCCGGCGACACGCCGACGCACGCGCGGCTGGGTCTTCAGGTGGGCAACCCCCAGCCGGGTGACGAGGCGGGGGCCGTCGTCCGCGAGGTGACTGCCGGCTCGACCGCTGCCGAGGGCGGTCTCGCGGCCGGGGACGTGATCACCCAGATAGACGACGTCCGGATCTCCGGCGCCGACTCCCTCGTGGCCACCATCCGCTCCTACCGACCCGGCGACTCGGTGAGAGTCACCTGGCAGCGCGACGGGCAGTCCCTGGACGCCGAGCTCGTGCTCGACAGCGACGCCACGACCAGCTGATCCCCCCGCAGGTTGGGCCGGTCGCGTCATGATGGGGCGGCCCTACCTTCCTGTCAGAGGAGACACATGCAGCTCGAGCTCACGCCCGACGACGCGGAGTTCCGCGACCGGATGCGCGCCGCGTTCACCTCGACGGTGTCGCAGGACATCCGCGACACCATCCTCGAGGGGCGCCACCTCACCCGCGACCAGATCGCGGAGAGCCAGCGCGCGCTCAACGCCGAGGGGCTCGCCGTGCCGCACTGGCCGACCGAGTGGGGTGGCCAGGACTGGACCGACCTCCAGCGCCACCTGTGGCACGAGGAGATGCAGCGCGCCGGAGTCCCCATCCCGCTCGCCTTCAACGTCTCGATGATCGGGCCGGTCATCGCACAGTTCGGGACCGAGGAGCAGAAGGCCCGCTTCCTGCCCGCCACCGCCAGCCTGGACATCTGGTGGTCGCAGGGGTTCTCCGAGCCCGACGCGGGGTCCGACCTGGCCAGTCTGCGCACGAGCGCGGTGCGCGACGGTGACGACTGGATCGTCAACGGCCAGAAGACCTGGACCACCCTGGGCCAGTACGGCGACTGGATCTTCACCCTCGTGCGCACCGACCCCGAGGTGAAGAAGCAGGCCGGCATCTCGATGCTCCTCATCGACATGACCTCCCCGGGCGTCGAGGTCCGTCCGATCGAGCTGATCGACGGCGGTCACGAGGTCAACGAGGTGTGGTTCTCCGACGTCCGCGTCCCCGGCGACCTGCTCGTCGGGGAGCCCGGCCAGGGATGGACGATCGCCAAGTTCCTGCTCGGCAACGAGCGCGTGGGCGTGGCCCCGGTGGGTGCCACCAGACGTGCTCTCGCCACCGTGAAGACCGACGCCGGTGAGCTGATGGACGACCCGCTCATCCGGGCCCGTGTGGCCGAGCTGGAGAACGACCTGCTCGCGCTCGAGCTCACCGCCCTGCGGGTCGTGGCGCACTCCTCGGACGGTGCCCCGCACCCGGCCTCGTCGGTGCTCAAGCTGAGGGGCACCGAGCTCCAGCAGGCTGTCAGCGAGCTCGCGCTCGACCTCGCCGGTCCTGCCTCGCTCGCGTCCCGCGCCGGGGAGGACTCACCGCAGCACGGGTGGGCCCGCCGCGCCGCCCCGACCTACCTCAACCTCCGCAAGGCGTCCATCTACGGCGGATCCAACGAGATCCAGCGCCAGATCATCAGCCGCACCATCCTGGGACTCTGAGAGGCCTCGACATGGACTTCACCTACGACGACGAGCAGGTCGCCCTGCGAGAGGCGGTCCGCGGCCTCCTCGCCACGGCCTACGCCGACCACGACGCGCGCCGCCGCACCGCGCTCGAGGAGCCGGGCTTCGACCGTGCACTGTGGAGCCGGCTGGCCGAGATGGGCGTCCTCGGGCTCCCCTTCGCCGAGGACCACGGCGGGGTCGGCGCCGGACCCGTCGAGATCGGCATCGTGTGCCAGGAGCTGGGCCGCGTGCTCGCTCCCGAGCCCTACCTCGCGAGCGTGGTCCACGCAGGCGGCCTGGTGGCCGCACTCGGCTCTCCCGAGCAGAAGACCGACCTGCTGGGCAGGTTGAGCGCCGGCGAGATCGTGCTGGCGGTGGCCGACGCCTCCCCCGGTGGGCGCTGGGCCTCGAGCGCCGACGGCGTACGAGCATCGGTCGCGGGTGGCAGGTGGACCCTCGACGGGATCGCCGACCCTGTGGTCGGGGGCGAGTCCGCCGACGTGCTCATCGTGACGGCCTCGCTCCCCGACGACGCCGGCACCGGGGTCTTCGTCATCGACGCGACCGGCGTCGAGCGCACGGGCTATGCCGCCGCTGACCTGACCCGCGCTGCCTCGGTGCGCTTCGACTCCCACGCCGCCACCCCTCTCGGGGAGCCAGGCCGCGACCTCTCGGCAAGCGTTGCGACGTTGAGCGACCTCACCCGCATCCTGGGTGCCAACCAGGCGCTCGGCGTGATGCAGAGCCAGGTGTCCGCCACCACCGACTACCTCAGGAGTCGCACGCAGTTCGGCGTCACGCTCAACACCTTCCAGGCGCTCACCTTCCGTGCCGCTGACATGTACGTCTCCCTCGAGCTCGCCCACAGCATGGTCGACTGGGCCACCATGACCATCTCCGGTGGCGACCGGGACGCCGTGGCCGATGCGGCCGACCGGGTGGGTCTGCAGATCGCACGCGCCGGGCGTCACATCGGCCAGGAGGCGATCCAGCTCCACGGAGGCATCGCGATGACCGCCGAGTACGCCGTCGGCGTCGGGACCGCGCACCTCGAGGTGCTCGACCAGTGGCTCGGCAACGCCCACCATCACCTTGCGCGACTCTCCGGGCGGGTCACCGACCACGAGCTCGTGGAAGCGCTGTCATGACGGGCCGGGACTGACATGGACCTGTCGCTCTCCGAGGAGCAGCACGCCTTCCGCGACCTCGCCCGCGACTTCCTCGAGCGCGAGGTGGTCCCGCACCGCATGCAGTGGGACCACGACGAGTCCGTCGACCTCGCCATCGTGCCCAGGATGGCCGCGCTCGGCTTCTTCGGCCTCACCATCCCCGAGGAGTACGGCGGCGTGGGCGGCGACTACGTCACCTACGCGCTCGCCATGGAGGAGCTCGGCCGCGCCGACTCCGCCCTGCGCGGCATCGTGTCGGTGAGCAGCGGGCTGGTCGGCAAGTCCATCCTCGTCCACGGGACCGAGGAGCAGAAGCAGGAGTGGCTGCCGCACCTCGCCAACGCCACCAGGCTCGGCTGCTTCGGGCTCACCGAGCCCGACACGGGGTCCGATGCCGGCAACCTCACCTCGCGAGCGACCCGCGACGGGGCCGGCTGGGTGATCAACGGCCAGAAGCTCTTCATCACCAACGGCACCTGGGCCGACGTGGCACTGATCTTCGCCCGCACCAGTGACGACGGCCCGCGCGGTGTGACGGCCTTCCTCGTCCCGACCGACTCCCCCGGCTTCGAGGCGCGCGAGGTGAAGAACAAGCTCGGCCTGCGCGGGCAGGCGACCGCGGAGCTGTTCCTCCACGACGTACGCGTCGGTGACACCGCCCGGCTCGGCGAGGTCGGTCAGGGCTTCAAGATCGCGATGGGCACCCTCGACAAGGGCCGCCTCGCGGTCGCCTCGGGGTGCGTCGGGATCGTCCAGGGGTGCCTGGAGGCCTCGGTCGACTATGCGACGAAGCGCCGGCAGTTCGGCAGGCCCATCGCGTCCTTCCAGCTCGTGCAGGACATGATCGCCGACATCTCCGTGGACGCCGACGCCGCCCGGTTGCTGGTGTGGCGCTGCGCCGACCTCGTCGACCGCGGCGAGCCCTACGGCACGGCCGCGTCCAAGGCCAAGCTCTTCGCCTCGGAGGCTGCCGTACGCGCGGCCAACAACGCGATCCAGGTGCACGGAGGCGCTGGCTACGTCGACGACTTCCCGGTCGCGAAGTATCTCCGCGACGCGCGCGTGATGACGCTCTACGAAGGCACCTCGCAGATCCAGAAGCTGTTGATCGGGCGGGCCGAGACGGGGATCAACGCGTTCACCTGAGCGATCAGGCACCGATGACCGGCCCGGAGTAGCACCTGAGCCCCGAGGGCACCCCAGCGTCGGATGAACTGGGTGCTGAAATCGTACGAAAGGCGCACAAAGACGTCAGGTTTGGTTCAGTATTGGGCGCGAAGTGCCCGTGCAAGGGCGACCGCACCGACGCCCCAGGAGCACCGTGACGCACTCGACCCAGGCAGACGCGCGAACGTGGGAGTCACGCCCTGTCCTCGCTGCCACGCTCCGACTGGTGGCCTTCGTGCTCCCCCTCGCGGTCTCCGTGGCAGTGGGCCTGACCGCAGCCCGGTTGCTCCCCCCGCCCGAGTCGCTGCTGGGACGCGGTGTCTGGTGGGTGGTCGTGCTGGTCGCCTCGACGGCGGGCCTGCACGGCGCGGACCGGCTGGCGCGGAAGCTGCTGCCGCTCGCGACGCTGATGCGGCTCTCGATGCTCTTCCCCGACCACGCGCCCTCGCGCCTGAAGGTGACCCGCGGCATCGCCGGCAGCAAGGCGATCGTCGCCGAGCTGCAGACGCACGGTCATGCAGGCGTCGGTGGCGACCGCCAGCAGGCGGCGGAGACCATCCTCACCCTGGTCGGCGCGCTCGGCGACTACGACTCACGCACCCGGGGCCACTCCGAGCGCACCCAGCTGTTCGTGACCATGCTCGCCGACGAGCTCAAGCTCAACAAGGAGGACCGGGGCCGGCTCATGTGGGCCGCGCTGGTGCACGACATCGGCAAGCTCAAGGTGCCTCACGAGGTGCTCAACAAGCCCGGACGGCCATCGGCCGACGAGTGGGAGGTGCTGCAGAGCCACCCGCACCAGGGCGCCGTGATCTGCGAGCCGCTCCAGCAGTGGCTGGGCGAGTGGTGGTACGCCATCGAGCAGCACCATGAGCACTACGACGGCGGGGGCTACCCGCGCGGGCTGGCGGGCTCGGAGATCAGCTACGGGGCCCGGATCGTCTCGGTCGCCGACAGCTATGAGGTGATGACGAGCGCGCGTCCCTACAAGCGGCCGATGACCGCACAGGCAGCGCGCGAGGAGCTGACCCGTCACGCCGGCACGCAGTTCGACCCCGACGTGGTGCGCGCCTTCCTCAACATCTCCCTCGGCCGGATGAGCCGGGTGTCCGGTCCCCTGGCCTGGCTGCTCCAGGTGGTCGCGCTACGACCCGGTCCGATCGGCAGCCAGGTCCTCGGCAGTGTCGTGTCCGTGGTGGGTGCTGCCGGAGCGGTGGTGGGCCTCCAGCTCGGCGCCACCGCCGCCGACGACAGTGCCGTACGTCCTGAGCGGCCGGCGTCCGTCGCGCCTGCTCAGTCCCGGAGCCGACAGACGCCGCGTCCCCCGCTGTCGAGCAGCCACGCCCGCACCCTCCCCCCGAGCCCGAGCCCGAGCCCGTCCGCCGTGCTACCGGTCCTGTCACCGGTCGCTCCGACCGCCTCGCCGTCCGTGCAGCCGCCGGTGTCGCCTCCTGCGACGATCTCGGACCTCC
Organism: uncultured Actinomycetota bacterium; assembly: GCA_963806925.1. Classification (GTDB taxonomy): domain Bacteria; phylum Actinomycetota; class Actinomycetes; order Propionibacteriales; family Nocardioidaceae; genus Nocardioides. The sequence goes on along the minus strand of CAWEAI010000001.1, from coordinate 49,330 downwards.
GCGCCGATGAGGCCACGACGCGCGAGGACGAGCCGGTCGAGGTGGACGTCCTGGCCAACGATGACGGCGGGTCGCTCACGCTGGTCCGGGTCGCCAATCCCTCGCTCGGGACTGCTGACGTCGCCGCCGGGGTCGTGCGGTTCAGACCCGACCGCGACGTCCATGGCGAGGACCTGTTCAGGTACTACGCCGTGGACGCTGCCGGCAACGAGCGGACCGGGACGATCACGATGGTGGTGCTCCCGGCCAACGACTCGCCCACTGCCGTGCCCGTCCCCCTCGAGGCTGACGAGGCCGGTCCTGCGGTCCTCGTCGACCTCCTCGCCGGCGCCGACGACGTGGACGGGGACACGCTCGACCTCACCCGCGTGACGCGTCCCGCAGTTCGGGTCGGTGGAACGCCGGGGCAACGGCGAGGTGGCCTACGTGCCGGACGTCGACGCGTGGGGAGCCACCACCTTCGACTACACCGTGAGCGACCAGCACGGCAGGGAGACGACCGAGACCGTCAGCGTCGGCGTACGTCCCACGGCCGACGCGCCGCGCACCACCCCGGACACCCCTGGGTGACGGAGGACTCCAGCGGCGTCCGCCTCCGGCTCCAGGACAACGACACCGACCCCGACGGTGACGTGCTCGCGGTCAGCGCGGTCGACGGCGCCCAGCACGGCACCTTCCTGCCGCAGGACGACGGCAGCTGGACCTACCGACCCGACCCGGACTTCGCCGGGATCGAGCGTGTCGACTACACCGTGGTCGACCCCTCCGGCCGGACCGGCACCGGCACCGCGGTCATCCGGGTCGACGAGGTCAACGACACGCCGACAGCCCGGGACGACGCGGTGAGTGTCGCGGAGGATGCCCCGGCCACGTCCATCGACGTGCTGGCCAACGACACGGTGGCGCCGGACGACGGGGAGACCCTGCGGTCGTGCCGGGGTCGGTGAGCGCTCCGGCGCACGGGGCCGCCAGCCTCGAGCCGGGGACGGACACGCTCTCGTACACCGTGGACCCGGACTACATCGGGTCCGACCGGTTCACCTACACCGTGGCTGACGGCCGAGGTGGCACCGCCGTCGCGACGGTGTACGTGTCCGTGGCGACGGTCAACGACCCACCCGTGGCCATCGGCGACGTGGCGACCGTGGCCGAGGACGCGAGCATCGTGATCGACGTGCTCGCCAACGACTCCACGGGTCCGGACGCGGGTGAGACTCTGAGCATCTCCACCGGTTCGATCACCACCCCTGACCACGGCACCGCTGCGCCCGGCACCGGCGCCGAGTCCGACCGGGTCGTCTACACCCCGGACGCCGACTACGCCGGACCCGACTCCTTCACCTACAGCGTCGCGGACGGCAACGGAGGCACGGACACCGCCACGGTCACCATCACCGTGAGCCAGGTCAACGATGCTCCCGTGGCCGTCGGCGACGCGGCGACCGTGGCCGAGGACGCGAGCATCGTCATCGACGTGCTCGCCAACGACTCCACGGGTCCGGACGCGGGCGAGACTCTCAGCATCTCCACCGGTTCGATCACCACCCCTGACCACGGCACCGCTGCGCCCGGGACCGGCGCCGAGTCCGACCGGGTCGTCTACACCCCGGACGCCGACTACGCCGGACCCGACTCCTTCACCTACAGCGTCGCGGACGGCAACGGGGGCACGGACACCGCCACGGTCACCATCACCGTGAGCCAGGTCAACGATGCTCCCGTGGCGGTCGCCGACGCGGCGACCGTGGCCGAGGACAGCAGCACGACCAGGATCGCCGTTCTCGCCAACGACGTCGACGTCGACGGCGACCTGCTCACCCTGGTGGCAGGCTCAGCGAGCGGTGCGACGTTCGGGGTCCTCCAGGAGGGCAGCGGCGCCGATGCCGGCACGCTCCTCTACACGCCTCAGGCGGACGCCACCGGCACGGACGTGGTCACGTTCGACATCGCCGACGGGCAGGGTGGCACCGCGACAGGCACGTTGACGATCGACGTCACGCCCGTCAACGACGCGCCGGTCGCCGGTCCCGATGCGTTCGCGACGGTGACCGGAGGCGTCTTCGACGTGCTGGCGGCCGACGGGGTGCTCAGCAACGACAGCGACATCGACGGTGACACCATCCGGTGACCGGCGACGACTCGGTCGCGGTCGACATCGCCCCGGACGGCACGATCCGCTACCTCCCGGTCTTCGCGGGCACCGAGGTGGTGCGCTACACCGTGTCGGACGGCGCCCTCACCACGACGGGTCAGCTCACGATCAGCGTGACTGTCCTGCCGTCCAGCACGACCCGGCTCTACCTGACGGCGCCTGCCGACACGGCCAGCACCGGCACGGCCACCACCACAGCCCCGGGAGCGGGGGTCCCGGTGACCGACATCGACGGCGACGGCGACCCGGGCCTGACTGTGAAGTCGAGCAACACGCAGGAGGACGAGGACGACGTCACCAAGTTCCAGGAGTGGGAGTACCTCGTGCCCAGCGACCTCGTGCTCAACGGCCCGGTGACCCTGGACCTGTGGACCTCGCTCGAGGACGACGACGACGCGGACCTCGACTACGCCGCGTGGGTGTACGACTGCGTCGCGCGCCAGCTGCACGCTGCTCACCTCGACCTCCAACATCCACGTCGACAACTGGAGCACGAGGCCCACGTGGGAGCAGCGCACCGTCACCGTCGGCAGCCTGGACGGCGTCGTCGTTGCGTCCGGACACAGGATCCGGGTCCGGCTGGCCTTCGACCACAAGGACGTCTGGATGCCGCTCGGGGGAGGTATGGACTCGAGCCTCAACCTCACCCAGTGATCGTGGCCGCCGGTGCGCACTCTCGGGGCGTCCGGCGTTCGTGATCGGGGATCACCGCGTCCACCTGAGCGATCAGGGTGCGATGACCAGCTCGGTGATGAGGCCGTCGGACAGGGCGAGGCGATACCTGAGCACCACGACGCCGCCCGGGAAGTCGCCCTGCAAGCGGTTGATCGCGACCCAGTGGGTCTCGCCGGTGCGCTCGGCGCCGATGAGCTCGGTCGTGTACGTGTAGGCGCTTCCCGCCGTGTCCAGGAACGCGCGGACCTCCTCGGTCCCCCGGAAGGTGTGCCCCTCGTCGACGACGACGGCCGACGGCGCGAAGGCGCGCAGAGCGCGGTCCACCTCGCCAGCCGCGTGAGCGGAGAGGTAGGAGCGGACGGTGGACGGGAGCTGCGAGGGCTCGATGGTGGTCATGGCTCGAGCATGCGCCGTCCTCCGGGGAGAGGGTCGAGCGCTGGACTCTCCCCCCGGGAGAGGGTGCAGACTGCGGGCATGCTGGCGATCGGGGAGTTCTCCCGCCTGACCCACCTGAGCGTGCGGACACTGCGCCGCTACCACGACGCGGAGCTCCTGGTCCCTGCCACGGTGGACGACGTGACCGGATACCGCTCCTACAGCGTCGATCAGATCCCGCTCGCCCAGGTCATCCATCGGCTGCGCGAGCTCGACGTCCCGCTCCCGGACGTACGCCGCATCGTCGGCTCACCCGATCCCGGCGCCCGCGCGATGCTGGTGGCCGACCACCTGCAGCGCCTCGAGTCGGAGCTCGACCGGACGCGAGCAGCCGTCGCGTCGCTGCGTCGGCTGCTGCAGCCCGTGCCAGCTCCGATCCGTGTGGAGCTGCGGGCCGTTCGGCCGACCATGGTGGCGGCCATCGAGGCTGACGTCGATCTCGACGACGTCCTTGCGTGGTACACCGGGGCCATGGCCGAGCTGGACGCCGCCGTCACGGAGTCGACCGGCGCACCCGGCGGCCTGTATGACAACGCCTTGTTCGAGGTGGGACACGGCCACGTGCTGGTCTACCGACGCTCGTCGCGACCGCCCTCCGTCGGTCGGGTCGCGCAGGCCACGCTGCCAGCCGTCGAGCTGGCCGTGACCACCCACGTCGGTGGGCACGACGACATCGACGTGACCTACGGGGAGCTGGGTGGCTGGGTGGCCGCCAACGCCCTCGCCGTCGCAGGACCCGTGCGGGAGACCTACGTGGTCGGCCCACGCGACACGGCCGACCCGACCGCCTGGCGCACCGAGATCGGGTGGCCCGTCTTCGGCGTCGCCGCTCGCTGAGGCAGTCTCCTAGAGTCGGTGCATGCGCCTGGCCCCTGGACTGCCCATCGGCCTCGGCCTCGGCGCGGCCGCCCTCGCGGTCGTTCTGACTGCGGGGGGCGAGAGCACTCCCGCGGGTCCGGGCGAGGCAGCGCTCCCGCGCGAGCTGGCGGGCTACTCCCACCTGACGGGCAGCGTCTCGGACTCCCCGCCCGGCCCCGCCGCGGCCCTGTTCCAGCACGGCTTCGGCGTGGAGTTCCTCGACTTCCCGCAGGCCGTGGTGCTGGGAGCGAACGGCGACAGCTATCGCCGCGTCGACGTGGCACAGGACCGCGCGGGAGCCGAGACCCAGGGCGACCCGGCCCCGATGCTGCTGTCTCCCGACGGCCGTCACGTCGCGGTCGGGGACCACGACACCGACGACCCGGACGTGGCGGTGGTGGACCTGAGCACCGGGGAGACCACCACGCACCCGCTCCCGCAGGGACGCAGCGTGGTGCCGCTGGCCTGGTCGAGCGACGGCCGGACGATGGCGCTGCTGCTGTCCTCCGAGTCGACGAACCCCTACTCGGGCGGACGGATCAAGGGAGACGTCGCCGTCCTCGACCTCGCGGACGACACCTCCGCAGTGATGGCCGTGGGCGGAGCGACCGCGGTCGCCTTCTCCCCCGACGGATCGGCCCTGGCCGTCGAGCGGTCCGGGACCGACGGCCGCGAGGTCGCGATCGTCGACGCGGACGGCGACGGCGAACGACTGGTCCAGGTCGACGGCCTGCTCGCCGGACCGTACGCGTGGTCGCCCGACGGGCGGCTGCTGGCCATCACCACGGTGGATCCCTCGGGCGCGACTCCTGCCATGGGCGACCCGGGCATCCCGACAGGGCTGGCGTTCGTCGACGCGACAGGTGACGGCCGCCAGGTCCCTGAGCCGCTGGACCTGCCGGTCGCCGGACCCGGCCGGGTGCTCGGTTGGGGAGGGACCGACGAGGTGCAGATGCTGCTGGACACGCAGGGCGGGGACACGTGCTGCGGCTCGGAGGCCTACACGCTCTCCAGCGTCCCGCTCGACGGTTCACCGCCGCGCACGCTGATGCGGATCTCCGACCTGCAGTCCTACGGCATCGGCCGATTCCAGCTGGCTGCGTCGATGGCGGGCGATCTCCGGGTCGTCACGCCGGCCGGGGTCGACCGCGGTCCGTGGCCGTGGCCGCTGCGTGGCGCACTGGCAGTGCTGGTCGCGCTGCTCGCCTGGATGGCCGCCGGGCTCGGGCGACGACGGGCGCGTCGCGCACCGGCGTCGGAGGAGGTGGGGGGCGCGCCCCCTCATCGGGTGCGCGACACCCGGCCCTCGTCCCACACCGGGCCGTCGGACTCGTAGACCTCGCCGTCGGCACCGTAGACCAGGAACCGGTCGAAGCCGCGGGCGAACCATCGGTCGTGGGTCACCGCGAGCACCGTGCCGTCGAAGGCCTCCAGCCCCGCCTCCAGCGCCTCGGCCGACTGCACGTCCAGGTTGTCGGTGGGCTCGTCGAGCAGCAGCAGCGTCGCGCCGGAGAGCTCCAGCATCAGGATCTGGAACCGGGCCTGCTGACCGCCGCTGAGCGACTCGAACCGCTGCTCGCCGGCATGGGCGAGCTCGTAGCGGTCGAGCACCCGACTGGCGGCCTCGCGCCCCATCCCGGCGCGTCCGCCGGGTGTGCCGTCGCCGCGGTGCAGGACCTCGAGCAGCGTGCGCCCGAGCAGCTCGGGGTGCTCGTGGGTCTGCACGAACCAGCCCGGTCGCACGCGCGCGCCGAGCTTGGCGCTGCCGCTGTGCGGCACCGCCTTCGGGGGGTCACCGACGGGCTGGTGCTCGGTGTCGGGGTCGCTGCCGCCGGCGGCGAGGAGGCGAAGGAAGTGGGACTTCCCGGACCCGTTGGAACCGAGCACGGCGACCCGCTCGCCATACCAGACCTCGAGGTCGAAGGGCCGCATCAGGCCGGAGAGCTCCAGGTCGGTGCAGACCACGGCCCGCTTGCCCGTACGACCGCCCGTGAGCCGCATCGTCACCGCCTGCTCGCGTGGCTGCTCCATCGGCGGACCGGCGTCCTCGAACTTCTTCAACCGCGTCTGGGCAGCGCGGTACTGCGAGGACATGCCGTCGTTGTACTCGGACTTGATCTTGAGCCGCAGCACGAGCGCCTTGATCTTCGCGTGCTCCTCGTCCCAGCGCCGCCGCATCTCCTCGAACCGCTCGAAGCGGTTGCTGCGGGCCTCGTGATAGCTGGCGAAGCCACCGGGATGGGTCCACACCAGGTTGCCTGCGCTGCCGAGCTCGACGGTGACGATGCGGGTCGCGGTGTGGTCGAGCAGCTCGCGGTCGTGGCTGATGAACAGGATGGTCTTGGCCGACTCGCGGATCCGGTCCTCGAGCCAGACCTTGCCCGGCACGTCGAGGTAGTTGTCCGGCTCGTCGAGCAGCAGCACCTGGTCGGGCCCACGCAGCAGGTACTCCAGGACCAGCCGCTTCTGCTCGCCGCCGGACAGGGTGCTGAGCATGCGGTGTCGGGCGCGGTCGAAGGGCAGTCCCATCGCGGCGGTCGTGCACACGTCCCACGTGACCTCGACGTCGTAGCCTCCGGCGTCGGCGTACTCCCCCAGCGCCTCGGCATAGCGCATCTGGGTCTTCTCGTCATCGGCGTCCATCAGCGCGAGCTCGCACTCCTCGACGTGGGCCGACGCGACGCGCACGCGCTCCGGGGCGACCGAGAGCAGCAGGTCGTGGATCGTCTCGTCCCCGCCTCCGTGGCCGACGAACTGGCGCATGACGCCGAGCCCGCCCGAGCGCGTGACCGAGCCGGCGTGGGGGGTCAGGTCACCGGTGACGATCCGGAGCAGCGTCGTCTTGCCCGCTCCGTTGGCACCGACGAGGGCGACCTTCTGGCCGTCCCCGACCCGGAAGCTGACGTCGTCGAGCAGCACCCGTCCGTCCGGCAGCTCGTAACGGACTCCAGCGACATCGACGTGACCCACGAGAAGTCATTCTCCACTGCCGCACGCCGTCGCGTCGCGGGGTTGTCCGTCCGCTTCTCGACCAGCGGGCGCGCGACACCCGGTCTGGACCGGTCGTAGGGTGCTGGCCATGGCGTCCACCACCTCGGAACAGAGCACCACCGTCCCCCGCTGGGGCATCATCGGCCCCGGTCTCGTCGTGGCCGCGACAGGCGTCGGCGCGGCCGACCTCGTCGCCACCCTCATCGCGGGCCAGAAGTTCGGCTACGCCCTGCTGTGGTGCGTGGTGGTCGGCTGCGTGATGAAGATCGTGCTGGTCGAGGGCGCCGGCCGCTACTCGCTGTCCAGCGGCAGGACGATCTTCGAGGGCTGGCGCTCGCTCGGCATCTGGACGACGTGGTACTTCGCGCCCTACATCGTGATCTGGGGCTTCGTCTACGGCGCCGCCGCGATGGCCGGCACCGGCCTGGCGCTGGCCGGGCTCACCGGTGTCCTGTCGGTGACGTGGTGGGGCATCATCTCGGGCCTGATCGGGCTCGGGCTGGTCTGGACGGGCCGCTACAGCACGTTCGAGAAGGTGCTGGCGGCTCTCGTCGGGCTGATGTTCGTCACGATGGTCGGCGCCGCGCTGCTGACCACGCCCAACATCCCCGAGCTGCTCACGGGCCTCGCCCCGCGCATCCCCGACGGCGGACTGGTCAACACGCTCGCGCTCGGCGGAGGCGTAGGCGGCACCATCACCCTCGCTGCCTACGGCTACTGGCTGCGCGAGAAGGGCTGGAACACCCCGTCCTACATGCGGGTCATGCGCATCGACAACAGCGTCGCCTACGTCGTGACCGGCATCTTCGTCCTCGCCACCCTGGTGGTCGGTGCCGAGCTGCTCTACTCCACCAGCGTCGCGATCGAGCAGGGGGACGCCGGGCTCGTCGACCTCGCCGTCGTGCTGCAGGACCGCTACGGCGAGTGGGCCGGCAAGGTCTTCCTCGTCGGCTTCTGGGCCGCCGCGATGTCGTCGCTGGTCGGGGTCTGGAACGGCGTCAGCCTGATGTTCGCCGACTTCATGACCATCGTGCGCGGTGGCGCGAGCGAGGACCCCGACGCTCGCGCCGGTGGCAGGTGGTACCGCGCCTACGTCCTGTGGCTGACCTTCCCGCCCATGGCGATGCTCTTCCTCGGCAAGCCGGTGTGGCTGATCCTCGCCTACGGGGTGCTCGGCGCGTTCTTCATGCCGTTCCTCGCCGTCACCCTGCTGTGGCTGCTCAACACCGACCGCACCCCGACCGAGTGGCGCAACAAGCTGCACTCCAACGTGCTGATGGTGCTGATCGCGCTGGCCTTCGTCGCGCTCTGCGTCAACGAGGTGCGCAAGGCCGTCGCGGGCGTCTGATCACAGCCGCTCCGCCACGCGTCGCGCGGCCACCTGCAGGATCTCCCAGGCGGTCGAGAAGGGCGGCGCGTAGGCCAGGTCCATCCAGGCCAGGTCGTCGACGGTGCCTGCGTGCCACAGCACGGCGGCCGCCGCGTCGATCCGCTTGCCCGCTCCGTGCCCCCCGACGACCTGCACGCCGAGCAGACGGCGGGTGGCCCGGTCGGCCATCACCCACAGCGCGATCGGCTCGGCCTCGGGCATGTAGCCGCTGGCGGTCGTTCCCTCGGTGAGGAGCGCGACCACGTCGTGGCCCGCCTCCTGCGCCTCCACGCTGGACAACCCGGTGCGCGCGACCTCGACGTGGGTCTCAGCGAAGGAGAACCGGGTGATGGAGGTGTCGACCATCCCGTCGAAGGTGAGCGCTCCTCCTCCCAGGCAGTCGCCGAGTGCGCGCCCGTGCTTGTTGGCATAGGTCCCGAGCGGGCGGAACACCCACGCGTCGTCGATCCGCCGACGCACCTCGCAGCAGTCACCCGCCGCCCAGACGTGGTCGGCGACCCGACCGTGCGGATCCGGCCTCAACGCCCCGTTGGCGGTCATCTCGATGCCGGTGCCGCGCAGGAAGTCCGTCGCAGGACGGACGCCGGTCGCGACCACGACCAGGTCGGCTGCGCGGCTCCCACCGTCCCAGCGCACGCCCGTGACCCGGTCGCCCTCGGTGTCGAGACCGGTCACCTCGGCACCGAGCACCACCTCCGCGCCGCCGGCACGCATGGCCGCGTTGACACGCACAGACATCTCGTCCTCGAGCATCGACATGCCCCGGCCGCGGGTGAGCACGGTGACGCCGAAGCCGCGGCGCAACGCCGCCTCCACCACCTCCAGACCCACGTAGCCGGCACCCACCACGACCACGCGGGCGTCGTCGTCCGCCGCCGCGAAGAGGTCGACCCACTCCCGCCCGTCGGCGAGGGTCTTGACCGGCCCGACACCGCCGTACGTCGTACCGTCCGCCCGCAGCGCCCAGTCGGGCACGGTCGCCGGGGCACCGGTGGCGATGACGAGCTCGTCGAACCGGATCTCCTCGCCCGAGGCGGTGGTGACGGTGCGCGCGGACAGGTCGGCCGCGACCACCTCGGTGTCCATCCGCAGGTCGATGCCGGCCTCACGGTGCGCGTGTGCGGTGCGAGCCACGAGGTCGTCCCCGCTGTCGACGTCGCCGGCCATCCAGTAGGGGATCCCGCAGGCGCTGTAGGACGTGTCGGCTCCACGGTCGAGCACGGTGATCGAGAGGTCGTTGCCGAGGCGCGCCGCCGTGCGCAGGGCCTGGTGTGCCGCCGACATCCCGGCGGCATCAGCACCGACGACCACGACCCGCGCGGGCGCCGTGCTCATACCTCGGTCTGCTTCGCCCACAGGTTGATGCCCGACTCCTCGGCGTGGCCGTCGATCTCGACCAGCTCCGCCTCGGTCAGCGGCGGCGCGTCGAGCGCGTCGAGGTTGGTGTCGAGCTGCTCGACACTGGACGCCCCGATGACCGCGCTCGTGACGCGGGTGTCGCGCAGCACCCACTGCAGGGCCAGCTGGGCGAGCTTCTGGCCGCGGCGCGCGGCGATCGCGTCGAGCGCACGCACCCGGTCGAGGACGTCGCCCTCGAGCCCGGCCATCGTGGAGCCGTCGCGCGCGGCTCGCGAGTCGGCCGGCACGCCGTCGAGGTAGCGGTCGGTCAGCAGTCCCTGCGCGAGCGCGCTGAACACGATGCAGCCCATCCCCTGCTCGTCCAGCTCCTCGAGCAGGCTCCTCCCGCCGTCGGCGGGGTGCTCGATCCAGCGGTTGAGCATCGAGTAGGACGGTTGGTGGATCAGCAGCGGCGTGCCGAGGTCGCGTGCGATCGCGGCGGCCTCCCGCGTCTTGGCCGGGGAGTACGACGAGATGCCCGCGTAGAGCGCGCGGCCTGAGCGCACTGCGGTGTCGAGGGCCATCATCGTCTCCTCGACCGGGGTGTCCGGGTCGAAGCGGTGACTGTAGAAGATGTCGACGTAGTCGAGCCCCATCCGCTCCAGCGACTGGTCGAGCGAGGCCAGCACATACTTGCGCGACCCGCCGCCCTGACCGTAGGGGCCGGGCCACATGTCATACCCGGCCTTGGTGGAGATGATCAGCTCGTCGCGGTAGGGCTTGAAGTCCTGGGCGAGGTAGCGGCCGAAGTTCTCCTCCGCGCGACCGTAGGGCGGGCCGTAGTTGTTGGCGAGGTCGACGTGCGTGACCCCGCGGTCGAAGGCCCGGCGCAGGATCGCTCGCTGCGTCTCCTCCGGCCGGTCCGTGCCGAAGTTCTGCCACAGCCCCAGCGACAGCGCGGGCAGCCTCAGCCCACTGCGGCCGCTCGGGCGGTAGTGCATGCCGACGCCGTCGTCGTACCTGTCCGGGGCTGCTTCGTAGGCCATGGCCCCATCCTGCCGGGTCGGTCCGACGGGCGCCGGTCTGCCTTCGCCTTCGTCCCGACCCGACGGCTGATCACCCCTGCCCGCGACGGGTCTCCAGCACCCGGAAGCCCTTGCTGCTGGCGAGCCGCTCGGTCGGCCACCCCTGGTCGGTGAGCCAGCGCTGCATCGAGTCCCCTCCCAGGTTCTTGCCCATGACCATCACCATCCGTCCTGAGGGCGCCAGCCGGGGCAGCCACCGGAGCAGCAGCTCGCGCAGCGCCTGCTTGCCGATGCGGATCGGCGGGTTGGACCAGATCTCGTCGAAGACCTGGTCGCTCGGCACCTGGTCGGGGGTGCAGGCCACGAAGCGCGGGTCGAGGCCCGCAGCCCGGGCGTTGTCGTTGGCCAGGAGCAGGGCCCGCTCGTTGACGTCGACGCCGATGACCGTGGCCAGCGGCACGGCGCTCGCGATGGCCAGGCCGATGACGCCGTAGCCGCAGCCGAGGTCGAGGAACTGTCCCTGCACCGGTGCCTCGAGCTCGCGGAACAGCACGGCGGTGGCGTGGTCGAGGTGCCCGCGGCTGAAGACTCCGGACCCGGAGTCGAGGGTCAGCGTGCGGCCCCAGAGGTCCGCGGTGAAACGCTCCCGCTCGAAGGGCACGCCGGGGTCGGCGGAGAAGTAGTGCTCAGGCATCGATCGCCTCTCGTCGGGCACGGGCTCGGGTGGACTGGGCAGCCAGCTCGTCGTCGGGCGGGTAGGCGACCTCCTCGAGCGTGAGTCCGTGCGGCCCGATGACGTGCACGCCGCCGTCACGGCGCCGCGCGGCCATCACCTGGGCTGGCCAGCCGATCTCCCGGCGCCCCTCGCCCACCGAGATGAGGCTGCCGACCAACGCCCGGACCATGGTGTGACAGAAGGCGTCGGCCCGCACCGTCGCGACGGCGAGCCCGGCGTCGTCGCGCGTCCACGACAGCTCCAGCAGGGTCCGTACGGTGGTGGCACCCGCTCGCCGCCTGCAGAAGGTGGCGAAGTCCTGCAGGCCGACGAGGGGCCCGGCCGCCTCGTTCATCGCGTCGAGGTCGAGGCGTCGCCCCCAGGTCAGCACGTGGCCGCGCACCAGCGGGTCCGCGAGCTCCTGCCGGTCGGCGATCCGGTAGACGTAGCGGCGCCAGATCGCGGAGTAGCGGGCGTCGAATCCCTGAGGCGCCTCGCTCACCCGGCGCAGGCGCAGGTCCCGTGGCAGGATCCCGTCGACGCGCCGAGCGAGCGACTCCAGTGACTCCTCCCCGCGCCGGGCAGCCAGCGCGCTCACCAGCTGAGGATCGACGTCGACGTGCGCCACCTGCCCCCGGGCGTGCACGCCGGCATCGGTCCGTCCCGCGACGGTCACTCGCACGTGCGAGGTCCGCAACGCAGTCGCCAAGGCCACCTCCAGGGTGGCCTGCACGGTCCGCAGCCCCGGCTGGGTGGCCCACCCGGAGAAGTCCGTGCCGTCATAGGCACAGTCGATCCGTAGGCGCACGCGGTGATTCTAGGTGCCTTCCCGCGTGGTCTCCTCGCGAGCCCGCACCACCTCATCGTCAACCGAAGGGTTGACAACCTCCCCACTACTGCCTAACGTCGTATTCAACTCGTCAGTTGAGGAAGGTGCCTCGTGTCCGACCAGCTCTCCCGCGTCTTCGCTGCCCTCGCCGACCCGACCCGACGTGACATCGTGGCCCGCCTGACCGAGGCCGACCACACCGTGGGCGACCTCGCCGAGCCCTACGACGTGAGCCTGCAGGCGGTCTCCAAGCACCTCAAGGTGCTCGAGGACGCCGGACTCGTGAGCCGCACCCGGGACGCCCAACGCCGCCCGGTCCACCTGGAAGCAGAGGTGTTCGACCTGATGACGAAGTGGATCGAGCGCCACCGGCGCCAGGCCGAGGAGAGGTTCGCGCGCCTCGATGCCGTCCTGGCGGCGATGCAGGACGACACCCCCACCCACCACCGTGCCACCCCGCAGGAAGGAACCGCGTCATGACCGCCACACGCATCACCGACCACACCACCCGCTACCCCGAGGCGGTGATCGAGGCCGACACCACCGTCCCTGCCATCCACATCCGACGAGACTTCACCGCCACCCCCGCCCAGCTCTTCCGGGCCCACACCGACCCCGAGCTCTTCGCGCGATGGAGCGGACCGAGCAGCGTCGGCGCCGAGATCACCGAGTGGGACGCCCGCGACGGCGGCAGCTGGCGCTACACCGCCCGCGGGATCGACGGCCGCGACGGGTTCGAGACGACGTTCCGTGGTTGCTTCCACACCGTGCGCGAGGACCGCCTGGTGCAGACCTTCACCTGGGACGGCATGCCGGACGCCGTCGCCCTCGAGACGATGACCTTCGAGGACCTCGGCGACGGACGTACGCGCCTGCACGCGGTCAGCCTCTGCGACTCCTTCGACGCCCGCGACGGTTGGCTGAGCAGCGGCATGGAGACGGGCATCCACGACGGCTACGCCGCGATCGACCGGATGCTGGTCGAGGGCTCGCTCTGATGGCGCTGCCCGAGTCGCCGGCGGAGCGGCATGCGGCCGTGGCCGGCGAGTTCAGTCGCCTCGTGGAGAGCACGCCGGACTTCTCCGCGCCTGCTCCCGTCGAGGGATGGACGGCCGTCGACGTGGTCGACCACCTCGTCTCGTGGTTCCGCGGCTTCCTCTCCGCAGGCGGGATCGACCTCCCGGCCGGTCCGCCCACCGCCGCCGACCCGGTCGCTGCTTGGCACCACCACGCGGACGCCGTCCAGGCCCTCATCACCGACCGGGGCGAGGAGGAGTTCACCCATCCCTACATCGGCACCCTTCCCCTCGCCGTGGCCGCCGACCGGTTCTACGTCTCCGACGTCTTCATGCACTCGTGGGACCTCGCTCGCGCCGGAGGGCAGGAGGCCATCCTCGACGAGGAGTTCGCAGCTGACCTGCTGGCCGGCATGGCCGCGATGGAGGAGGTGCTGCGCGGGTCGGGACAGTACGGCGCCCCGGTGGCAGTCGCTGCCGATGCGCCGGTCCTCGACCGGCTGATGGGCTTCGTCGGCCGCGATCCCGGATGGCGCCCCAGCGCCGGACGAAGCGGATGAGCACCGCTGCCATGGACTACGTCGTCTACGGAGCCGGAGCCGTCGGCGGGGTCATCGGCGGCCACCTCCACCTGGCTGGTACTCGGGTCACCCTCGTCGCGCGTGGCCCCCACCTCGCGGCGATCCGGGGCGCAGGCGGACTGGTCCTCGACACCGGCGGAGGTCAGCACCTGATCGAGGCGCCCGCCACCGACACGGCCGCCGACGTGGCCTGGACCGATCACACCGTCGTCCTTCTCGCGGTCAAGTCGCACCAGGCCGCGCTCGCCCTCGCCGACCTTCGCGCGCACGCGCCGTCCGACGTCGCGGTGGTGTGCGCCACCAACGGCATCGCGACCGAGCTCGCCGCGCTGCGACTCTTCGCCCGCACCTACGCCGTCTGCGTGATGCTCCCCGCCACCCACCTCGAGCCCGGGGTCGTCGTCGCGGGGTGTCATCCCACCCCGGCCATCCTCGACATCGGGCGTGTCCCCGCGGGCACCGACGCGACCACCGCCGCGGTCGCGGCGGACCTGCGCGCCGCCGGCATCGCCTCCGAGGAACGGGACGACATCCTGGCGTGGAAGCGGCGCAAGCTCCTGCTCAACCTCGGCAACGGGGTCGATGCCTCCTTCGCCCGGGGTGAGGCGGCCGACGAGCTCACCGCGAGGGCCGTCGCCGAGGGTGAGCTGGTGCTCGCCGCGGCCGGGGCCACCCTGGTCAGCGCGGAGGACGACCGTGAGCGGCGGGGCACGATCCTCCAGCACCGCAGCGACCTCGATCGCCGCGGCGGGTCGACGTGGCAGAGCCTCAGCCGCCGTACGGGTGACTGCGAGATCGACTACCTCGGCGGCGAGATCGTCCTGCAGGGCCGGCTCCAGGGGGTCCCCACCCCGGTCAACGAGGCCATCGTCGCGGCCACCCGCCGACTGGCGTACGCCGCTGGCGCACCGCGCAGCCTCGACGCCGCTGAGGTGCTCGCGCAGCTCTAGCCTCGCCGCCCCCCGACGAGCGGTGGTCCAGCCACACTCCCCCGCGAAGAACCGTGGGTGGACCACCGCCCACGCGCGGGTCGACGTACGACACGCTGGCGGGCGGTGGTCGAACCACGGTCACAGACGCGGAAAGGTGGCTGGACCACCGCCGGCATCAGGGTGGCGAGCACCACCACCACATGCGTCGAGGCCCACCACCCCGGTGGGGTGGCGGGCCTCGCGTCGGAGCACTGCGTCAGGTCAGGGCTTGGGCTCGCCGTCGGCGGCCGGCTCCTCGGTGGACTCAGCGACCTCGGCCTCGTCGGCCTCGGTCTCAGCGACCTCGGTCTCCGTCGACTCGGCCTCGGGAGCCTCGCTCTCGGAGGGGGCCTCGCTCTCGGAGGGGGCCTCCTCGGTCTCGACGACCTCGTCCTCCGCAGCGACGGGAGCCGCGGCGGCCTGGGTCTTCTTGGTCGAGGCAGCCTTGGGGCTGTAGGCCTCGGTCACCAGCTCGATGACCGCCATGGGGGCGTTGTCGCCCTTGCGCGGCCCGATCTTGGTGATGCGGGTGTAGCCACCGGGGCGTTCCGAGAAGGTCGGCGCGATCTCGGTGAACAGCGTGTGGACGACCGACTTGTCGTGGATGGTCTTGATGACCTCGCGACGGTTGTGCAGGTCGCCCCGCTTGGCCTTGGTGATCAGCTTCTCCGCGAGCGGGCGCAGCATGCGCGCACGCGTCTCGGTGGTGGTGATCCGGCCGTGCTCGAACAGGGCGGTCGCCAGGTTGGAGAGCATCAGCTTCTGGTGGGCAGCGCTCCCGCCGAGTCGCTTACCCTTCATGGGCTTGGGCATGTGGTGCCTTCCTTCTCTCGGGCCGTGTCAGGTACCCGGGTAGACGACCGGCCCCGGATGGAGGGGCCGGTCGATTTGCTGTCGGTGCTGACTAGAGCTGCTCGTCCTCGATGAACGCGTCGTCGTCGTCGTCGTCGCCGTAGGCGGCGAGGGCGGCGTGCGGGTCGAAGCCGGGCGCGCTGTCCTTGAGCGAGAGACCCATCTCGACGAGCTTGGCCTTCACCTCGTCGATGGACTTCGCGCCGAAGTTGCGGATGTCGAGCAGGTCCTGCTCCGAGCGTGAGATGAGCTCGCCCACGGTGTGGATGCCCTCACGCTTGAGGCAGTTGTAGCTGCGGACCGTGAGCTGCAGGTCCTCGACCGGCAGTGCCAGGTCGGCGGCGAGCTGCTCGTCGACGGGCGACGGGCCGATGTCGATGCCCTCGGCCTCGACGTTGAGCTCACGCGCCAGACCGAAGAGCTCGGTGAGCGTCTTGCCAGCCGAGGCGATCGCGTCGCGGGGACGGATCGACGGCTTGGTCTCGACGTCGATGACGAGCTTGTCGAAGTCGGTGCGCTGCTCGACACGGGTGGCCTCGACCTTGTAGGTCACCTTGAGGACGGGGCTGTAGATCGAGTCGACCGGCATCCGGCCGATCTCGTTGTCGGCACCCTTGTTCTGCACGGCCGAGACGTAGCCGCGGCCACGCTCGACGACCAGCTCCATCTCCAGCTTGCCCTTGTCGGACAACGTGGCGATCTTGATCTCGGGGTTGTGCACCTCGACACCGGCGGGCGGCGTGATGTCGGCGGCGGTGACGTCACCGGCGCCGGACTTGCGCAGGTACATCACGACGGGCTCGTCGTGCTCCGAGGAGACGACGATGCCCTTGAGGTTGAGGATGATCTCGGTCATGTCCTCGGTGACGCCCTCGATGGTCGAGAACTCGTGGAGGACGGAGTCGACCTTGATGCTGGTGACCGACGCGCCGGGGATCGAGCTGAGGAGCGTACGACGCAGCGAGTTGCCGAGCGTGTAGCCGAAGCCGGGCTCGAGGGGCTCGATGACGAACCGCGAGCGGAACTCGTCGACGGTCTCTTCCGTGAGGGTCGGGCGCTGAGCAATGAGCACGGAGTATTTCCTTTCGGGATCCACCCACTATTTGACGGATCCGAACCATGAGGTTGGCGGAAGAACAAGGTGGAAGAGGGGCGTCGGCGGCCGCCCGGGTCGAGCGGCCACCGACAGCGAGTCACTTCTTGGAGTAGTACTCCACGATGAGCTGCTCCTGGACCGGGACGTCGATCTGTGCCCGGATCGGGACCTGGTGCACGAGGATGCGCATCCGCGTCGGGATGGCCTCGAGCCACGCAGGGACGACACGCTCGCCGTGGGTCTCACGAGCCACGATCAGCGGGGTCAGCTCGAGCGACTTCTCGCGCACGTCGATGATGTCGTGGTCGCTGACCTGGAAGGACGGGATGTCGACCTTCTTGCCGTTGACCAGGAAGTGGCCGTGGACCACGAGCTGGCGGGCCTGGCGACGCGTACGCGCGAAGCCGGCGCGGTAGACGACGTTGTCGAGGCGGCACTCGAGCAGCTGCAGCAGGTTGTCACCGGTCTTGCCCTGGCGACGGCTGGCTTCCTTGTAGTAGCGGACGAACTGCTTCTCCATCACGCCGTAGGTGAAGCGAGCCTTCTGCTTCTCGCGGAGCTGCAGCAGGTACTCGCTCTCCTTGATGCGACCACGGCCGTGCTGGCCGGGAGCGTAGGGACGCTTCTCGAAGGCGGCGTCGCCGCCGACGAGGTCGACACCGAGACGGCGCGACTTGCGGGTCATGGGTCCGGTGTAGCGGGCCATGTCAGTCTCTCTTTCTCAGTCTCGGGTCAGACGCGGCGGCGCTTGGGGGGCCGGCATCCGTTGTGGGGGGTGGGCGTGACGTCCTGGATGGTGCCGACCTCGAGGCCGATGGCACCCAGCGAACGGATCGCGGTCTCGCGGCCCGACCCCGGACCCTTGACGAAGACGTCGATCTTCTTCATGCCGTGGTCCATGGCGCGACGTCCGGCGGCCTCCGCAGCCATCTGCGCGGCGAAGGGGGTGGACTTGCGCGAGCCCTTGAAGCCGACGGTGCCGGCAGAGGCCCACGAGATCACGGCACCGGTGGGGTCCGTGATGGTGACGATGGTGTTGTTGAACGTGCTCTTGATGTGGGCTTCGCCCTGAGCGACGTTCTTCTTCTCCTTGCGGCGGACCTTGGTCGCGCGGCTCTTGGGAGGCATTCACTAACTCCTGATGAGGTCTGGTCGAAAAGCTGTGGAGGGGAGAACGGAGATCACTACGCCGGGGCGCAGGTCACTTCGCCTTCTTCTTGCCGGCGACGGTGCGCTTGGGACCCTTGCGGGTGCGCGCGTTGGTCTTGGTGCGCTGACCGCGGACCGGAAGGCCCATGCGGTGGCGACGACCCTGGTAGCTGCCGATCTCGATCTTGCGGCGGATGTCCGCCTGGACCTCACGTCGGAGGTCACCCTCGATCTTGAAGTTGGCTTCGATCTCGTCACGAAGCTTGACCAGCTCCTCGTCACCGAGCGTGTGGACCCGAGCGTTCGGGTCGACGCCGGTGGCAGCGAGCAGCTGCTGCGAGCGGGTACGGCCGATGCCGTAGATGTAGGTGAGTGCGATCTCGATGCGCTTGTCGCGCGGGAGGTCAACACCAACGAGGCGTGCCATGTGGCGGTTTCCTTGTCTGTTCAACGCTGTGGTTTCTGGTCGTGTCGCGTCCCATCCCGCCTCGGGTGGGCTCCGGCCACTGCTCCGGAGGTGATTTCGATCGGGCGGTGCCCGACCTAGCGATCACGTTGTGGGTTTCAGTTGTGTTGCCGTGGTCCTGCTGGGGTGAAGCCCGCTTGCCGCACGCGGCTGCGCGACTCGCCCTCAACCCTGACGCTGCTTGTGGCGCGGGTTCTCGCAGATGACCATGACGCGTCCGTGACGACGGATGACCTTGCACTTGTCACAGATGGCCTTGACGCTGGGGTTGACCTTCATGTCAACGCCTTTCTTGCTATGGAGCAGGACTGCTACTCGGCTGGCTCGATCACTTGTAGCGGTAGACGATCCGACCCCGGGTGAGGTCGTACGGCGAGAGCTCCACCACGACCCGGTCCTCAGGGAGGATCCGGATGTAGTGCTGGCGCATCTTGCCGCTGATGTGTGCGAGCACCTTGTGCCCGTTGGCCAGCTCCACGCGGAACATGGCGTTGGGAAGGGCCTCCGTGATGGTGCCCTCGATCTCGATCACGCCTTCTTTCTTCGGCATGTCCTCCACAATCTGTTGCAGTGCTGTCTGATGATTCTTCTGCCTACCGTCGGCCCGGGAACCGCCCGTGCCCGCGAACGGGCCCGGTGGACCTCGTGGACGGCTCCGGTGCACCTCTTTCCGGGCACGCGCGCCGAACCGTCTGGGACGGGATCGAGCGAGGTCCGGGCAGCCGCGAGGCACCACGAAGCACAGCCCACGTTGGGCCGACGCACCAGTTTAGTCAGGCGCCCTGTGAGAACACCAATCACCGAGCGCAGGCAGCGGTCGGCGGGGCCCGTCGCCCGAGCGGCGCTCTGGCCGGTGGCGGCTCGGGTCGCTCAGTCCTCGTCCCAGTCGCGGCGCGGGCCGGTCCTGGCGTCCTGCTCCTTCGCCGACATCCGGCTCGAGGCCCACAGCGACAGCACGGCCGTGATCACCAGGGTCGCGAGGATGACCACCAACGACAGCCAGATCGGGATCTCGAGCCACGGGTAGTCGAGGTGCTCGCCACCGTTGACGAAGGACAGCTCGTTCTCGTGCAGGGCGTGCATGAAGAGCTTCACGCCGATGAAGGCGAGCAGGAACGCCAGGCCGTAGGAGAGGTAGATCAGGCGCTGGAGCAGACCACCGATGAGGAAGTAGAGCTGACGCAGGCCCATCAGCGCGAAGATGTTCGCGGTGAGCACCAGGTAGGGCTCCTTGGTGATGCCGAAGATCGCCGGGATCGAGTCGAGTGCGAACAGCAGGTCGGTCGTGCCCAGCGTCAGGATCACGATGAACATCGGGGTGATCATCCGCTTGCCGGCGTCCTGGGTGAACAGGCTCTTGCCGTGCCACTGCGACGTGGCCGGGAAGCGGCGCTCGATGAAGGCGACGAGCTTGTTCTCCTCGAACTCGTCCTCGTCCTCGTCCTCGGCGCCCTCCTTGGCCAGCTTGAAGGCCGTGTAGACCAGGAACAGGCCGAAGAGGTAGAAGATCCAGCTGAAGTTGCTGATCGCGGCGGCACCGACGGCGATGAACGCCGCGCGCATCACCAGCGCCATCACGATGCCGATCATCAGGGCGTACTGCTGGAGCTCACGCGGGACCGCGAACTTCGCCATGATGATGATGAAGATGAACAGGTTGTCGATGGACAGCGAGTACTCCACCAGCCAGCCGGAGTAGAACTCGAGCGCGTAGGTGCCGCCGGAGCTGTACCAGACCCCGAGGCCGAAGAGCACCGCCAGGGACACGTAGATGGCGAGGTAGGTCGAACATTCCTTCATGCTCGGCTCGTGCGGGCGGCGGCCGACCACGGCGAGGTCGAAGGTGAAGATCGCGATGGTCACCACGGCAGTGGCGATCCAGACCCAGGTGGGGACGTCCACTGGTTGCTCCTAGGGGTGGGTCGAGCTCGGTGTCCCGCGCAGCACGCGGACTCCGGAGGTCTCTTCCGCTCACCCGCGAGGGCGAACCAGTGGCACCGGGTCCCGCTCGCGCGGACACCGTGCTGACGACACCACTACGGGGGAATACTCCCCTCCTGTGGGGTCAGTCTTCCACGACCGCCCGGGCGCAGGTGAAATCGAGGGGCTCAGCGTCCGCCGAATGGGACGCCGAGCTCAGCGAGACGCGCTGCGCCGCCGTCGAGCGAGGTGAGCACCCACGCGCCCCGGGGCGTGACGGTGAAGGTGTGCTCGAAGTGGGCTGCCACCGACCCGTCGACGGTGGCCACGGTCCACTCGTCCTCGAGCAGGTCGGTGTGCTTGGTCCCGAGGGTCACCATCGGCTCCACGGCGAGGGCGAGACCCTCCACGATCGCGGGGCCACGACCCTTGCGCCCGTAGTTGGGCACGTTGGGCGCCATGTGCATCTCGGTGCCGATGCCGTGGCCGGTGTAGTCCTCGAGGATGCCGTAGCGCCCCTGGGTGCGGACGTAGGTCTCGATCGCGTGGCTGATGTCGGTGACCCGTCCACCCAGTCGCGCGGCAGCCATGCCTCGCCACAGCGACTCCTCGGTGACCCGCAGGAGCTCTCGTACGTCGTCGGCGACCTCGCCGATCGCCACCGTGATCGCCGCGTCGCCGTGCCAGCCCTCGACGATCGCGCCGCAGTCGATGGAGATCACGTCGCCCTCGGCGAGCACGCGCGCGCCGGGGATGCCGTGCACGACCTCGTCGTTGACCGAGGCGCAGATCGTGGCCGGGAAGGGGGGCACGCCGTAGCCGAGGAAGGAGGGAACGCCCCCGTGGTCACGGATGTTGGTCTCGGCGAGGGTGTCGAGGTCCTGGGTGCTGACCCCGGGTGCGGCCGCAGCCCTGAGCAGCTCGAGGGTCTCCCCCACGAGCAGGCCGGCCACGCGCATCCTGTCGATCTGCGAGGCCGTCTTGATCTCGATCCCGCGGTCGCGGAAACCCACGCGGACGGCTCAGCTCTCGGGGACCACGTCGAGGGCGGCGAAGATGCGGGCCGTCACGTCGTCGACCTCACCCATCCCATCGACCTCGACCAGGATGCCGCGCTCGCGGTAGACCCCGATCAGCGGCTCGGTCTGCTCGAGGTAGACCTCCTGCCGGCGCCTGATGACGTCCTCGGTGTCATCGGCGCGGCCGTCGGTCAGCGCCCGCTGCACGAGACGCTGCACGAGCTCCTCGGGGTCGACGGTGAGCACCGCGACCGCGTCGAGCCGGTGCCCGGTGAACTCGATCATGCCGTCGAGCTCCTCCACCTGGGCCAGCGTGCGCGGGTAGCCGTCGAGCAGGAAGCCGGGAACGGCGTCGTCCTCGTCGATGCGGTTGCGCACCATGAGGTTGGTGACCTCGTCGGGCACGTACTCGCCGGCGTCCATGAAGCGCTTGGCCTCGACCCCGAGCGGCGTGCCCTGCGAGACGTTGGCGCGGAAGATGTCACCGGTCGAGATCGCGGGCACCCCGAAGTGCTCGGCGACGAACGTCGCCTGCGTGCCCTTGCCCGCGCCGGGGGGGCCCATGAGGATGAGTCTCATTTACTTGAGGAATCCTTCGTAGTTGCGCTGCTGGAGCTGGCTCTCGATCTGCTTCACCGTGTCGAGCGCCACACCGACCATGATGAGGATGGACGTGCCGCCGAACGGGAAGTTCTGGCTGGCCTCGATCAGCGCGAACGCGATGAGCGGGACCAGTGAGATCAGTCCGAGGTAGAGCGCTCCGGGGAAGGTGATGCGGGACAGGACGTAGGACAGGTAGTCCTCGGTGGGCTTGCCCGCCCGGATCCCGGGGATGAAGCCGCCGTACTTCTTCATGTTGTCGGCCACTTCGACCGGGTTGAAGGTGATCGACACGTAGAAGTAGGTGAAGAAGATGATCAGCGCGAAGTACATCAGCATGTAGAGCGGGTGGTCGCCGCCGACGAGGTAGGTGCCGACGAAGTCGAGGACGGGGTTGGTGCTCTCCGGGTTGAACTGCACCGCCATCGCCGGGAGGTAGAGCAGGGACGAGGCGAAGATGACCGGGATGATGCCCGCCTGGTTGACCTTCAGCGGGATGTAGGTGGAGTTGCCGCCGAACATCTTGCGCCCGACCATCCGCCGGGCGTACTGGACCGGGATGCGTCGCTGTGCCTGCTCGATGAAGATCACCGCGGCGACCAGCATCAGGCCGATGACCATCACGATGCTGAAGACGACCCAGCCCTTGGAGGTCTGGACGCTCCACAGTGCGGCCGGGAAGGTGGCGACGACCTGGGTGAAGATGAGGATCGACATGCCGTTGCCGATGCCGCGGTCGGTGATGAGCTCACCGAGCCACATGATGACGGCGGTCCCGGCGGTCATGGTGATGACCATGACGAGGAACGTCGAGGTGGTGTTGTCGTGCAGCAGGTCGAGCGTGCAGCCCTGGAGCAGCGCGCCGTTGCGTGCCAACGCCACGATGCCGGTCGCCTGGAGGACGGCGAGACCGAGCGTGAGGTAGCGGGTGTACTGGGTGATCTTCGCCTGGCCGGCCTGGCCCTCCTTCTTCAGCGCCTCGAGCCGCGGGATCACCACGACGAGCAGCTGCAGGATGATCGAGGCCGTGATGTAGGGCATGATCCCGAGCGCGAAGATGGTGAGCTGGAGCAGCGCGCCACCGGAGAAGAGGTTGATCAGGCTGTAGAGGCCGCCCTCCTCCAGCTGCGAGATGCAGGACTGGACGTTGGCGACGTTGACGCCCGGTGCGGGCACCTGGGAGCCGAGCCGGAAGATCGTGATGACCAGCAGCACGAACAGCAGCTTGCGCCGCAGGTCCGGCGTCCGGAAAGCATTGGCGAACGCGCCTAGCACTGGTTCCTCTTTCGTAAGGGTGCCCGCCAGGATCGGCGGGCGGACGAGAGACCGTCGCCGACGTGCGGCGACGAGCCCGGGGAAGCCTAACAGTCGCGGTCCGACCAGCTCCCCCGATGATGCTCAGCTGGAGAACGACGAAGGCCCGGCCGACAGTTCCCACTGTGCGGTCGGGCCTTCGTCGCTCGAGCGAGGGTGGCCTCAGACCACGGTCGCGGTGCCTCCCGCTGCCTCGATCTTCTCCTGGGCGGAGGTCGAGTAGGCGTTGACGCTGACCTGGACGGCGACGGAGATGTCGCCCTGCCCCAGGACCTTGACCGGCTGGCCCTTGCGGACGGCGCCCTTCTCGACGAGGTCGGCGACGCTCACCGAGCCACCGTCGGGGAAGAGCTCGCCGAGGCGGTCGAGGTTGACGACCTGGAACTCCACGCGGAAGGGGTTCTTGAAGCCCTTAAGCTTGGGCAGGCGCATGTGGATCGGCATCTGGCCACCTTCGAAGGCGACCGGAACCTGGTAGCGAGCCTTGGTGCCCTTGGTACCGCGGCCCGCGGTCTTGCCCTTGGAGCCCTCACCGCGACCCACGCGGGTCTTGGCGGTCCTGGCGCCCGGAGCGGGACGCAAGTGGTGCAGCTTGAGCGTCATGTCACTCCACCTCCTCGAACGTCACCAGGTGACGGACAGTGTTGATCATGCCCCGGATCTCCGGGCGGTCTTCCTTCACCACGACGTCGCCGATCCGCTTGAGACCGAGCGAACGCAGCGTGTCGCGCTGGTTGGACTTGAGGCCCACCAGGCCACGCTTCTGCTGGACCTTGAGCTGGGCCATCACTTCTGCCCTCCAGCGATCGCCTCGAGCTGACCCTCGGCGCGTGCCCTGAGCAGGGCAGCCGGGGTGACGTCCTCGACGCGCATGCCACGACGGGCAGCCACCTGCTCGGGCTCCTCGAGCATCCGCAGCGCGGCCACCGTGGCGTGCACGATGTTGATCTGGTTGGACGAGCCGAGCGACTTGCTCAGCACGTCGTGGATGCCGGCGCACTCGAGCACCGCACGCACCGGACCACCGGCGATCACGCCTGTACCGGGAGCGGCCGGGCGCAGCAGGACGACGCCTGCAGCCTTCTCGCCCTGGACCGGGTGCGGGATCGTTCCCTGGATGCGGGGCACCTTGAAGAAGGCCTTCTTGGCCTCCTCGACACCCTTCGCGATGGCCGCGGGAACTTCCTTGGCCTTGCCGTAGCCGACGCCGACGAGGCCGTCACCGTCTCCGACGATCACGAGGGCGGTGAAGCTGAAGCGACGACCACCCTTCACGACCTTGGCGACACGGTTGATCGCCACGACCCGCTCGATGTAGACCGACTTCTCGGCCTGGCCGCGACCATTGTCGCGTCCGCGACGATCGCCCGAGCCACCGCTGCGCTGTCCGCGCTGGGCTCCGCTCATGAGATGTGCTCCATATCTAAGTTCTCTCTCTGGTCGCGATGAGCGATCAGAAGGACAATCCGCCCTCCCGGGCGGCATCGGCGAGGGCCGCGATGCGGCCGTGGTACTTGTTGCCGGCGCGGTCGAAGACAACGCCTTCGATCCCCGCGGCCTTGGCACGCGAAGCAACCAGTTCGCCGACCTTCTTGGCCTGCGTGGTCTTGTCGCCACCCGTGGTGCGGACGTCGCTCTCCATGGAGGAGGCGTACGCCAGGGTGGTGCCGGCGAGGTCGTCGACGACCTGGACCGAGATGTGACGAGCCGATCGGGTCACCACCAGGCGCGGACGCTCGGTGGTGCCGTTGATCCGCTTGCGGCCGCGCGCCTGACGACGCAGGCGTGCACGCACGCGCGTCGCGGTGTGCTTGTTGTTGCTCAGCGAGATCGCCATGTCACTTACCGGCCTTTCCGACCTTGCGGCGGATGTGCTCGCCGGAGTAACGCACGCCCTTGCCCTTGTAGGGCTCGGGCTTGCGCAGCTTGCGGATCTTGGCCGCAACCTCGCCGACAAGCTGCTTGTCGATGCCGACGACACCGAGCTTGGTCGGTCCCTCGACGGTGAAGGTGATGCCTTCAGGGGCATCGAAGATGATCGGGTGCGAGTAGCCGAGCTGGAACTCGAGCTGCGTCGGCCCCTTGGGCAGGACGCGGTAACCCACGCCCACGATCTCGAGCTTCTTCTCGTAGCCGTCGGTCACCCCCACCACCATGTTGTGGATGAGCGTGCGGGTCAGGCCGTGGAGCGAGCGGCTGTTGCGCTCGTCGTCGGGACGCTGTACCTCGAGGATGCCGTCCTCGCCCTTGGCGACCGTGATCGGCGCGGCGATGGTGTGCGACAGGGTGCCCTTGGGGCCCTTGACGGTCACCAGTGCCTGGTCGATCGCGACGTCGACACCGGACGGGACCGCGATGGGGAGCTTGCCAATACGCGACATGCTTCTCTCTCTTCCTGGTCTCAGTTGGTCCGGGTCACCAGACGTAGGCGAGGACTTCTCCGCCCACGCCCTTCTGGTTCGCCTGGCGGTCGGTCAGCAGGCCCTGTGACGTCGAGATGATCGCGACGCCGAGTCCTCCGAGGACCTTGGGCAGGTTGGTGCTCTTGGCGTAGACACGCAGGCCGGGCTTGCTGATCCGGCGCACGCCCGCGATCGAGCGCTCACGGCTACGGCCGTACTTCAGCGTGACGGTCAGCGTCTTGCCGACAGCGGGCTCGCCGTCGGAGGAGACGTTGTCCGCGACGTCGTAGGAGGTGATGTACCCCTCCTGCTTGAGGATCTCCGCAAGGCCGGCCTTCATCTTGCTGTAAGGCATCGACACCACGTCGTGGTACGCCTGGTTGGCGTTGCGCAGACGGGTGAGCATGTCTGCGATCGGGTCGGTCATCGTCATGATGTGGTTCTTTCTCGTCGTGGTTTCGAATGGCGCGCGGCCGGTTCGACCTTCAACGGGTTGAGGTGGTGAGCAGGGAGGGGTTCACCAGGAGGACTTGGTGACTCCGGGAAGCTCGCCGCGGTGGGCCATCTCCCGCAGACAGATCCGGCACAGGCCGAACTTGCGGTAGACGGACTTCGGGCGGCCGCAGCGCTGGCAGCGGGTGTAGCCGCGGACAGCGAACTTCGGCTTGCGTGCGGCCTTGACCTTGAGCGCAGTCTTCGCCATGTCAGCTCAGTTCTCCTTGAACGGGAAGCCGAGCTGCTTGAGCAGCGCGCGCCCCTCGTCGTCATTGGTGGCGGTGGTCACGATGGTGATGTCCATGCCGCGCGACCGGTCGATCTTGTCCTGGTTGATCTCGTGGAACATGACCTGCTCGGTGAGACCGAAGGTGTAGTTGCCGCGCCCGTCGAACTGCTTGGGCGAGAGACCGCGGAAGTCACGGATGCGGGGCAGGGCCAGCGAGAGCAGCCGGTCCAGGAACTCCCACATGCGGTCGCCGCGCAGCGTGACGTGACAGCCGATGGGCATGCCCTCGCGCAGCTTGAACTGGGCGATCGACTTGCGCGCCTTGGTCACGGCCGGCTTCTGGCCGGTGATCGCGGTGAGGTCGCGGATGGCGCCGTCGATCAGCTTGGCGTCACGCGCAGCCTCACCGACACCCATGTTGACCACGATCTTGGTCAGGCCGGGCACCTGCATCACGTTGGGGATCTCGAACTCGGTGCGCAGTGCGGGGAGGATCTCCTCGCGGTAGCGCGCCTTCAGGCGCGGGATCTCGGTGGTGGCGGAGGTCGACTCCGAGGTGGACTGGGTCATCTCAGATCTCCTTGCCGGTCTTGCGGGACACGCGCACCGAACGGCTGGCGGCGTAGGTCGAGCCGTCGGGACGGCGCTTGGTGACGTCGTCGCGACGGAAGCTGACGCGGGTGACCCCGTCACCCTCCACCAGCATCACGTTGGAGACGTGGATCGGTGCCTCCCGCGTGATGATGCCGCCGGTGGTGCCGGTCTGCTGCACGGACTTGGTGTGGCGCTTGACGAGGTTGACGCCCTCGACGACCACCCGGTCCTCCTCGCGGAGCACCGAGATGACCTTGCCCTGGGCACCCTTGTCCTTGCCGGCGATCACCTTCACGGTGTCGCCCTTCTTGATGTTCATGTGCTTACCCATCTCTCACAACACCTCCGGGGCGAGCGAGATGATCTTCATGAACCGCTTCTCGCGCAGCTCGCGGCCCACGGGGCCGAAGATGCGCGTGCCGCGAGGCTCGCCGTCGTTCTTGAGGATGACGGCGGCGTTCTCGTCGAAGCGGATGTAGGAACCGTCGGCGCGGCGACGCTCCTTGACGGTGCGTACGACCACGGCCTTGACGACGTCGCCCTTCTTGACGTTGCCACCGGGGATCGCATCCTTGACGGTGGCGACGATGACGTCACCGATGCCGGCGTAGCGACGCCCGGAGCCACCGAGAACACGGATGCAAAGGATTTCCTTCGCACCGGTGTTGTCGGCGACCTTGAGTCGCGACTCCTGCTGGATCATTGGTTTCTCCTGGTTGTCGAGCTGGTTCTCACACCCTCGCGGGGCGCGAGCCTGGCCGAACTGGTGGGGTTCTGTGTCGTGCGAGCCGGGGCGGGTGAGCGGTGCTCACCTCACCCGTGGCTCACTTGGCCTTTTCGAGGACTTCGACGAGGCGCCAGCGCTTGGTGGCCGACAGCGGGCGGGTCTCCATGATGATGACCCGGTCGCCGATGCCGCACTGGTTGGACTCGTCGTGCGCCTTCAGGCGGGACGTCTTGCGCAGCACCTTGCCGTAGAGCGCGTGCTTCACGCGGTCCTCGACAGCGACGACGATGGTCTTGTCCATCTTGTCGCTCACGACAAGGCCCTCACGGGTCTTGCGCTGGTTGCGCTCGGTTGCGTTCTCGGTCATGCCTTCGCCTCTTCGTTCTGTGCAACGTCGGACTGGGCGCCCGGGGTGGTGCGGATGCCGAGCTCGCGCTCGCGCACCACGGTGTAGATCCGGGCGATGTCCTTCTTGACCACGCGGAGTCGACCGTGGCTGTCCAGCTGGCCGGTGGCCGCCTGGAACCGGAGGTTGAACAGCTCCTCCTTGGCCTCGCGCAGCTTGGCCTCCAGGTCGGTGGCGTCGAGCTCGTCGAGCTCGTGGGCGTTGAGCTTGGTGGTAGCCATCAGAATTCACCGGCCTCACGGGAGATGAACCGGCACTTCATCGGAAGCTTGTGCATCGCGCGGCGCATGGCCTCGCGAGCAGTGACCTCGTCGACACCGGAGAGTTCGAACATGACACGGCCGGGCTTGACGTTGGCCACCCACCACTCGGGGGAACCCTTGCCCGAGCCCATGCGAGTCTCGGCAGGCTTCTTGGTGAGCGGGCGGTCCGGGTAGATGTTGATCCACACCTTGCCGCCACGCTTGATGTGGCGGGTCATGGCGATACGGGCCGACTCGATCTGCCGGTTGGTCACGTAGTGACCCTCGACAGCCTGGACGCCGTAGTCACCGAAGGCCAGCGTGGTGCCACCCTTGGCCATACCTCGGCGCTTGGGGTGGTGCTGCTTGCGGTGCTTGACACGACGGGGCATCAACATGGGATCAGGCCTCCTGTCCGGTGCTGGGGGCGGTCTCCGCGACGGGGGCCTCGGCCGGAGCCTCGGTGCCCTCGGTGCGCGGAGCGCGGTCGCCACGCGTGCCGCGGCTCGGACGCTCGGCACCGCGGTTGGTGGTGGGACGACCGCCACCGCGACCCGGAGCACCGGCGCGGGCGGCAGCCTGGGCCTGGCGCTCGGCACGGGTGCCGGCGACCTCGCCCTTGTAGATCCAGACCTTCACGCCGATGCGACCGAAGGTGGTCTTGGCCTCGTAGAAGCCGTAGTCGATGTCGGCGCGGAGGGTGTGCAGAGGCACGCGGCCCTCGCGGTAGAACTCGGTGCGCGACATCTCGGCGCCGTTGAGACGACCCGAGCACTGGATCCGGATGCCCTTGGCACCCGAGCGCATCGAGGTCTGCATGGCCTTCTTCATCGCCCGACGGAACTGCACACGACCGGAGAGCTGCTCGGCAACTCCCTGGGCGACGAGCTGCGCGTCGATCTCGGGGTTCTTGACCTCGAGGATGTTGAGCTGGACCTGCTTGCCCGTCAGCTTCTCGAGCTCGCCGCGGATGCGGTCCGCCTCGGCGCCGCGGCGACCGATGACGATGCCGGGACGCGCGGTGTGGATGTCCACCCGGACGCGGTCGCGGGTGCGCTCGATCTCGACCTTGGAGATGCCGGCCCGCTCCATGCCCTTGGAGAGCAGCCTGCGGATGGCAACGTCCTCGCCGACGTAGGACTTGTAGAGCTTGTCGGCATACCAGCGACTCTTGTGGTCGGTGGAGATGCCGAGGCGGAAGCCGTTGGGGTTGATCTTCTGGCCCATCAGGCACCCCTTCCGTTCGTGTTGGTGCGGCCGTTGCGGCTCGTCTTGGCGAGGAACTCGGCCGGCTGCACCGCGAGGGTGATGTGGCTGGTGCGCTTGTTGATCCGGGTGGCCCGGCCCTGGGCACGGGGGCGCCAGCGCTTCATCGTCGGGCCCTCGTCGACCATGGCCACGGTGAGCACGAGGTCGGAGCGGTTGAGGCCCTCGGTCGTCTCGGCGTTGGCGACGGCGCTCTCGAGCACCTTGTAGACGGTCTCGGAGGCTGCCTGCGGCGCGAACTGCAGCAGGGTCAGGGCCTCGTCGACCGGCAGGCCGCGAACCAGGTCGACGACGCGTCGAGCCTTCATCGGGGTGATCCGCACGTAGCGTGCGCTGGCGTAGGAGCCCGGCTGGTCGCCGAGCAGCGTGGTGCGGCGCGCACTGGTGCGGCTGCGCTCGGTGGTGCTCATCGACGACGTCCCTTCCGGTCTTCCTTCACGTGCCCGCGGTAGGTGCGGGTCGGGGCGAACTCCCCGAGCTTGTGGCCGACCATGGAGTCGGTCACGAAGACGGGGACGTGCTTGCGACCGTCGTGCACGGCGATGGTGTGACCGATCATGTCGGGCACGATCATCGACCGGCGCGACCAGGTCTTGATGACGTTGTGGCTGCCCTTCTCGTTCTCGGCGTCCACCTTCTTCTGAAGGTGGTCGTCGATGAAGGGGCCCTTCTTCAGGCTGCGAGGCATGTCGGTTACTTCCTACCCTTGCCGGACTTGCGACGACGGATGATCTGGGAGTCGCTGGCCTTGCGCTTGCGCGTACGGCCCTCGGGCTTGCCCCAGGGGGAGACGGGGTGGCGACCACCGGACGTCTTGCCCTCGCCACCACCGTGCGGGTGGTCGACCGGGTTCATGACGACACCGCGGACGGTCGGGCGAACGCCCTTCCACCGCATCCGGCCGGCCTTGCCCCAGTTGATGTTGGACTGCTCGGCGTTGCCGACCTCACCGATCGTCGCGCGGCAGCGGACGTCGACGAAGCGCATCTCGCCCGAAGGCATGCGGAGCGTCGCGCGGCTTCCCTCGCGGGCGACCAACTGCGCCGAGTTGCCGGCCGAGCGGGCGATCTTGGCGCCACCGCCCGGACGGAGCTCCACGCAGTGGATGGTCGAACCGACCGGGATGTTGCGCAGCGGGAGGTTGTTGCCGGGCTTGATGTCGGCGTTGGGGCCGGACTCCACAGCAGTGCCCTGCTCGAGGCCCTTGGGGGCCACGATGTAGCGCTTCTCGCCGTCGGCGTAGTGCAGCAGCGCGATGCGGGCGGTGCGGTTGGGGTCGTACTCGATGTGAGCGACCTTGGCCGGCACTCCGTCCTTGTCGTAGCGACGGAAGTCGATGATGCGGTAGGCGCGCTTGTGACCGCCACCCTTGTGACGGGTGGTGATGCGGCCCTGGTTGTTACGACCGCCGTTCTTCGGCAGCGGGCGCGTCAGCGACTTCTCCGGAGTGGTCCGGGTGATCTCGGCGAAGTCGGCCACCGACGAGCCACGACGGCCCGGGGTGGTCGGCTTGTACTTGCGGATTGCCATAATCAGTTCCTAGTCAGGAGCCCGGTCAGGAGACCGGACCTCCGAAGATGTCGATGCGGTGGCCCTCGGCGAGGCTGACGATCGCGCGCTTGGTGTTGGGACGCTTGCCCAAGCCGTACTTGGTGCGACGCGTCTTGCCCTGACGGTTGATCGTGTTGACCGAGGTGACCTTGACGTCGAAGACCTTCTCGACCGCGATCTTGATCTCGGTCTTGTTGGCGTCCGGGTGGACGATGAAGGTGTACTTGTTGGCGTCGAGCAGGCCGTAGCTCTTCTCGGACACGACCGGCGCGATCAGGACGTCGCGGTGGTCCTTGTGCAGCGTGCTCACTTGTCGTCCTCCTTGGCGCTTGCGCCATCGGCGCGCGTGAGGTCAGCGGCCTCGGCGGGGGCGGACGAACCGCCCGCGCTCGTGCCGCTGACGAAGGCGTCGTAGGCGCCCTTGGTGAACACCACGTCGTCGGAGTTGAGCACGTCGTAGGTGTTGAGCTGGTCGACGGCGACGATGTGGACCTCGGGCGCGTTGCGCAGCGAGAGCCAGGTGATCGCGTCCGAGCGCTCGAGGACCACGAGGTAGCCCACGCGGTCGGTGAGCGAGATCAACGAGGTCAGGGCGGCCTTGGTGGAGGGCTTGTCGCCCGAGACCAGGGAGTCGACCACGTGGACGCGGTCGTTGCGGGCCCGGTCGGAGAGGGCACCGCGCAGGGCGGCGGCCTTCATCTTCTTGGGGGTGCGCTGGTCGTAGCTGCGCGGCTGGGGGCCGTGGACGATGCCACCGCCGGCGAACTGCGGTGCGCGGGTCGAGCCCTGGCGGGCGCGGCCGGTGCCCTTCTGCTTGTAGGGCTTGCGACCACCACCGCGCACGTCGGCGCGGGTCTTGGTGGCGTGCGTGCCCTGGCGAGCAGCAGCCTGCTGCGCGACGACGACCTGGTGGATCAACGGGATGTTGACCTCGACGTCGAAGATCTCGGCGGGGAGATCCACCTTCACGGTCTTGACAGCCATGCTCAGGCCTCCTTGCCGGAAACGGCGGTGCTCTTGGCGGCCGAGCGGAGCATCACGAGACCACCGCGGGGGCCGGGAACGGCGCCCTTGATGAGGATGAGGCCCTTCTCGGCGTCGACGGCGTGGACCGTCAGGTTCTGTGTGGTCACGGTGTCGTTGCCCATGCGACCGGCCATGCGCGTTCCCTTGAACACGCGACCCGGCGTGGCGCAGGCGCCGATCGAACCGGGCTTGCGGTGGTTGCGGTGGGCACCGTGCGAGGCGCCGACGCCGTGGAAGCCGTGACGCTTCATCACTCCGGCGAAGCCCTTGCCCTTGCTGGTGCCGGTCACGTCGATCTCCTCGCCTGCGGCGAAGGTGTCGACACCGAGCTCCTGGCCCACGGTGTAGGCGGCGGCGTCCGCGGTGCGGA
This sequence comes from uncultured Actinomycetota bacterium, assembly GCA_963806925.1. Lineage (GTDB taxonomy): Bacteria > Actinomycetota > Actinomycetes > Propionibacteriales > Nocardioidaceae > Nocardioides. The sequence goes on along the minus strand of CAWEAI010000001.1, from coordinate 16,630 downwards.
TCTCGGCCACGTGACGGCGAGGAGTCACCCCGGCCTTGGCGAAGTGACCGGCCTCGGGCGAGTTGACCTTGCGGGCCTCGATCTCGCCGAAGCCGACCTGGATGGCGTTGTAGCCGTCCACCTCGGGCTGGCGGACCTGGGTCACCACGTTGGTGCTCGCGGAGATCACGGTCACGGGGACGACCTTGTTGTTGTCGTCCCAGAACTGGGTCATGCCGAGCTTGGTGCCCAGCAGGCCCTTCGCATTGCGCTCAAAAGTGTTGGTCATCTCAGGCCTCAGAGCTTGATCTCGATGTCGACACCGGCAGGCAGGTCGAGACGCATCAACGAGTCGACGGTCTTCGGCGTCGGGTCGATGATGTCGATGAGGCGCTTGTGGGTGCGCATCTCGAAGTGCTCGCGGGAGTCCTTGTACTTGTGGGGCGACCGGATCACGCAGAACACGTTCTTCTCGGTCGGCAGCGGCACGGGGCCGGCGACCTTCGCACCCGTACGGGTGACGGTGTCCACGATCTTCCGCGCGGAGGTGTCGATCACCTCGTGGTCATAGGCCTTGAGCCTGATGCGGATCTTCTGTCCCGCCATAGGTCCGTGTCCTCTTCGATCTCGTACGCCTGGTCTGTTTCGGTGCTGGACCCCTGCTGGGCCGAGCACCGCCTGTCTCTCCTCCACCCTCCGACCCCCGCGGTCGGGCGTGTCGCGCTCCCAACTGCATGGGAATCAATCGCGCAGCGCCCTCGTGAGAGGTGGTGCAGCTCTGGGTGGCACCCGACGGTTGTCGGATCTGGTCGGGTCTCCGATCACTGTTCGTGACCCGGCGCAGCGCACGCGGACGACTGTTTCGATCGAGGAGACGCGATTCAGAAGTCAAGGTGTGCAACGCCCCGGCGACCCGCCGGAGCAACCGGAACATCTTGGCAGACTCCGCGCGCCCACACCAAATCGCAGTGGTCGGGGGCCTCGGGAGCTCGCTCCTCACTCCCCTGCCGGCCCTTGCCGCGCAACAACCGCCACGTGCCTCACTCCACCTTGCGGCGGTAGCGCAGGTCCACCACGTCGCGCCCGACCTCGAGACCCTTGCGCTCGAACCGGGTCACCGGCCGCTCGGTCCAGCGCTCCACCCGACCGCCCTCGAGCGTCGTCTCGGCGTCGAGCACCTCGCTCATCTGGTCGGCGTAGTCGGCCCAGTCGGTGGCCAGGCGCCAGGTGCCGCCCGGCACGAGCCGCGATGAGACGAGCGCCGCGTTGGTGCGGTTGACCAGGCGCCGCTTGTGGTGCTTGGTCTTGCGCCACGGATCGGGGAAGAAGGTCCAGACCTCCGCCACGCTCGACGGGCCCAGCAGGTGCTCGATCGACCACACGGCGTCGACCCCGCAGAAACGTACGTTGTCGGCACCCGCCTCCGCGCACCTGCGCAACGAGTCGGCGATGCCCGGCAGCCAGACCTCCAGGGCGAGGACGTTGTGATCGGGTCGCGCCGCGGCCAGGGCGGCCGTCGCCTCACCGATGCCGGACCCGATCTCGACGATGAGGGGGGCCTGTCGACCGAAGCGCTCGACCAGGGAGAAGTCGGGCCGGTCCACGGCCTCGTCGGGGATCGCCCACCGGGACTGGTGCGCTGCCCAGGACTCGGCCTGCCGGGGGGTGAATCGGTTTCCGCGCCGGGTGTAGCTCAGGACCTCCCGCTTGCGACGGCCGTCCTCGGTGAGCTTGTGGTGCGGGCGAGCAGGGCGTACGACGTCGTTCACGGGGTCCATTGTCGCCGGCGCCGCTCACGGGAGCGCCGGGGGTCGGTGATCGAGAGCAGTGCTAGAGGTGTGCGAGCGCTCCGGTCAGCACCGAGCGCAGCCGCTGCTCGATGTCGTCGAACTCGGGCTGGCCGATGATCAGCGGCGGTGCCAGCTGGATGACCGGGTCACCACGGTCGTCGGCACGGCAGTAGAGCCCGGCCTTCCACAGCGCACCCGAGAGGTAGCCGCGCAGGAGCCGCTCGGACTCGGCATCGTCGAAGGTCTCCTTGGTCTCACGGTCCTTGACGAGCTCGATGCCGTAGAAGTAGCCGTGCCCGCGCACGTCACCCACGATCGGGATGTCGAGAAGCTTCTCGAGGGTCGAGCGGAAGGCCGGAGCGTTCTGCGCGACGTGCTCGGTGAGGCCCTCGCGCTCGAAGATGTCGAGGTTGGCCAGGGCGACGGCAGAGGAGACCGGGTGGCCACCGAAGGTGTAGCCGTGGGCGTAGGCGTTGGTGCCGGTCCTGAACGGCTCGAACAACCGGTCGCTGGCGATCATGGCGCCGATGGGCGAGTAGCCCGAGGTCATGCCCTTGGCGCAGGTGATGATGTCGGGCAGGTAGCCGAACTCGCTCGCACCGAACATCTCGCCGACCCGGCCGAAGGCGCAGATGACCTCGTCGGAGACCAGCAGGACGTCGTACTCGTCACAGATCTCGCGCACCCGCTCGAAGTAGCCGGGCGGGGGCGGGAAGCAGCCGCCGGCGTTCTGCACGGGCTCGAGGAACACCGCCGCCACCGTGTCGGGGCCCTCGAACTCGATCGCCTCCGCGATCCGGTCCGCGGCCCAGCGACCGAAGGCCTTCTCGTCGTCCCCCAGGTAGTCGGGCCGACGGTAGAAGTTGGTGTTGGGCACCTTGTGGGCGCCGGGCACCAGCGGCTCGAACATCTCCTTGAGCGGCGGGATCCCCGTGATGGACAGCGCGCCCTGCGGGGTGCCGTGATAGGCGACGGCGCGGGAGATGACCTTGTGCTTGTTGGGCTTGCCGGTCAGCTTGAAGTATTGCTTGGCGAGCTTCCAGGCCGACTCCACCGCCTCGCCGCCACCGGTCGTGAAGAACACACGGTTGAGGTCGCCCGGTGCCATCGCGGCGAGCCGGTCGGCGAGCTCGACGGCGCGCGGGTGGGCGAACGACCAGAGCGGGAAGAAGGCCAGCTCCTTCGCCTGCTTGGCGGCGGCCTCGGCGAGCTCCTCGCGACCGTGCCCGACCTGGACGACGAAGAGCCCGGCAAGACCGTCGATGTACTCGCGGCCGTGGCTGTCCCAGATCTTGTGCCCCTCCCCCCGGACGATCAGCGGCATCTCGCCGCCGTCCTCGTAGGTCGAGTGCCGGGTGAAGTGCAACCACAGGTGGTCGCGACCGGCGCCCTGGTAGTCGAAGGACTCGGCGTCGAAGGACGGAATGCTCATCGTGTTCCCCAGTTGTAGTGCTGCTTGTTGAGCTTGAGGTAGACGAAGGTCTCCGAGGAGACCACGCCCTCGAGCTCACGGACCTGACGGATGACGTCGAGCAGGTGCGGATCGTCCTCGCACACCACCTCGACGAGGAGGTCGAAGCTCCCGGCCGTCGTCACGACGTAGTCGACCTCGGGGACCTGGGCGACCCGGTCCCCGACCGTGGTGAGGTCTCCCTCGGTGCGGATGCCGATCATCGCCTGACGGGTGAAGCCGACCTGGGTGGGATCCGTGACGGCGACGATCTGCATGATCTCGGAGTCGAGCAGCTTCTGGACCCGTGCCCGGGCGGCAGCCTCCGACAACCCGACCGCCTTCGCGATCGCTGCATAGGAGATCCGTCCGTCCTCCTGGAGGAGCTCGATGATCCGCTTGGCGGTGGCATCGAGGCGCACGGGTCCGTCGCTCATGGGACACATCGTGCTGTGCCAGCACACCGGTTCGCAAGCCATTGAGCGCGGATTCCGCATTTCCGCACGGTTAAATCTGCGCTTCCCGCACTTTCTTTGCCCTCGGCTATGGAGATTCGCCCGCTTTTCGTCCTACTGTCACCCCACCGCACCCGACCGGGAGGACTGACGTGACCAGCCCACGCACGCTGCGCAACTTCATCGGCGGCGCCTATGTGGACGCCGCCGCCGACACCACGACCGATGTCGTCAACCCGTCGACCGGGCAGGTGGTGGCCACGGCGCCGGTGAGCGGGGCCGACGAGGTCGACGCGGCCTATGCCGCGGCGGACCGTGCCTTCGGCGAGTGGGGACGCACGACGCCCAGCGAGCGCCAGCAGGCGTTGCTCAAGTTCGCGGACGCGATCGAGGCGCACTCCGAGGAGCTCATCGCCCTCGAGTCGGAGAACACGGGCAAGATCAAGGCGCTCACGGCGAGCGAGGAGATCCCCCCGATGGTCGACCAGCTCCGGTTCTTCGCCGGCGCGGCCCGCGTGCTGGAGGGCAGGGCCGCCGGTGAGTACCTGGCCGGGCACACGTCGTGGGTGCGGCGCGAGCCGATCGGCGTGGTGGGTCAGGTGACCCCGTGGAACTACCCGCTCCTGATGGCGGTGTGGAAGATCGGACCCGCCCTCGCCGCCGGCAACACGGTCGTCCTCAAGCCCAGCGACACCACGCCGGAGAGCACGCTGCGCCTCGCCGAGCTCGCCTCGGAGTTCATGCCCGCCGGCACGCTCAACGTCGTCACCGGCGACCGGGAGACCGGTCGGCTCCTCGTGGAGCACCCCACTGCGAGCATGGTCGCCATCACCGGCTCGGTGCGCGCCGGCGCGGAGGTGGCGGCCAGTGCTGCCCCCCACCTCAAGCGGGTCCACCTCGAGCTCGGCGGCAAGGCGCCCGTCGTGGTCTTCGACGACGCCGACATCGAGGCGGCCGTCGAGGGGATCGCGATCGCCGGCTACTTCAACGCCGGACAGGACTGCACCGCCGCGACCCGCGTGCTCGCCGCACCCGGCATCCACGACGACTTCGTCGCCGCGCTCGCCGACTACGCGAGGAGCTCCGCGCCCGTCGGTCTCCCCGACGACGAGGACGCGCTGTTCGGTCCCGTCAACAACGCCAACCAGCTGGCCCGCGTCAGCGGCTTCATCGACCACCTCCCCGCGCACGCGACCGTGTCGGCCGGCGGCAACCGGCGTACGGACCTGGGTGAGGGCTTCTACCTCGAGCCCACCGTGCTGTCCGGGCTGCTGCAGGACGACGACGCGATCCAGCAGGAGATCTTCGGCCCGGTCATCACCGTGCAGCGCTTCACCGACGAGGACGAGGCGATCCGCTGGGCCAACGGCGTCGACTACGGCCTCGCGTCGTCGGTGTGGACCAAGGACTTCGGACGCGCGATGCGCATGTCGAAGGCGCTCGACTTCGGCTGCGTGTGGATCAACACGCACATCCCGCTGGTCGCGGAGATGCCGCACGGGGGCTACAAGAAGTCCGGCTACGGCAAGGACCTGTCGATGTACGGGTTCGAGGACTACACCCGGATCAAGCACGTGATGGCCAACATCGAGTCGTGAGGGGCGAGAGCTGAGCACGCGGGCCACGCACGACACACGACCACTCGGGGCTAGCGGAGGACTTCACTGATGACACCGATCCCACGTCGTACGCGACGGCACCTGTCTCCCCCTGCTGCGGCGCTGGCCGCCGCGGCATCCGGAGGACTGAGCCGACGGGCGCTCCTCGGGACGGGAGTGGCCGCCGGCGCGGGCCTGGCACTGACCGGGTGCGCGCCTCCCGTGCCCCCGGCCGGTGGCGGCACGACCAGCCTGGAGCTGCCGACGGACGCCTCGGCCCAGGAGAAGGTCCTCAAGTGGGCCAACTGGACCGCCTACCTCGACATGAACGGCAAGGAGACGAGCTCTCCGACGCTGTCGGCCTTCATGGAGCAGACGGGGATCGAGGTGAGCTACAGCGAGGACGTCGACGACAACGACTCCTACTACGCCAAGGTCGGTCCGCAGCTGCGTGCCGGACAGAGCATCGACCGTGACATCTTCACCCTCACCGACTGGATGGCTGCCCGGGTGATCCGCGACCAGCTCTGCCAGCCCCTGGAGCTGATCCAGATGCCCAACGTCGTCAACAACCTGCTCCAGCCGCTGAAGGACGTCTCGTTCGACCCCGGTCGACGGAACTCCATCACGTGGCAGAGCGGCTTCGCCGGCATCGGCTACAACAGGGCCAAGATCGGACGCGAGCTGCGCTCGCTCGACGACCTGTGGGCCGACGACCTCAAGGGCCGCATCGTGGTGCTCTCGGAGTTCCGCGACACCGCCGGCCTGGTGATGCAGTCCCAAGGTGTCGACATCGACAGCGACTGGGGGCGGGCGGAGTTCGAGAGCGCCCTGGACTTCATCGAGGGCAAGATCGAGGACGGGTTCATCCGCAAGGTGAAGGGCAACTCCTACATGGAGGACCTCACCAGCGGCAACGCCGTCGCCGGCATCACGTGGAGCGGGGACATCTTCGTGCTGGCTGCCGACACCGAGGACCCCAACTGGACGTTCACCATCCCGGAGTCCGGCGGGACGCTCTGGTCCGACAACATGATGGTGCCGATCACCTCCACCCACCGCAGCAACGCCCAGCAGCTGATGGACTACTACTACGACCCGGCCGTCGCCGCCCAGGTGGCCGCCTGGGTCAACTACGTGTGCCCCGTCGACGGCGCCCAGGCGGAGATGGAGAAGATCGATCCCGCGCTGGCCGAGAGCCCCTTCATCTTCCCGACCGCCGACTACATCGCGGAGAAGAACGTCCAGTCCTTCCGGGTGCTCGACGCCGACGAGGACATCGCCTTCGCCGACCTGTGGTCCACGAAGGTGATGGGGAACTGAGGTGGCCGGATTCCGAGAAGCCCAGGGCGACCTCCGGCTCGAGAGCGTCACCAAGTCCTTCGCCGACTTCACCGCCGTGGACGACCTCGACCTCGACGTCCCCCGCGGCTCCTTCTTCGCCCTGCTCGGCCCGTCGGGCTGCGGCAAGACCACCACGCTGCGGATGATCGCGGGGCTCGAGCAACCCACGGCCGGTCGGGTCCTGATCGGTGAGACCGACCTGACCGGCTCACGCCCCTACGAGCGGCCGGTCAACACGGTCTTCCAGTCCTACGCGCTCTTCCCCCACCTCACGATCCGGGACAACGTCTCCTTCGGGCCCAAGCGACGCAAGGTGGCCGATGCGTCGAGGCTGACCGAGGACGCGCTCGAGCTGGTGCAGATGACGCCGTTCGCCGCCCGCAAGCCGGCCCAGCTCTCGGGCGGGCAGCAGCAGCGGGTCGCCCTGGCCCGGGCGCTGGTCAACCAGCCCGAGGTGCTGCTGCTCGACGAGCCGCTCGGCGCCCTCGACCTCAAGCTGAGGCGCGAGATGCAGGTCGAGCTCAAGCGCATCCAGACCGAGGTCGGGCTCACCTTCATCCACGTCACCCACGACCAGGAGGAGGCCATGACCATGGCCGACACCGTCGCGGTGATGAACAAGGGGCGCATCGAGCAGCAGGGTGGACCGGCGGAGCTCTACGACCTGCCGCGCACGCAGTTCGTCGCCAACTTCCTCGGGCAGGCCAACACCGGTGTCGGCACCATCACGCACACCGACGGGGACCACCTCGTGGCCGAGGTGCTCGGCACGCCGGTGAAGATCCTCAGGTCGCGCTCCCAGGTGCACGACGGCGACGTGCTGTTCGGCGTACGCCCGGAGAAGGTGACGCTCTCGCGCAAGCAGCCCGAGGGGGCCGGCAACGACGTCAAGGGGGTCGTGCGGGACGTGTCGTTCCTCGGGGTGGCGACGAGCTATCTCGTCGACATGCCGAGCGGCACGACCTGGAGCTGCTACGAGCAGAACCTCGACGTGGAACCGCTGGACCTTCGCCCCGGTGACGAGGTCTGGCTCACCTGGAACCCCGGGCACGCGTTCGGCGTGCCGGTGGAGCGACCGTGACGGCCCTCGCCCACGCGGCGGTCGATCCCGGCGCAGACCCGGCGGCGCCCGCCCCGGAGTCCGCGAAGCGGGGCTGGACGGCCTACCTCCTGCTGCTTCCGGGGGTGCTGTGGCTGGGTGTGTTCTTCATCCTGCCGCTGGTGCAGCTCGCCGCGGTCAGCCTGCAGAGCCGCTACCCCGGCTTCCCGGGCTACTACTACCGCGACCTCAACTTCACGAACTACGCCAGTGCCCTCACCGACTACGCGCCACACTTCGCGCGGTCGTTCGTCTACGCAGGCCTGGCCACCTTCCTGGCCTTCGTGGTGGCCTACCCGCTGGCCTACGCGATGGCGTTCAAGGCCGGTCGCTGGCGCAACCTGATGATGATCTGCGTGGTGGCACCCTTCTTCACCTCCTTCATCCTGCGCACCTTCGCGTGGTCGCAGATCCTGGCCGACGAGGGCTGGGTGGCGGGGAGCCTCGACTTCCTGCACCTCCTGCCGGGAGGGCAGATCATCAACACGCCGGTCGCCGTGGTCGCGGGACTGACCTACAACTTCCTGCCGTTCATGGTGCTGCCGATCTATGCCTCGCTCGAGCGGGCCGACCCACGCGTCATCGAGGCGGGCGGCGACCTCTACGCCAACGGCTTCACGACCTTTCGCACGGTGACCCTGCCGATGTCGATGCCGGGGGTGCTGGCCGGGACGCTGCTGACCTTCATCCCGGCGGCCGGCGACTTCGTCAACATGGAGCTGCTCGGCCCCCAACGCGGAAAGATGGTCGGCAACGTCATCAACGACCAGTTCCTCGCCATCCCCGGCGGCTACCCGGTGGCGGCGGCCCTGTCGTTCACGTTGATGGCCGCCATCTTGGTGATGGTCTTCTTCTACGTGCGCCGCTTCGGCACCGACGAGCTGGTGTGAGGTGAGCACGATGACGACTCCCCCGACCCCGTCCACGCCGTCCGGACCCTCGAAGGCCTACCGGCCGTCGAGGGCCAAGCGGGCCCAGGTGTGGCTGGCGAACCACTTCGCGATGCTGTCGGCGATCCTGGCGCTGCTCTACCTCTTCCTGCCCGTCGCCTACACCTTCGCGTTCTCGTTCAACGACCACGGCAAGACCAACATCGTGTGGCAGGGCTTCACCTGGCGACACTGGCAGGACCCGTGCGGGGTGGAAGGAGTCTGCGGCTCGCTGGTGACCTCGCTGCAGGTGGGCGCCATCTCGACCGTGATCGCCACGGTCCTGGGCACCCTGATGGCGCTGGCCATGGTCCGCTACACGTTCCGCGGCAAGGCGGCCAGCAACGTGCTGATCTTCGTCCCGATGGCCACGCCCGAGATCGTGATGGGCGCCGCCCTGCTGACGATCTTCGTGCAGGGCTTCGCCAACATCGGGCTCGAGCTGGGCTTCACGACGATCGTCTTCGCCCACATCATGTTCTGCCTGAGCTTCGTGGTGGTCACGGTCAAGGCCCGCATCCAGTCCCTCGACCCCCGGATCGAGGAGGCCGCCCAGGATCTCTACGCCAGCCCGATGCAGACGTTCTGGAAGGTGACCTTCCCGCTCATCCTGCCGGGCATCCTGGGTGCGGCGATGCTCGCCTTCTCGCTGTCGTTCGACGACTTCATCATCACCAACTTCGTCTCCGGCAACGAGTCCACCTTCCCCAAGTTCGTCTACGTCGCCTCCCGCCGGGGCATCCCGGCGGAGGCCAACGTCATCGGCTTCTCGATGTTCGTGCTCGCGGTCCTGCTGGTGGTGGGGGCCCAGGGCGTGAGCTCGTTGAGGGCGTCACGGGTCAAGCAGTGATCGTCGAGCAGCAGTAGTTTGCCCGGTAGTGAGTTCCTACAACGAGTTCGAGGAGTGACATGGCTGAGTCGAGCCGCGCGCCGATGCGCGTCCTGATGGTGGGTGCCGGCGGCGTCGGTGACGCGGCTGCCCGCATCGCGGTCGAGCGCGAGTTCTTCGAGGCCTGGATCGTCGCCGACTACGACCTCGACCGGGCCGAGCAGACGGTGGCGTCCGCGACCGGGCGCCGCGACGGTGAGTCGCGGTTCAGTGCTGCCCGGGTGGATGCCTCGGACGCCGACGCCGTGACAGCGCTCGCCCGCGAGGTGCGGGCCACACACGTCTTCAACGCCGTCGACCCCCGCTTCGTGATGCCGATCTTCACCGGTGCGCTCGCCGCTGGTGCCGACTACCTGGACATGGCGATGAGCCTCTCGCAGCGCCATCCGGATGCGCCGTACGAGCAGGTGGGCGTCAAGCTGGGCGACGAGCAGTTCGCCATGGCCGAGCAGTGGGAGCAGGACGGGCGCCTGGCGCTGCTCGGCATCGGCGTCGAGCCCGGCCTCTCCGACGTCTTCGCGCGCTATGCCGCCGACGAGCTCTTCGACCACATCGACGAGCTCGGCACCCGCGACGGGGCCAACCTGGTCATCCGCGACGACGACGGCAACGAGGTCTTCGCGCCCGGCTTCTCGATGTGGACGATCATCGAGGAGTGCCTCAACCCGCCTGTGGTGTGGGAGCGCGAGCGCGGCGGTGGCGACCTGGAGAAGGGGTTCTTCACCCTCCCGCCCTTCTCCGAGCCCGAGGTCTTCGAGTTCCCCGACGGCATCGGGCCGGTCGAGTGCGTGCACGTGGAGCACGAGGAGGTCCTCCTCATGCCTCGCTGGGTCGAGGCCGACCGGGTGACGTTCAAGTACGGCCTGGGCGAGGAGATGATCGGCATCCTGCGCACGCTGCACACCCTCGGCCTCGACTCCACCGAGCCGGTCACCGTCAAGGGCGTGCAGGTCTCGCCACGCGACGTGGTCGCTGCCTGCCTGCCCGACCCGGCCACGATCGGGCCCCGCATGGAGGGCAAGACGTGCGCCGGCCTGTGGGTCACCGGCACCGGCAAGGACGGGACGCCGCGCTCGACGTACCTCTACCACGTGGTGGACAACGCCGACACGATGCGCGACTACGGCGCCCAGTGCGTGGTGTGGCAGACGGCCATCAACCCGGTCGTCGCCCTCGAGCTGCTGGCCGACGGCACCTGGCGGGGCGCGGGCGTGCTCGGCCCGGAGGCGATGGCGCCGAAGCCGTTCCTCGACCTGCTCGCCGCACCGAAGCCCGAGGGGTACGGCTCCCCGTGGGGAATGGAGGACCGCTCATGAGCACCCCCGTGACGCTCTCCCAGGAGCGCATCCTGGCCACCGAGATCCCCGGTCCCAGGTCGCAGGCCCTCCAGGCACGCAAGGTCGCGGCGGTGTCCGCGGGCGTCGGCACGTCACTCCCGGTCTACGTCGAGCAGGCCGGCGGCGGCATCCTTCGTGACGTCGACGGCAACCAGCTCATCGACTTCGGCTCGGGCATCGCGGTCACCACCGTCGGCAACGCCGCGCCGCGCGTCGTGGAGGCCGTGCAGCGGCAGGTCGCCGACTTCACCCACACCTGCTTCATGGTCACCCCCTACGAGGAGTACATCGAGGTCTGCGAGAAGCTCGCCGAGCTGACTCCCGGCGACCACGACAAGCGCTCGGCGCTGTTCAACTCGGGAGCAGAAGCGGTGGAGAACGCGGTGAAGGTCGCGCGCCACCACACCGGTCGCGACGCGATCGTGGTCTTCGACCACGCCTACCACGGGCGTACGAACCTGACGATGGCGCTGACGGCGAAGAACATGCCCTACAAGCACGGCTTCGGGCCGTTCGCCGGTGAGATCTACCGCGCCCCGATGGCCTACCCCTACCGCTGGCCCGGGGGTGCCGAGGCCTGCGCCGACGAGGCCTTCGCCGCCTTCGTCGCCTCGGTCCACTCCCAGGTCGGCGAGGACAACTGCGCCGCCGTCCTCATCGAGCCGATCCAGGGTGAGGGCGGCTTCATCGTGCCGCCGCCCGGCTGGCTCGCACGGGTCGCCGACTGGTGCCGGGAGCAGGGCATCCTGCTGATCGCCGATGAGATCCAGACGGGGTTCGCGCGCACCGGCGACTGGTTCGCCTGCGACCACGAGGGAGTCGTCCCCGACCTGGTGACGACGGCCAAGGGCATGGCCGGCGGGCTCCCCCTCGCCGGCGTCACCGGCCGGGCCGAGCTGATGGACTCCGTCCACGTCGGCGGCCTCGGTGGGACCTACGGGGGCAACCCGGTGGCGTGCGCCGCAGCACTCGCCGCCATCGCCACCATGGAGGAGCTGGACCTGCCGGCTCGGGCGCGCGAGATCGAGTCGACTTTCGTGCCGCGACTGCAGGCCATCGCCGACCGGCACCCGGACCGGGTGGGCGAGATCCGCGGACGTGGTGCCATGCTCGCCGTCGAGCTCGTCAGCGACGGACCCGGACGTACGCCCGACTCCGCACTCGCCGGCGCCGTGAACCGGGCCTGCTCCTCGCAGGGGCTCGTGACGCTGACCTGCGGCACGTTCGGCAACGTCTTCCGCTTCCTGCCCCCGCTCTCCATCGGCGACGACCTGCTCGCCGAGGGGCTGGACATCTTCGAGGCCGCCTTCGACCGTGCCGTCGGTGGCCAGTGAGAGGCTGCTGAGATGGCTGACGTGATCGAGACCGTGCCCCGACAGCTGCTCATCGACGGCGAGTGGTGCGACGCCACCGGCGGGGCGACCTTCGAGGTGACCAACCCCGCCGACGACGAGGTGCTCGCACGCATCGCGGACGCCACCCCTGCGGACGGTGGGCGTGCCCTGGCCGCCGCCGCCGGCGCGCAGCAGGCGTGGGCAGCCACCGAGCCACGCAAGCGCGGCGAGGTCCTGCGGAGCGCCTTCGAGCTGCTGACCGAGCGCGCGGACGACTTCGCCCGGTTGATGACGCTCGAGATGGGCAAGACGCTGGCCGAGGCCCGGGGCGAGGTGACCTACGGCGCCGAGTTCCTCCGCTGGTTCTCCGAGGAGGCGGTCCGGATCCACGGCCGCTACGCCACCGCCCCGTCGGGCAGCTCGCGTCTGATCACGATGAAGGCCGCGGTCGGACCCACGCTGATGATCACGCCGTGGAACTTCCCGCTCGCGATGGGCACCCGCAAGATCGGGCCCGCCATCGCTGCCGGGTGCACGATGGTCGTCAAGCCGGCCCACGAGACCCCCCTCACCATGCTCGCGCTGGCGGCGCTGATGGAGGAGGTCGGACTCCCGCCGGGCGTGCTGAACGTCGTCACCACCACGGACTCCGGCGGGGTGTGCGAGCCCATCATCCGCGACCCCCGGCTTCGCAAGCTGACCTTCACCGGCTCGACCGCGGTGGGCAAGGTGCTGGTGGCCCAGGCGGCCGACCAGCTGCTGCGGGTGTCGATGGAGCTGGGTGGCAACGCTCCGTTCCTGGTCTTCGAGGACGCCGACCTGGACGCGGCCGTGGACGGCGCGATGCTGGCCAAGATGCGCAACATCGGCGAGGCCTGCACCTCCGCCAACCGATTCCTGGTCCACGCGTCGGTGGCCGACGAGTTCTCCTCCCGGCTGGCCGAGCGGATGGGTGCCCTCAAGGTGGGCGCCGGCACCGAGGAGGGAGTCGACGTGGGCCCGCTCATCACCGCCAAGGCGCGGGCCGGTGTGCACGACCTGGTCGACGACGCCGTCGCTGCGGGTGCGCGCACACTCGTCGGCGGGACCGTCCCGGAAGGCCCGGGCCACTTCTACCCGCCCACGGTGCTCGTCGACGTACCAGCCTCGGCACGCGTGTTCCACGAGGAGATCTTCGGCCCCGTCGCCCCCATCGCGACCTTCGGCGACGAGGCGGAAGCCGTCGCCCGTGCCAACGACACCGAATACGGTCTGGTCGCCTATGTCTTCACGCGCGACCATGCCCGGGTGCTGCGGGTCAGCGAGGCGCTGGAGGTCGGGATGGTCGGGGTCAACACCGGCATCGTGTCCAACCCGGCGGCGCCGTTCGGAGGGGTCAAGCACTCCGGCTTCGGTCGCGAGGGCGGCTTCGAGGGGATCGAGGAATACCTCGAGACCAAGTACGTCGGCAGCGCCCTGTGAGCGCGGCGCCGACGACCATCGACCGGTCCCGCCTGGCGTCCCTGCGAGCCGAGGAGGAGCAGCGCTTCATCGACCTGCACCCGAGGTCGGCACGGCTCGCCACCGAGGCCGGGGAACACCTGCTCGCGGGTGTCCCGATGCCGTGGATGACCCGGTGGCCGGGGTCGTTCCCGCTCTTCGTGGAGTCCGCCTCGGGCGGAGGCTTCACCGACGTCGACGGCATCGACTACGTCGACCTCTGCCTGGGCGACACCGGGTCGATGACCGGCCACTGCCTGCCTGCTGTCGCGGACGCCGTGCACGAGCGCACCCGGCGCGGCATCACGACGATGCTTCCCTCGACCGACGCCACGTGGGTCGCCAGCGAGCTGAGTCGTCGCTTCGGGCTCCCCCGCTGGCAGATGGCGATGACGGCGACCGACGCCAACCGCTTCGTGCTGCGGTTCGCTCGCCACCTCACCGGCAGGCCCCGGATCGCGGTCATGGACTGGTGCTACCACGGCACGGTCGACGAGACCCTGGGTGTGCTCGAGCACGGCCGCGCCGGTGACCGCGTAGTCGCCCGTCCCGGCGCGCTGGGGCCCCAGGTCGATGTCGCCCTCACCACCGCGGTCGTGCCGTTCAACGACCCGGACGCGCTGGAGTCGAGGCTGGCCGAGGGCGATGTCGCGTGCCTGCTCATGGAACCGGCGCTGACCAACATCGGGATCGTCCTGCCCGACGAGGGCTACCTGGCGGCTGTTCGCGAGATCACCCGACGTCACGGCGTCCTGCTCATCAACGACGAGACCCACACGATCTGCGCCGGCCCCGGCGGAGCCACCGCGGCGTGGGACCTCGACCCCGACTTCGTCGTGATCGGCAAGCCGATCGGCGGCGGCATCCCGGTCGCGGCCTACGGCATGTCGGCCGAGGTGGCCGCCCGGCTGGAGGGTCCGATGCTCGGACACGACATCGACGTCGCCGGCGTGGGCGGGACCCTGTCGGGGTCTGCGCTGGCCATGGCAGCAGTCCGGGCCACGCTGTCCCACGCGCTGCGCCAGGAGGACTTCGACGTCGCGATCCCGCTGGCCGAGCTCTTCACCGACGGCATCCGCGAGGTGATCGCCGCTCACGACCTCCCGTGGCACGTCCAGCGGCTCGGGTGCCGTGCCGAGTACTGGTTCTGCCCGCCACCGCGCGGCGGCGCCGAGGCGGCCGCCGCCGTCGACGAGGAGCTCGACGCCTTCTTCCACCTCTGGACCGTCAATCGCGGGGTGCTGCTGGCGCCGTTCCACAACATGTCGCTCTTCTCGCCGTTCCACACCCCCGCCGACGTCGACGCCCACACCTCCGCGTTCTCCGCTGCCGTGGAGGCGCTCGTCGGATGACAGGGCAGCGTCGGGTTCCTGGCGACGTCCTGATCCACCTGCGGCGGGCGCGAGACCATCTCGACCTGCACTTCGCCGAGCCCTTCGACCTTGACCACCTCGCCGGGCTCGCCGGGATGAGCCGCTTCCACTTCCTGCGTTCGTTCGCCACGACGTACCGCACGCCGCCGGCCGCCTACCTCGCTCAGCGACGGGTCGAGCGGGCACAGGACCTGCTGCGCGCAGCCAACCTCACGGTCACCGAGGTGTGCCACGCCGTGGGCTACAGCAGCCTCGGGTCCTTCAGCACCAGGTTCCGCGAGATCGTCGCATGATCACCAACATCTCCCTCCTGTCCGTCTGGGTGAAGGACATCGACGAGTCCCTCGCCTTCTACACCGACGTCCTGGGCTTCGAGGTCGGCGACGACCTCCAGCTCGGTCCTGACTTCCGATGGTGCACCGTGTTCCACCCGAGGCAACCCGAGGTCCACCTGCACCTCACCACGCCGAGCGGCCCGCTCCCCGACTACCTCGTCGAGGCGATGATCCGCGCTCAGGACGAGGGCGGGCTGCCGGGGGTCGGGATGAACGTCGACGACTGCCGCGCCACCTACGAGGACCTCAAGGCGAAAGGGGTGGAGTTCCTGCAGGAGCCCGAGGACCGTCCCTACGGCGTCGAGGCACTGATGCGCGACAACTCCGGCAACTGGATGGTGCTCGTCGAGAAGCGGGACTACACCCCCGAGGACTTCGAGGGTGTGGACCTGGGCTGACTCGCTCAGCGACCAGCGCCGCCAGTTCGGCGAAGGCGGTGCGGCGCACCGTGATGCCGCCGCTCGGGACGCACGAGACCCCGCCTCCCTTGCGGGAGACGGGGTCTCGGGTCCTGCGGTGCCGGTCAGTGACCGGCAGTGATCACTTGGTGATCTTGACGACCCGGCCGGCGCCGACGGTGCGGCCACCCTCACGGATCGCGAAGCGCAGGCCCTCGTCCATGGCGATGGGCTGGATGAGCTCGACCGACATCTCGGTGTTGTCACCAGGCATGACCATCTCGGTGCCCTCGGGCAGGGTCACCACACCCGTCACGTCCGTGGTACGGAAGTAGAACTGGGGGCGGTAGTTGTTGAAGAACGGCGTGTGACGGCCGCCCTCGTCCTTGCTGAGGATGTAGACCGACGCCTCGAAGTTGGTGTGAGGAGTCGTGGTGCCCGGCTTGATGACGACCATGCCGCGCTCGATGTCCTCGCGCTTGGTGCCACGCAGGAGCAGACCGACGTTCTCGCCGGCCTGGCCCTCGTCGAGCAGCTTGCGGAACATCTCGACACCGGTCACGACGCTCTTCTGAGCGACCTCGCGGATGCCGATGATCTCGACCTCCTCGTTGACCTTGACGATGCCGCGCTCGATGCGACCGGTGATGACGGTGCCGCGACCGGTGATCGTGAAGACGTCCTCGACGGGCATGAGGAACGGCTTGTCGGTCTCACGCTCGGGCGTCGGGATGGACTCGTCCACCGCGTTCATCAGCTCGATGATCGACTCGCCCCACTTCTCGTCGCCCTGCAGGGCGGGGAAGGCGGCGACCCGGACGACGGGGATGTCGTCGCCGTC